>NZ_JAYJLE010000002.1:0-742590 GCF_035282245.1 Achromobacter sp. D10
TTGCGCCGATGATAGTGGACGGACGTCTGTGAAAGTAGGTCATCGTCAAGCTTTTATTCCGCAGAACCCCACAGGTAACCCCTGTGGGGTTTTGTCTTTGTGAGAGCCTTATGGCTGGCGCCTGTCGAGAACACTCCGGGTGCAGTCATCAGCCTCAGTGCCGTATTCCAGGATTGGAGTACCTGCCGACACAGGGCAGGGACTCAAGCAGTTACGCCTGACGACCATAGCAAGGTGGTCCCACTCCTTCCCATCTCGAACAGGACAGTGAAACGCCTTTGCGCCGATGATAGTGGACGGACGTCCGTGAAAGTAGGTCATTGTCAGGCTTTGATTCCAGAGACCCCGCAGCTTGCGCTGCGGGGTCTTTTCTATTGCAGCTCCCCAGCTCTCGAGGCGGAGCTACTCGGACTCGGAAACAGAAGCCGTGCACTGGAGCGGGCGTCGTATGCTTGGCATGCGGTGCGAGGCACTTGAAGGGGCAGCTTCTTGGAGGCATGTGCGGCTTGGAGGCGGGCGGGCGCGGCGCCGGCATTGAGGATTTCTGCAGATGCATGAGACCGCCAGCATGAGACCGCCAATCAGGCTGCAAGCCGCGCCAGCATTGAATGTGCCCAAATAACAACGGCCGTGGGCGGGGTAGCTTTGTGCGGTAAGATTGACCGAGTCAATTCGTTGGAGCGTTATCGTGAGTGATCCCCAGACCCCCGTGCCCGGAACGACGTTAGACCTGCGCACGCTGACACACGTGGCCTATGGCTTGTACGCCCTGGGCTTCTTGACGAGTGGATTCCTGGGCATCGCCACGTTGGCGGCCGTCGTGCTGATGTATCTCAAGCGCTCGGACGCCGCAGGCACCGTCTACGCCGCTCATTTCGACTGGTTGCTGCGGACCTTCTGGTGGGCCCTGCTGTGGCTGGCCATCAGCGCCATTGCGACGCTCATCTTCATCGGCTGGATCGGACTGGCCGCCACCGTGATCTGGGTGCTGTATCGTCTGATCAAGGGCTGGCTGGCCTTGCTGGAAGGCACTGCACCGACAAGCTACGCCTGAGTGCGTGCGCAATGACAAAAGGCCGGCATATGCCGGCTTTTTGCATTCTGGGCCTGGCCCTGTCTGCATGTGTGGCGACATGGATGAGCACGCTTAGGCGAGATGGCAACGGCGTACATGATGGCGAGGAGACAGGGGCGGGATGCGAAGAAGATGCCCCCATTCCAGCGTGCATGCATGCGTGCGGGTCACACGCTAGTTCAGGCATCGGGGCATGCATACATGTGCAGCGTTGATAGGCGTGCAAGCACGCCCACACAAGCGAGCGTTGCCGGCATGCGATGCAGCTTCGAACTATGCCGATTGCCTGCAGAGGCGCGCCAGGCTTGGCTTTCGGGAAAGGCTGATGTGGGAGATCGAACCGTGCCGGTGAGAGGGCGGCAAGGCTGTCGCGATAAGTAGGGCTGCGCTGGGGAGGCGAGCTCGCCCAGGGATGAACCAGGGCGTCGCGACGATATGAAGGCAGGGACGTACGGGGTACGCCCTTTGCCTGCTTACTTCAGATGCGCGTTGACCAGCTTGGTCAATTCGAACATCGTGACCTGATCTTTGCCGAAGATCGGGCGCAGCTTGGCATCGGCGTTGATGTTGCGCTTGTTGCTGGCATCTTGCAGGTTGTGCTTCTTGATGTATTCCCAGATCTTTTTGGTGACCTCGGTACGCGGCACGGCTTCCGAGCCGATGACAGCAGCCAGTTCGGCGCTGGGGGTCAGGGGCTTCATGAATGCAGCGTTCGGCTTGCGCGCGGTCGCGGGTTTGGAGGTTGTGGCCATAATGCGGCGCTCCTTCTCTGGCTGTTGGAAAAATTGTCCTGCGGCCGGAGCATAACGTGTCTCTCCCGTAAAGACAAAGGCATTTATCCTCTGTAGCAACTAAAATGCACAGACTGTCCCCTCTATATCGTCAATCTGTAACCTCCTATGTACGCACGATCTCCTTTGGAATCAATTCGACTCTTTCATGACGAATTGACGGCGCTGCGGCGCGATTTGCACGCGCATCCCGAATTGGGCTTCGAGGAAGTCAGGACCTCCGGTATCGTGGCCGGCGCGCTGGAGGCGCTGGGAATCGAGGTGCATCGTGGCATCGGCAAGACCGGCGTGGTGGGCGTCATACGCGGCAAGCGTTGCGACAGCGGGCGCATGATAGGGCTGCGTGCCGACATGGATGCCTTGCCCATGACGGAGGACAATGACTTCGCGCACAAGTCGACCAAGCCCGGTCTGATGCACGGTTGCGGCCATGACGGCCACACGGCGGTGCTGATCGGCGCCGCGAAGTATCTGTCGCAGACACGTAATTTCGACGGCACCGCAGTGCTGATTTTCCAGCCCGCCGAAGAGGGGCGCGGCGGCGCGCGCGCGATGCTGGAGGACGGACTGTTCGATACCTTCCCTTGTGACGCCATCTATGCGTTGCACAACTGGCCTGGCCTGAAGCCGGGCACGATAGGGATCAATCCCGGGCCGATGATGGCCGCTGCGGACCGCTTCGAGATCCTGATCACGGGACGCGGCGGTCACGGCGCTCATCCTTATCAGACCATCGATCCCGTCACCATCGCGGGGCAGATCATCACTGCACTGCAGACCATCGTGTCGCGCAATGTGAATCCGCTGGATTCCGCTGTGGTGTCCATCGGATCCCTGCAGGCCGGCCATCCTGGCGCGATGAGTGTGATTCCGCGCGAAGCCAGGATGGTGGGCACGGTGCGCACCTTCCGCAAGTCCGTCCAGGAGATGGTCGAGACCCGCATGCGCGAGCTGGTGTCCGCGATCGCGGGCGCCTTCGGCGGCACGGCCGAGGTCACCTATGAACGGATTTATCCTGCGACGCTGAACACGCCGCAGCACGCCAACCTGGTGGCCGACATTGCCACCGAGATGATCGGCAAGGAAAACGTCGTGCGTGATCTGACGCCGTCGATGGGCTCCGAAGATTTTTCTTTCATGTTGCAGAGCAAGCCCGGTGCATACTTCCGGCTGGGTCAGGGCGGAGCGGATTCCGGCTGCGTGCTGCACAACTCGCATTTCGATTTCAACGATGCGGTCATCCCCTTGGGCAGCGCGATGTTCAGCGCGCTGGCCGAGCGGGGCATGCCGCTGGCAGATTAAGAAGCCTTTCATGTCTACTCAAAATACGACTCAGCTCACCATCACCCGGCCGGACGACTGGCATCTGCATCTGCGCGACGGCGCTGCGCTGGAGGCCGTGGTGGCGGATACCGCTCGCCAATTCGCGCGCGCCATCATCATGCCCAACCTGAAACCGCCGGTGACGACTACCGAGCAGGCGCTGGCCTATCGCGGCCGCATTCTGGAAGCCTTGAAGAAAGCGGGCGGGAACGTCGATGCCTTCACGCCGTTGATGACGCTGTACCTGACCGACAATACGTCGTCGGAAGAGATCTTTCGCGCTCACGAATCCGGCCAGGTCTACGCCGTGAAGCTTTATCCCGCGGGCGCCACGACCAACTCGGACGCTGGCGTGACCGATCTGCTGGGCAAGTGCACGAAGGCGCTGGAGGCGTTGGAGAAGTGCGGCATGCCCTTGCTGGTGCATGGCGAAGTGACGGATCCTTCGATCGACCTGTTTGACCGCGAAGCGATCTTTGTCGAGCGCGTAATGAAGCCCCTGCGCCGCGCTTTCCCCGCCTTGAAGGTGGTGTTCGAGCACATCACGACGAAAGACGGCGCGGAATATGTGCGGGATGCCGAAGGCCCCATCGCCGCCACGATCACGCCGCAACATTTGCTGTACAACCGCAATGCGATTTTCCAGGGCGGCGTGCGGCCGCACTTCTACTGTCTGCCCGTCCTCAAGCGCGAGACGCACCGGCTTGCGCTGGTCGAGGCGGCGACCAGCGGTAGCCCGCGCTTTTTCCTGGGCACCGATAGCGCGCCGCATGCGCGCGGTTTGAAGGAGCATGCCTGCGGCTGCGCCGGTTGCTACACGGCGTTGCACGCCATGGAGCTGTACGCGACTGCTTTCGATGCGGTCGGCAAGTTGGACAAACTGGAAGGTTTCGCCAGCTTCCATGGCCCGGATTTCTACGGGCTGCCTCGCAACACGGGTACGCTGACGCTGGCGCGCGAGGCTTATCAGGTGCCTGAAGAAGTGCCGTTTGGCGGCACGACGCTGGTGCCGCTGGCCGCGGGTGAGGCTCTGGCTTGGCGCGCGCGCGCCTGAGCGGCCTGAAATCGGGCGGGTCAACCGCGGCAAGAAAAAGCCCTCGATTCCGAGGGCTTTTTTCATGTGCCTCTATATGTATATAGAGACACCCTGATTACAGCGTGCCTTCGCGGCGCGCTTCCAGCAGTTCCCAGCGGGCGAAGCGTTCTTCGAGCTCGCTTTCCAGCTTGGCGAGCTCGCTGTTGATGCGTTCTACCTCGGCGGGGGCATCGCGATACAGGCTGCCGTCCGCCAGCTTGCCGGCTAGCTCGGCCTGTTGTGCTTCGAGAGCAGCGATGGCGTCCGGCAAGCCTTCCAGTTCGCGCAGTTCCCAGGAATTCATCTTGGCGGACTTGGCTGGCTTGGGCCGCGCGGCCTTGGCGCGCGCGGCGGCATCGTCGGCGGGCCGGGCTGCCGGGGCGGCGGCTTCGGTGGATACTACCGGGGCGGGCCGCTGGGCAACCCATTCGTCGTAGCCGCCCACATAGTCGCGCCAGCGACCGTCGCCTTCGTAGGCGATGGTTTGCGTGACCACGTTGTTCAGGAAGGCGCGGTCGTGGCTGACCAGCAGCACCGTGCCCGAGTACTCCTGCAGCAACTCTTCCAGCAGCTCGAGCGTTTCGATGTCGAGATCATTGGTGGGTTCGTCCAGCACCAGCACGTTGGCGGGGCGGGCAAACAGGCGCGCCAGCAACAGGCGGGCGCGCTCGCCGCCGGACAGGCTGCGCACCGGAGAGCCCGCGCGGGCGGGCGAAAAAAGGAAGTCGCCCAGGTAGCTCATGACGTGCTTGCGGGCGCCGCCGATTTCGACCCATTCGCTGCCCGGGCTGATGATGTCGACGAGCGTGGCGTTTTCATCCAGCTGCGCGCGCATCTGGTCGAAATAGGCAACTGCGACGTTGGTGCCCAGCCGAGTCGTGCCGCTATCAGGCTGCATCTCGCCCAGGATCAGCTTGAGCAGGGTGGTCTTGCCGGCGCCGTTGGGGCCGATGATGCCAATGCGGTCGCCACGGAGGATGGTGGTGGAGTAGTCGTCCACCACGGTCTTGTCTCCGAAGGCCTTGTGCACGTGATCGAGTTCGGCGACCAGCTTGCCAGAGCGCTGGCCTTCCGCCAGCGCGAGCGACACGTCGCCAACCCGTTCACGACGCTCGGCGCGCTCGACGCGAAGTCGTTCCAGACGCCGCACGCGTCCTTCATTGCGGGTGCGGCGCGCTTCCACTCCCTTGCGGATCCAGACTTCTTCCTGCGCAAGCAGCTTGTCGAAGCGGGCTTGCTCCAGGCGCTCGGATTCGAGCCATTGCGCCTTGCGTTCCTGCCATTGCGAGAAGTTGCCGGGGAAGCTCAGCAGGCGGCCGCGGTCGAGCTCGACGATGCGAGTGGCGACGGCGTCCAGAAAGCGGCGGTCGTGGGTGATGATGACAGCGGCGCCTTTCCAGGCGCGCAGCATGTCTTCCAGCCAGGCGATGCCCTCGAAGTCCAGGTGGTTGGTGGGTTCGTCCAGCAGCAGCAGATCGGGTTCGTCGACCAAGGCGCGCGCCAGGGCGACCCGCTTGCGTGTGCCGCCGGACAGACCGGCGATTTGCACGTCGGCGGGAAGGCCGAGCTTTTCGAGCACCGACCGCACGCGCGACGGACGCTGCCAGTCTTCGTGGTCGCCCTCGACGTTGCAGACGACATCGAAGACCGTGGCGTTCTCGTCGAGCTCGGGTTCCTGTTCGACCGTGGCCACGCGCAGCCCCGAGCTGCGGGCGATATCGCCATCGTCGGGTTGGGTCCTGCCATCCAGCAACCTCAGCAGCGAGGACTTGCCGGCGCCGTTGCGGCCGATAAGTCCGATGCGCTCGCCGGCCTGGATGGCGAAATCGGCGTGATCCAGCAGTGGGTGGTGGCCATAGGCCAGCTGGATATCGGTAAGGGTGATGAGGGTAGCAAGGGCCATGTGGTGAGTAATTTCTACGGCGTCTGAGCGAATCAAGGCGTATTGTCGCAGGAACCCCGGAACGCCGTTTGGGCCGCTTGCTCCAGCGCGCTTCGGGGACAGAGTCGCCGCGTGTAATAGAATACGGACCGCAAGGCGGGTCGGGCGATCGCGGTGGATGCATATCCATCGAGGAAGGTCCGGACTCCACAGGGCAGGGTAACGGCTAACGGCCGTCCGGCCGCGTCCTCGGGCGCGGTTGAGGAATAGGGCCACAGAGACGAGTCTGCGGGGCGGGCGCGCGTCGCGCGCACAGATACGGCCATCTCCGTATCGCGCCGTCCGGCAACGGGCGGCGGCATCGCAGGGTGAAACGCGGCAACCTCTATCCGGAGCAACATCAAATAGGCATGCGTGCGGTCTTCGGACCGCGAAGGGCGGCCCGTCCAAGCATGCGGGTAGGTGGCTAGAGCGGCTCAGCAATGAGCCGCCCAGAGGAATGATCGTCCGCCAGGGAAACCTGGTGTACAGAATCCGGCCTATAGATCCGTCTTGCAACTCATTCTCAACGCGGGCGAGGTTCCAACTGGAATCTGGCACCGCGCTGGCCGGCTCGGACATTTTTTCGATCGCTCAAAGCGGCGGGCTCGGCTGGAAGCCTTGCCAACCGGAGCAATCGACCGACCGTAAAACAATGCAAAGCCATTGTTAGCCGCCACTTCTGAAGAAGGACTTTTAGATAGTGCCGCAACCTCCTGATTTATTGGGAGGTTTTTCTTTTTGCGGTTTTACATATTGATCTAAGTCCTTGTTGTGATTGAAAAAATTGCAACCACGCGCTTGACCGCCCCGATCCCATACCGTAGAGTGGGAAATAGTAGGAAATTGTGCAATTAAGTGGGGTAAAAGTGGTGTTTCAGGGAAGCAGCGCGCTCACGCTGGATGCCAAGGGACGGATCTCGATTCCGACCCGGCACCGTGACGCGCTCATGTCGCAGGCCGATGGCCGGCTGACCCTGACACGCCACCCTGACGGCTGCTTGCTGGTCTACCCGCGGCCGGAGTGGGAAAAGAAGCGCGAGCAGATTGCCGCCTTTCCCATGACGGCGCGCGCGTTGCAGCGGCTGTTGCTGGGCAACGCTCAGGACGTGGAACTGGACGGCTCCGGCCGGGTCTTGATCGCTCCTGAACTGCGCAACGCTTCCGGTATGACGCGCGATGTGATGCTGCTCGGTCTGGGCGCGCACTTCGAGCTGTGGGACGCCGCTACCCTGGCCAGCCGCGAGGCTGAGGACCTGGCCAAGGGTATGCCGGATGTGTTGAATCAGTTTTCGTTCTGAAAAAGTTATGGAATTCGAACATCGGCCCGTTCTGCTGGAGCCGACGGTGGACGCGCTGTTGCTGCCCGACTTCGGCGGCAAGGGCGCGGCACGGTCGCATCAGCAGGCCGGGCCGGATGCGGCTACGCGAGCGGAAGGCGGCGTTTTCGTCGACGGCACCTTCGGGCGTGGCGGGCACAGCCGCGAGCTGCTTGGCCGTTTGGGCAAGGCCGCGAGGCTGGTGGTGTTCGACAAGGATCCGGAGGCGATCGCCGTAGCCAGGCAACTGGCGGCAGCGGACCCGAGGGTCACAGTGGTCCATGGCGGCTTTGCCACCATGGCCGAAGAATTGGCGCAACTCGGCATCGGCAAGGTCGATGGCGTGATGCTGGATCTGGGCGTTTCCTCGCCTCAGATCGATGATGCCGAGCGCGGTTTCTCGTTCATGCGAGACGGCCCGCTCGACATGCGGATGGACACCACTCGTGGTCCCACGGTGGCGGATTGGCTGGCGCAAGCCAGTGTGGATGAGATGCGGGAGGTCATAGCGGATTATGGCGAAGAACGGTTTGCTTTTCAGGTTGCAAAGGCGATTGCTGCTCGCCGCGCAACAAGGCCGCTGCGCACCACGCTCGAACTTGCCGAGTGCGTCGCCAGCGCCGTCCGCACGCGCGAAAAGGGGCAACATCCGGCCACACGCACCTTTCAAGCTTTACGGATTTACATCAATCGGGAACTCGAAGAGCTCGCGCGCACCCTCGCGTCAGCTCTAGACCTGCTCGCCCCGGGAGGGAGGTTGGCGGTGATCAGCTTTCATTCGCTTGAAGACCGCATGGTCAAGCAATGCATCGCGGCGGCGGCACGTCCGGCCGCCGCGCATGCGCGCCTGCCTTTGCGGGAAAGCGAAATGCCCCAGCCGGTCCTGCGTTCGCTCGGGCGCGTGCTGGCCGAAGACGAAGAAGTCTCGGCCAACGCGCGCGCCCGTTCCGCCGTCCTGCGTGTCGCCGAACGCACTGAAACGCCGCTGCCCCCCGAGGGCGGCTTCGCGTTCGTGAAGATCGGTTCGCTGCCGGGCAGCGATCTGGCTGCGCCGCCGCGCCGCGGCAAGGGAGGGCGCCGCTAATGGGTCGCGTCAATCTGATCGTTGCGGCTTTGCTGATGCTGTCGGCCATTTCCCTGGTCACCAGCCGGTATCAGTCGCGCCAGCTTTTTATCGAGCTGGGTCGTGATCAGGCGCAGGCGCGCGACCTCGAAACCAATTGGCGGCGCTTGCAGTTGGACCGCGCCGAACTGGCCCGCAATGCGCGGGTCGACGCCATTGCGCGTGACGGCCTGAAGATGATCTCCATCGTTCCGGACCGCACGCTGTATCTGAATCAGCCTTCCGCCTCCACCTCCGGAGGCGCGCAATGAAACGCGTCCCTTTCTTCGACAACCCGGTGCTGCGCGGGCAACTGCCCACATGGCGCGCGCGCCTGGTGCTGATCCTGCTGTTCGGCGGATTCACCGTGCTGGCCGGCCGCGCCTTGTTCCTGCAGGGCCTGTCCACCGAATTCCTGCAGCAGCAGGGTGAGCGGCGCTACGAGCGCACGCTGACGCTGGCCGCCACGCGCGGTAAGATCATGGACCGCAATGGCGCCGTGCTCGCATCCAGCGTGCCGGCGCGCGCCATCTGGGCGATTCCCGAAGACGCCAAGCAGGCTACGCCGGCGCAGCTGGAAACGTTGGCGAAGCTGCTGGAGACGCCTGTGGCCGATCTGCGCCACCGTCTCGTCGACGAAGACAAGAACTTCGTCTACCTGAAGCGCCAGGTCTCCATGGACGTGGCCGACAAGATCAAGCAACTGGGCATGCCCGGCGTGCACCAGCAGCCAGAGACCCGCCGCTACTACCCGGACGGCGACGTGATGGCCCACGTGGTGGGTTTCAACAGCGTCGAGGACCAGGGACAGGAAGGGGTCGAACTCACCTTCAACCAGCAGCTTTCCGGCCGCCCGGGCAGTCGCCGCGTCATCAAGGACCGGCTGGGCCGCGTGATCGAGGACGTGCAGGCCGTGACCCTGCCGGTGGACGGCCGCGACCTGCGCCTGTCCATCGACACGCGTTTGCAGTATCTGGTGTTCAAGGCCTTGAAAGACGCCATGGACAAGCACCAGGCCAAGGGCGCCACCGCCGTGGTCGTGGACGTGCACACGGGCGAGATCCTGGCCCTGGCCAACGTGCCCACTTTCGATCCCAATAAGCGCGAAACCTTCCACGGTTCCAAGCTGCGCAACCAGGCCATCACCGATACGTTCGAGCCCGGCTCGATCATGAAGCCGTTCACCGCCGCGCTGGCGCTGGACCTGGGCCGCATCACGACCAAAACTCTGTTCGAGACCGGCAATGGCCGCTTTCAGTATCAGGGCAGCACGATCAGCGACGTGAGCCGTAACGGCACGCTGGACGTGGCGGGCGTGCTGCGCAAGTCCAGCAACATCGGCATGACCATGATTTCCGAGAAGCTGGAATCCCGGGAGATGTGGGACCGCTTCACGGAATTGGGCCTGGGCCAGGCGCCCCAGGTGGGATTTCCCGGCGCTGCACCCGGGCGCTTGCGCCCCTGGGATCGCTGGCGCCTGATCGAAAAGGCCACGATGGCCTATGGCTATGGCCTGTCGGTGTCGTTGCTTCAGGTGGCGCGCGCCTATACCGTTTTTGCGCGCAATGGCGACATGGTGTCGCTGACGCTGGTCAAGCGCGACAGCGATCCCACCAGCGTCAAGATCTATACGCCCCGGACCACCGAAATGGTGCGCGGCATGTTGGAAGCCGCCGCCGGTCCTGAAGGTACCAAGGCCGCCCAGGTGCAGGGCTACCGCGTGGCAGGCAAGAGCGGAACGGCGCGCAAGATCGTCGACGGCAAGTACAGCATGCAGCGCTATCGGAGCTCGTACGTGGGCTTCGCTCCGGTGTCGGATCCCAAGATCGTCGTGGCGGTGTCCATCGACGAGCCGACGGTTGGCGGCTACTACGGCGGCGCTATCGCCGCGCCCGTGTTCTCCCAGATCGTGGGGGGGAGCTTGCGGCTGATGGGAGTGCGCCCGGACGCACCCTTCGAATCCACAATTGTTGCTGGTCTTAAGGAGCCAGGCAGATGAGCGCCAAAGGCTTCCTCTCCAATCCTGTCGCCACGGTTGCCGAAACCGTGGCGTGGTTGCATTCGCGCGTGTCGTTGACCGCGCACCTCAAGCTGGACTCGCGCGATATCGAGCCGGGCGATGTTTTCGTTGCCTGCCCGGGGCTGTCCAGCGACGGACGTCTCTATATAGAGAAGGCGCTGGCGCTGGGCGCGAGCGCTGTGTTGTTTGAAGCTCCCGCGAACGAAGCCGTCCAGGCCGTGGCGGACCACGCGCCCATGCTGCCGGTGACCGGCCTGCGTTCCCTGCTGGGCGAGCTGGCCGACACCTGGTATGGCCGTCCGTCGGCAGCGCTCGCGGTCGTGGCGGTGACGGGTACCAATGGCAAGACGTCGTCGGTGCAGTGGATCGCTCATGCGCTGAGCCGCAATGACAAGCCTTGCGGCACGATCGGCACCTTGGGCGCCGTGCTGCCCGACGGCCGCACGCTGGGCGGTGACCTGACGACCCCCGACGTGCTGACCGTGCACCGCACGCTGGCCGCCATGCGCGACGCGGGCGCCAAGGCCGTGGCCATGGAGGCATCCTCCATCGGCATCGAGCAGGGGCGGATGGATGGCGTGCGCGTTGCGCTGGCGGCCTTCACCAATCTGACGCGCGACCATCTCGACTATCACGGCACGATGGAACGGTACGAAGCCGCCAAGGCGCGCCTGTTCCGTTGGCCGGGCCTGACCGCCGCGGTCATCAACGCCGACGACGAGGCGGGTCGCCGCCTGATCGCCGATCTTCCCGCCGGCATGGCGATGGGCTACAGCCTGAGCGAAGACCCGGAGATTCCCGCTGGCATGCGAGCGCGCGAACTCCAGGCCACTGCCCAGGGCCAGATTTTCACGTTGGTGTCCCCGCACGGCGAGGCCCAGATCGTCACCCGCTTGCTGGGTGCGCACAACGTGTCCAACCTGCTGCTGGTGGCGGGCGTGCTGTATCAACTGGGCCTGCCGTTCGCACAGATTGCACGCGAATTGGCCGCGACGGATCCGGTCGACGGCCGCTTGCAGACGGTCGAGCCGGTGGCGCAAAGCACCCAGGCCGACGCAGGCCGCGGCCCGCTGGTGGTCGTGGACTACGCCCATACTCCCGATGCGTTGTCGCGGGCGCTGTCCGCGTTGCGCGCCGTGGCAACCGCACGTGCCGGCCGCCTGGTCTGCCTGTTCGGTTGCGGCGGCGAGCGTGACCCGGGCAAGCGTCCCGTGATGGGCCGCATTGCCGCGGACCTCGCCGATCACGTGGTCGTGTCCAGCGACAACCCTCGCACCGAGTCCCCCGAAGCTATCGTCGAGCAGATCCTGACCGGCATTCCCGACACCGTGCGTCCCGACGTGCAGGTGGATCGAGCGCGCGCCATCATGCAGACCATCTGGGCAGCCGCGCCCGATGATGTGGTGCTGCTGGCCGGCAAGGGACATGAAACGTATCAGGACATCGGGGGCGAGAAGTTGCCCTTCGATGACCGCGAATGGGCGCGGCTGGCGTTGCTGCTGCCGCAGGTCAAGGGCGTATCCACCGACACGCGCCGCATCGGCGAAGGCGAACTGTTCGTGGCGTTGGTGGGCGAAAACTTCGACGCCCACAACTATCTGGACCAGGCCGAGGCGCGCGGCGCATGCGCGGCCGTGGTGGCGCATGCCATGCCTGAAGCCAGGCTGCCGCAGTTGGTGCTGGGCGACACCCGCATTGCGCTGATGCGCATCGGCGCCGCCTGGCGCGCGCGGTTCGCGCTGCCCGTGGTGGCGGTGACCGGCAGCAACGGCAAGACCACGACCAAGGAAATGGTCTCGGCCATGCTGGCCGAGTGGCAAGGCGAAGGGAACCGCCTGGCGACGGCGGGCAACCTGAACAACGACATCGGTGTGCCGCTGACCTTGCTGCGCCTGCGGCCGGAGCACCGCGCTGCGGTGTTCGAACTGGGCATGAACCATCCCGGCGAGATCGCGCAGCTGGCCGCCATCGCGGCGCCCACGGTGACGCTGGTGACCAACGCCCAGCGCGAGCATCAGGAATTCATGCACAGCGTGGAGGCGGTCGCGCGCGAAAATGGCGCAGCCATTTCGGCGCTGCCCGAGGATGGTGTGGCGGTATATCCCGGCGACGAGCCGTATTCGTCTATCTGGGATGCGCTGGCCGAGCCTCGCCGCGTGTTGCGCTTCGGCCTTCAGCCCGGTCTGGACGTGTACGCCGAGCAGATCATTGCGGACGTGAACGCCACGCGCTGCCGCGTGGTCACGCCGGTGGGCGTGGCCGACCTGGCGCTGCCCGTGCCCGGCCTGCATAACTTGCGCAACGCGCTGGCGGCCATCGCCAGTGCGATCGCTGCGGGGGCGCCGCTGGAAGGCGCGGTGCGAGCCTTGGCCAGTTTCAGCCCTGTTGCGGGCCGCATGCAGCACAAGAGTATGAGTGACGGAACGTTGCTCATTGATGACACTTACAATGCCAACCCCGACTCGGTTCGCGTGGCCGTGGATGTGCTCGCCCGCATGGCCGGCATGCGCATCTTGGTGCTGGGTGACATGGGCGAGGTCGGGGACAACGGCCCCGCCATGCATGTCGAGGTGGGCAATTACGCGCGTGAGCAAGGGCTCGACGCGCTCATCACGCTAGGCGAAGCCAGCCGGGCGGCCGCGGCCGCATTCGGTGTGGGCGCGCACGCCTGCGCATCGGTAGACGAAGTGGTTGCCGCATTGCGCGGCTTGCGCCCGTCCTGCGTATTGGTAAAGGGATCGCGCTTTATGCGCATGGAGCGGGTAGTGACGGCTTTTTCTTTGAATGACGGTACGGCGGCCAAGGGGCAGGGAGAGCAGAATGCTGCTTGAAATCGCCCGCATGCTGTCTGACGATGTGCGCGCACTGGGGGTGTTCGAATACATCACCTTGCGCGCTGTTCTGGCATGCGCGACCGCGCTGCTGATCGGCCTGGTGGCCGGTCCGCGCGTGATTCGCAAACTGACCGAAATGAAGATCGGCCAGGCCGTGCGCTCCTACGGCCCGGAAACCCATCTGGTCAAGACCGGCACCCCCACCATGGGCGGCGTGCTCATTCTTATTTCCATCGCGATCAGCACGCTGTTGTGGGCGGATTGGACCAACCGCTTCGTCTGGGTGGTGCTGCTGGTGACCTTCGGCTTCGGCTGGATCGGCTGGATGGATGACTACCGCAAGGTGGTCTATCGCGATCCCGAAGGCATGCCCGCGCGGCAGAAGTTCTTCTGGCAGGCCACCATCGGCATGGTGGCCGCGGTGTATCTGGCGTTCGCGGTGTCGGCGCCGGCCAATACCGAACTGTGGCCGCTTTTCAAGGCCTGGGTGGGCAGCGGTTTCACGATGTCCCTGCCGACGCGCGCGGACTTGATCGTTCCGTTCTTCAAGAGCGTGAGCTACCCGCTGGGCGTGCTGGGCTTCGTGGCGCTGACCTGGGCGGTCATCGTCGGCACCAGCAATGCCGTCAACCTGACCGACGGCCTGGACGGCCTGGCCATCATGCCTACCGTCATGGTGGGCAGCGCGCTAGGCATCTTCGCCTACGTGGTCGGCCGCGTCGACTATTCCAAGTACCTGCTCTTTCCTTACATACCTGGCGCGGCCGAACTCATGGTGCTGTGTGCTGCGATAGGCGGCGCCGGCCTCGCATTTTTATGGTTCAACGCGTATCCGGCCCAGGTCTTCATGGGCGACGTCGGCGCGTTGGCGCTGGGGGGCGCGCTGGGCACCATCGCGGTCATCGTGCGCCAGGAAATCGTGCTGTTCATCATGGGCGGTGTGTTCGTGGTCGAGACCCTTTCCGTGATGATGCAAGTGACTTGGTTCAAGTACACGAAGCGACGTTATGGAACAGGTAGACGCATTTTTCGCATGGCTCCGTTGCATCATCACTTTGAAGTGGGTGGATGGAAAGAAACCCAGGTGGTCGTGCGTTTCTGGATCATCAGCATGATGCTGGTGCTGATTGGCCTCTCTACCCTGAAGTTGCGATGAATACGATGGAAACCTCCCGCGCAGACGCGCCGCTCGTCCTGATCCTCGGATTGGGCGAGACGGGTGTCGCCGCCGCTCGCTGGTGCGCCCGACAGGGCGCCCGCTTGCGCGTGGCCGACACGCGCGCCGAGCCGGGCGGATTGGCCGCGTTGCGCGAATCGTTGGCCCAAAGCGAGGCGGAATACCGTCTGGGTTGTGACGAGTCGTTCGACACGGCGCTGCTGGACGGCGTAAGCCAAGTGGTCCTGAGCCCTGGCCTGGCGCCTGCTCAACCGCCCGCCGCGGACCTGCTGCGCGAGGCCGAGGCCCGTGGCATCGAGATCGTCGGCGAAATCGAATTGTTTGCGCGCGCGCTGGCCGACCTGGCCGAAACGCGCGAGTACCGGCCGCGCCTGTTGACCGTGACCGGCACCAACGGCAAGACCACCGTTACCGCCTTGACGCGCCAGCTGGTCGAGGCCAGCGGCCTGTCGGCCGTGGCGGCCGGCAACATCAGTCCTGCGGCGCTGGCCGCGCTGATGGACGCGCTGGATGCGGAATCGCTGCCGCAGGTCTGGGTGCTGGAACTCTCCAGCTTCCAGCTGGAAACCACGCGTTCGCTGATGGCCGACGCGGCCGTCGTGCTGAACGTCACCCAGGATCATCTGGATTGGCATGGCGGCATGGAGGCCTACGCACAGGCCAAGGCGCGTCTGTTGAAAATGGCCCGCGTGGCCATCGTCAACCGTGACGATCCGTACACCGTCGACATGGTCGCAACGCTGAACGGGCTGAATGTACGCAGCTTCGGCCGCGACGTGCCGGAACTGGTCGGCGACATGGGCCTCGAGCTGGGCCAGGGCGTGGCTTGGCTGGTGGCCTGCGAACCCAACGATTTCGATGAGCCCGCGCCGCCGGTGCGCCGCAAGAAGGATGCACCCGAGCCCGTCCGCGCCAAGGGTCGCATGAGCCGCCTGATGCCGGTGGACGCGTTGCGCATCCGCGGCATCCACAATGCCTTGAATGCCCTGGCCGCGCTGCAACTGGCGCGCTGCCTGGACCTGGGCTGGGGCGCCATGCTGAGGGCGCTGCGCGAGTACACCGGGGAACCCCACCGCGCCGCGTTCGTGCGCACGATCGGCGGCGTCGACTATATCAATGACAGCAAGGGCACCAACGTGGGCGCTACGGTCGCCGCGCTGGAAGGCCTGGGCCAGCAGGTGGTGCTGATCGCCGGCGGCCTGGGCAAGGGCCAGGATTTCTCGCCGCTGATTCCGGGCGTGGCGCGCCATGCGCGAGCCGTGATGCTGATCGGCCAGGATGGCCCGGAGATCGGCCGCGTGCTGGCGCCGACCGGCGTGCAGTGCATCACGGTTGAAACGCTGCGCGACGCGGTGCGCGGCGCCGCCGAAATTGCCCAGCCGGGCGATGCCGTGCTGTTGTCGCCCGCCTGCGCCAGCATGGACATGTTCCGCAACTATCCGCATCGCGGACAGGTGTTCGTGGAAGAGGTCGAAGACCTGGCCCGCGACCGTGGAGAGATCGCATGAGCCTGATCGCCGATCTCACCGCCAGCGTCAACGCCGTACGGCCCGGCCGTACCCGCATGCGCAATTTCGATCTGCCGCTGGTCATCGCGGCGTCGACCTTGCTGCTGCTCGGCTTGCTGATGGTGTATTCGGCGTCTATCGCGCTGGCCGACGGTCCGCGCTATGCGTCGTATGGCCGCTACTACTTCGTGATCCGCCACGGCCTGTTCATCAGTGCCGGGCTGGTGGGCGCGGCCGTGGTGTTGGCCGTGCCGATCCGCGTCTGGCAGCGTTTGGCGGTGCCGCTGTTCGTGGTGGCCATGGTGCTGCTGGTGGCGGTGCTGATTCCCGGCATTGGCCGCGAGGTCAACGGCGCGCATCGCTGGATTCCGCTGGGTCCGCTGAACTTCCAGCCCTCCGAGCTGATGAAGCTGGCCGCGCTGCTCTACGCCGCCGATTACACCGTGCGCAAGCAGGAACACATGCAGGCTTTCGCCCGCGGCTTCCTGCCCATGGCATTCGCGCTGGCCGGCGTCGGCATGCTGCTGTTGCTGGAACCCGACCTGGGCGCCTTCATGGTGATCGTGGCGATCGCCATCGGCATCCTGTTCCTGGGCGGTATCAACGGCAAGTATTTCAGCAGTCTGCTGGCCGTGCTGGTGGGTACCTTCCTGATGCTGATCTGGCTGTCGCCGTGGCGGCGCGCGCGGCTGTTCGCGTACCTGGATCCCTGGAACGAGGACAACGCCTATGGCAGCGCCTACCAGCTGTCGCATTCGCTGATCGCCCTGGGGCGTGGTGAGTGGTTGGGCGTGGGCCTGGGTGCCAGCGTCGAGAAACTGCACTACCTGCCGGAAGCGCACACCGACTTCCTGATGGCGGTGGTGGGCGAAGAATTGGGTTTTGCCGGCGTGATGCTGGTCATCACCCTGTTTGCCATCATCGTCTATCGCGGCTTCGATATCGGCCGCCAGGCCATCGCCATGGAACGCACTTTCGCGGGCCTGGTCGCGCATGGCGTGGCGATGTGGTTCGGCGTGCAGGCCTTCATCAACATGGGCGTCTGCCTGGGCCTGCTGCCTACCAAGGGTCTGACCCTGCCTCTCATGAGCTATGGCGGTTCGGGCATCGTGATGAATCTGTGCGCGCTGGCCATGCTGATCCGGGTCGACGTGGAAAACCGCGTCATGATGCGTGGAGGGCGGGTATGACGGCCTCTCGCACCATCCTGATCATGGCTGGCGGCACCGGCGGACACATCATGCCGGGCCTGGCCGTGGCCGACGTGCTGCGCGAGCGCGGCTGGCGCGTGCTATGGCTGGGCAATCCCGAAAAGATGGAAGGCCGGCTGGTGCCGCCCCGCGGCATCGAACTGGTTCCGCTGCGCTTTCAGGGCGTGCGCGGCAAGGGCGCGTCGGCGCTCCTGAAGCTGCCGTTCCTGTTGCTGCGTGCATTCGGACAAGCCTGGTCGCGTTTGTCCGATGTGCGGCCCGACGTGGTGCTGGGCATGGGCGGCTATGTGGCATTCCCGGGCGGCGTCATCGCTGCGCTGCGCGGCACGCCACTGGTCGTGCATGAACAGAATGCCGTGGCGGGTACGGCAAACAAGTGGCTGGCCAGGATGGCCCGCCGCGTGCTCAGCGGCTTTCCTGGCGTGCTGCCCAAGGGCGAGGCCATGGGCAATCCGGTGCGCGCGGACTTGTGCGCATTGCCGGATCCGGCGGCGCGCTACGCCGGCCGCAGCGGTCCGTTGCGCGTCCTGGTGGTGGGCGGCAGCCTGGGCGCCCAGGCGCTGAACACCACATTGCCGCAGGCGCTGGCGCGCCTGCCGCAGGAAGGCCGGCCGGTGGTGGTGCACCAGGCTGGCGAGCAACATCTGCCCGCGCTGCAGCAGGCCTATGCCCAAGCGGGCGTGGCGGCCGATTGCCGCGCCTTCATCGACGACATGGCGGGCGCCATGGGCGACGCCGACCTGCTGATTTGCCGCGCGGGGGCCATGACGGTGTCCGAAGTGGCCGCTGCGGGTGTCGCGGCGTTGTTCGTGCCGTTCCCGCATGCGATCGATGACCATCAGACTGCCAACGCGCGCTTCCTGAGCGACGCGCAGGCCGCCTGGCTGCAGCCGCAAACTGGCCTGACGCCCGAGTGGCTGGCGCAGTGGCTGGGCCAGCGCACCCGACAAGAACTTCAAGCCGTGGCCGAACGGGCCCGCGCGCATGCGCGTCCGGAAGCCGCGGCTCATATCGCCGACGTCTGTGAACAAGCAGCGGGGCGTTCATCATGAAACATAGAATTCAACATATCCATTTCGTAGGCATCGGCGGCTCGGGCATGAGCGGCATTGCCGAAGTGCTGCTCAATCTGGGCTACACCATCAGCGGGTCCGACCTGAACGAGTCGGCCGTGACGCGCCGCCTGGCTGGCCTGGGCATGAAGATCGCGATCGGCCACGTGGCCAGCAACGTCACCGGCGCCGCCGCCATCGTCACGTCCACGGCCGTGGCGGGCGACAACCCCGAAGTGATCGCGGCGCGCGCGGCGCGCATTCCGGTGGTGCCGCGGGCCATCATGCTGGCCGAGCTGATGCGCCTGAAGCGCGGCATCGCCGTCGCCGGCACGCACGGCAAGACGACCACGACCAGCCTGGTCGCCAGCGTGCTCGCCGCAGGAGACCTGGATCCGACCTTCGTGATCGGCGGCCGCCTGAATTCCGCGGGTGCCAACGCGCGTCTGGGACAGGGCGATTACATCGTGGTCGAGGCGGACGAATCCGATGCCTCGTTCCTGAACCTGTTGCCGGTGATGGCCATCGTTACGAACATCGATGCCGATCACATGGACACCTATGGGCACGATGTGGCGCGCCTGAAGAGCGCGTTCATCGAATTCACGCAGCGCCTGCCGTTCTACGGCAGCGCCGTGCTGTGCTCGGACGACGCCAATGTGCGCGAGATCATGCCCTTCGTGTCGCGGCCCATCACGACCTATGGCCTGAATGAAGAGGCGCAAGTGCGCGCCTACGAAGTGCAGCCGGAAGGCACGCGCATGCGTTTCAACGTCCAGCGCACGCACCGCGACACGCTGCTGCCGCCGTTGCAGGTGGAACTGAATCTTCCGGGCCTGCACAACGTGCGCAACGCGCTGGCCGCGATCGCCGTGGCGACCGAGCTGGGCGTGGCTGACGAGGCCATCTGCGAGGCGCTGTCGTCGTTCCGCGGAGTGGGGCGCCGCTTCACGCAGACGGGCGAATTTCCCGTGCCTGCCAGTCATGGCGGCGGCACCTTCACGGTGATCGACGACTACGGCCATCACCCGGTGGAAATGGCCGCCACGCTGGCCGCCGCGCGCGGCGCCTGGCCCGACCGCCGCATCGTATTGGCGTTCCAGCCGCACCGTTATACGCGCACCCGCGACTGCTTCGAGGACTTCGTGCGCGTGCTGGGCACGGCCGACGCCGTGCTGCTGACCGAGGTCTACGCCGCGGGCGAACCGCCGCTGGTGGCTGCGGACGGCCGCGCCCTGTCGCGCGCATTGCGCGTGGCTGGCAAGGTCGAGCCGGTGTTCGTCGAGGATGTGGCGGAGCTGCCGCAGGCCATCGTGGATTTCGTGCGCGATGGCGACGTGGTGATAGTGATGGGAGCGGGTTCGATCAGCAAGGTCCCCGCCCAAGTAGGAGAACTGGCATGAGCACGCAATTCGGCAAGGTAGGGGTGTTGTACGGGGGACGTTCCGCCGAGCGCGAGGTGTCCCTGATGTCAGGCACCGGCGTGCACCAGGCGTTGCTCAGCGCCGGCGTGGACGCGCACCTGTTCGACACGGCCGAACGCAGCCTGTCCGAACTGGCCGAGCAGAATTTCGACCGTGTGTTCATCGCCCTGCATGGCCGCTATGGCGAAGACGGGACGATCCAGGGCGCCCTGGAACTGCTGGGCATTCCCTACACCGGCAGCGGCCCGCTGGCCTCCGCGCTGGCCATGGACAAGACCATGACCAAACGCGTGTGGCTGCAGCATGGCCTGCCCACCCCGGATTTCGAGTTGCTGGACGCGGATACCGAACTGCGCCTGGTGCCGGATCGCCTGAGCCTGCCGCTCATCATCAAGCCGCCGCACGAGGGTTCGACGGTGGGCATCACCAAGGTGGTGGGCTATTCCGACATGAAGGAAGCCTATGCCGCGGCCGCGCGTTTTGACGCCGAAGTGCTGGCCGAGCAATTCATCACCGGCCGCGAGCTGACCGTGGCGCTGCTGGGCGCAGGCAAGACTGCGCGCGCGCTGCCCGTCATCGAGATCGCGGCCCCTGGCGGCAATTACGACTACGAGCACAAGTACTTTTCCGACGACACGCAGTATTTCTGCCCGGCCACGCTGCCGCCCGAGGTCGCCGCGGAAGTTGCCGAGATCGCGGTCAAGGCCTATCGCGCCCTGGGCTGCGAGGGTTGGGGCCGCGCGGACTTCATCCTCGACGGCGACAACCGGCCGTGGTTGCTGGAAATGAACACCTCGCCTGGCATGACCAGTCACTCACTCGTTCCCATGGCCGCCAAGGCCGTGGGAATCAGCTACGCCGATCTGTGCGTGGCGATATTGTCCGAGGCCGCGTGCAAAGTGCGCAGCCCGGCCCGCAACGCTTGACCCGGATACTCTGTGTGGAACGACGCTCGCACCACCAACCTGATCGCCAACACGCTGGCCGTGCTGGCGGTTTGCGCCATGCTCGTCGCGGGCGTGGTGTGGGTGGCGCAACGCCCGTTCTTCACGCTGTCGGCCATCGAGCTGGAATCGATGCCGGACACCGAGCTGCACTACGTGTCCACGGGGGCGGTGCGCTCGGCGATCGCGGGCCGCTTCAAGGGCAATTTCTTCACGGTGGACCTGGACGAAGCGCGCGAGATCTTCGAGTCGGTGCCGTGGGTTCGCCACGCCACCGTGCGGCGGATCTGGCCCAATGTGCTGCGTGTGCGCATCGAAGAGCAGCAGCCCTTGGCGCTGTGGAACGAGAACCAGATGATCAACACCTGGGGCGAGGCGTTCACGGCCAACACGGGCGAGGTGGACGACGAGACCGTGCTGCCGCAGTTTTCTGGCCCGGAGGGCACGGAATCCCTGGTGGTGCAGCGCTACGCCGAACTGGCCCGCTGGTTCGCTCCGCTGGACATGCACGTGACGCAGCTGGACCTGAGTCCGCGATACGCGTGGCGCGTCGTGCTGTCCAACGGCATGTCGCTGGACCTGGGCCGCGATCCGGGCGCCGATGCGCCGGATCCGCATGGCCTGCCGGGCGCCTTGCCGTTCGCCGCCCGCATTCAACGCTTTGTGCAGGCGTGGCCCGCCGTTGCCGGACGCCTGGAAGGGCGCACCGTGACGCAGGCCGACCTGCGCTATCCCAATGGTTTCGCCCTGGCGCTGGCTCCGTTGCCGCCGTCGGAAACCAAATCCAAATCCACACCGAAACCTCCCAAGAAACGCTAACGCCATGACCCGTGACATCAAGGACCTTATCGTCGCCCTCGATATCGGCACCAGCAAGGTGGTGGCTGTGGTGGCTGAAATTTTGCCTGAAGGGCGATTCGAAGTGCTGGGCCTCGGCCAGCACGAATCGCGCGGCATGCGCAAGGGCGTGGTCGTCAATATCGAGACCACTGTGAATTCCATTCAGCGCGCGCTTGAAGAAGCCGAGCTGATGGCAGATTGCAAGATTCGCGACGTCTATACCGGCATTGCCGGCAGCCATATCCGCAGCTTCAATTCCAGCGGCATGGTCGCCGTGAAGGACAAGGAAGTCACCGCCACCGACGTTGCCCGCGTCATCGAGACCGCCAAGGCGGTGAACATCCCGACCGACCAGCAGGTGCTGCACGTGCTGACGCAAGAGTTCATCGTCGATGGCCAGGAAGACATCCGCGAGCCCATCGGCATGAGCGGCCTGCGCCTGGAAGTGCGCGTGCACATCGTGACGGGCGCGGTCAGCGCTGCCCAGAACATCGTGAAGTGCGTGCGCCGCTGCGGCCTCGAAGTGCAGGACCTGATCCTGCAGCCTCTGGCCTCCAGCCTGGCCGTGCTGACCGCCGACGAAAAAGAACTCGGCGTCGTTCTGGTCGATATCGGCGGCGGCACCACTGACGTGGCCATCTTCACCGGCGGCGCCATCCGCCACACCGCCGTGCTGCCCATCGCCGGCGACCAGATCACCAATGACATCGCGGCAATGCTGCGCACGCCGACGCCCGATGCCGAGGAAATCAAGCTGCGCTACGGCGTGGCCAAGCAGGTGCTGGCCAGTCCGGACGAGTCCGTGGAAGTGCCGGGCCTGGGTGACCGCGGTCCGCGGCAAGTCAAGCGCCAGGCGCTGGGCGCCGTGATCGAACCGCGCGTGGAAGAACTGTTCACGCTGGTGCAGCAGGTCGTGCGCGACTCGGGCTACGAGGACCTGCTGGCCTCGGGCGTGGTCCTGACCGGCGGCTCGGCGCAATTGCCCGGCATGATCGAACTGGCCGAGGACGTATTCCTCAAGCCGGTGCGCGTGGCGGTACCCGAATACGAAGGCAGCCTGGCTGACGTGATGCGCAATCCGCGCTTCTCGACGGTGATGGGCTTGTTGCAGGAAGCGCGGATGCAGCGCGTGCGCGGCCGCAAGGTCGCTGCCCAGACCGGCAATTTCAAGAGCCTGCTGGCGCGCATGAAGGAATGGTTCATGAACTGAGTTGTAAAGGGGCAGGTTGGGGCCTGTCCTTGGTGCGGTCAGCGGTGGTAGCGCGGGCCGGGCCAGAAGAGGGGAGGCGCTTCAAACCCGTTGCGGGCCCGTCCGGCGACGAGTTTGAGGCGATTCACAAAACATAGGTTGTTGGGGAATTTTTGTGATTTGCGAAATCGGACTTGTGAGGGAGTCATCATGATGAACTTTGAGATGCTTGAGAACAACACCAAAGGGACCGTTATCAAGGTCGTTGGTGTGGGTGGTGCGGGCGGCAATGCCGTGGCGCACATGATTCGCAGCGGCGTGCACGGCGTGGATTTCATCTGCGCCAACACCGATGCGCAGGCACTGGCGGCGACCAACGCCCCGGTGCAGATCCGTCTGGGCCGTACCGGCCTGGGCGCGGGCGCCAAGCCCGAGCAAGGGCGCGCGTCGGCTGAAACCGCGCGCGAGGAGATCCGTGCCGCCCTGAACGGCGCGCACATGGTCTTCATCACCGCCGGCATGGGCGGCGGCACCGGCACCGGCGCAGGTCCGGTCGTGGCCGAGGTCGCGAAGGAACTGGGCATCCTGACGGTGGGCGTGGTCACCAAGCCTTTCTCCTTCGAAGGCAACAAGCGCCTGAAGATGGCCGAAGACGGTATTTCCGAACTGGCCAAGCACGTGCATTCGCTCATCGTGGTGCTCAACGAGAACCTCTATGAACTGATGGACGAGGACGCGACGCAGGAAGACTGCTTCCGTTCCGCCGACGACATCCTGCACAACGCCTGCGCAGGCATCGCCGAAATCATCAACGTCGAAGGCAACGTCAACGTCGACTTCGAAGACGTCAAGACGATCATGGGCGAGCAGGGCCAGGCCATGATGGGCACGGCGTCGGCTTCGGGCGCTGACCGCGCCCGCGTGGCCGCCGAGCACGCCATTGCTTGCCCGCTGCTGGAAGGCGTGGACCTGAACGGCGCTCGCGGCGTGCTGGTCAACATCACCGCCAGCCGCTCGCTGAAGATGCGCGAAACGCGCGAAATCATGGAAACGATCCGCAGCTACGCTTCGGACGACGCGACCGTGATCTTCGGCACCGCCTACGACGAGTCCATGGGTGAAAACCTGCGCGTGACCGTGGTTGCTACCGGCCTGGGCCGTGCGCAAGCGCGTCCGCAACTGGTGCAGAACACCGCTGAAGTGCTGCGTACCGGCACCGACAACCTGCCCATGGGTGGAATGCCGGCTGGCGGTCAAGGCGATTACCGCAACCTGGATATGCCGTCGGTCATGCGCAACCCGCGCAGCCAGGCGTCGGCCCAGGTGCGTGCTCTGGAAAGCTCGGGCATGGATCACTTCGACATCCCGGCATTCCTGCGCAAGCAGGCGGATTGAACCAAAGAGCCTGCTTCAGGCTCTAAACGCACTCCCTCATCTCCGGCCGCCTGTCCCCACAGGCGGCCGGAGGCGGAGCGGTCCGTGTTTCCCTTGCACGGTTTCAATAAGGGACGGAGGTATCGGTCGATCCGGACGCCAAATGGCGCCAGGGATCGGACAGAGTTACAATACGTCAGTTACGCCGGCAATCTGTTCGTCATCTTGCCGGCTTCCTGGCTCAAACACCCCAAGTCTCATGTTCCGACAGCGCAGCATTCAGAATCTCGTCCGCACGACAGGCGTCGGCGTCCACTCTGGACGGCGGGTCGAGCTCACTTTGCGCCCGGCACAACCGAATACGGGCATCGTTTTCCATCGCGTCGATCTGCCTCAGGTCGTGGACCTGCCTGCGCAGGCCACCGGCGTGGGCGATACGCGCATGGCATCGGTGCTGCAGCAGGGTAATGTCCGCGTGTCCACGGTGGAACACCTGATGTCGGCGTTGGCCGGCCTGGGCATCGACAACCTGCATATCGACCTCACCGCCGAAGAAGTCCCCATCATGGACGGCAGTGCGGCCACGTTTGTCTATCTGTTGCGCTCGGCAGGCATCGTCGAGCAGAACGCACCCAAGCAATTCATCCGTGTCTTGAAACCGGTCGAAGTGCGCGAAGGCGAAGGCCGCAACGAGAAATGGGCCCGCCTGGAACCCCATGAGGGCTATGCGCTGGCGTTCTCGATTGATTTCCGCCACCCCGCCATCGACTCCACGGCCAATTTCGCGGAAATCGATTTCGCCACGCACTCATATGTGCGTGAAATCGCGCGCGCGCGTACCTTCGGGTTCGTCAATGAAGTCGAGGCCTTGCGCTCCATGGGCCTGGCCCGCGGCGGCAGCCTGGATAACGCCATCGTCATGGACGAGTACCGCGTGCTGAACAGCGACGGCTTGCGCTATGACGACGAATTTGTAAAACACAAGATCCTGGACGCCATCGGCGACCTGTATCTGCTCGGCAAGCCTTTGGTCGCGCGCTACGTTGCGTGCAAGTCGGGCCATGGCCTGAACAACCAACTGGCCCGCGCGCTGCTGGAGCAGCGCGATGCCTGGGAATTGATCACCTACGAATCGCAGGCAGAAGCACCGCAGGCGTTTCGCCACGAGTGGAAGCTGGCTTAGAGTCAGTCCCACCCCCTACCCGCTGACGCGCGTCCCCTCAAGGGGCGACGTCTGCGGACCGGCAGAGCCGGCTCCGCGACGTCCGCGCTATCATTTTGCGCGGCTGGGTTGATTCCTGATCGTTCGTGGTAATTTCCCCGGGCTGGCTTCCAGCGGATGGCTGTGGTCGTCATCCTCTAGCGCTTAAGGCGTAAACCAGCGGCAAACCGTAGTACGGATCCGTCCGAGAACTTGGTTTCGCTTCGTTTCCGGGGGCCCTGGATCAAGGACAACCCGGGCGGCTTCAGCTACTCTTGTGGTGCTTCAGGAGCTTGGCCACTGCGTCGGCCAGAGGCCCGGGCCGCAGGTTGTCGTGCAGTGTCTCGAACGCGCCCAGGGCGGCATTGCCCAGCGGTTGCGCCTCTTTGGGAGGGCGCGGCTGGCGGGCGCCGGGCTTGGGCAAACCCGCTTGTACCTTGACGGCGATTTCGTTAAGGTTCCAGCCTTGGTCTGCCAGGGACCGCGCGATGCGCGGTGCCAATTGACGCATTTTGGCCGCATGCGCGGCACTCGGCACCACCAGGTGGAGGCACTGGTTTTCCAGCTTGCCCACCTGGCACACGGCGCCCAGCGGGGCGGGCAGAACCGCCGCCACCGCGTACTGAATTTGCAAGTGCTTGCGGGCGGTCGCTAGAACGCCGGCGCCCCGCATGTCATGACCCAGCCATCCCAGGGCGGTATTTTCCTGCTGCCGGCTGGAACTGGAACGTTGACGGTATGAAGTGGGTCTATTCATCCCGGCTTAAGAATTAGGAAGCAAACCTTGAAAATCGTGATTATGCACGCCCGCGACGGGCAGGACGGGCATTTCACCCTCGGCGGCGCACGCCTTGCGCTGATTCTGGGGGGCGCCTTGATCACGGCCGCCATCTTTGGCGCCGCGTTACAACGATACCTTACTCCGATCCTGCCGGCCGTACATACCGTGGGCTGGCCGCTGGCGGGCCAGCCGGGGCGAGACGCCGATTTCCTGCGCGGAAACATGAATCTGCTGGCTGCCAAGGTCGGGGCGCTGCAGGCCAAGCTGGTAAGCATCGACGGATTGGGCCAGCGCGTGGCCAAGGTGGCTGGCGTGGCCTACACCGATCCCGAGCTGGCCAAGCAACTGGCCGTGGCGCAGCCCGAGGCGCTGACCCAGCCCGAAGCCACCCAGGTCATGGATGATCTGTTCACGGACCACCCGCCTCCCAGCGCGGCCTCGGCCGAGGCCCTGGGCCGGCAGCTTGACGAGATCCAGGCCAGGCTGGCCCAACAGACGGACAACCTGAAGCTGCTGGATGCGGCGCTGACCAAGCGTTCGGCAGACCAGGCGCGCATGCCGACCGCCATGCCGATTACCGATTATCCCTATCTCAGTTCTTCCTATGGTTGGCGCCGCAATCCGGTGACCGGCCGCACCGCCATGCACGAAGGCCTGGATTTCGCCGCCCCGCCGGGCACGCCCATCCTGGCGGCCTCGGGCGGCGTCGTGCTGGAATCCAAATTCCAGCCGGGCTACGGCAATATGGTAGAAATCGATCACGGCGATGGCCTGATTACCCGCTATGCCCATGCGTCCTCACTGATGGTGAAGCAAGGCCAACTGGTCGAGCGCGGCCAGCAAGTTGCCCGAGTGGGTAGCTCCGGCCGTTCCACCGGCCCCCATCTGCACTTTGAAGTCCGCCTGGCTGGGCAACCGTTGGATCCGCGCCTGTTCCTTGGCCCCCAGCAAACCGCCCCGCCTTCCACCGTGGCTCACGCTGCCCAGTGAACCTGGGCCGCCCGCGCCGGTCAAACCGGCCCGGCAGTGCTACCCTGGCCATAGGTCCAGGCTATTGCGCTCCAGGTGCGTTAAACTGGTTCGTTTCCCAGCGGACCCCCGCTCAACCAATAACATCAAGTCACGGGTGACGCTGCTCCGGCCTTTCGTGGGCGCGGCGTGGCTCGTGCGGCCGACATACGCATGGTTTCTCTGCTCAAAAAACTCATAGGCAGCCGCAACGACCGGCTGCTTAAGCAGTATCGCAAGCTGGTAACCCAGATCAATGGGCTCGAACCCAAGATCTCCGCGCTCTCCGACGCGGAGCTGGCGGCCAAAACCGAGGAATTCCGTTCCCGCCACGCCCAGGGCACTTCCCTGGACGATCTGCTGCCCGAAGCCTTCGCCGTCGTGCGCGAAGCCGGCAAGCGGGTGTTCGGCATGCGCCACTTCGACGTGCAGATGCTGGGCGGTATCGCCCTGCACAGCGGCAAGATCGCTGAAATGCGCACGGGCGAAGGCAAGACCCTCATGGCTACGCTGCCGGTCTACCTGAACGCGATCGCCGGCAAGGGCGTCCACGTGGTCACGGTGAACGACTACTTGGCGCGCCGCGACGCCGAATGGATGGGCCGCCTGTACCGCTTCCTGGGCATGAGCACGGGCGTGGTGGTGCCGCAGCAACCCAACGAAGAAAAGAAGGCGGCCTATCTGGCCGACATCACCTACGGCACCAATAACGAATTCGGCTTCGACTACCTGCGCGACAACATGGAATACCGTGTTGAAGACCGTCGCCAGCGTGGCCTGTTCTATGCCATCGTCGACGAAGTGGACTCGATCCTGATCGACGAGGCCCGCACGCCGCTGATCATCTCCGGTCAAGCCGAAGACCATACCGAACTCTATGTCCGCATGAACGCGGTGCCGCCCCTGCTCAAGCGCATGGCTCACGAGCCCAAGCCGCAGGAGCCGGAACCCGAAGGCGACTACTGGGTCGACGAAAAGAGCCAGCAGGTGTACCTGTCCGAAGCCGGACACGAGAACGCCGAGGGCATCCTGACGCGCCTGGGCATCCTGCCCGAAGGCGAATCGCTGTACGACCCGCGCCATATCGCGCTGATGCACCATCTGATGGTGGCGCTGCGCGCCAATACGTTGTTCTTCCGCGACCAGCAGTACGTGGTGCAGGACGGCGAAGTGGTCATCGTCGACGAGTTCACGGGGCGCCTGATGGTGGGCCGCCGCTGGTCCGACGGCCTGCACCAGGCGGTCGAGGCCAAGGAAGGCGTGAAGATCCAGCACGAGAACCAGACGCTGGCGTCGATCACGTTCCAGAACTACTTCCGCATGTACGAAAAGCTGTCCGGCATGACCGGTACGGCCGATACGGAAGCGTACGAGTTCCAGGAAATCTACGGGCTCGAAACGGTCATCATCCCGACCAACAAGCCCATGGTCCGCAAGGACCAGAACGACCAGGTCTTCAAGACCGACGGCGAAAAGTACAACGCCATTCTCGAAGACATCCGGGACTGCCACGAACGCGGCCAGCCGGTGCTGGTGGGCACCACCAGCATCGAAAACTCCGAGTTGCTGTCGGGCCTGCTGAAGAAGGCCAAGCTGCCGCATGAAGTGCTGAACGCCAAGCAGCACGCCCGTGAAGCCGAGATCGTCGCCGAAGCCGGCAAGCCTGGCCACATCACCATCGCCACCAACATGGCGGGCCGCGGCACCGACATCGTGCTGGGCGGCAGCGTCGACAAGCAGGTCGATCTGATCCGCGCCGACGAATCGCTGTCGGAAGCCGAAAAGAACGCGCGCATCGAAAAGGTGCGCGCTGAATGGAAGCCGCTGAACGAGCAGGTCAAGGCCGCTGGCGGCCTGCGCATCATCGGCACCGAACGCCACGAATCGCGCCGTATCGACAACCAGCTGCGCGGCCGCGCCGGTCGCCAGGGCGATCCGGGCTCGTCCCGTTTCTACCTGTCGCTGGAAGACTCGCTGATGCGCATCTTCGCGGGTGACCGCGTGCGCGCCATCATGGAACGCCTGAAACTGCCCGAAGGCGAACCGATCGAGGCCGGCATGGTCACGCGTTCGATCGAGACCGCGCAGCGCAAGGTGGAAGGCCGCAACTTCGACATCCGCAAGCAATTGCTGGAGTACGACGACGTCGCCAACGATCAGCGCAAGGTGCTGTATTCGCAGCGCAACGACGTACTGGAAGCAGCCAGCGTGGGCGCTACCGTGCAGAACCTGCGCGACGCTGCCGTGACCGAGATGTTCAACACCTACGTGCCGCCGGAATCGGTGGAAGAGCAGTGGGACGTGCCGGCGCTGCAAAAAGCGCTGGAGGCCGACTGGCACGTGCAGCTGCCGCTGACGGAAATGTTGGAAAAGGAATCCAACCTGACCGACGACGACCTGCGCGAGCGCGTGGTGAGCGCCGCGCGCGACGCCTACCAGGCCAAGGTCGACCAGGTGGGCACGGAGTCGTGGTCGCAGTTCGAGCGTTCGATCATGCTGCAGGCCATCGACACCCACTGGCGCGAACACCTGTCGGCGCTGGACTACCTGCGTCAAGGAATCCACCTGCGCGGCTATGCGCAGAAGAACCCCAAGCAGGAGTACAAGCGCGAAGCCTTCGAGCTATTCTCGGGCATGCTGGATCGCATTCGCGACGACGTCGTGCGCGTGTTGATGACGGTGCGCGTGCAGTCGCAGGAACAGGTCGAGCAGGCCGAGGCCGAAGCGGCTCAGCCGCACGTGCAGAACGTGCAATACCACCATTCCGACTACGACGAAGCGCTGGCCCAGTCCGAACCGGAAGGCGGCGCGCAACCCATGCGCAACGCCATGCCCAAGGTTGGCCGCAACGATCCGTGCCCCTGCGGCAGTGGCAAGAAGTACAAGCAGTGCCACGGCAAGCTCGTCTGATCCCCTAGGAGACATCCATGCTGCATTCCGTCGGCCGCACAGAATTCGACCATGCCGTGGTCATGGTGCGTGACCGGCTGGATGAGCTGGCTCCGCATTTTGAACGCCAGGGCTTTCACCTCAGCGACAAGGCGGTGCACAACCTCGGATCGTGCAACCGTCTGATCGTGCTGGAAGGCACGTATGTCGAATTGCTGGGCTGGCCGCCCGGCGCGCCGCCCGCCCGCAAGGAAATCGCGGATTCACCGTTCGGGCTGGAAGCGCTGGTGTTTCGCACCTATGACGCCGAAGCCACCCGCGAGCGCTTGCTGGCGGCGGGGTTTGCCGTCAATCCGGTCCAGGAACTGAGGCGGCCCGCCATGCTGGACGGCCAGGAAGTCGAGGCCCGTTTCCACACCGTGCGTTTTGCCGAGCAACCACTGCCGGGCATCCGTATGTATTTCTGCCGCCATCTGACGCCCGAGTGCGTCTGGTCGCCCGAGCTCATGGCGCATCCCAACGGCGCGCGTAGCCTGCAACGCATCGATGCCCGCGCGCCCGATGCGCGGGCGGTAGCCGAACGCCTGGCATTGGTAGCCGGCGTGGACGCTGAAGCCGCCGCCAACGGCGGCTGGGACGTGCCGTTGGCCAACCTGCGCATCCATGTGAGCCAGGATGCGGCAGCTGCTGGACCCACGCTATCCACCCTGACCTTGGAAAACAAGGACGGCGCGCATTACACGCTGGATACCGGCCTGTAGTTCTCCCGCTGAACGGCTGGCGCCGCGTCACGAGTACCGCCCGCAGACATCGTTGCGGGCTTTTTTTTGCTCCGTTCCTGTCGTTGTCCCTGCGCGGGACGGGCGTGCGCTGGCCTGCGTCCGGGGAAACCCGGGTTGTTGATCAAAGTGTATGCACTTTAGTATGCACTTCATTCCCGATGATCAAACCGAACCCAGGCGATCCGGCATGACGCAATCCTCAATCGCAATCCGACCCGCGGCGCGCACCAAGGAAGCGCAGGCGGAGTTGTATGGCGCGGTCAAGGCAATGGCCGTGCGCTTCGAATTCAAGCCCGGCGAACGCATCAACGAGGTCGAGCTGGCCCGCAGGTTGAACGTCAGCCGTACGCCGCTGCGCGAAGTGCTGAATCAATTGATGGTCGAGGGTTTCCTGACCCGTTCGGTCAACCGCGGATTCATTGCGCGGCTGCTCGACGCGAAGCAGATCCACAGTCTCTACGAGTACCGGGCCGTGTTGGAGGCGGGCATCGTGCGGGCGGCCTGCGAAAGGGCAACGGACGAGGAGCTGGCCAGCCTGCGAAAGTTCGTGGAACGGTCGCGGGATGAGCCCGAAGACAGCGACGCCACGCGCCTGCTGGAGCTGGACGAGGCCTTTCATCTGACGCTGGCTCGTTACTCGCGCAACGAGGAGTTCGTGCGCGCGCTGGAGAGTGTCAACGCGCGCATCCACTTCGTGCGCTGGATCGACATGCAGCAAGGGCGGCGCAGTCATACCCAGGGCGAGCATCTGCGCATCGTCGAGGCGCTGGAGCGGCGCGACATTGGCGCCTTGCCGGACTTGATGAGCGCGCACATCGGCCGCCGCCTGGATCAGATTACCGACGTCATACGCACGGGTTTTTCGACGATTTACATGCGGGACCAGGCCGAACCCGCTTTGGCAGCGCCGGCCAACACCATACAAGCAGGGGAAAAACTATGAATCACGGGATAAAGCGCGGATTGGCTGCGCTATGCATGCTGTCGGCCACGGCAGGCGCTTTCGTCGCGGCGCCTGCTGCCGCCGCGGAAGAACGGCCGTTGGTGCTGGTCGTACCCTATCCGCCCGGTGGCAGCACCGACATCCTGGCCCGCATTCTGCAGCCGCGCTTGTCCCAGCAGTTGGGCGGCCGCGCGGTTGTGGTCGAAAACCGTCCGGGTGCCGCCAGCCAGATCGCCACGGCCTTCGTGGCGCGCGCCGAGCCCGACGGCAACACGCTGCTGGTCAGCTTCGATAACCACGGCATCAACCCCGCCGTGAAGCCGAAGCTGCCCTACGACACGTTCAAGGACTTCGTCGCCATTTCGCAGACCGTGCGCTTTCCGCTGGTATTGGGCGCCAATCCCAGCGTGCCGGGCGATAACCTGAAGGAGTTCCTGGCCGCGGCCGCCAAGCAGCCGCCCAACAAATTCAATTACGCCTCGACCGGCGTGGGTTCCTTGAACCATCTGGCGCCGGAAGAGCTCAAGCGCCTTTCCAAAGTCGAGTTGCTGCATGTGCCTTATGGCGGCGGCGGACCGGCCATCCAGGCGGTCGTGGGCGGCCAGGCCAGCATGACCTGGCTGAGCTTCGCGGCGCTGCGCGGCCAGATCCAGGCCGGCAAGATCAAGCCGCTCGCGGTGGCAGGCGACAAGCGCCTGCCCGATCTGCCCAATGTGCCCACGGTGGCGGAATCCGGTTTCCCCGGTTTTGTCGCCTATTCCTGGAGCGGCATGTTCGCACCCAAGGGCACGCCGGAAGCGACCGTGAAAAAGCTGACCGGCGATTTCCAGGCCGTGCTGGCCGACCCGGAGATCCGCAAGAAGATTACGGACGCGGGCTTCGAGATCGTGGCCTCCGACGGCCCGGCGCTGGATGCGTACGTGAAGTCGGAATACGACCGCTGGAGCGCCTTCATCAAGAGCAGCAACATCAATCTGGATAACTGAGCGACGCGCGGCCAGCGGCAATGCCGGCCGGCCGCGGCGCGTGCAACACAAGTGGAGATGACATGGAAAACATGACCGGCGCCGAAGCGATGGTGCGCATGCTGCAGCACAATGGCGTCAAGCACATTTTTGGCCTGTGCGGCGACACCAGCCTGCCGTTTTACGACGCGCTGTACCGGCTGGATCACGGCATGCAGCACGTGCTGACGCGCGATGAGCGCAGCGCCGGCTACATGGCGGACGCCTACGCCCGCGTCACCGGCAAGGTCGGCGTGTGCGAAGGCCCCAGTGGCGGCGGCGCCACCTATCTGCTGCCGGGCCTGGTGGAGGCCAATGAGTCCTCCGTTCCGGTGCTTGGCATCACGTCCGACGTGGCGGTGGGATCGCGCGGCAAGTATCCCCTGACCGAACTGGACCAGGAAGCGCTGTACCGCCCGCTGACCAAGTGGAACCGCACCATTGATCGCGCGGACCAGATTCCCGGCATGGTGCGAGCCGCTTTTCGCGCCATGACGACCGGCAAGCCTGGCGCTGCCCATCTATGCTTCCCGTATGACGTCATGAAGCAGCAAGTGGACGCCTCCGATGTCTGGGCCCAACCCGAGCACGGACGTTTCCCGGCGATGCGCTATGCGCCGGATCCCCAGGACGTGGCCCGCGCCGCGCAGCGGCTGGTCGGCGCCCGGGCGCCGGTGATCATCTGCGGTGGCGGCGTGGTCATTGCAGGCGCCTGCGGCGCATTGCAGGAACTGGCCGAATCGCTCAAGGCGGCGGTATGCGTGACCGTGAGCGGGCAGGGCAGCCTGGCCGACACCCATCCGCTGAACGCGGGCGTGGTTGGTTCCAACGGCGGCGTAATGGCGACGCGCGACGTGGTCGCGGCCGCGGACGTGGTGCTGTTCGTGGGCTGCCGCGCTGGCTCGACCTCGACCGAGCACTGGCGTTTCCCCAACCGCAATGTGCCCATCCTGCACATCGACATCGATCCCATGGTGATCGGCGCCAACTACCTGACCGAAGTGGGCATGGTGGGCGACGCCAAGCTGGCGCTGGAAGCCTTGGGCGCCGAGGTGGCGGCGCGCTTGGCGCACCGTCCGTCCGATGCCGCAGACGGCGCGGTGCTCGCAGGCCGCGCCAAGGAGGCGCGCCGGGCGCAGCTGGAGCCGCTGGCCAACAGCCTGGACGCGCCCATTCGTCCCGAGCGCGTGGTGCAGTCTTTGAACCGCCTGCTGCCCGACGACGCGGTAGTCTGCGCCGACCCCGGCACGCCTTGCCCGTATTTCTCGGCCTACTACGACGTGTCGCGTCCCGGCCGGCACTTCATCACCAACCGCGCGCACGGTGCGCTGGGCTTTTCCATGTCGGCGGCCCTGGGTGCCTGGGTGGGCCGGCCCCAGTCCAAATGCGTGTCGGTGATGGGCGACGGCAGCTTCGGCTTTACCGTGGGCGAACTGGAAACCATCGTGAGGCACAAGGCGCCGCTGCTGATGGTGGTGTTCTCGAACTCGGTCTATGGCTGGATCAAGGCCAGCCAGAAGGCGGGCTACGACAAGCGCTATTACAGCGTGGACTTCAATCGCACCGACCACGCCCGCATTGCCGAAGCCTACGGGGTCAAGGCATGGCGGGTGGAGGATCCCGCCAAGTTGGACGCCGCGATCAAGGCTGCCATGGAACACGATGGTCCGGCCCTGATCGACGTGGTGGCGCAGCCCTTGCAGGATGCGGCCGCGCCGGTCAGCCAGTGGATGGGCTGATACGGTCTACCAGGTGGTTGATGCCGGTGCAGAGGTCGCCCTGGGCCACGCCGTAGATATGCAGTGACACGGCGATTTCCGTGCCGGCATTGCCCAGGCGGTGGATCTGGCGCAGCCCCTGCGTGGCGGTGACGATGTCGCCCGGACGGCGGGCAACCACGCCGCAGGCCTGGGCGGTGGCGGACTCATGGTCCCAGCGGTAATGGGTTTCGGTGAGTTCGCCCTGCAGCACCTGGTAGGTGCACCAGGTCTTGTGGCCATGCACCGGGCTGAACTGGCCCGGTCGCCAAATCAGATAGACCATCGTGAAGGCGCCATGCGGATCGGCATAGGCGACATGGCGGGTGTAGGACTCGGCCCGCCCCGCGCGCAGATCGGTCGGCAGGCCTTGCAGCATGTCGCCCGCCTGGGCGACGCTGGCGGCCAGCTCGCGCAGGAGTGCGCGCGCCGCATTCATCTGGGCAGCTTGAACCGACGCGCAAAGCGATTGCAGGCCGCCGCTGGCAACTGGAATGGAAGGCATGGCACAGGTCTCCAGGCAGAGCTTCCATGGTAGGAGCTTGCGCTGGAATGCCATTGCCAAATTCGGCGTGTGTGTGGCGCGGATTGGAAAAAAATTCCATCCCACCCGTACGTCCGGCAATCCTATACTGGTCCGCTTGGGCGGAGCGCTCCGCCGGGCAGCGCAATGACAGGAGAGTCAGGCATGGATCTGGGGATCAGCGGCAAGACGGCACTGGTATTCGGCGGCAGCCGCGGCATGGGCCGGGCATGCGCCATGCAATTGGCGCGGGAAGGCGTGGCGGTCACGATAGCGGCCCGCAACCCCGCGACACTGGAGCAGGCCGCCGCCGAGATATCGCGCGAAACCGGGATAGGGGTGGGCTGGGTGTCGGCCGACCTGACCCAGGCCCAGGGGCGGGATGCGGCCATGGCCGCTTGCCCGCATCCCGACATCCTGATCAACAACGCGGACGGGCCGCTGCCAGGGGATTTCCGCAACTGGAGCCACGACGACTGGATCGCCGCGCTGGACGCCATGATGCTGGGTCCCATCGATATGATCCGGCGGGTCGTGGACGGGATGGTGGAGCGGCGCTTCGGGCGCATTGTGAACATCGTGTCGCGCAGCGTGAAGGCGCCGCACGCCGAGCTTGGGCTGTCCAACGGCGCGCGTTCCGGCCTGGTCGGCTTCGTGAGCGGCCTGGCGCGCCAGACCGTGCGCCACAACGTCACCATCAATAACCTCCTGCCGGGCGCGTTCGCCACGGACGCGCAGGTCCGGCACATCCAGGGCATGCTGGATCAGGCTGGCGGGAAGAGTTTCGAACAACTCTGGGACGAGCGGGGCCGGGCGAATCCGGCGGGCCGCTATGGCCAGCCAGAGGAGTTGGGCGCCCTGTGCGCCTATGTCTGTTCCGCGCAGGCCGGCTACATGACCGCTCAGAACATCCTGATCGACGGCGGCGGCTACCCGGGCACGTACTGAGGCGGGGGACCCGGCGCGGGACGAGGCTGGACGCCGCCAGGCGGAACAGGCAACATTGGTGCCGATCCAGCCGAGGAAACCCATGGACCAGACGGACATCAAGATACTGGCCTTGCTGCAGAAGGACGCCACCTGTTCGGTCGCCGAGATCGCCGAGCAGGTCCATCTGTCCGTCACGCCGTGCTGGCGCCGCATCCAGAAGCTGAAGGATGACGGCGTGATTGCCCGCAACGCCATCTTGCTGGATCCCTGCGCGCTCGGGTTGAACCTGACGGTCTTCGTGTCCATCAAGACCAGCCAGCACAACGAGAAATGGACGCAAAGCCTGATCAACGCCGTGATGGCCTTGCCCAATGTGGTGGAGTTCCACCGCATGGCCGGCGACGTCGATTACCTGCTCAAGGTCGTCGTCGAGGACATGGCTGCCTATGACCGTTTCTACCGGCGCCTGATTGCCGCCGTGGACCTGCTGGACGTCAGCGCCAGCTTCTCGATGGAAGTCATAAAAAGCACCACCGAACTGCCGCTTGATGCGGTGTAGGCGGGCGCGCGCAATTTTTTTTCCATGGCGGGGGCCGCCGGGGATGCAAATTCCATTCGACGCTTCGGCCAGCCCCCATCACGCAATTCTTTTGCGCGGGCTACGGCGTAGGATATTCCTCACTCCCAGCATGGGATGAATCGGGACATCAGAGGACCCTATGTCGTTGGCAGTACCCGCCGGCTGCGCCGGTACGGAAAATTCGCGGCGCGCGCTTTCGGTGGATGACCTGCTGGTCGGCTGGAACGGCGTCGACGATCTGTGGGTATTCGCCTACGGGTCCTTGATCTGGCATCCGGGTTTCGCCTGGCGCGAGCGCCGGCTGGCGACGGTGCGCGGCTACCACCGGTCCTTGTGCCTGTGGTCGCACGACCATCGCGGATCTCCCGACAATCCGGGGCTGGTGTTTGGCCTGGACCGCGGGGGCTGCTGTCGCGGCGTGGTTTTCCAGATCGCCGCCGACGACGTGCCCGCGGTCTTCAACGCACTGTGGCGACGTGAAATGGTCACCGGGGCCTACACGCCCCGCTGGCTGACCTGTCATACCGAAGCTGCGCCGGTACGCGGACTGGTGTTCCTGTTGAACCGTGCCTGCCAGGAATACGCGGCGGGCATTACCGACGACCGCCTCTTGGCGTCGGTGCGCAACGCCGTGGGCCACTCGGGGCCTTGCCTGGACTACGTCATGGAAACCGAGCGCGCTCTGCGCGCGCATGGCATAGACGATTGGCGCTTGGGCGATCTGGTGCGCAGGCTGGGCCAGGCCTTCTGAGGCCAGGGGGCTTCAGAAGCTCCAGCGGCCGAACATGAACAGCACGTTGCCGGCGCCGGCGGATCCGGGGATGTAGGTCGCGTACAGCATCGCGTCCTTGTAGCCCGCGCTTACCAGCGGCAGGATGCCGGGAAACGGCACGTAGCTCATGATGTCGTGGCGCGCCGTCAGGAAGACGGTATAGCCCGCGCCGAGGCGGAAGTTCTCGCTGACATGCCCGATCTTCAGGAAGCCATAGCCGGCGATGGGCTCGATCTTGCTATGCGAATCCAGGAAGGCCATGGCGTACAGGCCTTGCCAGTCGCCATCTTCGTCGTAGATGCTGCGGCCGTAGCCGCCGCCCCAGGCCAGCTCGTTGAAGCTGTCGATCTTTTCTTTGCTGTAGGTGGCACGGTTGTGCCAGGAGTAGCCGGTCAGGTACAGGTCATTGCCGCCCTCGGTCCAGATCTGGTCCAGGCGGTTGCAGGCGGACTTGGCCCAGGAGGGCATGCTGTCACAGGCTTGGGCGGTGGCGGCGAAGGTGGCGAGCAGCAGGCTGAAAATTGCTGCCCGGAATCTTGCGGTCATTGTGGGCACTGAAAAAGGGGAGATGACAATTCCATTACTGTAATGGAACAGTCGTCATCCACCCTGTCAGCTAGCTGTCAAGCTTGCGCCGCTAGAGGGAAGCGGGCGTATTTTGCTGTTGTATCCGGGCTACAGCAGGAAAATTGTCGCCAGCCCCAGAAAGATGAAGAAGCCGAGCGAATCGGTGGCAAAGGTCAAAAGCACCGACGAGCCCATCGCGGGATCCTTGCCAAACCGGGCACGGACCATTGGTACCAGCACCCCCACGGATGCGCCGACCAGCATATTGCAGACCATGGCCGCCATCATCACCAGCGCGATGGATACGGAGTGCGAAATGACCCAGGCGAACAGGGCGGCCACCAGGCTGCCGCACAGCCCCACCATCAGGGTGACGAAAAGCTCGCGCTTGACCAGTTGCCAGAGGTTGCGGCCGGTGATCCGGCCCATGGCCAGGGCCCGGATGATCAGGGTCATGGTCTGGTTGCCCGAGTTGCCGCCGATGCCGGCCACAATGGACATCAGGAAGGCCAGGATCACGATCTGGCTCACCGTGCCTTCGAACTGGGAGGCCACGAAAGACGCCGTGGCGGCGGTACAGAGGTTGAACAGCAGCCAGGGGGCGCGGTTGCGCAAGGCCGTGGAAACCGGGGCGAAGATGTCCTCTTCCTGCAGACCGGCGCGCGACAGGGCCTGTTCCTGGGAGTCTTCGCGCATCACGTCCACGACGTCGGCGATGGTCACGCGGCCGATCAGGCGGCCCTGGTCGTCCATGACCGGCGCCGAGACCAGGTCGTAGCGTTCGAAGGCGCCGGCGGCGTCCGCGTCGGAGTCCAGCGGGTTGAGCGTCAGGAAATCGGAATTCATGACGGCGCGCACTTCGGTTTCAGGCTCGCTGACCAGCAGCTTCGATAGGGGGAGGATGCCCTGCAGCTTGTCCTGGCGGTCCACCACGAAGATCTGGTCGGTGTGGTCGGGCAGTTCGTGCAGGCGGCGCAGATAGCGCAGCACCACCTCCAGCGTCACGTCCTCGCGCACCCGCACCATCTCGAAGTCCATGATCGCGCCCACGCTGTCTTCCGGATAGCCCATGGCTTCCAGCAATTGCGCGCGTTCTTCTTCGGTCAGGCCTTTCTGGACCTCGGCCACCACGTCGGGCGGCAGGTCGGGCGCCAGGTCGGCCAGCTCGTCGGCATCCATGTTGCCGGTGGCGGCAACCAGGTCCTGGCGGTCCATCGCTTCGATCAGCGATTCCCGTACCCAGTCTTCGACTTCCAGGAGCACGTCCGCGTCGTGCTCGGGGCTGACCAGCTTCCAGATGGCCTGCCGTTCGTCCTTGGGCAGCGACTCCAGGATGAAGGCGATGTCGGCCGGATGTAGGCCATCCAGCAATGTCTTGAGTTCGGCTTCGTGCTGGCGATGCACCAGGTCCTCGACCAGCGAGGCCTTGGAATCGCCTTCTTCCTGGCGATGCACCAGGTCGGCAACCAGTTGCTGGCGGCGCAGGCGTTCCTGCACTTCCGCCAGGGCGTGTTGGGCGTCTTCCGGGTCGAGGCGGCGGGGCGTCGCGGGCGGTTTCTGCGCGGCGGCGGACTGCGTCATGCGTTACGGCTCAAAGGGTGGGAAGGGGGCGGCGGCGGCGGGCTTCGTCGGTAGCGACGTAGGTCAGCGTGGCCTCGGTGACCTTGACGATCTCGGCGTCCAGCCGCTGGCGCTCCGCGTAGACCTCGACGGACACCGTGACCGACGTCGTGCCTGTCTTGATGATGGAAGCATAGAAACTGAGCAGGTCGCCCACGAAGACCGGCTCTTTGAACTGGAAGGCATTGACCGCCACGGTGGCCACGCGTCCGGCGGCGCGGCGCGCGGCGGGGATCGAGCCAGCGATGTCGACTTGGGACATGATCCAGCCGCCGAAGACGTCCCCGTGGATATTTGCGTCCGCCGGCATCGGCATGACGCGCAATACCGCGTCGCGATCGGCGGGCAAAGTCGTAAACGGGGTTTTGGTGCTGGAGGTCATGCGGCCGACTCCACTGCTAGGGAACCAGCCGATTATGCAGGAAAAACGAGACAGCGGCGTGCATGTGCAAGGCCCGCCGCGGCCGCCGGGCCGCGGCGGGCCGGGATCAGGAGGCCAGCTTGACGATGCCGTAGCCGCCAACCAGCAGCCAGAGGTACAGGATCAGGCCCAGCGCCATCACGCGCGGACCGGCCTTGCGAATCTGGGCGAAGCGCGTTTCGATGCCGAGGGCGGTCATGGCCATGGTCAGGGCAAAAACGTCCAGGCGGCGGATGGCAGCCACCAAGTCCGCGGGGATGATATTCAGCGAATTGATGATGGCCAGCACCAGGAAGCCCACCGCAAACCAGGGAATGGGGAGCTTTGCGCCCTTGGACTGGCCGCCGGCGGCATGCGAGGCTGCGCTGCGCAGGTACATGCCCAGGATCAGCAGGACCGGCACCAGCAGGGCCACGCGGGTCATTTTCACGATGGTGGCGACTTCGGTGGTGGCTGGGTCGATGTTGCTGGCCGCGCCGACCACCTGGGCCACTTCATGGATGGTGCCGCCGATGTAGATGCCCAGCGCCTGCGTGTCGAAGTTCAGCCAGCCTGCGTGGTAGAACACGGGGTAGAGGAACATCGACAAGGTACCAAACAGCACCACGGTGGCCACGGCCACCGCGCTCTTGTGGGGCGCGGCCCGCAGCGTGGGTTCGAAGGCCAGCACGGCTGCGGCGCCGCAGATGGCGCTGCCCGCGGCGGTCAGCATGGCGGTGTCGCGATCCAGGCCCAGCAGCCGTTGGCCCACTACCGTACCGATCAGCAGGGTACCCACCACCACCGCGACCGAGACCGCGAGGCCGGGCAGGCCCACCGCCGCGATCTGCTGGATGCTGATGTTCAGGCCGTAGAAGGCGACGGCGATGCGCAGCAGGCGCCGCGCCGTGAAGTTCACGCCTACCCCCCAATCTGCAGGCATCGTGCCGCGCAGGAAGTTGCCGTAGAGCATGCCACAGACGATGCCCACGACCAGCGGCGAGAAGCCCAGCTGGCGGATGGCGGGCAGATCCGCCAACTGCATCACCGCGCCCGCCATCAGGCCGACGAACAGCACGCCATTGAGCTTGTCGCGCCAGGGCGTGGGGGCGGGAGCGGAGGCCGGCGAGGCCGGGGCGGCGGGCAGGGGGACGGCGGTGCTGGACGAGGTACTCATGGGCTGGCCTTTTGGGGGAGGCATATCTAAATAACTTCACGAAATATTAATTTCTCCCCTACTATTTGAAAAATCTTTATTTCGGATATGTAATATCCAAAATTCTGATATTTATGCCCTCATGACCCCTGACCAACTGCTTACCTTCGCCAGTGTGGCCGACGCTGGCAACATCAGCCGCGCTGCGCAACTGCTGAATCTGTCCCAGCCGGCCGTTTCGGGCCAACTGCGGATGTTGCAGGAATGGTTCGGCGAGCCTCTGTATCGCCGCAGCGGACATGGCATCGCACTGACCGAGGCCGGCGAGCGCTTGGCCGAGCAGGCCCGGCAGTTGCGCCAGGTCTATCGACAGGCGCAGGCGGTGCGTGAATCCTGGCGCGGACTGGAAACCGGCGATCTGCGCCTGGGCGCCAGCACCACGCCTGCCAGCTATCTGCTGCCCAGCCTGGTGGCGGATTTCCGACATGCGTTTCCGTCGGTCAGCCTGCATCTGTCCGACGGCAACACGCGTGAGATCGTCGAACGCCTGCCGGCTCTGGATCTGGCGTTCATCGAAGGCGATGTGCCGGCTGGCCTGCCCGCGGACACGGCGGTGCACGCCTGGCGCCAGGACGAGGTCGTGGCGGTGGTGCGCGCGGACCACGCGCTGGCAGGGAAGGGGGCGGTAACGCTCCGCGACCTGGCCACCTCGCCACTGATCATGCGCGAGCCTGGTTCGGGTGTGCGCCGGTTAGTGGAGCGGGCTTTTGCGGATGCGGGCCTGGCACCGTCGGTGGGTCTGGAACTGGCCGGCGTGGAAGGGGTTAAGCAGGCGGTGCGGGCCGGCCTGGGCGTGGGTTTCGTGTCGGTTATGTCGATGCGGCACGAGGATGGCGCGCTGGCGGCTTTGCGCCTGTTGCCCAAGCCGCTGACGCGGACCTTGAGCATTCTGGTGCCGCATGCGGACGCCGCCGCCCGCGCCGCCGAACGCTTTCTGGCAATGTGCCTGGCGGTCGGGGCGGCGGAAGGCGTGTGAAGCTCAGGCCTTGGCCAGGCGCTTGAGCGCCAGTTGTACCCAGTAGGTGCCGCCCAGCGGCAGCAGTTCGTCATTGAAGTCGTAGCTGCCGTTATGCAGCATGCAGGGACCCAGGCCGTGACCGCTGTCGCGGTGCTCGCCGGTGCCGTTGCCGATCCAGACATAACAGCCTGGCAGTTCCTGCAGCATGAAGGCGAAATCTTCCGCGCCCATGGTGGGCTGCACGTGATCGTTGACGTTGGCTTCGCCGACGATGTCGCGCAGCACGTCGGCGCAGAACGCAGCTTCCTCGGCGTGATTGATGGTGGGCGGATAGTTGCGCTGGAACGTGAACTGCACTTCGCAGTCCATCGCGGCGCAGGTGTGGCGCGCGATTTCTTCCATACGGCGTTCGATCAGGTCCAGCACTTCCAGCGTGAAGGTGCGCACGGTGCCGCGCAGTTCAGCATGGTTGGGCACGACGTTGTCGGCGCTGCCAGCGTGGATCTGCGTGATGCTGAGCACCGCCGCGTCCAGCGGGTTGCGGTTGCGGGTAATGATGGTCTGCAGGGATTGCGCCAGTTGCACCGCTGCCATGACGGGGTCGATGCCCAGGTTGGGCATGCCGGCGTGCGTGCCCTTGCCCTTCACGACGATGGAGAACTCGTTGCTGGAGGCCATGATGGGGCCGGCGGTCAGGCCGAACTGGCCGGCTTTCATGCCGGGCCAGTTGTGCATGCCGAATACGGCTTCCATGGGGAAGCGCGTGAACAAGCCATCGTCGATCATGCGCTTGGCGCCGCCGCCGCCTTCTTCCGCAGGCTGGAAAATCACGTAGACCGTGCCGGCGAAATCACGGTGCTGCGACAGGTATTGCGCCGCGGCCAGTAGCATGGCCGTATGGCCGTCATGGCCGCAGGCGTGCATCTTGCCGGCATGGGTGCTGGCGTGTTCGAAGGTGTTGGCCTCTTGCATGGGCAGGGCGTCCATGTCGGCGCGCAGGCCCACCGCGCGATTGCCCGGCTGGTTGCCGCGGATGATGCCGACCACGCCCGTGCCGCCCAGGCCGCGGTCGATTTCTATGCCCCATTCTTCGAGCTTTGCCGCCACGACATCAGCGGTGCGGAATTCTTCGAAAGCCAGTTCGGGATGCGCGTGAATGTCGCGTCGGATCTTGGAAATGTCGTGATGCCACGCGACGATGGGTTCGAGCAGTTTCATGGAGCTCTCGGGCGAAAAAAGGGAACGCAACAAGGGTATCATCAATCAAAAACCAATTTAATGGAGACAAATACCATGACGCGTCCGTGGCTTGCCCATTATCCGCAGGGGGTTCCGGCGGAAATATCCACAGAGGGTTATGCCTCCCTGACTGACTTGCTGGACCGGGCCTGCAAGCAGTACGCATCACGCATCGCATGCACCGCCATGGGCAGCGACATCACCTACGCGCAACTCGACGCTCATGCGCAGGCTTTCGCCAATTGGCTGCAAAGCGTGGGCCTCGCCAAAGGCGAACGCGTAGCCTTGATGATGCCGAACGTGCCAGCCTATCTGGTCAGCATGCTGGGCACGCTGCGCGCGGGCCTGGTCGTGGTGAACGTCAATCCCCTCTACACCGCCGAAGAACTGCAGCGGCAATTGCTGGACAGCGGCGCGTCGGCCATCGTCATCCTGGAGAATTTCGCTCACACCCTGCAGCGCGTCACCGACCGCGGACAGCTCAAGCACATCGTCGTCACGGGGCCGGGCGATCTGCTCGGCGGCCTGAAGGCGCCGCTGGTCAACCTGGCCGCCCGCTATGTCAAGAAGATCGTTCCCGCGTGGCGGATTGATGGTGCCCGCATGCTGCCGGACGTGCTGAGCGACGGCGCGCGCCAGCGCTTCACGCCGCCTGCGCTGTCGATGGATGATGTGGCCGTGCTGCAGTACACGGGCGGCACGACCGGCGTGCCCAAGGGCGCGATGCTGTCCCATCGCAATCTCGTGGCCAACGTGCTGCAGACGGAAGCGGTGGCGCAGCCCGTCGTGCACGACCTTGCTGACCAGCAGCTCACCATCATCAGCGCGCTGCCGCTCTACCACGTGTTTGCCATGACCGTATGCGGGTTGTATGGCCTGCATGCCGGCATGCGCAACGTGCTCATCATCAACCCGCGCGACCAACCCTCGCTCATCAATGCGTGGCGCAAGGTGCCCATCAATGTGTTCCCCGGCGTCAATACGCTGTTTAACGCCTTGGCGCACAACGAGGACTTTGCGCGCCTGGATTTTTCCGGCCTTCGGCTGACGTTGGGCGGCGGCATGGCGGTCCAGCAGCAGGTCGCCGAACGCTGGCTCAAGATTACTGGCAGGCCGCTGATCGAAGGCTATGGCCTGTCGGAAACCTCGCCGGTGGCCACCGTAAATCCCACCAATGCGACCGCGTATTCCGGATCCATCGGGCTGCCCTTGCCTTCCACCGACGTGGCCATCCTCGATGACGAAGGCCGTGAAGTGCCACTGGGCGAGCGAGGCGAGGTCGCCATCCGCGGGCCGCAGGTCATGCTGGGCTATTGGCAGAAGCCCGAGGAAACCCGGCATTCCATGACCGCCGATGGATATTTCCGCACGGGCGACATCGGCATCATGGACGAGCAGGGCTATACGCGCATCGTCGACCGCAAGAAGGACATGATCGCGGTGTCGGGGTTCAAGGTCTACCCCAACGAAGTCGAGGCCGCCGTGGCGCAGCACCCCGGCGTGCTGGAATGCGCGGCCATCGGCGTGCCGGACGAGCATTCGGGCGAGGCGGTCAAGGTGTTCGTGGTGAGGCGGGATCCGACGCTGACCGAGGCGCAGATCCAGGACTGGTGCCGGGAAAAGCTCACCGGCTACAAACGGCCGCGTTACGTGGAGTTCCGCGACGAACTCCCCAAGAGCAATGTAGGCAAGATCTTGCGCCGGGAACTGCGTCCGGATGCCGTCGCGGGCACGCCCGGAAGCAAGGCGGCGTAGGAGGGCGTCAGTCCTTTTTGTCGAGGTGCGGGGCGATCATCTCGTGCAAGGCGCGTTCGATGAGCTTGTTGCCCGCCACGACGCGCCCGCCGATGGGCCAGGGGTCCTGCTGGTGCATGTCCGAACATGCGCCGCCCGCTTCGCGCAGGATCAGCGTGCCAGCGGCCACGTCCCACGGCGCGAGGCCCATTTCCCAATAGCCGTCATAGCGGCCGCAAGCCGTCCATGCCAGGTCCAGCGCGGCCGCGCCCATGCGGCGCACGCCGCGGGCCCGGTTGATCGCGTCGTGCAGCATGGGCATGTATTGCGCGGCGAATGAAAAGTCGCGGAACGGAAAGCCCGTGGCCAGGACTGCGTCTTCGATGGTTTGCGTGCGCGAGCACGTGATGCGGCGGCCATTGAGCCACGCGCCCAGGCCATGGACCGCGGTAAAGAGTTCTTCGCGGCTGGGGTCATAGACGACGCCCACCACGGGCGTGTCCTCGGCCAGCGTTTCGGTGGCCGACAGGGGAGTACCCGCGTGTGCGATCAGCGCGATCGACACCGCGTAATGCGGGATGTCGTGCAGGAAATTGGTAGTGCCGTCCAGCGGGTCGATGTACCAGGTGGCGTGGCCCTGGGGCTTGCCGCCGGTCTCTTCGGCGACGATGCCGAACTTGGGCGTGCGCGCCTGCAGCTCCTGGATAATGGCAGCCTCCGCTTCGCGATCGGCCTGGGATACGAGATCATTGCGCGCCTTGCGGTCGATCACGAGATCCGCGCGGTGATGCGCGTAGGATTGCAGTATGGCTGCGCCGGCATGGGCTGCCGTGACTGCCGCGTCGATGGCGGCGCACAGGTCGATGGGCGAGGTCTGCGAACGGGACTTATCGTAAGTATCCATGAAACCAGTGTAAGCCCATGTATGCGTCAAATCCGTGGCGGAACCCGGAAACCGCCCCGCCGCGTGGCGTCCATCCAACGCGGCCACGTCCGACTATCCACGCTGATTCCTATTCTCCGTCCTGCCTGTTGCCGCCGTCCCCATGTCCTTCACTTATGCTCCCCTGATCCCCGCCACGACGGAATTCGACGCCGACGGCCGGCTCTACAGTCCCGTCTATGGCGATGTCTACCACTCGCCGTCCGGCGCGCTGGGACAGGCGGAACACGTGTTCCTGCGCGGTAACGGCCTGCCCGAGCGCTGGCGCGGACGTGGGGCCTTTACGGTTTGCGAGACGGGGTTTGGCCTGGGATTGAACTTCCTGGCGCTCTGGAAAGCCTGGCGGGACGATCCCCAGCGTAGCGGCGCGCTGCATGTGGTATCCCTGGAAGGGCACCCCTTCGAACGAGAAGACCTGGCGGGGTTGCTGGCGCGTTACGCGCCCGAGCCCCTGGCTGAACTGGGGCGGCAGTTAGCGGCCCAATGGCCGGTTTTGTTACCTGGCCTGCATCGTCTGGAGTTCGAGGGCGGCGCCGTGACCTTGACCCTGGGTTTCGGCGACGCGCAGGTCCTGGCGTCCCGCCTGAGCGTCGCGGTCGACGCGTTCTTCCTGGACGGCTTCGCGCCCGAACGCAATCCCGAGATGTGGGCTTTGCCGCTGATGCGCAACCTGGCGAAGCTGGCGGCGCCAGGCGCCACGCTGGCCACCTGGGCCTGCACGGGCGAACTGCGCCAGACCTTGCGGGCGGCGGGTTTTGATGCCCGGCGCGCGCCGGGCTACGGGGGCAAATGGCATATGACGGTGGGGGCTGCCACCGCGCCGGGCCGCGCGGCCCCGGGCATTCCCGGCGGGGATGTTCGCCACGCGGTCGTGGTGGGGGCGGGGCTGGCCGGCGCGGGCATTGCCCAGGCGCTGGTCGCGCGCGGCTGGCGCGTGACGGTGATCGATGCAGGCCGGGCGCAGGACGCGCCGGCGCACGCAGGACATGCCGCGGCGGCGTTGACGCCCGTCGTGGCGCGCGATGACAACGCGCGGGCGCGCTTGTCGCGAGCCGGCAGCCAGCGCGCGCTGGCGCGTTGGCAAGGCCTGCCCGCGGGCGCGGCCCCTCGCGTTTGCGGCACTGTTCAGCTGGAGCGGGACGAGGGGCGGGCCACCGCGTTGGCGGGCACCCTGGAGACCCTGGCCTTTCCCGAACACTGGGTGCGCCAGGTCGACCGTGATGAAGCCAGCGCCTTGGCGGGTTTGCCGCTGGCGCGGGGCGGCGTGTATTTCGGGCAGGGCATGTTGCTGCGGCCGAACCTGCTGATAGAAACCTTGCTGGCGGCGGATGGCGTGACGATTCTGCCTGGCAAGGTGGCGAAGGTCGATCGGGCCGGTCCGGGCTGGCGCGTTTGCGACCAGGCCGGCGCCGAGCTGGCGCGTGCCGATACCGTCATCCTGGCCAATGCGTTCGGCGCCCGCGCCGTGCTGGCCGAAAGCGGCCTGCTGGATCTTTTGCCGCGCGTGGCACAGATGCATGCGCTCGCGGGAGAGGTGACGCTGGTGCCGGCGCAGGCGCTGGGCGGCGGCCCTCGCTGCATTGTCGGCGGCGAGGGCTACCTGCTGCCCGAAGTCGCCGCGGCATGCGTGGTGGGCAGCACCTATGTGCACGGCGCGGAACAGGCGCGGATAGGCGCCGAAGGCCAGCGTGTCACCCTGGACAAGGCGGCAGGCCTGCTGGGCGGCAGCTTTCCGGACTTCGATTCGCTGGAGCCCGGCAGTTTGCCGGGTTGGGCTGGCTGGCGGGCCGTGTTGCCGGGGCGCTTGCCGGCGGTGGGCGAAGTGCCGCAGGCGCCGGGCCTGTGGCTGGCCGTGGGTTATGCATCGCGGGGCCTGTCGTGGTCCGCGCTCATGGGTGACCTGATCGCAGCGCGCCTGAACGGCGAACCTCAACCCCTGGAAACGGACTTGGCGCAACTTATTGCACCACGATGAAAAAAGCAGGGAACGGGGGCCGGAGACTGGTCGCGGGTGGCGTAGAATGGCAGGAATTGCCAGGATTTGGCGCCAAATCGGGCCGAGTTGGCCGCGAACCTGGCTTTTTGGCGGTTAGAAGGCCTTCATGCCCCGAGGGCGTTGGCCGAAGGCTTTAGACCCCTTTTATGGATGAGATCGCAGTCCAAAAGAGGGACCGAGTTTATTTCAAAGCCCAAATCCGTCAAAATAGCGTCTTTTGATGGTTTTTGGCTTAAGCCGGGGGATGCTCTGTGCCGCCCAAGTTCGACTTTGCCCATACTACCCAGCTCGAAAACATCGAGCTGCTGACGTCCCGCCCCAGTCGCATCGATTTCGACGCGGGCGATGGGTTGCACCTGGTAGTCGAGGCGCATGCGCCGGGCGTCTTTCGCCTGCGCTGCGGCGAGGCTAATCACCTTAACGATGACAAGCCCGGCGCGCGTGCTCGCGCCGTGGCGGAGATGCTGCTCGCGCGCCAAGAGGCCGTGGGCGAGGCCACCATCGCTCCCGTGGAAGGCGGGGACGGCTGGCGGATCGCTCAGGGCGACGTCGTGCTGGAAGTCCAGTCCAACCCCGTGCGTATTGCGATCCATCGCAACGACGAGCGGGTGTTCGAGTCCGAGGTCTCCGCGCATACGCCCGCATTCGGGCATAACGCGCTGGGCCAGGCCGACGACGCCGTCTGGACGGCAGGATTCACGCTACAGCCCGACGAGCGCGTCTACGGCCTGGGCGAGACTCCGGGCGACCTGAACCGCCGCGAAGAATCCGTGGTTTCCGACGATCCCGAGCACCGCGCCCTGCCATTGGCATGGAGCCCGCGTGGCTGGGGCGTCTATGTCAACACGATGCGGCGTGTGGAGCATTCGGTGGGTGTGGCCCCCGCGGATTCCGCCTACGTGCTGACCGTGGACGACGCCGTGCTGGATATCTTCCTGTTCGCTGGCGAACCGGGTGAAATCCTCAATCAGTACACCGCTCTAACGGGCCGCGCCGGCCAGCCGTCGCTTTGGGCGATGGGCGCATGGCTGCAGCAGGCCCCGGGCGAAATGCCCACGCAGACCGTGGCCCTGGTGGCGCGCATGCGTGAAAACCAGATTCCGGTGGATGCCGTGACGCTGGCGCAGCCGGCGGCCTGGGGCTTTCAGTCGGACAAGACGGTTTTCGAATGGGATGCCCAACGCTACCCGGACGCCAAGCAGATGCTGGCGCTGTTCCATAAGCACCATGTGCACGTCGCCGCCTCGGGCTTCCCGGGCGTGCTGAAGACCAGCCCGCTGTTCGAAGAGCTCGAAGATCGTGGCTGGCTGCTGGCCAAGGACGACGGCTCGGCACAGGTGTTCGACGGCAATGCCGCCACCTCGGGCCAGCCCTACGGCCTGCTGGATCTGACCTACCGCGACATCTACAACCTGTGGGTGGAGCGTCATCGCCAACTGGTGGAAGACGGCCTGGATGCGCCCGCATGCGACGCCCAGATCGCCATTCCCGACGGCGTCACCGCCCGCAACGGCGAAACCGGCCCTGCGCTGCGCAGCATGTATCCGCTGCTGGTGCGCCGCGCGCTGTTCGACGCGGTCGCGGGCCTGAAGGTCCCGCCGGAAGGCGTGGTGCCGAGTTCCGACCTGTTCCCCGCCGCCCAGCGCTTGCCGTGGCAGGTGGGCCCGCAGGCCGAGAACACCTGGGAAGGTCTGCGCCACACACTGCGCACCGCCTTGTCGATCGGCGCCAGCGGTTTGCCCGTCCAAGTGCATGGCATAGGCTCAGCCACGCGCGATCGGGCTGGCATGACGCCCGAGCTTTACCTGCGCTGGCTGACCGCCGGCGTGTTCTCGTCGAACTTTGCCTTCCAGGGTGTGGACGGCCTGATGCCCTGGGACTTCGGTGAAGAAACCCTTGCGCACGCCAAGACCTGGATGCAGTGGCGCTACCGCCTGGTGCCCTACGTGCTGGGCGCCATCGAGGATTCGGCGCGCACCGGCCTGCCAGTGCAGCGTTCCATGGCCATGTCGTTCCCGAACGATCCCCATGCGCACGACTGGGACCTGCAGTACCTGCTGGGGCCGGCCTTGCTGGTGGCCCCCATCACTGAACCCGGCAAGCAGGTGCGCGTGTACCTGCCCAAGGGCGAAGCCTGGTGGGACCTGAACACGGGGCACCGCTACGAGGGCGGCACCACCTGGACCATCGACTGCGAACTGGGCCAGTTCCCGGTGTTTGGCCGCGAAGGGCACATGCTCTGTCTCGGACCGGCGGCGCAGCATACGGGCGAATTCAACTCGGCCCGCATCCTGGACGAGGTCTGGATGTTTGGCATGCCTGTGCATAATCCGGTCGTCATGCGCAACAAGATCCGCGTCATGCAGATGCAGGGTTCCAGCTACATCAAGGGGCTGGAAGGCTTGCGCATTTCTCCGTCCGAGGGCCTGGAAGTCAAGCGCCGCGGCGCGGAAGTCCGCATCTCGCGCGCACGCTGACGAACCGGCTGCGGCCGGTCGGCAAAAAAAATGGGCAGTCAGGAAGGCTTTCCTTCCTGACTGCCCTTTCCGCGTTATGACGTATCTCCCGATAGAGGGCGGCCATGCACGGGTTCGGGGTTTTATATTACTTGTAGTTATAAAAAATGAAAGAAACAGTCGTTCTCTGTAGAAGAGAAAAGATACAAAATCGCTTGCCATGATTCAGATCGAGAACCTATCCAAGACCTACGCCACGCCGCATGGACAATTCCAGGCGCTGCGGGGCATCAACCTGCACATCCAGCAGGGCGAGGTCTTCGGCATCATTGGCCCCAGCGGGGCCGGTAAAAGCACGCTGGTCCAGTGCATCAACCTGCTGGAACGGCCCAACGAAGGCTCGATCTCCATCGGCGGCCAGTCGCTGACCGGCCTGAACGAAGCGCAGCTGCGGGAACAACGCCGCCGCATCGGCATGGTGTTCCAGGGCTTCAACCTGCTGTCGCGCCGGACCGTTTACGGCAACGTCGCGCTGCCGCTGGAAATCGCCGGCGTCGCCAAGGCCGAGATCCCGGCCCGCGTGGAGCGCTTGCTGGCGCTGGTGGGCCTGGAGCATCTGCGAGACAGATATCCCAGCCAGATCAGTGGCGGCCAGAAGCAGCGCGTCGGCATTGCGCGCGCCCTGGCCAACAACCCGGACGTGCTGCTCAGCGACGAAGCCACGTCCGCGCTGGATCCTGAAACCACCCACAACATCCTGGCCTTGCTGCGAGACATCAACCGCAAGACCGGCGTGACCGTCGTCATGATCACGCACCAGATGGAAGTCGTGCGCGAAGTCTGCGACCGTGTTGCCGTGCTGTCGCAGGGCGAGGTGGTCGAAATGGGCAGTACGCGCGAAGTCTTCGCGCAGCCTCGCCACGAAGTGACCCGCGCCATGGTGTCGGCCGCCACCGCGTCCGACCTCACCGACGCCACGCTGGCCGCGGTCAAGGAACGCATCCAGGCGCTGGCAGCGGCTCAGCCGGGCCAGGCGGTGCGCCTGCTGCGCCTGTCGCTGACCGGCACCGACGCGTCGGGCTCGTTCCTGTCCGACCTGTATAAGCAGTATTCCCTGGATGTGGGCCTGATCCAGGCGCGCGTGGAAGACATCCAGGGCGTGGCCGTCGGCACGATGTTCGTGCTGGCGCAAGGCGCGCCCGCCGCGGTCAAGGACGCGATTGCCGCGTTGGCCGCCCGTGACATTACCGTTGAAGAAATAGCTCATGAGTCCGCAACTGATCGACCTGCTTATTACGTCGCTGCTTGACACCCTGCTGATGGTGGGCGTGGCCAGCGCCATCGCGGTGGTGATCGGCATTCCGCTGGGCGTGATCCTGACGGTGACGGCGCGCGGCAACATGCTCGAGAACCAGTCCGTCAACCACGTGCTGGGGGCGGTCATCAACGCCACGCGCTCGGTGCCGTTCGTCATTCTGATGGTGGCGATCATCCCCTTCACGCGCCTGGTGGCCCAGACCTCCATTGGAACCACGGCCGCCATCGTGCCCTTGTCGGTCGCTGCGATTCCCTTCATGGCGCGTATTGCAGAGAACGCCATGCGCGAGGTGGATCCGGGGCTGATTACCGCCGCGCGGGCCATGGGCGCGTCGCCGATGCAGATCATCATGAAGGTCCTGCTGCCTGAATCGTTGCCCGGCCTCATCGCCGCCACCGTCGTCACCGTCGTCAGCCTGATCGGCTATTCGGCCATGGCGGGCGCCATCGGTGGAGGCGGCCTGGGCGACCTGGCCATCCGTTACGGCTATCAGCGTTTCCAATCCGACGTGATGGCCGCCGTGGTCATCGTGCTGATCGTCCTGGTTCAGGTCATACAGAGCCTGGGCGACCGCTACGTGCGCCGCATCTCGCATCGTTGATCCTGCCGGCGCCGCTACATTTTCTCCTCACTTCCGACATTCGGGATATCGCAACATGAGCATCAAGGTTTTGAAGTCGCTGGCCGCGTTCGCACTCGGCGCCGCCGTATTCGCCCAACCGGCGCTGGCCCAGGACAAGCCGCTGAAGATCGGCGTGACCGCCGGCCCGCACGCCCAGATCTTTGATGTGGTGAAGCAGGAAGCGGCCAAGCAGGGCCTGAACATCCAGGTCATCGAGTTCACCGATTACGTCCAGCCCAACGTGGCGCTGTCCTCGGGCGACCTGGACGCCAACAGCTACCAGCACCAGCCCTACCTGGATAACGCCAATGCGGACCGCGGCTACAAGCTGGTCAGCATCGCCAAGACGGTGATCTTCCCCATCGGCATCTACAGCAAGAAGATCAAGTCGCTGTCGGAGCTGAAGGAAGGCGCTCGCATTGCGCTGCCCAATGATCCGACCAACGGCGGTCGCGCCTTGCTTTTGCTGCAAGCCAATGGCCTGATCAAGCTGCGTCCCGACGTCGGCTTGAAGGCGACCCCGATCGACGTGGTCGAGAACCCCAAGAAGCTGCGCTTCATCGAGCTGGACGCCGCCCAACTGCCACGCTCGCTGGATGACACCGATGCATCGGCCGTGAACACCAACTTTGCGCTGGAAGCGGGCCTGAACCCGGCCACGGATGCCATCGCCAAGGAATCGCCCGATTCGCCGTACGCCAACGTGCTGGTCGTGCGTGAAAAGGACAAGGATCGGCCCGAGTTCGCCAAGCTGATCAGCATCTATCACAGCCCGGCTGTGAAGCAGTTCATCGAGACGAAGTACAAGGGCGCCGTGGTGGCCGCCTGGTAAGTCCAGGACCGTCAGCCCGGAAAACGGCCGCTACAAGCGGCCGTTTTTGTTGCAGCCAAGCGCCGTTGCATGGGGCTGTTAGCATCTAATTTTGACAAACGGCGCCAAATCGGCCATAATTTCTGGCTTCGGTCGGGCTGATAGCTCAGTCGGTAGAGCAGCGGACTTTTAATCCGTTGGTCGCGAGTTCGAGTCTCGCTCAGCCCACCACCCCCCGCCTTTTTGCGAAGGCGGTAAGAGAATCAAGCACCTGCGAGTGATCGCGGTGCTTTTTTTTCGTCTGCGTTTTGTTGCTGCCCGTTGGCTGTGTTTCCTGCATTCACCGAGGCAGCACGGGGACGGGGGACGGGGAAATGGGAAAACGGAAAAACGGGACAGCGGGACAACGGGACAACGGGGCTACGAACAACGCGGCCGGAGCCTGTCATCTTGCCGGCCGGTCCTGCGCATCGAGATCAATGGCGAGCGATGTGGTGAACGTCAGGACAGGGTGCGGGCCGGCATGGCCGAGAGATCGTGCAGGCTCAGGCCGCAGCTGCGGGCGCGCTCGGACAGCGATTCGCTGTGTGCCAGCGCGCGCCTGCTTTCTTCCAGCAGCACGTCCAGCTGCTCTTGCAGGGTGGCCGCCATGAGCCAGGCGCGCTCGGCGAACAAGGCCGAGAAGTTGTCGGCGCAAGTCTTGCAGATGGCCGATCCGTTCTTTTCGAGCAGCGGGGCGCCTTGCGCAAGCGTCGATTGGCAAAAGATGCAGGCAAGTGCGCGGTTCATGCTGAGGCGGCCGGTCCTGGTGTGGGCGAGAGCGCGGACCCAGCAGGTATCCGCGCGATGACACCATAGACAACGGCGCGGGAGGCCAACTCTTAAGTCACGGGCCTTAGTCCACGACGAAGCCGCCAGGGCCGGACTGGCCCAACAGTTCTCGGGCGCATTGCGCGGCCTGGCCGACAGTGGCCACGGCCAGGAATGGCACGCCGAAAGCCCGGGTCATCTTTTCGCCGCGCTTGCGGATCTTGTCCAGCGCATCGGCGTTGCCCTCCACGGCGATGAACGCGCGGCAGCGCGCTTTCAGGCGCGGCATGTTGGCGGTCTGCCATTCGATCATTGCCTTGCGGTCGGCCTGGCCAGCTTCCTGCCGCATGTCGGGCACCACCATGACGAAGCTCTGGGGGTTGTCCACCAGCATCTCCATTTCGCGTATCCAACTGGCCGAATAGCCGTCGGGCGCGCCGCCATGCTTGGAGGTGACGATGGGAAACTGGGAAAGGTCGTGGAAGAAAAATTTTTCGGGGTTCATTCGAATTCTCCGTGAGGAAGGGCTGCTGCGGTTTTGCCGCAGCCGCAGTGGCCGTAAAGCACCAGGGTGTAGGAGTCCAGCAGGAAGCCGCTGCGCTTGGCGATCTTCCTGACCAGTTGACCCACGGCGGGATCGCTGGACTCCAGGATCCGTCCGCAATCGGTGCAGACCAGGTGGTCGTGGTGTCCTTTGTCATTGAGCTCGTACACCGTGGTGTGGGTGTCGAGCTGAGTACGTTTGAGCAAACCGGCGCCTTCAAGTTGCGTGATGACGCGGTAAACCGTGGCCAGGCCGATATTGCTGCTGTCCGAAAGCAGGTTGCGGTACACATCGGCCGGGCTCATGTGCAGGCCCGCGCGCTGATAGAAAAGATCCAGGATCTTCATGCGTGGGAAGGTGGCCTTGATGCCCGCATGGCGCAGCCTTGAGTGGTCCATTGGGGTTCTCCTTTTGGGGCTGATATCCAGGTGAGAATGATGTACATTTCCAACTGGATCCGCTCGCCGGAAACCGTCAACCTGTAGCTCAAACCTGCCAACCATGCTCCACGTGGCCGTTGCGCCCCCCCTGCCAGACGTATTGCTGACGCCGTTCAGCGTCCGGGGGCGGCGTGAATCCAAAGGCATTGCCGTGCCCTCTCATGTCCATGACGAGGGCATGCTGGTGCTGGTGCACGAGGGCCTGGTGGTGGTGCAGGCGGGCGTGCAGGTGTGGACGGTGATGCCTGGCAGCCTGGGCTGGATTCCACCGGGGGTGCAGCACGGCGCCCGCTGGTTCGGCGAGGCACGCGGCTCGTTCCTGTATGTGCGACGCGATGCCTGCGCCCGCCTGCCGGACCGTTGCCGGTCCTGGCCGGCATCCCGGTTGATCGAGGCCCTGATGGACCGCTTTACCTCGGTCCAACCGAACACGGTTTTGTCTCCTGCCTACCAGGAGCAACTGTTCGACGTGCTGCTGGAAGAGCTCAAGCAGCGCGAGCACGAACCCGTCCTGTTGCCCATGCCCGCCGATCCGCGCCTGCAGGATCTGGCCAATACGCTGCTGGATCGGCCCGAGGACACCGCCGGAATCGATGAATGGGCACAGCGCCTGAATATGTCTTCCCGCACGCTGATGCGCCGTTTCCGCCAGGAAACCGGCGTCACGCTGGGACAGTGGCGCCAGCAGGCTCGCTTGCTGCGCGCGCTGGAACTCCTGTGCCGCGGCGGCTCGGTCACGGAGGCCGGCCTGTCGGTCGGCTATGAGAGCACCAGCGCCTTCATCGGCAGCTTCCGCGCCGCGTTCGGCGTGACGCCCACCCGTTATCTGGCGGAACGCGAGTAGCGCGGCCCCTGCCGGGCTTTACGGATTTTCACGGTTCTCCGACAGTTTTGCCGATCTTCCAAGGCACCCCCTGCCTAGTATGACGCCAGGGTCGGACAGGCTATTTCGTCCTGCCCGCCATGCTTCAGGGGTGTTTCATGAATGATCAGTTTTATCTGGCGTTGGCGCCGGCCAGGAGCGCGCCGTGAGCCAGCAACGTGTGGGCGCGCTGCTCATCCACGGCTTGGGCGGCACCGAATTCGACATGGGCGCCTTGCACAAGGTGCTGGCGCGCGCCGGGGTCGAACCCCACGGCGTGACCTTGCCCGGCCATGCCGGTTGTCCGGAAGACCTGCTGGACGTGCGGGTCGAGGACTGGATGGCGGTGGTGACGCAACGCTATCGCGAACTATGCGCGCAGTATGACGTGTTGCACGTTATAGGCATGTGTCTGGGCGCCTTGCTGGCGGTCGAGGTCTGCAAGCGTGAATCGCATACGCGCGGCGCCTTGGTGTCGCTGGCCGCGCCGGTATTCCTGGATGGCTGGAGCATGCCCTGGTACCGGGTCGTGCGCTATCTAGCTTATCGCCTGCCTGGCGTGCGGCGGCATATTCGCGTGCGCGAGGAAGATCCTTATGGCGTGAAGAGCGAACTGGTTCGCGCGTTCATCAAGGCGGGCTTTGCCCGCGGCGACGGATTCCACTACCAGTGGGTGCCGTTGGCCTGCGTGCGCCAGGTCGATCGGTTGCGCGGCATGGTCCGGCGGGGGCTGGAGCGGATGCGTTGTCCTACCCTGATCATGCACGCGGAAGAAGACGAGCTGACCAGCCCGCGTTCGGCCCGCTATCTGGAGCAGCGCATTCCCCACGCGACGCTGGTGATGCTGCAGGACAGCTATCACATGATCTGCGTGGATCAGGAGCGCGAGCGCGTCATGCGCAACGTCCTGGGTTTTCTGGGCAAGGATCCAGATATCGTGCGGGTGCGCAAACGCGTGCAGGCGCCCGCCGCTGATGCCCGTTCCGCACCCGCAATGCTGGCGCACGCCGGCCATTCCTGCGCGGGCTGAAATCCTCGCGCTTCAGGCCGCGGCGGGTTGGTTGGGATGCAAGGGGCCTTGCGGATCGTTCTCGGCGTCCGGCCGGGGCGGGACCGGGGCCAGGCCCAGCGACACGCGCAAACGCTGGCAATCGGGATTGGGCGAGCCGTCCGGCATCCAGATATCGAATTCCCTGCAGGGCGTGGGACGGTTTTCGTAGATGGCGCAATGGATGCCTGGCTGGCCGAGCTCGCCTCGTAGCGAAATGCAGCGGCCGCCGCCTTTTTCCGTGCCTTTCATGCAGGCGCGCAGCGGACTAAGTTGTGTGACCAGTTCGACGGGCACGTGGCCGCCGTTTTCGCCGGCCAACTCTCCGCAATAGAACGACACCCTGAAATGCGCGCAGCATGCGCCGCAGTCCAGACAGGGGTTGGCGGCCGGGTCGTCTCCTGCCAGGACGGCGGGCGAGACGAATGAGACGAGAGAAGACTCTAACAGGGTCATGGAGCGCGAAAGGCTGGAAACCTGTCCAAGGCCCGGCAAACTCGCAAAACGGGCCGCGTCCACGCAGGCCCCCCGTACAGCGCCGGGACGCGCGCGGACACGGCCGGCGCGGGATCAGGGCTGCAAATATTAGCTGGATATGATCCGCGGCCGCCATGATTTTTTTGTCCGGCTACCGTCTTTTATCGGGGACGTTGCTGCGGTAGCATCGGTAGCCCGAATGTCGCCAGGAGCCTGCCTTGAACGCCAATTCCGAATCTTCCGACGGCCTGGTCCGCTGCGGCTGGGTGGACGCGTCCGCCGAATACATGGCCTACCACGACACCGAGTGGGGCTACCCGGAAGGCGATGACCGCGCGCTGTTCGAGCAACTGTGCCTTGAGGGATTCCAGTCGGGGTTGAGCTGGCGCACCATTTTGACCAAACGGGATGCGTTTCGCCGCGGCTTTGCCAATTTCGAGCCAGCCAAGGTGGCGCGCTTCGGGGAAAAAGACGTGCAGCGGCTGCTGGCGGATGCGGGCATCGTGCGCCATCGCGGCAAGATCGAGGCCGTGATCAACAATGCGGCCCGCGCGCTCGAAATGATCGAGCGCGAAGGTTCGCTGGGCGCCTATCTGTGGCGTTTCGAGGCCCCAGACGGCGCGCCATCGACGCGCGGCGCGTCCACCTCGGCGCAATCCGAAGCCCTTTCCAAGGCATTGAAGAAACTGGGTTGGAAGTTCGTCGGGCCGACCACCGTCTACGCTTTCATGCAGTCGGTGGGCATGGTGAACGATCACAGCCCCGACTGCCACTGCCACGCTGCCAGCGAAAAGGCCCGCAAGGCGTTCAAGCGGCCGGCGTAGCGGCCGCCGGCCCGGGCTTCAGGCGGTGGGCCGCTCGCCTGTGCTGGTGGATTCGGGCGTCTGGCCCGGCAGGCTGTACCGGCCTTCGCGATAGGCCCAGCTGGGCCATAGCGCATGCGCCAGCGCTTCGGCGGCCAGGTCCGGATCCAGCGGCGCGGGCGTGTATTCCTCGGGCGCCGTATAGCGGTATTGCAGCGGCGTCTTGTTGGGCGCCATCACCAGCAGCGAGTCTTCCTTCAGATAGCCATAGGTGCTGTCGTATTGCATGATCGCCCGGCCCGGCGTGCTGCGGGTGAGGTCATGGCCGATCATGGGATGTTCGGTGTCCACGCCGATCAGCGACAGCAGGGTCGGGGCCAGATCGATCTGGCTGATCAGGCGGTCGTCGCGCCGCGGCTCGATGCCAGCACCCAGGATCACGGCCGGAATATGGAAGTGGCGCACCGGCACCAGGCTGGCGCCGAAGACGCGCGAATCATGGTCCGCCGCCACCAGGAATACGGTGTTTTCCCAGTACGGCGAGGCCTTGGCACGTTCGAAGAACCGGCCCAGCGCCCAGTCGGCATAGCGCACGGTGTTCTCCACGGTGGCGGGGTTGCCGTCGGTCTGGATGCGGCCCGCCGGGTACTCCCAGGGCGAGTGATTGGATACGCTGAAGGCCAGCGTGAAGGTGGGCTGGTCGCCGTCTTCGCGCAGCAGCCGGTCCAACTGGTTGAACATGTCTTCGTCCGAAGCGCCCCAGGTGCCGACGAAGGCCGGGTCGACGAAGTCGGCGCGGTCCACGATCTGCTTGAAACCGTTGCCCAGGAAGAAGCCCTTCATATTGTCGAAGTGCGACTCACCGCCGTAGATGAAGCGTGAGTGGTATCCGTGGCGGCCCAGCAGGTCGGCCAGCGAGAAGAAACCGCGCTGCGAGCGCGGCAGCTTCAGCACCGCCTGGGCGGGAGTGGGCAGAAAGCCGGTGACCACCGCTTCCAGTCCGCGCACCGAGCGGGTGCCGGTGGCGTAGGCGCGGGTGAAGGTCCAGGCCTCGCGCGCCAGGGCATCCAGTTCCGGCGTGAGGTCCGCGCCGCCCAGGCCGGCGCAATATTGCGCGCCCAGGCTCTCTTCCAGGATGATCACCAGGTTGAGGGGCCGCGCAGTCTTGCGGGTGGCCAACTGGCGGTGCAGGCTTGGATAGTCGGGGTTGGAGGGCGGGTTGGGCAGGCCGGCCTGCGCCAGTACCAGCCCATGCATCTTGTCGTCGTCCATGCCGCCATAGACGGCAGAGGCGGACTTCTCGTTCTTCATGCTGTAGACGGCATAGAAGACGTTGTAGAGCGAATTCAGCGCCAGTGTGTTGAGCATGCCGTCCGAGCTGTACGCGACCGAGGACGGGTTGATCGGACGATGGCCCAGCGTGCCGCGGATGGCCAGGATGACGATGGCGAGGATCGCCAGGCTGGCCAGCGGCATCTGCCACCAGCTCAGCTGTGCATCGGGCTGGGTGTGGCCGAACAGGCCGTAGGCACCCCAGGCAATGAGCGCCACGACGGCCAGGCCTCCCACCAGCGCGCCCTTGTAGCCGCGCCAGAGCATGCCGGAGACTTCGCGGGGATGCTTCAGGTATTCGACGAACAGTCGGTTGGGGCGGGAGTCGTATTCCAGGATGAAGGGCGGCGTGGCTACTTCCAGGAATGCCAGCAGAACGAACGCGACCAGATACCAGTACCCGGCAAGCGTGGCCGCCAGCGGAATGTGGCCGAACAAGGGTGACAGCACGGCCGGCAATGCGGCCAGCACGGCGATCTGGTGCGCATCAATGCGCAGCCCGCCGAGCAGCAGGGGGACCAGCCCCCCGGCATCGCGCACACGCTTGGACTGCCAGGCGGCCAGCGCCAGGCGGCTGAGCGTCAGCAGCGCAAATGCCGCCACCACGAAAATCAAGGTCGAATGCCGCATCGGGCCTCCAGGTTGTTCTGCTTTCCGGCCCCGGGGCCGGTTATTGTCGTTCAGGCATTTGAGCTGCGCCGGCGCCAAAAATTCGTTGTGCGTCGGCGTTCGGGCCCCATTTCGCGGCCTGCACCCATTTCGCTTTGTAACCGGCCGCTGCGGGGCCGGGCACGCGCCATGCTGCGCAATCCCCGGGCGACACGTGCCGCGCGGCATCGCGAGGGATGCAGAGCCTGGAAAAATCCGCACACATTATGGGGCCGGCAAGTCCGGCCAGGGCCGCGGGCCGCGATACCCTTGGAGGTAACGGAAGCCGGCAGCGGTACGCCGGCCGCAATGCCAAGGATAATAACCATGACGCGCTCAAGAAAAATAGCGATCGGGATTGTAGGGGGAGCGGCGCTCCTCGTGGCGATACTGGTAGTGGTGATCGCCACCTTTGACTGGAATCGCGCCAAACCCTTCATAAACGAGCGAGCCAGCGCCGCCATCGGGCGTCCTTTCGCCATCAATGGGGACCTTAGCGTCAAATGGACGCGCGAGCCCGACGAGGGCGGTTGGCGCGCCTGGGTGCCATGGCCGCACGTCATCGCCAACGATATCTCGGTGGGCAATGCGCCATGGGCCAAGGCGCCCCAGTTCGCCACGCTCAAACGTGGGGAATTCAGCCTGGCCCCCTTGCCCTTGCTGCGTCAACGCGTCGTCATCCGCCGCATCCAGCTGACCGAGCCCGCAGCCAACCTTGAGCGGCTGGCCGACGGCCGGGCCAATTGGGAGGTCACCCTGCCCGAAACCGGCGAACCTTCTCCCTGGGTGCTGGATATCAACGAGATCGGCTTCGACAAGGGCCGTGTGGGGCTGGTCGATGAAGTTCTCAAGGCGGACCTGAACGTGCAGGTGGATCCGCTGGGCAAGCCGGTGCCATTCGCCGACGTGGCCGGCGCAGCCTTCGCGGCAGAGGAGGGCGGCGCGGCGCCCTCGCCGCGCGACTACGTTTTTGGCTGGAAGGTGGAAGGCAAGTACAAGGGCCTGGCCACCAAGGGAGAAGGCAAGGTCGGCGGCATGCTGGCCTTGCAGGACGCCAAACAGCCCTTTCCGGTGCAGGCCGACGTGGCAATAGGCGGCACCAAGGCGTCGATTACGGGCACCCTGACCGATCCCGTCAACCTGGGCGCGCTGGACCTGCGGTTGAAATTGGCGGGTGCGTCGATGGCGCAGCTGTATCCGCTGACTGGCGTCACATTGCCAGACACGCCGCCGTATTCCACTGACGGCCATCTGGTTGCCAAGCTGCGCAATCCCGGGGGCGCGGTGTTCGAGTACAAGGACTTCAACGGCAAGGTGGGCAACAGCGATCTGCATGGCGACATCACCTTCGCATTGGGCCAGCCCAGGCCCAAGCTGACGGGCAAGCTTTCTTCGCGGCAGCTGCGGATGGTGGACCTGGGGCCGCTGATCGGCGTGCCGTCGGGCAAGGTTGCGGGCGCCGAAACCGACAAGGCTAAGGACGCGCCGGCCAAGCCCAAGGGCGGCAAGGTGCTGCCCACGCAGGCATTCCGCACCGACCGCTGGCGCGACATGGACGCGGACGTCGCCCTGGATGCGGGCCGCATCGTGCACGACAGCAAACTGCCGTTATCGGACCTGTCCGTGCACCTGGTGTTGCAGGACGGCAAGCTGACTCTCGAACCTCTGCGCTTCGGAATGGCAGGCGGCACCATCAATTCCACGATACGGCTGGATGGCTCCAGCGCGACCCTGACCGGGCGTGTCGACATCAGTGCGCGCCGCCTGCGGCTCAAGCAGCTTTTTCCCGCTACCCCCGCCATGCAGAAGACGCTGGGTGAACTGAATGGCGATATGGCGGTGAGCGGCACGGGCAACTCGGTCGCGGCATTGCTGGGCACGGCCACCGGCGACGTGAAGATGCTGGTCAACGACGGAGTGATCAGCCGCAGCCTGATGGAGATCGCGGGGCTCAATGTCGGCAATTACGTGGTGTCCAAGCTGTTCGGCGACGATGAGGTGAAGATCAATTGCGGCGCGGCCGACCTCGAAATGAAGAACGGGGTCATGACGCCGCGGGTGTTCGTATTCGATACCGAGAACGCGCTGATCAGCATTACCGGCACGGCCGATTTCAAGAACGAGACGGTGGACATGGACATCACCCCCAGCAGCAAGGGCTTCCGGATATTCTCGCTGCGCTCGCCGTTGTATGTGCGGGGCACTTTCGGCTCGCCGGACGTAGGTGTGCATGTGCTGCCCCTGGCGGCGCGCGGCGCCGGCATGGTGGCGTTGGGCGTGCTGCTGACGCCGGCTGCCGGTCTGCTGGCGCTGGTCGCGCCAAGCACCACCGAAGAGAACGCTTGCGGCCCCTTGCTTGAACAGATGCGCAAGCCGCCCAAGGCGCCTGCGCCGGCCAAAGGCAAGTAGGGGACTCAGCCCGTAGACGCCATGCGCGAGCCGGCCCGGGTGTTGTCGTCCGCGACGCAGACCGTGTTGCGGCCGTGGTTCTTGGCGTAGTAAAGCGCCTGGTCGGCGCGTTGCAGGGCCGCGTCCATCGTTGCGCCATGTTCCGGATAGGCGGCCACGCCAGCCGAAATGGTAAGAGGCCCGGCCACGGCGGCGGGCTCGCTGGCCATGCGCAGGCGCAACCTCTCCACCAGGCTGATCGCAGCCTCCAGCGGCGCGCCGGGCAGCAGCATGACGAACTCTTCGCCGCCGGCGCGTGCCAGCGTATCGCCGCTGCGCGAGCCCTCGCTCATCAATTTCGCCAAGGCCTGCAGCGCGCGGTCGCCCGCCGCGTGGCCGTAGCGGTCGTTGACGGTCTTGAAATGGTCGATATCGATCGCCACTATCGCCACCGGCTGCTCTTCTGCCTGCAGCAGCGCGGCCGCTTCGTCCAGGCCCCGCCGATTCAAAAGACCCGTCAACGTGTCCGTGGTGGTTTCGCGGCGCAGGTCGCGGATCTTGTGATGGATGGAGGCCAGCCCCATCAACAGTGCGCGCTTGAGTTCCGCGGCTTCGAAATACCATGAACGCACATGACGAATACGGTCGGCAGAGTCCGGGTTCTGCATATGCTTGGCGATGCCGGCCAGCTCGCCCAGCGGACGCGCGATCCAGCGCGACAGCAGCCAGATGGACGCCACTGAAAGCAGCAGCAGCGGCAGGGTATGGCGGGCCGTGGCCAGCAACAGATTGCTCAAGGGCTGCAAGGTGGCGTCCACTGGGCGCTGCGCAATGATGCTCCACCCCATGCTGGGCACAGGCGCGTAACCGGCGAGCATTTCGCGGCCCTGTTCATCGGCGAAATGCATCTCGCCGGTTTCGCCGCGCAGTGCGGAGGCGAAGGCGCTGCGGTCGGGGACGGTGCGGCCCAGGCGGCTGCGGTCGGGGTGGTAGATCAGCGTGCCATTGCGATCCACCACGTACAGCGAGGACTCGCCCAGATAGAAGTGCTGGCCCAGCAGGTGGTCCAGCGCATTGTGCTCGTGCAGGTAGAGCGTGCCGCCAAGAAACCCGAGATAGCGGTCGTCCTTCGAGAAAATGGGATACGTGTACAGAATCATCCAGCGCTCGTTGCGGCCCATGAACGGAGGGCTGACCGTCGGTCGCTGACTGGCCAGTGCATCCCTGGCGGCCTCGCTGCGCAGCTGCTGGCCCAGCAGGTCATGGTTCGTGGTCGACGTTGCCAGCACCTTGCCTTGTGGCGACACCACGAAGGTGGAGTTGAAGTGGCCGAACTGCCGCCTCTGCCGCAGTGTCTCTCCCTCCATGTGTTCGGGGTGGGCTTCCATGTCGGCCAGCATTTCGGCGCTGTACGAGAGATAGCGCCGCAGATCGATCAGGAAAACATCGGTCGCGAATGCGACCTTGGAGGCATAGGCGCGATTCAGTTCCAGCGCGTTGCGCAGCAGCAGATCGCGCTGCACCAGGTAGCTGGCATGCAGGCTGCCCGCCAGGGCGAGGATGACCGAAAAGAGGCTGATCCACAGGATGAGACGCCGCAGATCGATACGGAACATGACGCGATCCGTCAGGCCCGGGCCCGGCCCGGCGGCAAGCCAGAGGGAGGCGCGCTCCCGGTCAGCGCATCCCAGGCGCACATCGCTTGCTTGGCCACGGACTGCAAAGTCTTGCGGGTGGCGCCGTCGCGCGCCTGGATCGACATGCCGTGCAGCACGGTGGTGTAGAACGCGGCCAGGCTCTTGAGGTCCGTGCCGGCGGGCAGTTCGCCGTTGGATGCGCCGGCCTGCAGGCGGGCCAGGATGCGGCTTTGCATTTCGCGCCGGTTGTCACCCAGGAAGTCGCCTACGCCGGCCGGGTTCACGCAGCCTGCCGGCGCGCCCAGCACGATCAGGCAACCAGGCGGTGTGCCGCTGGCGGTGAAGCGTTCGGCGGAGGTGAGCAGCATGGATTGGACGCCTTCGCGGGCGGTGGGCGCTTCCTGAAGCGCGCGCCGCGCCGAGCCGCCCTCGGTTTCGCGGTAAAGCTCCACGGCTTCGCGGAATAGTCCTTCCTTTGAGCCGAATGCGCCATACAGGCTGGGCGAATTGATGCCCATCGCCGCCGTGAGGTCGGTCAGCGATGCTCCGTCATATCCCTTCGACCAGAAGACGTCCATGGCCTTGCGCAAGGCCTGGGCCCGGTCGAAGTTCCTGGGGCGCCCACGTTCTGCCATGCGCATGATTTTACTCGCCGGCGATTTTTGTGGTGATCGATAAAAAAATTATTGACGAGCGAGGTTGCGGCAGGCGAATATATTTGTACTGATCACTACAAATATGGGTTTATCCATGCGAAATCTGACTGGAAAAGTGGCCTTCGTGACTGGCGGCAGCCGGGGCATTGGCGCCGCCATCGTGCGGCGTTTGGCGACCGACGGCGCCGATGTGGCCTTTACATATGTGAGCCCCGCGTCGGCGGCGACCGCGCAGGCGCTGGCGGCGGAACTGTCCGTGGATGGCCGCCGCGCGCGCGCCATCCAGGCGGACGCCGCGGACGCGGCCGCAGTCCGCGCCGCGGTCGAGCAGGCCATTGGCGAACTAGGCCCGATAGACGTGCTGGTGAACAATGCCGGCATTTTCCTCACCGGCGCGATCGGCGAGACCAGCCTCGACGACTATGAGCGCACCATGGACGTCAATGTGCGCGCGCCCTTTGTCGCCATCCAGGCGGCCCAGGCCTCCATGCCGGATGGCGGCCGCATCATCAACATCGGCAGTTGCCTGGCCGGCCGCGCGGGCCGTGCCGGCGTGGCGCTGTATGCCGCCAGCAAGTCCGCGCTTGTCGGCCTGACCCAGGGCTTGGCGCGCGACCTCGGAAGCCGCGGCATCACGGCCAACGTGGTCCACCCCGGCCCGATCGACACCGACATGAACCCTGCCGACGGCGCGCACGCTGCGGACCTCGTGGCCGTGCTGTCGTTGCCACACTATGGCGAAACCAGCGACATCGCCGGCACGGTGGCATTCCTGGCTGGTCCGGAAGGGCGCTACATCACCGGCGCGAGCCTGTCGGTGGACGGCGGTTACGCCGCCTGACGCTACACGGTGCGAGCCTGCCGCAAAGTTTTTTCGGGGCGGCTTGCACAAACCAAAAAAGCTGCATATAATCTTGCTTCTTCGCACTACACACATAACGAAACGCACCGGCAGCGGACTAAAAAACGCCCCATAAAGCGAATCGAAACTGAGTGAAGTTGCAGGGCTGTTAGCTCAGTTGGTAGAGCAGCGGACTCTTAATCCGTAGGTCGAGTGTTCGAGCCACTCACAGCCCACCAGAATTTCCAAGGCCGTTGGCGATAGTAATCGCTAACGGCCTTTTGCTTTCTAAGCGCTATGTAAACGTTCAGGCAATTCTGGCAATGCGGCTTCGTACCCGGGGAGGCCTATAATTTCGGTTTGCATGCGATGGCGGCCAGAGTTAACGTTCGTATCTAATTGTTGATGCGTGATGCACAGGCAATCGCCTCTGCTCGGGTGTGGCGTCGCTTAGTAGTGTGTGGCAAGGAGTGAGGAATTGGCGTCTGACTTGGCAATCAAGCCTGATTACGGATTTGGCGAGGTGCCGGACTCCCTAGAGTTGGGTGCACACGAGAAATGGAGCGAAGTGCTAGCTAATGTCAGGAGAGAGTACCTTGACGAAAGCCAGCATTACCCCTGGATCATTGGATTTTCCGGTGGAAAAGACAGCACGCTAGTCGTACATGCCGTGCTGGAGGCGCTTATGAGCATTCCTCCATCTAGGCGTACAAGGACTGTGCACGTGGTGTCAAACGACACCCTAGTCGAGAGCCCGGTAGTAGTCGCGCATTTAGATGCGGTTAGCGCGCGCATATCATCGACCACGGAAAATTTGGGCTTGCCCGTGCATGTCGCCCGAACTACTCCGCCGATTGATAAATCGTTCTGGGTGCTCTTGATTGGGAAAGGTTACCCAAGTCCCAATCAGAGTATGCGCTGGTGCACTGATCGTTTGAAAATTCAGCCTACCAGTGAATATATAAAAAAGTATGTGTCTGAGTCTGGGGCCGCTATCGTGGTTCTTGGGGTCCGTCAGGGAGAGAGCGATAGCCGTGATCAATCAATATCGCGGCATCGAAATCTACGTGCTTCAAATTTGTCTCCTCACAGCTCTTTGCAGGGCGCATTAATCTATCGCCCGATCCTGAAGCTTAATACGGATGATGTCTGGGAAATATTAGGCTCCGAGTCCCCCCCGTGGGGCGGGAGTCATGGAGATTTGTTTCAGCTCTATCGTGATGGTGAAGGCGGCGAATGCCCTGTCGTACTCAGTAAAGACGAGGCCCCCGGATGCGGTACACCTAATAGTCGATTCGGTTGCTGGACATGTACAGTAGTTGAAAAAGATAAAAGTCTTCAAGGATTTATCGATGTAGGCAATCATCAGTTTCAGCCGCTGGTGGAGATGCGTGACTGGCTGAAGGCAATACGTAACGAGCCAGGATTTAGACAGGGGTATCGTCGTAACGGACGTCTAGCGTTTGACCTTACGGGCAAGCACATTCCTGGGCCCTTTACTATTCAAGCCAGGAAGATAATTCTGGATCGCTTGCTCTCGGTGCAGGATCAATACGGTGAGCGGCTCATAAGCGAAGCTGAACTTGATCTTATTTATCAACATTGGACAACTGACTTACAACAGGAGAAGGGGCTTGCAGATGGCTGACGAACTTATAGAGAACGGCTATTTGAACGACCTTCCTTTATGGTCTGATGAGGATGCTAGGACGATTCTCGAAAGTATTTGCGAGAAACATTCCGTGCCAGTAGATGTGTTGGCTGAGCTGGTGACTGTCCAGAGGGAAAGGCAGCATCAGGAACGCGCACATGGAATCATGAAGCGATTTGAAGAAATTCTGGCCCTCATTGACTAATAAAGGAGACGAGGTCAATGTGGATCTCTAAGCTTGAGCTCACGTGTTTCAAAAGTTATCAAAGGCAAGTATTTGAGTTTCCCCAACCTGAGGACGGCAAAAATATTGTCCTGATAGGCGGAATGAATGGATTTGGAAAAACATCCATTTTGGAAGCGCTGTATCTTGGCTTGTTTGGTAAAGATGCCATAGTCCACTTGGCTCGTGCCGGTTTGACGGCTGATGATCGTAAAGGCTATCCCACATTTCTTGAGCGAGCCTTTAATGGCGAGGCTCGTCGGGAAGGTTTGGACACGATGATTGTTCGAATTACGATACATCGGACAAAGACAAAAGCGGTCGATATCGCGCGCAAATGGTTTTTTAAAAGCAGTACTGGAGCTTGGACAGGCGAAGAAGAGGCCGTTGTCCGAGAAATCTCGCGCGATCAACCCGGCCCCCCTCGTCTTGATGGGAAGGGAGGATTCTATCTCTCTGAGATGCTTGACGAGCTATTTGTACCCGCGCACGTCGCACCGTTTTTCTTCTTTGATGGTGAAGAGGTTAAGAAGCTTGCTGACCAATCTCGCTTGGAGCAGGTGAAGCAGGGGCTGGAAGGTCTGCTTGGTGTTGTATTGCTTCGTTCGTTGGCTGATCGTTTGCGCAACTACGAAGCAGGAAAACGCCAGGAAGTCACCAATGTTGATGAGAGGCGTTTTGGTGCGCTAGCAGAAGATCTTGCTTTGGCGGAGACGCAGCTCGCGACACTGCTAGAACACGTTGCTGATCACGATGTTGAAAAGCTTCAATTGCGTACTGAGCAGCAGACGCTTCTGGACCGGATTACTTCTTTGGGCGGAGGAGGTGGCGGGATCGCCACGGTGAAGGAGTTAGTTGAGGAGCGCGAGCAAGTCAGAGCTCGGATACGTGAAACTCAGAAGGCACTAGAAGAGATACTGAGCGGTCGTTTGCCATTTCATCTCGCTCCCCGCCAGCTGCTTGATGCATTGAAGCAGCAGCTCGAAGCCGAGCAGAGATGGTATATATGGGAAGCCGAGAAACGCTCATTAGAGCCTAGAAAAGTAGAGTTTGAAGCGGCCTTTGATCGGCAATTGACTCCGTGCTTCGAACCGGAATTGTCCTCAGGTCAGCGCGATGCGTTAAAGGTGCGTATGCAGTCAGCATGGGAGGCTTTGTTCTATCCTCCCCCGGATAATTGCGCCTCTGAAATTGTGCATCAATACCTTCATGATGGAGATAGAGCTAAGACGCTGAGCTTCTTGGGGCGGTTGGGCTTGGGACAAAAAGAAATTCAGGAAGTATTGAGCGAGCAAAATGAGTTGTCTCAGCGCTCAGATGAGCTGGGAAGAAAAATCTCGCGACTTGAGGGGGTTGATCGGGATGGAACTCTCATTGACCTTAAGCGCCGCTTGGATGAGGTTCAGCAAAAAATCGATCAAGTAATAGACCGCGCGCGGGCTGACGATAGAGCAATTACTGCAACAGAGACCCGGGTTCATTCGCTCAGAGCAGACTATGAACGTGAGAAGCAGAAATTGGACGCCTCAAGCCCTGTACGTGCTTTGATCGAGAAATCGGAGCGAGTGAGGCGAGTAATTGATGAGCTTATTCCGGCGCTATTCCCGTTAAAGGTTAAAGCGCTTGGTCGTGCGATGACGGACGTATATAAGCGGTTGGCTCACAAAACCCAAGTTTCGAAGATCGAAATAGCTGAGGATGGCTCCGCACGAATTTTGGGTGTCACTGGTAATGAGCTCGATTTTGATCGATCAGCTGGCGAAAATCAGATTTTTGCAACGGCTCTCATTGCAGGCTTGGCGAAGGTGTCAGGGATTCGTGCGCCCCTGGTAGTTGATACTCCTCTGGGTCGGCTGGATAGTCAGCATCGTGAAAATATCTTGGCATATTGGACGTCAGACCCAAATCGCCAAGTAATCTTGCTGTCTCAGGATGAGGAAATCGACTATACCTTCTATCAGAAAATAGCGCCGAATGTTGGTAAGACCTACCTTCTCAAGCATGAAGATGTGGGAGAGGGAATCGGTCGCACCACTGGCGTTGCTGGAAGCTATTTTTCGAAGGGGCGGAAGTGAGCATGTTTACACTGCAGCAGGTTGCGTCCATCCGCTTTCGAACTAGTTTGGAGGCGGATCGCATAACAACGGCATTGATGTCGAATCTTGCTCTTTCGACCAAGGCAAATATGGCTCGGCTGGCGATTGGTCGTTCGTTGGCATTCGGTCCGTTCAACGATGAGCACGTCGACGCGAAGGGGTCAGAGATTCCCGCTTCGATATTGTTTACGCAAGAGGATATGGCTGCCTGGGTTGGGCTAATTGTTACGCACTCGCGTACTACTCCCACCCCTATTCGCTCAATGGATGACTTTCGAACAGCCGTTCGGCGTCACTGGCATCGTGGCGCCAAGCTCTTGCAAGAGGATTGGCTTACAACCGGTGAAAATTATGACCGTTTCCTTGAGACGCTGATAGTGCGTAGAGCGGATTTGCCCGATGTTACCCCTCGAGCAGAAAAGCCAGACACGTCAAGTCCCGTGCCGGAGTTGGGCGAGGATATGACTGAACAACTGATTGCCGCAATGGCCGATATTGGCGTTAACGGCGAAGTTCGGGATTCGTTCTCTGGGCCGCGCGTGACACGGTACAAGGTTTACTTGCCAGAGATTAATCAGTTTGATAAGTTGCGGCGAGGTCTCGAACGACTTGCACTGTCACTTAGTCTTCAAAAGTCAATGCCTTCTATCAGTAGGGGGGACGAGTCTAAGACAATATTTATCGATGTTCCGCGGTCTCGAGAAAGTTGGGTTTATTCCGGCCTCGAGCAATTCCGGGAGTGGGTTGGATCGATAAAGAATAATAGTGGGTTGGAGGTTTACCCCGGAGTTGATGTGAGTGGGGTTCCATATTCCTTCGATTTGGCTGCGGCTCCCCATCTCCTTGTTGGCGGCACAACGGGTAGTGGAAAGAGTGTGTGCTTGCATGCATTGATTCTGTCATTAATCAGTGCAAAGGGTCCCGGTAATTTGCAATTGGCTCTTATTGACCCCAAGCAGGTTGAGTTCTCGGTGTACAAAGATAGTTCTTACTTGTACAAGGGGCGCGTGGCAAATGATGCCAAATCAGCACGGGAAATGCTTGTATCCCTCGTAAATGAAATGGAATCGCGTTACAAGGCGTTCTCAGATTATCAGGTTAGTAATATTTCTGAGGCGCATCGTAAAGGCATGAAGATGCCATACATTGTCATCTTTATTGAGGAGCTAGCCGATCTTTTGTTTATGGATAAAGATCTTGAAGATCTGATCGTTCGTATTGCACAAAAGGCTAGAGCTTCGGGCTTGCATTTAGTTTTGGCTACGCAAAGGCCGGATGCAAAGACCTTCTCTGGATTGGTGCGGAGCAATGTTCCAGCAAGAATTGCTTTAACTGTTCAGAAAAGTACAGAGTCCAACATAATTTTGGATGAAGTCGGAGCTGAAGCGCTTCTGGGCTACGGAGACATGTTAGTAAAAGCTCGACCCGGCGGCGATCCAGATAGAGTGCATGGGGTCAAATTGGACAGAGACGATGTGCAGTCATTCTTGCGAGAGATGAAGCAATAACTGCCATTATTAAATTTGCAGTGTTTTCCTCTACCCTCCTTCGGAGGGTTTTTTCTTGCGCGATTGAAGATGTCGGTGGGTTGGTAATCCCCCCGCAAAAGCGATGAGGTCAGAAGTAGAATTTTCTCGTTGAGGAGTTCTACCGCATGAAGAAGTCGAGATTTACGGATAGCCAGATCATTGAAGCCATCAAGCGCGTGGAGGCTGGTCTTGCCGTTCCTGAGCTGTGCCGAGAACTGGGCATCAGCTCGGCTACGTTTTACAAGTGGCGCTCCAAGTATGGCGGCATGGCCGTATCGCTGATGGCGCGCATGAAGGAGCTGGAGGCCGAGAACGCCCGGCTGCGCAAGATGTACGTCGAGGAGAAGCTCAAGGCCGAGATCGTGACGGAGGCGCTAGAAAAAAAGTGGTGAGGCCATCTCGCCGCCGCGAGATGGCCCAACGTGCCGTGCAGGATCGTGGCGTATCGATCCGGATGGCCTGCGAGGCGTTCCGGGTCAGCCAGACTTGCTATCGGTATGTCGCCAAGACGGACGCCGAGAACGAGGAGATCGCCAACTGGCTGCTACGTCTGACAGACAACCACCGCAACTGGGGCTTTGGTCTGTGCTTCCTGTATCTGCGCAATGTTCGAGGCTTCGGCTGGAACCATAAGCGTGTGTACCGGATCTATCGCGAGCTCGAACTGAATCTGCGGATCAAGCCGCGTAAACGGCTAATTCGGCAGACGCCCGAGCCACTGACCGTGCCGACCAACGTGAACCAGGTATGGTCGATGGACTTCATGCATGACCAGCTTGCCGATGGGCGCAGCATCCGCGTGTTCAACGTGATCGACGACTTCAACCGCGAAGCGCTGGGCATTGAGGTTGACTTCTCGCTGCCATCCGAGCGCGTGATCCGCACGCTCAAGCAGATCATCGGCTGGCGGGGAAAGCCCTTGGCCATTCGGTGCGATAACGGGCCCGAATACCTGAGCGCGGCAATTGTCGACTGGGCCGGGGCATGGGGCATAAAGCTCGAATATATCCAGCCGGGCAAGCCACAACAGAATGCCTACGTCGAACGGTTCAACAGGACCGTGCGCTACGAATGGCTGTCCCAATATCACTGGGAAGATCTGGACCACGTACAGCGCGTCGCCACGCAATGGATGTGGTCCTACAATCACGAGCGCCCAAATATGGCTCTGGGCGGATTTACCCCAAAACAGCGGTTAGCCATGGCCGCGTAGCGTTCCTACTTCTGCCAATCGCTAAAAATGGGGGGATTACCACTGAATGCTCGCGGCTTCCGTGCGTCGCAGGCCGGTGAATAGAACAAATAGCAAATAGTCTTGGATGATTCGCGTACCCTCCGTAGGAGACGCATCGCTCATGGCGAGCACGCCAGCGTGCCAAGCCTGGAGTTGTTCCTCGCGGATGTAGTTCTCGCGTCGAGGCGTCTTGTACCAGCGCCTAAGTGCATTTAGGCGTTTCGTCGGGTTCGTTGTGACGAGGGGAGAGCCATCGGCTCGCTGATATTTCCCCTCCGCAAAGTTGAATACGGCTTTGAGCAGTCTCATTGCCATGTTGGCCTGCGCGTGTCCGTGACTCTCACCAAGTTTCGCGTGTTGAAGCTCGACCATATCTTGGCTGATCGATGTGAGCGGCGTTGATTGCCAGCATGACAAGTGATCGGCTAGCACCTTCCGATAGTCAGCCTGTGTCCTGGGCGCTAGCTCCCTGTTGGCAAAGTAGGCGTCTAGGGCGTCTTTGAGTGTGACACCTTGCGGGGAAAGCGCGCGGCGCGCCTGCCTGGGGTCGATCCCTGCTGCCATTTGGGCCAAACGTTGCCGTGCCTCGTCGCGAGCCTGTTCGGGGGTGAGTACTCCGTGGCGGGCGATCTTTTGCCGGCTGCTCTTGCCGTTGATCCGCGCTTGAACTACGTACGTCTTCGTTGTTCCGCTGATCTGCAATCCGAAACCTCGGAGCTGGCTGTCCCAATACAGGCCAGGTTCATCGAGGCTGTCTATTAGGCGTTTGGTCAACCGCGGATCGTTAGTCATCGCAGAGTCGTGTAAACGCCATGTAAGCAGTTGGCGTGTGTGTTGATGTATGCCGTGCGATGCTATTCTATGTGGAAATTTATATTTATCAATGCCTTATGGTGTTGGTATTGCTGCTTCAAATTTGCTAAAAAAGCGGCCTTTAGAACTCTTAATCCGTAGGTCGAGTGTTCGAGCCACTCACAGCCCACCAGAATTCAAAGGCCGTTGACGTACATCGTCAACGGCCTTTTTGTTTTCGTTTCTGTTCCCCGCTTCGGGGCCTGTGCAACGCGCCGCGCCCAGCACCGGGCATGGAAATATCTCTGGCACGCTGTATGGAATCTCGCCCGGTTAAGCCCGAGCTTAATTCTGGGTAAACCATCGCTGAACCACAGCGGATGCAAGCCTCTTTATAGTGGTCTGACTGCCATCCCAGAGAGCCACGCATGTCCAGTCCCTCCGCTGTTCCCGCCTATCCCCGTGCCGTGCTGTTCGATCTGCTGACTGCCTTGCTCGATTCCTGGACCGTATGGAACCGCGCCGCCGGGTCCGAGGCTGCAGGACGGGCCTGGCGCGCGGAGTATTTGCGGCGCACCTATGGTTGCGGCGCCTATCAGCCTTATGAGCGCCTGGTGCAGGAAGCCGCAACGGCGGTTGGTCTGCCGGCAGCCGCGCCTGCTGCGCTGGAGGCCTGCTGGGACGAGCTGCCTGCGTGGGACGGTGCCCGTGAGCTGTTGTCGGCGCTGCGGCCGCATTGCCGCCTGGCCGTGGTCACGAACTGTTCCGCCCGCCTGGGGCGGCGCGCCGCCGATTTGCTTGGTGTGGACTGGGATGTGGTGGTGACGTCGGAGGAGGCTGGCTTCTACAAGCCCGACCCGCGCCCTTATGCGCTGGCGTTGTCGCAGCTGCGGGTGGAGCCATCACAAGCGGCGTTCGTCGCCGGTTCCGGGTACGACATGTTCGGCACCAGCAAGGTGGGCTTGCGCACTTACTGGCACAACCGGATCGGACTGACGCTACCGGAAGGCGCGCCGCGGCCGGAAGTCGAATCCGCCCAGCTGGACGCGGCGCTGCCATGGTTGCAGCGCTTTGGCTGAGCCGAGTCCCGGTGCTACCCGATCCGTCAATCCGCCGGCAAGGAAATCGCGTCGCCCAGTCCCTTGACTTCCTTCAGCACGAAAGAGGTGTATACCTCTTTCACGCCCGGCAAGGCGCCAAGGACATAGCGCGCCAGATCGCCGAAAGCATCCAGGTCGCGGGCGATGACCGTCAACTGGTGATCGTAGCGGCCTGACACGCAATGGCAGGTCAGGACTTCCGGCACATGCCGGATGGCGTCCTCGAACGCCTTGACGTGTTCGGCGCCTTTTTTATCCAAAGAAATCCACACGAATGCGGTTACGCCAAAGCCGAGCTTTTTGACGTCGACTTCGGCCCGATAGCCGCGGATGACGCCTTCGTCTTCCAGACGCTTGACGCGCCGCCAGCAGGGCGAGGGCGTCAGCGACACGCGTTCGGCCAGATCGGCGCTGGACAGCCTTCCGTCGACCTGCAAAGCGGCCAGGATTTGGAGGTCAGTAGGGTCGAAATTCTTGTTCTGCACAATTTTTCCAAGAAATTGAGAGTTTTGATAATTTCAATCCAAAATATTACACATTTGCGTTGAAAAATCGGAAATCTTCGCGATTCTGCTCCGGTATCTTTGTTTGGCCATTTGAGGGGGCATCGGCACTGGAAATGCTCCCCGTTTGATCACTATGGAGCAGACATGAAAGATCCGAATCCGATACGCGCGGCGCTGCGCGCCCTGGAGCCTTCCGAGGGTTGCTGGCTGACCCTCGCAAGTCCCGCGGTGGCCGAGGCGATGGCGCATTGCGGCTTCGACTGGCTGGTCGTCGACATGGAGCATGCGCCTAACGACGTGGCGGGCCTGACAGCGCAATTACAGGCGATCGATGCCGCGCGCGCGCATGGCGCCGCCGCGCATCCGATCGTGCGCGTGACGACGAACGATCCGGCGCTGGTCAAGCGCGCCATGGATTGCGGCGCCAGGACCGTCATTTTCCCGAATATCGACACCGCCGACGATGCGCGCAATGCCATCGCCGCGATGCGTTTTCCCTTCGAGGGCAATGGCGGCGTGCGCGGCGTGGCGGGACTGGTGAGGGCCGGCACCTACGGAATGGACCCTTCCTACGTCACGCAGGCCAATGAGCAGGCTTGCGCGATCCTGCAGATCGAGTCGGCGCAGGCGGTGCGCAACGTGGAGGCCATTGCGGCCTTGCACGGAGCGGACTGCCTCTTCGTCGGCACGGCCGATCTGGCGGCCAGTCTCGGCCGCTTGGGCGATATGACCCATGCAGACGTCCGCGATGCCGTCGCCCGCGTGATCGAGGCCGGCAAGGCGGCGGGCAAGGCGGTCGGCATCTTCGCCAACGATCCCGACGAGGCGGCGCGCTACCGCAAGCTGGGCGTGCAGTTCATTGCCTTGCACTCCGATGTGGCCTGGCTGGCCCGTGGCGCCCGCCAGGCGCGCGCGCAGTTCGACACGGCATGCCTCTGAGCGGGCAGCGCAACCCCCAACGTCCAAGGCGACAGGAATAGGAACAGGCATGAACACAGCAGTATCTTCCAGCGACTTCAGTGCGACGGCGCGCGCCAGCGTGCAGACTTTGCGTTCGTCGCAAATCCGGGAGGTCGCCAATGCAGGCATGGGCAGCGCCGACGTGCTGCCATTCTGGTTCGGCGAGCCCGACGAGCAGACTCCGGCCGAGTTCCGCGAGGCCGCCATTGCCCACATTGCCTCGGGGCAGACGTTCTACGTCCAGACGCTGGGCGTGCCTGCGCTGCGCGAGCGCCTGGCCGCCTACGTGAGCGGTTTGCACGGCCAGCGCGAGGTCGACAACATTGCCATCACCAGTTCGGGTACGTCGGCGCTCATGACCGTGGTCCAAGCCATCGTGGGCGCGGGAGACCACGTCGTCGCGGTGACGCCCCTGTGGCCCAACCTGGTGGAAATGCCCAAGGTGCTGGGCGCGCAGGTGACTACCGTTGCACTGTCGTTTTCCGAAAGCGGTTGGCGGCTGGACCTGGACGCTTTGCTCAGTGCGTTGACGCCGGATGTGCAGGCGCTTTTGGTGAATTCGCCGAACAACCCCACGGGCTGGGTGATGACGGCGGAGCAGCAGCGCGTCGTGCTGGAGCATTGCCGCAAGCATGGCATCTGGATCATTTCCGACGACGTTTACGAACGCTATTACTACGAAGGCGCCGTGGCGCCGACCTTCCTGGACATCGCCGCGCCGGATGACCGTGTGGTCAGCTGCAACTCTTTTTCCAAAGCCTGGCTGATGACGGGTTGGCGCGTGGGGTGGGTCGTGGTGCCGCGAGGCTTGCTGCCGGAGATCGGCAAGCTCATCGAATACAGCAATACGTGCACGCCCGGCTTTGTGCAAACCGCCGCGTTGTGCGCGCTGGAACGGGGCGAGCCCGTAATCGCGCGCACGGCGGCGCGCTTGCGGCTGGCGCGTGACCACCTGGCCGCCAAGTTGGGGGCGGTGCCCGGCGTCGAGCTCGCTGGCGCCGCGCCCGGCGCGATGTACACGTTTTTCCGCATCCGCGGCGTCTCGGACAGCCTCGCGTTCTGCAAGGACCTGGTCGTGCGAGGCGGCTTGGGCCTGGCGCCGGGAACGGCTTTCGGTCCGGAGGGCGAGGGCTATCTGCGCTGGTGCTACGCCAGCGCGCACGACCGCCTGGACGAAGGCGTGGCTAGACTATCGCGCTTTCTGGACGCGGCCCGGAGCAAGACAGCCTGAACGGCGGCGCCAGACCTCAACCTTAGGTACGACTCATGAATACTGCAGAGCTTCCCCGTTCCCTGGAATGGATAGAACGGCTGGTGCGCTTTGACACGACCAGCCGCCTGTCCAATCTTGGCCTGATCGAAACGGTGCGCGACCACCTGGTCTCGGTGGGGCTGGCGCCCAGGCTCATCTACAACGCCGATGGCAAGAAGGCCAACCTTTTCGTGACCGTGCCTGCCCACGACGGCGGCACCCAGGGCGGCGTGGTGCTGTCGGGCCATACCGACGTCGTGCCGGTGGACGGCCAGGCCTGGAGCAGCGATCCGTTCGCGCCCGAAGTGCGCGATGGCCGGCTGTATGGACGCGGCACTTGCGATATGAAGGGCTTTATCGGGACGGCGCTCGCCATGCTGCCGGCCTTCACGTCGCGACGGCTGCGCGTGCCGCTGCATCTGGCGCTGAGCTATGACGAAGAGGTCGGCTGCCTGGGCGCGGACGCGATGCTGCGCGAGCTGGCGCGGCTGGAGATCCGGCCCGACAGCTGCATCGTCGGCGAGCCCACCGAAATGCGGGTCATCTCCGCGCACAAGAGCAGCAATCTGTACCGCTGCACCGTGCACGGGCATGCCGCGCATTCATCGTTGACCCCGCGTGGCGTGAACGCGATCGAATATGCCGCGCGGGCGATCTGCCACATCCGCGACATGGCCGATGGCCATCGGCAGAGCGGCCCCTTCGACCATGATTTCGAGGTGCCGTACACCACGGCAAACACTGGCACGATCTCCGGCGGCCTGTCCGTCAATACGATTCCTGACCGCTGCCAGTTCGAATTCGAATTTCGCACCATTCCAGGCGTGCTGGCGCCAGACGTGATCGGCGGCTTGCGCCGCTACATCACCGGCGAACTGCGCGACCGCATCAAGGCGGAGAACCCGCAGGCCGACATCGAGCTGGAGGCGCTGGCCGAGGTTCCCGGCTTCGATACCGCCGCGGCCGCCGAAATCTCGCAATTGGCGCAGGCGCTGACCGGGTCGCGCGGCACCGAGAAGGTGGCGTATTGCACCGAGGCCGGCTTGTTCCAGCGGGCAGGCATGACGGCCGTCATTTGCGGACCGGGCAACCTGCAGCAGGCGCACCGGCCCGACGAGTATGTCGCGCTGGCTCAGATCAGCCTGTGCGAACAGTTCATGGAAAAGCTGGCGGGCCATCTGGCGATAGCCGGCCCGAGCATTGATCGATAGTTATTCTTCAAAAAAACAGAGGGAAAAATGGCTTACTCGGAGAAGACAACGTGGAACGCGGCGGCCGTTGGCCGCAACCAGGCGGCGCCATCAACCGACCGGCGCGCCCAGGCACGGCGCGCGGTGATCGCGGCGTCCATAGGCAACGCGCTTGAATGGTTCGACATGATCGCGTATGGCACTTTTGCGCTGATCATCGCCAAGCTCTACTTTCCGTCCGCCAGCGAGAGTTCCTCGCTGTTGCTGGCCTTGGCCACGTTCGGCGTGTCATTCCTGATGCGTCCGTTGGGCGCCATCGTGCTTGGCAGCTATGCCGACCGGGCGGGCCGCAAGGCGGCGTTGACGGCATCCATTTTCCTGATGATGCTGGGCACGCTGATCATCGTTCTGGTGCCCACGCACGCGCAGATCGGCGTGGCCGCCTCGATCATCATCCTGGTCGCCCGGCTGATCCAGGGCTTTTCTGCGGGGGGCGAGTTCGGCAGCGCGACGGCGTTTCTCATCGAGTACGCGCCGGACCGCCGGGCCTATTACGCGAGCTGGCAGGTCGCCAGCCAGGGGGCGGCGATTTTGTTGGCCGCCCTGTTTGGCGCGGTGCTTAACGCGACGCTCACCCAGGCGCAGCTGGAAAGCTGGGGCTGGCGCATTCCGTTCGTTTTCGGCCTGCTGATCGCCCCTGTGGGCTACTACATCCGCCATCATATGGATGAAACGCCGGAGTTCAGCGCGGCGCAGGCATCGGCTTCGCCGCTGAGCGACATGTTCGCCGGACAAAAGCTGCGCCTGTTGGTCACGGTGGGCTTCGTGGCGCTGGGCTCGGTGGGCAACTACCTGGCCCTGTACATGCCCACGTACTCGATCCGCCAGCTGGGCCTGCCGCCCACCATCGGCTTTCTGGCAACGCTGGTCACGGGCGTCATCATGACCGCCGGCGCGCCTTTCGTCGGCACGTTGGCCGACCGGATCGGACCGGCGCGCATCATGACGGCCGCGGCCCTGCTGACGGCAGTGCTGTGCTACCCCTTGTTCTATCTGCTGGTTTCGTATCCCACGGTGAGCATGTTGATGATCGTCCAGGTCATTCTGGGCTTGCTGGCGACGGCATACTTCGCGCCCATGCCGGCGCTGATGTCCGCCATCTTCCCGGTGCAGGTGCGCACCACCGGCCTGTCCCTGGGCTACAACATTGCGGTGACGATCTTTGGCGGTTTCGCCCCGTTCATCCTGACCTGGCTGATCGCCACCACCGATTCCAAGCTGTCGCCCAGTTACTACCTGCTGGCCATGGCCCTCATGGCCATGGTGTCGCTGAACGTGGCGCGCCGGACGTTCCAGCAGCGCTAGGGACCGGCGCCGGCCTCCACCCCGCAGGCCGGCTGCCGTGACCGCAGGAATGTAGCCTATTGTTGCGCGGTGGACCGCTAGCCACTTCGGTGAGCGGCCGCGCTATCTCTGCAGCCCTTCCGGAAGTACAAAATGTTGCCGGTCTTGCGTCCCGCGCTTGCTAGCATGTTCTGGCCGGAATCATCCGGCACACCGACGGATTAAGTGGAGGTTGCCATGAGCTCAAGAACAATATTCAACCGGATCGCAGTGGTTGCGGCAGCGGGGGCGCTGCTGGCGGGATGCGCCACGCAGCAGCAGACCAATACTGCCGTAGGTACGGGCGCCGGCGCGGCGATAGGCGCCGGTATCGGCGCCTTGATCGGCCATGGCAAGGGCGCGGCCATTGGGGCCGGTATTGGCGCGGTGGCGGGCGGCCTGGTCGGCTACAACTGGAAGGTCGTCAAGGAAGACGTGCAGAAATCGGGCGCTTCGTCGCTGGGTATCGACGTGGTGGAAATGCCCGATGGCAGCCTGAAGGTCAACATTCCCAGCGGCGTGTCGTTCGATACCGACAAGACGCAGCTCAAGCCGGCCTTGCTGCCCGTGTTGGACAGCGTGGCGCGTTCGCTCAACCAGCATCCTGAACTGCGGGCCAAGGTCGTCGGCCACACGGACAGCACCGGTGCGCTGGCGCACAACCAGACGCTTTCGGTCAACCGCGCCAAGAGCGTGACGGACTACCTGAGCAAGCAGGGTGTCGCCGCCACGCGTCTGACGGTCGAGGGTCGCGGGCCCAACGATCCTATCGGCGACAATGCGACCGCCGAAGGCCGCGCGCTGAACCGCCGGGTGGAAATCTACCTGTACGCAGTGCAGCAGTAAGCCTGGGCCAGCCCAGTGTACGAGGCGGCTGGCGCAATGCGCCGCCGCCTTTTTTTCCGGAGTCCGTCATGAGCATGTTTCCTCCCGCCCGCATCGGCACCGATACCGCCGTGGCCGCCTTGTCCGGCTGGCAGGCGGTAGCGATGCGCGATGCCATTGAAAAGCGCTTCCGCTTCCCCAATTTCAATGCGGCGTTCGGCTTCATGGCGCGCGTCGCCATGTTCGCGGAGAAGCTGAACCATCATCCCGAATGGACCAACGTCTATAACCGCGTGGACGTGACCTTGACCACCCATGACGCCGGCGGCGTGACCGAACTGGACGTGCGCATGGCGCAGTTCATGGACGAAGCCGCCGCGCAGATGGGCGCCACCGCGCCCAAGTCCTAGGGCCGGGCGCGCTCCGTCCCGGGACAGGCCGCCTAGTCGTCTGCGCCGGCATCCGGCTGCAGATGGTCGATCAGGCGATCCAGCAGATTGCCCAGCAGGCGCTGTTCGTCGGCGCTTAAGCAGCCGAATATTTCGTCGTTGCGGCGGGCAATCAGGTCGATGATGCGTCGGTACTGCGCCAGCCCGGTCTGGGTAGGCGCCAGCACCACGCCGCGTCCGTCGGTCGCGGACAGGGTTTTCTCGACCAGGCCGCGGTCGACCAGCGCCTGCGCGGAACGGCTGGCCTGACCCTTGTTCAGGTTGGCCGCGCGCGCCAGGTCGTTGACGGACAAGGGCGCGTAGCGGCCGATGGCCGCGAGGCAGCGCGCTTCGCCTAGCGGAATACCGCAGTCTTCCAGATAGGCTCGATTCGTGTCCCGATCCGTGATCTTGTTGAGCACGTGCAGGCGGTAGGTCAGGAATCGTTCGAGAGCGGGAGGGTTCACGTGGGCGGGAGAGGATCGGAGGCGGGATAGTTTGCCACAGCGCCATTGGCGAGGCAGGCGGCTTCCGCCTGCGCCAATAGCGCGGCCGCGTCGCGCGTGTCCGTCAATCGCGCGATCAGCGATAGGCTCAGGATCGACAGGAAAAGCGAAGTCTGCGCTTCGCCCACGCGCGTCAAGGTCTGCGCCATGGCGGTGTAGACCTGGTCCAGTTCGTCGTGGTTCATGCTTGTTCTTCCTTCCGCGCATCCAGAGTGATCGAAGGGTAGTAGGGCGCGAGCGCGGCGCGCAGGGTTGCGGCCGCAGGCGCGATCCAGCGTCCCAGTACGTAGCCGTCGGGCCGCAACAGATAGACGGTGCCGGCTTGCGCGCCATAGCGCTTCCGAAGTTGTCCGTGGGCATCCAGCAAGGCGCCGTTGCCGGCCTTCAGCACGCGGAGCGGGCGGAGGGCGCCGTGCGTGGCGGCTGCCAGGGCGTCCAGTTCCGCCGTCAGCCCGGCGTCCGGATCCAACGCCAGCGCCACGAAGCCAGCACCGAAGCAGGCGCTGAGGTACAGCGGCGCGCCTGCATCCTCCAGCAGCGCCTCGGGCGCGGGCTGGCCGGGTGCGGCGGCGGCGCCCGCTTGCGGCGCGCCATCCTCCAGGTTCAGGGGCGAGGCGTCATAGGAAATGGGCGCGGATTGCCGCGGGTTTATCAGCGGGCGCACACGCTCGTCCGATAACGCCAGGCGCAGGGCGGCTTCGCGCATCAGGCGGAAGCCGAAGTCTGGCGGGGCCATGAATTCCGTGCTCTTGGCGCCATAGGCCAGATTCTGGCGGGTGGCATGGACGCGCTCGACGCTATAGCTGTCCAGCAGGCTGGCGGGTGCCAGTCCGCGCATTACCCAGGCCAGCTTCCAGGCCAGGTTGCCGGCGTCGTCCAGTCCGGAATTCAGGCCCCGCACGCCGAAAATCGGCACCAGATGGGCGGCGTCTCCGGCAAACAGCACGCGTCCGTGGCGGTAGCGGTCCAGCGTCAGGCACTTGGCGTTGTAGATGGAAATCCATAGCGGCTTCCAGGGCGCGGTTTCGCCGATCATGTCCAGATGGCTCTGCACGCGAGGCAGTACATTCTCCGGCTTGACGGCCTCTTGCGGATCTTCGTCGTCGCGGATCTGATAGTCCACCCGCCAGACATTGCCGGGCTGGCGGTGCATGAGCAGCGTGGAGCCGGGGTTGGACGGCGGGTCGAACCAGGCCAGGCGCTCCACCGGGCGGGTCGATTCCTGTTCGATGTCGACGATGACATAGCGGCCTTCGTACTGCATGCCTTCCAGCTTCAGGCCCATGGCCTCGCGCACGGTGCTGCGGCCGCCGTCACAGGCGATCAGCCAGTCGGCGCGCACGGTCTGGCGGCTGCCTTCGGCGTCCACCTCCGCGCTGACGCCCGTGGCAGTCGCCCGCAGGCCGACAAGCCGCGCGGACCAGCGCAGCGCGGCCAGTTCCGGATGCCGCTGCATGGCCTGGTGGGCGTACTCCTCGACGGCGTACTGCTGGATATTGACCATGGGAGCGTACCGCTGCAGCGGATCGTGCGGCATTTCGAAATGCAGGACTTCGCTATTGCGGAAGTAGCTGCGGCCGCCGGTCCAGGGCAGTCCCGTGGCCGTCAGCGGGGCGTCGGCGCCGACCCAACCCATGATTTCCTGCGAGCGCCGCGAAATGCAGATGGCGCGGCTGCCGCTGCAATAGTCGTCGTCCGCCTCCAGCGTCAGCGAGGCGATGCCGTATTCGGCCAGCAGGGCGGCAAGTGTCAGGCCGACGGGGCCGCCGCCGGCGATCAGGACGGGGACGTGCGCGGGGAGCGGCATGATGTCTCCAATAATTGGTTGTTTGCGCAACTATATGCGCAAGAGGTTGCGCACGCAACCATATTCGACAGGCAAAAAAAACCCGCCGGATCAGGGCGGGTCTTGGGGCGCGAACCGGTATCAGTTGCGCACGTAATAGATACGCATCGCTTGCTGTTTCTGGGCGCCGTCCAGCACGCGCAGCACCACGACCTTGGCCGTGAAGCCGTCGGGCAGCTTCAACTGGCCCAGCGCGTAGTCATAGCGGTCGACGTTCAGGGCGGGGCCTTCCGGCGTGACGGTGGCGGCGCGCCCATTGGGGTAGGTGCCGTCGATGGAGAAGGTCAGTGTGCCCTTGAACGGCGCGCCCTGGCGGTCTTCGCGCATGACCAGCACTTGGTAGTCCAGCAGGCCGGGGGCGCGCTTGAAGGTGGCGGAGCGGATGCCCAGGTTGCCGCCGCGGGGATCGGCGGGCATGGCGTCCTGGAACAGCACCAGTTCCTTGTTCAGGGTTTCGATCTTGCTGCGGGCCTCGGCCAGGTCAGAGGTCAGCTTTTCATGGCCGGCCTTGTTGGCGTCGCGCTGCTGCGTGGCTTCCTCGAGCTGGCTTTGCAGGCGCTGGCGTTCCAGGTTGGCCGTGCTGAGCTCGCTATGCAGTTGCTCGGATTGCTCCACGGTCAGGCGTTGCGGGCCGTAGTTTGTCTGCAGGAAGAGCACGCCGCCGGCGCCCAGGGCGATGCCCACCAGCAGCAGGACCAGCCAGCGCGGCATGCGGCGCGTGCGTTGGCCGGGCTGGTACACGGAGGGCTTGAATACAGCCCGTTGCGATCTTCCAAACATCCCCATTCCTAGAAAACTTCCTGTGTGTTTGCTCGCCCGCGCGCAGCGCGCGCAGGTCAAAGCGCTAGAGAATACCCCGTTAGCCGGGGCCGTTGGGTGCGCGGACAAGCCTGGTTGCGCACCTTGATATTGTGAAATATGTGGACATCAGCGCGGCCGAGCGTCGAGTTCTGCATCCAGGTCCGCGAGCCGCTGCGGCGTGCCGACATCCGTCCACTTGCCTTCATGGCGCGCGCCGTGCACCAGATTGCGGGCCATGGCCTGCCGGAGCAAAGGCGCCAGAGGCGCCGCCGCGCCCCGAGGGACGTCGGCGAACAACGAGGGATGGTAGACGCCGATGCCCGCAAAGGTCAAACGCGGTTCCCCCTGGGCATGGACGGTGCCGTCGGCCTCGAGCCGGAAATCGCCAGCGGGATGCTGGGGCGGGTTGTCCACCAGCAGCAGCCAGGCGCCACCATCGCGCAGGGCGCGGGCCCGGCCTGCGGCCGCGGCGGGATCCCAGTCGCACCAGACGTCGCCGTTGACAACCAGGAAGGGCGCGTCGCCCAGCAGGGGCAGCGCCTGGGCGATGCCGCCGGCGGTTTCCAGGGCGGTGGCCTCCGCGGAATAGCGGATGCGCACGCCATGTGCGCTGCCATCGCCCAGCGCCCGCTCGATTTCGTGGCCGAGCCAGGCGTGATTGATGACGATGTCGCGTATACCTGCGGCCGCCAAGCGTCGCAGGTGCCAGACAATCAGTGGCTGGCCTCCCACGGACAATAGAGGCTTGGGCAGGCGGTCGGTCAGCGGGCGCATGCGTTCGCCGCGTCCCGCCGCAAGTATCATGGCGCGCATCAGAACGTGTACCCGACGCTGACCTGGCGGTTGTCCAGCTGGTCCAGCAGACGCAGCAGCGGCGTGAAGACGCCATAGCGTTGGGCCACCTGCCGGACGTAGCCGCTCACGCGCGGCATGTGAGCCTGGTAGTGCGCCTTGCCGTCGCGGTGGTGCAGGCGGGCGAATACGCCCAGGATGCGCAGGTTGCGTTGCAGTCCCATCCATTCATAGGCGCGGTGGAATTCGGCGAAATCCGCGTCTACCGGCAGGCCTGCGGCGCGTGCCATTTCCCAGTAGCGGATGGCCCAGTCCAGTTGCTGGGGTTCTTCCCAGGTGGTGCGGGCGTCCGTCACGAGCGAAGCCAGGTCGTAGGTAATGGGGCCCGCCAGCGCATCCTGGAAGTCGATGATGCCCGGGTTGGGGCCATATTGGGGCTGGTCGCAGACCATCAGGTTGGGCGAATGGTAATCGCGGTGCACCAGCACCTGGGCCTGGCCGCCATTGCTCGTCGACAGCAGCGCAAAGATCTTGTCCAGGCCGTTCGCGGTCTTGTCGTCCAGCGTGACGCCGTGGTGCTTCTGCACGTACCACTCGGGGAACAGCTTGAGTTCGTCGGCCAGGCGGGTGGTGTCATAGGTGCCCAGGCCGGCGGTGGACGCCTGCTGCAGGCGGACCAGGGCGGCCAGGGCCTCGCGGTACAGCGTCTGGAGCTGGCTGTCCGGCAGGCCGGCCTGGATACGCTGGTAATAGGTCTGCTCACCCAGGTCGGAGAGCAGCAGCAGGCCCTGGTCCAGATCTTGTTCCAGCACCGCGGGCACGTTCAGGCCTACGTCCGCCAGCAAGCGGTCCACGTGGAGGAAGGGGCGGCAATCCTCGTGCGCGGGCGGCGCGTCCATGACTATCAGAGTGCGGTCGCCGGCATCCAGTCTGAAGTAGCGGCGGAAGCTGGCGTCGGCGGATGCCGGGCGCAGCGTGTCGACGGCGAGATTCAGGGCGGCGGGCAGGTTGCCCAGCCAGGCGCGGATCTGCTCCAGGCGGGGGTCGTGATCGTTTTTCAAGGAAGATCCGTGTCAGAAAGGCAATGTTGCTGAGATTCGTGTCCCGAGCACATAAGTCTGGGCCTATGGCGCGGCTTCTCTATAATACCGGCTCGTTTCCGTTAGCATTGGCCCTTCGTGGGTGCCGGTGTCGCGTTCCCACCATCGTCAAAAAGGGCTGTTTTCACTCGTGCGCAAGGTTCGATGGTTGATCCTCTCTGCTGTCAGTGTTGCCGCCGGAGCCGTCCAGGCTCAAGGTAGCCCGGGCAGTGCTCCCGCCGCGTCGTCGACCTCGGCGACCCCCGTGTTGCGCACCTCGCCGGGCCTGCGGATCCACCGCCTGCCGGACGACAGCATCCCCGCTTTCATGGAAGCGGACACCATCGATGGGGATCCGGATTCCGACCTGACCCTGACCGGCAACGCCCAGGTGCGCCGCATCGATAGCGTCATCAAGGGCGACCGCATCAACTACCGCAAGGACACGGGCGAAGTCGACGTCCAGGGCAGCGCGCGCATGATGCGCGACGGCACCCTGGTGATCGGACCGAACGCCACGTTCAACGTGGACAAGTCCTCGGGCCAGATCGAAAAGCCCAATTTCTGGATGGGCGCCAACGGCGGTTTTGCCGTCGCCGAGCACGCGGACATTTTCAGCCGGTCGCAGATGCGGCTGCAAACGGTGACATATAGCGGTTGCGCTTGCGAAACGCCGTCCTGGTACATCAAGGCCAAGACCGTCGACATCGACTTCGACGAGAACGAAGGCGTGGCGCGCAGCGGCGTGCTGTACTTCAAGGACGTGCCCATCCTGGCATCGCCTTACATGACTTTCCCGGTCAAGCGGGAGCGCAAGTCGGGCTTCCTGATGCCCACTTACGGCACGACCAGCCAGGGCGGTTTCGATTTTTCGATCCCGTACTACCTGAATCTGGCTCCCAACTACGACATGACGGTGCAGCCGCGCTACTTCTCCAAGCGCGGCCTCCAATTGGGCGGAGAGTTCCGCTACCTGGGCAATGGCTACAGCGGCATCCTGGATGGCACCTACCTGCCCAACGACAAGCTGACCGACAGCGACCGTTGGATGTACTGGTGGCGCCACCAGCAGCTTCTGCCTTATGGGTTCTATGCGGACTGGGATGTCGCGAAGGTCTCGGACGACAACTATTTCCGCGATATTTCCCAGTTGGGCCTGAACCAGGCTTCCACCACGTATCTGCCGCAACGCGCGCGGGTGGGCTGGGCGTCGGCGTCCGGATACTGGAGCGGTTACGCGCAGGTCTACAAGTACCAGACGCTGCAGGATCCCGACGCTCCGCTGGCGCCTCCTTACGACAAGGAGCCTGAACTCTATTTCCGCGGCGCGCGCTATGACTGGGGCGGTTTCGATGTGGACTGGACGTCCACCGCCGTCCGTTTCCGCCGCTCGCTGTTCGAAGGCCAACGCCTGGGACCCGATGGCAACCGTTTCCAGACCTATCCCACGGTTTCCTATCCCATCGTCAAGCCGGGCTGGTTCATCGTCCCCAAGGCCGGCGTCAATTACACCCAGTACGACACCGACTGGTATAACCTGAACCCGGACATGCCGCGTTCGCAGTCTCGCACGGTGCCGATCCTGTCCTTGGATTCCGGCCTGGTTTTCGAGCGCGACACCACCTTGTTCGGCAAGGCGTCCACGCAGACCCTGGAACCTCGCCTGTACTACCTGTATGTGCCGTACCGCGACCAGTCCAAGCTGCCCGTCTTTGACACCTCCCTGGCGGACTTCAGCTTTTCGCAGGCGTTCGAAGAGAACATCTACACGGGCGGCTGGGACCGTATCGCTAACGCCAACCAGCTGACTGCCGCCTTGACGACGCGCTGGCTGGATGCCAACACCGGTTTCGAGCGCATGTCGCTCGGGGTCGCGCAGCGTCTGTACTTTGCCGATCAGAAGGTCACGCTGCCTGGCGAGACGCCGCGCGAGAACGTGCGCTCCGACTTCCTGCTGGGCGCCAGCGCCGCCCTGACCGATACGCTCAGCACCGATATCGCCGCGCAATACAATCCCTACGACAGCAACTGGTCGCGCGGATTGATCAGCGCGCGCTGGTCGCCGCAACGTTTGACGACGGTGGCGGTGTCCTACCGGTACCAGCGTGATCCCCAGCCTGGCGTCCAGTATCAGGCGCAGGGGCAGAACCAGGTGAGCCTGGCGATGCAATGGCCGTTCTCCAAGCGCTGGTATGGCGTGGGCCGGGTGGACTATTCGCTGCGTAGCGGTCCGTCCAGCACGGTGGCCGGCACGACCGATTCGCCCCGGGTTACCCAGGCCATCGCCGGCCTGGAGTACAAGGGAGATTGCTGCTGGGTGGGCCGCGTGGTCTACCAGCGGTACGCGGTGTCCGCCACCGACGCCAACTCGGCACTGTTCTTCCAGCTTGAGCTGACGGGCCTTGGTTCCCTGGGAACCGATCCGATGAACCTGCTGAACAGAAGTATCCCCGGCTACTCGCGCATTACGCCGCCAGTGCCCACCGGGACCACATTTGAAAGGTATGAATGATGCGTAGGTTGCACTCTTTGCGCCGCCTCTCCGGCAATGCGCTGCTGCTGGCCGTGTGCGCCAGCTTGCCCGTCGCCCATGCGGCCGAACAGGGCGGCAAGGCCGCGAATAGTGGCGCCAAGGCGAGTTCCGCCGCGCAGAAGAACTCTGCGCCGGCGCCGAAGGGCGAGCAATTCGTCGACGGTATTGCCGCGGTCGTGGACAAGGACGTGATTACGCTGCGCGAACTGCGCGACGCGTCGCTGCGTATTTCGGGCGAGCTCAAGACCCGCGGCATCCAGGTGCCCGACGACCAGACCCTGCAGCACCAGGTGTTGCAACGCCTGATCATGGAGCGCGTGCAGCGTCACGAAGCCGATCGCCTGGGCATCCGCGTCGACGACGCGCAAATTGACCAGGCCATCCAGACCATCGCCGCCCGCAACAAGATATCCGTGGCCCAATTGCGCCAGGAAATCGAAAAATCCGGCACGAACTGGGATAGCTACCGCAAGTCGCTGCGCGACGAGATCCGCACGGATCGCTTGCGCCAGCGCGCAGTGGATTCCACTATCGTGATTTCGGATGCCGAAGTCGATGCCTTCCTGAAAGACCAGCGCCGCAACCCGGCGTTCGGCGCCGCGCCGCAAGCGGCTCCGCAACCGCAAGCCCAGCCGCAGCCCGAACCCCAGCAGGCTGCCGCGCCGTCCGGCCCGATGCTGTACGCCCTGGCCCAGATCCTGGTGCGCGTGCCCGAGGGCTCGTCGCCCGATCAACTGGCGGTGCTGCGCAAGAAGGCTGAAGGCCTGCTGGCGCAGGCCAAGCGCGGCGACGACTTCGCCAGCCTGGCTGCCGCAGCGTCGGACGGCCCCGAAGCCCTGCAGGGCGGGGTCATGGGCGTGCGTCCGTTGGACGGCTGGCCCGACCTGTTCGTACAGGCCATCGGCAATTTGCAGAAGGGACAGGTCAGCGGCCTGATCCAGAGCGGCAATGGCTTCCACATCATCAAGGTGATGGACCGCGGCACCGCCCAACCGGCGCCTGCCCGCACGGCTCGCGCCCCGGCGCCGGCCCAGGCGCCGCAGCCTGCCGCCGCGCCGGCGCAAGCGCCTGCGCACCAAGGTCCGGTGGAAGTGATGCAGACGCGCGCCCGCCACATCCTCATCAAGACCTCTACCGTCATGAGCGACGAAATGGCGCGTCAGCGCCTGGAGCAGGTGCGTCAGCGTCTGGTGAGCGGCGGAGCCAAGTTCGAGGACATGGCGCGCCAGTATTCGCAGGACGCCACCGCTCCGCAGGGCGGCGAATTGGGTTGGTTGAACCCGGGCGAAACCGTGCCGCCGTTCGAGGCCGCCATGAACGCCCTGAAGCCGGGCGAAATCAGCCAGCCGGTGCAGTCGCCTTTCGGTTGGCACCTGATCGAGGTTGAAGAACGCCGCCAGCACGACGCCACCGACGACATGGCTCGCATGAAGGCCCGCCAGATCCTGTTCGAGCGCCGCGCCCAGCCCGCTTTCGAGGATTGGCTCGAGCAGTTGCGCGCCCAGGCGTACATCGACAATCGCCTGGAAAAGCAGCAGAAGATCCAGCAGAACAACCGCTAAACGCATTACAGGCTTTACATGTCCCAACACCAGGCGCGCAAGCGTTTTGGCCAGAACTTCCTGACCGACGAAAGCGTCGTCGAGTCTATCGTCCGGGCGGTTTCGCCCGCCCGTGACGATGCCGTGGTCGAGATCGGCCCGGGCTTGTCCGCGCTTACCCGGCCGTTGCTGGAACGCCTGGATCATCTCACGGCGGTCGAAATCGACCGCGACCTGGCGGCGCGCCTGCGCAAGCAGTTCGACGCCAGCCGCCTCACCGTGGTCGAGGCGGATGCGTTGACGGTGGATTTTTCCCAGTTCGGCAGCGCGCTGCGCGTGGTGGGCAACCTGCCTTACAACATCTCCAGCCCGCTGCTGTTTCATCTGATGACCTGGGCCGATAACGTCCGCGACCAGCATTTCATGCTGCAGCGTGAAGTGATCGACCGCATGGTTGCGCAACCGGGTTCCGGCGACTTCAGCCGCCTGTCGGTGATGCTGCAATCGCGCTATCGCATGCACAAGCTGTTCGACGTGCCCCCGGAAGCTTTCGATCCGCCGCCCAAGGTGGTCTCGGCCATCGTGCGCATGGTCCCCCTGCCTGGGGATCGGCTGCGTCCGGTCAGTGATCGTGCCTTCGAGACTGTGGTGGCGCGCGCGTTTTCACAGCGCCGCAAGATGTTGCGCCGGGTGCTGGCTGACTGGGCCGCGCACGTGCCCTGGGAAGCGCTGGATATCGCGCCCACGGCACGCGCCGAGGATATCTCGGTGGACCGGTATATCCGCTTGTCGGATGCGCTGGTAGCGGCTGGCGTGTTGCAGGGCGAATGAACTTGCCCCTTTGGATCGCGCCCCGATCGCCAAAATGAAAGCCCGCGGATGCGGGCTTTTTCAATTGGCAGGCAGGTTCAAATCGGCATCTACAGCATGCGCTTTTGAGCGGCCATCCAGAGTTGCATGATGTCGCGGGCGCGGTCAGCCAGCAATTTCTCGGCGTCGGTAAGCGCTTGCTGCAAGGTGATCGGGCCGGGTGCCAGGCTGAAGGCGGCGCTGATGCCGCAGGCATGCAACGCTTCATAGCCCGGGCCTAGCGACCCCGCCAGCGCCACCACGGGTACGCCCGCGCGTTGCGCGATCTTCGCCACTCCGGCCGGTGTTTTGCCACGCAGCGTCTGTGCGTCCATGCGGCCTTCACCGGTGAACACCAGGGTCGCGCCTTCGACCGCCTGGGCCAGACCGCCCAGTTCCGCCACGATCTCCACGCCGGGACGGAAACTGGCGTTCAGGAAGGCCTTGGCCGCGAATCCCAGGCCACCCGCAGCACCCGCACCGGGCTCATTGCGATGGTCAGCCCCCAGGTGCTTCGCGCACACGTCGGCGAAATTTGCCAGCATCTGGTCCAGGGCAGACACCTGCTCGGGCGTCGCCCCTTTTTGCGGACCGAACACGTGCGAAGCGCCCTGCGGCCCGCATAAGGGGTTGTCCACGTCCGAGGCGATGTCGATGCGGATTCCGGCCAGGCGCGGATCCAGGCCTTGAGTATCGATGCTGGCCAGCTTGCCCAGCGCGCCGCCGCCAGGCGGCAGGCTGCGGCCGTCGGCATCCAGCAGCCGCACGCCCAGGGCCGTCAGCATGCCGGCGCCCGCATCATTGGTGGCCGATCCACCCAGGCCCAGGATGATGCGCTTGGCGCCCGCGTTCAAGGCGGCCAGCATCAGTTCGCCCACGCCGTGGCTGCTGGCCCGCATTGGATCGCGCTTGGATGGCGCGATGAGTTCGAGGCCAGCTGCCGCCGCCATTTCAATGACCGCCGTGCCGTCTTCCAACAAGCCCCATACGGCGTCGACCTTATAGCCTAGCGCGTCGTTCACCGTCAGCAACTGTTCCTTGCCGCCGGTTGCGGCGAGTACGGCTTCCACCGTGCCTTCGCCGCCATCGGCCATCGGAATGCACACCGTATGGGCGCCAGGGAAGGCGGCCGTCACGCCGCGTGCAATGGCTGCCGCCGCATCGGGCGCGGAAACGCTTTCTTTGAACGAATCAGGGGCGATGACGATTTTCACGGGTTCGGTCGAGGTAGGTTTTGCGGTTGAGATGATGTCCATGATACCTGCGCGCGCGCGGCCGGCGTACCATAGCGTTTTTGTTGTTTTAGCGAGAGTGGATCGTCATGCCCGTATTGCGCCGCACCAAAATTGTCGCCACCCTGGGACCCTCGACTTCGACGCCTGAACGCATTGAAGCGCTGATCCGCGCGGGCCTGGACGTGGCCCGCCTGAACTTCTCGCATGGCAGCGCGGACGACCACCGCGAACGCGCCCGCATGGTGCGCGAGATCGCTGCCAAGCAAGGGCGCTTCGTCGCCATCATGGGCGACCTGCAAGGGCCCAAAATCCGCATCGCGCGCTTCACGGACAAGCTGGTCCAGTTGCAGGTCGGGCAGCCGTTCACGTTGTCGCGCGTCCATCCCAAGGAGGCCGGCACGGCCAGCATCGTCGGCATCGACTATCCCGAACTGGTGCAGGACTGCCGCGTCGGCGACGAGCTGCTGCTGGATGACGGCCGCGTGGTGCTGGTGGTGGATAGCGTCGAGGGCGACGAGGTCCGCACCACCGTGACCGTGGGCGGCCCGCTGTCGAACAACAAGGGCATCAATCGCCGTGGCGGCGGCCTGTCCGCTCCCAGCCTTACCGACAAGGACCGCGTCGACATCAAGCTCGCCGCCGAAATGGAGCTGGACTATGTGGCGGTGTCCTTCCCGCGCTACGGCAGCGACATCGACGAGGCGCGCACGCTGCTGGCAGCCGCCGGCAGCCAGGCCTGGATCATTGCCAAGATCGAACGCGCCGAAGCCGTGGCCGACGACGAGGCGCTGGACTCGCTGATCCGCGCGAGCGACGGCGTCATGGTGGCGCGCGGCGATCTGGGCGTGGAAGTGGGTGACGCCGAGCTGGTAGGCATTCAGAAGCGCATCATTCAGCATGCCCGCACCCTGAACAAGGTCGTCATCACCGCCACGCAGATGATGGAGTCGATGATCTCCAGTCCCATGCCCACGCGCGCCGAAGTCTCCGACGTGGCGAACGCCGTGCTGGACTATACCGACGCCGTCATGCTGTCGGCGGAGAGCGCCTCGGGCCAGTATCCCGTGGAAACCGTGCAGGCCATGGCCCGCGTTTGCTTGGGCGCGGAAAAGCACCCCACGTCGACCAAGTCTCATCACCGCCTGGGCGAGACCTTCACGCGTTGCGACGAGACCATCGCGCTGGCGGCGATGTACGCAGCGAATCACTTTCCTGGCGTCAAGGCCATCATTTCGCTGACCGAAAGCGGCCACACTCCGCTGATCATGTCGCGTATCCGCTCGGGCGTGCCGATCTATTGCTACAGCCCGCATAGCATCACGCAGAACCGCGTGGCCATGTTCCGCGGGGTGTACACCATTCCGTTCGCGCCGTCGGACTACGAGCCCGCCGACCTGAGCAACGCGGCCATCGACGAACTGCGCAAACGCAACCTGGTGCAGACCGGCGACTGGGTGATCCTGACCAAGGGCGACTTTTACCGCGACAGCGGCGGCACCAACGGCATGAAGATCCTGCTGGTGGATTGACCCGCGGGGGGCGAGGGCGCCGCACGCCGGCCGCCCTCGTCAGGCACGGAACGGTTCAGCCGAAGAACCAGTAGCACACGCCGATGGCCGCCAGCACGCCGGCCAGGTCGGCGACCAGGGCGCAGCCCACCGCGTGGCGGGCGCGCAGGATGCCCACGGATCCGAAGTACACCGCCAGCACGTAGAAGGTGGTCTCGGTGCTGCCTTGCACCACCGCGGCCAGCAGCGCGGGAAAACTATCGACGCCGAAATGCGTCATGGTCTCCAGCATCATGGCGCGCGCCGCGCTGCCCGAGAAAGGCTTGACCAGCGCCGTGGGCAGCGCGTCCACGAAACGCGTATCCCAGCCGGCCTGCACCGCAAGCCACCGGATGCCGTCCAGCAGGAAGTCCAGTGCGCCCGAGGCGCGCAGCACGCCCACCGCGCACAGCATCGCAACCAGATAGGGCAGCAGGCTCTTGGCGATGTCGAAGCCTTCCTTGGCTCCCTCGATGAAGGCCTCGTAGACCGGCACCTTCTTCCAGGCGCCCGCGATCAAGAAGGCGATCAGTATGCCGAACAGGACCAGGTTGCCCAGCAACGAGGACAGCGAGGCGATCGCGGCTGCCGACATGCTGGCCAGCAGCGCCATGAATCCACCCATGAGCAGCGCCGCCCCGCCCAGCCACAGCATGACGACCGGATCGATGAGGCGCAGCCGCTGGCAAGCCGCCACCGCGAGGAAACCCGCCAAGGTCGACGCGCTGGTGGCCAGCAGGATGGGCAGGAACACCAGCGTCGGATCCGGGGCGCCCTGTTGCGCGCGGAACATGAACAGCGTCACGGGCAGCAAAGTCAGCGACGAGGCGTTCAGCACCAGGAACAGGATCTGCGCATTGCTGGCGGTTTCGGGCGTGGGGTTCAGCGACTGCAATTCGCGCATGGCGCGCAGCCCGATGGGCGTGGCGGCATTGTCCAGCCCCAGGCCATTGGCGGCGAAGTTCAGCGTGATCAACCCGATGGCCGGATGGTTGCGCGGCACCCCCGGCATCAGCCTGGCGAACAGCGGCCCCAACACGCGGGCGAGCTTTTCCACCAGCCCCGCGCCTTCGGCGATGCGCAAAAAGCCCAGCCACAGCGTCAGCGTGCCGAACAGCAGCACCATCACTTCCACCGACACGCGGGCCATGTCGAACAGACTGGCCACCATAAGGCGGAAGACGTCAGGGTCGCCGATGATCAGCCAGCGGTACAGCGCCGCCGCGGCCGCGGTAAGGAAAAAGCCCAGCCAGAGTTTGTTCAGCATGCGGAGACTGCCCGGATAGCGATGGATTGCGCGCTGCGCGCCGTCGCCCATTGTCGCAGAGTCGGTAAGCCACAGCTTGGCCCGGCGCCGCCAATTCTGGTACTTTGACCTGATACGCCCTGGGGTCTGGGGCCATAACAGTGAGGAAAACTCATGGACTTCAATGCCTGGCGCCGACGCCGCATTTCGGAACCCGCTTACCGCTGGGCGCGCAATGCGCTGCCGGCCATGTCGGCGACCGAGCGCGAAGCCATCGAGGCCGGGGACACCTGGTGGGACGCAGACCTGTTCACCGGCAACCCCGATTGGCGCAAATTGCTCGCCGTGCCGGCGGCTACGCTCACCGCGGACGAACAGCGCTTCATCGATGGCCCGCTGGCCCGATTGTGCGCCATGCTGGACGAATGGGACATCACTTGGAACCGCCGCGACCTGCCGCCGGAAGTGTGGGATTTCCTGAAGGCCGAGCGCTTCTTCGGCATGATCATTCCGCGGCGCTACGGCGGCCTGGGCTTCTCGCCCTACGCGCATTCCGAGGTGGTGCGCCGCATCTCCGCCTATTCCATCACCGCGGGCGTTACCGTCATGGTGCCGAACTCGCTGGGCCCCGGCGAATTGCTGATGCAGTTCGGCACGCCGGCGCAGCGGGACTATTGGCTGCCGCGACTGGCGGATGGCCGCGAAGTCCCTTGCTTCGGCCTGACCAGCCCCGAAGCGGGGTCGGACGCCGCATCCATGGTGGACACCGGCGTGGTCTGCCGCCAGGTGGTCGACGGGCGTGAACTGATCGGTATCAGGCTGAACTGGCACAAGCGCTACATCACGCTGGGGCCGGTCGCGACAGTGTTGGGCCTGGCTTTCAAACTGTCGGATCCGGACGGCATACTCGGCGGTTCCAAGGACATCGGCATATCGGTCGCGCTGGTGCCGACCGAAGCGCCGGGTGTGGAGATCGGGCGTCGCCACCTTCCCGCCATGCAGGTTTTCCAGAACGGCCCTAACCGCGGACGTGACGTGTTCGTGCCGTTGGACGCGCTGATCGGCGGCGCCGAGCGCGCCGGCCACGGCTGGCAGATGCTGATGAGTGCGCTGGCGGCGGGGCGGGGCATTTCCTTGCCGTCGTTGTCGGCCGCCGCCGCGGCGATGTGCGCGCACACCACCGGCATGTATGCGCGCGTGCGCGAACAGTTCGGCATTCCCGTCGGCAAGTTCGAGGGCGTGCAGGAAGGGCTGGCGCGGCTTGCGGGCAATGCGTATCTGGTGGAAGCCGCCAGGCGCCTGACCTGCGCCGCGCTGAACCTGGGCGTCAAGCCGGCGGTGGTGTCGGGCATCATGAAGTACCACGCCACCGAACGCATGCGCGGCTCGGTCAATGACGCGATGGACATCCATGCCGGACGCGCGGTCATCGACGGCCCCAGCAATTACCTGGGTGCGCTATACCGCGCCGTGCCCATTGCCATCACGGTCGAGGGCGCCAATATCCTCACGCGCAACCTGATCATCTTCGGCCAGGGAGCCATCCGCGCGCATCCGTACCTGATGCCGGAAATCCTGGCGCTGGGCAATCCCGACGAAGACCGCGGCATGGAGGTCTTCCATGACGTGTTCTGGCGCCATCTGCGCCACACGGGCTTGAACGCCCTGCGCGCCATCGGCCGGGCCTGGACCGGCGGGGTGCTCGCGCCCGCGCCATCATCCGGGCCGGTGGCGGGACACTATCGGCGGCTGGGGCGGTACGCATCCGGCTTTGCGCTCCTGGCCGACGCCACGCTGGCGCAGTTGGGCGGAGGCCTCAAGCGCCGCGAGATGATTTCGGCGCGCCTGGGCGACATCCTGTCCGAGCTGTACCTGCTGTCTGCCGTGCTCAAGCGCTGGGAGGACGAGGGCCGCAAGCACGATGACCTGCCGCTGGTGCATTGGTGCCTGGAGCAAGGCTACGCAAGCATCGAGAAAAGCATGGACCAGGTCCTGCGCAACCTGCCGGGCCGCGTATTGGCTTGGGGGCTGCGTGCGGCCATTCTGCCGCTGCGGCTGGCCAAGGGACCGGGCGACGCATTGACCCGCGAATGCGCGGAGTTGCTGCTCAAGCCTTCACCCACGCACGCGCGGCTGGCGGCGGACCTGCATCGCGAAGCGGGCGCGGCGGGCGACGATCCGGTGGGGCTGTTGACGCGGGCGTTTGCGCTGGCGGATGCCGTGCAGCCCCTGCGTGACCGGCTGCGCCAGTCTGGCGTGCGCGACTGGCGCGAGGCCCACCAGCGCGGCGCCATCACCGACGCGCAGGCGGCGGAACTGGAAGAGGCGGAAGCCCTGGTGTCGAAGGTGTTGCAGGTGGATGACTTCGCGCCGGAAGCATTGTCGCCGCAGGCCGCGAAGGCGGCCGCCGTGGGGGCCGAGGAGGCCTAGGCGGGGCCCACGCTACCGCATGGCGGAAGCTGCCGCCTAGTCGTCCTGGTTCGGATCCATGTCCGGGAACAGGATTTCCGTGAATCCGAACTTGGTGAAGTCCTGGATGCGCGACGGGTAGAGGCGGCCGATCAGGTGGTCGCACTCGTGCTGCACCACGCGGGCGTGAAAGCCGTCGGCCTCTCGTTCGATCATCTGGCCGTACGGGTCGCGCCCGCTGTAGCGGATCCGGCGGTAGCGCGGCACCAGGCCGCGCAGGCCCGGCACCGACAGGCAGCCTTCCCAGCCATTTTCCATCTCGTCCGACAGCGGCGTGATGACGGGATTGCACAGAATGGTCTGGGGCACCGCGGGCGCATCCGGATAGCGTTCGTTGCGGTCGAAGCCGAAGATCACCAGTTGCAGGTCCACGCCAATCTGAGGCGCAGCCAGACCCACCCCTTGCGCCGCGGCCATGGTTTCGAACATGTCGTCGATCAGCGCGTGCAGCTCGGGCGTGTCGTAGCGTTCCACGGGCGCGGCCACGCGCAGCAGCCGCGGGTCGCCCATTTTCAGGATGGTGTGGATCATGGGGGGTCTTCCTGGCGTTGGCCGAGCGAGCTTCCGGATGGGCCGGGACTTAGTCCTGGCGGCCTTTTTTCTGGATGAACTCGATCTTGTAGCCGTCGGGGTCCTCGACAAAGGCGATGACGGTCTTGCCATGCTTCATCGGGCCGGCCTCGCGCGTGACCTTGCCGCCTTTTTCCTTGACCTTGGCACAGGCTTCGTAGGCGTCGTCCACTTCCAGGGCGATGTGGCCGTAGCCGGTGCCCAGGTCGTACTTGTCCGTGTCCCAGTTATGGGTCAGCTCGATGACGGCGCCTTCGGATTCGTCCTGATAGCCCACGAAGGCCAGCGTGAACTTGCCGTCGGGGTAGTCGTTGCGGCGCAGGACGCGCATGCCGAGCACGTTGGTGTAGAAGTCGATGGACTTGTCGAGGTTGCCGACTCGCAGCATGGTGTGGAGCATACGCATGGGATGTTTCCTTAAGCGGTGAGAGGGAGCGGGAAAAATCCGCCGTTGCCGGCGGTTTCCCGGGTGATGCCGATGTCGCGCAGCGCGCCGCCCATGGCGTCGACTGCCTGCTGCATCTGGCCAGGCCCGAAGGCGCCGATGCAGCCGACCCGGAACGAAGGTTGTTCGGTGTTGTAGAAGTTGCTGAGCACGTAGCCGCGGCGCTTGAGGGCGTCCACGAACAATTGCAGGTTCCAGGTTGGCGCATCTGGCGCCCGGACGTTGACGACGATGGGGCCCTGCAGGGCGGGCGGCAGGTACGGAGTCAGGCCCAGTTCCTTGACGCCATCATATAGCGTGCGCATGTTCGCCGTGTAACGCGCCAGGCGGGCCTCGCGGCCTTCCTCGAGGTGCAGGTCCAGCGCCACGGCCAATGCCGCCAGCGTGGGCGCGGGCGGCGTGAAGCGCGGGCCGGCATTGGGCTGCAGGCTTAGCTGGTAGACGTCGGCAAGGTCCAGGGACCAGCTGCCGGCGGTGCCGCCGGCGGCCTCCAGGCTGTCGCGCCGAGCGACCACAAAGGCGGCGCCGGGTGTGCCTTCCAGGCATTTGTTGGCCGTCAGGATCACGGCTTCCACGGCGGGCAGGGCGCCCAGGTCCAAAGGCAGGGCGCCGAACGCGGACACGGCGTCGACGATGACGCGGCGACCGAGCGCGTGCGCGACGCGCGCCAGTTCAGGCACGTCGTGGCAGATGCCGCTGCCGGTCTCGCTATAGACCAGCGCCAGGTGCGTGAGGGTGGGATCCTGTTCCAGCGCTGCCGCGACGGCCTGGGGGTCGATCCGTTCGACCGGGCCGACAGGCAGGGGCACGGCGACGCGGCCCGCGTCGCTGGCCAATCTCTGCAGGCGGGCGGCATAGGCGCCGGTGGAGGGCGCCAGCAGACGACCGCCTGCGGGCACGAAGGTACGGATCGCGGCTTCGACGGCGAAGTGGCCGCAGCCAGGCAGCGCCAGTGCGGCGTACTCGTCCGGGGATGCTTGCGCCACGCGCAGCACGCCAGCGCAGACCTGCCGGTAGGTCTGGCGGAAATCGTTGTCCCATGGCGCGTAGTCTTGCGCCATGGCGGCCTTTACCCGCGCGTCGGTCGTGACCGGGCCCGGAATCAGCAGCAACATTTTCTGGTCTCCAAGGTGCTTGCGCACTCAGAACTGGGGCAGGGATGCGGGGTCGTGGCGCCGCAGGATGTTCTTGGCGTCTTCGAAGTCGGGCAGGATCTGGCCGACTTCGCGCCAGAAGTCCTGACTGTGGTTCATTTCACGCAAATGGGCAAGCTCGTGCGCGATGACGTAATCGATGATGGCCGGCGCGAAATGGATCAGGCGCCAGTTCAGCATGATGTTGCCGTCGCTGGTGCACGAACCCCAGCGCGTGGCGGCCGAAGACAGACGCCAGCGCCGGATCTTCAGCCCGCTCACCTGCAGGAAATGGGCCAGGCGCGCGCCGAACCAGGCGCCGGCGCGCTGCTGCAGCCAGGCCTGCGCCGAATCGCGGATGCGGCTTTGGTCCGCCGAGGACGGCAGCGCCAGCCACAGCGTGTCGCCATCCTGGGGCGCGTCGGCGTCGCCGGACAAGCGGGCTTGGCGGCTGTCGCCGCCCACGCCGATCACGATGCGCTTGCCCAGGTAGGGCAGCTCGCCGCCTGCCTGCCAGCGCGTGTGCGCCATGGCCAGCTGCTGCTTGCGGGCATGCCATTCGCGCAGCTTGGTCAGGATCCAGCGCGATTTCTCGCGCACGGCGTCGTCCACTTGCGTCAGCGTGACCCAGTTCGGGGCGGTGACGCGCAGGCCGTCGTCGGTGATTACAAAACCGATGCTGCGGCGGCGCGAGCGCAGCAACACGAAGCCGATGGGCTGCTGGTCCGTCGAGACTTCGCGCCAGCGCGCGCCGGGCGGCAGGGGATCGGGGCAGGGCGTCGGGACGCGCGAGGCCGCGTTGGGCGACAGCGTCAACAGCGGTTCGCCCGCGGGGGCGGCGGCCGACAAATCAGGAAAGAGGGGTTGGGGCGGGGCCGTCTTAGGCCGGGCCGGGTCAGGCGGTTCCGCCTCAGGCCGGGCCGCACGAGGCGGGACCGGGGGCTTTGGCGCGGCGCTCAGCGGCGGCGCGCCCACGGGCGCGTCGTGCTGCTGTTCGTCGAACAGGAGTTCGAGCTGATCAGTGCTGGCCATACCTTTCTGGATTGAGACGCCGCATTTCCCCTTCGATCCAGTCCTGGACCTTCTGGTTCAGTTCCTCGGGGGAGAGACCCTTGGATTCTATCGCGGGTCCGATGGACACGGTGACCAGGCCCGGATATTTCACGAAGGCGTTGCGGCGCCAGCATTCGCCGGCATTGTGCGCTACCGGGATGACCATGGCGCCAGTGCGCGACGCCAGCAGCGCGCCGCCCATCTTGAAGCGGCCCGTCTTGCCGGGCGCGACGCGGGTGCCTTCGGGGAACAGCAGCGGCCAGCGGCCTTCGTCCAGGCGGGTCTGGCCTTGCTTGACCACCTGTTCGAAGGCATCGCGGCCCTTCGAACGGTCGATCGCGATCATGCGCAGCAGCGCCAGGCCCCAGCCGAAGAACGGCACCATGTGCAGTTCCTTCTTGTAGACGAAACAGACTTCGCGCGGCATATAGGCCGGGAAGAACAGCGTTTCCCAGGCCGACTGGTGCTTGGACAGCAGCACCGCGGGCCCGTCGGGCAGGTTTTCCCAGCCCTTGACCTGCCAGCGGATGCCGCAGAAGAAGCGCGCACCCCAGATGGCCAGGCGGGGCCAGCCCACGGTCAGCTTGTAACGCCAGTGCAGGGGCAATGGCGCCCACAGAATGCAGGCGAATGCGTAGGGAATGACCGTGACGGTCAGGAACAGGATGTACAGCAGTGAACGTAGCCGGGCCATTGGATCAATGGTCCTGCAGCAAGGCGTCGACCACGGCCGACAGGTCGTCGCACACGCGGGTGTTGTCGGGCAGGCCGCCCTTGGCCAGCGTTTTCTTGCCGTTGCCGGTCAGCACCAGCCAGGGCGAGCAGCCGACCGAGGACGAGGCTTGCAGATCGCGCAGCGAATCGCCCACCGCCGGCACGCCGGCCAGATCGATATCGTAGCGGTGTCCGATCTGCTCGAACATGCCGGGCTTGGGCTTGCGGCAGGAACAGTTGTCGTCCGGACCGTGCGGGCACATGAAGACGGCGTCGACGCTGCCGCCCGCGGCCGCCAGCTCGCGCCGCATTTTGGTGTGGATGGCGGTCAGCGTGTCCATGTCGAACAGGCCGCGAGCCAGGCCCGACTGGTTGGTGGCGACCACCACCTTCCAGTCCGCCTGCGTCAGCCGGGCGATGGCCTGCAGGCTGCCGGGTAGCGCGATCCATTCGTCGGGGTTCTTGACGAACGAATCGCTGTCCTGGTTGATGACGCCGTCGCGGTCTAGGATGATGAGTTTCACTGTGCCAGCCTGGAGATGTCAGCGACCTGGTTCATCAGGCCATGCAGCTGGCCCAGAAGGGCCAGCCGGTTGGCGCGCACGGCCGGGTCTTCGGCCATGACCATGACGTCGGCGAAGAAGGCGTCAACGGGTTCACGGACCTGGGCCAGCGTGGACAGGCTGCCGGCGAAGTCGCCGGCGGCCAGTTGCGCCTCGGCCTTCGGACGCAGCGCGGATACGGCGGCGGCCAGGGCCTTTTCGGCCGGCTCCACCAGCGCGGCATCGTTGACCGCGCCAATCTCGCCTTCGGCCTTCTTCAGCAGGTTGCCGATACGCTTGTTGGCAGCGGCCAGGCTGGCGGCCTCGGGCAGTTGCGCGAAGGCAGCTGCGGCGCGCACGCGCTCCGCCACCTGATGCAGCGGCGGGGTCAGCGCGATCACGGCTTCGACGGCATTGCGGTCGAATTCATTGATCAGCTGGTTACGGTAGCGTTCATAGATGAAGGTGCGGACCTCGGCCAGGGTATCGGCCGGGATCTTGCCAGCCGGGAACGTGCCCGCGGCCATTTCCAGCAGGCCGTCCAGCGACAGCGGACCGGCTTCACTGATCTTCAGCCAGCCGCCCGCGGCCAATTGCTCGAACGCGCTGATCAGGCCCAGCGCGGCGCGGCGCAGGCCGAAGGGGTCGCGTTCGCCGGTGGGCGCCAGACCGATGGCCCAGATGCCGACCATGGTTTCGACGCGCTCGGCGATGAAGAGGACGGCCGCGGTCAACGTATCGTTGGTGACCGGCGTGTCATAGCGGTTGCGGTACTGCGTGCGCAGGGCCTGCACCACGCTGTCGGGTTCGCCGTCGCCGGCCGCGTAGTACGCGCCCATGACGCCCTGCAGCTCGGGGAATTCGCCCACCATGTTGGAACCCAGGTCGGCCTTGGCGAGCATGGCCGCGCGGTCGGCGGCGGACACGTCGCCGCCCAGCTGTTCGGCCACGCCACGCGCGATGGCGCGCACGCGCTCCACCCGCTCGAGCTGAGTACCCAGCTTGTTGTGGTAGACGATCGTGCCCAATTGTTCGACGCGCGCCGCAAGCGGCGTCTTGCGGTCGGTTTCGAAGAAGAACTGCGCGTCTGCCAGGCGGGGACGCACCACGCGCTGGTTGCCTTCGATGATGTTCATCGGATTGGCGGCGTGCATATTGCTGACGATCAGGAAGCGGTGCGTCAGGCGGCCGGAGGTCGGATCGAACAGCGGGAAGTACTTCTGGTTCAGACGCATGGTCAGGATCAGGCATTCCTGCGGCACTTGCAGGAATTGCTCTTCGAACTGGCCGACGTAGACAGTCGGGTGTTCGACCAGGGCCGTGACTTCGTCCAGCAGCGCGGCAACTTCCGGGTCGTCGCCCAGCGTCGCATTCAGGCGGCCGGCGTGATCCAGCAACTGGCGCTGGATTTCGTCCCGGCGGCCTTCAAACGACGCCACCACGCGGCCCTTTTCAGCCAGGGTGGCGGCATAAGCGTCGGCATCGGCGAAGGACACCGGTCCCGTGCTCATGAAGCGATGGCCCAGCGTGTCGCGGCCGGCGGCCAGGCCCAATGCGGACACCGGCACGATGTCGGCGCCAAACAGGGCCACCAGGCCGTGGGCCGGACGCACGAACTTCACGGTGGTGACGCCGTCGGCCAACTGGTAGCGCATGACCTTGGGGATGGGCAGGCCGTTGATGGCGGCGTCGATGCCTTCCTGCAAGCCGGCCGCCAGTTGCGAGCCCGCAGCCGTGCCCCGGGCAACCAGGTAGTCCTGCTTGCCGTCGGATTCGCGTTCCAGAGTCGACAGGTCGATGTTTTCCAGGCCCTTGGCGGCCAGCTTCTTCTGCAGCGCGGGCGTGGCCTGGCCGTCATCGGTCAGGCCGATCTTCACCGGCATCAGTTTTTCGGCGTAGGGCTGGTCAGGCGCCTGCGCCAGCACGGCGGACAGGTGCACGGCCAGGCGGCGCGGCGTGGAATACGCGGTCGCGGCGCAGCCGGCGGCCAGCAAGCCATGGCGCTCCAGCGTGGCGCGCACGCCTTCGGCAAAGGCCTGACCCAGCTTCTGCAGGGCCTTGGGCGGGAGTTCTTCGGTCAGCAGTTCGACCAGCAGCGGGCGGATGTTCGTCGTCATTTATGCTGCCTCCCCGGCGGCCTTGTCGCGGCCCAGCATGGGAAAGCCCAGTCGTTCGCGGGAATCGTAGTAGGCCTGTGCGACGGCGCGCGACAGGTTGCGGATGCGGCCGATGTAGGCGGCGCGCTCGGTGACGCTGATCGCGCCGCGCGCGTCCAGCATGTTGAACGTGTGCGCGGCCTTCAGCGCGGCCTCGTAGGCGGGCAGCGCCAGCGGCACGTCCATCAGGCGCTTGGCCTCGGCTTCATAGTCGTTGAAGTGCGAGAACAGCATTTCGGCCGATGAGTGCTCGAAGTTGTAGGTGGACTGCTCCACCTCGTTCTGGTGGAACACGTCGCGGTACAGCACGCGGTTGCCGTTCGCGCCTTCGGTCCAGACTAGGTCGTACACGCTTTGCACGTCCTGCAGGTACATGGCCAGGCGTTCCAGGCCGTAGGTGATTTCACCCGTGGTTGGCGTGCAATCCAGGCCGCCCACTTGCTGGAAGTAGGTGAATTGGGTGACTTCCATGCCGTTCAGCCAGACTTCCCAGCCCAGGCCCCAGGCGCCCAGCGTGGGGTTTTCCCAGTCGTCCTCGACAAAGCGGATGTCGTGCTCGGCCGGATCGATGCCCAGCGCCTTGAGCGAACCGATGTACAGATCCAGGATTTCAGGGGGCGCGGGCTTCAGCACGACCTGATATTGGTAGTAGTGCTGCAGGCGGTTGGGGTTTTCGCCGTAGCGCCCATCCTTGGGACGGCGCGAAGGTTGCACGTAGGCGGCGCGCCAGGGCTCCGGGCCGATCGCGCGCAGGAACGTGGCGGTATGCGAGGTACCGGCGCCGACTTCCATGTCGTAGGGCTGCAGCAGGGCGCAACCCTGCTTGTCCCAGTATTCCTGGAGCGTAAGGATGATTTGCTGAAAGGTGAGCATAGGATTCTTGGAATTCGGCCGCCGGGCAAGGCTTGCCCTGGGCGTGGGAAACCCGGCATTTTAACTGGCCTGGGGCGGCCCGGCTCCCGGAGCCCTGAACCACGGTTACATCTAGGCCATTCCGGGCGGCTCTCCCCTGGGCGAGTGTGCCACTGGTGGACGCCGCCCGGGGGCCTGCCCTGCGCCTGGAAACCAATGATCGTATGATTCCAGGTTACGCACCAAGTCTTATATAAAACCCGGAACCCCGATTCCGAGAATTCCCGGAAGGAGCAGTCCCATGTCAGACCTGATCAAGGTAGAAGTCACCGACGGCATCCAGATCATCACGATCAACCGTCCCGAGGCCAAGAACGCCATCAACCTGGAAACCGCGCAAGCGATGGCTGCGGCGCTGGACCAGCTGGACAGCCGCGACGACATCCGCATCGGCATCCTGACGGGCGGCGGCGGCACGTTCTCCTCGGGCATGGACCTGAAGGCCTTTGCCAAGTCCGGGCAGCGCCCCTATGTGGAAGGCCGTGGTTTCGCCGGTCTGAACGAACGCCCGCCCAAGAAGCCGCTGATTGCCGCGGTGGAAGGCTACGCGCTGGCTGGCGGCTGCGAAATGGCGCTGGCTTCCGACCTGATCGTGGCCGCCAGCAATGCGAAGTTCGGCCTCCCCGAAGTCAAGCGCGGCCTGGTGGCGGGCGCGGGCGGCATGCTGCGCCTGCCGCGTCGCCTGCCGTACCACATCGCCATGGAAGTGATCCTGACGGGCGAAATGCTGACCGCCGAACGCGCTCACTCTTTCGGCCTGGTCAACCGCCTGACCGAACCGGGCGCCGCCCTGGCCGGCGCGCTGGAGCTGGCACGCGCCATCGTCGAGAACGGCCCCTTGGCGGTGCAGACCGCCAAGAGCATCGTGGCGCAGTCGGGGGACTGGGACCAGGCCAGCATGTTCGACCAGCAGCGTCCGCTGATCGCGCACATCTTTTCGTCGGCCGACGCGAAGGAAGGCGCGACGGCCTTCGCCGAGAAGCGCAAGCCGGTCTGGCAAGGGAAATAAAATAGGCTTCAAGCACCCGCGCGCGGCCGGTCACGCCGGCCGCGTTTTTACGTTATCCATCCACACCCGCATATCGCCATGTCAGTCATCATCAAAGAAGAAGACTTCATCCAGTCGATAGCCGATGGCATCCAGTTCATCAGCTACTACCATCCCGTCGACTACATCCGCCATCTGGCCCGCGCCTATGAGCGTGAGGAAAGCCCTGCAGCGCGCGACGCGATGGCTCAGATCCTGACGAATTCGCGCATGTGCGCGGAAGGCAAGCGCCCGCTGTGCCAGGACACCGGCATCGTCAACGTGTTCCTGAAGGTTGGCATGGGCGTGCGTTTCGACACCAAGCGCACCCTGCAGGAACTCTGTGACGAAGGCGTGCGCCGCGGCTATCTGAATCCGGACAATCCCCTGCGCGCCTCGGTGCTGGACGACCCGCTGTTCGCGCGCAAGAACACGCGCGACAACACGCCCTGTATCCTGCACGTCGAACTGGTCCCGGGTGACAAGGTCGACGTGCAGATCGCTTCCAAGGGCGGCGGTTCGGAAAACAAATCCAAATTCGCCATGCTCAATCCGAGCGATTCGCTGGTGGACTGGGTGCTCAAGACGGTCCCGACGATGGGCGCCGGCTGGTGCCCGCCGGGCATGCTGGGCATCGGCGTCGGCGGCACCGCCGAAAAGGCCATGCTGATGGCCAAGCAGTCGTTGATGGAAGACATCGACATGTATGAACTGCTGGCCCGCGGTCCGCAGAGCAAGCTGGAAGAACTGCGCATCGAGTTGTACGAAAAGGTCAACGCGCTGGGCATCGGCGCACAGGGCCTGGGCGGCCTGACGACCGTGCTGGACGTCAAGATCAGCACCTTCCCGACCCACGCGGCCTCCAAGCCCGTGGCCATGATCCCGAACTGCGCCGCCACGCGTCACGCTCACTTCGAACTGGACGGCTCGGGCCCCGCGCGCCTGGATCCGCCGTCGCTGTCCGAATGGCCGGAAGTGCACTGGGCGCCGGACTACAACAAGTCCAAGCAGGTCGACTTGAACACGCTGACCAAGGAAGAAGTGGCTAGCTGGAAGCCGGGCCAGACCCTGTTGCTGTCGGGCAAGATGCTCACGGGCCGCGACGCCGCGCACAAGCGCATCCAGGACATGCTGGCCAAGGGCGAGCCGCTGCCGGTGGACTTCAAGAACCGCGTCATTTACTACGTGGGTCCGGTCGATCCGGTGCGTGACGAAGTGGTCGGCCCCGCCGGCCCCACCACCGCCACCCGCATGGATAAGTTCACCGACATGATGCTGGAGCAGACCGGCCTGATCGCCATGATCGGCAAGTCCGAGCGCGGCCCGGTCGCGATCGAGTCCATCAAGAAGCACAACTCGGCCTATCTGATGGCTGTCGGCGGTGCTGCCTATCTGGTGTCCAAGGCTATCCGCGGCGCCAAGGTACTGGGCTTTGCCGACCTGGGCATGGAAGCCATCTACGAGTTCGACGTGAAGGACATGCCGGTGACCGTGGCGGTTGACGCTCAGGGCACTTCGGTCCACACCACGGGCCCGAAGGAATGGCAGGCCAAGATCGGGAAGATTCCGGTCGCTGTGGCTTGATTCCGTAGGCTGTGAGAAAAACGGCTGCCAGTGGACTGGTGGCCGTTTTTTTTTGGCTTTAGTGCCTAGTGCTTCGTAGGCCGCCCGCGCGGCCGGACATGACATACATGATTCACTTGAGTGTGATGGTGATTTTGTTTGCCTGCGGCTTAGTTGCTGTTTTCCAGCTCTGCGCAGAACGCCGCGATCTCTTCTTGCGTCTTCCCCAGCACCTCCCGCAACACTTCCTCGGTGTGCTCCCCCAGCAGCGGCGGTGCGCGACGGTACTCCACCGGCGAGGCCGACAGCCGCAACGGGCTGGCCGTCACTGCAGCCACGCCGCCAGCCGGATGCGGCATATCGCGGCGCAGCTGCCGCGCCTGTGCTTGCGGATGCGCCTGGGCCTGGGCGATATCGTTGATCGGTCCGCAGGGCACGCCCACGGCTTCCAGCTTGGCGATCCAGTCGTCGCGCTTGCCCTGGCGCATGATCTCGGTCAGCAGGCCGACCAGCAGTTCTCGATTGGCCAGGCGCATGCGGTTGGTGGCAAAGCGCGGGTCGTCGCCCAGTTCGGGCGCGCCGATGGCGCGGCAGTACGCCCGGTACTGCGTTTCATTGCCTGTGGCCACGATCAGGTGGCCATCGCTGGCGGCGAACACCTGGTAGGGCACGACGTTCTGATGCGCGTTGCCGGCGCGTTGCGGCGCCACGCCGGAGTTGAAGTAGTTGGAATTCTGGTTGGCCAGCATGGCGACATGGCTGTCCAACAGGGCGATGTCCAGGTGCTGGCCTAGTCCGCTGTTATGGCGTTCCTGCAAGGCCGCCAGCACCGCCACGGTGGCGTACATGCCGGTGACGATGTCGGTCACTGCTACGCCGGCCTTTTGCGGACCGCCGCCGGGCAGGTCGTCGCGTTCGCCGGTGATGCTCATCAGGCCGCCCATGCCCTGGATCATGAAGTCGTAGCCGGGGCGTTGCGCGTAGGGGCCGTCCTGACCGAAACCGGTGATGGAGCAATAGATCAGGCGTGGGTTGATCTGCTTCAGGCTGGCGTAGTCCAGGCCGTACTTGGCGAGGCCGCCCACCTTGAAGTTTTCGACCAGGATGTCGCTGGCGGCCGCGAGTTCGCGAATCAGCGCCGCGCCTTCGGGCGTTGCCATGTCGGCTTCGACGGAACGCTTGTTGCGGTTGGCGCTGAGATAGTAGGCGGATTCCTCGGTGTCCTGGCCGTCGCCGTCCTTGAGGAACGGCGGCCCCCAGGCGCGCGTGTCGTCACCCACGCCGGGGCGTTCGATCTTGATGACGTCGGCGCCCAGGTCGGCCAGGTTCTGCGTGCACCATGGCCCGGCCAGGATGCGCGACAGGTCCAGCACCCGGATGCCGGTCAGGGCGGCGGGCCGCGTCATGGCTTCAGCTCCGCCGTGCCGTTGCTGAGCACGACGACGTTGCGCTCCAGCGTGCGGGCCAGAAAGCGTACCTGGCCATCCGGCATGCGCCAGATGTCGCATTGCAGGGTTTCGCCGGGATACACGGGCGCCGAGAATCGTGTGTTCAGGCTCACGAGGCGGGAAGCGTCGTAGTCGCAGCAGCTTTTCACGATGGCATGCGCCGCCACGCCGTAGGAACACAGCCCGTGAAGGATGGGGCGCGGATAGCCGGCCTGGCGCGCCACCTCGGGGTCCGCGTGCAGCGGGTTGCGATCCGCGTTAAGCCGGTAAAGCAGCGCCGCGCTGGCGGGAATGCGGATCTCGCAGCGCAGGTCCGGGGCGCCATCGGGCGCTGCAGGCAGGGCTTCGGGGCTGTCGTCTCCCTGTCCGAAGCCGCCGTCACCGCGGCAGAACGTGCTTTGTCGCAAGGTGGCCAGGCAGGCGCCGTCTTCGTCGTGCAAGGTGCGTTCGGTAATGACGATGGCGCCCTTGTCGGCGCCCTTGTCGATCACATGCGTGTTGCGGCTTCTACCCGTGACCACGCCCGCGGCTGGCAGAGGCGCGTGCATGGTCAGCCGTTGCTCGCCGTGCACGACGCGCACCCAGTCTATGCCGGCACGCGGGTCCCGGACCCAGAAGCCAGGATAGCCCAGCACCACGCTCATGGTCGGAAAGGACCGCAAGCCTTTTTCGTACACGTAGCGCAGCTGGCCGGCGTCCTCGGGATCCTGTCCCAGGCCGATGCCCAGCGCGTACAGCATGGTGTCCTTTTCGTCGTAACGCTGGCGCACCTCGTCGAAGCGCCAGTTCTTCACGGTGTCGTAGTCCAGGGGCATGGCGGCGGTCTCAGATGGGGTCCCAATCGATCACGTCGGGCGAACGCTCCAACGCATAGAAGTGCTTGCGCATGGCAGGCACGGCGATCTCGGCAATGCGTTCGGGGGTCCAGCCTTCGCCGTGATGCACCGTACGCAACGGGCGCGGCTGGCTCATCAGCATGATCTCGTTGGCGCGCACCGCGAAGATCTGCGCGGTGACTTCGCTGGCGGCGTCGCTGGCGAGGTAGACGGCCATGGGGGCGACCTTGCCCGCTTCCATCTTCTTCAGCTTTTCGACGCGGGCCTTTTCTTCGTCCGTCTCGGCGGGAATGGAACTCGTCATGCGGCTCCAGGCAAACGGCGCGATGCAGTTGGAGCGCACGTTGTAGCGCGCCATGTCCAGCGCGATGGATTTCGACAAGGCCACGATGCCCAGCTTGGCCGCCGCATAGTTGGCCTGGCCGAAATTCCCGATCAGGCCGGAAGTGGAAGTCATGTGGACGAATGCGCCGGACTCCTGTTCGCGGAAGTAGGGCGCGGCGGCGCGGCTCATGAAGAAGGACCCGTTCAAGTGCACGCCCAGCACCTGGCTCCATTCTTCTTCGCTCATCTTGTGGAAAACCCGGTCGCGCAGATTTCCGGCATTGTTGACCACGGCATCGATGCGGCCGAAGGCATCGATTGCCGTCTGCACGCAGCGGCTGGCGCTGTCGTAAGCGGCCACGCTGTCGGTGTTTGCCACCGCTTGCCCGCCGGCCGCGACGATCTCCTTGACGACGGCCTGTGCAGGGCCTTGCGCGCCACCTTCACCAGTGAGCGACACGCCGATGTCATTCACGACCACTTTGGCCCCGGCCTGCGCCATGGCTAGCGCGATGCTGCGGCCGATGCCGCCTCCCGCGCCGGTAACGATCACCACTTTTCCGGAAACGATGCCGCTCATTGAAGCTGACTCCTGTGCTGCGGCGCGAGCGCCGTATGTGGAAAACAGTTCCGCATCAAACGGTCTGGTTTGAGGGGATGCACCATGGTAGATTCGACAAGGCATGTGAAGAATTCAAAATTAGAAATGCCCCCCTTCTGCGTGGTGGAACATGAGACACGATCTGACCGACCTGCGTTTGTTTCTGAACGTGGGGGAAACACTCAATCTGACCCGGGCTGCAGAACGCACCTTCCTTTCCTTGCCGGCGGCAAGCGCGCGGGTGAAGAACATGGAAGAGGCCTTCAAGGCCAGGCTGCTGGTGCGCATGGCCACGGGCGTCGCATTGACGCCGGCCGGCGAAGTGCTGCTCAAGCACGCGAACGCGGTATTCCGCCAACTTGAATGCCTGAATGCGGACCTGCAACCCTATGCCAGCGGCTTGAAGGGTCGCTTGCGTCTGTTGGCCAACACCACGGCCACCAACTCATTCCTGGCTGATGCGTTGTCCACGTTTCTTGCGGAAAACCCTGACGTGGACGTGGAGCTCGAAGAAAAAATATCTGGCGATATCGTGATTGCGATACGCGCTGGCGCGGGCGACCTTGGGCTGGTGGCGGGCAATATCGATGTGTCCGGCCTGGACGTCACGCCGCTGTTCCGCGACGAGCTCACCGTGGTCACCTCGCTCGAGCATCCGCTGGCAGCGTCCGAGTCCGCGCATTTCGCCGATCTGCTGGATGCCTATCAATTCGTGGGCATCCATCCCGACAGCGCCATCCAGACCTTCCTGGAAGACATCGCCAGCGGCCTGGGCAAGCGGATCTGCCAGCGTGTGCACGTAGGCAGCTTCGAGGCTGTGTGCCGGATGGTGGAGGCAGGCGCGGGGATTGCAGTGGTGCCGCGGGCCTGCGCCGCGCGCTACAGCCGTCCGGATGCGCTGCATGTGCTGAAACTGGAAGACCCCTGGGCGCTGCGTGACCGCCTGTTGTGCCGCCAACGGGGGCGTGATCTGCCCAGTTTCGCGGAGTGCTTCATCGAGCATGTGCAGCGCGCCGCGCGCGGCCTATAGCAAGCCCGGAAGAGGGGCTTTTGCAAATATGTAGCGGCGGTTCCGCCGGTTCGGAAAATAATAAAAAAGGCGCCGGGCAGCAGTCCTCGGGCTTGGCGACCGATAAAACCGAGAACCAGGAGACTGCCGTGACCGATCTACTACGCCGCCGCGCCGTTGCGGGGCTGGGCGCTGCGTGCGCCGCAGCCGCGATGCCTATGCTGTTCCCTACGCTTGCCCGGGCCGCGGCCTGGCCTGCGCACGCCGTGAACTTCATCGTGCCATTTCCCGCCGGCGGTCCGGTGGACACGACGGCGCGCTTTACCACGCAGCCGCTGGGACAATTGTGGTCGGTGCCCACGGTCGTGGACAACAAGTCGGGCGCTGGCGGCATCGTGGGCGCACAGTTCGCGGCCAAGTCCGAGCCAGACGGCTACAACTTCTTCTTTGCTTCCATCCATCATGCCGTGCTGCCCAGTCTGCGCGCCAATCTCAGCTACGACATCACCCGCGATTTCGTGCCGGTCGGCATGGCGGCGGTCTTCCCCATCGTGCTGGTAGTGAACGCGGCGCTGCCCGTGAATTCGGTGAGCGAACTGATCGCCTACGCGCGCGCGAATCCGGGCAAGCTGTCGTTCAGTTCTTCAGGAACGGGGGGCGGCACGCATCTGGCCGGCGAACTCTTCAACGCCATGGCCGGCGTGCGCATCCAGCATGTTCCCTATCGGGGTAGCGCGCCCGCCATGCAGGACCTGCTGGGCGGACAGGTGCAGGTGATGTTCGCTGACGGCCCTTCGGCCGTGCCGCATCTCAAGGGCGGCAAGGTGCGAGCGCTGGGCGTGGGCAACCCCGCGCGCTCGAGCATGCTGCCCGATGTGCCGACCATCGCCGAATCCGGCCTGCCGGGCTACGAAGCGTATTCATGGAGCGGAGTCATGGCGCCCAAGGGCACGCCGCCCGACATCGTCAAACGCGTGAACGCGGACCTGGTGAAGGTGCTGTCGGATGCGGCCACTGCCCAGGGCATGATTGCCGCGGGCGCCGAGCCCAAGCCCGGCACGCCCGAGCAGTTCGGGGAGTTCGTGCGCGACGAAATCGCGAAGTGGCGCGATGTCATCAAGGCGGCCAACATCAAGCTGGATTAGGCCCTGTTCGCGCCACATGGCGCGTTGCACGGGCCCTAGAGCCGGCGCAAGCCCTCTCGGGCTGCCCGGTACTCGGATTCCAGCTGATCCACCAGCATGGCGGTGGGCAGCACTTCCTGCGCCGCGCCCACGCCCTGGCCCGCGCTCCACACGTCCTTCCAGGCCTTGGGCCGTGAACTCTTGTCCATGTTCGCGGGGGGCGCTTCGTTGCATTTTGCGAGTACATGAGGATCCAGGCCAGCCGCCTGGATGCTGGCCGACAGGTAGTTGGCAGGCACGCCGGAGAAGTAGGGTGTATAGGTGACGTCGCCCGCCTGGGCCTGCAGCACCATTTCGCGGTACCCATCGCCGGCCAGCGATTCCTGCGTGGCGATGAAGCGCGTGCCCATGTAGGCGAAGTCGCAGCCCAGCACCTGCGCCGCCAGGATGTCCTTGCCGTGGCTGATGCAGCCGGACAGCGCCAGTGGTCCGTCGTAGAACGCGCGGATCTCGTTGACCAGGGCGATCGGGTTGATCTGCCCCGCATGGCCGCCCGCGCCCGCGGCCACCAGGATCAGGCCGTCGACCCCGGCGTCCAGCGCGCGCTTGGCGTGCCGCACGTTCGTGACGTCATGGAATACCAGCCCTCCGTAGCCATGCGCGGCCTTCACCACTGCTTCAGGCGCATGCAGCGAAGTAATGAGCAACGGCACGCGACGTTCTGCGCAGATGGCCAGATCGCCCTGCCAGCGTGGATTGCTGGGGTGAACGATCAGGTTGACTCCATAGGGCGCAATCCTGGCCGCGGGGTCCGCTTGGCGTCTGGCGGCCAGCCCCGATTCTATGCGCGTCAGCCAATCGTGCAGCTGCTCCTGGGGACGGGCATTGAGCGAGGGAAATGTGCCGATGATTCCCGCCGCGCACTGCGCCACCACCAGGTCCGGCCCCGAGACCAGGAACATGGGAGCGCCGATGACGGGCAGGCGGGTCTGGGCGTGCAGCGCGAGCGGGGGACTCATCTGGATGCTCCGGTGATTCTCAATTGGCCTGGATGTTGGCGCTTTGGATGACGTCGGACCACAAGGCGTATTCGCGGTCGATGCGCGCCTGCAATGCCTTGGAGTCGCCCGTGTTGATGGTGTAGCCGCCGTCGGTCATGGCTTGGCGGAAGGCTGGATCGCTGGAAACCTCTTGCAGCGCGCGGGTCAGTCGCGCTGCCACCGCATCGGGCAGCTTCTTCGGCCCCACCAGCGCATACCAACCCACGACCTCGTAGTCTTTCATGCCGGCTTCGATCATGGTGGGCACGTCGGGCAGTTCGGGATTGCGGGTTTTGGACGTGACGGCCAGGGCGCGGGCCTTGCCGCTCTTGACGAAGGGGATGGCGGTGCTGGTGATGTCGAACATGAACGTGATCTTGCCGCTGATCACGTCCACCATGGCTGGCGAGTTGCCGCGGTAAGGGACGTGCAGCATGGGCGCTTCCGCCTGCTTTTTCAGAAGCTCCGCCGACAGGTGGTTGGAGGCACCGATGCCGGCGGAGCCGAACGACACGGCATCGGGATGGGCGCGCGCGTAGGTGACGAGTTCGGTGACGTTGCTTGCGGGAATCTGCGGGCCGATCAGCAGGACATTGGCATAGTCCACGACCAGCCCGATCAGCGAGAAATCTCTGCGCGGATCGAATAGCGTGCTCCGCTGGACCAGCGGAGACATGGTGAGCGTGGGGCTGGCCGCAAAGCCCAGCATGTAGCCGTCGGGCGACGCCTTGGCGGTGGCATCCGATGCGATCATGCCGCTGGCGCCGGCGCGGTTCTCGACCACGACGGATTGGCCCAGCTTGTCGCCCAGATACTTGGCGAAGACGCGGGCGGTGGTGTCCACGGGACCGCCGGGGGCATAGCCCACCAGCAACCGGATGGGGCGTTCGGGATAGGCATCCGCGTGGGCGCTTGAGGCCGCGGCGAAGGTGGTGGCGGCAATGGCCGCGGCGAGCAGGGTCTTGATGTTCACGCTGTTGTCTCCTTGTGGTTCAGGGCCTGTCCAGGCCCTAGTAGCGGGTCGTGCAGCGGAGCAACTGGCCGCGGCTACGCCAGCCTTTCTTTCAGCGGCTGCTTGAGGATCTTGCCGCTGATGGTCGTGGGAATGGTTTCAATGGGGATGATGCGAGCGGGCCGTTTGTAGGGGGCCAACTGTGCGCGCAGATGCAGCATCAGCAGATTGGTGTCCACCGTGGCGCCGGGCAAAGGCTCGACGAAGGCGATGACCTCTTCGTTCTGGTCTGCGGTGGGGCGGCCCACCACGGCCGACAGGCGCACGCCGGGGAACGCATTGATGACCGATTCGACTTCCAACGGATAGACGTTGAAGCCGGAGCGGATGATCAGGTCCTTGGAACGGCCGGCGATGAACAGAGCGCCTTGTTCGTCGAGGTATCCGATGTCGCCTGTGTTGAGCCAGCCGCCAGGCAAAAGGGCCTGCGCGGTCTGTTCGGGGTTGCGGTAGTAGCCCAGCATGACGCCAGGGCCCCGGATCAGGATGTCGCCGCGTTCGCCAGGTGCGGGCGTGCCGTTGTCGGGATTGCCGATGCGCAGTTCCACGCCGTCCACCGCATGGCCGGCCGAGCAGTCGTCTCGGGGCGCGTCGATCCGGGTGACGAACATCGAGCCCGCATACTCGGTGATGCCATAGCCGTGGTGCATGGCCACCCCAAAGTAGCGTTCGGTCTCGCGCTTGAGCGTCGGGTCCAGCGCGGCGCCGCCGGTATACAGGTAACGCAGGGCCGGGGCCCGCAGCTCCGCGCGCGGCGGCGCCATGGCCATCATCCGGCTGAACATGGTGGGCACGCCCTGCAGGATGCTGACGCCCGGATGGGCCAGTGCCTTGAAGGCATCCGCCGCATCGAAGCGGCTGCGCAACACCAGGCTGGCACCCGCGTGCACGGTGGCCATCAACACGGTGGCGATGCCGAAAATATGGGACATGGGGAGCGCGGCGTAGCCGATGTCCTGCGGCGTCAGGCGGCGCGACGCTGCTGATACGCGCGCGAAATGCAGCAGGCCGCGGTGCGGTACCAGCACTCCTTTGGGCGCGCCGGTGGTGCCGGAGGTGTAGATCACGGTTGCCACTTCGGCCGCGGTATCGCCTGCCTCGGGCTGCGTGGGACTGGCCGCCCTTGCGGCCTGCAGGCCGGGTCCCCAGACCTCGGGGTCGGCATCCGTGGCGCCCGCATGCGCCGCGTGTGCGGCAGCGGCGGCGGAAATGCCGCTGGTGTAGAGCAGCAGTTCGGGCCGGGCATGGTCGCGGATGGTGTCGAGCTCACGCGGCGACAGGCGTGCGTTCACGCCCACCGGCCAGGCGCCCGCCAGGCTGCAGGCAAACAGTGCCGCGATCATTGCGGTGCAGTTTTCACCAGCGATCAGCACGCGGTGCCCGGGCTGCACGCCCTGCTGGTCGAGCCAGGCCGCAGCGGCCTGCACACGCCGCCAGAATTGCGCGTAGCTCAGCTTGCCTCCGCCTTCTTCATGCAGAAAGGTGGCGTCGGGCCGTTGGCCGGCTTGCTGCGCCAGCAGGTGATGAATGCGGGTGAGGGGAGTGGCCGGGGACATGGTAGCGATTGCGTCGTTCAAAGCGTGGCCTGGGTGCCGAGGATTGCGGTGGATTGGCTGGACAGGGTGCCGCCGTTGCCATGCACCAGCGCCAGGTGCGCATCGGCGATCTGACGGGCGCCGCATTCGCCGCGCAACTGCCGCACGGCTTCGATCATGATGAAAACGCCGTACATGCCGGGGTGCACGCAGCACAGGCCGCCGCCGTTGGTGTTGACAGGCAGGGTTCCACCCGGGGCGATGGCGCCGTTGGCGATGAAATCCTTGCTTTCGCCCTTGGCGCAGAAACCCAGGTCTTCCAGGAACAGCAACGTGTTGATGGTGAAGGCGTCGTACAACTCCACCACGTCGATGTCCTTGGGCGACACCCCCGCCATGCCGAACGCCCGAGCGCCGGACTCGGCGGCGGCGGTGACGGTCAGGTCCTCCATGGACGAGATCTGGCGGTTCCAGACGGCAGTGGCGTTGCCCAGCACATAGACCGGCGGGCGCGGCAGGTCGCGGGCGCGTTCGGCGCGCACCAGCACATACGCGCCGGCCCCATCGGTGACCAGGCAGCAATCGCGCACGCTCAGGGGGTCGGACACCATGCGGGCCGAGAGGATCTGCTCCAACGTCGCCGGTTCACGCAGTTGCGCTTCGGGATTCAGCTGGGCCCATTGGTTGGCCGCCAGCGCCACTTGCGCCAAGTCCTCGCGACGGGTGCCGTATTGGTGCATGTGGCGCGCGGCCGCCAGTGCGTAGGACGACAGCGGGCTCAGCGGGTCGTAGGGGGTTTCATACGGCTGCGGATCGAACTGCTTGCGGACCCGGCCGATCTCGGCACGGCTCAGGGTGGAAGTGCGCTGCGTGCTGCCATAGCAGACAAGCACCGCATTGCATTGGCCGGACGCCAGCGCATGCAGCGCGGGCAGCAGGTGCGCGACGAAGCTGGATCCGCCCAGCATGGTGCTGTCGATGAAGGCAGGGCGGATGCCCAGGTGCTCGATGACCGGCATGGCCCACATCGGGGCCGCCACGCTGGCGGTGCAGATGCCGTCTATATCCCGCATGCTCAGGCCGGCGTCCGCCACGGCACGCTGCGCTGCCTGAACGAGAATTTCCATTTCGGTATGGCCCGGGGCCTGGCCCAGGCCCGCGTGGCCCACGCCCGCCACGGCAACGGCGCCTCGCAGATCGTTAAGCTTCATGGCGCCTCCTTGGTGGGAACGAAGACCACAAGGCCTCGGCCGTCCTGCAGCGCTACCTGGGCGCGCACCGCCATGCCGATGTGCACGGCGTCAGGCGCCACGCCTTCCACGCGGCTCATCAGCCTGACGCCTTCCCGCAGGTCGATCAGCGCGACGTTGTAGTCTCCCCCCGCCTCGGGCTTGCGGCGCACCACGGTGGTGGAGTAGACCGCGCCGCGTCCGTCGGGCTCGATCCAGGTCAGATCATCCGCGCCGCAATGGGGGCAGATCATGCGGGGATAGAACACCGGGCGGTTGCAGCCGGCGCAATGCTGGATGAGGAAACGGCCTTGGTCCAGCGCCTGGCGGTATTGCGCCTCGGCGCCTTGCGGCGCGGTGTCCGTGAAGTCGGGAACGGTCATGATGCGTAGGGGTTCCAGTGGATGACGCTTGCAAGTGTCGGCACTGGCGGTGCGTTCGGCCATTCTTCATTGCTGAAGCAGGGCTTCCGTCCGTCCGTAGTGGGGTGCCCTACGTCCAGCGCGAAGCCCGTCTTCGGAAGAGGCAGATTGCCGGGCGTGCCGGCCCGTGGCTAGATACTGGCAAAAGGAGCCCGACCATGAACCTGACCTGGACGCCGCAAGAGCGCCAATTCCGCGAAGAAGTGCGCGCCTTCGCGACGGACAAGCTGCCGCAGGACATACGCGACAAAGTGCTGCGACACCAGCGCCTGGAACGCGACGACTACGTGCGCTGGCACAACATCCTGGCCGACCGGGGCTGGGGCGCGCCGAACTGGCCGGTGGAGCACGGCGGCACCGGTTGGAACGCCTTGCAGCGGCTGATCTTCGAGGTCGAATGCTTCAAGGCCGGCGCGCCGCGCCTGTTGCCGTTCGGCCTGTCCATGATCGGTCCGGTCTTGATGAAGTACGGCAGCGCCGAGCAGCAGGCGCGTCTATTGCCGCGCATCATCCGCGTGGAGGACTGGTGGTGCCAAGGCTATTCCGAGCCGGGGTCCGGATCCGATCTGGCTTCGCTCTCCACCCGTGCGGTGCGCGACGGCGACACCTACATCGTCAACGGACAAAAAACCTGGACCACGCTGGCACAGTATGCCGACTGGATGTTCTGTCTGGTCCGCACCGATCCCGAGGCCCGCGCGCAGCGCGGTATTTCGATGTTGCTGCTGGACATGCAGTCTCCCGGCGTGACCGTGCGGCCGATCCGCACGCTGGATGGCGGGCACGACGTGAACGAGGTCTGGTTGGAAAACGTGCGCGTACCGGCGGCCAATCTGGTGGGGGTGGAGAACCAGGGCTGGACCTATGCCAAGTACCTGCTGGGCCACGAACGCACGGGCATCGCGGGCCTGGGTCATTGCCATCGCGAACTAGGCGTGCTCAAGCATATGGCCGCGCGGGCGAATTCCCGCGGCAGGCCCTTGTTGGCAGACAGCCGGTTTCGCGATCGCATATCGCGCATCGAGGTAGACATCATGGCCCTGGAAATGCTGTTGTTGCGCGTGGCGTCCAGCAACGATGGCACGCCCGGACCGGAAGCTTCCGTATTGAAGATCCGGGGCTCCGAGATCCAGCAGGACCTGGCCATGTTGCAGATGGAAGTCGCGGGGCCCGACGCCTGGCCCTATGACCCCGACTGGCTGCAGGCTGACAACGGCTACAGCGGTCCCGGACCGGAAATGGCAGCCGCGGCCGGCGCGGGCTATGCCGATATGCGCAAGACCTCGATCTATGGCGGCACCACCGAAGTGCAGAAGGGCATCATCGCCCGCCTGGTGTTGGGCCTGTAGGCCCCGTTCCCGCGCAACCCCGACAGGAAGACGACGCATGGATTTCATCTATACCGAAGAACAGCGCATGCTGGCCGACAGCCTGCGCCGCCTGGTGGATCAGGAGTGGACGCATTCCCGCCGCCGCGCGCGCCAGGCGGCGGGCAGGCTGGATGCCGACGCCTGGGCCGCGCTGGCGGAACTGGGCGTGCTGGGCCTGACCATCCCACAGGATTTTGGCGGTTTTGGCGAAGTGCCTGCCAGCCTGCTGCCAGTCCACGTGGAACTGGGGCGCGGATTGGTTTCGGAACCGGTCATTCCCAGCGCGGTCATGGGCGCGGCGCTGCTCGAGGCCTGCGGCGGGGAGACGCGTGGCCTCTGGCTGCCCGCGATCGCCTCGGGCGATGCCATCGTCAGCGTGGCGTATCAGGAACCCGGCCGCCGCTATGACGTCGATCCGCGCGACTGTCGCGCGGCCAGGACCGCCGAAGGCTGGCGGTTGGACGGCGTCAAACATCTGGTCTGGCACGGTGGAGCTGCCACGGCCTGGTTGCTGAGCGCGCGCGGCGATGACGGGCAGACCTTGCTGCTCGCCGTGCCGGCTGATGCGGCGGGGGTGCAGGTTACCGATACGCCCACGCTGGACGGCGCGCGTTGCGCGCGGCTGGATCTGGATGCAGTCAGCCTGCCGCCTGATGCCTTGCTTGCCGAAGGCGCCGCGGCGGAGGGGGCGTTGGCGCAGGCCCTGCATTGGGGCACGGCCGCGCTTTGCGCGCACGCGGCAGGCGCGATGGAGCGGCTGCTGGAGATCACCGTCGACTACCTGAAGGCGCGCAAGCAGTTCGGGCAGCCGCTGGCGTCGTTCCAGGCCTTGCAGCATCGCTTGGCGGAAATGCTGGTGGCCAAGGAACTGGCCTTGTCCATGGCTTATGTGGCGGTGGCGGCCCTGACCGAAACCGATACGGCGCAGCGCCGCCGCATGATCGCCTCGGCCAAGCTGGAAGCCGCGCGCGCCGGGCGCCTGGTAGCGCAGATGGCGGTGCAGCTGCATGGCGGCATGGGCATGACTGACGAGCTGGAGGTGGGCGATTACTTCAAGCGGCTCACTATTGTGGATCAGCTGCTGGGCGATAGCGCCGAACAACTGGCCGTGCTGGAGGAAGTGGCATGAACGCGGCGGCAGCAGCGCAAGCGGTCGGCGGGGGCTATACACAGATCCGCTTCACCCTGGAACGGGGCGTGGGCGTCATCACGCTGAACCGGCCTGACCGGCTGAATAGTTTCACGGAAGTCATGCATGCGGAGCTGGCTCGCGCATTGGATGTCTTGGAAGCCGATAGCGGGCTTCGAGGCCTCATCATCACGGGCGCGGGACGCGGGTTTTGCGCGGGACAGGACCTCGGCGAGCGCAAGCCCGCCGAAGACGGCTCGCGCCGCGATCTGAGCCTGATCCTGGAGAAATGCTATCGGCCCCTCATCAGCCGGCTGCATGCGCTGCCGGTGCCGGTGGTGTGCATGATGAACGGCGTCGCCGCCGGCGCGGGCGCCAGCCTGGCGCTTGCCTGCGACGTGGTATTTGCGGTGGAGTCGGCGCGCTTCGTGCAGGCTTTCAGCAAGATTGGCCTGCTGCCGGATGCCGGCGGCACCTGGTTCCTGCCGCGCCTCGTGGGATCAGCAAGAGCGATGGGCGCCGCGTTGTTCGGCGAAGCGCTCAGCGCCAGGCAGGCGGAAGCGTGGGGGCTGATCTGGCGGGTGGTGCCGGATGGCGCGCTGGCCGACACTTTGGCGGAGGTCGCCGACACGCTGGCGGCCGGGCCCACCCGCGCCTACGCGGCCACCAAGACTGCGCTGCACGCCTCCAGCGGCAACACGCTGGCGCAGCAGTTCGACCTGGAATGCCGTTTGCAGCGTGAGCTGGGCTACACCGACGACTACCTGGAAGGCATGCGGGCGTTCGCGCAAAAACGCGCGCCGGCATTCACCGGCACCTGAATGGCGCTGGCGACGCTTCGAGTTCAGGGAGTCCGCGCAGCCTGGATCTGTTCGATGAGTTCGCGAGCGCAGCCCGGCAGGGCGTCGATGTCGCGCACCAGCAGCTTGCGTTCGCGCACTACCCAGGGCTCGTCCAGCTCGACCACGCGCAGTTTCATGTCAGAGCCATAGCGCCGCGCGGCGGAGTCGGGTATGACGCCCACGCCGACTCCCGCCTGCACCATCCGGCAGATCGAATCGAAACTGTAGAGCTGGATGCGCTGAGGCAGGCGTTGCCCAACCTGTTCCAGCTGGTCGCGCAGGAATGCGACCAGCGTGGAGCCTTCGTGCATGGTGATGAAGGGATAGCGCACGGCCTCGGCCAACTTGATCTTTGCCTGGTCTTGCAGCGGATGTCCATTGGGCACCACCAGCACCAGCTTGTCGGTGCTGAAATGGATGGTCTGCAATTCGGGCGCGTCGACCGGGCCGGCCACGATGCCCAGGTCGGTGGTGCCATCCAGCACGCCGCGCACGATGTCGCGGGTCAGGCGTTCCTGCAGGTCCACGGTGACGCCGGGGTGCCCGGACAGGAAGTGCGCCAGGATGTCCGGCATGAATTCCGTCACCGCGGTGGTATTGGCGAAGATGCGGATATGGCCCGCATCGCCGTCGGCCTGCTCCTGGAAGTCATGTTTCAGGTGATCCACCTGGCGCATGATGACCCGCGCATGCTGCAGCAGTTTCTGGCCGGCGGGCGTGATTTCCACGCCGCGGCTGTCGCGGTACAGCAGGCGGGAGTTGAGCTGGTTCTCCAGCGCCTTGATGCGCACGCTGACGGCTGCCAGGGACAGGTGCGCCCGTTTGGCAGCCTGAGTCAGGCTGGGGGATTCGGCGATGTGGATGAACAGGCGTAGGTCGGCGAGGTCGAAGTGCATGGGCCATATATTACGGCGCGGGACGGCGCACCGGGAGGCCGGGCCGGTCGATTCAGGCGGGGCAAACCCCGCCTTGAGCAAAAACGAATTCACAAGGGGGACGGCTTGCGGGCATGCTTCAGGCTGTAAAAACCCCAGCAGAGGATATCGGCATGACATCTACAGATCCGGCCGCGTGGATCGGCAGCGGTGAACGCAAGGCGGACGCCATGGATCCCGGCCATGCCGCGCGCATCGCGGCCACCCTGGGCGGCCCCGTGCCGGGCCAGGGCGATGCCTTGCCGCCGTTGTGGCAATGGGCGTTCTTCATCTCCGCGGTGGATATGGACGGACTGGGGACGGATGGCCACCCCGCCCGCGGAGGTTTCCTGCCGCCGGCCCAGGACCGCAACCGCATGTGGGCGGGCGGCAGGGTCGAGTTCCGCCGGCCGCTGAAGGTCGGCGTGCCCGCTGAACGCGAATCCACCGTGATCGACGTCAAAGAGAAGACGGGACGCACCGGCGCATTGCTATTCGTGACGGTGCGCCACGAGTACCGCCAGGAGGGCGAAGTGGCCATCCACGAAGAACAGGACATCGTCTACCGCCAGCCGACGCCACCCAAGCTCACTGGCAGCGAACCCGCGCCGCAAGCGCAGTGGCGCGACACCGTCGAACCCTCTTCCGTGCTGCTGTTCCGCTATTCGGCCGTGACCTTCAACGGCCACCGTATTCACTACGACCATCCCTACGTGACCGGCACCGAGGGCTATCCCGGCCTGGTGGTGCACGGCCCGCTCATCGCCACGGAAATGGTCGCCGCGTTTACCCGCGCCCACCCCGCGGCGCGCCTGACGCACCTTTCATATCGCGGCTTGCGCCCGCTGATTTCGCCCACGCCCTTCCAGGTGGCCGGCCGCTTGACCGAGCCGGGCGTGGCCCAGTTGTGGGCTGAGCAGGACGGCACGCTGGCCCACCAAGCCGAACTGAGGTTTACCGAATGAGCACAGAGGCCCCCCGTCCCCTGGACGGCATCACCGTCGTCAGCCTGGAGCACGCCATCGCGGCGCCGTTCTGCACCCGCCAGCTGGCGGACATGGGCGCGCGCGTCATCAAGATCGAACGTCCTGGCGGCGGCGACTTCGCCCGCGGCTATGACGAGCGCGTGCGCGGCCTGTCCTCGCATTTCGTCTGGACCAACCGCTCCAAGGAAAGCCTGACGCTGGACCTCAAGCGCGAGGAGGCGGGCGGCATCATGGAACGCCTGCTTGAAACCGCCGACGTGCTGGTGCAGAACCTGGCGCCGGGCGCTGCCGCGCGCCTGGGCCTGTCTTTTGACGCCTTGCACAAAAAGTATCCGCGCCTGATCGTCTGCGACATTTCGGGCTACGGCGAGGGCGGTCCCTACCAGGACAAAAAGGCTTACGACCTGCTGATCCAGAGCGAAAGCGGCTTCCTGTCGGTGACCGGCACCAAGGACGATCCGGTCAAGGCCGGCTGCTCCATAGCCGATATCTCGGCTGGCATGTATGCCTATTCCGCGATCCTGAACGCCTTGTTGCTGCGCCAGAAAACCGGCTTGGGCAGCCGCCTGGACGTCTCCATGCTGGAGAGCATGGTCGAGTGGATGGGGTTTCCCATGTATTACGCGTTCGAGGGCGCCACGCCGCCCGTGCGCGCGGGCGCGGCCCACGCGTCCATCTACCCCTACGGTCCATTCCCCGTGGGTGGTGGCGCCACCATCATGCTGGGCCTGCAGAATGAACGCGAATGGCGCGTGTTTTGCGCGCAGGTGCTGCGCCAGGCCGAGCTCGCGGAAGATCCGCGGTTCATTTCCAATTCGCTGCGCACCGCCAACCGCGATGACCTGCGGGCGTTGATCGTGGCCGCGTTCGCAGACCTGTCCATCGAACAGGTGACGCAGCGGCTGGAGGACGCGCAGATCGCCAATGCGCGTGTCAACGACATGGCTGGTGTGTGGGCTCACCCGCAGCTGCAGGCCCGTGGCCGCTGGAGCCGCGTCGACAGCCCCGCGGGCGAATTGCCCGCCTTGCTGCCGCCGGCCAGCAGCAACGCCTTTGCGCCGCGCATGGCGCCCGTGCCCGCAGTGGGCCAAAACACGGATGCGGTGCTAGCATCATTGGGATACGCGCCCGATCAGGTGGCGCAATTCCATGCATCGGAGGTCGTGTGACGCATCCCGTTGTCCGTACCGCGCTGTTTGTGCCGGCGTCGCGCCCCGAACGCATTCCCAAGGCGTTGGCCGCCGCAGCCGACGCTGTCATCGTCGATCTGGAAGACGCGGTCGAGCATCTGGCCAAGGCCTCCGCCCGGGAAGCGCTGTGCGATTTCCTGGGGACGAACCCGGGGGTCCGGCTGTGGGTGCGGATCAACGATGCTTCCACTTCCTGGCACGATGACGACCTTAAGGCATGCCGCGGCAAGCTTGGGGTTGCCGGCGTGCTGCTGCCCAAGGCCGAAAGCCTGGCGCAGGTGCGGCACGTGGTCCAGGCGGGCCTGCGGGTGATTCCCATCCTGGAAACCGCCCAGGGCATCCTCAACGCCGGTGAAGTCGCCGGCACGCCGGGCGTCGAGCGCCTGGCCTTCGGCAGCCTGGACTACGCCCTGGACATGGGTCTGACGCCCGATACCCCGGGCGCCGCCACCGTGCTGGACCAGGCGCGGGTACAGGTGCTGCTGCACAGCCGCGCCGCCGGCCTGCCGCCCGCGCTGGATGGCGTGTTCCCGGGCGTCCAGGATCAGGCCGGCCTGGCGCTAGCCGCCAGCCGCGCGCAGCAGATGGGGTTCGGTGGCATGCTGTGCATCCATCCCGCGCAGGTTCCCGTAATCCACGCGGCCTTCGTGCCTGCGGCACAGGAACTGGCCTGGGCGCGCCGAGTCATCGCCACGCACCGCGACACTTCCGCGGGCACCTTCATGCTGGACGGCAAGATGGTCGACGCGCCCGTCATTGCGCGCGCCCGGCTGGTGTTGGCGCGGGCGGGAGAAACCACCGGCGTCTAGGGGCCTCCAACTGGCCCGCTCCGGCATCGATCACTTCACTGCGGCAGGTCTATGGGCGAAGCGCTCTTCATCGGACATACCTACATCGACGTCACCGTGCTGGCGGACGAATGGCCCACGGGCGACGAAAAAAGCGTGGCCCGCGACTACGCCGTGTCCTTCGGTGGCAACGCAGTGACGGCCGCGTTCGCCTGCGCGCGGCTGGGCACGCCGCCTGAGCTGATCTGCTCGCTGGCTTCGGACTGGCTGGGGCACATGTATACCGACATGGCGGCGGCGCATGGCGTGTCGCTGCACGCGCGCAAGGTGAGCCGTTCGTCCCTGTCCTTCATCATGCCCAATCATGGCAAGCGCGCCATCGTGCGCGCGCGCGACGTGGACTACCAGAATGATTTTCCGCGGCTGGACATCGGCGCATACCGCGCATTGCACCTGGACGGCCATCAGCCCGACGCCGCCATGCATTACGCGCAGGCGTGCAGGCAGGCCGGAGTGCTGACCTCGCTGGATGGAGGAGGGCTGCGCGAGAACACCGACGAACTGCTGCGCTACATCGACGTGGCGGTCTGCGCGGAGCGCCTGTGCGAACAGCTCGGGCTCTCTGCGCAAGGGCTGCTGGATCTGCTCAAGGCTCGTGGGTGCCGCATAGGCGCCGTCACCATGGGCGAGCGCGGCATGCTCTGGTACGACGAAACCGGAAAAGTGGATGTGCTTCCTTCGCTGGACGTGCCGGCTTCCTGCATCGTCGATACCTCCGGCGCCGGAGACGTGTTCCACGGTGCCTACGTCTGGTCCTACCTAAATCGTCCGGACCTGCCCTGGGCGGAACATTTCACGTTCGCGCGCGCGGCATCGGCCCACAAGATCCAGCATCTGGGCAATGAAGCGGGCCTGCCGCGGGTCGAGGACGTGGAACGCGCGATGATGGCCTTCGCGCCCAAGGAATAAGCGCTCGCCCTAGCTGCTGGAGATTCGTTCGATGGGCTGGTCGCGGATTGCGCCTATCCAGTCATCGATCGGTTCGCCTTGCAGCGTCAGTCCGGGCGCCAGGTCGCGCAAGGGCAGCAGCACGAAGGCGCGCAGGTGCATGCGGGGGTGGGGCAGCACCAGCCGTTCATGGTTCAGCATGGTGTCGCCATACAGCAGCAAGTCCAGGTCCAGCGTACGCGGCGCGTTCTTGTAGGGGCGTTGGCGGCCATGCTGGTTTTCCAGGGCCTGCAGCGCATCCAGCAGGGCCAGCGGCGCCAGTTGCGTGTCCAGTGCCGCCACCGCGTTGACGAAGTCCGGGCCGGTGGCTTCCACCGGCGCGCTGCGGTAGAAGGGCGAGGCGGTTACCGCCGTGATGCCCTCGGTTGACTGCAATTCGGTCAGTACCTGGCGCAGGGTGGCTGCGCCGTCGCCCAGGTTGGCGCCCAGGCCGACGTAGGCGCGGACCAATGTGGAAGGCATGGTTAGCCGGCGCTGGGCGTGTTGCGCGACGGCGAACGGCGCGGACGGCGGCGCTTGCGGGGGGCGGAAGGCGCATCTCCGGCATCGCGCGGTTGGCGGGCGACTTCCTCGATCATCTCGGCGCGGGTGACGTCGTCGGCGTTGGCCAGGTCCATCCACCATTGCGCCAGCACGCTGTCGAATTCTCCGGCCGCGGCGCGCAGCTGCAGAAAGTCGCAGGCGGCGCGGAAACGCGGCTGTTCGATCATGCGGTAGATGGTCTTGCCCATACGGCGCTCGAAGCGCGGCTGCATGAACCAGATTTCACGCATGTCCGACGAGAAGCGTCGCTGGATAGCGAGTTTTTCGGTCTGTTCGTCCAATACCGAATCGGCAGCCTGCGACAGCGCGGGGATGGTGTGTTCGCCTTGGGCGCGCAATTGCTTCCAGCGCGCCTCCACCTGTTGCCACAGCAACGCGGCGAACAGGAAGCTGGGGCTGATGGTTTTGCCCGAGCGCACGCGTGCGTCGGTGCGTTCAAGCGCCAGCTCGACGAAGTGTTCGCCGCCAGGCTGTTCCAGCACCACGTCCAGCAAAGGCAGCAGGCCCTTGTGCAGGCCGTCGGCGCGCAGCTGGCGCAGGCAGTCCATGGCATGGCCGCAGGTCAGCAGCTTGAGCATTTCATCGAACAGGCGCGAAGCCGGCACGTTCTCGATGAGCTCGGCCATGGTGCTGATGGGCTGGCGCGTGGACGGGTCTATCGTGCCGTTGAGCTTGGCGGCGAAGCGCACGGCGCGCAGCATGCGGACCGGGTCTTCGCGGTAACGCTTGACGGGGTCGCCGATGATGCGGACCTGGCGCTTTTTCAGGTCGGCCACGCCGTTGTGGAAGTCGATGACTTCCTCGCTGTGCGGGTCGTAGTACAGCGCGTTCATGGTGAAGTCGCGGCGGGCCGCGTCTTCTTCGTGCGAACCGAACACGTTGTCGCGCAGGATGCGCCCGTGTTCGTCGGTTTCCTGGTCTTCCGAGGCCGGAGCGCGGAAGGTGGAGGTTTCGATGATTTCCTGGCCGAAGACCACATGCACCAGCTGGAAGCGGCGGCCGATGATGCGGGCGCGGCGGAACAGCGGGCGGATCTGTTCGGGCGTGGCGTTGGTAGCCACGTCGAAGTCCTTGGGCTCCAGCCCCACGATCAGGTCGCGCACGGCGCCGCCCACGATGTAGGCCTCATAGCCATGCTGGCGCAGAACTTCGCAGACCTTGATCGCATGGCGCGAGACATTGCGGCGGTCGATGCCGTGTTTGTCGCGCGTGATGCGCAACGGCCCCCGGACTGCCGGCGCGAACAGTCGGCCGACGAATTTTCTTATGGTTTCAGTGATCATTTAGGACTTCGAATCTTCCATGTGGTCGAACAAGTCGATCACTTGCCAGCCGCGTTCCTGGGCGATACCGCGCAGGGTGGGGCTGGGGTTGGCTGCGATCGGGCGGGTCACTTTCTCCAGCAGCGGCACATCGTTCACCGAATCGCTATAGAAAAACGATTCGGGAAAATCCGCAAGCCCCAATCCCATGCCGGCGAGCCAATCGTTGACACGCACCACCTTGCCTTCCTTGAAACTGGGCGTGCCCAGGATACGGCCGGTATAGCGTCCGCGCAGGTATTCCGCGTCGGTCGCCACAAGGTGGGGCACGCCGAAGGCGCGTGCGATGGGGGCGGTGACAAAGCTGTTGGTGGCCGTGACCACCGCGCACAGGTCGCCGGCTTCCAGGTGGGATTGCACCAGGTCGCGCGCGGCGGGCGTCATGGATGGGCGGATCACCTCTTCCATGAAGTTTTCGTGCCAGGCAGCCAGGTCGTAGGGCGTGTGCGCGGCCAGCAGGCCGAGCATGAATTCGGCGGCTTGTTCCGCGGTGAGCTCGCCGCGGTTGTAGCGATCCATCAGGTCGTCGTTCTGGCGGCGGGCTTCGGCAGGATCCCCCGCGCGGCCCGTGCGTGCCAGATAGTCGGCCCATTGATAGTCGCTATCCAGCGGCAACAGGGTGTGATCCAGGTCGAACAGGGCGAGACGTCGGGAGGTCATGTGCGTTGTGAATCAGGGTCTGCGAGCATGGCCCGCAGCAAAGGCAGGGTGATGGGACGGCCGGTGGCCAGGGAATAACGGTCCAGCGCGTCGATCAGCGCCGCCAGCTTGCGGATGTCGCGCTCGTGGTGCGTGAGCATCCAGTTGATGATTTCCGGCGCCAGGTGCATGCCGCGCTCGGCCGCCTGGGCAGACAGGGCCGCCAGCTTGTCGGCGTCCGACAGCGGGTCCAGGCGGAACACCAGGTCCCAGCCCAGCCGCGTGCGCAGGTCCTCGCGCAGCGGCATCGACAGGGGGGCGCGGTCTCCTGCTAGCGCCAGCGCAAAGGCGCGGCCGGTGGCGGCGGATTCGCGCCACCGGTTGTAGAGCGCAAACAGGGCGGCCTGGCGGCTGTCATTCATGCGGTGCACGTCGTCGACCGCCACGAACTTGGGCATCGGCGACTTGGAGTCGGCTTCGGCCAGGCGGCGCAGCATGTTCTCGCCATTGGCGGCGTCGATGTAGACGGCGTCGGAGCGGGCGGTCAGCGCGCGCAGCAAATGGGTGCGGCCGCAGCCCGCGGCGCCCCAGATATACAGGGCGCGGCCCGGCAGCAGCGCGCGCACCGCCGCCAGCGCTTCCCCGTTGGGGCCGGCGATATAGTTGTTCAGCGATGGCGCTGGCGCGGGGAGAACGTCGAGCAGCAGCTGGCGGTTCATGGGAGCTTACGGAGTGCCGAAACGAGGCGGGCAGTACAGGTCAACAACTACGGATCAATACAGCAAAATCAGGGCGGGTATGGCCGGGCTGGGGTTCCAGCGGGTTTGAACCCTCGGGGGGATGAACCCTCGGGGGGGTTGAATCCTCGGGGGGGTTGAATCCTCGGGGGTTGATGCCCGCTTTTGGCGGGATCCCCGGATTGAACCGCCAGACTCGCCAAAATCAATACCGGCCAACCCTACACTTTAAACCACCTGGGGCCCGGGTGTCGCGTTCCGGCCCTCGGCGGGACGGGCCGGAGCCGTCCCCGCCGGGCCGTTTTGGCGGCCCGGCGGCGGGGGCGATCCCTGCTTGGGCCCGCAACATCGTAAAATGCAGGGCGTTCCACCAAAATCCCAGCAATTGTTACATATCCCACGGCATTTCTCATGACGAATCAACCTACCGCCCCTATGACCTACCGCGATGCCGGTGTCGACATCGACGCAGGCGACGCCCTGGTGGACCGTATCAAACCGCTTGCGGCGCGCACCATGCGTCCCGGGGTGCTGGCCGGTATCGGCGGCTTTGGCGGCCTGTTCGAAGTGCCGAAGTCGTACAAGGAGCCCGTGCTGGTCTCGGGCACCGACGGCGTGGGCACCAAGCTGCGCCTGGCCTTCGACTGGAACCGCCATGACACCGTGGGTATCGATCTGGTCGCCATGAGCGTCAACGACATCCTGGTGCAAGGCGCGGAACCGCTGTTCTTCCTTGACTATTTCGGCTGCGGCAAGCTCTCGGTGGATACGGCGGCGGCGGTGGTGGGCGGTATCGCCAAGGGCTGCGAGCTGTCGGGCTGCGCGCTGATCGGCGGCGAAACCGCCGAAATGCCGGGTATGTATCCGGACGGCGAATACGACCTGGCCGGTTTCGCCGTGGGCGCGGTGGAGAAGTCCGCCATCATCACCGGTCAGTCGATCAAGACGGGCGACGTGGTGCTGGGCCTGGCTTCCAGCGGCGCGCACTCCAATGGCTATTCGCTGCTGCGCAAAATCCTCGAGCGCGCCAACGCCAAGCCGGACGACGATTTCCACGGCCAGCCGCTGGTCGATGTGGTCATGGCGCCGACCCGCATCTACGTGAAGCAGGTGCTGGCCGCATTGGCCAAGCATGGCACCAGCATCAAGGGCCTGGCGCACATCACGGGTGGCGGCCTGCTGGACAACGTGCCGCGCATCCTTCAGCCTGGCCTTTCGGCCAAGTTGCACCGCGCCAACTGGGAGATGCCCAAGCTGTTCCAGTGGCTGCAGCAGCAAGGCCAGGTGGAAGACACCGAGATGTACCGCGTGTTCAACTGCGGTATCGGCATGGTGCTGGTGGTGGATCCGGCGCAGGCGCAAGCCATTGCGGCCACGCTGCGCGAACAAGGCGAAACCGTCAGCATGCTGGGCGAAATCGTCGAGCAGAAGGAAGGCATGGCGCAGACCTTCGTGGTGTAAGCGCGGTCCGTCCTCGGCAGTACACAAACCGCCCTCGTGGCGGTTTTTTTGTCTGGCTTTTAACGTCCGGCCTTTGGCACCGCAATCTGGCTGCGGTTGTTCAGGCGCGCCCCGCCAGCGCGTTGGCCATCGCGTCGATGGTCTGCGCCACGGCGTCCGCCGCCAGGCAGTCCACAATGACGCGCTCGGGTTGCGCACGCAGCCAGGTGATCTGGCGCTTGGCCAGCTGGCGCGTCGCCGCAATGCCCTGTTCGCGGGCGGTGGCCAGGTCGACTTCGCCGTCCAGGTATGCCCACATCTGCCGGTAGCCCACGCAACGCACGGAGGGCAGGCCGGTGTGCAGGTCGCCCCGGGCGCGCAAGGTCCGCACTTCATCGAGCAGGCCCCGCTCCAGCATCGCGTCGAAGCGCTGCTCGATCCGGGCATGCAAGGCGGCGCGGTCGGACGGTTCCAGGCTGATCGTGAGGTACTGATTACCCTGGTCGTCCCGGGGGCGCTGGTCGCGCTGCAGCAGGGCGGACATGGGTTGGCCGGACAGCATGCAGATCTCCAGCGCGCGCTGGATGCGCTGGCTGTCGTTGGGGGCGAGGCGCGCAGCGGTGGCAGGATCCTTCAAGGCGAGTTCGGCATGCAGCGCGGGCCAACCCTGGATGGCGGCGCGCGCTTCCAGCTCGGCGCGCAGCGCCGGGTCGGCCTGCGGCAGATCATCCAGGCCGTCGCGCAGCGCCTTGTAGTACATCATGGTGCCGCCCGCCAGCAGCGGAATGCGCCCGCGCGCGCGGATTTCGTCGATCAGGCGCAGCGCATCGGCCACGAATTCGGCGGCGGAGTACGACTGGATGGGGTCCAGGATATCCAGCAGGTGCTGCGGCACCAGAGCCTGCTCCTCGGGCGAGGGCTTGGCCGTGCCGATGTCCATGCCGCGGTAGATCGTGGCCGAATCGACGTTGACGATTTCCAGCGGCCAGCGTTCGGCCAGCGCGAGGGTCGATGCGCTCTTGCCGGCCGCGGTGGGGCCGGCCAGGCAGATGACCAGCGGCGTTGCATTGGGGGAGGAGGACGGAGCCAAGCTTACTGTCCGCGCAGGAAAAGCTTGTCCAGGTCGGACACCGACCATTGGATCCAGGTGGGACGGCCGTGGTTGCACTGGTCGGCGCGTTCGGTGGCTTCCATCTGGCGCAGCAGGCCGTTCATCTCTTCGATGGTGAGCTTGCGGTTGGCGCGCACCGATCCGTGGCAGGCCATGGTGGACAGCAGTTCATTGCGTTGTTCGGTCAGCAGGCGCGAAACGCCCACCGCGCCAAGGTCGCGCAGCACGGCGCGGGCCAGCGTTTCGATGTCGCCGCGGGCCAGGATGGCCGGCACGGAGCGCACGGCGATCGAGGTGGGCCCGGACGGCCGCATTTCGAAGCCGAGTTCGTTCAACTGATCTTCGAACTCCTCGACCAGCGCCACGTCCTTTTCCTGGGCGTGGAACACCACGGGCACCAGCAGGTCCTGACGCGGCAGGCTGCGCGCGTCCAGGGCCTGCTTGAGTTGTTCGTAGACGACTCGCTCATGCGCGGCGTGCATGTCCACAAGCACGATGCCGCGGCGTGTCTGCGCGAGGATGTAGATCCCATGCAGCTGTGCCAGCGCCATGCCCAGCGGATGTTCCTCGTCGGCAGGCAGGGCCATGGCCGGCGTCGGAGCGGGCTCACGCAGCGGCGTCGTCTTGGCGGCCGTGTCGTCATCGAGCGGGCGGTAGAGCGACTGCCAGTCCGCGGCCGGGATGCCTGCCGGTTCGGCGTGAAGCCGGAAGGGCACCTGCGTGTGCGGACGCTGTGGCGCGGGCGAGGGATGCAAGCCGTAGGACGACGAACTGCCGCCGCCGCTGTAGGCGGCGGGCCTGGGCGTGTCCGCCAGGGCCCGAGGGCTGCCGGCAGGGGCGTAGGGGGCGGCTTGCGGGGCGGCCTCGGCGGTGGCGGCTGGCCGGGCCACGGTTTCAAAGCCGGCCTCATCCGCCTCATCGTCCTGCGTTGCGGCGGACACCGCGGATGCGCCGCCGGTCTGCGCCAGCGTCTGGCTGACCGCATGAGAGACGAAACGGTGCACGGCGCCGCTGTCGCGGAAGCGGACCTCGTGTTTGGCCGGGTGGACGTTCACGTCCACGGCGGCCGGGTCGATGTCCAGGAACAGTACGTAAGCGGGCTGGCGGTCGCCGTGCAGCACATCCGCGTAGGCGGCGCGCAGGGCGTGGCTGACGGTGCGATCGCGCACATAGCGGCCGTTCACGTAGAGATACTGGCGGTCAGCGCGGGCGCGGGCGGCGGTGGGGCGCGTGATCATGCCGGCCAGGCTGACCGTGCCAACCGAGTGCGACAGCAGCAGGCCATGCTCGGCGAACTCCGCGCCGAGCACGTCTCGGATGCGCTGCGGGGGTTCGGCAGGCAGCCATTGGCGCTGCGCGCGGTCGTGGTGGAACAGGCGGAAGGCGATCTGCGGATGCGCCAGCGCGATGCGCTCCATGGCGTCGACGCAATGGCCGAACTCGGTGGCTTCGGAGCGCAGGAACTTGCGGCGGGCCGGCACGGCATCGAACAGCTGGCGCACGTCCACCGTGGTTCCCGGAGGACCCGACGCGGGGCTGACCTGCATGCTGCCCGCATCGATCTGCCAGGCGTGTTCGCCGTCGCGGGTGCGGGAAATGATCGTGACCTGGGCCACGGACGCGATGGACGCCAGGGCTTCGCCGCGGAACCCCATGGATGCCACCGATTCCAGTTCGTTCAGGGAGCGGATCTTGCTGGTGGCGTGGCGCGCCAGCGCAAGCGGCAGTTCCTCGGGCGGGATGCCGCCGCCGTCATCGGTCACGGCGATGCGGCGTATGCCGCCGCCCTCCAGGCGCACCTCGATCGCGCGCCCGCCCGCGTCGATGGCGTTTTCAAGGATTTCCTTGAGCACTGATGCCGGCCGCTCGATCACCTCGCCGGCGGCGATCTGGCTGATCAGCAGGTCGGGAAGCGCAAGAATGGAGCGGCGTTCGGTCATGTGGCTGGCGGTCAGGTATGGCTATGCGGATGATTTTAGCGTCATGGGCGGGTGGGCTATAGTCGCGGACAAATATCCCATTTCGACGGCAGGGTCGCTTCAATGCTCGAATTCTTCAATATGGTGCTCCACATCGATCAGACACTGGGTGTCTGGGTCGAACAGTATGGCGTGTGGGTGTATCTGGTGCTGTTCCTGATTGTTTTCGCGGAAACGGGGCTGGTCGTGCTGCCCTTCTTGCCGGGCGATTCGCTGCTGTTCATCGCGGGCGCGTTCGGGGCCACCGGGCACATCGACCCCTTCCTGATGGCGGGGCTGCTGATTGTCGCGGCGATCACCGGCAACACGGTGAACTACGCCGTCGGACGCTATATCGGGCCGCGCGTGTTTTCGATGAACCTGCGCTTCCTGGATCGCGGCGCCTTGATGCGCACGCACGCGTTCTACGAGAAGCACGGCGGCAAGACCATCGTGATGTCGCGCTTCATCCCGGTGGTGCGTACCTTTGCGCCTTTTGTCGCGGGCGTCGCCGACATGCCGTTGTCCCGCTTCCAGCTGTTCAACATCCTGGGGGCGCTGCTGTGGGTGGTGAGCCTGGTGGCCGCGGGCTACTTCTTCGGCAACATCCCTCTGGTGCGTGAGCACCTGAATACGATAGTGCTGCTGGGCCTGGCAGCCGCCATCGTGCCGGTGGTCGGGGCCGGCCTGTTCAAGCTGATCAAGGCCAGGCGCGGCGCGTAAGACCGGAGGCGGCGCGTGTCGCCGCAAAAACTCCAGACCATTCAAAAAGGGCGTTGCGCCGTGAAGCGCAACGCCCTTTTTTCATGCGGGGCCGGCGATTGGCGTCAGCTTACGTCGCCCAGGCGGGCCAGCGGCGGATTGGCGGTGAAGTAGCGCTGGATGCCCGTCATCATGGCCTGCGCAAGCTTGTCCTGGTGCGCGGCGCTGCGCAGCAGGGCTTCTTCCTGCGGATTGCTGATGAAGGCGGTTTCGACCAGTACGGAGGGAATGTCCGGCGCTTTCAGGACGGCGAAGCCGGCCTGTTCGACGCTGTTCTTGTGCAGGCGATTGATCTTCTTGATTTCGTCCAGGAAGGCGCTGCCGACCTTGAGCGAATCATTAATCTGCGCGGTGGTGGACAGGTCCAGCAGCACCTTCGCCACCTGGCGGTCGTGGCTTCCGAGGTTGACGCCGCCGATAAGGTCGGCCGCGTTTTCCTTGTCCGCCATCCAGCGAGCCTGCGCGCTGGTGGCGCCGCGTTGCGACAACGCGAACACCGACGAGCCATTGGCCGACGGCTTGACCCAGGCGTCCGCGTGGATCGAGATGAACAGGTCCGCGTGCACGCGACGGGCCTTCTGCACGCGTACGTGCAGGGGCACGAAGTAGTCGTCGTCGCGCGTGAGGTAGGCGCGCATGTAGGGCTGGCTGTCGATCAGCGCCTTGAGGCGCCGGGCAATGCGCAGCACTACGTCTTTTTCGCGCAGGCCGCTGCTGCCGATGGCGCCCGGGTCCTCGCCGCCATGACCGGGATCCAGCGCAATGGTGAGCATGCGCTGCTTGCCTCGGCTGGCAGTGGGGGGCGGGGAGGCTTTGGGCGCGGTGGGCAGCGGAGGCGCCGGCTGCTGGCCGCGCACGCGGGGCGGCTCGGGCGGGTCGGCGCGGGTGACCGGGTTGCGCTGGATGTCTTCCAGGATGCGCGCCAGCGGATCGTCCACGTCGGGCCCGCTCTGCTTGTTCAGGATGGCGACCAGCGGATCCTGGGCGATCTTGGGATACAGGTCCAGCACCAGGCGGTACTGGTAGTCGGCCACGGGCTTGAGCGTGAAGACCTGCGGCGCCACCGGCTGCTTCAGGTCGAACACCAGGCGGACCACGTTCGGGCGGTTCTGCGCCACCCGCAGGCTCTGGATATAGGGGTCGTCGGGGCGGACCTTGGAAACCAGGTCGTTCAGGGCCGCGCTGATGGTCAGTCCCTCAATGTCCACCACCAGGCGATGGGGGTTTTCAAGCGTGAACTGTTCGGCCTTGAGTTCGCTGTCCAGCTCCAACGTGACGCGGGTGTATTCATCGGCCGGCCAGGTACGCACGGCCAGGATCGTCGCTGCCTGCGCCAGGCGCGGCAGGACCGGCAGGACGAGCAGGGTGGCGGCGACGCTGATCAGGCGGCGCCGGGTGGCGCCTGCCGAGGGGAGGGCGCCGACTGGGGCGGGGGGACAATCGCGTTCAACCATGTTTGTCCTCGAGCGGTGTACGCGGTCAGGGTGGCGTCGCGTCCGTCGCCTGCATAGGCTAGGGAAATCAGCAGGTCGGGAGGGGGCAAAAGACCCCCGGCCCGCTCCGGCCATTCGATCAAAACGACTGCGTCGTCACGCAGTAAATCCCGGAATCCTGCGTCCAACCATTCTCGCGTATCACTAAATCTATAAAAATCAAGGTGATAGAAGTATAAGTTAGAAACTTTATAGGATTCAAGCAGCGCGTAGCTGGGACTTTTGATCCGTCCCGTGATGCCGCTTTCCCGCAACAGGGCCCGCGTGAACGCCGTTTTGCCCGCGCCCAGGTCTCCCTGCAGATGGATATGTCCCCCCGCGGGACCGGCCCGGCCGCCGGAAACCAGGGGGGCGAGTTGCCTTGCCAGCGATTCCGTGGCGGCTTCATCGGGCAGGTGCAAGGTCAGGCTGCAAAGAGGGGCGGACATGGCGCGGGGCGAGTGGTAAAAACGATGGAGGGAGCACGGATGTTTGCGCAATTATAGGAATGCGGGTTTCTGCTAACCTAGAACTGATTTTCATTCTCAACTTTCTCGTGGCTGGCGCAATGCCGCCAGCCACAACCGACGTCGCCACGGAGTAGCACGCGCCATGAAGACCCGCATTGAAAAAGACACGTTTGGTCCCATCGAAGTCCCGGAAGATCACCTCTGGGGCGCCCAGACTCAGCGTTCGCTGCATTTTTTCGCGATTTCGACCGAGAAGATGCCGGTTCCGCTGGTCGACGCGATGGCGCGGCTCAAGCGCGCGGCCGCCAAGGTCAATGCCGATCTGGGCGAGCTGGATCCGAAGATCGCCGACGGCATCATTCGCGCGGCCGATGAAGTGATCGCCGGCAAATGGCCCAACGAGTTCCCGCTGTCGGTCTGGCAGACCGGCTCCGGCACGCAAAGCAACATGAACATGAACGAGGTGCTGGCCAACCGCGCTTCGGAACTGCTGGGCGGCGTGCGTGGCGAAGAGCGCAAGGTCCACCCGAACGATCACGTCAACCGCGGCCAATCGTCCAACGACACATTCCCGACCGCCATGCACGTGGCGGCCGCGGTTCAGGTCGAACACCATCTGCTGCCTTCGTTGAAAGCCTTGCGCGCCACGCTGGCGGCCAAGAGCGCCGAGTTCTACGACATCGTCAAGATCGGCCGCACCCACCTGCAGGACGCCACGCCCCTGACGCTGGGCCAGGAACTATCGGGCTATGTGGCCCAGCTGGACCTGGCCGAACAGCAGATCCGCGCCACCTTGCCGGGCCTGCATCAATTGGCCATCGGCGGCACCGCGGTGGGCACCGGCCTGAATGCGCACCCGCAGTTCAGCGCCAAGGTTTCGGCCGAATTGGCGCACGCGACGGGCACCGCCTTCGTGTCGGCGCCCAACAAGTTCCAGGGCCTGGCCTCGCACGAAGCGCTGCTGTTCGCGCACGGCGCGCTGAAGTCGCTGGCGGCCGGACTGATGAAGATCGCCAACGACGTGCGCTGGCTGTCCAGCGGTCCGCGTTCGGGCCTGGGCGAGATCAGCATCCCCGAAAACGAGCCGGGCAGTTCGATCATGCCGGGCAAGGTCAATCCAACGCAGTGCGAAGCCATCACGATGCTGGCCGCGCAGGTGCTGGGCAATGACGTGGCCATCAATATCGGGGGCGCCAGCGGCAACTTCGAACTGAACGTGTTCAAGCCGCTCGTGATCCACAACTTCCTGCAATCGGTGCGCCTCTTGACCGACGGCATGGCTAGCTTCAACGAGCACTGCGCCGCGGGCATCGAGCCCAATCGCGAGCGCATTGCCGAGCTGGTCGACCGCTCGCTGATGCTGGTGACGGCGTTGAATCCGCATATCGGCTACGACAAGGCCGCGCAGATCGCCAAGAAGGCGCACAAGGAAGGCCTGTCGCTGAAGGAATCGGCGCTGGCGCTGGGTTACGTGACCGAGGCGCAGTTTGCCGAATGGGTGGTGCCGGCCTCCATGACCAACGCGCACAAGTCTTCATAACGACTGCCTCGCGCATGAAAAAGACCGCTGCGGCGGTCTTTTTTCGTTTGAGGCGGAAGCTGCGTCAGCCGGCGGTGAGCATCAGCCAGCGGTGAGCATCAGCCAGCGGTGAGCATCAGCCACAAGGGGATCGTCAGCGCTGAAAACAGCGTGCCGAGCGATATCAGTACGGCCACCATGCGGCCGTCGCCGCCCATGCGCATGGCCAGCACATAGGCGGCGGACGCGGTGGGCAGGGCCGCGAACAGCAGCAGCATCCGCGACTCCAGGGGCGGCAGCGCCAGCAGGCGGGCGACCAGCAATGCCACGGCGGGCAGCGCCGCCAGCTTGACGGCAAGCATCCACGCGATCAGGGGGCCATGTCCCTTGCCACCCTCCCAGGAGAGGCTGGCGCCCACGCAGATGATGCCCAGGGCGAGGGCCGCCGCACCCAGCCGGGCCAGCACCGTGTCCAGCGGGCCGGGCAGTTGCACGCCGGCCAGGTTGCAGGCCAGCCCTGCCAGTGTGGATACGACCAGCGGATTGCGGGCCAGCTCGCGCAGCAGGCTGCCGCCGCTGTGGCGGGCCAGGCCGTAGACCGCGGCAATGTTCGCCATGGGCACGGCAAAGCCGACGATCAGCGCCATGATGGTCTGGCCCTGGGCGCCGCCCAGGCTGGCCGAGAGGGCGAGGCCTATATAGGTATTGAAACGGTAGCCGCATTGCGCGGACGAGGCCAGGCTGACGGGGGAGGGCCGCAGCGCCAGGCCCGCCAGCCATGAAAGCGCCACGCCAGCCGCGATGAGGGCTGCGGACGCCTGCAGCAGCATGGCGGCGTTGCCGGCCGTGATGGGGGTGCGCAGGATGGACTGGAACAGCAGCGCGGGGAACAGGACGAAGTAGACCAGCCTCTCGGTGCCGGCGAAGAATTCACGGGAGAAATTCAGTTTGTGACGCAGCGCCCAGCCCAGCGCAACCAGCATGAAATCAGGGAAAACCAGAAGGGCGACCGACATGTGCAAGTACGTATTTGATGCGCGTCAGACGGGGATCGCTGCGCTATGCGTCTGTAAGCATTTGCTGCTATTCTCCGTCATTCTGGCGGGCGCGTGTGCCACAAGCAACCTATAAAAAGTGCTCACCCTGCGCACAGACCATGCGCCCTCCGCCGTTCATTGCGGACCTGTCTACAGGCAGGCGCATCACACAACGGTCCGTACACACACGGGCTCGCATATTGGAGGAAACACACCTATGAATAAAGTCCGCTCCTTGGCCGTGGCCCTCGCCCTGGCCACCGGCGCTGCCGGCACCCTCGGCGCCTCCGCCGCTCACGCTGCCGACAAGTACCCGAGCAAGCCGATCCGCGTGATTGTTCCGTTCGCGCCTGGCGGCTCGACCGACATCATCGCGCGCCTGGTGACGCAGCGCATGAGCCAGGAACTGGGCCAGCCCATGGTTGTGGAAAACAAGGGCGGCGCTGGCGGCGCCATCGGCGCATCCGAAGCCGCGCGCGCCGACGCCGACGGCTACACGCTGTCTATCGCCACCGTGTCCACGATGGCCGTGAACCCCGCCTGCCGCCCCAATGACCTGCCCTACGATCCGATCAAGGACTTCCAGCCGGTCACCAATTTCGCCAACACCGCCAACGTCGTGGCCGTGAACCCGAAGTTCCCCGCCAAGGACTTCAAGGGCTTCCTGGAAGAGCTGAAGAAGAACCCGGGCAAGTACTCCTATGGCAGTTCGGGCACTTGCGGCGTGCTGCACCTGATGGGCGAATCCTTCAAGATGGCCACGGGCACGGACATCGTGCACGTGCCGTACAAGGGATCGGGCCCGGCCGTGGCCGACGCCGTCGGCGGCCAGATCGAAATCCTGTTCGACAACCTGCCGTCGTCGATGCCGCAGATCCAGGCGGGCAAGCTGCGCGCCATGGCCATCGCGTGGCCGGACCGCATTGAAGCCATCAAGGACGTGCCGACCTTTAAGGACGCCGGCTTCCCGGTGCTGAACCAGCCTGTCTGGTACGGCCTGCTGGCCCCCAAGGGCACGCCGATGGAAGTCGTGAACAAGCTGCGCGACGCTGCCGTCGTGGCCCTGAAGGACCCGAAGGTCATCAAGGCGCTGGATGATCAGGGCTCGGCTCCGTCGGGCAATACCCCGGAAGAATTCGCCAAGGAAATCAAAGAGCAGTATGACTGGGCGAAGGACGTCGTGAAAAAGCAGAACATCAAGCTGGACTGATGCGGCATGGGCAGGCATAGCCTGCCCGGCTCTGCAAGCGATGACGGGCGCCTTCGGGCGCCCGTCGTGTTTTCCGTCGATACGGCGTCAGACCGTGGCGTCCAGCCCGGCTTGCAAGGCTTCGCAGGCCGCGCGCAAGCGTTCGATGAAGTCGCGGTGCAGCGCCGACAAGGGATCCTGGTTGCGCACCATGATGCTGATCGGCACGCGTAGCGCCGGTTCCAGGCGGCGCAGGTTCATGCCGGGGCGCAGCATCGCCTGGGCGGTGATTGCATCCACGATGGCGTCGCCGCAGCCAGCGTCGACCAGCGCACAGGCCACGTAGTGCGTCTGCACCTGGATGGCGACCTGGGGATCCAGGCCCTGCGCGTCCAGCGCCATCTGCAGCAAGGCGCCCGAGGCGTCGGCCGCGTCCAGCACGATCAGCGTATCGCCAGCCATGGCCGTCAGTTCCGCCAGCGGCAGAGGGCCCGTCCCGGGCTTGCGGCTCAGGTGCACGAGCTCGGTATGGCCCAGACCCATGCGCGTGAGACCCGGGTAGTCGTTGGTGTCGAAGGTAATGGCCAGGTCCAGTTCGCGCGTCAGCAGCCCCTGCACCAGCTCGGTGCTGTGATGGGTATGGATATCGAAGGTAATGCCGGGCTGCGCCTCGCGGCTATCGCGCACGACGCCGGGCAAGAGCCCCAGCCCCAGCGCGGGCGCGCAGCCCAGCCGCAAATGGCCGTTGGGATGATCGCGCAGGCTCGCGGCCAGCCGGCGCACACTGTTGAGATCCTGGTTCAGGCGCGCGACCTCGGGGGTGAGGATCTCGGCCTCGCGAGTGGCAACGAGCCGGCCCTTCACGCGTTCGAACAGCTTGAAGCCCAACTGGGTTTCGGCATGCGCCAACAGCTTGCTGGCTGCCGGCTGCGAGATATGCAGCGCGGCCGCGGCCTCGGTCAAGGATCCGGTACGGCGGATCGCTTCGAAAATCTCGATATGGCGCAAACGCATGGCACGATGAGGGACGTAGGCGGAAACCGCGATTCTAAGCCGTATGCAGGCCACGAGGCTGGGAGGGCCGCGGCTATTGCGGCTGACGGCGCGACAGCCTCCGCCGCCTTGACTATCATGAACCCCTGCCGGAAAGCCGGCGCACACAGGAGCTTCCCATGCGCGCACCCCGTCACGCCGCTGCCCTCATGCTCGCCGCCTTGCTCGCCGCAATACCTGCCGCATGGGCGCGCACGCCACAGGCCGCGGAAGACCTGAATCCAGAGGCCGCCAGCGGCACGCAGACGCGCAAATTGGTGCGCGCGCCGCATTTCATGGTGGCGTCGGCCAACCCGCTGGCGACGCAGGCCGGCGACGAAATGCTGCGCCGCGGCGGCAGCGCGGTGGACGCCGCCATCGCCACCCAGCTTGTGCTCAACCTGGTGGAGCCGCAATCGTCCGGCATCGGCGGCGGCGCTTTCATGGTGGTGTATTCCGCCAAGAGCGGCCGCATCCAAACCTACGACAGCCGCGAGACCGCGCCGGCCGCGGCCCAGCCGCAACGCTTCCTGGATCAGGATGGCAAGCCGGTTCCTTTCGCCCGCGCCGTCAATAGCGGGCTGGCTGTGGGGGTGCCAGGCCTGTTGCGCGGGCTGGAGCTGGCACATAAAGAACAGGGCGTGCTGCCTTGGGCCGATCTGTTCCAGCCCGCCATTCGGCTGGCCGAGCAGGGATTCGCCGTGTCGCCGCGCCTGCACAAGCTTTTGGCCGGCAACAAAGAGCTGCGCGCGCAAGGCGCGGCTGCGGCCTATTTCTACGCGCCGGACGGCGCGCCCTGGCCGGTGGGCCACATGCTGAAGAACCCCGAATTCGCGCGCACGCTGCGCGCGGTCGCGGAACACGGCGCGGACGCGTTCTACCAAGGCGACATCGCTCGGGACATCGTCGCCGCGGTGCGCGGCCATGCCGTGCCGGGAGACCTCAGCTTGGACGACATGGCCGGCTATCGCGCCAAGACGCGCGATCCCGTCTGTGGCGCTTATCGTGGCTACCAGTTGTGCGGCATGGGGCCCCCCAGCAGCGGCCCGATTGCGGTGCTGCAAATGCTGGGCGAGTTGGAACAGTTCCCCCTGGCGCGTTATGCGCCGGGCAGCCTGGAGGCGGTGCATTACTTCTCCGAGGCTGGCCGGCTGGCGTTCGCGGACCGCGACTTCTATGTTGCGGATCCGGACTTCGTGCGGGTGCCGGTGCGCGCCATGCTGGATCCGGCTTACCTGCGCGCCCGCGGCGCCTTGATTCAACCGGACCGGAGCATGAAGGTCGCGCTCCCCGGGGATCCGGAAGGCAAGCTCCTGTCGCTGGGCAAGGACGACTCGCTGGCGCTGCCCTCGACCAGTCATCTGGTGGCGGTGGACGCGCAGGGCAATGCCTTGAGCATGACGACCACCATCGAAAATGAATTCGGCAGCAAGATCTTCGTGCGCGGCTTTCTTTTGAACAACGAAATGACGGATTTCGCGTCGTCCTACAAGGATCCCGAAGGCCGTCTCGTCGCCAACCGCATCGAGCCAGGCAAGCGTCCGCGTAGTTCGATGGCGCCGATGATCGTGCTGCGCGATGGCAAGCCCTATTTGCTGGTGGGATCGCCGGGCGGCAGCGCCATCATCAACTACGTGGCCAAGACCATTGTGGGTGTGCTCGATTGGGGCCTGGATATTCAGCAGGCTATCGATCTGCCCAATATGGGCAGCCGCAACAAGGAAACCGAGCTAGAGAAGGGCACCCCGCTGGAAGCGCTGGCGCCAGCGCTGGAGCGCATGGGGCATCCGGTGCGCATCACCGAATTCCCGAGCGGCATCCACGGCATCGTGATCGGGGCTGACGGACTGCAGGGGGGCGCCGATCCGCGCCGCGAAGGGGCCGCCCAGGGCGGCTGAGGCCGCGCAGGCTTATTCGGCCGTGCCGGTGGGCCGTAGCGCCGGGGGCAGCTTGCGCAGCGTTGCTGGCGTGCGCGAGAGCTTGATCGGCGAGCCTACGCCGCGGTAGTCCCCTTGTTCCAGCACCATGCCGCGATGGCGGGTATGTGGATGCGCCAGCGCCTGGTCCACGGTCTGCACGGCGGCGGCCGGCACGCCACAACGCAGCAGATGGTCGGCCAGCACGGCGGCGTCATGCCCCGCCAGCAGCGCCGACAGGTCGTCGCGCAGGGCCTGGCGATTGCGCAGGCGATCCGCGTTGGTGGCGTAGCGCGCGTCCTCGGCCAATCCTGGCGTGTCCAGGACCTGCGCCAGTAGCGTGAACTGGCGGTTGTTGCCGACCGCCAGGAAGATCGGGCCGTTGGCGGTGGGCAGCGTTTCGTAGGGAGCGATGTTCGGGTGCGCGTTGCCGCTGCGCCCAGGCACCTTGCCGCTATAGAAATAATTGGGCGCGTGGGGATGCAGCAGCGACAAGGCGCAGTCGTAGAGCGTGATGTCCAGGAATTGCCCCAGCCCGCTGCGGACGCGCTCATTCAGCGCCAGCAGAATGGCGACCGCCGCGTTCAGGCCCGTCACCATGTCCACTACCGGCAAGCCGACGCGGGTGGCTTCGCCGTCCGCTTCGCCGTTTACGCTCATCAGGCCGCACATGGCCTGGGCGCAGGCGTCGTAGCCCGGCAAGCCGCCCAACGGGCCGTCCGAGCCGAAGCCGCTGACCCGGCAATGGATCAGCGCGGGGAAGTCGCGGCTGAGGGTGTCATACCCCAGGCCCCATTTTTCCAGCGTGCCTGGCTTGAAGTTCTCCACCAGCACGTCGGCATCCGCCAGCAGATGGCGCAGCAGTTCCTGGCCGGCGGGTTGCGACAGGTCCAGCGTCATGCCGTCCTTGTTGCGGTTCACGCCGATGAAGTAGGACGCGGTGTCGCCCAGGAAGGGCGGGCCCCAGCCCCGCGTTTCGTCGCCACCGGGCGGCTCGATCTTCAGCACGTCGGCGCCATGGTCGGCCAGGATCTGCGTGCAGTACGGGCCGCCCAGCACGCGCGACAGGTCTATCACTTTGCAGCCGGCGAGGGCGCCAGCGTTGGGCAGGGTTGCAGCCATGTGGGGTCCGTTCAGTCGATGGAAACGTGGGCGCTATTGATGACGTCGCGCCATTTCGGCACTTCGGCCGAGATGAAAGTGGACAAGCCCTGCGGGGTCTGGTCCTGGGCTTCGACGATGCCTTGGCTACGCAACGTCTGCGCGACCTCGGGATCGGACAATGCGGTCTTGAACGCGCGGTTCAGAGTGTCGACGACGTCGGCAGGCGTGCCCTTGGGGGCCACGATGCCGAAGAACACACTGACGTCGTAGCCCTTGAGGCCTTGTTCGGAGAGCGTGGGCAGGTCAGGCAGAGCGTCCGAGCGCTGGGCGCTGGCCAGGCCGATGGCGCGCAGCTTGCCCGCCTTGATGTACGGCAGCGCGGTAAGGATGTCGGTGAACGACATCGACACCTGCCCGCCGAGCAGGTCGTTGAGCGCCGGACCCGTGCCCTTATAGGGGATGTGCATGATCTGCGTGCCGGCCATGTTGTTGAAGAGAATGCCGGCCAGGTGCGACGAGGCGCCATTGCCCGACGAGGCATAGCTGAGCTTGTCCGGGTTTTTCTTGGCGTAGGCGATGAGTTCCTGCGCGTTGTTGGCCGGGACCGAAGGGTTCACCACCAGGATGTTGGGCAGGTGGCCGATGCGGATGATGGGGGCAAAGCTGGTTTCAGGGTTGTAGCCCTGCTTTTTGTACAGGCTGACATTGATCGCCAGCGGACCGGAGGTGCCGAACAACAGGGTGTAGCCGTCCGGCTTGGCCGTTGCCACGTATTCCGAACCGATGTTGCCGCCCGCGCCGGCGCGGTTCTCGACAATGACATTCTGGTTAAGCGGCTGCCGGAGCTTGTCGGCCAGCCTGCGCGCCAGGGCGTCGGTCGGGCCGCCGGGCGGGAAGGGCACGATCAGCGTCACGGGACGGGCCGCGGGATAGGCGTCCGCGGCCAGCGCGGGCGCCGAGGGAGCGATTGCGGCGGCCGCCAGCAGCAGGGGGGCGAGGTATCGGTTCATGCTTGTCTCCAGTGGTTGCGCGCCGGCTGTGCCGCCGGCGTCGGCTTTTACAGCGCGTATTGCAGGATGGCCCGGCATGCCGCGCTTTCGTCGGCCGGGATGGAATAGGGATCGCGGGGGCCCAGCCGGTGCTGCAATACCTGATCGGCCAGCAACGCGCGGCTGGCCAGCCCCGGTTCGGTGGCTTCCCAGCGCAGGGCGGCCATGGACACCGCGTGGTACAGCAGCGAAGCCGCCTGGCGGGCCAGCTCCGGACGGTCCGCCTGTGCGGCATGTTCGGCGAAAGCGTAGGTCTGCTCCAGCGCGCGCGCCTGCATATCCGCCAGCGCGGACGGGCAGGGAACGCCTTCGGCCAGCAGCGCGTCGATGTGGCTGCGCAGCGCCGGCAGCGAGTTTTCCCGGGTGATGGCGCGCAGTACATCCAGCGCCACGATATTGCTGGTGCCTTCCCAGATGGAGCCCAGGTGGGCATCGCGCACCAGCCGCGGTTCGGTCCATTCTTCGATGTAGCCGCAGCCGCCGCGCACCTCCATGGCGTCGCCGGTCACTTTGCGGGCATCTCGGCAGGCGCGGAACTTGATCAGTGGCGTGAGGATGCGTGCCAGGGCCGGATCGGTTGAGCCCTGGTCCGCGCCGGCCAAGGCGCGCGCGGTCTGGAACATCACGCTGCGGGCCTGTTCCGCCCAGACCGTCATCTTGACCAGCTGGCGCTGCATCAGCGGCATGTCGATCAGGCGTTTGCCGAAGGCGCGGCGGTGTTGCGAGACGTAGACCGCTTCGGTGACTGCCCGGCGCATCAGGCCGGCGGCGCGCATGCCGTTGGACAGGCGCGAGTTGTTGATCATGTCGGCCATGTGCTTGAAGCCGCGGCCGCGCTCGCCCACCAGCCAGGCCACTGCGCCTTCCAGGCGGATTTCGCCGCTGGCCATCGACCGTGTGCCCAGTTTGTCTTTAAGCCGCAGGATGCGGTAGTGGTTGTGGGTGCCGTCGGCAAGGTCGCGCGGCAGCAGGAAGAGCGACACCCCTTTCAGGCCGGGCTCGGGCTCGCTGCGCGCCAGCACCATGGCGTAGCCGGCGTCCGGATTGGAACAGAACCACTTGTCGCCGAGGATGAGCCAGGTGCCATCGTCCTGCGCGGTGGCGGTGACCTCGGTAGCGCTGACGTCCGAGCCCGCACCCTGTTCGGTCATGAACATGGCGCCCTGGCGCAGGGTGTCGAAATCTTGCGAGGTGACGTCGGGCAAGACCCGTTCGACGAGTTCAGGGTCGCCGAATTTGCGCAGAGTGCGTGCCAGTGAGTCGGTCATGCTGACCGGGCAGCACAGGCCGAACTCCGCCTGCACGAACAGGTGGCTGAGCGCGTACTTGGCGGCGGCGGGCATGGGCTCGGGCCAGCCGAGCACACCGCCGCGGTGCGACAGCGCGGCCAGGCCGAATTCGCTATAGGCCAGGCGTTCCAGTTCGACATAGGCCGGGTGCTTGTCGATGCGCGACTCGTCGGTGCCGGCGCGGCTGCGCACGGACAGCGTTGGCGGATTCTTGTCGGCCGTGGCGGCCAGTTCGTCCATGACGCCGCCGGCCAGCGCGCCCAGACGTTCCAGGTGAGGCAGCAGATGGGCATGCAGCGCGGGGGGCAGATAGCGCCGGCTCAAGGCCTCGGCGTAAGGGTCCGCGCTGAACAGGTTCTGTCCCCGGGAGTCCGGGACGGGCGTGGCGGCGGGGGGCGCGGTCTTGATGGGGGTATCCATGGCGGCATCCTGCTGGAGACGGGAACGATGCCTGTGATGGTGCTTGCATGGATTAATCTATACAAATACTGTTTTGGTGTAGAACAATCCAAAAAAAATATGGATCACAGCCGCCGAGGATGACAGATGGACCTGGATCCGCGCCTGTTGCGCTATTTCATCGCCGTGGCCGAAGAGCGCCATTTCAGCCGCGCCGCCACGCGGCTTCACATTTCGCAGCCGCCGCTCAGTTATGCCATCCGGCAGCTGGAGGACAACGTCGGCGCGCGGCTGTTGACGCGCACCAGCCGCCATGTGGAGCTGACCGATGCGGGGCAGGTGCTGTATCGGGAGGCCCTGACACTGTTGCGGCAGGCGGAGGAGGTGCGCACGCTGGTGCAACGCGTGGACGCGGGCCTGCGCGGCAGGCTGCGCATCGGCTTCGTGGGCTCCATGCTGTACCGCGGCCTGCCCGCTCTGCTCAGCGCCATGCGCGCCGAGCTGCCGGACGTGGAACACGTGCTGACCGAGCTGAATTCGCACGACCAGATCGAGGCAGTGCGGCGCGGCGAGCAGGATCTGGGCTTTATCCACGCCAATCCGGTGCCGAATGGCGTGCTGGCGCGCGATCTGATGGCCGAGCCCTTCATGGTGTGCCTGCCGCAAGCGCATCCCCTGGCCGGCCGGGAGTCCCTGCGGCTGGCGGAGCTGGCGGGCGATGATTTCGTCTTCTTTGCGCGGGCAGCCTCGCCCAGCTACTACGAAACCGTGCTGTCCATGTGCGTGTCGGCGGGCTTCATGCCGGTGATCCGGCATGAGGTCAGGCATTGGCTGAGCGTGGCGTCGCTGGTTTCCCAGGGGCTGGGCGTGTCCATCGTGCCTGCCTGCCTGTCGCGCAGCGGCCTGGCGGGAACGCGATTCATTGCCTTCGAGCACGCGGCCCGGTCGGTCAGCCAGATGATCTGGCCCGAGGCGCCGCGCTCACCGTTGCAGGAAAAAGCGGTGGAAATGGCGGCGCGGCATGACTGGGAGAACGCTAAGGCGCCGTGAAGCGCGCAATGCGGGTAGGCAGAAACCGGCCGAAGGCTTATCGTTAGCGGTATCCAGCCGCCAATGATGTCCGGCCTGGGTGGGAACCGCTCATACGAACGCGCATTCCGGGTTTTTGCCATGTCCTACCGACCTGTCCTGCCGCTGACGCGCCGCAGGCGTTTCATTACCAGGCTGCGCCATTGCGGCCCTCCGGCGAAGTACTGAACCCCTGGCTGGGTGTTTCGGTTCCACTTCTCCGGAGTCATTCGTGGAAATTCCCTTTTCGTTTCATCCGCGTCTTGTCGACGCGTTGCGCGGTTACGACCGTGGCCGCTTCCTGCAGGACCTGGGGGCCGGCCTCACGGTGGCGGTGGTCGCGCTGCCGCTGGCCATGGCGTTTGCGATCGGGTCGGGCCTCAAGCCCGAGGCGGGGCTGTTTACGTCCATCATCGCGGGCTTCCTGATTGCCTTGCTTGGCGGCAGCCGGGTACAGATTGGCGGGCCGGCGGGCGCCTTTATCGTCATCGTCTATGACATCGTGCAGCAGTACGGCGTGGCCAACCTGATCATCGCCACGGCGCTGTCAGGCGTGCTGCTGTTCGTGATGGGGCTGCTCAGGCTGGGCACGCTGGTGCGCTTCATCCCGGTGGCGGTGATTATCGGCTTCACCAATGGCATTGCGGTGCTGATCGCGCTGTCGCAGGTGAAGGATTTCCTGGGACTTGAAATTCCGAAGATGCCGGGAGATTTCTTCGGCATCCTGGGGGCGCTGGGCAGCCACCTGTCCACCCTCAATCCCTGGGCCGCCGGCGTGGCGCTGGTGTCGCTGGCGGTGATCGTCGGCTGGCAGCGCTGGCTGCCGGCTCGGGGCGGCCAGCGGACGGCCAGGCTCGCCCGGGTGCCGGGCTCCATCGTTGCACTGGTGCTGGCGACGGCTGCGGTAGCCGCGTTCGGCCTGCCCGTCGAAACCATCGGCACCCGCTTTGGCGGCATACCTGCGGCGCTGCCGGATTTTACGCTGCCCGCGTTTAGCTGGGAATCGGCCCGGTTTCTGCTCATGCCCACGGTCACGCTGGCAGCGCTGGGCGCGATCGAGTCCTTGCTGTGCGCGCGCGTGGCCGACGGCATGATTGGCGACCGGCACGATCCCAATCAGGAGCTGATGGCGCAAGGCGTCGCCAACTTCGTCACGCCATTTTTCGGCGGCATGCCGGCCACGGGCACTATCGCGCGCACGGTGACCAATGTGAAAAGCGGCGCCACCAGCCCCGTGGCGGGCATGGTGCATGCGCTGGTGCTGCTCTTGGTGATGCTGGCGGCCGCGCCGCTGGCGGCCTCGATCCCCTTGGCTACGCTGGCGGCCATCCTGGTGTTCGTGGCCTGGAACATGGGCGAGTGGCGCGAGTTCTCGCGGCTCAAGACCTACCGGCTGCCCTACCGGGTCACGCTGGTGTCCGTATTCCTGCTGACGGTGATTTTCGATCTGACGGTCGCGGTGGAATTCGGCATCTTCGCTGCCTGCCTGACCTTTATCTACCGTATTTCCAGCCTGTCGCGCGCGGAACGCATCACGGCCGCCGACCAGCCTCTGCTGGCCGGGCAGGAGCGCAACGTCGCGGTCTGGCGCCTGTACGGCACCGTCTTCTTCGGCGCCACCAAGCTGGTGGAATCGCTGGAAGACCGCCTGCCCGCGCGCGCGCTGGTGCTGGACCTGAAGAATGTGATCTACGTGGACTCGACTGGCGCCGAGGCGCTTGAAGCGCTGAGCAAGGCATGCGAGAAGAGGCGGGTGGCGCTCATCGTTTCCGGCCTGATGGGGCAGCCGCTGGATATCGTGCGCCGCATCGGCCTGTACAAACGCTTGCAGGCTCAGCTGCAGCCCGATGTGGCGAGCGCCACGGTTGCCGCGCTGGCTTTGGCGCAAATGGACGGAAACGCCTAGCGTGCACGGAAGAGGGCGGCCCGCGCGGGCCGCCTTTTCCTAGCGGAAGACGACGGTCTTGTTGCGGTTCAGCAGGATACGGTGCTCCACGTGGCTGCGCACTGCGCGCGACAGCACCAGGGACTCGATGTCGCTACCGACCTGGGTCAGATCCTGCGCCGTCATCGTATGGTCCACGCGTTCGATGTCCTGGTCGATGATGGGACCCTCGTCCAGGTCCGAGGTTACGTAGTGGGCGGTGGCGCCGATGATCTTGACGCCGCGGGCATGCGCCTGGTGGTACGGACGCGCGCCCTTGAAGCTGGGCAGGAAGCTGTGATGGATATTGATGGCACGGCCATTCAGCGCGCGGCACATGTCTTCCGACAAAATCTGCATGTAGCGGGCCAGCACCACCAGATCGATGCCTTCCTGCTCGACCAGGGCCAGCACCTGCTTCTCCTGTGCCGCCTTGGTGTCGGCGGTGACCGGCAAGTGGTGGAACGGGATGCCGTAGGACGCCGCCAGGCTGGCATAGTCGTTGTGATTCGAGACGATCGCGGCCACTTCGGCGTGCAGATGACCGCTGTGCACGCGGAACAGCAGATCGTTCAGGCAGTGCCCCTGCTTGCTGACCATGATCAGCAGGCGCTCCTTGCGGCGGGCGTCATGCAGCTTCAGCTCCATGCCGTACTCCGCGGACATGCCGTCCAGGCGAGACCGCAGGTCGCTGGCGGAAACGCCGGCGGGCGCATCGAAGTGCACACGCAGGAAGAAACGACCCGTCTCTTCGTCGCCGAACTGCTGCGAGTCCAGGATGTTGCAACCCAATTCGAACAACAAACCGCTGACGCGGTAAACGATGCCCGTGCGGTCGGGGCAGGACAGGGTCAGGATGTAGTCGTTGTGTTGCATGGTTCAGGGGTCAGGAGAAAAAACAGAGAAGGGAGGGCGGCCCCCTCCGGGGGGCAGCAAGCAAGCGCAGCGTGCGTGGCGTTGGGGCTATCCATCCAGTCGGGCCAGGGTCTCTTCCGCCAGGGCCAGGCTGGACGTCAATCCGGGGGATTCGATGCCGAACAGGTTCACCAGGCCGGGCACGCCATGCGCGGCCGGGCCTGCGATGACGAAATCGGCGGCCGGTTCGTGGGGACCGGAAATCTTGGGGCGGATCCCCGTATAGCCGGGCGCCAGCGCGTCGTCGGGCAAGGCAGGCCAATAGCTGCGGACCGCCGCATAGAAGACCTCGGCGCGGGCCGGGTCCAGCGTGTAGTCCTCGGTGCCGACCCATTCAGTATCGGGGCCGAACTTGGCCTGGCCGCCCAGGTCCAGGGTCAGGTGCACGCCCAGGCCCGCATGCTGCGGCACTGGGTAGATCAGGCGCGAGAACGGCGCGCGGCCGGACAGCGTGAAGTAGCTGCCCTTGCACAGGTAATCGGTGGGGATGCTGGATGCCGGCAGGCCATCGATGCGCCGTGCCAGCGCCGGCGCATGCAGGCCGGCTGAATTGATCAGCACGTTGCAGCTCAGCGTCATGGCCTCGTCGCCGCCGAATTGCAGCTCGAAGCCCCCCTCCGGACGGACGCGGCCCGACACCAGCGGGGTATGGAAGACGCACTGCGCGCCGGCATTTTCGGCATCGCCCTGGAATGACAGCATCAGCGCGTGGCTGTCCACGATGCCGGTAGATGGCGAAGACAGCGCCGCGGTGCAGCGCAGCGCCGGCTCCAGGCGCATGGCGTCTTCGCCGGAAATGAACTGCAGGTCATCGACGCCATTGGCGCGGGCGCGCTGGGCGATGCCCTCCAGCTGCGCGGCCTGCTCAGTGTTGGTGGCGACGATGAGCTTGCCCAGCCGCTTGTACGGCACGCCGCGCTCGGCGCAATAGGAATACAGCAGGTGCTTGCCCCGCACGCACAGGCGCGCCTTGAGGCTGCCTGCGGGGTAATAGATGCCGGCGTGTATGACCTCGGAATTCCGGGAGCTGGTGCCCGTGCCGATGGCTTCGGTGGCTTCCGCCACCAGCACTTCGCGTCCGGACTGGGCCAGGGCGCGCGCAATCGCCAGGCCCACCACGCCCGCGCCGATGACGACGCAATCCACATCCACGCTCATGGTGCTTTCCTTTCCGACTTTGCGCCGGCCGGGGTCAGGTCGAAACCGCCGGCATGGAAGACCAGCGGAGGTTCGCCGCTATGGCCGCAGCGCTCCACTTCGCCCACCATGATGACGTGGTCGCCCTCGACGTAGCGGCTGCGGTTGTGGCATTCGAACCAGGCGGCGCAATGTCCGTCCAGCATGGGCGTGCCGCCAGGCGCATGGTGCACCGTCAGTCCGGCGTAGCGGTCCGGCGTCTTGCCGGTGGCGAAGCGGCGCGCCAGCGCGATCTGCTCCGCGCCCAGCACATTGACGACATAGCGTTCGCATTGTTCGAAAGCCGCAAGCGACGATGAACTGCGCGACAGGCTCCACAGGATCAGCGGCGGGTTCAGCGACACGGAGTTGAAGGAGCTGACCGTCAGTCCGATGGGCGCGCCATCGAGGCCGGCGGCCGTCACGACGGTCACGCCCGTGGCGTAACGGCCCAGCGCGGTACGGAAAAAGGCAGCGTCAAAATCAGGGGAGGAGGCGGTCATGCAATTGTTAATTGGGGCGGGCGCGCGCGGCGCCCGGCATCAAGGCGACAGGCGTTCGATCTTCCAGGCCTGGCCGTCCGCAACATAGCGCAGGCGGTCGTGCAGGCGCGAAGGCCTGCCTTGCCAGAATTCGAAGGCGGTGGGCTTCAGGCGGTAGCCGCCCCAGTGCGGCGGGCGCGGCGGCTGCTCGCCGAAGCGCTCGCGGAATTCCTGTTCGCGGGCTTCCAGCTCTTCACGGGTGATGGGCTGGCTCTGGCGTGAGGCCCAGGCGCCGATGCGCGAACCCGCGGGCCGGCTGTGATAGTAGGCGTCCGATTCGTCGGCCGGCACCTTTTCGACCACACCCTCGATCCGGACCTGGCGCTCCAGCGGCTGCCAGAAGAACAGCAGACTGGCGCGCGGCTCGGCCTGCAGGTCCAGGCCCTTGCGGGATTCGTAGTTGGTGAAGAACGTGAACCCGCGCTCGTCAAAGCCCTTGATCAGGACGATGCGCGCGCTGGGCTGGCCGCTGGCGTCCACCGTGGCCAGGGTCATGGCGTTGGGTTCGGGGACCTTGGCGGCCAGGGCCTCGTCGAACCAGCGGGTGAATTGCTCGAACGGGGATGCCGAGGCCTGGCCTTCGAGCAACACGTTCTTGTCGTAGCTTTGACGCAGATCTGAGACGGACATGGGGCGTAGAGTTCAGCGTTGATAACAAGGAGTTTATACCGCCTGGGCGGCAGCCTCCCTATTGACCCCGCTCAGGTCGCAGGCAAGATTTCCCGGACGCGCGCCTTATGGGCTTTCGGGCAGCGTCTGCGCATCCAGTTCCAGCCGGCGGGCGATGGCGTCCAGGCGGGCGTCATGAATGCCAGCGGCGCGCAGCGCCTGGGCAGTCTGCATTACGTATTCGGTGCAAGGACCGTAGCGTCCGGCGGCGCGGCGCACGATGGCCAGCAGCTCGGCTTCCGGCAGGGCGCGGATATAGGCGGGGTTGTCCCGATTCATGATGAAGACCAGCGCCCGGACGGTGCCCGTGTCGGTCGAGCAGTTGATCCAGCGGGGCAGATAGGCGCCGGTGGACATTTCGCGTTCCCAAAGCGCAGGGAAGTAGGTGGGCACCTGGTCGCCCGCCAGGCGGTAGACCACGCCGCGGCAGGAGCCGCCCCGGTCCAGCCCGAACACCAGCCCCGGGCACTCCGGAGTGCCGCGGTTGACCCGCGACCACAGGCACAGCGCCCGGTGATGTCCGCGCAGGGTCGCCAGCCGGCGTTCCACGAAGTCGAAATCGGGACGCCAGATCAGCGATCCATACCCGTATACCCATACGTCTTCGCCCGATTGCCAGTGGCGCAGGGCCTCGTCCAGCGATTCCTGCCGCTCTTGCGGAGTCCAGAGACGAAAGGGCAGGCTGGCGCCGGAGTTGCCGGCGGCGGGAGGAGAGGACTGCATGTTCACGGCTACGGTTTCCGGTCAGATTCGATCGGGGGGTTGCGATTGGCCCAGCCTCCGGCCATCAGAGCGACGGAATAGGCCCAGAAGAGGGGAGCTACGCCAATTACCGCACCGAGCGCGCCGAAGGTCAACGGCAGGGAAACCTGCGAGCCATTGATCAGGGCCATCCGCAGGCCTACGGCTTCGGCGGCGCGGCCCGGGGGCGAATGCTGGTGCAGCAGGGAGAGCATGCTCGGCTGGCAGCAACCCAGCGCCAGTCCGAGGATGAAAGACAGCACGATCAGGACGGTAACGTCGGTGAACAGCGGATAAAACATGAAATCGATGGCCGCCGTCGCCATGGCTACGCGCACCAGCGTCCAGGACCGCACGCGGCGCTGGATGAAGGGCAATATCAGTCGAATGACGAAAGTTGCCGCCGCGAAGGAAGCAAGAATGACGCCGATCGTGGTGGCGGACAGGCCGATTGCCACCCCAAAAATAGGCACGACGAACAGGTGGGTGTCCCAGGCGCCGGACAAAATGGTGTTGACCATGAGGATGCGGCGCAATGCCGGTACCGCCAGCAGTTCGGCAACGCGGCGCTTTTCGGCCTCTTTTTTGCCGGATAGCTGCGAATCCACGGCCTTCAATTGGTGACGCAACGCATAAAGCCCGCCGGCCGACAGCAGGGGGCCCAGGGTCAGCAGGCCGAACGCCAGGCGGGTGCCCAGGTGATCGATAGCCAGGCCGGCGATCAGCGGACCCGAGAATCCGGACCCCGCGAGCGCCAGCGACATGAAAGAGAAATTGCGCAGCCGCTGCGCCGGTTCGGCATGGCCGAGCAGGTCTTGCGTGGCAACCTGGTGCAACATGAAGCCGATGCCGATGCAACAGGACGCAATCAGCAGGGCCAGTTGTGTCTGCGAAATAAAGGGTAGCGCGGTGCCCAGGGCTACCAGCGCCGTGCCGATGACCAGCGGCCGGACGATGCCGACACGGTCGACCCACCGCCCGGCGCGCACTGAAAACAGCATGGGCAGCACCGCGAACACCGCGACGAGCGTGCCCACCTTGAAGGTGGACAGGCCCATTTGCAGCGCAGTGAGCGATACCGTGATCCGTCCCCCTGTTAGCGCCACGTGGTTCATCATGGCCAGCAGGCACAAAAGCACCGCCCCGGAAAATTCCGGGGAACTGGGTGACGAAGAGGGGGATCTATGAGAAGTGGACACGGATACGGCGTAACTGCGTTCATTCTGGCCATATCGTCGCGCTATGTCGAGGCGATGCTGTTTTGCAGTGCCGCAAAGCCAGATTGGCGCCAATCGCAGGATAGGCGCCATCTAGGGGCGAACTCGCATATTTATGGCGCAAGATGGCGGCACGTTCGCCGCATCTGCGGGCAGGCGATTGCAGGCGCGTCGGACAAAGCGTTGTATCGTTCGTGCAACGGAACAATCGCGCGGACCTTGACGTTCCGCCCCGCTTTACTGTTTTTCACCGTTTCGCCACAGATCGTCGATGGTTCGGACGGTTGGCACGTTTAGGATGTGCAGGCATCGTGGGCAATGCGTCTTTGCCTGGTCCGCAATTCGCAATACCGGCGCCCGTCCGATATCCGGCGCCGCATCCGGCAGGTTCAATGAAAAAGTCTCGCAGCAAGTTCAAGCGCTATTCCCTGGTCGCTGTTTTCCTTCTGCTCGTCGTGTTCGGCGTGCGCGCCGCCTTTTTTTCGGCGCCCCCTCCGCCGAGTTTCGCGGTGGCCGAGGTCACTCGCGCCAACCTTGAAGACAGTGTATTGGCCAGCGGCACCATCGATGCCATCGAGCGCGTCAGCGTGGGCGCTCAGGCCACCGGTCAGTTGAAGTCCTTGAAAGTGGCGCTGGGCGACCGCGTCAAGAAGGGTCAACTGGTGGCCGAGATCGACGATATGACCCAGCAGAACGAGCTGCGCAACGCCGAGGCCGCCCTGCAGACCCGGCGGGCCGAGCGGGCCGCCAAAGTAGCCATGCTGAAGCAGGCCGAACTCGCCTTCCGCCGTCAGCGGCAGATGCTGGCGGCCGACGCCAGTTCGCGCGAGGCCTACGAGAGCGCCGAAGCGACGTTGGGCGTGACGCGCGCCGAGATCGCCTCGCTCGATGCGCAGATCGCGCAAGCCGAGATCCAGGTCGACACCGCCCGCGTCAATCTGGGCTACACGCGCATCGTCTCGCCCATCGACGGCATGGTGGTCGCGGTGGTCACCAAGGAAGGCCAGACCGTCAACTCGATTCAGAGCGCGCCCACCATCATCAAGGTGGCGCAGGTGGACACCATGACCATCAAGGCGCAGATTTCGGAAGCCGACGTGACTCGCGTGAAGCCGGGCCTGCCGGTCTACTTCACCATCCTGGGCGAGCCCGACCAGCGCTACCGCGCCCAGCTGCGCGCGGTGGAGCCGGCACCCGACTCGGTGCAGAAGGACGATGCGGCCTCTTCGCTGACTGGCTCCGCCAGCGGCAGCTCCACCACCGCCGCGGTCTACTACAACGGCCTCTTCGACGTGCCCAACCCGGACGAGAAGCTGCGCATTTCCATGACCGCCCAGGTCTTCATCGTGCTGGGCGAAGCCAAGGACACGGTCGTCGTGCCGTCCTCGGCGCTGGGCAAGCGCGGCGAGGACGGCCGCTACGCAGTCCGAGTGGTCCTGAAGGACAACAAGACGGAGACGCGCCAGGTCAAGATCGGCATGAACAACAACGTCCAGGCGCAGGTGCTGGAAGGGCTGGAGGTGGGCGAGCGCGTCGTGTCGGCGGATGCCGCGCCCGCCGCCGCGGCCCCGGGGGCCTGACATGAGCGGGCCTCTGATCTCGCTGACGGGCGTGCGCCGTGAGTTTCCCGCGGGCGAGCAGACCATTGCGGTCCTGAAGGACATCAACCTGGCCATCGAGGCAGGCGAGATGGTGGCGATCGTGGGCGCGTCCGGGTCGGGCAAGTCCACTCTCATGAACATCCTGGGTTGCCTGGACCGGCCGACCCGAGGCGAGTACCGGGTCGACGGGCGCAGCACGGGCGAGCTGGATCCGGACGAACTGGCCGAACTGCGCCGCGAGCATTTCGGCTTCATCTTCCAGCGCTATCACCTGCTGTCCGACCTGACCGCGCAAGGCAACGTCGAGGTGCCGGCCGTCTACGCCGGCAAGCGGCGCGAGGCGCGCCTGGCGCGCGCCGATGAACTGCTCGAGCGCCTGGGCCTGGGCGAGCGCTCCGAGCACCGCCCCGGGCAATTGTCCGGCGGCCAGCAGCAGCGCGTCAGTATCGCGCGGGCGCTGATGAACGGCGGCGACATCATCCTGGCCGACGAGCCGACCGGCGCGCTGGATACGCACACCGGCCAGGAAGTGCTGCGCATCCTGGAAGAACTGAACGCGGCAGGCCACACCATCATCATCGTCACGCACGATATGAACGTGGCCCGCCACGCCCAGCGCATCATCGAGATCAGCGACGGCGAGATCGTCTCGGACAAGCGCAATCCCGACGCGCCACGGCGTGAACGGCTGAAGGAAGAGGCGCCGGCGCTGGCCGCGCGCCCCGTCTGGCAGGCCTATCTGGACCGTTGCCGCGAGGCCCTGCGCATGGCGCTCCTGGCCATGAACGCGCACCGGCTGCGCACCTCGCTGACGATGCTGGGCATCATCATCGGCATTGCGGCGGTGGTGTCGGTGGTTGCGCTGGGCGAAGGCTCGCGCCGCAAGATCCTGGACGACATCAGCGAAATCGGCACCAACACGGTAGAAATCTTTCCCGGCAAGGACTTCGGCGACGAGAAGGCCGTCAATATCCGCACGCTGGTGCCAGCCGACGCGGAGGCGCTGGCGCGCGAGTCCTATGTGGACAGCGTGACGCCGGAAGTCTCGACCAGCAATACGCTGCGTTTTCGCAATGTTTCGGTCAACGGCGTGATCCAGGGCGTGGGCGAGCAGTATTTCCGTGTGCGCGCCATCAAGCTGGCCCAGGGCAAGTTCTTCGACGACACCAGCGTGCTGCGGCGCGCGCAGGAGGTGGTGATCGACGACGCCACCCGGCGCAAGCTGTTTGGTTCCCATACCGAGCCGATCGGGCAGGTGGTGTTCCTGGGATCGATGCCTGCGCGCGTGATCGGAGTGACGCAAAAGAAAGACACCGTCTTCGGCAGCAACGATACGCTGAACGTGTGGATACCCTACACCACGGCGTTGTCCCGGGTGCTGGGCCAACAGCACCTGAAGAGCATCACGGTGCGCGTCAACGATGCCTCGCCGCCCGCAGCGGCGGAACAGGCCATCGTGCGCGTGCTGACGCGGCGCCACGTGACGAAGGATTTCTTTGTGTTCAACACGGATGCGATCCGCAAGACCATCGAGCGCACCACCGCCACCATGACGCTGCTGGTGTCCATGATCGCGCTGATTTCGCTGATGGTCGGCGGTATCGGCGTCATGAACATCATGCTGGTGTCGGTGACGGAGCGCACGCGGGAGATCGGCGTGCGCATGGCGGTGGGAGCGCGGCGCAGCGACATCATGCAGCAGTTCCTGATAGAAGCGGTGCTGGTATGCCTGATAGGCGGCGCGATCGGCATCGTCCTGTCCTTGGGGCTGGGCGTGCTGGTGTCCAAGGCCACGCACGGTTCGTTCCAGATGATTTACTCCACGGCATCGATGGTGGCGGCATTCAGTTGTTCGACGCTGATCGGTGTGCTTTTTGGCTATTTGCCGGCGCGCAACGCGGCGCGCCTGGATCCCGTCGAGGCTCTGGCCCGGGAATGAGGACGATGAACGCGGTTTCCCTGATCAAACCCGCAGCCCTGGCGCTGCTGCTGGCCCTGGGCGGCTGCGGCAGCCTGCTGCATACCGACTACGAGCGGCCGCTGACGTCCATCCCTGCGGCTTGGACCCACGCGCCCGCTGGCGACTTCCAGGCGGGGCCGCTGGCCGAGGGCGGCGAGTGGTGGCGCAATTTCAACGACCCGACGCTCAACGGCCTGGTCGACGCCGCGCTGGCGCGCAACAACGACCTGGCCGCCGCCGCGATCCGCGTGCGCAGGGCGCAATACCAGGCTGGAATCACCGAGGACAAGCTGCTGCCGCAACTGGGCGGCAACGCCGATGTGACGCGCAACCGCAATCTGTATGGCGATCGCGTCATTACCCGGACCAACGCGGTGCAGCTGACCGTCAGCTATGAAGCGGATCTGTGGGGCAAACTGTCCAGCCAGCGCGACGCGGCGCAGTGGGATGCGCTGGCGACTGAGCAGGACCGCCAGAGCGCCGCGCTGTCCCTGGTGGGCACCACCGCCACGCTGTACTGGCAGACCGCCTTCATCAACCAGCGCATCGCCAGCAGCGCCGAGAGCATCGCTTACGCACGCAAGACGCAAGACCTGGTGCGCGCCCAGTACGCGGCGGGCGGCGCGTCGGCGCTGGAAATGGCCGAGGCCGAACAGACCGTGGCCAGCCAGGAAGCCGCTCATACGCTGCTGGTGCAGCAGCGCGTGGAATACGCAAACGCGCTGGCCATATTGTTCGATGGCCCGCCTGACCGCATGATGGCCGACCCGGCGCGGCTGCCGGGCTACCCCTTGCCGCAAGCGCGAGCCGGCGTGCCGGCCGACCTGCTGGGCCGCCGTCCCGACTTGCGCGCCGCCGAGCTGCGCCTGCGCCAGTCCCTGTCCACCGTCGACGCGACCCGCGCCAGCTTCTATCCGCCGTTGACGTTGACCGGCGCCTTGGGAAGCTCGAGTTCCTCGCTGTCCGACGTTCTGAAGAACCCGGTAGGTTCGTTGGGGGCGGCGCTGACGCTGCCGTTCCTGCAATGGAACCAGATGCAGCTCAATATCAAGATATCCAAGGCCGACTACGAAGAGCGCGTGGTGAATTTCCGGCAGGCGCTGTACCAGGCGATGGCGGACGTGGAGAATGCCTTGTCGAATCGTACCCAGCTGCGTTTGCAGGCGGAGCAGCTGGACGCGTCGCTGCGGGCGGCCCGCGAAGCCGAGCGGCTGTACGAAGTGCGCTACCGGGCCGGGGCCGTGCCGTTGCGGGACTGGCTGGATGCGCAGGAGAAGCGTCGGGTGGCTGAGGTTTCCCGGGATGAGAATATGTTGAATCGGCTGGTGAATCAGGTGACGGTTTATCAGGCGCTCGGTGGGGATGATGTTGTTGACGTGGCTGCTGGATCTGCTGCTGGCGTCGGAGTGGGTTCTTAAGGCGCCTGGCGCGCCAGGCTCCGCTTTTGAAGTTTGACGTCAGCTGGGGCGATTGGTCTTCGTAGGGTTCTCGCCGACGGTGGAGGTGGGCGATGGTCTTACGGGGCCCGCCCCAGGCCGGCCGCCCGGGCGGCCTTTTGGGGCTTACGCGGCGTCTTGCGGTTGGTGATGGCGCTGCGCGCTGATGATGAGCTGTGCACGAACAGGAATCGTTGCCCCGCGCCAGCCAGGGCGATGCCGTGCCAGGCGTCTCAAGAACCAGCACCCCCTCCCGCAACACCTGCCTGCAATAAAATACGCCCTCATGAACACCCCAGAACCCCAAGCCGACCTCGATCGCCGCTTCGGCAGTCTTTCCCGCCTCTACGGCCCCGAAGCCCCGACCCGCCTGCGCAACGCGCACGTGGCAGTCGCCGGCCTGGGCGGCGTGGGTTCCTGGACCGTCGAAGCCCTGGCGCGTTGCGGGGTGGGCGCGTTGACGCTCATCGACCTGGACCATATCGCCGAATCCAACGTCAACCGGCAGATTCACGCGCTGACCGCGACGCTGGGCCAATCCAAGGTCGATGCCATGGCCGAGCGCGTGCTGGCGATCAATCCGGAATGCCGGCTGACACGGGTGGATGATTTTGTTTCGCCCGAGAATGTCGCCGAGGTCCTGCCCGGCCCGTACTCCGTCATTATCGATTGCACCGACCAGGCCGCGGCCAAGATCGCGATGATCCTGCATGCGCGGGAAATCCGCGTCCCGATGCTGTTGTGCGGCGGCGCGGGTGGGAAGACGGATCCTCTGGCCTTGCGCGCCGGCGACCTGTCGGCCGCGGTCAACGACGCGCTGCTGTCCAAGCTACGCAACAAGCTGCGCCGCGAACACGGCTTTCCCAGGGCCTCCGACCAGAACGGCAAGGCACTGAAGCGCGTGCCGAAAATGGGAATCCATGCCCTGTGGTTCGACCAGCCCGCCATCCTTCCCGACGCCTGGACCCGCCCCACCGAGGGCGAGGATGACATGGGCGCCTCGGGAGCAATCTTGGCGCCGCAAGGCCTGTCCTGCGCGGGTTATGGCTCGGTCGTGACCGTCACGGCCGCCATGGGCATGGCGGCGGCCAACGAGGCGTTGCGCCTCGCGGTCTGACAATGGCGCTACAACGCCACGAACACCATGCCATCCTCGATCCTGACCGGGTAGGTGGCCAGGTTCTCGCGCAGCGGCGAACAGAGCGCGCGCCCGTCGCGCACGTCGAAACGCCCCTGATGCAGCGGGCATTCGATCTCGTGCCCCTCTAGAAAACCGTCGCACAGCCGCGCATTGCCGTGCGTACAGAGGTTGGCGGTGGCATAGACCTCGCCGTCCACGCCGTAAAGCGCGATCTCGCGGCCGCCGGCCTGCACCGCGATGACGTCTTCTTCAGGCACCTCGTCCCGCGCAATCGCCTTGATCCATTCCGTGCTCATTGCTGTCGTGTCCTTTCTCAGATGGGATAGATAAGCGAATTAGGCACCAGTTCGCTGTCGAAAATGCATAGCCGCGATTCAAACTTGAGGCCGTCCGGGCCACGCTGAACCACGTCCAGATAGCGGCCTACGTTGAATACGGTGGTCAGCTGGTTGGGCTTGGTGCGGAACACGGCGTAGTTGGCCTCGGATTCGATGCGGTCGCCCTGCACCGACAGCACGCGCGGCGCGCCGACCACGTGGCGCTGGTAATAGGGGTCGTGGAAGATGGTGTCGGTGGCGCCGTAGATGCGGTCCTTCAGCATGCCGCGGCTTTCGAAGGACATGGTCGCCAGCGGATAGCCGCGTTCGTGGTTCTCGCGCGGCAGCACTTTGTACACGCAATCTTCAAGGAAGAAATCCGGCCATTTCGCCCAATCCTCTGCGTCCAGCGCGGCGGCGTAGTCGTTGTACAGGCAGGTCAGTTGGTAGTAGAGGGGAAAGTCCAGCATCGTCAGGCCTCCATGACCCGCCGCCAATACGCGTACATCCCGCGGATCAGCGTTTCAGTGACCATGTGGTCGGTGTTCTCCGCGGTCTTGCCGCCCAGTTCCGCCACGCTGCGGTGCCAGGGCTTCTGCTCGAAGCCCGATTGCGAGAATTCGATGACTTCGCCGTCGTCCGCGGACACGAAGCCAGCGGGGCCGAACAGATTGGCCTGGCGCAGACGGCGGCGGGTCATTTCGGGCGTGTCGTCGGCGAAGCCGAAGTGCGTCCAGACGAAGTCGAAGGCGTCGTGCCCCACCGGCTGGATGTGACGGGTGGACAGCGAGTTCACCTGCTGCTGGATGATGACGCTGGGAAACAGCGTCATCAGCACGGCGGTGGGACCGTTCCACCAGGGTTCCGGCACGATGTCCAGAAAGCGATCGTCGTTCAGCGACATCTGCTCCTTGAAGCTGGACACCCCGCTGGTGACGCTGCCCTTGCCGCCCTGGCCCCGGGTCGAAATCATGGCGGCGTGGCGGAAATGGCGGTCCATCTTCAGCTCGGATCGATTGTCGGCGCGCCACAGGCCAAAGGTGACGAACCAGGTGTGCAGCAGGCCCGGATGGTAGGGATCCTTGATGTTTTCCTGCATCAGCTTCCAGTTCCCCGGAATGCGCTGGCGGCTGTAGCCGTGGATCACGAGTTCGCGACCGTCGAAAACACGGTCGAAATAGTGCAGGATGTCCGGGCCGAGGTAGTCCTCCAGGGGCTCCACGTCGTGGTCGAACGAGGCGAAGACCACGCCGTTGCGGCAGGCCACGGCCAGCTTCGTCAGTCCATGTTCTTCCGGCTTGAAGTCGGGTGGCATGCCGCCGTTGATCTTGCCGTCCTGTTTGACGCCGCGGCGGAATGGCACGCCGATCAGGTTGCCCTGCAGGTCGTAGTTCCACTGGTGGTAGGGGCAGACGAATTCGCTGCGGTTGCCGGCGCGTTCCCGGCAAAACTGCACGCCCCGGTGCGCGCACACGTTTTCCACCACGCGGACGTGGCCGTCGTTGTCGCGCAGCAGAATGACCGAGCGTTCGCCGACGGCGGTGCGCTTGAAGTCGCCCGGCTTGGGAATCTCGGCTTCCAGGCCCACATAGCTCCAGTGCCCGCGGTAGAAGAACCGCTCCATTTCGCGCTGATGCAGGGCGGCGTCGGTATACACGCCGAAGGGGATGCGGTGGGATCCGTCGTCCTGCCAACGGGGGGTGAATTGGACGGGCTGTTCGGGGGCGTTCATGAGCCGCTCCGGCTACAGGGCGCGGCGGCGAGTCGCGTACAGGCACGCATGGCTAGTCTCCTTGGTTCGGCGGTCCGCAGGGGGCGGTCCGGCAGAGCCTGCGCGGCATGGGCGCAGGCGTTTTTCGCATCATCGGGCAGGCGGTGAAATAAATAAATAGAATCTGAATGATGAGATAAATCACCCAAATCAATATTGGTGGAGACGAACCATGAACTTGCAAGACGTGGACCTGAACCTGCTGGTTGTCTTCAATGAATTGCGCAAGCACGGCCGAGTATCCGCCGTGGCCGAAAGCCTGGGTATTTCGCAGCCAGGCGTCAGCAACGCGCTGGGCCGGCTGCGCAAGCTGCTGGGCGATGAACTGTTCCTGCGCACCTCGCGCGGCATGGTGCCCACGCCCTACGCGCAGGACCTGGCGCAGCCCATCGCCGCCGCGTTGGAGGCGCTGCACAGCACCTTGAATGCCCGCGCCGCGTTCGACCCCGCGCACAGCGGCCGCGCCTTCGTGATCGGCGTGAACGATGTCGGCGAAACCTATTTCCTGCCTCGGCTGATGCGCGCGCTGGACCGCGCCGCGCCCAGCGTCACGGTGCGTACCGTGCGCACGACCTCGATCGACGTGAAGGACGAGATGGAGCGCGGCAGGATCGATCTGGCCATGGGCTTCCTGCCCGACCTGAAAAGCGGTTTTTTCCAGCGCCTGCTGTTCCGCCAGCCCTATGTGTGCATCTTCCGTCGCGACCATCCCCTGGCACGCACCGGCGTGTCGCCTCGCCAGTTCCGAGCGGCCGAACACGTGGCCATTGCATCGGAAGGCACGGGCCATGGCGTAGTGGACCAGGTGATAGGGCAGGCCGGTATCCGGCGGCGCTTGCGACTGACGGTGCCGCACTTCATTGCGGTGGGGCCGGTGCTGGCCGCGACCGACATGATCGCCGTGGTGCCGCAGCGCTTCGCCGATTGCGCCTGCGGCCCGTTCGGGCTCGCGACCGCGCCCTGTCCGGTGAAAATCCCGGAGTCGGTCATCAACGTGTTCTGGCATGCCCGCAACCACCGCGAGCCCGCCAACCAGTGGCTGCGGCAGGTGGTGGTCGACGAATTTGCCGACTGAGCCCGGATTCAGGCGTCGCGCAGGACCACGGGGAACCAGCCGCGCAGCGCATTGGACAGCCGGATTTCCTCGGCGGCATGCAGGTCGGCCAGGGTCAGGACGCGTTCTTCAACCTGTTCGGTGTCCAGCAATTCGGCGCGCTGCACGCCGGGCAGGCAGCCGCTGTCCACGGGCGGCGTGTACCAGTCGCCGTCCAGGCGCAGATAGATGTTGCTGCGGCTGCCTTCGCAGAGTTCGCCGCGTTCATTCAGGTAGAGCAGGTCGAAGATGTGCGGATGCGAGGGCAGCCATTCTATGGTCTTGGTGTACCAGGGGCGGTACGTGGTCTTGTAGCGCAGCAGGGGCTCGGACGAGCGCAGCGCCTCGGGCGCAAGCATCGCTTCCTGCCCGGGATGCAGGGGCGGCAGGGGCGCGGTCTGGATGTTGCGGCTGCCGTCGCGCGCCACCAGCAGGCGCAGGCGGTGCGGCCCAGGCGTCGACACGCCGAGCGCGGTGATCATGATGTCCGCTTCGACGGCCCGGCCGCCCCAGCCATAGCCCAACGCCTTGCAGGATGCTTCCAGGCGTTTGAGATGGCGCGCCAGCAGCGGCACGCGTCGTTCGGCATCGACCAGGATGGTCTCGATCAGTTCGGGTTGCATGGGACTCTCCTGGGATAAAAGTGCGCTGCGGCCGCGCTCTATCCTACTACCGATGAATGCCGGCGCGCAGGGTGCCGGATAGCTGGAATTGCGGGGTCAGGCCCGCAGGATACGGGCCTTCCAGTGGCATTCCTGCCATTCCTCGGCCGGGTCGGAATCGTGCACGATGCCGCCGCCCACGCTGTACACGCCATGCCCGGCACGGTCCAGCACCAGGGTGCGGATCGCGACGTTCAGGGAAAAGTCGCCGTCGGGCGCGAGCCAGCCGATGCTGCCGCAATACAGGCCGCGGGGCGATGCCTCCATCTGCCGAATGCGGCGCATGGCCGCCACCTTGGGGGCGCCGGTGATGGAGCCGCAGGGAAACAGCGCGCGCAGCACATCCTCGAGCGTGGCCTGCGGCGCCAGCGCAGATACGGTGGACGTCATGGTCCAAACGGTGGGATAGCGTTCCAGCGAGAACAGGGCGTCGACCCGCACCGAACCCGGTTCCGCCAGCCGGCCCAGGTCGTTGCGCAACAGGTCCACGATCATCAGGTTTTCGGCGCGGTTTTTCTCGCTGGCGAGCAGCGCCTGCCCCAATCGTTCGTCCTCAGCCGGATCCGCATGGCGCGGGGCGGTGCCCTTCATGGGCCGAGTGGTCAGGCGCGGGCCGTCGCGGCGCACGAACAACTCGGGCGAGAACGACAGCACCGTGCGGTCGCCGTCCTGGATGAATGCGCCATGCGCCACCGGATTGCGGGCGGCGATGCGCCGATACAGCGTGGCCGCGTCGCCCTGGAACTGCAGGTCCAGCGGCTGGGTGTAGTTGACCTGATAGAGCTCGCCGTCGCCTATCAGGCAGCGGATGGCGTCGATCTGGCGCACATACTCGGCTTCGGTCATGCGTGGCGCGGGCAGGCTGATGGCGGCGGGCGCGCTGCCGGCATCCGGCGCGTCCCAGGGCGCTTCGTTGTGCTTGCGTTCGAATGCCAGCGCCGTCAGGCGCGGCCTGCCGTCATCGCGCGGTGGCGTCCAGGGACCCGCGGGCGGCGCCATGGCCGCCTCGGGCAGCAGCCATTCGCCCAGTTCGTAGTCCAGCAACAGGGCGATCCACCGCCCCTGCCGCCGTTGCGCCTCGATGGCGTCCAGCGCGGGGGCGACCTCGGCGGCGGAGCGCGCCTCGATTCGCGAGCACAAGCCCTCGAATCGCAGCGCGCGGCCGGCCAGCCGGTCTTCAAAACGACATTCCATGCTTCTTACTGCTGCTGATGTGCCAGGAATTCCTTCAGGACCCGTCCCGTATGGGAATAGTCGCTCAGGGTCATGACGTGTTCGGGAGAACCTTCTCCCACCAGCTTGCCGCCGCCCGTGCCGCCTTCCGGACCCAAGTCCAGGAGCCAGTCGGCTTCGGCGATCACATCCAGGTTGTGTTCGATCACCACCACCGTATTGCCGGCTTCCACCAGGCGGTGCAGAACGTGGATCAGCTTTTCCACGTCGGCCATCGACAGGCCGACGGTGGGCTCGTCCAGCACGTACAACGTATGCGGGATGCGCGAGGCGCGGCCGGTCTTGATCAGTCCGTCGGTCAGGCGAGCCTTGGACAGCTCGGTCACCAGCTTGATGCGCTGGGCTTCGCCGCCGGACAGGGTAGGGGAGGGCTGTCCCAGCGTGAGGTAGCCCAGGCCCACGTCCTGCATCAGCTGCAGCGGGCGGTGGATCTTGGGATGGGCCGCGAAGTAGCCGATGGCATCGTCCACTTCCATGGCCAGCAGCTCGCCCGCGTTCTTGCCGCGCATCTGCACGCTGAGGGTGTCATTGTTGAAGCGCGCGCCGTTGCAGGCATCGCAAGGCACCTTCACGTCCGGCAGGAAGTTCATCTCGATGGTGCGCATGCCCTGGCCTTCGCAGATCGGGCAGCGGCCGTCGCCGGTATTGAACGAGAAGCGCGCCGCGGTCCAGCCGCGCATGCGCGCTTCGCGCGTATCCGCGAACTGCTTGCGCACGTCGTCCCAGAAGCCCACGTAGGTGGCCGGGCAGGAGCGCGGTGTCTTGCCGATAGGGGTCTGGTCCACTTCCAGCACGCGATCGATGGCTTCCCAGCCCTTGATGCTGTCGCAGCCTGCCCAGCCAGGCGCCTTGCCTTGCGAGACGGCCTGCATCAGGTTGTCCAGCAGCACTTCGCGCGCCAGGGTGGATTTGCCCGAGCCCGATACACCGGTCACCACGCTCAGGCGACCTACCGGAATCTTCGCGTCCACGCTGCGCAGATTGTGCAGGCGGGCGCCCTTGATTTCGATCATGGGCGTGTCGGCTTCGACCGGGCGGCGGCCTTGCAGCGGATGCTGCAAGGGCTTGGCCAGGTAGCGGCCGGTTACCGATTCCGGCGCTTCGATCAGGTCCTGCGCGCTGCCCTGGGCGACTACGCGGCCGCCGCGGATGCCCGCGCCCGGACCGATATCGATGATGTGCGAGGCGCGGCGGATGGTGTCGTCGTCATGCTCCACCACCACCAGCGTGTTGCCGTTGCCTTCCAGGCGCGCCAACGCGTCCAGCAGGATGCGGTTGTCGCGCGGGTGCAGGCCGATGGTCGGCTCATCCAGCACGTAGCAGACGCCCTGCAGGTTGGAGCCCAGTTGGGCGGCCAGGCGGATGCGCTGCGCTTCGCCGCCGGATAGCGTGGGAGCGGCCCGGTCCAGCGCCAGGTAGTTCAACCCCACCTCTTGCATGAAGTTCAGGCGTCCGCGGATTTCCGTGAGGATGTCGCGGGCGATCTCGCCTTCACGACCGCGCGCCACCAGCCCGGTGAAGAAGGTATGCGCGTCCGACACCGGCAGCGAGGCGAGTTCGGCGATGGACTTGTCACGCCAGCGCACGGCGCGGGCCACCCGGTTCAGGCGCTCGCCGTTGCACTGGGTGCATACCTTGGCTTCGCCTTCGTACCACGCGTTCCAGGCGGTTTCTTCGCCGGTCTGTTCTTCGTCAAAGCCTTGCAACTGCAAGCCCGTGCCGTAGCAGCCCGTGCACCAGCCATGCTTGGAGTTGTACGAGAACAGGCGCGGATCGGGTTCGGGGAAGCTGGTGCCGCAGGACGGGCAGGCGCGCTTGACCGAGAAGTGCTGTTGCTGCAAATCGCTGTCCAGCGCCTCGTGCAGCTTGTTCACCGGCCAGACCACGGACATGACGCCCTGGCCGTTTTCCAGCGCGCTCTTCACCGCCGCCCGCAGGTCGGCCTCGTTGGCGGGATCCACCACCACGTCGGCGATGGGCAATTCGATCGTGTGTTCCTTGTAGCGGTCCAGGCGCGGCCAAGGAGCGACGGGAATGAATTCGCCGTCCACGCGCAGGTGCGAGTGGCCCTTGGATCCGGCCCACTTGGCCAGATCCGTGTAATAGCCCTTGCGGGCGGTGACCAGCGGCGCCAGCAGGCCGATGTGCTCGCCTTTGTGTTCGCGCAGCAGCCGCGCCACGATCTGGTCCGTGTTCTGGGGTTCGACCGCCACGTTGCAGTCGGGGCAGTACTGGGTGCCCAGCTTGACGTAAAGCAGGCGCAGGAAGTGGTGGATTTCCGTCATCGTGGCCACGGTGGACTTGCGCCCGCCCCGGCTGGTGCGCTGCTCGATGGCGACGGTGGGCGGGATGCCGAAGATGGCGTCCACGTCCGGCTTGCCGGCCGGCTGCACGATGGCGCGCGCGTAGGCGTTGAGCGATTCCAGATAGCGGCGTTGCCCTTCGTTGAACAGGATGTCGAAGGCCAGCGTGGACTTGCCCGAGCCGGACACGCCCGTAATGACCGTGAACTTGTCGCGCGGGATTTCCACGCTGACGTTCTTCAGGTTGTGCTCGCGCGCGTTGCGGATTTCGATCGCCATATTGGCCTGGCGGCGCTCACGCATGATGGATTGCAGCGGCTTGCCCACATCCGCGGCATAGGTTTCGCCCGGTTCGGCGATGCGCGCGGTCAGTCCGGCCTGTTCGACCTCTTGCGCATCGGCGTCGGTGCTTACGACCACGTCGGCCGGCAGGATGCTGACATCGTAGTCGCGCAGGGCTGCGCCGGTATGCGACTTGGGATTGTCCATCAGGTCCTGCGGCGTGCCGGTGCCGATGACCATGCCGCCGGCGTCACCGCCTTCCGGCCCCAGGTCGATCAGCCAGTCGGCCGCGCGGATCACGTCCAGGTTGTGTTCGATGACCAGCAGCGTGTGGCCGGCGGCCAGCAGTTTGCGGAACGCGCGCATCAGCCGGGCCACGTCGTCGAAGTGCAGGCCGGTGGTGGGTTCGTCGAACAGGAACAGGCTGCCTTTCTTGGCGACCTTGGCGGTCGAAATGCCGCTGCGCGCCGCTTCGGCCAGGTGGCCGGCCAGTTTCAGGCGCTGCGCCTCGCCGCCCGACAGCGTCGGCACGGGTTGGCCCAGCCGCACATATTCCAGGCCCACGTCGGCCAGGGGCGCCAGCCCGGTCTGCACATCGCGCAGGCCCTTGAAGAAGTCCAGCGCCTCGCTGACGGTCATCTCCAGCACTTCGTCGATGGACGCGCTCTTGCCCAGGTGCTCGACGCGCACCTCCAGCACTTCCGGCCGGAAGCGCTTGCCGTCGCAGTCCGGGCAGCGCAGGTAGACGTCCGACAGGAACTGCATTTCCACGTGTTCGAAGCCGGTGCCGCCGCAAGTGGGGCAGCGGCCATCGCCGCCGTTGAAGCTGAACGTGCCCGCCGTGTAGGCGCGCTCGCGCGCCAGCGGCGCCTGGGCGAACAGCTTGCGGATGGCGTCGAACGCGCCGACATAGCTGGCCGGATTGGAACGGGCGGTCTTGCCGATGGGGGTCTGGTCCACCATGACCACGTCGGCGATCTGTTCGGCGCCCAGCAGACGTTCGAAGGCGCCCGGCGCTTCGGATGGTTTGCCCTTCTGCTTGAGCAGGGCGGGGTACAGCACGTCCTGCACCAAGGTGGACTTGCCGGAGCCGGACACGCCAGTTACGCAGACCAGGCGGCCGAGCGGCAGTTCGACGGAAACGTTCTTGAGATTGTGCGCGCTGACGCCTTCCAGGAGCAGGCGCGGCGTGTTCGCCGCCACCGGCATGGGACGCGGCGCTTCCACGCGCTGGCGGCCGCCCAGGTAATCGCCCGTCAGTGTGCGCGCGGTGCGCAGCTTGGCTGGCGTGCCATCGAAGACGATCTGGCCGCCGCGTTCGCCGGGGCCGGGGCCGATGTCGATGATGCGGTCCGCGGCCACCATGACCTGCGGATCGTGTTCCACCACCACGAGCGTGTTGCCGGCGTTGCGCAGGCGGTGCATGACTTCGACGACGCGGTGCATGTCGCGCGGGTGCAGGCCGATGGACGGCTCGTCCAGCACGAACAGCGTGTTCACCAGCGAGGTGCCCAGCGCCGTGGTCAGGTTGATGCGTTGTACCTCGCCGCCGGAGAGCGTGCGGCTCTGGCGATCCAGCGTCAGGTAGCCCAGGCCCACGTCGCACAGGAACTTGAGCCGCGCGCGCACTTCGGTCATGAGCAGGTCGGTGGCGGCGTCCAGCGCGCCCGAGAACGACAGCGTGTCGAAGAAGAGGCGCACCCGTTCGATGGGCAGCAGCATCACGTCATGGATGGACAGGCCGCCCAGGCCGTCGAGCTGCTCGCGGCTCCAGTTGGCGCCGACCGGCATGAAGCGCTTGTAGCGGCCGTCATCGGGCGGCAGCACGGTATCGGCTTCTTCTTTGGTGCCCAGGCGCCATAGCAGCGCGTCGGGCTTTAGCCGCGCGCCATTGCAGGTGGGGCAGGGCGTGTAGCTGCGGTATTTCGACAGCAGCACGCGCACGTGCATCTTGTAGGCCTTGGTCTCGAGCCAGTCGAAGAAGCGCTGCACGCCGTACCACTGGTGCTTCCAGGCGTCGTTGCCGCCCTTCCAGTCGGGCGTGCCGTAGAGCACCCACCGTTTGTGCTCTTCGCTCATTTTCTTCCAGGGCACGCCCAGCGGGACGCCGGCCTTGGGCGCGTATTTCTGCAGCTCGTCCTGACACTCCTTGTACGACGGCGTCGTCCACGGCTTGATGGCACCTTCCAGCAATGTCTTGTTCTCGTCCGGGATGACCAGGCCGAAATCGATGCCGATCACGCGGCCGAAGCCGCGGCAGGCTTCACACGCGCCCAGCGGCGAATTGAACGAGAAGCTGCTGGGCAGCGGATCGGTGTATTCGATGTCGCAATCGGCGCAATGCAGGCGGTCGCTGTATTTCCAGATATGCGCGTTGCCGCCTTCGGCGTCCATGACGTACACGGCCAGATGCCCGGCGCCCATGCGCAGCGCGGTGTCCAGCGCTTCCATGACGCGTTCGCGTTCGGTGCCGGCGAAGCGGAAGCGGTCCTGGATAACGTGGAGAATGCGGCGCGATTCCGTGGCGCTTTTGGCCGCCTTGGCCTTTTTGGCGCCCTTGGCCGGAGCGGCCGCGCGCGGGGCGGCGTTTTCCTCCGCGTGCACGCGGGTGTAGCCCTGTTGCTCCAGGAAGCCGCGCACTTCTTCTTCGGTGAAATTGGAAGGCACGGCTATGGGGAAGGTCACCACCAGCCGCGGGTCGCCGGCAACAGCGGCGCGTTCGGCCAGCGAGTGGTAAATGGAATCCGGCGTATCGCGCCGCACTACCTTGCCGCAGCCGCGGCAGTACAGCTTGGCGCCGCGCGCGAACAGAAGCTTCAGGTGGTCGTTCAGTTCCGTCATCGTGCCGACCGTGCTGCGCGAGCTGCGCACCGGGTTGGTCTGGTCGATGGCGATGGCGGGCAATATGCCTTCGATGCGGTCTACCTGCGGCTTGTCCATGCGGTCCAGGAACTGGCGCGCATAGGGCGAGAAGGTTTCCACGTAACGGCGCTGCCCCTCGGCGTACAGGGTGTCAAAGGCCAGCGAACTTTTGCCGGACCCCGACACGCCGGTCACGACGACCAGTTCGCCGGTGGCGATGGTCAGGTCCAGGTTCTTGAGATTGTTCTGGCGGGCGCCAACGATGCGAATTTGGGAGCTCATGGACGGTATCGTAGCCTGAGGGGAGAGGCCTGCCCGAGCGACAACCCATCGCTGGTTCCGAGCGCGGCGATATGGAATAATTGACTATATTGTGAGTCACGTGTCCAAAATATGGACAATAAGCGTACCCACTAGCTGTACAAATAAACAGTATCGCAGATTCGTCTGAAATTCGCGCTGTCCGTGTTGCGTGTTCTGCTGATTCGTTGCTAAAGGCATGCCGCCCTTAGTTGGAGACATACTTGCTGGAAACCAAGGTCCCGGGCGCCGCGGCGTTCGCCAAATTCATGACGGTGCTGCAGGCGGTGGCGGATGCGCCCCAACCGCCCACGGCGGCCTCGCTGGCGCGCAGCTGCGGTTATCCCCGGCCCACGGTCTACCGCATAGTCGCGGCGTTGGCCGAGCAGGGCATGGTGGCCGAAACCGGCGGCGCCTACCGCCTTGGGCCGCGCCTGATGTCGCTGGCCAGCCGGGCGTGGTCGCAGTTCGACCTGCGCGCGGCGCTGGCGCCCGACCTGCAGGCCTTGCGCGACGAAACCGGCGAAACCGTGCATCTGGCCGTGCCCGCCGGGCACGAGATGACCTATATCGATAAGCTGGAAAGTCCTGGTCCGGTGCGCATGGCGTCGCGCGTGGGGGCGTCCGTGGCCTTGCATTCCAGCGCGGTCGGCAAGGCCTACCTGGCGGCCCTGGACGAAGCCGCTCGTGAACATCTGTTGCGTTCGCTTCCGCTGACCGCCCGCATGCCCCGCACCGTGACCAGCCTGGCCGAACTCCGCGCCGTGCTGGACGTGGCCGCCGCCCGCGGCTACGCCACCGACGACGAGGAAAACGAAGCCGGTATCGTCTGCTATGGCGTGGCCCTGTGCGATGCCGCCGGACGGCCAGTCGCCGGCGTCAGCGTCAGCACCTTGCTGTTCCGGCGGCGCGAAGACCCGCAATTCGCCTATATCGAACCCTTGCTGCGGCTGCGCGATGCCGCCGCGGCCAAACTCGCCGTACTGCCGGTATCGCCCGGCGGCGCCTGACCGTCTGCCTCCAAGGAATGCCATGACCGCATCTGCTGCCCCTCTTGCCTCCAAGCTCTCGGCCCTGCTGGCCTCCCGAGTCGTTCCCGTGCTGCGCTATACGGACGCAGCCACCGCCGCCTACGCGGCCGAGGTCGCCGTGGCCGCCGGCTGCACCACGCTGGAATTGACCTGGACCATTCCCGGGGTCACCGACCTGCTGCGGGCGCTGCGCGACAAGCACGGCAGCGAATTGCTGCTGGGCGTGGGCACGGTCCTGGACGAGCACCAGGCGCGCGAGGCGCTGGTCGCGGGCGCGGACTTCCTGGTGTCGCCGGCGCTGGCCACCGAGATCGTCGATCTGGCGCACGCGGCCGACGCGCTGTGCCTGCTGGGCGCATTCACCCCCACCGAAGTGCTGGCTGCGCGCCGTGCCGGCGTGGACGTGGTGAAGATCTTCCCGGCCGACACGGGCGGTCCCAAGCACCTGGCGGCGCTCAAGTCCGTGTACCCGGACACGATCTTCTGCCCGACCGGGGGCGTCACGCAGGACAATATGGGATCGTATTTCGCGGCGGGCGCCGCCATCGTGGGCATCGGCAGCAACCTTTATGACAAGGCGGCGTTCGCCGCCCGCGACACGCCCGCGCTGGTGGCGCAGATCGTGCGCACGCGGGAGGCTGCCCATGGCTGATTTCGACATCGTCGCGCTGGGCGAACCGCTGGTTGAACTCAACCAGACGCACCAGGACCAGCGCCAGTATCTGCAGGGCTTCGGCGGCGACACCTCCAATGCCGTCATTGCGGCGGCGCGGCAGGGAGCAAGCTGCGCCTATCTGACCCGGGTCGGCAATGACGCCTTTGGCCAGCAGTTCCTGGACTTGTGGCGGTCCGAAGGCGTGGACACCTCTGGCGTTCAGGTGGACGAACAGGCGCATACCGGCCTGTACTTCGTACAGCACGGCCCGGACGGCCACGCCTTCAGCTATCTGCGCCGCGGCTCCGCCGCCAGTTTGATGACGCCGGCCAGCCTGGATTCGGGGCTGATCGAACGGGCCCGCTACCTGCACGTTTCGGGCATCAGCCTGGCGATCAGCACCAGCGCCTGCGATACGGTGTTCGCCGCGATCGAGCGCGCGCACGCGGCCGGCGCGCAGGTCAGCCTGGATTCGAACCTGCGGCTGCGGCTTTGGCCAGTGGACCGCGCCCGCGCCATTCTGCGCGAGACCATGCGCATGGCCGATCTGTTCCTGCCCAGCATGGACGACATGCAGCACCTCACCGGCAACGACGACCCGGAGCGCACGCTGGACTGGATACGCGACGCAGGCGCTGCCGGGGTGGTGGTGCTGAAGCTGGGCAAGGAGGGTTCCATCATCGACGACGGCCGTCGCCGTATTCCGGTGGCAGCCCTGCGCGTGGACGCGGTGGACGCGACCGGGGCGGGCGACTGCTTCGCTGGCAGCCTGCTGGCGCGCCGCTGCCAGGGAGACTCCTGGGAGGACGCGGTGCGCTACGCCAATGCCGCGGCGGCCTTGTCCACCCTGGGCTATGGCGCGGTCGATCCGCTGCCCCGCAAGGAGCAGGTCCTGGAAAGGCTGAAAAGCCTGTCCGCCTGAATCCTGGCAAGCGGGGAGGGGATCTGTCCCATATTTCTACGTGGCAGGCTGGCTGCGGCGGGATGCCTGCCGAAAACGCCCTGGTTGGCGCAGTGCGGGAATTTCAGGCTAAAATGCCAAGTTACCCGAATTTTCCGCCAGCCCGGTATCCGGTTGTGCGGTCGTCGATCCCCGCAAAGATTTCCGCATATTCAACAGGAGAATCAACATGGCTGAACGCAAACGCGTGCGTCGCAACACCCTGGAACGCCGTTGCCTGGGCAAGGCTTTCAAGCGCTTGTTCGTCACGTCGCCCAAGGGCGTTTTCAAGATGCTGGAAAAGATCAAGCGCGTCTAAGTGACGCGTCCGGCCGGAGCCCGCTCCGGCCCGATCAAAAAAACCCGCCGGTTCGCCGAGCGGGTTTTTTTTTCGTCCTGTGCGGGCGCGGCCTACTTCCCGGCCTCGGGCGGGCCGAGCTTGGGCAGGATGAAATCCATGAAGGCGCGGGTTTTCGCTGGCTGGATGCTGGACGGATACACCACATAGATCGAGATCGGATCCACCGACCAGCCCGGCAGTACCCGTTTGAGGGAATTGCGCTTGATGATGGGCTCCAGCGCCAGGCAGTGCGGCATGCGGGTGATCGCCAGGTCCAGGCCGGCCAGGGTGCCCGCGATGCTCATGTTGTTGGCCGCCAGATGGCCGCTGACCGGGACGCGTTCGCTGACCGCGCCGCGGCGCAGGGTCCAATGCGAATGCGCCTCGTCGATCGTAGTGCGCAGGCACTGGTGCTGAGTGAGATCCGCCGGCGTCTTCGGTTCGCCGTGGCGTTCCAGGTAGCGGTCGGAGGCATAAAGATAGTTGTCCAGGGATACCAGTTCTTGCACGACGGCCCCGCCTTGCATGGCGCGGTTGCCGTTCATGTCGGCGGCGCTTGCCGCCGCCAGGGGGTAGTCGGCGTTGCTGCCAAAGCGCAGCACGATGTCGAACGGCGTGCCCTGCGCGTCCGAGGCCGTCAGCATGCTCAGGTCGAATTCGCATTCCACTTCGGGATAGCGATCCGTGAAATCGTTGATGGTTTCGGGCAGCAGCCAGATCGCCAGGCTATACGGCATGGAGACCCGCAGATTGCCCGAAGGACCGCCCGACAGCGACAGCAGTTGCTCGTGCGCGAGCCGCGCTTCGTCGATCAGCCCCTGGCAGCGGCGCATATAGGCTGCGCCAGCTTCGGTGAGATCCAGGCGGCGCGTGTTGCGGTTGATCAGGCGCAGGCCGATTGCGCGTTCCAACTCATTGATGCGGCGCGACAACGTCGAGGTCGGCATGTTCAGCGCGCGAGCCGCCAGGCTGAAGCTTTTGCGCTTGGCAACCTCCACGAACAAGGCGATGTCATTGAGCTGGACGGTCGAAGCTTCCATAGGCATTCCGAATTTGGCCGCCCGAGTGTACGCCACTACGACGCGCGTTCCCAAGATAGGCGGGGCTGCAGGGGGCTTCGAATTGTCGTTTTGTCAGATTTGATTGCAAATTTGCGCCGCGCGGGGCAGGTTCGCGCAGGCATATCCCCTAAACTTCAGGCGAAAACACGAAAACCAAGACCGCAGCGCTTGCATGACGCATCGCAAAGGGGCTCAGTGGGCATGACCGACACACCAACTTTTTTCACTGTTTTGACGCCCACTTATAATCGGGCGGGCACGCTGCACCGGGTATATGAATCCCTTTCCCGGCAAACGTTCCGGGATTTCGAATGGGTAGTGGTGGATGATGGTTCTACCGACAATACCCACGAATCCATCCTGGACTGGCAGGCGCGCGCCGATTTTCCGATCCGTTATTTCTGGCAGAACAACCGCCACAAGAAAACCGCGTTCAACCGTGGCGTGCGCGAGGCGCGCGGCCAACTGATCGTGGGGCTGGACAGCGACGACGAAATGCCGCCCGATGCCCTGGCCACGTTCAAGGACGCGTGGGACGCCATTCCGCCGGCCCGGCGCGAATCCTACGTTGCGGTGACGGGCTTGTGCGCGCGTCCGGATGGCAGCATCGTCGGCGACCGTTATCCACAGGACGTCTTTGACAGCACGGCCGTGGATGTTTATTTCCGCTATCGCATCAAGGGCGAGAAATTCGGCTGTATGCGCACCGACATCCTCAGGAAGTACCCCTTTCCGGAGGATGTCGCAGGCTTCGTGCCCGAAAGCCTGGTGTGGTGGGCGATCGCGCGCGCGGGCTACCTCAGCCGCTTCATCAACCGCGTGGTGCGCACCTACCACGACACGCCGGGCGGCCTGAGCCAGGGCGCGGTTTCGGTGGGCAACAACGCCCAGGGCCTCTATCTGCTGGCCTGGGACATGTTGCAGCACCACTTGGAATTCTTCCGCTACCGGCCGCGTGAATTCATCATGGCGGCGGCGCGCTATACCCGCTTTCGCCTGCACCTGAAGCACTCTGGCGTGCCCACGGCGGTGCAAGCCTACAAGCTCACGAACCCCGTGGCGAAGTTCATGGTTGCGGCCATGTGGCCGCTGGGGTATGCCATGTACCGGCGCGACAGGCGCCGCGGCGTGGCCTAGGGCCCGCGCCGGCAGGTCATGCGGGTGCCGCGGCGGGCGCCCCGTGGCCGAGTCCCAGATAGATCTCGACCACGCGCGGATCCTCCGCCACCTGCGCAGCCGGGCCTTCCAGCGTGACGGCGCCGGTCTCCAGCACATAGGCGTAATCGGCCACTTGCAGCGCGGCGCGGGCATTCTGCTCGATCAGCAGGATGGATACGCCCATTTCCCTCAGGCGGGCGACGATGCGGAACACTTCGCGCACGATGCGCGGCGCCAGGCCCAGACTGGGCTCGTCCAGCATCAGCAACCGCGGCTTGGCCATCAGGGCGCGGCCCACCGCCAGCATCTGGCGTTCGCCGCCGGACAAGGTGCCGGACAACTGGGCGCGGCGTTCCTTCAGGCGCGGGAACAGCTCGTAGACCTCGGCCAGCGTCTGGTCCTGGTCGCGCAAGCCGCTGCGAAAGCGATGAAATGCGCCGAGCATCAAGTTGTCCTCCACCGTCATCTCGGCGAACAGCTCGCGCTTTTCTGGCACGAGGTTCATTCCCGCGGCCACCATTTCCTCGATCTCGGCGTGTTCCTGCCGCTTGCCGCCGAAGACGATCTGCCCGCTGGACGGCAGCACGCCCATGATGGCGGACAGCAGGGTTGTCTTGCCTGCGCCGTTGGGGCCGATCACGGTGACGATCTGGCCTTCGCCGACTTCCAGGCTGACCCCCGAGACAGCTTCGACCTTGTCGTAGGCCACGCGCAGGTCGCGTACTTCCAGCAATTTCGCGCTCATCATTCCACTCCGCCCAGATAGGCTTCAAGCACCGCGGGATTGTTCTGGATCTCGGCCGGCAGGCCTTCGGCGATCTTCTCGCCGAAGTCCATGACCACCACGCGGTCCACCAGCCCCATCACGAAGTCCATGTCGTGCTCCACCAGCAGGATGGCCATGCCTTCGGCCCGCAGCTTCTTCAGCAGCTCGGCAAGCTCGCATTTCTCCTGGTAGCGCAGACCGGCGGCGGGCTCGTCCAGCAGCAGGATGCAGGGATCGGAAGCCAACGCGCGGGCAATTTCCAGGATACGCTGCTGCCCCAGGGCCAAGGAGCCCGCCTCGTCGTGCAGATGCTTGCCCAGGCCCACACGTTCCACCTGGCGGGCAGCCTCGGCCAGCAGGCGCGCTTCCTCGGCGCGGTCCAGCCGCCAGGCGGCCGGCAGCACGCCGCGGTGGCCGCGCAGATGGGCGCCGATGGCCACGTTTTCCAGCACGCTCATGCGGCCCAGCAGGCGCACGTGCTGGAAAGTGCGCGACAGGCCCAGGCGCGCAATGCGGCGGGCACCGGCGCCCGCCACCGAATGGCCCAGCAGCGTTACCGTGCCGGAAGTCGGCGTGTCCACGCCGGAAATCTGGTTGAACATGGTGCTTTTGCCCGCGCCGTTGGGTCCGATCAGCGCCAGGATTTCACCCGCGCGGATTTCCAGGTTCATGGCGTTGTTGGCGACCAGGCCGCCGAACTTGCGGGTCACGTCCACGGCTTTGAGCACCACTTCGCCGCGAGGCGGCATGGGCTTGCGCGGCAACGGCTCGGCACTCATGTCCAGCTTGCGCTGCTGCTTTTTCAGCGGCACGCAGCGCGTCAGGACGGGCCACAGTCCGCTGCGGGCGCGGTGCAGCAGCAGCACCATGCCGAAGCCGAACACGATCACCTCGAAGTTGCCGGTCTGGCCCAGCAGCTTGGGCATCCAGTCCTGTAGCCATTGCTTGAGCACGGTGAAGACGCCGGCGCCGACCAGCGCGCCCCAGACCTGTCCCGCGCCGCCGATGACGGTCATGAACAGGTATTCAATGCCCATCTGCAAGCCAAAGGGGTTGGGATTCACGAAGCGCTGCATATGCGCATAGAGCCACCCGGACGCGCAGGCCTGCAGTGCCGCGATAATGAAGATCACCATGCGCGAACGGGCGGTGTCCACGCCCATGGACTCGGCCATCACACGGCCGCCCTTGAGCGCACGGATGGCGCGGCCCTCGCGCGAATCCAGCAGGTTTTGCGTGGACCACACGGCCACCAGCAGGAAGGCCCAGATCAGGTAGTAGATGTTGTCGCCCTGGTTCAGGGTCCAGCCGAACAGATTGATGGCGGGTATGTCCGGGATGCCGGTGTGGCCGCCCAGGCCTTCGACGGAGCCGAAGACGAAGTACAGCGACAGGCCCCAGGCGATCGTGCCCAGCGGCAGGAAATGCCCCGAGAGCTTCAGCGTGATCGCGCCCAGCAGGTAGGCGATGGCCAGGGTCAGCGCCAGTCCGGCCAGCAAGGTCAGCCAGGGCGAGGCGCCCAGCCATGCCAGCCAGGACGGCAGGGTGTCCGCGCGGGTGGTCAGCAGCGCCGTGGTATAGGCGCCCACGCCGACGAACGCAGCCTGCCCGAAGCTCGTCAGGCCGCCGACGCCGGTCAGCAGCACCAGGCCCAGCGCCACCATGGCGTACAGGCCGATATAGTTCAGCAGCGTCACGTAGAACGGCGGCAGCACCAGCGGGGCAAGGGCCAGCAGCGCCAGGAATGCGAGAAGGATGTGGCGCGGATTCATTCGTCTTCTTCCTCGACGTGATGGCTTTTCAGTGAACGCCAGAGCAGCACGGGGATGATCAGCGTGAACACGATGATTTCTTTGTAGGCGCTGGCCCAGAACGAGGAGAACGCTTCGATCAGGCCGACCAGGATGGCGCCGGCCGCGGCCAGCGGGTAACTCACCAGGCCGCCGATAATGGCGCCCACGAAGCCCTTCAGGCTGACCATGAAGCCCGAGTCGAAGTACATGGTGGTGATGGGGGCGATCAGGATGCCCGAGACCGTGCCGATCAGCGCGGCCAGGAAGAACGTGGCCTTGCCTGCGAAGATCGGCGATATGCCCATCAGCCGCGCGCCCAGCCGGTTGAATGCCGCCGCGCGCAGCGCCTTACCATACATCGATCGTTCGAAGAATTGGTAGAGCACGATGATCAGCAGGGCGGACACCGCCACTACCCACAGCGCCTGGCTGTTGACGTTCAGCGGCCCCAGGCTCAGGCTGGCGTCGCTGAACGGCGCGGTGCGGGCGCCTTCCGCGCCGAAGGCGAGCAATCCCAGGCCGACCAGCGCCAGGTGCACGGCGATGGAGACGATCAGCAGCACCAGGGTCGAGGCGGACGCGATGGGCTGATAGAACAGGCGGTACAGCTGCGGCCCCATCGGCACGACCAGCAGCAGCGTCAGCAGCGCCTGCGCGGCCATGGGCAATTGCGCCAGCGGCAGGTTGTAGAACAGCGCGGCCAGCACCAGCGGATAGATGAGCTTGACGGCCATGCGCCAGGCGCCACGATTGCGCCCCGGCCGTTTGCGGCGCGCGAGTAGGTCGGCGATCACTTCGGCCACCGCGAAGGCAAACAGCAGCCACACCAGCAGCACCGGCTTGCCAGCCTGCAGCGCAGCCATGGTGAGCGCGCCGAACGCAACGAATTCACCTTGCGGGATGAACAGCACGCGGGTGACGGTAAAGACCAGCAGGATGGACAAAGCCAGCAGCGCATAGATGGCGCCGTTGGTGATGCCGTCCTGCCCAAGAATCAGGGCAATCTGAGCATTCATGCGAAATTCCGGGTAAGACAGACAAGCACGTCGGGCACATCACCCCCTATCCACGCGCGCCCGCCAGGATGCTACGGAACAGACTCTGCGCACCCTATCGGGATGCCACGAAGCCGGCTCTGTGCATCCCTGGCGGGATGCCGCGGATCCAGCTTTGCCGGTCCGCAGGCATGCCCCCCTGGGGGGGAGCGCGCAGCGCTTTGGGGGGACTACTTCACCAGCGTCCAGGCGCCGTCCTTGACGGTGATGAGTTCGCGGCCACGGTCGTCAAAGCCGCTGTGGTCGGCGGCCGTCATGTTGTAGACGCCCTGGGTGCCGACCAGCTCTTTCGTCTGTTCCAGCGCATCGCGCAGCGCGCTGCGGAATTCCTTGGTGCCCGGCTTGCCGGCCTTCTCGGCGAGGGGCACGGCTTTTTCCAGCAGCAGGCCGGCGTCATAGACGTTGGCGCCGAAGGTAGCGGGCTTGGAGCCGTTGAGCTTTTCATAAGCGGCGATGTAGTCGGCAGCGACCTTCTTGGAAGGGTTGCTGTCCGGCATTTCCGGCAGTACCAGCATCAGGCTGGCGGCCAGCACCGTGCCTTCCACCTTCTTGCCGCCCAGCTTCAGGAAGTCGGGCAGGGCCGCGCCGTGGGTCTGGTAGAACTTGCCCTTGTAGCCCTGGTCGAACAGGGTCGTCTGCGGCAGCACGCTGGCGGCGCCGGGGGCAGCCACCAGCACGGCATCCGGCTTGGCGGCGAGGATCTTCAATGCCTGGCCGGTGACCGAGCTGTCAAAGCGCAGATAGCGTTCGTTGGCGCTGATCTTGATGCCTTTCTCGGCAGCCAGGCCGGAGAAGACCTTGTACCAGTTCTCGCCGTACGGGTCGTTCAGGCCGATGAACCCGACTGTCTTGATGCCGGTCTTGGCCATGTGGTCGACGAGAGCGCGCGCGATGATGTCGTCGTTCTGCGTGGTCTTGAACACCCATTTCTTCTGGTCGTTCATGGGCAGCACGACCGCGGCGGTGCCTACCGGCGCCAGCATGGGCACGCCGGCCTCGGCCGCGAACTGGATCACGCCCATGGCATTGGGCGAGCCCGAGGGGCCGATCAACGCATCGACGTTCTGCTCCGAAATCAGCTTCTTGAAGGCCGTTACCGAGTTGGTGGAATCGCTGGCGTCATCCAGCGAAATGTATTCCACGGTCAGGTCGCCGATCTTCTTCGGCAGCAACGGCACGGTGTTCTTCTGGGGGATCCCCACCAGCGCCGTGGGGCCGGTGGACGAGGTGACGACGCCGACCTTGACTTGGGCCAGGGCGGGCAGGGCGAACAGCGCGGCTACCGCGGCGGCCGCGGCCAGGGGGAGTTTCTTCGACAGCATGGCAAAACCTCCGGATAGGGAGCAGGGTGGGGGTGCGGCTGGAAAACGGAGAAAACAGGTACTGCGGAAATTGCTGGGCTTGCTCTGATACTTGTTACTTAAACTTTCTGTGCGCAGGCTCGCACTGTAGACCTGGTCCGCAGTGCTTACCTATCCGTCAAAACCCGAAGCGGGCTGAAGGGTATGCGTTCAGATAGTGATGGAACTGACGCTGGCGCCGCCGCAGACGAACAGCGTCTGGCCGGTAACGAAGCTGTTGGCGGGATCGGCGAAGAACATGACGGCGCGCGCCACATCGTCCGAGCGGCCCAGCCGCTTGACCGGTATGCCGGCGGCCAGCTGTTTCTCGCGTTCGCTGCCGGGTTCGATCACTTCGTAGAACATGTCGGTCTGGATCGGGCCAGGGGCCACCACGTTGACCGTGATGCCATAGGGCGCGAGTTCCAGGGACCAGGTGCGCGCCATGCCTACCATGCCCGCCTTGGTGGCCGAATACGCCGTGCGGGTGGGCAAGCCGAGGGCGCCGCGCGAGGACATCATCACGATGCGGCCGAACTTGCGTTCCTGCATCCCGGGCAGCGCGGCTTGCACCAGGCTGATTGCCGCGCCCAGATGAATCTGCGTCAAACCGTGCAATTCTTCCTGCGTGACCTGGGGCAGCAGGTTGGGCCAGATGACGCCTGCGTTATGGATCACGTGGCTGATGGGAAACTTGGCCGCGGCTTCGGCGCCCGCCTGCGCGGTGGCTTCGGCGTCCAGCAGGTCCACCTGCACGTTGTGCAGGCGCGGATGGCTGAAGTCGGCCGCGCGGCGCGCCATGGAAATCACTTCATAGCCCGCGTCCAGCATGCTGCGGCAGATTTCCGCGCCGATGCCGGCGCTGCCGCCGGTCACGATAGCGACGTTGGAGTGCGTCATGGATATCCCCCTGTTGTCGTTGTTGTGCGGCCGGCTCAGGCCTTGGGTGCCAGTGCAAGCACGCGCAGCGGACTGCCCGAGCCGCTGCGGATCTTGAGCGGCGCCGAGAAGACCACCGCGCCGGTGGGCGGCAATTGGTCCAGGTTGGTCAGGCACTGCAGGCCGTAGCGGTTATTGCCGTGCATGTAATAGTGGCAGGGGTAGGGAGGATCGAGGTGTTGCGCCTGGCCGGCATCGGTGCCGACCGACTCGGTGCCAAAGCCGTGCACGTCGCGTTCCTTGATCAGCCAGGGCACCACTTCCGCGTCCGGACCGGGCGAGTGCGCGCCGTCTTCCTGCAGATTCAGGTATTCGGCGGGCTTGGCGCGCTTGGACCAATCGGTGCGCATCAACACCCAGGAGCGCGCCGGAATGCGGCCATGCCGCTCTTCCCATTTCTTCACGAAGTCTATGGTCAGCAGGAAGTCCGGGTTGTCGCGTGCCTCGGCCGAGCAGTCGATGACGCAGGCGCTGGCGATGAAGGCCTCGATCGGGATCGTGTCCACGGTGTTGTCGGGCTGGTCCTTGCCGGTGACCCAGTGGGCCGGCGCGTCGAAGTGGGTGCCGGTGTGCTCGGAACACGAGAAATTGTTCCAGTACCAGGCGGGGCCGCGCTCGTCATAGCGCGAGATCTCCTCGATGCGGAACGGCCAGGCCTGACCGAATTCCGGCGGCAGCACGATGGTGGGGAATTCGGGCGTGAGCGTCTCGGTCAGGTCCACCAGGCGGATGCGGCCGGACACCAGTTCGGTCATGAATTGGGCAAGAATGTTCTGGCTCATGTGCTGTTCCTCTAGATTCGTGCGTTATCGGGGGATGGGCGGCCCGTCAGGCTCCCAGCTCCCGTTCCAGTCCTTTGGGGTTCTCCGCCAGCCGGGCGCGGAATTCCTGCGCGACATCGCCGACGTAAACGTCCTCGATGCCTTCCTTCAGCGCGCGCACGATGGCGGCTGCGATCGCCGCGGGCGCCACGCGCGGGGGCGGCGTGCGCTGTTCCCATTCGTGGTCCACGGGTCCCGGGAACACGTTCACCACCCGCACGCCCGCGCCGCGCATCTCGGCGCGCAGGCATTGCGCCAGGGATAGCGCGGCCGCCTTGGACGCCGACCACATGCCGCGCGACGGCAGGTTCATGTGCGCATAGATCGACAGTACGTTGACCCAGGCCGTGGCGCTGTTCACGCCGTCCGCGGCGCGTCCGCAAAGGGCCGGGCCGAAGCTTTGCGCCAGGCGCATCAACCCCAGCACGTTCACGTCCAGGGCATCGCGTGCCGTGTTGACGTCCTTGCGGTTCAGCAAGCCGCCCTCGCGCTCCTGGTCCGCGGTATTTACCAGGATCTCCACCTTGCCGCCGATGGAGGCCGCCACCCGCTCGACAGAGTCGGTATCGGTCACGTCCAGCACTACCGTCTGCACACGCGGGTCCGCCGCCAGCGCGTCGAAGGCGGCGTCGCGCTTCCAGGCTTGCGGATCGCCCAGGAACACGGTGGGGCAGCCTGCTTCCAGCAGGGCGCGCGCCACGGCCTGGCCCACCGCCGATTTGCCGTCGGTGACGAGCGCGCGGCGGAACTTCGGATCGCACGAGGTTTCGCGCAGGGTCTTGTCGTCTTCCATGTTCGGAGTGTTCCTTTCTGGCAGGGCGATCATCACGGCCTGGCCGCTGCGGTCCAGCTTCAGCGCCAGGCGCACGCGGCCGCCATCAACGCAGTCCTGGTGCACATGCGCCACGACCGAGGGGCCGGCCGTCATGCGCACCGTGCCCACGCGCCAGGGCAGGCGTTCGCGGAAATACAGGTCATTGCTGTGGTGCAGGGTGGTGCTGACCAGCAAGACGCCGCCGGGGTCGGCCGGACGCCATGGCAAGCGTTCGGACAGGCAGTTGCCGCAGACCTCGCGAGGCGGATACTGGACCTCGCCGCAGTCGGCGCAGGTCTGCAGCTCGAAGCGGCCTTCGGCGGCGGCGGCGGTCAGCCCCAACGCGCTGCGGCTGCGCCAAGCTGGCGGCAAGGTGGGCTGGCGGGTGCGGGCGATCGGATTCTTGCGGGGAGGCTTGGCCAAGGGTTCGGTCATGCGTCGCTCCCCAGAATGGCCGCGGCGGTGCAAAGCCCGCGGTCGTAGTTGATCATGCCGAAACCACTGACCATGCCGAGGCGGGCGCCGGCCACCTGCGTGCCGCCGGCGGTGCCGCTCAGCTGGCGCAATGCCTCGACCAGTCCAAGATAGCCGCCGGCAGCGCCGGCCTGGCCGACCGACAACTGGCCGCCGTTGGTGTTGAACGGGAAGCTGCCGTCCACGGTGAAACTATGGTTGCGCACGAAGTCGGGCGCCGAGCCCTTCGGGCAGAAGCCCAGGTCTTCCATCTGCATCAGGTTGATGACGGGATAGTCGTCATAGGCTTGCAGGAAATCCATGTCGCCGGGTTGCGTGCCGGCCTGGCCGTAAAGCTCGTCCAGATCCATGGTCCAGCCGCCTCGCGTCTGGATCGGGTCCTCGATCCAGGCATTGTGGCGTTCGATGGTGGAGAGAATGCGGGCATAGGGCAGGTTCAGCGCGCGCGCGCGGTCCCGGCTCATGACCAGGAACGCGTCGGCACCGGCGCAGGGCATCACGCAATCGAAAAGATGGATCGGGTCGGTGATGACGCGCGCGTCCAGGTATTGCGCCAGGGTCAGCGGCTTTTTCATCAGCGCGTGCGGGAAGCGCAGGGCGTTGTCGCGCTGAGCGACGCAAAGCTTGCCGAAGTCCTCGCGGGTGGCGCCGGTCGCGCGCATGTAGTTGGCGGTCAGCAGCGCGAAGCTGGCGTTGGGGCCGCCCGCGCCATACGGGTAGACCGCGTCCTGCGCAAAGCGGGAAAACTGGCTCACGGTGTTGCGGAACGAGTCCACGTGGTTGGTGTCGCCGGCCAGGCAAGCCACGATGTCCGCATCGCCGGCCTGCACGGCGCGGGCCGCGCGGCGCAGCGCGGCCACGCCACTGGCGCCACCCATGGGAATGTGGTCCAGCCAGCGCGGGCTCATGCCCAGGTGCTGCACGAGCCCGACGGCGGTGTCTGGCGCTAGCGTGAAGCTGGAAACGCAGAGTCCGTCCACGTCGGTCTTGGCGATGCCTGCCTGTCGGATCAGTGCGCCCAGCGCTCGCCCCAGCCACCAATGGGCGGCGTGGGTGGAATAGCGTTCATACGGAATGGTGACGGGCAAGGCCGCCACCACGCCGTCGTAGCCTTGGCGGCTCATCGCGCGGGCTCCTGGCGTTTCTTCATGTGGCCGGTGTCCACGCAGCGGGCCGTGCCGGGCAGCGTGGGCGCCAGGGCTTTCATTTCGCCGCGCTGGATCTTGTTGGTGGTGGTCAGCGGCAGGCTGTCGACGAAGGCCACGTAGCCGGGCGCCTTGTAATAAGCCAGCTGTTCCAGGCTCCATTGCACAATGCTGCGGGCGGCCTCGGCCATGGCGGCGCCCTCGGCCGGCAGGCTCTCGGCCACCACGCAGGCCAGCACCTCGTCGCCGCGCACCGCGTCGGGCACGGCGGCGACCGCCACGGCCTTCACCAGCGGATGCTGCAGCAGCACGCTTTCCACTTCCACCGCGGAAATGTTTTCGCCGCTGCGGCGGATGACGTTCTTCTTGCGATCCACGAAGCGCAGCGCGCCATCGGCATCGCGGCGCACGAGGTCGCCGGTATGGAACCAGCCGTCTTCCCAGGCCTGGGAGGTGGCTTCCTCGTCCTTGAGGTAACCGGCGAAGAAGCCATAGCGCGGGTCCTCGCCGGCATGCCGCACCAGGAGTTCGCCCGGCTCGCCCGCGGCGGCCTCGGTCCCTGCATCGGTGACGATGCGCACCAGCACATCGTCTTCCTCGCGGCCGAAGCAGCTGCTGCCGATGTGGCGCGGCTCGCGGTTGGCGATGATCACGGCGCCTGCGCCGGTCTCGGTCATGGCCCAGGCTTCCAGCAGCGGAAAGCCGAAGCGCGCCTCGAAGGGCTCATGCAGCTTGCGGTCCACGCCGGCGCCGAACCCGAAGCGGATCGCCGCTTGCTTGTCGCTCGGGGATGGCTCGGCCTTCATCAGGATGGCGGGCATGACGCCCAGGTAGTGCAGTACCGTGGCGCCAGAGTCGCGCACGCTGTCCCACCAGGTTTTGGGATGGAAGCGGTCCAGCGGGATCAGGCAGCCACCGGTCAGCACCATGGCCATGGCCGAGTACGCCATGGCGTTCATGTGGACCAACGGCAGGGGCGTCAGCATGCGTTCCTGGCCCGGGCGCAGTTCACACAGTCCGCCGATGCGGGCATACCAGCCGCCCGCGTGCAGGAAATAGCGGTTGGGCAGGATGCAACCCTTGGGCCGGCCGGTGGTGCCGGAGGTGTAGAGCAGGGCGCATTCCGTCAGTACGCCGGGTTCCTCGCCGGCCAGCGGCGCGGCAAAGGGCGCGGCGGGCGGCGCGTCGTCTGGCCCCATCACTCGCAATTCGCGGCCGGCGCGCTCTGCTGCGGCCAGCAGGTCCGCGTGGCGTTCGGGCAGCGCCACGGCCAACGCAATCTCCGAGTGTCCTGTGAGGTATTCGAGTTCGGCGGCGCGCAGGTCGGGGTTGATAGGCACCACCGATACGCCCAGCGCGTTCAGCGCAAACCAGTGCAGGAAGAAGGCGGGGCGGTTCTCCAGCAGCAGGCCGGCGCGATGGCCGTGGCCGTAGCCGGCGCGGGTATAGGCCGCGCGCAAGGCTTCGATGGCGTCGGCGGCCTGGGCGTAGGTCAATTCGCCGGCGGCGATGCCATAGGCCTGCGCCGTTTCCGGCAGGATGCACAGGAAGGGCTGGGCGCCGTAGCGGGCCGCGGTGTCGCGGAATGCCTGATGGACCGTGGTGCTCACAAGCCGCTCCTACATGAACAATTGGATATTGCCGAAGGCCGCGTCGCAATTGACGAGGTCCACGCGCTTGAGGCGGATACGCAGTCCGCCCTCGTGCTCCACCAGATGGTGGGTGGCCCAGCCGGCGTACAGCGTCTGCGAGTCTTGACGCGTTTCGACGTAATGGAAGGCGGTGCGGACCACGTGGCGGCCTTCGGCAGGCGCGGCGTCGGGATGCCCGTGTTCTACCGTGGGCGCCTGCAGCAGGTGATGGCAGCGGCTCTTGGGCTGTTGAGAGAAAGTGCGTTGGCCCGCCAGTCGTTCCACGCGCACGCGCAGCAGCAGCTTGTCCTCGTACATGAGGGACGCATGCAGCCTGGGGTCGGTCTGGCCATGGGCCAGCGGCATCCAGTAGTAGCCGTCGTCGGTGTACAGGTTCAGCCAATCCTCGAACCGCAGCTCGTCGAGCATGCGCGCCTCGGCGTAGACAAAATCGATCAACTCGCGGTCGCTTGCGCTCATACCGACTCCGGTCCGGTCATATAGCGGCCCCATGCGCGGTACTGGTTGCGCATCTGCCATTCATTGGTGCCATTGGTGGCGACGTTCTTCTGGCCGACTTCGTCGGGCGAGTACAAACGGCCCACGTTCACCCAGTCTCGCGCGCGTGACTGCAGGCCGTCCTGCGCGCGCTCGTACATTTCGAGGTCGTCGTGCCCGACGACCGAGGTCGGTGCGTTGATGAGGCGGTTGTACATGAGTGTGCGTTCCAGCAGCAGATCGGGCGCGCCCACCAGGCGGAAGGTCCAGGATTCCACCAGCGTGCGGTCCGCGGCAATGGGCTTGAAGACGCGCAGCGTCTGGATCGGGCCCTTGACCATGATGTTGGGGAAGTACACGGTGTTGTGGCGCACGTCGCCCAGGATCTGGTGGGCGCGTTCCTCGCCGTAGGCCGCAACCATGGAGTCCCAGTAACCGGGAATGCCGGAGTAGGAGGCATGGATGGAGTCGGATACGCCCGTGTGGCCATGGCCGTTCTCCCACACGCGGATGCCCATGTTTTCGAAGAACTCGTAGGGCGAGATGAACGGCGCGAACAACTCCACGGCCATGGGCTTGGGCGTGCCTTCGGGAGCCTGTTCCCAGACCTTCACTGCCGTGCCCGCCGAGGACTCGTGCGCCACCATCGGATGGCAGGTGTCGGTCTGGTTGTCGACCAGCATCTTCCAGTTGCACCGGTGCATATAGCGCAGCACGCCGCCGGCGACTTCCAGGCGGCCTTCGGGAGAGCGGTCCACCATGTTGTCCAGCGTGGAGAGCGATTCGCCGAAGAAATCCTCGAAGGATTGGCCCTCGGGGTTCAGGCGGCAGAACACAAAGCCGCGATGGTTCTTCACGTCCTTCACGGCGGCCATGCCCTGGCTGGCTTCGCAGTTTTCCAGGCCAGTGTTCTCATAGCCCTTTTTCAGCGGGATGGACAGCAGGCTGCCGTCGGTCTTGAAGGTCCAGGCGTGGTAGGGGCAGCGGAAGAACTTGCCTGTGTTGCCGCAGGCATCGCCCGCCACCATGGTGCCCTTGTGCGGGCAGCGGTTGTGCAGCACCCGCACCGAACGATCGCTGTGGCGCACCATCACTACCGGCTGGTTGCCGACCGTGGTGGTGATGTAGTCGCCCGGGTTGGGAACCTGGCTGTCATGGCCCACGTAGACCCAGGTGTTGGCGTACAGGCGTTCCATCTCCAGGTCGAACAGTTCCTGGTCGATGAACAGATCCTTGTGCACTTCGGTGTCGCGCAGCAGGGCGCGGATGGCGTCGGGATTGTCGCGGTATTTGCTCATGATTGCGCTTTCTTCCGGGCTACAGGTCCAGCACCAGGCGCGCAGACTTCGCGCGCGAGATGCAGATCTGGATGATCTTGCCGCTGGCCTTCTCGGTATCCGAGAGGTAGTAGTCGCGATGGTCGGGTTCGCCTTCCAGCACGGTGGCTTGGCAGACGCCGCACTCGCCGCGTTTACAGTCGAACATCGGATCGCAGCCTTCCTCTTCCATCACGTCGACGATGGTCTTGTCCGCGGGGATTGTCAGCACCCGGCCGGACTGGCGCAGCTCGACCTCGAAGGGCTGGTCGCCCGCTTGCGGCGCGGCCGTGGCGAAGAGTTCGAAATGGATGTGCGCATCGGGCCAGTGGCGCGCGCGGGCTCCCTGGATGACGGCGTCGATCAAGCCCTTGGGGCCGCATACGTACAGATGCTGACGCGGCGAGGACGCCGCCAGCAGCGCCTGCAGGTCGAAGCGGCAGGAGGGGTCATCGTCGGCATGCAGGCTCAGGTCGTCGCCGGCCAGGGCCTGGAGCTCGGGCAGGAAGGCCAGTTGGTCCTTGCTGCGGCCGCAGTAGTGCAGGTGGAAGGCGCGGCCGGCCGCCTTCAGCGCGGCGGCCATGGAGGCGACCGGCGTGATGCCGATGCCGCCCGCGATCAGCACCACGGGTTCGTCGCCGGCAGGTGATTCGTGCAGCGGAAAGTCGTTCTTCGGGCCTTCGACCGTAAGCGTGTCGCCTTCGGCCAGCGCGTGCATGTGGCGCGATCCGCCCTGGCTGGTTTCCTCCAGGCGCACGCCCAGCCGGTACTCCGCCGGCTGCGCGAACTTTCCTGCCTCCGGCGCCAGCTGCACCAGCGAGTAGCAGCGCGGTTCGCGCAGGCCCGGCACCGTTACCTTCAGGTGCGCGCCCGGGCCGAAGGCGGGCAGCGGGCCGGCGTCCTCGCGCGCCAGCCGGAACGAACGGATCAATGGCGATTCCTGCCGGACTTCCCGGACGATGAGTTTCAATGTCTGCACGGCGTTTGTCCCTATCTGTATTGGTCTCAGGCCGCCAGCTTTTCAGCCAGCTGGCGTTCCATGGGACCGCATTTCTCATTGGCCAGCGCGGTTTCGCGCAGCGAGCGCAGCGTGTCGGCGGCGTCGGGCCTGCCTGCCAGTTGTTCCGCCGCGGCAATCAGCTGGCGGTACTTGCCGCCGCCGCGCACGTGCGTGTCGCTGTAGCCCTTGACCAGGCGGCGGCAGTTGACGGTTTCAACGGCCAGCGCGTAATCGCGCGGAGCCAGCCTGGCGATCAGGTCCAGCCACTGTTCCAGGCCGGCGGCCTCTGCCTGATGGCGCAGCGTACTGCGGCGGAAACGCCGCATGCCGGCCAGCGTGTACAGCATCAGGAAGCCGCCCAGCGTGCCGCTCTGCATGCGGCGGCCACGGCCCAGGCGACGTTCGACGAAGCCGCCGAACACCTTGGAACCTTCGAGCCAGCGTCCCAGTCCGGCGGGCAAGGTGCCGCAGATCTCTTCCAGGCGCGGGTGCATGAACTCGGTGGTGTAGACCAGTTGGTCCGCGCGTGCGCCCACTTCCTGGCGCACGCGGTCAAAACGCGCGCCGCGGGTTTTCAGGTCGGCGACGCGGATTACGTCGTCGTAGGCCATGGCTGTGGCCACATAGCGCGCGGCGGCACAGGTCAGGGCCCATTGCCGGGCTTCCCCGCCATGGGCGGCGTCCAGGTCGCGGATGGCCTTCATGCGGCGCAGGTATTCGGTGGCATAGGCCAGGTCCTGGAATTCGATCTGGCGGCGCACGCCCACGGCCAGCATGGGTTGGGCACAGGCCGGAAAGTCGCGCTTGATCGTATCCAGCAGGGCTTGCGCCTTGGGGCTGGCGGCGCGCTCAGGCACCGCGGGCACCGGGCGCGCCAGGTCGATGGGGGCAGGCTGCGCGGGCGCCTGGTCTGCGGACTCGTAGCCCAGCGCAAAGGCGCGCAGGCTGGCTTCCACGCCCAGGCCGGCGCGCCGCACCGTGGCTTCGAAATCGTCGCGCGAGAACGGCAGGGCGCCGCTGCCGGCCACCGCGCCGAACAGGCTGGCGCTGATGACGCTGCCGGCGCGGTCGGCCAGGTCTTGCAGATCGAAGCACAGAAAGCGCTTGGCCGCGGCGCGGCCCGCCTCCAGCACCTTGTTCGGGTCGGCGATGCCATTGCCTGGCGCGGATTTTTCGCTCACCGCGTAGCTGCGGTGCGAAGAGGTAAGCAGCACGGTGCGTTCTGGCGTGACCAGCCCGCGCTGGATGGCGCGGCCGCCCTCCATCAGTTCGGCCGCCACCACCAGGTCCACGTCGCCCGGCGTAGGCATCAGAGCCAGCGCGGGCTGCTTGCCCGCGCGCCGAACTTCGGCTTCGGGCAGCAGTTCCAGGTAGTAGATGGTGGCGCCGGTACGTTGGGCCACGCCCGGCACCGAGGTGGTCTGGGCCCACCAGCCGGCGTGCTCGGCCATGTCGACGATCCAGTCGGCCAGCACGCCGCCGCCCTGGCCGCCCATGGCGAGAATGGCGATCTTGATCGGGTTGCCTTGTTGCATAACGGCCGGGTTCATGGAACTGGTGTCCTCAGAGGGCGTGGTGAGCCAGGCGCGCGGCGCGGCGCCGTTGCAGGAAGCCGATGACCGCGGTGCGCACGCGAGCCAGGAAGCGGTCGCGGCCCGTGGGGTTGTGGACGATGTCGGCGCGATAGAAAGACGGGCAGAGCACGGCGGCATGGGCGACTTCACCGCAATTGCCGCAGCCCACGCAGCTGCTTTCCACGTGCGCCACCGGGTCTTCCTTCAGGGGATCGCCGCTGTCCTTGACCGTCAGTGAGGGGCAGCCCGACAGGCGGATGCAGGCGTGGTCGCCCGTGCACACGTCCGGGTCCACGCCGAAACGTTCCTTCACCACCCGCTTGCCTTCCTTCACTGCCTTGTTGAACAGCGGCTTGACGCGGCGCTGCTTGTTCAGCATGCATTCCGACTGCGCAATGATGACCTTGGGACCCTTGACGTCGGTGGTCAGGGCCTCTTCGATGGTGGCGCGCACCTTGGCCACGTCATAGGTGCGGTCCAGCGTGCGCACCCACTTCACGCCCACGCCGCGCACGGCCTGATCGATGGGGTTGTTGGTCGATCGGTCCGGGTTTTCGGCGCGCGAGGACAGGATGTCCTGGCCGCCGGTGGCCGAGGCGTAGAAGTTGTCGACGATGACGATGACGCCGTCATACTTGTTGAATACCGCGTTGCCGATGCCCGAAGACAGGCCGTTATGCCAGAAGCCGCCGTCGCCCATGATGGAGATGGGGCGTTTGGCGGCCGGCACGTTGAAGGCCGCCGCGCTCGAGGCCCCCAGGCCATAGCCCATGGTGGTGGCGCCCAGGTTGAAGGGCGGCAGGATCGAGAACAGGTGGCAGCCGATGTCGCACGAAATATGGTGCTGGCCCAGTGTTTCCTGCGCCAGGGTCAGGGCCGAGAAAATCGGCCTTTCCGGACAGCCCGTACAGAAGCCGGCGGGCCGCGGCGGCACCACGGCGGCCAGGCCCTCGACATGCTTGTGGAAGGTAATGGGCTGTTCGGCAGGGCGGGCTGGCTTGGGACGCGCCACCTCGGTGATCTGCAGTTGGCGTTCCGCCGGGGCGTCGGCTGCGGCGGCTGGGTGCGTTTGCAGCGATTCCGGGCGCTGCCGTTTGAGGAATTCGCGCAGGCCGTCGCGCATGACCTGGGTGGTGTATTCGCCCGCCATCGGCAGGACGTCCTTGCCGGACAGGTGGGTATCGATGCCGGCGCGGCGCAGCACGGCGTGCAGGTTCTGCTCGATGTAGTCGGGCTGGCCTTCCTCCAGCAGCAGCACGGCGCGCTTGCCGCGGCAGAAGTCGATGACTTCGTCCTCGATGACCGGGTAGGTCACGTTCATGACATACAGGGGAATGCGGCTGTTGCCGAAATTGTCCGCCAGGCCCAGCAATTGCAGTGCGCGGATCACCCCGTTGTAGAGTCCGCCCTGCAGGATCAGTCCGATATCGTCCTGGTCGCCGTCGAAGTGTTCGTTGAGCTTGTGCTCTTTGATGTAGCGGATGGCGGCAGGCCAGCGGTCCTTGATTTTTTCCTGCTCGTGCAGGAAGGAGGCCGGCGGCAGCACGATTCGGCTGGTGTCGCGCGCCGGGCTTTCCAGGGCCTGCGCCAACGTGAAGGCAGGGCGCTTGTTTTCCTTGGCGACGAAGCGGCCGTGCACGTGGCAGCCGCGGATGCGCAGCTGCAGCATCACCGGCGTCTTGCTGGCCTCGGACAGTTCGAAGCCGTCTTCCACCGCCTTGACCATGCTTTCCAGATTGGGGCGAGGGTCCAGCAGCCAGATCTGCGATTTCATGGCGAACGCGTGCGAGCGTTCCTGCATGATGGACGAGCCTTCGCCATAGTCTTCGCCCACGATGACGAGCGCGCCGCCCGTGACGCCGCCGGAGGCCAAGTTGGCCAGGGCGTCGGACGCCACGTTGGTGCCCACGGTGGACTTCCAGGTGACGGCGCCACGAATGGGGTACATGACCGAGGCCGCCAGCGTGGCCGCCGCCGTGGCTTCGGAGGCGCTGGCCTCGAAGTGCACGCCCAGTTCCTGGAGGATGTCGTTGGCGTCGGCCAGCACGTCCATCAGGTGCGAGATCGGCGAACCCTGGTAGCCCGCGACGTAACCCACGCCCGATTGCAGCAAGGCCTTGGTGACCGCAAGAATGCCTTCGCCGCGGAACTCTTCGCCCGCGCCGATGCGCAACTGCTGGACTTCTTTCTTGAAAGACCTTTCAGCCATCTGGCACTCCTTCGCGGCCCGGCCTGCGGGTCCTCAATGGTTGCTGCTGCGCAGCATCGTCACGTCAGGAAAATCTCGTCTTAAAAATACTTTAGGAGTCAACGTTTTAGCTGTCAACAAAAAAGATGAAATTTCATGGAAAACAAAAAATATCACGCTAAAACAATGACGTATATACTCGTTGTTCTCTAGTTCACAGCGCCCCGGCGGCGCTGTGGTGGTGCAAAAAGGGGTTGCGATTCGGGGTATACCCTGTGCTGCGCAACAGCATTGCGACACATCATGGCGCGCGGTTGCGCCACCGTGGTGCAATGCGCATTTCGTCGGGCCGGCACAGGCCCTGTATTCCGGTGCGTGGGAGCAAAGCAACATGCGGTTGGACAAGCAGCGGGACACGGACGGGGCGGTGCACAACGCGCGCTTCGTCGATGGTTATCTGGCCTACCTGCTGGCGCAGGCCAGCCAGCGCATTTCGGCGGAATTCCATCTGCAGGTGAAGGCGGCCGGCCTGTCGGTGACCGAATGGCGGGTGCTGGCCAGCCTGCAGGGCAGCGCGGGCGAAACCATAGGCACGCTGGCGGTGCTGGCCATCACCAAGCAGCCCACCTTGAGCAAGGTGGTGCAGCGCATGGAAGCCGAAGGGCTGGTGGCGCGTACCGGCGTGCGGGCTGACCGGCGGCAGACCCGGGTCTGCATCACCGCCAAGGGCAGCAACCTGATCGCCTCGCTGTGCGACCAGGCCTTGCAGCATCAGAAGGCCGTGCTCGCTCCTTTTGGCGAAGAAAAGGCCGCGATGTTGATCGACATGCTGGAGGTGCTGATGACGGAGCACGTGCCGCTGGAATTGGCGGCGCCGGACGAGGAGTAGCCCGGGCGGGGGCGGGCCGCATGCCCAACACTGTTTACTTCGATTATTTTGTTACAAGCTTATGTGTCCCCAATTGGTTCTCCCTCTGTGAAAACCGCCTACGGTACGCATAAACCCTCAATTGACGGAGGTCTTGCGCCTAGGCAATATCGCGCCGGTATTCAGATTACAGTCAGGAGTAAACCTATGCGCCGCACTTTGATTGCTATCGCGATCGCCGCCGCCGTCGCCGTGCCCTCGATCGGGCAGGCCAAGACCTTCCGCTGGGCTGCCCAGGGCGACATCCTCACCTTCGACCCGCACTCGCAGAACGAAGGCATGACGATCGCCGCCAACAGCTACGTCTACGAACCGCTGGTGGACTATGACAAGTCCTTCAAGGTCAACCCCCGCCTGGCGACGGAATGGGAGCAGGTTTCGCCCACGCTGTACCGCTTCAAGCTGCGCCCCGGCGTGAAGTTCCATGACGGCGCCGCCTTCACCGCCGACGACGTGGTGTTTTCGATCCACCGCGCCATGGCGCCCACCTCGAACTACAAGGCCTACACCACCGGCATCAAGGAAGCCCGCAAGATCGACGACCTGACGGTCGAGATCGAGACCTCGGCGCCCAACCCGGTGCTGCTGCGCCAGCTGACCAACGTGTTCATCATGAACAAGGCCTGGTCGGAAAAGAACAATGTCGCCAAGCCGCAGGACTTCGTCAACAAGGAAGAGACCTACGCCGCGCGCAACACCAACGGCACCGGCCCTTACAAGCTGAAGTCGCGCGAAGTGGACGTGCGCACGGTGTTCGAGGAAAACAAGGACTGGTGGAACAAGGCCGGCAAGGTCGGCAACGTGACCGAAGTCGTGTTCACCCCGATCAAGCAGAACGCCACCCGTACCGCGGCGCTGCTGTCCGGCGAAATCGACTTCGTGCTGGATCCGGCCGCGCAGGACCTGGATCGCCTGCGCCAGTCCGCCAAGGTTGTGGAAGGCAACGAGTACCGCACCATCTACCTGGGCCTGGACCAGAAGCGTCCGGAACTGCAGTACTCCAACATCAAGGGCAAGAACCCGTTCCAGGACATCCGCGTGCGCGAGGCGCTGTACCGCGCGATCGACGTGGACGCGATCAAGCGCGCCGTGATGCGCGGCCTGTCCGCGCCCACCGGCACGATGATCGCACCGCAGGTGCACGGCTGGGCGCAGCAGTTGCAAGCGCGCGTGCCCTACGATCCCGAAAAGTCCCGCGCCCTGCTTAAGGACGCCGGCTACGACGGCACCCTGAACTTCACGCTGGATTGCCCCAACAACCGCTACATCAACGACGAAGCCATCTGCCAGGCGGTGGTCGGCATGTGGGCCAAGGTGGGCGTGAAGGCCACGCTGAACGCCATGCCCCGTTCCACCTACTTCCCCAAGGTGCAGTCGTTCGACACCAGCGCCTTCCTGTTCGGCTGGGGCGTGCCCACGTTCGACGCCATGTACACGTTGCAGAACCTGATCCGCACCAAGGGCGAGGGCGCGGACGGCATGTACAACTTGGGCAACTACAGCAACAAGGAACTGGACGTCATCATCGACCGGATCAAGACGGAAACCGACCCGGCCAAGCGCGACGCGGACATCATTACCGTGCTGCAAGGGCACGCCAAGGACTTCGGCCACATCCCGCTGCACGACCAGGTCATTCCCTGGGCCATGCGCAAGAACGTCACGGTCATCCACCGTGCCGACAATCGCCTCGTTGCCGATTGGGTCAAGGTTGACTGATCCAGGCTAATCAAACGGCGGGGGCGCTCCAGTCCCCGCCGTTACGCCTTTCCCGCCTATGTTTGCTTTCATACTGCGTCGCCTGTTGCAGGCCGTAGCGGTGATGCTCACCGTCTCGCTACTGGCCTTTGTGCTTTTTCAATACGTCGGCGACCCCGTCACCATCATGCTGGGGCAGGACGCCACCGATGCCGAGCGCATCGAATTGCGTGAGCGCCTGGGGCTGAACGAGCCCGCCATTGTCCAATTCGGCCATTTCGTGGCCAACGCCGTGCAGGGCAATTTCGGCATATCCCTGCGCCAGAGCGAACCCGTTTCCACATTGCTGAAATCCCGTTTGCCGGCGACGCTGGAGCTTTCCATGGTGGCTGCCCTGCTGGCGCTGCTGGTGGGCGTGCCCCTGGGCGTGTATACCGCGCTCAAGCGCAACAGCCTGTTGTCCCAGCTGCTGCTGGCCGGCTCGCTGCTGGGCGTGTCGCTGCCCACCTTCCTGATCGGCATCCTCCTGATCCTGGTGTTCTCGGTCCAGCTGGGCTGGTTGCCCAGCTACGGGCGCGGCGACACCGTCAGCGTGGGCTGGTGGTCCTCCGGGCTGTTCACCGCCACGGGCTGGAAGCACCTGATCCTGCCGTCCATCACCTTGTCGCTGTTCCAGATGACCCTGGTGCTGCGCCTGGTGCGCTCGGAGATGCTGGAAGTGCTGCGTTCGGACTACATCAAGTTTGCCCGCGCCCGCGGCCTGAAGCGCCGGGCCATCCACTTCGGCCATGCGCTGAAGAACACAATGGTGCCGGTCATTACCATTACCGGCCTGCAGCTGGGCGGCATCATTGCCTTTGCCATCGTCACGGAAACCGTGTTCCAGTGGCCGGGCATGGGCCTGCTGTTCATCCAGGCGGTGCAGTTCGCCGATGTGCCTGTCATGGCGGCCTACCTGTGCCTGATCGCGCTGGTATTCGTGGTGATCAACCTGATCGTCGATCTTCTGTATTTTGTCGTGGACCCGCGCCTGCGTTCCGGGCTGACCCGCGGCGGGGGGGCTCACTGATGCGCGCCGTACTCAAACGCTGGTGGGACAGCGATATTGCCTGGGCCTGGCGCCGGGCGCCCGTGGCCATTGCGGCCACTGTGCTGCTGGCAGCCTTGCTGATCGGCTCCTTCGGGGCTGGCTGGGTGGCTCCGCATAATCCGTTCGACCTGACCAAGGTGGAACTGCTGGACGCGCTATTGCCGCCCGCCTGGGAGGCCAACGGCCAGCCGACCTATCTGCTGGGCACCGACAGCCAGGGCCGCGACCTGTACTCGGCCATCCTGTACGGCACCCGGGTGTCGCTCTTGATTGGCCTGGCTTCGGTGCTGCTGTCCATGGCGATCGGCATTGTTTTGGGGCTGATCTCGGGTTACGCGGGCGGACGCATCGACGCGTTCATCATGCGTATCGCCGACGTGCAACTGTCGTTCCCCGCCATCCTGATCGCATTGCTGATCGATGGCGTGGCGCGGGCGGCGGTGCCGCGCGACATGCACGAGTTGATCGCATTCCCCGTGCTGATCGGCGCGATCGCGCTGGCGGGCTGGCCGCAATACGCGCGAACCGTGCGCGGCTCCACGCTGGTAGAGAAGAACCGCGAGTACGTGCAGGCCGCGCGCGTGATCGGGGTGGCCTCGCCCGTCATCATGTTCCGCCACGTGCTGCCCAATGTGCTGGGCCCGGTGCTGGTGCTGGCCACGGTGCACCTGGCCACGGCCATCATCACCGAAGCCACGCTGTCGTTCCTGGGTGTGGGCGTACCGCCGACCGCGCCGTCGCTGGGCACGCTGATCCGCATCGGCAACGACTTCCTGTTTTCAGGGGAATGGTGGATCACCATCTTCCCCGGCGCGGCGTTGGTGCTGCTGGTGCTATCGGTCAACTTGTTAGGCGACTGGTTGCGCGATGCGCTCAACCCCCGGCTGAATTGAGGTTTACATGAGCGCACTTCTAGAAGTCCGCAATCTGCGCGTGGAGTTCCCCACGCGCCGCGGCACGCTGCGCGCCCTGGACGACGTGTCCTTTTCCATCCAGGCTGGCGAAGTCCTGGGCGTAGTGGGCGAATCCGGCGCCGGCAAATCCCTGACCGGCGCATCCATCATCGGTCTCCTGGAACCACCCGGGCGCATCGCCGCGGGCGAGATCCTGCTGGCGGGCCGCCGTATCGACAACCTGCCCGACGAGCAGATGCGCCGCGTGCGCGGCCGCGAGATCGGCGCAGTGTTCCAGGATCCGCTGACATCCTTGAACCCGCTGTACACGGTGGGCCGGCAACTGGCGGAAACCATCGTGACGCATCTGGACCTGAGCTGGTCCCAGGCGCGCGAGCGCGCGGTGGAGCTGCTGGCATCGACCGGCATCCCGGCCGCGCGCGAGCGCATCGACCACTACCCGCACCAGTTTTCCGGCGGCATGCGCCAGCGCGTGGTGATCGCGCTGGCCCTGGCCGCCGAGCCAAAGCTGGTGGTGGCGGACGAACCCACGACCGCGCTGGACGTGTCCATCCAGGCGCAGATCATTGAGCTGCTCAAGCGCCTGTGCCGTGAAAACGGCACGGCCGTGATGCTGATCACGCACGACATGGGCGTCATCGCAGAGACTGCCGACCGCGTCGCGGTGATGTACGCCGGCCGCGTGGCCGAGATCGGTCCGGTGGCGGACGTGATCCACAAGCCGCGGCATCCCTACACGACGGGGCTGATGGGATCGATTCCGTCGCTGGAGGGCCATGCCGAACGGTTGGTGCAGATCGATGGCAGCATGCCGCGCCTGAACGCCATCCCGGCGGGTTGCGCCTTCAACCCGCGCTGCGGCCAGCGCATGCCGCGTTGCGGCGTAGAGCGCCCCGAGCTGATGGCGGCTGGCACTTCCCGCGCGGCCTGTTGGCTGCATGACAATAACGATAAGGTGGCCGCATGACGACGCCCTTGGTAGAAGTAAAGGACGCCGCGCGCTGGTTCGATGTGTCGCCGCCCTGGCTGGAACGCAAGCTCGCGGGCAAACCGCGGGTGATGCTGCGCGCCGTGGACGGGGTGTCTTTCGACATTGCGCGCGGCGAAACGCTGGCGCTGGTCGGTGAATCGGGCTGCGGAAAATCGACCGTGGCGCGCATGCTGGTGGGCTTGTACGGCCTGACCCGCGGCGACATCCGCTTCGACGGCCAGCCATTGTCGCGCATGTCCGAGCCGGGCGGCCGCGCCTTGCGCAAGCGCCTGCAGATGATTTTTCAGGATCCCTACGCCAGTCTGAATCCTCGCTGGCGCGTGGGCCGCATCATCGCCGAGCCCATGCTGACCCACACCACCATGACGGCCGACGAGCGGACCGCGCGCGTGGGCGAGCTGCTTAAACAGGTGGGCCTGGATCCGGCCGACCAGGGCCGTTACCCGCACCAGTTTTCGGGCGGCCAGCGTCAACGTATTTCGATTGCGCGGGCGCTCGCGGTGAATCCCGAATTCCTGGTGTGCGACGAGCCGACTTCGGCGCTGGACGTGTCGGTGCAGGCGCAGGTGCTGAACCTGATGAAGGATCTGCAGCGCAACCTGGGGCTTACCTATTTGTTCATTTCCCACAATCTGGCGGTGGTCCATCACGTGGCCGACCGGGTGGGGGTGATGTACCTGGGCCGCATGGTGGAGGTGGCCCCGCGCGACGAGTTGTTCGCGCGGCCGCGTCATCCCTATACGCGCATGCTGCTGGAGGCCATTCCCGACATCAACGGCGCGGGCAAGCCGCGCACGGCGGTGGCGGGCGAAGTGCCCAACCCGCTGAATCCGCCCTCCGGCTGCACCTTCCATCCGCGCTGTCCGCACGCGAATGAGCGCTGCAAGGCCGAGGCCCCGTCCGCAATCATGGCGGGAGTGACGGTGGTGGCGTGCCACGCCGTGGAGGAAGGACGGATCTCCGCCTGAACCGCGGACGGCGCGGCTGCGGCGCTACGCCAGCCGTCGCCCGCCGTCCGGTACCGCCTCAGTGGCGGTGGTTGTGGTCGTGAGGATGATCGTGGCCGTGGCCATTTTCATCATCCTCATCCTCTTCGTCCTCTTCATCCTCGTCGTCTTCCGCGTCCGGATCCTCGGACACGGGTTCTTCCGTCAAGGCAAACGGCAGCACGTCTTCCAGATTGTCGGACCAGGCGGACTCCTCGCCGTCGTGATCCAGCTTGATGAAGCGTTCGCCTTCGTTCAACGAGATCTCGATGGCCCAGAGATAAAGGCAATCGTAGGTGTCGTCATCGGACTGGGGCAAGCCGCCGCGGTTGCCCAGCAAGCGGGCGCCGGGTCCGCCCAGCTGGACGTGGGTCTGGTCTTCGTCGGGCTTGGCGTTTTCATCCATGGGCACGCCATAGGTCACCCATTCGGTGCCGTCGTCGCCCAGCACTACCTCCGCCAGTACGGGTTTGCCCAGGTAGGCGCTCAGGGCGTCTGCCGTCTTGGCCAGCATGTCCAGTTCGGATGCGCTGAAATGGGTCAGGGAGGCTGGGGGGGTTGCGGAGGCAGACATGGGGAATTCCTGGGCGCGATGAGGCCGCGGCGGCACGGCAAAGTCGGATGAAAGCAAATTGAAAGTCAGGCGTATTGTCTCGCGATCGGCTCGGCGCCGCATCGGACGCTTGGACGACGCGATTTTCCCGGGCTAGGCCGGCGGGGAGCCGCCCAGGCAGCGCCTGCGCGCGCTGTCCGGCGATTGGCCGGTCAGCCGCTGGAACATGGCGATGAACGCGGACGGCGTACTGTAGCTCAGTTCTCGCGCGACGGACTGGACGGACTGGCCCGCGTCCAGCATGCCCAGCGCGCTGACCACTCGTAGCCGCTGCCGCCATTCATTGAACGACATGCCCAGGTGCTGTTGGCAGTGGCGCAGCAGCGTGCGTTCGGTAATGCCTGCGGTGGCGGCCCAGTGCGCGGCGCCGCGCTTGTCGCCCGGGCTGTGCTGCAGCGCCGACAGGATGGGCGCCAGCAGTGGGTCGGAGGTAGAGGGCAGGTAGCTTGCGTAGGCGCGCGCCTGGCGCGCCTGGTCGATGACGATCTGCGCCATGCGCCGGTCTTCCGGCGTATCCGGATAGCTGATGCCACGCCGTTCGAAGTCAGCCAGGATGGCCCGCATGACGGGGCTGATCTCGAGCGTGCACGGTTCCTTGGGCAGGCCGGCGCAGGCCGCGGCGGGAATGTCGATGCAGGCGTAGTGCACCTCGCCATCGTTCTGGCAGCAATGTTCGACATGCGGAGGAATCCAGATGGCGTACTGCGGTGGCGACAGATAAGTGATGCCGCCGACGCCGATTTCCATGATGCCGGAGATCGCGAAGTTCAGCTCTGCCCAGGGCGAGCTGTGGCGCTTCATGCGCGAGTTGGGCGTGAAATGCAGGATGCGGCAGGCCAGCGGATAGGGCAGGTGGCTGGCCAGCGAGGGGGCGATGTCGTCGGCGGACATGTCGGAACTTCGTCTGGTTTTGTCTGTTTTTAATTATATACATCATGTCGGACAGAGCCTACACTGCCCCAGTCTTCTCTATACCTATGCTGTATCCCCTATGACGCGTGTTTCCTCCCCGCATGTTCCCGCCCGTTATCTGTTGTTTCCGCTGCTGGCGGCCCTGATCTGGTCGGTCAACATGATCGTCACCAAGATGGCGGCCAGCGCCATCGCGCCGGCCGCCATCGGCTTCTACCGATGGGCGCTGGCCGGCGTCGTCCTGACGCCCTTCGCGCTGCCGGGCGTCTGGGCGCAACGCCGCCAGATCCTGCCCAACCTGCCCAAGCTGGCGGTGCTGGGCGGGCTGGGCATGGCCCTCTATCAAGGTTTGGCCTACGTGGCCGCCGCCAGCACCACGGCGACCAATATGGGCATCATCACCGCGATGATTCCGTTGATGACCATCGCAATCGTGGCGGTGTTGCTGCGTGAACTGCCTTCGGCCACGGCGATGCTGGGCGGCCTGTTGTCGCTGGCGGGCCTGGCCCTGCTGATCGGGGAGGGCGATCCCGCCCGCCTGCTGGAGGTGGGCGCCAATCGCGGCGACCTGCTGATGGGCGTGGGCGCGCTGGCTTATGCGCTGTACGGCGTGCTGTTGCGCCGCTGGGCGCTGCCGGTGGGGCCATGGCAATCGCTGTATGTGCAGGTGGCTTTCGGCGTGTTGTTCCAGCTGCCGGCCTTCCTGTTGGCGCCGCCGTCACCGCTCAATAGCGACAACCTCCCGCTGGTGCTGTATGCGGCGGTGTTCCCCTCGCTTTTCGCGCCCTTTCTGTGGATGCAGGGCGTCAAGCACCTGGGGCCCAACCGCGCCAGCATTTTCCTGAACATCATGCCGGTGGCCACGGTAGCGATCGCGGCCGTTTTCCTGGACGAAAAGCCGCACCTCTTCCATATCGTCGGCGGCGCGATGGCGCTGGCTGGCGTCATGTTGGCGCAGATGCGTTCCGGCGCCCGGCCGGCGCGGCCCAAGGCAGCCTGAAACCCCGGGCGGCAAGCGCGCGCGGGCGATTCGGCCTCGGACATACGCCGGTCAGGGTTCCGGCCTACAATCAGCGGTTTATCAGCTATATCTCTCATACGAGCCCATGGCCCAATACGTCTACACCATGAATCGCGTCGGCAAGATCGTGCCGCCCAAGCGGCAGATCCTGCGCGACATCTCGCTTTCGTTTTTTCCTGGCGCCAAGATCGGCGTGCTGGGCCTGAACGGCTCGGGCAAGTCGACGCTGCTGAAGATCATGGCCGGCGTCGATCGCGAAATCGAAGGTGAAGCCATCCCCATGCCGGGCCTGAACATCGGCTACCTGCCGCAGGAACCGCAGCTCAATCCCGAGCACACGGTGCGCCAGGCCGTCGAAGAAGGCCTGGGCGCGGTGGTCACCGCAAAGAAGCGCCTGGACGAAGTCTACGCGGCCTATGCCGAACCGGACGCCGATTTCGACGCGCTTGCCGCCGAGCAGGCCGAACTGGAAGCCATCATTGCCGCCGCCGCATCCAGCGGCGCGGACGATATCGAGCATCAGATGGAAATTGCCGCCGATGCGTTGCGCCTGCCGCCCTGGGATGCCATCGTCGGCAAGCTCTCCGGCGGTGAAAAGCGCCGCGTGGCGCTGTGCCGCCTGTTGCTGTCCAAGCCCGACATGCTGCTGCTGGACGAGCCTACCAACCACCTGGACGCCGAAAGCGTGGAATGGCTTGAGCAGTTCCTGCACAAGTTCCCCGGCACCGTGGTGGGCGTGACTCACGATCGCTACTTCCTGGACAACGCGGCTGAATGGATCCTCGAACTCGACCGCGGCTACGGCATTCCCTGGAAGGGCAACTACAGCTCGTGGCTGGAGCAGAAGGAAGACCGCCTGAAGCAGGAAGAGGCCTCGGAATCCGCCCGCCAGAAGACCATCAAGAAGGAATTGGAGTGGGTGCGTCAGAACCCCAAGGGCCGTCAGGCCAAGGCCAAGGCGCGTCTGGCCCGCTTCGAGGAACTGTCGTCCTACGAATACCAGAAGCGCAATGAAACCCAGGAAATCTTCATTCCCGTGGGCGAGCGCCTGGGCAACGAGGTCATCGAATTCAACAACGTCAGCAAAGCCTATGGCGACCGCCTGCTGATCGACAACCTCAGCTTCAAGGTGCCGCCGGGCGCCATCGTCGGCATCATCGGCGCCAACGGCGCCGGTAAGTCGACGCTGTTCCGCATGATCGCGGGCCGCGAGCAGCCGGATTCAGGCGAGGTCAAGATCGGCCAGACCGTGAAGCTGGCCTACGTGGACCAGTCGCGCGACGCGCTGGAAGACAAGAAGACCGTGTTCGACGCGGTGGCCGATGGCGCGGACCTGCTTACCGTGGGCAAGTTCGAAATGTCGTCGCGCGCCTATCTGGGTCGTTTCAACTTCAAGGGCGGCGACCAGAACAAGGTCGTGGGCCAGTTGTCGGGCGGCGAACGCGGCCGCCTGCACATGGCCAAGACGCTGATCGCCGGCGGCAACGTCCTGCTGCTGGACGAACCGTCCAACGACCTCGACGTCGAAACGCTGCGCGCCCTGGAAGACGCGCTGCTGGAGTTCCCCGGCAGCGTCATGGTCATCAGCCACGATCGCTGGTTCCTGGACCGTATCGCTACCCATATCCTGGCTTTCGAAGGAGACTCGCAAGTCGTCTTCTTTGACGGCAACTACCAGGAATACGAGGCCGACAAGAAGCGCCGCCTGGGCGAAGAGGGCGCCAAGCCCAAGCGCCTACGCTACAAGGCCCTGAAGTAATCAGCGCCTGAAGGAATCCCGGCCCCGCGCCGGGATTTTTTTTGCCGGAGGTATGCTAAGGACTTCTACCAGGAGTTCCATGCCATGCTGCTGTCCGCTTCCGATTCCACCCTGTTGATCGTCGACATGCAGGGTCGCTTGATGCCGGTCATCCACGACAACGAAGCCGTGCTCCAGGCCGCACACAAGCTGGCGCAGGCTGCGCGCCTGCTGGATGTGCCGGTGGCCGCCACCGAGCATCACGCCAAGATGCTGGGCGCTACCGTGGAGCCGTTGCGCGAGCAGGTCCAGACGACCTTCCAGAAAATGCACTTCTCTTCGGCGCTGGAGCCGGGATTCGAAGCGTGGCTTCCCGCCGCGCGCAAAACCATTCTGGTGGCGGGCTGCGAGGCGCACATTTGCGTGCTGCAGACAGTGATCGGCTTGATCGATCTGGGTTACCACGCCGTGCTGGTGTCGGATGCGGCGGGATCCCGCAAGCCTGCGGACCATCATGCGGCGCTGCGCCGCGCGCGTGCGCACGGCGCTGAAATCGTCACGTCCGAAATGGCGATATTTGAATGGATGCGTACTTGCGAGCACCCGCGCTTCCGCGAGGTGTTACGTCTGGTCAAATAGCGCGCACCCGTTGCAACAAAGTCCCTGGGGCGTGCAAAGATCCTCTCGCCCTTTGACACAATTCATGGGCAAACCTAACAGCCAGGGCAACGATATTTTGCGATCCTGAAGGTTCCAGGCCCTTATGGGCGCCGCGTGCTCGCATCCAGTTTCATGCGCGGCCCCGGGTACGAGAATAGGAACCACAAATATGAAAATCGCATCTCTCTCCAAAATCTGTGTTGCGCTGGCGATGACCGCCGCCATGGCTGGCTGCTCTTCCTGGGATGGCATGAGCCACCGCCAAAAGAGCGCAGTGGGCGGCGCTGCGTTGGGCGGCGTGGCAGGCGCCGTGATCACCAATGGCGGCATCCTCGGAACGGTGGGCGGAGCGGCGATCGGCGGTGTCATCGGCGATCAGGTCGGCAAGCGCTAAGCTCCCGCCCCAAAAGGCAAATGCCCGGCAACGCCGGGCATTTTTTTGGGTCGTTGCCCTGCAAAACAAGAATGCCCCCGCAGGGGCATTCTTCTTGGTCGTGGCACGCACAGCCGCATCAGGTCTCGTTCTGCGGCATTTCGATCTTTACCTCCAGCACCTCGAGCGTGTCCTGGCGTTCCAGGTGCACCTTGATGTCTTCGGGGTTGATCTTCACGTACTTGGAAATGACGGCGATAAGTTCCTGCTGCAACTGCGGCAGGTAATCGGGCGAATCGCCGCGGCCCCGCTCGTGGGCCAGGATGATCTGCAACCGTTCCTTGGCGACGGATGCGGAAGTTTTCTTTTGACCGAGCAGAAACGACAGGAAGGACATTGCTTACTTGCCTCCGAACAGGCGTTTCAGGAAACCGGGCTTTTCGTAATCGGTAAAGCGCAGGGCCTTGTCTTCGCCCAGGTAACGGGCCACGACGTCCTTGTACGCTTCAGACACGTCGGTATCTCTCAGGTGGATGGCCGGCAGGCCCTGGTTCGACGCCTGCAGCACCGCTTCCGACTCGGGGATCACGCCGATCAGCTTGATGCGCAGGATGTCCTCGATGTCGCCCAGCGACAGCATTTCGCCGTCGACGACGCGCTTGGGGCTGTAGCGCGTGAGCAGCAGATATTCCTTGACCGGTTCGTCGCCTTCGACGGCGCGCTTGGACTTGGCGGCCAGGATGCCCAGAATGCGGTCGGAGTCGCGCACCGACGAGACTTCCGGGTTGGTCACCACCAGCGCGTCGTCGGCAAAGTAGGCGGCCATCAGCGCGCCCGTCTCGATGCCGGCGGGCGAGTCGCAGACGATGTAGTCAAAGCCCATGCCCTTGAGGTCGTTGATGACCTTTTCCACGCCTTCTTGCGTCAGCGCATCCTTGTCGCGCGTTTGCGAGGCGGGCAGGATGAACAGGTTTTCGAGCTGCTTGTCCTTGATGAGCGCCTGGTTGAGCGTTGCTTCGCCCTGGATCACGTTGACGAAGTCATACACCACGCGGCGTTCGCAGCCCATGATCAGGTCGAGGTTGCGCAGGCCGACATCGAAGTCGATGACAGCGGTCTTGTGGCCCCGCATCGCGAGTCCTGCAGAAAAACTGGCGCTGGTCGTGGTTTTGCCCACGCCGCCTTTGCCGGAAGTCACCACAACAATGCGTGTCATGACGATCAAACCCTTATGTTCGAATAAATCGCGTTATCGTAAAGCAAAAAGCCCTTGTAAGGCTTCTTACAGGATGTGTTGAAATCTTTGGGCCGCCTCAAGGCAAGAGCCGCCTCTCGGCGGGGTAGCAAGCCCGCGCAAGCGGGTGCAGCGTGGGGGCCCTCTTGCCGCCGGGCCGCCCCAAGGCAAGAGCGCCCCCTCGGGGGGCAGCAAGCCCGCGCAGGCGGGTGCAGCGTGGGGGCCCTCTTGCCGCCGGGCCGCCCCAAGGCAAGAGCGCCCCCTCGGGGGGCAGCAAGCCCGCGCGAGCGGGTGCAGCGTGGGGGCCCTCTTGCCGCCGGGCCGCCCCAAGGCAAGAGCGCCCCCTCGGGGGGCAGCAAGCCCGCGCAAGCGGGTGCAGCGTGGGGGCACACAACCCATTCAGGCCTTGAGCGCCTCGATGCGCAGCGTATCGCCGTCCAGGCGGACCAGCGCGGGCTGATTTTGCAGCGTGCGGTCCAGCTTATCCTCGACCACGCGGTACACGCCCGCCACGGCCAGCAGCTCGGCATCCAGGTGCGTCGTGAAAATGCGCGCGGAAGTGTCGCCGCGGGCGCCGGCCATGGCCTTGCCGCGCAGCGGGCCGTAGACGTGGACGTTGCCGTCCGCGATGACTTCCGCGCCCTGGCTCACCATGCCGATCACCACCAGGTCCGTGTGGCGCGCATAGACGCGCTGGCCGGAGCGTAGCGGCTTGGTGATAACCAGTGCCGACGACGAGTGCGGGGCGGCAGGCGTGGGGCTGGGGGCAGAGGTGGTGCTGCTCGCCGCGCGCGCCGGCAGCGGCTCGGCCGCGGGCTTGTCGGCGGGCGTTTCCGCGGCGGGCGTTTCAGGTTCGGCGGAGACTTCAGTGGGCGCGGGCGCGGTCTCGACCGCGGCGGCGGGCACCGAGGGTACCGGCGTGGACACGTCGTTGGGCGGCGCGGTGTCGATCACCGGCGCGGGCCGGGCCGCGGGCGTGGACAGTTCCACCGGCGTCAGGCCGGCTGCGCGAGCGGCTTCCAGGTTGGCGCCCTCGGCCACGACGCCGATGGGGGGCAGGTTGTGGCCGCGCAATGCCGCCACCAGGGCGGTCCAATCGATTTTTTCCTCGACGCGGCTGGCGTCGATGACCACGGGTTCGTTTTCGAAGAAGCTGCCGGCATCGGCCATGCGCTTGGCCAGGGCGGCGGTCAGGCGTTCGGGATCGGCGCTGTGCAGGACCACCCGGATGGCATAGAGGGTGGCGCTTTTGAAGTCCAGGGCTAGGGATTCAGTGTTCATCTTGATTGTGGCTGGCGGTCTGGGGCGCCGGAAACGGCGCGCTCGACCGGCTGCGGGGTTCGGGGGATGATAACCCGCCCAGGGGCGGCATGCGCAGGGGGCGGACCCAAAGAAAAAGGCGCCTTTCGGCGCCTTTTCCCTGCAATGCGGACGCGGCGCGTCAGCCTTGCGCCCAGGAGTCGCGCAGGGTCACGATGCGGTTGAGCACCGGGCTCTCCGCGGTGGATTCCTTCAGGTCGGCCGTGAAGTAGCCCAGGCGTTCGAACTGCCAGGTGGCGCCCGGCGTGGCCACGGTGCCGGGTTCCAGCCAGGCCGTGACGGTCTGCTTGGAGTTCGGGTTCAGGCAGGCCAGGAAGTCCTTGTCGCCGCCGTCGGGACGCGGGTCGGCGAACAGGCGGTCGTACAGGTGGATCTGGGCGGGCACCGCGTGGGCCGCGCTGACCCAGGTGATGTTGCCCTTGACCTTGACGCTGTCGGCGCCGGGCGTGCCGCTCTTGGTTTCCGGCAGGTATTCGGCCTGGACCTCGACGACCTCGCCGGCCTCGTTCTTGGTGAAACCGGTGCAGCGGACCACGTAGCCGTATTTCAGGCGCACGGTGTTGCCCGGGAAGAGGCGGAAGTATTTCTTGGGCGCTTCTTCGCGGAAGTCGTCGCGTTCGATCCAGAGCTCGCGCGACAGCGGGAACTCGCGCACGCCGGCTTCGGGGTCGTGCGGGTTGCGCGGCGCGGTGCAGATCTCGGTCTGGCCTTCCGGGTAGTTGGTGATGACCAGCTTGAGCGGATCCAGCACGGCCACCGAGCGCGGCGCGACGGGGTCCAGGTCGTCGCGCACCGCCTGCTCGAGCAGGCTGTAGTCGATGCGGGAATCGGACTTGGACACGGCGGTGCGGTCGCAGAACAGGCGGATCGAAGAGGGCGTGTAGCCGCGCCGGCGCAGGCCGAAGATGGTCGGCATGCGGGGATCGTCCCAGCCGTCCACGTGGCCTTCGCGCACCAGCTGCAGCAGCTTGCGCTTGCTGGTGACGACGTAGCTGACGTTCAGGCGGGCGAATTCATACTGGTGCGGCAGCGGCTGGGCCAGCTTGCCGAGTTCGGCCAGGCGCGCCAGGATCCAGTCGTAGAACGGGCGCTGGTCTTCGAATTCCAGCGTGCAGACACTGTGCGTGATGCCTTCGAGCGCGTCTTCGACCGGGTGCGCCCAGCTGTACATCGGGTAAATGCACCACTGGTCGCCGGTGCGGTGGTGGTGGGCATGGCGCACGCGGTACATGACCGGGTCGCGCAGGTTGATGTTGGGCGAAGCCATGTTGATCTTCGCGCGCAGCACCAGACTGCCGTCGGGATGCTTGCCGTCGCGCATTTCGCGCAGCAGCGTCAACGACTCGGCGGCGGGGCGGTTGCGCCAGGGCGAGTCGGTGCCGGGTTCCGTCAGCGTGCCGCGGTTGGCGCGGATTTCTTCGGGGCTTTGTTCGTCCACGTAGGCGTGGCCGGCCTCGACCAGCGCCTCGGCGAACTCGTACATGTAGCCGAAGTAGTCGCTGGCGAAGTACAGGTTGTCATTGCCGTCGGCCTTCCAGTCGAAGCCCAGCCAGTGCACGGCCTCGATGATGGCGTCGACGTATTCCTGGTCTTCCTTTTCCGGATTGGTGTCGTCAAAGCGCAGGTGGCAGACGCCGCCGAAGTCGCGCGCCAGCCCGAAGTTCACGCAGATGCTCTTGGCGTGGCCGAGGTGCAGGTAGCCATTGGGCTCCGGCGGAAAGCGCGTGCGGATGCGGGCCGGATCCATTCCGCCTTGTTGTTGCAGGGCCGCCGGGCCAGGCTTGCCCGCCCAACGCTTGCCTGCGAAGCGCTGGGCTTCGAGGTCGTCTTGAACGATGTTGAGCAGGAAATTGGATGCGGCAGGGGTCGGCGTCGTGGCGGAGGTCATTCTTGAAAGAATAGGAAAAAGCAGCGACAAAGAGTCAATTTTGCCACGTTCCGCAGGCGAGGCCTTTTAGCGGCCGGTGCAACCGGTTTCAAACTGTCCCCACGGTCATGTAACTGGCTCTACACTACGGGCCATCATGGACATATCCACGTTATCCCTGGCCCGCGCGCAGTTCGTGGCCAGTCTGAGCTTCCTGGCGTTTTTCCTGGCCTTCTCCCTGGCGCTTGCCTGGGTGCTGCTGTTCTTCAAGATCCGGGCGCGCTGGTCGGGCCATGGCGGCTGGACAGCCGCCTACCGCTTCTGGGTGCGGATATTCGCCCTGGCCTTCGTGCTGACTCTCGCGGCCAGCGTGCCCGTGCTGATCCAGCTGGGCAGCCTGTGGGCGGGCCTCATGGACAAGATCGGCAATGTCGCCGGTCCCTTGCTCGGCTACGGCATTCTTTCGGTTTTCATCCTCAAGTCCTGTTTTCTCGGCGTCATGCTGTTCGGCCAGCGCCGCGTGTCGGACGGCGCCCATACGCTGGCCGTGCTGATGGTGGCGGTGGGGCAGTTGGTGGCGGTGTTCTGGGTGCTGGCATTGCAATCCTGGATGCAGACGCCGGACGGCGCGCTGCTGGTGGATGGGCGCTACCAGGTCTATGACTGGATGGCCGTGGTGCTGAATCCGTCGGTGGGCTGGCGCATGGCGGTGGTGGTGGTGGGCGCGGCCCTGGCCGCCTCGTTCCTGATGATGGGCGTGACAGCGTTGCAGGCCTTGCGGCGCCCCTTGGGCGATGGCGAGCGCAATGCGTTCAAGACCGCCTTGGTGGTGGCCGTCGTAGCGGCCTTCATGCAATTGCCGGTCGCCACCGGCGCCGGCCAGATGATCGCCAAGCTGCAGCCCGCCAAGGCCGCCGCCGCCGCGGGCTACTGGGAAAGCGGCACCGAACCGCAACTGGTGCTGTTTGCGTGGCCCGACGCGCGCTCCCATACGAATGTAGCCGACCTCACCCTGCGCAACATGGGCGGCATGTGGCTGCACCGCAACCAGGACGGTACCTACCGCGGCCTGGACAAGTATTCCGGCATGTTGCCCCCCGTGGCGCTGACATTCTGGTCGCTGCGCGTGGCGGCCGGCCTGGGGCTGTTGATGCTGGCCGTGGCCTGCGTGACCTTCCTGTGGACCTTCCGGCGCGGCTTGGACCCGTCCACGTTGCCGCATTGGTGGCAGCGGGTCCTGTGCGGCATGATGTTTTCGGGCGCCATCGCCGTCGTGGCCGGGTGGTGGGTGTCCATACTCGGCCTGCAGCCGTTCGCGGTGAACGGCACCATCACGCAATCCGAAGTGCTGGGCATCGTGGCTTCCAGCACTGTGCTGTACGGCCTGATCGGCTACGGCGTGCTGTACGTGCTGCTGCTCGCGGCGTTCGTTGGCATGCTGTTCCACGCGGCGCGCTACGGCGTGGTGCCTGTGCGCAAACTGGGCGGAGGTACGCCATGATCGCCATGCTCGCCGCCTCCCAAGGCCTCAATCCCGACGATCCTTCATTCTGGATGCCGCTGGCCTTCATGGCGCTGCTGTTCGTGGTGATTGCCGCGGGCATGGTGCTGGACGGTTTCGACCTTGGCGTCGGGATCCTGCTGCAACTGGCGCCCGAACACGAGCGCGGCCGCATGATGAGCCTGCTGAGCCCATGGCGCGACGCCAACGAATTCTGGCTGCTGCTGGGCATGGGGCTGTTCGCGGCCGCGTTCCCCTTCGCCTGGGGCGCGGTGCTGGGCAAGCTTTACGGGCCGCTGACTTGCATGGTGCTGGGCGTGGTGCTGCGCAGCGTGTCCTTCGAATTCCGCATCCGCGCGCGCAACGAAATGAAGCCGCGCTGGATTTTCGGTTTCTGGGCAGGGTCGCTGATCACCGCCTTTGGCCAGGGCATGCTGCTGGGCCGCATCGCGACCGGCTACCAGTCCGACGCCGGCTACGGCTGGTTCTCCATGTTCGTGGGCTTGTGCGCGGTGGCCGCCTATGTGCTGCTGGGCGCATCCTGGCTTGTCATGCGAGTGGACGGCGACTTGCAGCGCCGCGCCGCAAACTGGGCCCGCCATGCCATCCGCTGGACGGCGGTGGGCATGGTGGCGATCGCCGTTACGCTGGGCCTGGCCAACGCAGGCATTTTCTACAAATGGAGCAACATCGCCCATCTGAGCCTGGCCGCCACGGTCTGGGTCATGATGCTGGCGGGCTTCGTGGCGGCTGAAATGCTGCTGGCCCGCTTGCCCGGGAAGGCCGACCGCTTCAGCTGGCTGCCCTTCGTGCTGTGCGTAGCGCTGTTCCTGCTGATGCTTAGCGGGCTGGCCTACAGCCTGTTTCCCTACCTGATCCTGGACGACATGACCTTGTGGGACGGCGCGGGCGCGCTGGGCTCCATGCGTCTGGTGTTGGCAGGCGCCGTCGTGGGCATTCCAGTGGTGCTGGTGTTCAACATCCTGGCCTACCGCTCGGTGTTCGGCAAGGAGCGCGCCCCGGTGCCGCTGCTGCCGCCACCGGGCTGATTTGGCCGTGGCTGCCCCGAAGGGCAGCCATCACAAGACCGGCTTGCTCACGCGCTGCAGGATTTCTTCGCCGTACGCTTCCAGCTTGCGTGCACCCACGCCGCTGATGTGGCTCAGCTCGTCCATTGATTCGGGCTGGGCCAGCGCAATCTCGCGCAGCGTGGCGTCATGGAAAATGACGTATGCGGGCACGCCATGGCTCTTGGCGACCTCGCCGCGCCAGGCGCGCAAGGCCTCGAACACGGGCTGCAGTTCGGCCGGCAGGTCGATCGTCGCCGCTTTGGGACGACCGGTGCCGCTCTTGCCAGAGCGCGGCTTTTTCTCGGATTCCCGGCGCAGCATCAATTGACGCTCGCCCTTGAGCACGGCCCGGCTGCCTTCGGTCAGGGCCAGGGTGCCATAGCCTTCGTGGTCCACCGTCAGCAAGCCTTGCGCCAGCAATTGGCGCAGCACGCCGCGCCACGCGGTGTCGCTCAGGTCCGCCCCTACGCCGAACACGCTGAGCGTGTCGTGGCCGTGCTGTTTGGTGCGGTCGGTGACCTTGCCGCGCAGGATGTCGATGATGTGGCCCGCGCCGTAGCGCTGGCCGCGTTCTTTCCACAGGCGATAGACGGCGGACAGCACTTTCTGCGCGGCGACCGTGCCATCCCAGGCCTGGGGCGGATCCAGGCAGACGTCGCAATTGCCGCAGGCCGTGATCTGCTGGCCGAAGTAGGCCAACAGGCGCACGCGGCGGCATTCCACGGTTTCGCACAGACCCAGCATGGCATCCAGCTGCTGGCCCAGGCGCCGCCGGTAGGACTCTTCGCCCGGGGATTCGTCGATCATGCGGCGCTGCTGCACCACGTCTTGCAGTCCGTAGGCCAGCCAGGCAGTGGCCGGCAGTCCGTCACGGCCGGCGCGGCCGGTTTCCTGGTAATAGCCTTCCACGGACTTGGGCAGATCTATGTGCGCCACGAAGCGCACGTCGGGCTTGTCGATGCCCATGCCGAACGCGATGGTGGCGACCATGACCACGCCGTCCTCGCGCAGGAAGCGCGCCTGGTTGGCGGCGCGCACCTGTGCGCTGAGGCCCGCGTGATAGGGCATGGCGTCGATGCCCTGGTTGCACAGGAACTCCGCGGTTTCTTCCACGCGGGCTCGCGACAGGCAATACACCACGCCCGATTCGCCTTCGTGCTCGGCCTGGATCATCTCCAGCAACTGCTTGCGCACCTCGTTCTTTTCAATGATCCGATAGCGGATATTGGGACGGTCGAAGCTGGAAACGAAGTGGCGCGCGTCGTCCAGCGACAGGCGTTGGGCGATCTCGCGACGGGTATCGGCGGTGGCGGTCGCCGTCAGCGCAATGCGCGGCACGTCTGGCCAGCGCTCGTGCAGCATCGACAGCCCCAGGTATTCGGGACGGAAGTCATGGCCCCATTGGGACACGCAGTGCGCCTCGTCGATAGCGAACAGTGCGATACGGCCGCGTTCGAGCAGCTGCAGGCAGCGGTCGGTCAACAGGCGTTCGGGCGCGACATACAGCAGGTCCAGCTCGCCAGCCAGGAAAGCCTGCTCTACGCCGCGGGCAACGCGCCACTCCTGCGTCGAGTTCAGGAAGGCCGCGCGCACGCCCAGTTCGGTCAGGGCGTCGACTTGGTCCTGCATCAGCGCGATGAGCGGCGACACGACGATGCCGGTGCCTTCGCGGACGAGCGACGGGATCTGGTAACAGAGCGACTTGCCGCCGCCAGTGGGCATGAGGACCAGCGCGTCGCCGCCGTCGATCACCTGTTCGACAATGGCTTGCTGGTCGCCGCGGAAGGATTCGTAACCGAAAACGCGCTGCAACACGCCGAGGGCGCGCGCGTCAGACATGGGGGTAGGCCGGGAGCATCATGGCAGGGATTTTAAGCCGCAATTTTGGCCGGCCCCTTCCGAGGGGAGATTTCCGTCCTTGCCGCAGTGCGCCTACCAGCTCAGCCAGGTCCCGCGCATGAACGTGTCCACCGGCATGCTGAGGTTGGCGCGCCATTCATAATTGCCCGAGAGGATGTCGCGGTCGGCGCCCACCGCCAGCTTGACCTTGGGTGCGACGAACATGCTGTGGGACAGGCCCACGCGCTGCTCGGCCAGCTCCGAACCCTCGCGCAAGCCCGAGTAGGTGCCGCTGAGCACGCCCCAGCCGGTGATGGGGACGCCGGCCGACAGCGTGTTGCGGGTATGCGCCGTCGAGGCCGCGCCGCCCGAGTAGCTGGACAGGTCGCCATAACCCGCCCCGACCTGCTCGTTGGAGTAGCCCAGGTTCACGCTGTCGGCCACGTCCACGTTGTAGTCGAAGCGATAACGCCAGGCGCTGGCGGCGTCGAACGAACTTTGCGTGGCGCCCGCCCGGAACGTGCCGTACTCGCCGGCGGCATAGGTGGTGCCCATGCCACGTGTGGTGAGCGAAGGCGCGCTCTGCATCTGGCCTTCCAGCGTCAGCGCCGGAGTCAGCCCGTAACGCACGCTGCCGCTGCCCACCGCCTCGCCGTAGTCCACGGCTCCGGAACTGGCGGCGGGATCCATGCGGTTCAGCCTGCCGAGCGATGACGAATAGCCGAAGCTGCCTTCGGGGGCGGTGGCGCCGGATCCGGCCCAGTTCGAGATCTGCAGGCCGCCCACTGGCGCGCTGCTGCCCCAGGCCGGGGCCCGGGCGTCGACATTGCCGACGGCGACGGACGGACCCGAAGTGTTGCGGTAGACCCAGTTGCGGTTGCCGCCGTAGCGCAGGCCTTCCTGGCTGCTGGCCGAGGCGAACCAGGGCCGCGAAGCGCGCGACACGCCAGAAATCACGACCACCGGCACGCGGGGCAGGTCGCCGTCCTGGAGGGCGAAAACGTAATCGGGCGTGGGTTCCTCGGGCGTCGCGAGCACGCCGCAATCCAGCGGTACCGGGGCGGGCTGGGCGTCGCCCGACAGGCCCAGGCCGGTGCCGGGGATCAGGTCGGCTTCGCGCGCGCCCGTGCCGCGCACGCTGGTATCCAACGCCGGTTCCATGGTCTGCATCTCGCAGGGGGCCGGGTCCAGTGGCACCGCGCGCGATTCCATGGACGGGGCAGGGCGCACGGGAATGGGCTGGACCGAGGACAGCACCCCGATGCCGCGCCCCGCGGACAATGCTGGCATATATGGGGACGTAGCAAGTGGGTCGCCCACGGCCGGGGCGAGCGGGCAGGCCAGGGCCGCCGCCAGCGCGGCGCGCAACAGCCGGTTTCGCCAGATGATTGCAGGGGCGATCATAGACACAGTGTAGAAAGGGAGCGCCGCCTTGCCTGTAAACGATTTTTAGCAACTCGGACAGAAGACGGGGCGGCTTCCATTTTAGAGCCACGCGGCGCGGGCGGCGGGCCCTGGCCGGAAAGCGCTGGAAAACGGGTCCAACATCGTGCAACAGGTATATTTCAGTTGATTTCCTGCCTCTTGCGGCAGGGCGCGACGGGCCGCACTATGGCATCCATGGACAATCCCCACACCAAGCTGCTGGTCGTCGACGACGACCCCGCCTTACGGCAATTGCTGGCCGACTACCTCAACCGCCACGGTTACGACACGCTGCTGGCGCCGGACGCCACCGACCTGTCGTCCCGCATTACCCGCTACGCGCCCGACCTCCTGGTGCTGGACCGCATGTTGCCGGGCGGCGATGGTGCGGACGCCTGCCGCCGCCTGCGTGAGCAGGGCGAGGACATCCCCGTCATCCTGTTGACGGCGCGCGACGAAGCGGTAGACCGCATCATCGGCCTGGAAGCCGGCGCGGACGATTACGTCGGCAAGCCGTTCGACCCGCGCGAGCTGCTGGCCCGCATCGAGGCCGTGCTGCGCCGCAAGCGCGGTCCCTCCGCGCTGACCAAGGACGCGCCGGTCGCGTTCGGTCCCTTCATTTTCGATCCCTCCACCCGCCAACTGTCGCGCGATGGCACGGTGGTCAAGCTGACCGGAGGCGAGATCAACCTGCTCGAGGCGCTGGTGCGCAACGCCGGCAAGCCGCTGTCGCGCGAACGCCTGCTGGCGCTGGCGCGCGACGACGATGCGGGCGAGCGCAATGACCGCGCCATCGACATCGCCATCCTGCGCCTGCGCCGGGTCATCGAAGACGATCCCAAGCAGCCGCGCTGGATCCAGACCGTCTGGGGCATCGGCTACCGGTTCTCGCCCTGATGCGCCTTTCCCCCGGTTTTCTGGTACCGCGATCGCTGCGGGCAAGGCTGATCCTGCTGATCCTGGGCTCGGTCCTGCTGACGCAGGCGGCCACCTTGGTGACGGTGTCGTACTTTCGGCACAAGTTCATGGAAGACGTAGCCATCGGCTACATCGTCACGACCATCCGCACGCTGCGCGCCGCCGTGTCGCAGGTGCCTGCGGAAGAACGTGCGGAGTTTGTGCGCACGGCCTCGCAGAACCAATGGCGGCTTTGGTCGCGGGTGCTGCCGGCCGAGGCCAAGCTGCAGCGCTTCAATGGCCGCCGTCCTCCGCCCAAGGCGGCTCCGCGGCCCCCGCCGCCGCCCGCGTCGGAAACGCAGATCCACGGTCCGCCGGCACCACCCCCGCCCGAAGTGCGCGACGACGATCACGGAAATGGACGCGATGAGCGCGCGAGCGCGCGCGAAGGCGAGCGAGCCCGCGACCGCGAGGAACACGGCCGCCGCTACCAACCCGAACCGGACGACATCCGCCGCGATCTGCGGGTGCTGGTCCAGCAGCTCAATGAACGCCTGAACGATGGCACGCGGGTGGCGCTGTCTCGCGGTCCCACGCCGGAGATCTTCATTTCGCTGGCGCCCAATTCCGCCAGCGAAGACGTGCCGCGCTTGCGCGAGTGGCTGGTCATCCCGCTGGAGCGCCTGGATCCGCCGGTTGCCACGCCGTTCATCGCCGCCTGGCTGGGCGGCCTGGGCTTGCTGCTATTGCTGGCGGTGGGCTTTTCGTGGCACATCACGCGTCCCATTACCCGGCTGGCCGATGCGGCCGACCGCCTGGCCGCCGGGCAACCTCAGCGGGTCGAACCCTCGGGGCCACATGAGACCCGGGTGCTGGGCGAACGCTTCAACGCCATGTTGGACGCGCTGTCGGAATCCGACTCGGTGCGCCGCACCCTGCTGTCGGGCCTGCCGCACGACTTGAAGGGGCCGCTGTCGCGGATGTGGCTGCGGATCGAGTTGGCGGATGATTCCAAGCTGAAGGAAGGGCTGCGCGCGGACCTGCAGGATATGCAGCACATGGTTGATCAGTTCATCGGCTTCGTGCGCGGTACCGACCCTGCCGCCTACCGCTACGCCTCCATGAATCTTTCCGATTGGCTGACCGAGCGCGTGGGCGCATGGCAGGGGGCCGGCACCGACATCAGCCTGAGATCCGGCGATGACGCCGCAGCCCTGGTGGTACAGGCGGACGCGGTGGCGCTGGGCCGCTTGCTGGACAACCTGATCGGCAATGCCTTGAACCATGGCGCCCCGCCAGTCGAGGTCAGTCTGCGGCACGAGGGACGGCATGCGGTGCTGGACGTGGCCGACCATGGCCCGGGCATCGTGCCGGAACGGCGCCTGGAGGCATTGCGCCCGTTCAGCCGCCTGGACGACGCGCGTACGCGCACCGGCAGCGTGGGATTGGGCCTTGCGCTGGCCGAGGCCATCGCGCGCGCGCATGGCGGTTCGCTGGAGCTGCTCGAGGCGGCGTCAGGCGGGCTGTGCGTGCGGGTCAGGCTGCCGCTGTCCGAAACGCCCTAGGGCGCCCCGCGCCGGCGTGCCCGCCCCCCGGGGCGGGCCGCGCTACGGTACGATGCATCCTGCTCAGTACTTTGTCGTTTCCGCACCATGGCCATCCAGTCCGATTCACTTTCCTCCCGTCCCGACGCCCCCCGTATCGTGGCGCCGCAGCCGGTGTCGCCCAACGAGGAGTCGATCGAACGCGCCTTGCGGCCCAAGGCGCTGGACGAGTACGTTGGCCAGCAGCGCGCCCGCGAACAGTTGGAGATCTTCATCGCCGCCGCGAGGAAGCGCGGCGAAGCGCTGGACCACGTGCTGCTGTTCGGGCCGCCGGGCCTGGGCAAGACCACGCTGGCCCACATCATTGCCCATGAAATGGGCGTGCAGCTGCGCCAGACCTCCGGGCCGGTGCTGGAACGCCCTGGCGACCTGGCGGCGCTCTTGACCAACCTGGAAAAGAACGACGTCCTGTTCATCGACGAAATCCACCGCCTGTCGCCTGTGGTCGAGGAAATCCTCTACCCGGCGCTGGAGGATTTCCAGATCGACATCCTGATCGGGGAAGGGCCGGCCGCGCGCAGCGTGAAGCTGGACCTGCAACCCTTTACCCTCGTTGGCGCCACCACCCGCGCCGGCATGCTGACCAATCCCCTGCGTGACCGCTTCGGCATCGTGTCGCGGCTGGAGTTCTACAACGCCACCGATCTCGGCCACATTGTTACGCGCAGCGCCGGTCTGCTCAACGCAGGCATCACGCCGGATGGCGCGGCCGAGGTGGCGCGGCGCGCCCGCGGGACGCCGCGCATCGCCAATCGGCTGTTGCGCCGGGTGCGCGACTATGCCGAGGTCAAGGCCGGCGGCACTATCGACGCCGAGGTCGCGGGCCGCGCGCTGGCCATGCTGGAAGTGGATCCGCAAGGCCTGGACCTGATGGACCGCAAGCTGCTCGAGGCCATCATCCACAAGTTCGACGGCGGCCCCGTCGGCGTGGACAGCCTGGCGGCGGCCATAGGCGAAGAGCGCGACACGATCGAGGACGTGATCGAACCCTACCTGATCCAGCATGGCTATCTGCAGCGCACGCCGCGCGGCCGTACCGCCACGCTGACTACCTGGCGCCACCTGGGCCTGACCCCGCCGGCCGGCGCCACGGCCGGGTCGGGCGACCTTTTCGGCAAGTAGGCGGCGCGCGCCCCGGGCGCCGCGGGTTTATCATCCGGAGGTTTTGATTCTTCTCCGCGATCAAAGGACCTCACCCCATGCAGCCCGAATTGCCCACCTATGACGACATCGTGCGCGCCAGCGAGCGCCTGGCCGGCAACGCGCACCGCACGCCCGTACTGACCTCGGCCACCGCCGATGCGATCAGCGGCGCGTCGGTCTTCTTCAAGTGCGAGAACTTCCAGCGCATGGGCGCTTTCAAGTTCCGGGGCGGCTATAACGCCATCGCGCGCTTGACGCCGGAGCAGCGCGCCGCTGGCGTCGTGACGTTCTCATCGGGCAACCACGCGCAGGCCATCGCCCTGGCTTCCAAGCTGCAGGGCGTGCAGGCTACCATCATCATGCCGCTGGACGCGCCGGCCGCCAAGCGCGCCGCCACGGAAGGCTATGGCGGCAAGATCGTCACGTATGACCGCTACACCGAAGACCGCGAGGCGATCGCCCGCCGTATCCAGGCGGAAACCGGTGCCACGCTGATCCCGCCCTACGACCACGAAGACGTGATCGCTGGCCAGGGCACGGCCGCCAAGGAACTGTTCGAGGAAGTGGGCGAACTGGATTACCTGTTCGTATGCCTGGGCGGCGGCGGCCTGCTGTCGGGATCGGCCCTGTCCGCCTTCGCGCTGAGCCCGCGCTGCCTGGTCTATGGCGTCGAGCCGGAAGCCGGCAACGACGGCCAGCAGTCCCTGCGCAAGGGTGAAATCGTCCGTATTCCCGCTCCCAAGACCTTGGCCGATGGCGCTGCCACGACGCACCTGGGCAACCTCACCTTCCCGCTCATCCAGAAGCATGTGCGCGACATCGTCACGGTGACGGACGAGCAATTGGTCAGCACCATGCGCTTTTTTGCCGAGCGCATGAAGATGGTGGTGGAACCCACCGGCTGCCTGGGCGCGGCCGCTGTCATGCAGAACGTGGTGCCGGTGCGCGGCGCGCGGGTGGGTGTCATCATCAGCGGCGGCAACGTCGACCTTCCGAACTACGCCAAGCTGTTGGCGGCCTGATACCGCAGGCGGCCCCTTTTCGGGGCCGCCGATACGCGCTTGCGGATGTAGCGCGTGCAAGGCAGAATCGGGACTGAATCCTGACGAACAGGGGCTGCGACATGCGTATCCTTGTCATCGGCGGCACCGGTTTCATCGGCCGCCATCTGGTAGCGCGGCTTTCCGCCGATCAGCATCAGATCGTCGTTCCCACCCGGCTCTACAGCCGCGGGCGCGATTTGCAGATTCTTCCCACGGTCACCTTGCTCGAATGCGATGTGCATGACGATGCCACGCTGGACGGCCTGCTGGATGGCTGCACTGCCGTCATCAATCTGGTCGGCATTCTGCACGGCAATTTTGGCCGGCCCTATGGCTCGGATTTCGCTCGGGCACACGTGCTGTTGCCGCAGCGTATCGCGCAAGCCTGCCTGCGGCGGGGCACGCAGCGGCTGCTGCACGTCAGCGCGCTCGGCGCCGACTCCAATGGCGACAGCATGTACCAACGTTCCAAGGGCGATGGTGAAGCCGCCATCAAGCAGGAATTCCAAGGCCGGCAGGAGGGCGGCTGGACCATTTTCCGTCCGTCCGTGGTGTTCGGGCCCGACGACCGCTTCACCAATATGTTTGCCGGCCTGGCGCGCTGGCTGCCGGTGTTGCCGCTGGCGGGCGCGCACGTGCGCATGCAGCCGGTCTATGTGGGCGACGTGGTCGCCGCCATCGTGGCGGCGCTCGGTAATACGCACACTTGCGGCAAGACCTATGAATTGGGGGGGCCCCAGGTCTACACCCTGGGTGAGATCGCCCGCCTGTGCGCCGCCTGGGGCGGGCATCCCAGGCCCGTGATCAACATGCCGATGGGGGTGGGCCGCATGCAGGCAAGGCTGTTCGAATGCTTGCCCGGCACGCCGCTGATGTCTCGCGACAACCTGGATTCCCTGCGGCGCGACAACATCTGTACCGGGCCGATCGCGCCCGAACTGCACGTGGTGCCGACGGGCCTGGAAGCCGTGGCGCCCCGTTATTTGTAGGCCCGCTCAGCGCACCAGCGCCTTCAATGCCTGCTTGATGCCGTCGGACACGCCTACGCCTTCCGGCAGCGTCTTCAGTGCCGACAGCGATTCCTTCTCGGAGTAGCCCAGCGCCAGCAGCGCATTGAGGATGTCCGACTGGTTGTCGGGCGCCGCATGCGGCGATGCGCCGATGTCCGCGCCCAGTTTGCCCCGCATTTCCAGCAGCAGGCGTTCGGCGGTTTTCTTGCCGATGCCGGGCACGCGCGTAAGGCGGCCAGATTCCTGCAAGGTGATGGCTTGCGCCAGGTCCGCCACCGACAGCCCCGACAGCACCGACAGGGCGGTGCGCGCGCCGATGCCGCTGACCTTGATCAATTCGCGGAAAGCGCTGCGTTCGCCGGCCGTGGCGAATCCATAAAGGATATGGGCGTCTTCGCGCACCGTCAGGTGCGTGTATAGCGTGACGCGGGCGCCCGTGTCGGGCAGCGAGTACAGCGTGCTCATGGGCACGTCGATGTCATAACCCAGACCACCCACATCCACGCAGATGGTGGGCGGGAGTTTTTCGATCAGGGTTCCTGTGATGCGTCCGATCATGGCGAGGTAGGCTTGGCAAGAGTGAGGCCGCTGAAAGCGCGGCGGATGCGGGGATTCTATACGCGCGGGCGTGCAATCGGCGGGAACCCGGCCCGCCTGGCGGCAAACCGTCGCGCAGCAGCGCGTCAGCCGATCAGGCGCCCGTTGCGGATGCGGGTCTTGCCGCTCATGCGCAAGGAGGCGCCCAGGCGCTCCAGCTTGTCCTGCAATGGTCCGGCATGGGCATGACAGATGGCGCAGGCCAGGGCGTCCGCCGAATCGGGCGCGGGCGAGCCGTCCAGCGCCAGCAGATGCTGCACCATCATCTGCACCTGTTCCTTGGCGGCGCGGCCCGTGCCGACCACGGCCTTCTTGATTTGCAGCGCGGTGTACTCGTGCACGGGCAGCGAGCTGTCGGCCAGCGCGCACAGCGCGGCGCCGCGCGCCTGGCCCAGCAGCAGCGTGGACGCGGGGTTGGTGTTCAGGAAGATGATTTCCAGCGCCGCCACGTCCGGTTGGGTGTCGCGCGCCACCTGGCGCAGATTGTCCAGGATGACTTTGAGACGTTCGGGCAGCGTAAGCGCGGGCGGAACCACGATGGTCCCGCTGGCCACGTAGCGCAGGCGCGGGCCGTCGGCATCGATCACACCAAAGCCGGTGCGGCGCAAGCCGGGATCGATGCCGAGGACGCGCATCAGTGGCGGAAGTGGCGGGTGCCGGTCAGCACCATGGCGATGCCGTGCTCGTCGGCCGCGGCAATCACTTCGTCATCGCGCACGCTGCCGCCAGGCTGGATCACGCAGGTCGCGCCCGCGGCCACCACCACGTCCAGGCCGTCGCGGAACGGGAAGAAGGCGTCGGACGCCACGGCCGAGCCCTTCAGGGTCAATCCGGCGTTCTCGGCCTTGATCGAGGCGATGCGGGCCGAGTCGATGCGGCTCATCTGGCCGGCGCCCACGCCCAGGGTCATGCCGCCGCCGACGAACACGATGGCGTTGGACTTGACGTACTTGGCGACCTTCCAGGCGAAGGCCAGATCGTTCATTTCCTCTTCGGTGGGCTGGCGCTTGGTGACCACCTTGAGCGCGTCGCGCGGCACGTTGTAGGCGTCCGGGCTCTGCACCAGCCAGCCGCCGCCCACGCGCTTGACGTCAAAAGCGTTCTGGCCCGTGCCCATCGGCACTTCCAGGACGCGCACGTTCTTCTTGGCGGCCAGGATGGCCAGCGCGGCGCCGTCATAGGCGGGAGCCAGCAGCACTTCCAGGAACTGGGCGCTCACGGCTTCGGCCGTGGCGGCGTCCACCGGGCGGTTGAAAGCGATGATGCCGCCGAAAGCCGAAGTGGGATCGGTCTTGAAGGCTTGTTGGTAGGCGCCCAGCGTGTCGGCTGCGACCGCCACGCCGCAGGGGTTGGCGTGCTTGACGATGACGCAGGCGGGCGCTTCGAAGCTGCGCGCGCATTCCCAGGCGGCGTCGGCGTCCGCGATGTTGTTGTAGGACAGTTCCTTGCCCTGCAATTGGCGGTAGTTGCCCAACAGGCCGGCCGGACGCTGCGCATCCACGTAGAAGGCGGCGGTCTGGTGCGGGTTCTCGCCGTAGCGCAGCGCTTGTTCCTGCTTGACCTGCAGGGTCAGGGTGCCCGGCCATTCATTGCGGGCGGGTACGGCTTCCTGCTTGGGCTCGGCTTCCGCCAAGCTGGTCAGGTAGGCAGCGATGGCGCCATCGTATGCGGCGGTATGGGCGTAGACCTTGGAGGCCAGTTCCAGGCGCAGCCCGTACGAGGTGTTGCCGCCCTTGTCCATTTCAGCCAGCACGCGGGAGTAATCGACGGGGTCGATCACCACCGTCACGCCGCCGGCTTCGGTGCCGTGGTTCTTGGCCGCCGCGCGCAGCATGGCCGGGCCGCCGATGTCGATGTTCTCAACGGCGTCGGCGAAGGTGCAGTCCGGCTTGGCCACGGTTTCGCGGAACGGGTACAGGTTCACCACCAGCATGTCGATGCGGTCGATGCCCGCCGCCTTGATGGTGTCCATGTGTTCGGCGCTGTCGCGGCGCGCCAGCAGGCCGCCGTGGATCTTCGGATGCAGCGTCTTGACGCGGCCATCGAGAATTTCAGGCGAACCCGTGTGGGCCGCCACTTCGGTGACGGTCAGGCCGGAGTCGGCCAGCAGCTTGGCGGTGCCGCCGGTGGACAGCAGGCGCACGCCACGCGTGGCGAGGGCGCGGGCAAATTCAACGATGCCGGTCTTGTCGGACACCGAAAGCAGGGCGGTTTCGATTTTCATGGTGAGGGACGGGAGTGGGGCGGGGGCGCCTTTCTCGTTCAGGTCTGATGGGAAATCTGGGGTGCGGGCGAGGCGATACGCACGCCGCCCGCGCGCGAAAGCTATACCTGGATATTGTGCGCCAGCAACTTCTTGCGCAGGGTGTTGCGGGTGATGCCCAGCATTTCGGATGCCCGCGACTGATTGCCGCCCGACCGTTCCAACGCTACTTCAAGCACCGGGCGCTCCACGCAGCGCATCACCATGTCCCACATGTCGTGGGGCTCGGATTCGCCCAAGTCTTCGAAATAGCGCTCCAGGCTGGCGCGCACGCATTCTTCCAGGACATCTTTCTTGCTCATTTGAGTACAGATATTTTTATGTTGGTGTTGAGGCGGTTATGCCGCCAGCAGGGCTTCTGCGACCGGCGCCGGATGGGATCCGCCGTCGCGCGAGATGAGATCGAACCAGTCCGACACGGCCCGCCACTGGTCGCGGGTATTGTCGATCAGATTCATGCGGGCACAGAACGAGTCTGCGCCCGGCAGGCCGTCCAGATACCAGCCTATGTGCTTGCGCGCTGTGCGTACGCCAGTGTGCTCGCCATAGAACCGGTAGTGGTCGTCGAGATGTTCGAGCAGCAGCTCGCGCATTTCCCCATAGGAGGGAGGGGCCAGTGTTTCGCCCGTGCGCAGGTAGTGGTCGATTTCGCGGAAAATCCAGGGACGGCCTTGTGCCGCCCGGCCGATCATGACCGCGTCGGCGCCAGTGTAATCCAGGACGTACTTGGCTTTTTCTGGCGAGGTGATGTCCCCGTTGGCGACAACGGGGATTTTCAGCTCGGCCTTGACGGCGCGGATAGTGTCATATTCCGCCTCGCCCGTATAGAGGTCGGCGCGGGTGCGTCCGTGCAAGGTCAGGGCGGCGATGCCGGCGTTTTCCGCCATTTTCGCCACCCGCAAGGCGTTGCGGCTTTCGCGGTCCCAGCCGGTCCGGGTCTTCAGCGTTACCGGCACGCCCAGGGGCGCGCAGGCCGATACGACGGCGTCCAGGATGCGGGCGATCTGGTCTTCGTGGCGCAGCAGCGCCGACCCGGACGCCACGTTGCAGACCTTTTTGACCGGGCAGCCCATGTTGATGTCGATGATCCGCGCACCCTTTCCGGCATTGAACGCCGCCGCCTCCGCCATCATGGCGGGGTCGGCGCCGGCAATCTGCACGGAAATGGGGGCGATTTCGCCGTCATGGTTCAGGCGGCGGGAAGTCTTGACGCTATCCCACAGCCTCGGGTTGCTTGCGGCCATTTCCGACACGGCGTAGCCCGCCCCCAGCTTCTTGCAAAGCTGGCGGAAAGGACGGTCGGTCACGCCCGCCATGGGCGCGACCAGCACGTTGTTGGGAAGGGTCCATTGACCTATGCGCATGCTCACATTTTAACCGGCTCAATCGTGCCCCCTTTGTCACCTGGAGAACACTTCGTAACAAGGGAAGGCGAAAACAGACAATCCAGCCCTTGTTCGGGGACGGATTCAGGGGAAATCAGGCGCGGAAACCTTGCAGCAGATGCTGCGCCAGTGGCGCGCGCAGAGGAGAAGCCAGATCCATCCCCAATAAGGCCAGGCCGCAAGCATGCTCCACGGGAGCCAGGCCGGTCGAGAAGATTCGGGGCATCAGATCCGTCAGGCCAGCGGTGATGAGCCGGTCCACATGGCGAGCCCCGGCGAATTCCGCGAGGGCGAACGCCGGGTTGACCTCGGGATGGGGCAGCCAGCCGCCCAGCGTCTGGGCGAGGCGGGCCGCGTCACGCAGCCCCAGGTTCAGGCCTTGGCCGGCGACCGGATGCAGCGTTTGCGCGGCATTGCCGATCGCCGCCACGCGGCCATGCACCTGGGCGCGGCGGGCGCTGAGCGCCAGCGGAAAGACATGCCGCGGCGCCTGGCTGGAAAGCCGGCCCAGGCGGTCGCCGAAAGCCTGCGACAGCGCCCGCGAAAAGGCGGCATTGTCCAACGCGGCCACTTCGGCGGCTCGCTCGGGGGTGCAGCACCAGACCACGGAATAGGCGTCCGGGGTCTGCGGGTGCGGCAGCAGCGCCAGCGGACCTTCGGCGGTGAAGCGTTCCCACGCCCAGCCGCGGCGGGGCAGGGTGGCATGGGCCGTGGTCAGCACGGCGTGCTGGTCGTAGTCGCGCCGCACGTCGTTCGCGCCCGCGCCATCGGACTGCACAGCGACCCGGCACAGCAGCGTCGTATCGCCTTGGTGGACGCGCACGCCATCGGCATCCTGCAGGCCGATCCTGGCGGGCGGACCCGGCAGGACAGTAACCCCACAGGCGGCCACGCATTCGTCCAGCTTCGCGTGCAGCCCGGAATACGCGACCACGCTGCCCAGCTGCGGCACGCCGAAATCGGTATTCTGGATCAGGGTGCGGCCCAGCCGGCCGCGTTGCGATACATGGATGTTGCGGATGTCGGCCGAGCGGTCGGGCCAGGCATGCAGCGCTTCCAGCAATACCCGGCTGCCGTGGTTCATGGCCAGCACGCGGGGATCCGTGGCCGGCGCCGCCGCCGACGGCGCGACCGGGGCGGGCGGGCTGCCCGCAAGCAGCGCGATGCGCGCCGGGTCCGGCGCCACACGGGCCAGCATCAGGGCCAGCACGCGGCCCACCGGGCCGGCGCCTAGTATCGCTATGTCGAAGGCGGATGAAGTCATGACCGGATTTTAACCGTCCACTACAATCCGCAGCAGCCGGCGCTTCTTGGCGCCGTGGTCCTTTTTCCGGTCGACCGACATGACGCAGCTCCAGGCTTCCTCCCCGCTGTCCGCCGCACCCGCCCGCCGTCCGCGCGGCAAAGTCACGGTGGGCCTGCTGGCCTGCCTGTTCGGCGCGGTAGGCGCGCACTGGTGGTATCTGGGTCGGCGCCACGCCTGGCTGGTGACCGCGTTGGCGCTCATCAGCCTGTTCTGCGCGGTGCGCTTCTATCCCGTCTGGTACGACAACCCGGCATTCTTCCTGCTGTTCATTCCCATGATCGACGGCTTCATCGAAAGCGCGGTGTTTTCGCTGATGCCGGACGAGAAATTCGACCGCCTCTACAACGCCGGCCTGGGCCGACCCACGCGGACCGGCTGGGGACCGGTGCTGGTCGCCATCCTGGCCTGCCTGGTCGGCGCCATTGTCTCCATGTTTGCCATCGCCATGGTGGTGGTCTACACCTGGATCGCCATGGGCTGGCTGGACGGCTACGTGTTCTAGCGCGCGCCAGCCGCGCCGCGATCCTATTCGCGCATCAGCGCTTCGATTTCCCCAGCCTGCACGGGGACTCCCCGGGTGATGAGCTCGCAGCCCTCGTCCGTGACCAGCGCGTCGTCTTCGGTACGGATGCCGATGTTCCAGTACGCCTCGGGTACATCATCGGCGGGCCGCACATAGATGCCCGGTTCGATCGTCAGCATCATCCCGGCTTCCAGCCTGCGCCAGGGGCGTTCGGCGCCATGGGCCGCGCCGGGCTGGCGGTAGTCGCCCACGTCGTGCACGTCCAGGCCCAGCCAGTGGCCCGTGCGGTGCATGTAGAAACGGCTGTAGTCGCCGGATTCCAGCACGCCGTCCAACGAACCTTTCAAGAGCTTCAGGTCCAGCATGCCTTGCGCCAGCACGCGCAGGGCGGCCTGATGGCCGTCGTTGAAACTGCGGCCGGGCGCGGTGGCCTGGGCGGCGGCGTCCTGGGCCGCCACCGTCAGGTCGTACAGCGCGCGCTGCGGGCCGCTGTAGCGGCCGTTCACGGGAAAGGTCCGGGTGATGTCGCTGGCATAGCTGTCGACTTCGCAGCCCGCGTCGATCAGGACCAGGTCACCGTCGCGCAGCACGGCCTCGCCGGCCGGGTAGTGCAGCACGCAGGCGTTCGCGCCCGCTGCGACGATGCTGTTGTAGGCCACCGACTGCGCGCCATGGCGGCGGAATTCGTACAGCAGTTCGGCCTCGATCTCGTATTCGCGCATGCCGGGGCGGGCGACGCGCATGGCGCGCACGTGGGCGCCCGCGGAAATCTTGGCCGCCCGCCGCATTGCGGCAATTTCGCTGGCGTCCTTGATCAACCGCATTTCGGCCAGCAGGGGCCGGATGTCCTGTTGGCGGGAGGGGGGAGCATGGCCGCCACGGCTGGCCTCGCGCGCCGCGGCCAGCCAGCGGTGCAGGCGGCCGTCGTTGCGCTTGTCGCTGGCCAAGGGCGCGTACAGGGTGGCGTGGTCCTGCAGCAGCGCGGGCATCAGCTCGTCCAGCGCATCGAGCGGATGGGCGTCGTCAAAGCCGAAATGCGCCGCCGCCGCCTCGGGGCCGAAACGCTTGCCCTCCCAGATTTCATGCTCGATGTGGCGTGGGCGGCAGAAGAGCACCGAGCGGTCGGTCGCTCCCGCGATCAGCACCAGCCAGGCGCCGGGTTCGGTGAACCCGGTCAGGTAGAAAAAATCGCTGTCATGCCGATAGGGGTATTCGGCGTCTCGGTTGCGAGTGGCTTCCGGTGCGGTCGCCAGGATCGCAATGCCGCCTCCATCGGCGCGCATCTGCTCCATCAGGCGTTGGCGCCGCGCGGCGTAAGGGGCGATGTCTTCGGGAGGCAGGCTCATGGCGGAGTGGGGCGCGAACCCCGGCAAGGTGATGATGCCGTTTACTTTACCTGCCATCCCTCGGATACGACACCCCGCGCAGGCCACGCCGAATCCGCTGGACCGCTTCGGGCAAGCTGCTACAATCGCGGCTCTGTCATTGGGGAGTAGCCATCCTTTGTCCCCTCAAAGGAGCTAGCGTCAACAGACTTGGTGGTTCAGCGCTGCGGAGCAGCCGCTAGAACTCCATGGCGCTAGCGGTATCCATGCGCTGCGGCACGCCCGCCGCATGGAGCAGCCAGGCGAGACCTTTGGCCGCGTTGCGTTCACCCTTGGCCGGGCGAGCCGCGACGTCGCGCCAATTGGTTTCTGCTCGTCCGGCTCGCCTATATGTTTCTCACCCTGTTCCTGTTTTTCCTGTCTGCGGCAGTGATCTACTTCGCCTGTGAGTTCTTCGTGAACGGCGTTGAATGGGTCGGTCATCGCTTCCAGCTTGGCGCCACTGCGACCGGTACTGTGCTCGCCGCCTTCGGCACCGCCTTGCCGGAAAGTGCCGTGACCTTCATGGCCGTGGTCTTCGGCGACACCCCAGAGCAAAAAGACATAGGCGTTGGCGCCGCCATGGGCGGCCCGCTGGTGCTGGCCACGCTGGCTTATGCGGTGGTCGGCCTGACCCTTTGGCGCTCGCGCCGGGGCCGGGCCACGCAGGCGGCCTGTATCAACGCGGACCAGCGCCGGCTGGCCCGCGACCAGGCCTGGTTCATGGGCATCTTCATTTTCAAGGTCGGCCTGGGCCTGCTGGCTTTCGCCTGGAAGCCTTGGCTGGGCATCTTGTTCCTGGCCACTTACGGTCTCTACGTCAAGCGCGAGCTCAGCAACGACGAAGAGAGCCTGGACAGCGAGGATCTCGAGCCGCTCAAGCTGCGCCCCCGCGACGAAAACCCGACGATGTTCTGGTCGGTGGCGCAGACCGTCATGGCCTTGGTCGTGATCGCCGGAGCTTCGCACGTGTTCGTGAATCAGATTGAAGTGCTGGGCGTGGCCATGGGCGCGTCGCCCCACGTGGCGGCGTTGTTGCTGGCGCCAGTTGCGACCGAGTTGCCGGAAATCATGAATGCACTGATCTGGGTCCGCCAGGGCAAGGAGCGGCTGGCGCTGGCCAACATTTCGGGCGCCATGATGATCCAGGCAACTATCCCCAGCGCGCTGGGCATCTTCATGACGCCGTGGTTGCTGGACGGCCCTCTGCTCGCGGCGGGCCTGTTCACCATGCTCTCGATCGGTCTGCTGTGGCTGCGCTTCCGCCGTTCGGTCATGAGCGTGCCGGCCTTGTCGGCGGTGGGCGGCCTGTATGCCGTGTTCGCCGCCTATCTGGGCTGGCATTTCTACGTTTGAGCGGCACGTTGCGCTGGGGGCTTCGGCCCCAGCCGGTTTTGCCACGATCAAGCCAGATTTCGTGGCAAAAACCTTGTCCATAAGTGGAAACCCGCGTAAAATCCTGCCTGTTATCCATCCCAGGAGCAGTCTTCGTGAATACCGATTCCGGCGAAAGTTGTCGATCTTGCATCGACGTCGCTGTTTAACAGGTCCACGCAGAACTCCGTCTGCCGCAGCCTGTTGAACAGGTTGCGGTTGTATCCCAAGCTCCAGGCTCACGCCCGGGCAATCGCGCAAGCCAGCGGCTTGCCGGGAACCTCCCCAACATAAACCGCCAGAACCGCCGCCAGTCGCAGCGTCCGCGTTCGTGCACGTTTTTCGTGCCTGTCCGCTGAACGCAGCGGAGGTGCGCGCGTATTCGCGATCACGCTCCCCATTCTTGCAATGGAGGTCGTTATGCGTTTCTTCGACTTGTTCCTGCGCCGCGCCGGCGTGGACCGTTCTGCCGCCCTGAGCCGCCGCCGCGGCACATCGCGCTTGACGGTCATCTGTCCGCGCGACGAGCTGGGCGCCTTGCGCAAGCAGATCTGCCTGGACTTCAGCGCCGCCGGCCTGGACGTCTCGCAAGTACAGATCGACCAGGGCCGGGACCCTGGCATGGCGTCCGCCTGCATCACCGTCAATTGCCCCCCGGAGCTGCGGGGCGAACTGATGTCGCAGGCGCGCCGCCTGAGCGCCAATCCCGCCGTGCGTCACGTGCATTTCGGCGCCCAAGCCGCGCAGGCCGCGCTGGCCTGAAGCCGCCCTTTCTTCCCCAGGAGAGATCATGCCCAGTGCCTTAGACCCCGAGCCTCGATTGCGCCCAGTGCGCGGCGCCGGCATGCCTGCCTGACCTGTCTATTCGCTGCGAACCGACAGGCGGGATAGTCATCCTGGCCCGTACGGAGTCCGCAGCCTGGAATCCCCGGCCTGGCCCACGTCTTGTGCGCCCTCGCCGCCGGTATCGGTTCCTTCGCTAGCTCCCTTCCGTTTTCCGCACCCGGCGCATTTCCATGCGATCCGGATACCGGCAACATTGCCCCGGTGCCTGCGCACGCCCGTAAGCGGCGGTTTGACGGCTTTCTGAGCGAAAGCCGCGGCCTGCTGCTGCCCGCGCGTGGGCGGCAGCAGGGCAGGGTGGTCCGTGTCTCCGACAACTACACGTATAACCGGAGCACTCCGATGTTCAAGTTTCTCAAGTCCTTCTTTACGTCGGCGGCGGGCCTGCGCCATACCGCTAGACACTTCCGCCGCTCACCCATGCCCGAGCGGGGCGCGGCTGCCGCCGCCTCCTCCGACACGGCTCGCCATGCCAACCGCCAGATGCTGGACCTGGCGCGCATGGATTTTGGCGCTTTGTTCTCGTTGTTCGGCAGCAGCCGTGGCGGGCTGTCGGAGGCCCAGGCGCAGACCGCCCGCGAACGCTACGGCGCCAATGAAGTCGACCATGAAAAGCCGCTCTCCTGGCATGCCCACCTCTGGCTGTCCTATCGCAACCCGTTCAACCTGCTGCTGACCGCGCTGGCGGCGCTGTCCTGGCTGACCGACGTGCACATGGCGGTCCCGGACGATCAATCCTGGATGGCGGTTTTCATCATCGGGGCCATGGTGCTCATTTCCACCGTATTGCGATTCGCGCAGGAACAGCGTTCCAGCCGCGCCGCCGAAGCGCTCAAGGCCATGGTGCAAAACACCGCTACCGTCCTGCGCAGCGACCCGGCCACCCAGGCCGAAGGCGATGCCCGCCGCTATTTCGGCGTGGCGCTGCACGTCAGCGGTTCGCGGCAGGTCGAGGTGCCGTTGGCGCAGTTGGTGCCGGGCGACGTGGTTTTGCTGTCGGCGGGCGACATGATTCCCGCCGATTGCCGCATCCTTGCGGCCAAGGACCTGTTCATCGCGCAAGCCGCGCTGACGGGCGAGTCGCTGCCCGTCGAGAAATATGCGACGCAGCGTCTCGAGACTGCCAATGCCCTCGAGTTGGAGAACATGGCGTTCATGGGCACCAATGTCGTCAGCGGTTCCGGCAGCGCCCTGGTGGTGGCGACCGGCACTCGCAGCTACTTCGGTCAATTGGCCGGGCGCGTCACGCAGACGAGCCGCGCGCCGACCCAGTTCCAGCAAGGCATCAACCGCGTGAGCTGGGTGCTTATCCGGTTCATGCTGGTGATGGCGCCCATCGTCATGCTGATCAATGGGTTCACCAAGGGCGACTGGATGGAAGCGTTGTTGTTTGCGCTCGCCATCGCCGTGGGCCTGACGCCCGAAATGCTGCCCATGATCGTCACGGCCACTCTGGCCAAGGGCGCTGTGCGCATGTCGCGCCGCAAGGTGGTCGTCAAGCGGCTGGACGCGATCCAGAACCTGGGTGCCATGAACGTGCTGTGCACGGACAAGACCGGCACGCTGACCCAGGACCGCATCGTGCTGGAGCGGCACACCGACGTATACGGCACCAGCAGCGACGACGTGCTGGCCTACGCCTATCTCAACAGCTACTACCAGACCGGCTTGAAGAACCTGCTGGACGTGGCGGTGCTGCAGCATGCCGAGGTCGAACGCAAACTCGATCTGGCGGCGAAGTACCGCAAGGTCGACGAGATTCCCTTCGACTTTTCCCGGCGGCGCATGTCGGTGGTGGTGAACGAGACCGAGAACGGCCGCGAGCACCACGAACTGATCTGCAAGGGGGCGCTGGAAGAGGTGTTGGCCGTCTGCACCCGGCTGCGCGTGGGCAGCGAGGAACACCTGCTGACCGATGCCCGCCGGGCGGACATCCGCAAGGTGACGGCAGACCTCAACCGTGACGGCCTGCGCGTCATCGCCGTGGGCGTGAGGGAGTTGCCGCCCACGCAGCAAACCTACGGCGTCGCGGACGAATCCGATCTGGTGCTAGTGGGGTACATCGCATTCCTGGACCCGCCCAAGGAATCCACCGCGCCCGCGCTCAAGGCGCTCAGGGATTCCGGCATCGATGTGAAAGTGCTGACCGGCGACGTGGAACTGGTGACCCAGAAGGTCTGCCGCGAGGTGGGGTTCGAGGTGCGCAAGGTCTACCTGGGTTCTGATATCGAGGCGATGGACGAGGCGCAACTGGCCGCGGCCGTGCGCGAGGCCAACGTGTTCGCGCGCCTCACGCCGGCACACAAGGAGCGCATCGTGCGCAGCCTCAGGGCCCAGGGCAATACCGTGGGCTTCATGGGCGACGGCATCAATGATGCGCCGGCGCTGCGGGCGGCCGACGTGGGCATATCCGTGGATTCGGCCGTCGATATCTCCAAGGAGGCGGCCGACATCATCCTGCTGGAAAAAAGCCTGATGGTGCTGGAGGATGGCGTCATCGAAGGCCGCAAGACCTTCTGCAATATGCTCAAGTACCTGAAGATGACGGCCAGCTCGAACTTCGGCAACGTCTTTTCGGTGCTGGTGGCGAGCGCTTTCCTGCCTTTCCTGCCGATGCTGCCCATCCATCTGCTGGTGCAGAACTTGATGTACGACATTTCCCAGACGGCGATTCCGTTCGACAATGTCGACGAAGAATTGCTGAAAAAGCCGCAGCAATGGGATCCTGATGGCCTTGGCCGCTTCATGGTGTTCTTCGGCCCGATCAGTTCCCTGTTCGACATCGCCACCTATGCGCTCATGTGGTACGTATTCCAGGCCAATACCGCGGAGCACCAGACGCTGTTCCAGTCCGGCTGGTTCGTCGAGGGGCTGTTGTCGCAGACGCTCATCGTCCATATGATCCGTACACGCAAGATCCCGTTCCTGCAAAGCCGCGCCGCCTGGCCGTTGATGGGCATGACGCTGATGGTCGTTGCCCTGGGGTTGCTGCTGCCTTTCTCGCCGCTGGCCGAATACCTCCAGCTGCAGGCGCTGCCGTGGAGCTACTTCCCTTGGCTGGCTGGCATCCTGTTGGCCTATTGCACGCTGACGCAGTTGTTGAAGGGCATCTGGGTCCGCCGCTACGGCTGGCAATAGCTTGCCGCGCCTTCAGGAGAAACGCATGAGAATCGCTACTTTTGCCGTACTGTTGGCGGCCGGCCTGATTTCTCCCCTGACCGCGCGCGGCGCGGACGCCGTGCAGGGGGTGTCCCTGTACGGCGTGGTGGATGCGGGGGTGGCCGTCACAAACGTGTCCGGACAGGGCAGCCATAGTGGGTTGCTCAATGGCGGGCTGACCGACTCGCTCTGGGGCATGACGGGGGAGGAAGACATGGGCGGCGGATGGAACGCCCGGTTCCAGTTGGAAAGCGGCTTCGATCCCTCGTCCGGCAAGCGGGCCGACGATGACCGCTACTTCAACTACGCTGCCTGGGTGGGCCTGGGGCACGACAGTTATGGCGAATTGCGGTTAGGCCGTCAACATACGATAGGGCAGGTCTACGGCAATTCGCTGGAAATCGCGTCCTGGAAGGAAATGGGCATGGGCGCCACGTTCAAGGCGTCCGACAACTATCAGTTCAGCAACCTGGTCAATTACTACACGCCGGCCTGGCGCGGCTTCCAGGCCGGGATCGGCTATTCCTTCGACGCCGACGGCCAGGACCATTTCGGCACCGCCAGCAACAACCGCGCGCTCAGCCTGGGCCTGAAATATGAGGACGGGCCCTTGCTGGCGGTAGCCACGTGGGACCAGTTGCGCCTGGCCGATGCCCCGCCGGGAAGCAATGGGCGGCCGCAGGCGGTGCAGCTAGGCGCCTCTTACGATTTCGACGTGCTGAAGCTGTCCCTGGCGTGGTCGCGCCAGCGCAATGGCGATGTCGGGCTGGATGGTGGCGACCCGGACGGCTTGGGGCTGGGCCTGGGACCCGCCGCGTTCGTCCGTGGCGGCACGGTCAACGCCTGGCTGGTGGGCGCCAGTGTGCCTGTGGGGCCGGGCGCCGTCCTGGTGCAATGGTCGCTGGCACATCCGGACTGGCATTGGGACAACGGCATGACGGCGCGCAATGCGCAGGTGATGACTCTGGGCTATACGTACACCCTGTCTCCCCGCACGACGCTGTATGCCTTTGCCGGCTATGCGTCGAATTACACGCTGGACGACCAGTTCGACCCCGCCCATTCCCACACCACGCGCGTGGGCACGGGCATTTCGCACCGTTTCTGAGTCCGGCGGCGGGGCGGCCCGGGGTCAACTACAATCGGCAGGTGCGGCGCATGGCGCCCGTCCCCGTCCAGCCCCGACGTTTTCCGGAAGGTTTGCATGGATAGTCTCGAATGGCTCATACCCTGGGAGTTCTCTCCCACGCTGGTGGCCTCCTTCCTGGTGGCCATCGTGCTGTTCGTGCGTGGCCAGCGGGTCCATCATGTGACCGCCGCCCGCCGCATCCTGTTCTGGACGGGCATGGTGCTGCTGTACCTGTCCATGCATACCCGGCTCGACTACTACGCCGAGCGCATGTTCTTCATTCACCGCATCCAGCATCTGGTGCTGCATCACCTGGGGCCGCTGCTGGTCATGGCGGCCTTCCCGGGCCAGGTCATGCGGGCGGGGCTGCCCATGCGCTGGCGCGTCCGGCTGCGCGACTTCCTGCGTACCGGCGCCGGCCGCGCCACGGTGACGGTGCTCACCCACAAGATCTTCGTCCCGGCCCTGTTCGTCTTCCTGGTGATCGTCTGGCTGATCCCGTCGGTGCAGTTCTATTCCATGCTGGACTGGCGGCTCTACCGCCTGATGAACTGGTCGGTGGTGATCAGCGGCTTCATGTACTGGAACCTGATCCTGGACCGCAGGCCCGCGCCGCCCGCGGCCATGACGCCGGGCGGTCGGGTCATCTCCCCCGTGCTGACCATGCTGCCGCAGATGGTGGCCGGCGCGATCATCGCCTTCACCGAAAGCGATATCTATCCGCTCTTTGAACTGTGCGGGCGGGCCATCGCGATGTCGGCCCAGACCGACCAGACCATCGGCGGCCTGACCATGTGGATACCGGCAGCGCTGGTCGAGGTGATCGGCCTGATGGTAGCCCTGGGGACGTTGATGCGCCTGTCGGCAAAGGGACGCCTGCGCAAGGCGGACCGCGACGCGCAGGCGCGGGCCAGGGCCAAGGCCCGGGCGGTGTCCGCCTGAGGATGCAGCCTGCCTGCCGTTACTCGGGCAGCAGGCCGTGGTACTTCTTGCCCAGCGCCACGGTAGCCTGGAACATGCCAGCCTTGCTGCCGCAGTCGTAGCGCACGCCTTCATAGCGGTGCGCATATACGGCGCGCTCGCGCATCATCGACGCGATGCCGTCCGTCAGCTGGATTTCGTTGCCGGCGCCCATTTTGGTGGAGCGCAAGTGGTCGAAGATAGCGGCTTCCAGCACGTAGCGGCCCACGACGGCGAGCGTCGACGGCGCGGCTTCGGGATCCGGCTTTTCCACGATATGGGTGACGCGCTCGGTGCGGCCGTCGGCGCGGGCATCGCCCTGGCGGGTAGCCACGATGCCGTACTTGCGCGTATCCGCGCGGGGCACGTCCTGCACGCCCAGCACGCTGGCGTTCTGCGCCACGGCTACGTCCACCAGTTGCTTCAGCGCGGGCTGGTCGGAGTCGATCAGGTCGTCGGCGAGCAGCACGGCGAAGGGCTCGTCGCCCACCGCGGGCGCGGCGGACAGCACCGCGTGGCCCAGCCCCAGCGGGGCGGATTGGCGGATGTAGAGGCAATTCACATGCGCGGGTAGAATGCCCCGCACCATGGCCAACAGCTCATGTTTGCCTTTGCTTTCCAGATCGGATTCCAGTTCCGGGGCGGAGTCGAAGTGGTCTTCGATGGCGCGCTTATTGCGCCCGGTCACGAAAATAAGGTCGGTGATTCCGGCAGCCACGGCTTCTTCCACGGCGTATTGGATCAGCGGCTTGTCGACCACGGGCAGCATTTCCTTGGGCATTGCCTTGGTGGCGGGCAGGAACCGCGTACCCATGCCAGCGACAGGGAAAACAGCTTTACGGACAGGACGCATTGAGACCTCGTTGGGGGTATCGATGAAACATTTTAAGCTCATCGCTATCATAGGCTTATGAACCGCAGGAAAATGCCATCCATTTGCTCGATTGCGAAACGGGGTGCAATCGTCGGCCTGTCCGTGGCCTTGGCCATGCCCGCCCTCCCGATTGCCGCCTGGGCGCAGCCGATAGGGCTGCCCTCGATGGGTGCGGCGTCCGCTACCGAGCTGTCCCCCATGCTGGAGCGCAGCCTGGGCGAGGCCATCATGGCCCAGGGGCGGCGCGACCCGACCTACGTGGACGATTCCGAACTCAGCCAGTACCTCACCACCATGGGGCGCAAGCTGGCGGCGTACGCGCCCGGCGGTGTTCCCGAGGTCGAGATGTTCGGCGTGCGCGACCCCGAAATCAACGCTTTCGCCATGCCTGGCGGTTTCATCGGCGTCAACACCGGCCTGATCGTGTCTTCCGGCAGCGAATCCGAACTGGCCGCGGTGCTGGCCCACGAAATCGGCCACGTCGTGCAGCGCCACATCGCCCGCGGCATGACCCAGCAAAACCAGAACGGCATGGTCATGTTGGCCAGCCTTGCCGGCGCCCTGCTTGCGGCACTGGCCGGCGGGGGCGGCAATCTGGCAATGGGCGTGGCGGCCTTTGGCCAGGCAGCAGCCATCAACCGCCAACTGGGTTTTTCGCGCGATGCGGAACGCGAGGCCGACCGGGCCGGGCTGCAGATGCTGACCAAGGCGGGCTATGACGCCGAAGGCATGGCGCAGATGTTCGGACGCCTGATGAATGCGTCGCGCCTGAACGAAGGGGCGGGAGGTGGCTCATGGGCCAGCACCCACCCTCTGTCCATCGAACGTATGTCGGATGTGCAGAACCGGGTGCGCAACCAGTCACCCGTGGCGCGCCACGTGGACAGCGACGACTTCTGGTACGTGCGCGCCAAGATGCGCGTGGTGCAAGGCCGCGATGCGGTCAGCCTGCGCACCGCGAGCCAGCAATTGCAGGACGAGGCCCAGGCGCTGTCCGGCGTGCGCCGGTCCGCCGCCTATTACGGCCTGGCGCTGCAGGCATACCAGCGCAACAACCTGGCGGAGGCCGAGCGCAACTGGAACCTGGCGTCGGCCGACGGCCGCAGCTCGGCTCAATTGGCCAAGCTCAGCGTGGACATTGCCCTGGCCCGCAAAGACTACCCCCGCGCACTGGAGCTGGCCCAGGCCGGCACCAAGCGCTGGCCGGGACATCGGGCCCTTGGCATCGCCTACGCCCAGGCATTGCAAAGCGTCGGCCGCCACGCGGACGCGCAGGAATACCTGCGGGCCAAGATCAAGCAGTGGGGCAGCGATGAGCCCAGCCTCTACCAGATGCTGGCCCAGAGCGAGGACCGCAATGGCAAGCCCGTGGCCGCGCGCCGCGATCAGGCGCGCTACTACGTCATGACAGGCGCATACGCCGCCGCCGAATCGCAATTGCAACAGGCGCGCAGCATGTCTACCGACTTCTACGAACAATCGCAGATCGACGTGCAGATCAAGGAAGTCAAAGACAAGCTGGCCGAAGAGCGCCAGTTGCTGGAGCGCTTCAAGTCGGGTTGAACGCCGGGCCTGGCAGGGCGCGCGCGCCCTGCCAGCGTCTTACAGGCCAGTCTCGAAGAAGCGGCCCAGCCGCTGTGGCAGCCAGTTCAGGTGCGCCGGGAAGCTGCCTGTCGGAAAACCGGCATGGCCGCCATCCGTGGGCTGGTGCAGCAGGATGGAGGACGAGCATTCCTCGGGCGTGGGCAGCGAGGCGGCCGGCACGAACGGATCGTTGCGGGCATTGAGCACCAGCGTCGGCACGGAGATCTTCGGCAGCCACGGCTTGCTGGAGGCGCGCGTCCAGTAATCCAGCGCATTGCGAAAACCATGCATGGGCGCCGTGTAGGTGTCATCGAACTCGCGCAGGTCATGCGCATGCGCAATACGCATGACGTCGACCGCGCCGGGGTAGCGGTGCGCCTTCTCCAGCACTTTGTGCTTGAGCGTCTTCAGGAAATGGGCGGTATAGACCCGCCGATTGAATACGCCGGTGGACAGCGTCTTGCCGCAAGCCACCAGATCCAGCGGCACGGAGACACCCGCGCAGGCGGTCAGCCAGCCGGTGTCTTCCTGGTGCTCGCCCAGGTATTTGAGCAGGGCGTTGCCACCCAGCGAAACGCCCACGGCATGCCAGCGCGCATGCGGGATGCGCTGGCGCACGGTTTCCAGCAGGAAGCCGACCTCGGCCGAGTCGCCGGAGTAGTAGGCGCGGGCCAGACGGTTGGGCACGCCCGAGCAGCCTCGGAAATGCGCGATCACCACGATCCAGCCGCGCGCACGGAAATGATGCGCAATGGATTGCGCATAGCGGCTGTTACTGCCGCCTTCCAGGCCGTGGAACAGGATCAGGGCGGGCGTGTCGGGCGTATGCGGCAGGGACTTCCAGTCCGCATCCGTCATCCACCGGGCCGCCGCGGTCTTGCCATTGGCGACCGGGCGCTGGCCGCTGACGGGCGCACCGTCGGCGGACTTGTGCGGGAACAGGCCCGGACCGGTCCAATCGAAGTCGACGAAATCGGTGTCGGGCGTGTCGACCCGATCGCGCACGAACGCGATCCGGTGATACTGCGCGAACAAGGCGGCGTACACCGTCTGGCTGTCGCCTCCGGGCAACCAGGAGGGAACGGGGCAGGGCGTTGTATCAAGACGAGCAGCGGCCAACTAAAAATCCACCCGATTCAGTGCAGCATGTCGGGTACGTCGTGCAAGTCGAGCACCCCGGCTTCCGTGGGCGCCGGCGAAGCATGGTGCATGACCATGCGCCAGCCGGTGGGACCCTTGTGGTAGATATTGGTGGCGTAGCAATTGGCGAATTGCGTGCCTTCCCGCGTCTGCACCGCCACCTGTTCCACCAGCACGTGCACGGCGCACATCATGCTCAGCATGACCAGCGGGCGCAAAGGGCGCACGTGCAGGGGGCCGTTGGCCAGTACCTGCTGCCAGGAGTCGTGCACCGCCGAGTGGCCGACGATACGCAGGCCTCCCGGGTGGATGCAGACGACTTCCTCGTCGTCCGCCCAGACTTGCATCAGGCGAACGACGTCCGCCTGCTCGAGGGCTTCGTAGAACGCGTGCTCTGCTTCTTCGGGCGTGGCGAACATGGTTGCGGAAACGGGTGGACGTTGTGGAGCGGGTAACTCAGTGCCCGTGGCCGAGCAGCACGGTGCCGGGCTTCAGGCGGTATTCGGCGCCGCAGTAGGCGCAGCTGGCGGAGCCGGTGCGAGCCACGTCCAGGAACACGCGCGGGTGCATGCTCCAGAGCGGCGCCTTGGGGCCCGGACAGAACACGGGCAGGTCGTCGGCGCCGACCTCGATGACTTCGTGGGTGTGGGGGACGGCGGCCGGGGCAGCAGCGGTCATGGATATTCCTGAAAAAAAACCGGTAAACGGCAGGTTGGGGCAATGTTGCGGCCTGGTCTTGGACCGGGCCGCGCGGATCAGACTTTACTCAGCCAGTGATGGTACTTCGGGTTGCGGCCATTCACCACGTCAAAAAACGCTTTCTGCAGCTTCTCCGTGATCGGGCCGCGCCGGCCGGAGCCGATCTGGCGGTTGTCAACTTCCCGGATGGGCGTCACTTCGGCGGCGGTACCGGTGAAGAACGCTTCGTCCGCAATGTAGACGTCATCGCGCGTCAGGCGCTTGGTGAGCACGCGCAGGCCCAGGTCGGCGGCCAGCGCATGGATGGTCGAGCGGGTAATGCCGGTCAGGGCAGAGGCGATTTCCGGCTCGCAGAGCACGCCGTCCTTGACGATAAATAGGTTCTCGCCGGAGCCCTCGGCCACAAAGCCTTCGGTGTCCAGCAGCAAGGCCTCGTCGTAGCCGTCTTGCAGGGCTTCGGTATTGGCAAGGATGGAGTTGGCGTAGGTGGTGGCCACCTTGGCGCGCGGCATCGTGACGTTCACGTGCTGGCGCGCGAAGGACGACACCTTGACGCGGATGCCTTCGGATAGTGCTTCTTCGCCCAGGTACGCGCCCCAGGGCCAGGCGGCAATGGCCACGTGCACCCGCGCGCCCTTGGGAGAGACCCCCATTTTCTCGGGGCCGTAGAACACCAGGGGGCGCAGGTAACCGGCTTCCAGCTGGTTCTCGCGCACGACCGTCCGCTGCGCCTCATTGATCGTGTCGCGATCGAAGGGCATGGGAATCTGGTAGATATGCGCCGAATTGAACAGGCGGTTGGTGTGGTCTTCCAGGCGGAAAATGGCGGTACCGATCTCGGAACGGTAGGCGCGTACACCTTCGAACACCGACAGGCCGTAGTGCAGGGAGTGCGTCAGGACGTGCGTGGTCGCGTCTCGCCACGGAACGAGCTTGCCGTCATACCAGATGAAGCCGTCGCGGTCTGCCATCGACATGGTCTACTCCCAAGAGCCCAAGAATCTCGAGGCCCGTATTGTATCAAGCGGCGAGGTTACAATACGCGCCTATTCGCGCCCCGGCGCGGCGTCCCCGGACCCGCGCACAGTGATCCCGGCGGGCGAACGGATTGTCGTGCGTTCCTTTTCCTTAGAGTTTCCATGTCGTCCTGTCCGAATCGCCAGGGGCCAGCCGTTGTCCTCTGAATCCGCGCTTCCTGAAACCGAAGACCCCGCCGTGGTCCGCCAGGAACGCCTCACTGCGTTTCGCGCTGGTGTCCACGCCATCGTGCCCGCCCTGATCGCCACGGCCACGTGGGGGCTGGTCACCGGGGTGGCGATGGTCAAATCGGGGCTGACGGAGTCGATGGCGCTGGCCATGACCCTGCTGCTGTACGCCGGTTCCGCGCAACTGACATCCCTGCCGCTCATCGCCACCGGCGCGCCGCTCTGGCTGATTTTCGCCGCCGGCTGCGTGGTGAACCTGCGTTTCCTGATTTTCGGCGCGGCCCTGCAACCCTATTTCCGCCATTTGTCCTGGCCCAAGCGGCTGGGGCTGGGCTATTTCACGACCGACATGGGCTTCGTGCTGTTCATGCCGCGCTATGGGGATGCGGCGGTGCGGGGCACGCGCGAGCAGCTCTGGTTCTTCCTGGGCGCCATCGCGCCGGGCTGGTTCGTCTGGCAGACGTCCTCCATCGTGGGTATTTACCTGGGCACCATGGTGCCCACGGGCTGGTCGCTGGACTTTGCCGCGGTGCTGGCGCTGCTGGCCATCACGGTGCCGCTGGCCAATTCCAAGCCCATGCTGATTTCGATGCTGGCCGCAGGCGTGGTCGCCTGGACCGGGCAGGTCCTGCCGCTACGCCTGGGCCTGGCGGCCGCCGTGGTGGCAGGCGTGGTCGCCGGCATCTGGGCCGAACGCTATTTCAAGGCCCGCGCATGACTTTCTGGCCTTCCGAAATCTACGTCTATTCCGCCATCCTGCTGCTGGCCCTGTGCAGTGTGCTGACCCGCGCCGGCTTTATGCTGTTCGGCGACTACATTCCCCTGCCGGAGGGGGTGCGACGCGCATTGCGCTACGCGCCCGCGGCAGCGCTGACCGCCATCATCGTGCCGGACCTGCTGCCCTGGAAGGCCGGCTTGGGGCCCGTGTTCGACTACAAGCTGGTCGCCGGCGTGGTCGCCATCCTGGTATTCCTGCGCACCCGCAGCGCGGTCCTGGTCATCATTGTCGGCATGTTGGCGCTCTGGGGCCTGCGCTGGCTGGCCGGCTGAGGGTATTGCCATAAAGCGTCCATCTGGTGGACGTGCTGGGTATGCCCGGCGGGCGCTCTTTGGGGGGCGTCTGCAGGCGTTTGCAATGCCTTTCGAACGGCGTCTTGACCGTGTGGTAATGCGGCTGCGCTAAAATCATGTTATCCACAGCAATCCGGGCCTGGTACTGCCCTCATGAGTATCGAATCCAGAATGCGCCGCCTGGCCTGCAAGGCAGGAGGAAGATTGCGCGTGTTCAGGCTGTCCCGATGCATATGTAGTGCAGTGCGCGTAGCACTCTCGTTTTGTTCTTTTTCACTGGTCCCGGTATCTGCCTAACCCTGATGACTGAATCCACTCAATCCGTAGCACCCGCCGCTGCCGCACCCGCGCCGACGTTCGCCGACTTCGGGCTGCACCCCCTGCTTCTGCAGTCCATCGCCGAAACCGGCTACACCACGCCCACGCCCATCCAGGCCCAGGCCATCCCTGTCGTGGTGGAAGGGCGCGATGTCATGGGCGCGGCCCAGACGGGCACCGGCAAGACGGCTGCCTTCACGCTGCCGATCCTGCACCGCCTCATGCCGCTGGCCAATACCAGCGCATCGCCCGCGCGCCATCCGGTGCGCGCGCTGATCCTCACGCCCACGCGCGAACTGGCTGACCAGGTCTACGAAAGCGTCAAGCGCTACAGCAAGCAGACGCCGCTGCGTTCCGCGGTGGTTTTCGGCGGTGTGGATATCGGTCCGCAGAAGGAAGCCCTGCGCCGCGGTTGTGAAGTGCTGGTGGCCACGCCTGGCCGCCTGCTCGATCACGTCGAGCAAAAGAACGTGAACCTGAGCCAGGTCGGCATTCTGGTGCTGGACGAAGCCGACCGCATGCTGGACATGGGCTTCCTGCCCGACCTGGAACGCATCATCCGTCTGCTGCCAGCGCAGCGCCAGGGGCTGTTGTTCTCCGCCACCTTCAGCAACGAAATCCGCAAGCTCGGGCGTTCGTACCTGAACCACCCTGTCGAGATCGAAGTCGCGGCGCGCAACGCCACCGCCAACACGATTACCCAGATCGCCTACAAGATGCCCAGCGACGCCAAGCGCGCGGCGGTCGTGCATCTGGTGAAGTCGCGTGGCCTGAACCAGGTCATCGTGTTTTCCAACACCAAGATCGGCACAGCGCGGCTCGCCCGCGACCTGGAGCGCGACGGCGTGCGCGCCGAATCGATCCATGGCGACAAAACGCAGGCCGACCGCATGAAGGCGCTGGAAGCCTTCAAGGCTGGTGAACTGGAAGTGCTGGTGGCGACCGACGTGGCCGCGCGCGGCCTGGACGTGGCCGGCGTGCCTTGCGTCATCAACTACGATCTGCCGTACAACGCCGAAGACTACGTGCACCGCATTGGGCGCACGGGCCGCGCGGGCGCCTCGGGCGAGGCCATTGCCTTGTTCACGCCCGATGAAGAACGCTTTCTGCTCGATATCGAAAAGCTCATCAAGCGCGAAGTGCCGCGCGGTACCCTCGACGTGCCGGCCGACCTGGTCGCGCGCAGCCACCGCCGCAGCGATGAGCGCCGAGGTTCGTCCTCGCGCGAAGGCCGTGACAGCCGCGGCAGCGACCGTGGCCGTACGTCCGAGCGCCGCTCTGGCTACTCGTCTGGCGCGCCGCGCCAGCCCGTGGACGATTTCTTCCTCAAGCCCTATGAGCCCTCGGTCTCGTCGGCTCCCGCCGAAGAGCCCGCGCCCAGGAACAATGGCGGCTCCACCGGGCCGAAGCGCCAGATTGCCGTCCTGCTGGGCGGCAGCCGCAAGCCCTGAGAAGCTTTTGCTTGAAAAAACCCGCAAGCCCTAGGGGCGTTGCGGGTTTTTTTTTGGTTGGGGGGCTTTCAGGCAGCCAGCATGCGCGGCAGGTCCGGCAACGCCGTGGCGATCGCGGGGCTGTTTTCATTCAGGCTCTCAAGCAGTCGTTCCAGGTGGCCGATATGCGGCAGCATCGGTCCGTAGAACACCACTCGCGAGCCGATCTGCACCAGCAGGGTAGGGAAGTTTTCCACATCTTCGTCGCCCAGCAGTTCGGCGTGGTCCTCGATGTCTATCCAGGCGAAGACGTGCCGCGGCATGGCGTCGGCCAGCGCTTGCAGTTTGGGCTTGTATTGCTCGCAGGTATCGCACCAGGCCGCGCAGAAGCAGGCGACCAGCCAGGTGTCGGGCGATGTGCCGAGCCGCGCGCGCAGAGCAGCCAGGTCGGTATCGGGTACAAGTAGAGACATGTGGGCAGATCAAGGCGTGTTTGACTATCATACCCGGGATGTCTATCCCCTTATTCTTCGTCCATGACTGCTTTGCGCACTGATTCCGCCACGCCTGACAACGGCCGATTTTCCGCAGCCGGCGCCGGCGCCGTCAGCGTGGGCCAGGCGTTCAAGCGCGCGCTGGTGTCCCAGTGCCACCCCTCCATGCTGTTCGCGGTATTGCTGCCGTTCCTGATCGCGCTGGTGGGGGCGCTGTTGTTGCTGTACCTGTTCTGGACACCGCTTAACGAATGGCTGGCGGCGGAGGCGGCGCGCTGGGACTTCGTCAACCGGGCAGAGGACTGGATGTTGGCGATGGGGCTGTTCTCGCTCAAGGTCTACATGATCCCCGTGATCGCGGTGGCCATTCTGTTGCCAGTCTCGGGCATCCTGGGCCTGGCGATTGCGGCCGTCTTCGTAATGCCGCTTGTGCTGCGCCACGTCAGCAAGCGTGAATACGTGAGCGTCGCGCGCCAAGGCAGGCATGCGACCGCGGTCAGCGTGTGGAACGCGATCTGGGTATCCCTGGCCTTTGCCGCGGGTTGGCTGCTGACGCTGCCGCTCTGGCTGGTGCCGCCGATGGCCATTGCGCTGTCCATTTTCTGGTGGGCCTTCGCGTTCTCGCGCATGATGCGGGTGGACGCCATCGTTGAACATGCCAGCCCCGCCGAGCGCAAGCTGATCCTGGAACGCAACAACGGCGGCTTCTGGACCATAGGCCTGATCTGTTCGCTGTTGAACCTGTTGCCGCCGGCGTGGGTCATCCTGCCGGTATTCTCCGCCCTGGTCTATGCCCACTATGGTCTGGAAGCGCTCAAGCGTTTGCGCGAGGACCGCGTCATCGACGTCTGACCGGCGTCATCCCTCTCAACTACTGGAATCGGACATGGCCGCAGAACCCGCCGCCCGCCGTATCGGCCTCATCATCGTGGGGGACGAAATCCTCTCGGGCCGCCGTCAGGACAAGCATTTTTCCAAGGTCGTCGAACTGCTGGCCGCGCGCGGCATGCAGCTGGGCTGGGCCGAGATCGTGCCCGACGACCGCGACACGCTCATTGCCACCTATAAGCGCAGCTTTGCCACCGGCGACGTGGTGTTTTCCTGTGGCGGCATTGGCGGCACGCCCGACGACCATACACGCCAGGCCGCCGCGGCCGCGCTGGGCCTGCCGCTGGCGCTGCATCCCGAGGCCGAGCAGGCCATCGCCCTGCGGACGGCCGAGATGGCCGCCAAGGGGCAGGGCACGGCCGACATGAGCGCACCGGAAAACCAGCAACGCCTGCAGATGGGCGTGTTTCCGGAAGGCTGCGAGATCGTGCCGAACCCCTACAACCGAATTCCCGGCTTCTTCATCAAGGACCACACCTTCGTGCCGGGCTTTCCCGTCATGGCGTGGCCCATGCTGGAATGGACGCTGGACACACGTTATCGTGCGCTGCAGCATGTGCGGGCGCATGCGGAACATTCCTTTCTGGTGTTCAGCATGCCCGAATCGCGCATTACGCCCGCCATGCAAACCGTGGAAACCCGTTGGCCGGGCGTCCGGGCATTCAGCCTGCCCAGCGTGGGCGAGGCGGGCGGCACGCCCCATATCGACCTGGGCGTGAAGGGCGAACCGGCCGCCGCAGCCGAGGCGCTGGAGTTTTTAAGGGCTGAAGTGCTGCGCCTGGGCGGCAAGCTTGCGCCGCCGCCGGCAGCATGACGACAGGGCCGCCCTTCATGTGCGGCCCTTTTTTTTGATACAAAAACCGGTTGCCAAACGCGCCAGTAAATTTCACAATACGGGAAAGAACTGTTTGCTGCGATGCCGCAAGTCCGGTTCCCGAAGGCGGGGTCCTACAGGCGGCGCGGCTGTCCTAGCCCTCTTTCCATGTCCCGTCTCCCCACTACCCGCAATGCCCTGGACGCCGAGACCGAAGGCGCGTCCGCCCATCCCATCGCCATTCAGGTGATCGAGCGTGCCATGCGCCTGCTCGATGCCCTGGCCGCGCAACCCGACCCGGTAACGCTGAAAGAGCTGTCCGCGACCACCGGGCTGCACGCGTCCACGGCGCATCGCATCCTGAACGACCTGGTGGTGGGGCGCTACGTAGAACGCGTCGACAATGGCCTGTATCAGTTGGGCATGCGCCTGCTGGAGCTGGGGTCCTTGGTCAAGGGGCGGCTGAACGTGCGCGAAGCGGCCATCTCCGCCATGCGCTCGCTGCACAAATTAACCGGGCAGACCATCAACCTGTCGGTCCAGCAGGGCGACGAAATCGTCTACATCGACCGCGCCTGGAGCGAACGCTCCGGCATGCAGGTGGTCCGCGCCATCGGCGGCCGCGCGCCGCTGCACCTCACCTCGACCGGCAAGCTGTTCCTGTCGACCGCGGATGCGCGCCAGGTCCGTGCATACGCGCTGCGCACAGGCCTGGCCGGCCACACGCGCAACAGCCTGACCGACCTGGACCGCCTGGAGCGCGAACTGGCGCTGGTGCGGCGCCACGGCTATGCGCGCGACAACGAAGAACTCGAACTCGGCGTGCGCTGCATCGCCGCGGGTATTTTCGACGATACCGGCAAGCTGGTCGCCGGCCTGTCCATCTCGGCCCCCGCCGAGCGTCTGCAGGACGATTGGATCAAAGCCCTGGTCGACACGGCCGCCAGCATTTCCGAAGCATTGGGTTACGAGCCCTCGGTGTCCACTAGTTTCAGCGGGCTGGGCATGGCCGCCGAAGCGCTGCGCCCCTAGCAAAAAGAAAAGCCCCTGACGGGGCTTTTCTTTTATCAGCGGCGCGCAAAGCGCTGCCTGTGGATTACTGCTGTTCGACGCCAGCTTTCTTGAAGAGCTCGGCCCATTGCGGGACTTGCTGCTTGACCTTGGCTTCCAGGGCCTGCGGGTTGGCTTCGGCGGTCAGGACCGTGGCGCCCAGCTGCTTCATGCGCTCCTGGAACTTCGGATCGGCCAGGCCAGCCTGCAGGCTCTTGACGAGCTTGTCGACGACGGGCTTGGGCGTGCCCTTCGGCACCCACATGCCATGCCAGATACCCACTTCAAAACCCTTGTAGCCGGATTCGTCCATGGTCGGCAGGTTGGGCAGCGTGGGCACGCGCTTCAGGCTGGTGACGGCGTACGCCTTCACTTTGCCGCTGTCGATCTGCTGGGTGGTGTTGGTGGTCTGGTCGCAGAGCAGGTCCACCTGCTTGCCCAGCAGGTCGTTCATGGCCGGCGCCGTGCCCTTGTACGGAATGGTCAGCAGTTGCACGCCCAGGGCTTCGACCAGCATGGTGCCGCACAGATGGCTGGCAGCGCCGATGCCGGCATTGGCCAGGGACACCTTGTCCTTGTTCTGCTTGACGTACTCGGCCAGTTCCTTGATGTTGTTGGGCGGGAAGTCCGAGCGCGCGATGATGGTCATCGGCACGTCGACCACCAGGCCGATGGGTTCGAAGCTCTTGTGGGGGTCGTACCCCGGATTCTTGTACAACGAGGGCGCCGTCGAGAAGCCGGCATGCATCAGCAGGACGGAGTAACCGTCGGGCTGGGCGCGTGCCACCTGGGTGGTGCCGATGGTGCCGCCGGCGCCGCCTTTGTTCTCGACCACGACCGTTTGGCCCAGAGTCGGCCGCATGGCTTCCGCGAGCGAACGCGCGACGTTGTCCGTCGGGCCGCCAGCGGCGAACGGCACCACCATGTTGATGGGGCGGTCCGGATATTCCGCCTGGGCGGCGCCGGCTGCGAGCATGGCGCTGGCCGCGAGCAAGGCCGAAAGCGTGCGGGGGATGAGGGTCATGGAGTCTCCAATTGCAGGGTTTTGCTTGCTGCGATTTCGTTGTTGCGCGCTGATTTATGGGTTTATTTGTCTGTCATCAGCGTGAAAGCAGTTTAGAAAACAATTGATACGACGTCACTTCGGGTATTTCCCGAATCGTGGGAAACCTTTGTGCTGGATCAAATCCCGATAAGGCGTGCACCGTCAAAGTGCAATTCTTTGTTGCGTCGCACAAAAACTCCTTGACAAGTATTTTTCCCAGTCTAGAATGTCAATTGTGCAGTGCATCAAACGGGCCGGCGGTAGCTTGTAGTACCAGTTTCCGCGCACGTTTCTTTAGTTCGTCGCAGACAACCATTCCTTATTTGCCGGACAGCCTCCGGCTACCCTGAAGGAGCATTCTATGAGCGCTATCCCGCAACAAGTCCTGGACCGTCAAAAGGCCAGCATCAACACCATCGTGGCCGCCCAGTCGGCTGTTTTCGCCGGCTTCGAAAAGCTGGTCGAACTGAACCTGAAGGTCGTCAAGGCCACCCTGGACGAAGTCGCCCAGAAGTCGCAGCAAGCCACGGAAGTCAAGGATCCGCAGGAAGCCGCCGCTTTCGCCTCGGGTCTGCTGCAGCCGGGCGCCGAAAAGGCCATGGCTTACACCAAGCACGTGTACGACATCGTCGCCGGCGTGCAGAGCAGCCTGGTCAAGCTGACCGAAGAACAGATCGCCGAAAGCCAGCAGCAACTGAGCGAAGCCGTCGACCAGTTCTCCAAGAACGCCCCCACCGGCTCCGAAAGCGCCGTTGCCCTGATCAAGTCCTCGCTGGCCACCGCGACCAGCGCCTACGATTCGATGACCAAGGCTGCCAAGCAGGCCGCTGAAGTCGCTGAGTCGAACCTGAATGCCGCCGCCAACGCGACCTTCAAGGCTGCCTCGGATGCCGCCGACGCCGCGACCAAGGTTGCCAGCCGTAGCCGTCGCAGCGCCTAAGTTTTTGGCGCGCGATGCTGCGCAAACCGCAGTTATGTAGTACTGTTGAGTGACAGAGCAGAGCTGGAATTAGGGCCACCCGCCGGGTGGCCCCTTTTTTTTGCCTGCTTTTCCGTAGAGTCCGGCGTGGTTGCCGGTCAGCGCGCCACGGCGCGCACGCACTCGCCCACCAGGGCCGGGCCGCGATAGATCAGGCCGGTGTAGAGCTGCACCGCATCGGCGCCCGCGTCCATTTTTTCGCGCGCCTGGCGGCCCGACATGACCCCGCCCACGCCGATGATCGCCAGACTGCCGCCCAGCCGTTCCTTCAGCCGGCGAATTACCGCCAGAGACAGTTCATGCACTGGCGCGCCGGACAGGCCGCCGGCTTCCTCCGCATGGGGCTGGCCGCTGACGGCATCGCGCGAGAGCGTGGTGTTGGTGGCGATGACGCCGTCGATACCGTGGCGCGGCAGTGTTTCCGCGATGGAATCGATCTGCTCGTGGGTGAGGTCGGGCGCTATCTTCACCGCCATGGGGACGCGACGTTGGTGTTTGTCTTCCAGCTCGCGGCGCTTATTGGCCAGTTGCGCCAGCAGCGCGGACAATTCGTCCCCGCCTTGCAGCGCGCGCAGGTTCTTGGTGTTGGGCGAGGAAATGTTCACCGTCACGTAGTCGGCATGCGGATACACGCCTTCCAGCCCAATGAGGTAGTCGTCCGCGGCACGCTCGATCGGCGTGTCCGCGTTCTTGCCGATGTTCAGCCCCAGCACTCCGCCTTGCTTGCGCCAGGTGCTGCGCTGCACGTTGGCGAGAAAGGCGTCCAGCCCCTGGTTGTTGAAGCCCAGCCGATTGATCAGCGCGTTGGCGCGCGGCAGCCGGAACATGCGCGGCTTGGGATTGCCGGGTTGCGCGCGCGGGGTCACCGTGCCTACCTCGATAAAGCCGAATCCCAGGTTGCCCAAGGCGTCGATATAGGCGCCGTTCTTGTCCAGGCCCGCGGCCAACCCGATGGGGTTGGCCAGTTGCAAGCCCATCAGCGTGCTGGGCGCTTTCGGCTGCGCGTGCATGAGCTTGCGCGTGGCGCCGCATTCATAGGCGCGCTGCAGGCCCGACAAAGTGACTTCGTGGGCGGTTTCCGCGTCCATGGCGAACAGCGCCGGGCGGGCCAGGGGATAGGCGTGGAAGAGGATAGACATGGGGCGGAATTGTAGAGCGAATTTTGCCGGCCTTGCGCCGTGCTAGGCGCCCCGAAGAACGGGGGGATCAGCCGGGTGGCGGCGCGGGCTGGTCGCCCCACACGCCATCCACCAGGAATTGGGCTGGGTGGAAGCTGGATTTGTAGGACATCTTGCGGCTGTCGGCGATCCAGTAGCCCAGGTACAACCAGGGCAGGTTCAACGTGCGGCATTGTTCTATTTGCCACAGGATGCTGTAGGTGCCAAGGCTGCCCGCGATGTCGGGATCGTAGAAGGTGTAGACGGAAGACAGACCGTCGTCCAGCACGTCGATGATGGACACCATGACCAGCGCGCCTGTCTCATTGCGGAACTCCACCAGCCGGGTGTTGACGCGGCTGGTGAGCAGGAATTGCGCATATTGAGTGCGGCTGTCCTCGTCCATGCCTCCGCCCGGATGGCGGCCTTGTTGGTAGCGCGTATAGAGCCGGTAGTGCTCGGGTGACCAGGCCAGCTCGGCCACGAATGATTGCAGCCCTTGGTGATCGCGCCAGGCGCGGCGCTGGCTGCGATTGGGCGCAAAACCCGCCGTATCCACGCGTACCGGGATACAGGCGTGGCAGTTGTCGCAATGGGGACGGTAAGTGAATAGTCCGCTTCGGCGGAAGCCTTGCTCCACCAGTTGCGAATACGTGCCGGCGTTGATCAGGTGGCCAGGCGCGGCGACCTGCGACCGTGCCTGGCGACCCGGCAGATAACTGCAAGGGTAGGGAGCGGTGGCGTAGAACTGCAGGGTGGAGAAGGGAAGTTCTTTGAGCTGGCTCATCGGAGGTCCCGCAGTATGGCGGCAGGGCCGCAGCAGGATGGCTACATATTAACGCCGAACCCTGCGGCCGATACTGTGTCGGGATGCAAGCGACCGGCGCTGTCCAGGGTGCCGCGTGCCCACGCGATGGGCGGCAGCGCCGTCGCCGCGCGCACATGCTGCAGGAACGACGCGCGCGGAATGGGAAGCGCGCCCAGGCTTGCCAGATGGCGCGTCTGCTGCTGGCAGTCGATGCGTTCCACGCCTTGCGCGGCCAGATAGCGCACCAGATAGGCCAGTGCGATCTTCGAGGCGTTGGGCGCGCGGGCGAACATGGATTCGCCAAAGAACATGCGACCCAGGCTGATGCCGTAGAGGCCGCCCGCGAGTTCGCCGTCGATCCAGGTTTCGATGCTGTGGACATAACCCGCTTCGTGCCAGGCGCGATAGGCCTGCTGCATGGCCGCGGTTATCCAGGTGCCTGGCTGACCCTCACGCGGCGCGGCGCATTGCGCCATGACCTCGGCAAAGGCGGTGTCCACTCGAACCTGCACGCGCGGCGCCGGGGCCTGTTCCTGGCCTGCGATCTGCCGCAACAGCTTGCGCAGCGAATGCGAGGGCGCAAAATCCTTCACGGCCAGCACCATGCGAGGATCGGGGCTCCACCAAAGAATGGGCTCGCCCTCGGAATACCACGGGAAAATGCCGTTGGAGTAGGCCTCGATCAGCCTGGGGGTAGACAGGTCCGCGCCCGCCGCGAGCAGGCCGTCGGGATCCGCAAGCGCAAATTCCGCCGGCGGAAAAGGGGTGTCGACGGCGAGCCAGGGCAGTTTCAACGGTGCGATTCTAGGGTGTAGTGATGGGGAGGGTAGAGGCCCTGCTTGCGATCGTCAAAGTAATGACGCAGCGTCGTCGCCACGGTGCGGAACGCCAGGTCGTCCCAGGGGATTTCCGCTTCGTCGAAATAGCGGGCTTCCAGGCTTTCCGGGCCCGGGTCGAGCTCGGCCGACAGCGCGTTGGCCAGGTAGAACACGTGCACCTGGTCGATCTGGGGCAGGTCGATGACGGTGTAGAGCTCGCCCAGCTTGATGCGGGCGCCGGATTCTTCCAGGGTCTCGCGCGCGGCGCCCTGAGCGGTGCTTTCGCCCAATTCCATGAAGCCGGCGGGCAGTGTCCAGGTGTTGTAGCGCGGTTCGATCGCGCGCCGACACAGCAGGACGCGGTTCTCCCAGACCGGCACGGTGCCGACCACCAGCCTTGGGTTTTGGTAATGGATTGCACCGCAATGATCGCAGATGTCGCGTTCGCGGTTGTCGCCTTCGGGAACGCGGCGGCTGATGGGCGAGCCGCATTGGCTGCAGAAATGCGAACGGCGCGGCGCGGGGAAATATTCGAGGGGCGATTTTGCGGTCATGGGTACGATTCTAACGGCTGCGGCGGGGGCTGGCGCGCCGGCCCGGGACGACCGGAGAGGGGGCGCCGAAGCGGCCTTCCAGATGCTCCACGAAGGATCGTACCTTGGGCGACAGGAAGCGCCGGTGCGGATAGACGGCGTACATGGAGATTGGGGTATGGGCGTAGTCGGTCAGCAAGGCCACCAGGCGCCCGGCGCGGATGTCGTCGCCCACCAGGAAGTCGGGCTGCAGGATGATGCCGTGGCCGGCCAGGGCTGCCGTACGCAGCACGTCGCCGTTGTTGGCGCGCAGCGCGGCATTCACTCTCACCAGATGGGTCACGCCATCCTTCTCGAAATGCCATTCGTTGCCTGTGCTCGCATAGGCGTAATGCAGGCAGCGGTGCTGCTTCAGCTCATCCGGCGTTTGCGGCGTGCCGTGGCGCTGCAGGTATTCGGGGGCGGCACAGACCAGCAGCTGCTGCGGCGCCAGTGGCCGCGCGACCAAGGAGGAATCCAGCAGCGGACCGATACGCACAGCCACGTCATAGCCGTCTTCCACCAGGTCCACCACGCGATCGTTCAAGTCCAGGTCGATGATTACGTCGGGATAGCGTTGCAGGTACTCGGCAATGGCCGGGCCCAGGTGCAGGATGCCAAACGATACCGGCGCGCTTACCCGCAAGCGGCCACTGGGGCGCTGCCCTTCGGCCTGCAGCGACAGTTCCAGATCGGCCACCTCCGCCAGGATAGGCCGCACGCGCTCATAGAAGGCGCGCCCTGCGTCGGTCATGCTCAGCTTGCGCGTGGTGCGGTTCAGCAGGCGCACACCGTATTTTTGCTCCAGGTAGGCGATCTGGCGGGTGACCACGGACCGCGCCTGGCCCATCTTGTCGGCCGCAGCCGCGAACGAGCCCAATTCCACGACCTTGGCAAAGGTTTGCATGGCGGTGTGCGTATCCAAGATTGTTTCCTATCGGGGAACAATAATTTGCAATTCTGCATGTTTATCTTTGTTTTTGGAATCGCAAGAATAGCGCTCATCAAGAATCTTCCCATCCTGGGCGATTCCCTACCGCTCTAGGAGAGTGCAATGGTTGATACCCGTACCGCGCCCTATGCCGCGCTGCTGCTGCGTGTGGCGCTCGGCATCATGTTCCTGGCCCATGGCCTGACCAAACTGCTGGTGTTCACGCTGCCCGGCACGGCACAGTTCTTCGCCAAGATCGGCTTCGCCGGGTGGCTGGCATACCCTGTGACTTTCTTTGAGGTCGGCGCCGGCTTGTTGCTGATTCTGGGCGTCCTGCCGCGTTGGGTGGCCGCCATCGCCGTGGTGCAGCTGTTCGTGGCTTCGACGGTGCATTTCCCCAATGGCTGGGGCTTCGGCAACGCGGGCGGCGGCTGGGAATATCCGATCTTCCTGACGGTGGCGGCCGCCGTGCTGGCGCTGCTGGGCGACGGCAAGTTCGCGCTGGTCAAGAGCGGCCGCGGCTGATCGCTGCGCGCACTAGACTGTCTACCGCCACGGACGTGGCCGATGAGACGGCCGGACCATAGAATGGCCCGGCCGTTTTTCATTTTCGGAGTTTCCATGTTCAAGCCGTATTTCAAGCGCGCCGCAGCCGTGGCCATGCTGGCCCTGGCCTTGTCCCCCGCCGCCCATGCGTCCGCCGAGCAGGAGGCCGCCAACAAAGCGGCCGTGCTGGCCTTTTACGAGCAGGGCCTGAACCAGAAGGACGCCGAGGCGGCCCTGAAGTACGTGGGCGACCGCTACGTGCAACACAATCCGAACGCGGCGGATGGGCCCGAGGGTTTCCGTAAATTCATCGGCTTTCTGCGCGAGAAGTTTCCGCAGTCACGCAGCGAGATCAAGCGCGTCTTTACCGACGGCGATTACGTGATCCTGCATGTGCATGCGGTGCGCCAGCCTGGCGATCGCGGCAGCGCCATCATCGATATCTTCCGCCTGGAGCAGGGAAAGATCGTGGAGCACTGGGACGCGGTGCAGCCCATTCCCGAGCAGTCCGCCAATCCCAACGGTATGTTCTGAGCGCGCTTCAGGCGTGCGGGGCTGGATCGAAGCCCAGTTCCCGCGCCACATCCTTTTGCGCGATCAGCGCCAGCGGCGCGGTGGGATAGATACCGGGCAGGGTGGCCTGGATCACTTGGCCGGGGGCGACATCCGCCAGCGCATCCAGTAGTGGCGCGCCTTCAGCCGTGGCCATTTTTTCCAGCAGCGGCGGCAGGTCGCGATCCAGCACGATGCCGGCGCCCAAGGGTGTCATGGCATACAGTTGGCCTGCGTCGTCCAGCCGCCAGGCGTCGACCGAATCCACCGCCGCATTCGTGTGCGTAAGCAGGCCGCGGCTATCGTCGCTCAAGCGCAGCACATAAGGCGCGGCGTCCAGCCGCAGGAACACGCGTTGGGGGCCGTTCTGGAAAAACCAGCGGCCCGCGTCGTCATGTTCATAGTTGCGGTTGATGAATTCCAGGATCTGTACGTTGGTGATGGACTCGCCCGGACCGCCTGCAGCCGACTGGCCTTGCGGGTGCAGGCGCCAGCGGCCGCGCGCATCCAGGGACAGCCAGCCGTACACCGCCGGCACGTTGGGCCAGCGGGCTAGCGCGTCCTTCACCGACTGATCCATGTTCAGGGCCGGATGATGATGGGGGGCGGGTTGATCACGATGGCGGGCGCCGGCATCGCAGGCACGACCACCGGCTGGGGCGCGTAGCCATAGCGGTAATCGTCGCGGCACTTGCGCTTTTCCTGGTAGTCGCCGTTGCGCTTCCATTTGCGCTCGACCTTACAGGCGCCGTCCCAATATTGCTCCTTGTACTCGCGGCCGTGGCGGTGGCGATGCTTGTCCGAATCCGCCTGCGCCGCGAGCGGCGCCAGGGTGAGCAATGCCGCCGCGGACAGCGTCAGCAGCGCGGAAGAGGAGCGGGCTCGAGAGTTCGGAATAGTGCGCATGGAATCGTCTTGAGTGGCAAACGGCGTCACCATAGCAATCATTTGATTGCCGGCGCGTAGTGATGCGTAACCAGATGCTGAGGAACAGATGCGCCTCGCTTGAGGCGTCGCGCTCTCATCTCGCGTCGGTTGAATTTCAGCAGTCACTGTTGGCGGGCCGGAAAACAAAAAACCCGCAGAGCCATGTCTGCGGGTTTTTTGAGAAATCGCTGGAGGCGCAAGCCGGAATCGAACCGACGTACACGGATTTGCAATCCGCTGCATAACCACTCTGCCATTGCGCCAGCACTTGCAAGAAAAAAGGAAGCGCGGTGTTGGCCGTTGCTTCCTTTTTGTATTTGGAGCGGGAGACGAGTCTCGAACTCGCGACCTCAACCTTGGCAAGGTTGCGCTCTACCAACTGAGCTACTCCCGCGGAGGCACTGCATTTTTGGTGTGATTTCTGATTTGGTTTTCAGAAGGCCGTGTCCACCAAAGACAGCGATTATACACAGAAATTTTGGCTTGTGTAGCCTGGCCGCGCGGCGAGACGAAAAAATCGCCGCACGGCAGGCTTCACCGCGTTCTCAGGGGGTATCGCTCGACGTCGGCGCGGGGGCCGTGGATTCGGGAGCGGACTCGGCAACCGGCGCGTCAGCCGACGCAGCCTCAGGCGCGGCAGCCTTCTTCGCGGGACGGGCTTTGCCCGCCGGCCGGCGTGAAGCCTGGCGTCGCGCATAGGCGGCTTGTTCAGCCGTCACGGTGCCCGCCGGTTGGCCCTGCAGGTCGACGCGTGTTGCGTCCGCGACCATGCTGCTCCAGTAGCGCGTGCCCTTGCACCACGTTGCGATGGCTTGCTTCAACTGCTCCTGGGTCATGCCCAGCTTTTCGAGATGCTGGGCGGCGTCGGCCAGGATGCCCTGTTTGAGCGGCAGTTTCGGCGCCGGATTCTTGGGGAAGGCCTGCGGGAAGTGCTTTTGCAGGCGCCAGATGGCTTCGACAGCCGGGTCGACAGGCTCCCGCTTCTGTTGCGGCCGGGCCGCGGCCTTCTGTTGAACAGGCTCCCGCTTTTTTGTCCGGCCTGCCGCCTTCGGTTGGACCGGCACCGCCTTTTGAGCCTGTGCCCGCAGCTGCTCGCGCAGGTCGGCAAGTTTTTCAAAACCCATTGTTATTTCCAACACCTCAGATTTGTTCAGGCAGAAGGTTACCCCATGTGCGCGAATGCAGCACTGCCAAGCGGTTTGCGTGTGGTAGCGGCGCCATGGTGGACGGGGGAGTCCGCGCGTGGCCACGGCGCCGTGACGGTCGAAGCCCGGACTTCCACCGTCGGTGTGGGAGTAAGAGTGGGGGTGAATTCCGGCGCGTCAAGGTTTCGGTTGATCGGGGAATTGTATGCCTGGTCAAACTGGCGCCTGGATATTGGCTGGAACGGTAAATCCCGCTTCGGTAAACACGGAAAAAATTCGAAGAATCACGCGGGGTTGGAACGGGCATTAATCGCTGGAAACAGCGGCTGGAAAAAGCGGCGGGAAAGCGGAAATCCTGAGCAGGTCCGAATCAGTAATAAACATTCCCTCAAAAACTCCCGGTCGGGCTTGCATTGAGGTCCGGCAAGATGGCGGCATTTATGTCTATTTGTTTCCATTTTGTCGTGAAATAGGCATGTATTTCAACAACTTGGATGGTATCCGAATTGGCTTCCTAGTGTATTCAGATAGTAATCGTTTTCACTATAAAACCAATATGGATGGTATCCAAACCGAATATGTAGATATTTGGATGGTATCCAACTTTGTTATTTCAATAATAAAGATGGTATCTATTCATTAATTATTGGTATTGCAAAAAAAGGGGTATAAATTGCGTCCTTTTTTCGAGAAAACTCATCCGCCCATTCGGATGGGGCGGTTACTTAATAATACTTTTATAGCGATCCAGTAATGTCTGGATGTCTCGGGTATTAATCGACATATGGAGGATTTACGTTGATAAACGACACAAAGAAATGGCTGACGGCGACGCTCGCGTTGAGCGCGTCCTACTGCGGTGGCGTCACGGCTGCGGACCTGACCGTTGGGGCGGGCAATACGCAAGTGTTCGACGGTTCGGTCAATTTCCCCGGTGGGGTCGATGTCAGCGGCGGCACGCTGGTGATCGGCGGCAACGGCGGTGGAGCAGGGGTGACTCTGGGCGGGAACGTCAATGGAAACTCGAACGGCACCATCGCGGGCTTCGGCTCGATCAATGGCGATCTCAACGTGACGGGTGCGCGCGTGGCTCCCGGATACGAAGTCGGCACGCCGACCGGAGTCTCCAACGGCAACCTGGTCGTCAACGGCAATCTGTCGATGAACAACGCCGTGTTTGATTTCGAGACCGGCTATGCCGGGCTGCCCATCACGCAACCCGGCACGGGCGACAACATCACCGTGCGCGGCAACGCGGCCATCAACAACACCACGCTGAACGTGTCGGTCAACACCCTGGGCGTCAATGCCGGTTACTACCGGATCCTGTCGTACGGCGGCAGCCTGAGCGGGAACGGCCTGACGCTGGGTTCGGTCTCAGGCGACTCGGCCCCCGCCGCAACCATCCAGACACTTACGGGCGACAAGCAGATCAACTTGATCCTGGGCCCGAGCACGACCAACCTGTGGAACGGCAATGGCGCGGCATCCGCGGCGCAATCGGGCGGCGGCAACGGCACCTGGAGCGCCAGCAGCGCGAACTGGAACAGCCCGAGCAACGCCACGGGAGCGCTGCCCGACGGTGGCTATGCCATTTTCACGGGCGCCGCTGGCACCGTGAGCGTGGACGGCAGCGCCGGTCCGGTGCGCGTGTCGGGCATTCAGTTCGCTACCGATCGGTATCGCCTGCAAGGCGCTCCGATCACTTTGGTCGGCAGCGGCGGCAACCCCCCGGCGATCGTGGTTGGCGACGGCACCTATGCGTCCGGTCAGTTCGTCGACACCATCGACAACCCGCTGCAAGGCACACAGGGCTTCGTCAAGACCGGCCCGGGCTCGGTGATCCTGACCGCCGATAGCAGCGGTCTCACCGGTCCCATCCTGATCGCCGACGGCGCGCTGGAAATCGACGGCAAGCTGAACGGCCCCATGGATATCGGCCGCGAAGTCGTGTTGGCCGGCGTGGGTCAGGTTGGCTCCACCAATCTCTATCCCACCGCGGTCATTTCTCCCGGCAATGACGGCTCGCCCATGGGCACGCTTACCGTCAACGGCAACCTGACCTTCGGCCAGAACACCATCTACCGCGTGCATGCCGATCCCACCAGTAGCACCAGCGATCGCATTCACGTCACGGGCGTAGCCTACCTCGACGGCACCGTGGCGCATGTGGGCCCCGATGGCAATTACGCGCCGCGTACGACCTACAACATCTTGACGGCGGATGGCGGCATACAGGGCCAGTTCACCGGCGCTTCGAGCGCGTATGCCTTCCTGACACCCACGCTCAGCTATGACCCGAAAAATGCGTACATGACGCTGACGCGCAATGACGTGCCGATCGGCAGCATTGGAGGCTCGGGCAACGAGAGCAACGTGGGCGGTGCGCTGGACAAGGAAGAGCCGCCCGCGTCTGGCAACGGCTCGACCTCGACGGGCAACGGCTCGACCTCGACGGGCAACGGCTCGACCTCGGCGGGCAATGGCTCGACCTCGACGGGCAACGGCTCGACCTCGACGGGCAACGGCTCGGCCTCGACCGGCAATGGCTCGGCCTCGGCGGGCAATGGCTCGACCTCGACCGGCAATGGCTCGACCTCGACCGGCAACGCATCTGCAGGCGGCAATGAGTCTCCCTCGGCCGGTAGCGGCTCTAACCTGGTCGACAGCGGCATTGCCGCCGGCAAGGACACGGGCGCCAGCCAGGTGGCGACGGCTGTGCTCTCAATGACGCCGAACGAAGCGCGCTCGGCATTGAGGATGCTTTCGGGCGAAGCATATGCAAGCACCGCCAGCGTACTGTTGAGCCAAGGAGATACCGTGCGCACGTTGCCGCTGTCTCACCTGCGCGGCAACCTCGACGCGCCGGCGCTCGCCGGACGTCCCACGGCGCAGCTGGGCTCGTCGTCGTCCGCGGCCTTGCCGCAAAGCGGCGCATCGCCGGTTTGGGCGCAAGCGTTCGGCAACTGGAGCAAGTTCGGCAGTGACGGCAACGCGTCGAGTCTGAGCCAATCGGCCGGCGGGCTCTTCGTCGGCGGCGATGGCGCGGTGGGCGGCGGATGGCGCCTGGGCGGCGCGGTTGGCTACATCGGCAGCCACAACTCCATCGACGACGTATCGTCGCGCACCAATGTCGACAGCTACACGGCAACTCTGTTCGGCGGGCGGAACTTCCAAGCAGGCCCCGGCAATATCCGCTTTATGGCCGGCGCAGCCTATACCTGGCACGATATCGATGCGAAGCGCGATGTCGTGGCTGGCAGCCTGAACCAGCGGCTCGAGTCCTCCTATCACGCCTCGTCCACGCAAGTGTTCACCGAGCTGGGCTACAACCTGCCGCTGGCAGATGCCTACACCATCGAACCCTTTGCAGGCTTGGCGTGGAATCAGCTGCGCACGCGTGGGTTCGAGGAATCTGGCGGCACGGCGGCCCTGCGTGGTTCGAGCAGCTCCGATGACGTGACCAGCACCACGCTGGGACTGCGCGGCGCATGGGAGTTCGGTTCGGAGCATGCACCCGGCCGCCTGACCGCGTCGCTGGGCTGGCGCCACGCCATGGGTGATGTGACGCCCAAGCAGCAATTGGCGTTCGATGGCGGCAGCACGTTCTCCGTGACGGGCGTGCCGATCGCGCGCAACGCCGCAGTGCTCGGGCTGGGCGCCGAAATGGCCATCACGCGCAACACGACGGCCGGCATTGCCTACGACGCACAGTTCGGCGGCGGCAACCGCCAGCAGTCTGGTGTGCTCAAGCTGGCCATGCGCTTCTGATCCGGCGCTGGGGCACCACGGAAGCCGAACAAGCCGCAGTCTGCCGCGGCTTGTTCGGCGACCTGGCGATTACGGGAGCCCTCTGGGCTGGCAGCGATACCGTCAGTCCCAGGAACGGGAGTATTCATGGCTGCTGAATAGTTCGGGCAGCCCTGCAACCTGCTTGAATCGCAGGACTTCTTCCGGGTCCATGCCCAGGTTCCGGGCAATGCACTCGTCATTCCAGCCAGCATTACGCAACGCGACGACAACGTCTGTCATCGGTTGCACCCCATGGACGCCACGGGCGCGATTGTGCCGGATGGTCGATGCGATGCGATCGGGCAGATCCCCGCGCGAAGACCGGATATGGACGATGGGCAGGTAGCCGTGAATGCGCAGGCGGATGGGCTCCGAAGTCTTGCCGATGTAATGGCGGTGGAACCCGTCAACGACCAGGTGCCGGGTCGACTCGGCGTGGGCGACGATGGGCTGGGTGAATCCGTCCATCTCGATCGAATGCTTGAGCAACCGGAGTTCGGGTGGCGCGACGCTATTCGGGTTGTAGTCGTTGCCCTCGACTTCTTCGGCTGGCAACCATTGCACGCAATCGACCGGCTCTTCGGAGAAAGGACTGCGCGAGTGCAGCTTCTGTCGAATCCTGTTGATCGCATCAACCTTCTGCCGCAGCGGCAGGCTCTCCAGGCGCTGAAACAGAAGGTCTGCCTGGTTGACGATATCGTCAGGCATTCAACTCTCCCAGCGCAAAGGTATCGGTCTTGCGAGGCTGCAACATGGTGTGTTGGGGTTCAATGGCTTGCATCAGATGGCTATCCTTCGGGCAGGGCCAGCGTTTTCAAATCGGTCTTCGATGTGCTGAATGACAGCGAGCGGGCCATGTCCTGCTTCAGCAGCGCCATCGCGACCCGCCTCCAGGACGGCTGTTTCTTCTTGTTCTCCAGCGCCGGTGTGCCCGCGTCCGGCCAGACATGCAGGGGATAGCCATTCTTGGCCCACCAGCCGATGAACTTCCGTATGCGCCGGCTATACACCGCCTTCAAGGGCGGCGGCAGGGTGCTGAGCAGGAATCCGCTATACGCGCGCCAGGAGGCGAACGTCGGCGGTAGCCCCAGCCCGCCGCGGTAGCCAAGAAACCTCTGCCTGCAGTATCGCGCCGCGTAGTTCGCTCCGGATACCCGCTGGACAACGCGCTCCCAGGTCTCTGGTTCGATCTTGTGGAACAGGTCCAGTCCTTTGCGCTGGTCGTCTCCGAAAGGTTGGCAAATGCGCATTTGGGAAAACGGTATGCCTACACGGTACATGTGGTCGTACAGCCGGTTGTAGCTGCAGCGTCGGTCGGCAACGTAGCGCCACAGATCTTCAAAGCGCCAGTCGTAGATCGGAAAAAACGACACTGCGCGGCCATCGCCGTTCGGATCCGAGCTCCAGGGGATCGCGGCGGCGGCGGCGTCAGGCCGCCAGGCGCCTTTCTTCGGCGTGTTCCTGGCCTTGACCGCCAGGTAACGATTGAGCGATTCATCCGAGCGGATGCCCACCAGGAAGGCGGTGGGAACGTCCCGGGCCAGCCAGGCATTGAACGCAGGAACGAAGTCCTCGAATTCCATCCGGCTGCGGAAGAAAGGGAAATACTTCAAGTCCCGAATGACCGCGGGGTGGTCTGGCATAGGGCGGATCCAGTCTGCCTCCCTGCCAGGTTCCCAGGCGCACCAGTAGGGCTCGCGCAGGCTGGAGGCATTGCGCAGATTGATGGGCAAGCACACCCACCAGGGACGGACGTCCGGGCGGTCGAACATTTCCCTGACGTGCGTGATGGTGGCGTGATACTGCCCTTCAAGGTCGATGAACAGCACGTCCACCGGCAACCTGTTGAGCTCATGCGCCACTTCCAGCGCCAAGTGCAGGGTGACGGAACTGTCCTTGCCTCCAGAGAATGCCACGCAGACACGTTCGAAGTGCTGGAATGCCAGACGGATGCGTGCCTTGGCCGCATCGTAGACATCAATGTTCTTATAGTTTTTCGCCACCTTCGACTCCATCTCGGTCCGCGCTCTCCATGACATAGGCTGTTGTGCCGGGCGCTTTCCGTATGCGGGCCTGCTCCAGCCGTTGCGTGGCTCATCCGGACAGCATCACGGTTGGCCGCGAGCGCAAGACAATAGCGGGAACCGGGCTCGAAACGTTTAGGACGATTCCTATTTCTCTTGTGACGAACCAGTGCTCGGACCTCCGAGGGGAGACGAAGTAGTATGGCTGCGAAGCGCCGCTGATCGTCGGATCCGGTTAAGGATTGTCTGATGTCAAATCTCTGACCTGAGTCGTAGATTCAGATTATGAGATTAAAGAACTACCTGCAGCAGATCAGTCCGTTGCTTTCCAGTCCTGAAGCCGTTCGGCGCTTGCTTCGGATCTTTGCCGCCGTGTTGTCGATCGGCATCCTCAGCGGCGCCTACAATTTCCTGCTGTTCACGTTCAACAACGATATCTCCCAGCGTCGGGGATACATGAGCAGCGCGATTGCCGAAGCGCACACTTTCTTCACCATACGCGAGGCGTTGCTGGAAAGCCTGAGCCTGTCGGCCGTCCGCCACGTCAATCCGTCGGGGTCGCTGGCGTACGCCTCTTCGGTGGAAGAAGTGCACTTTCTCGTGGGCGAGCCACCGGAAAACCAATGGAGCATCTGGTTGACGCGGCGCATGAGCAACTATCTCGCCGCGCAGCAAGTGAACCTGCTGTATGTGGGAAGCGATCAGCGCTCAAGTGTCACCCGCCTGTTCAACGCCTCCGAAGAAACGCCTGTCCTGCCCAGCCATATCCTTCTGCGCCTGCATGCGCTCCGGGACGATCACGGAGCGCCATTGCAAGAATTGTGGCTGACCAATCGCAACAGGCAGGACCCATACCTCTACATCTTCAAGCGGCTGGATCGGAACGATCCTAATTCCGGCTGGCTGGCCCTCGAAATGAACAGCCGGGCTGTGTCAGAAACGCTTAGCGACCAGAGCGCGGGCGAATTCATGATGCTCAATGCGGATGGCATGCTGGTATTCAGCAACATGCCTCACGAGCGTCATGGCTGGTCGCTGTTTCAACATCAACGCGCCGACTTCTTCGGCTTCGTCGGCGATGGCCTATTTCCCGACCACCTGGTCATTCGCAAAAGCCTGATGTCGTCCGATTGGCAGCTGGTGTACTCCATCGGCCTGGCGGATGTCTTGCTGGGCCTGTGGAAGCAATTGCTGGGCGCGCTGCTGTTCTGCGTGATCAGTATCGCGATGATTCTTTTGCTGATGCGCCGCTTCGACAACCGGCTTATCAAACCTACCATCCACCGCATTCAGGCGTTGATCGAGAGCGAATCATTCAGTCGCGACCTGATCCAGATGGCGCCAGTGGCCCTGTGTGTCGTGCGCCGCAGCGATGCGCAGATGGTGCTGGAAAACCAATTGGCCCAGCAGTGGCTGGGCACTGGCGACGAACGGGAAGCCCTTTGCCGCGGCTGGATCCGATCGGCATTCATGGCACCGAATGTGCCCCATGACGTCAGTTTCGTGACGTCTGAGGGGCGCCATCTGCGTTTGAGTAGCGTGGTCACCCGCTACAAGAGCGAGGACGTCCTGCTTTGCGTGTTCAGCGACATCAGCGCGAGCAAGCAAGCCGAAGCGGCATTGGAGTCGGCGCGTCAGTCTGCCGATGCGGCCAATGCCGCCAAGACCTTGTTCCTGGCTACCATGAGTCACGAAATCCGCACCCCTCTGTATGGCGTGCAGGGCACCTTGGAGCTGCTTGCGCGCACCTCCCTTGACGCTCAGCAGCGCGAGTATCTGCGGGCCCTGGAGGGGTCCTCGGCGACCTTGCTGCAGTTGATCTGCGACGTACTGGACGTATCGAAGATCGAGGCCGGCCAGCTGGAGCTGGAAGTCAGTGAGTTCTCCCCGACGGAGATTGTCCAGGAAGTAATCCAGGGCTACAGTGCGGCTGCCTTGGCCAAAGGTCTGGAACTCTATGCTTGCCTGGATCCGCAACTGCCCTTGCGGCTGCAAGGCGATCACGCGCGCATTCGGCAGATACTGAACAATCTGGTGAGCAATGCCGTCAAGTTCACGGACTACGGGCGTGTCGTGTTGCGTGTGCAACTGCTGGACCGGCAGGATGAGCGCTCCTGCCTGCTTTGGCAGGTGACGGACAATGGACGGGGCATCGCAGAAGAAGATCAACCCTACATCTTCGAGCCCTTCTATCAAACGGAAGGCAGTACCAACGTGGTGGCGGGTTCCGGCCTGGGCCTGGCGATTTGCCAGCGGCTCAGTCAACTGATGAACGGCCAGATGCGCATGGTCAGTGATCTGGGCCTGGGCACGAGCTTCTCCTTGTTGCTGCCCCTGGAGGAGCCGGCCTTGCCGATGGACCCGGAGTCGCCGTGCTGCCACATCCTGCCGGAGCGAATCCATGTGATTTCTCCCCTGCACGAGCTGGCCGAATCCTTGGCGGGCTGGCTGCGCCGTTGGGGAGCGCGAGCCCAGGTTGGCCTGGCGGGAGCCGCGCCGTCGTCCGCGTTGTTGCTGGAAGCGCATCCCGGCAAGCTTGCCGCCGAACTGGCGCCCGGATGGGCCGGGCGACGCGTCATCGCCAGTGCGGATGGATGCAGCGATCCCCGTCAGGACGGCGAATCCTGGTATGTCAACGTCAGCCATCTGGCCGCCATCCATCAAGCCGTCTGCCAGGCCCAGGGGCTTTGGGACGCCCACGAAGAAGCCGCTGGGCGCACTCGGGCGGACCGGGCTGGCGCGGGCGGCGTGGCGGATGCGAACCTGGGCCTGAATGTCCTGGTCGCCGAGGACAACGTTATCAATCAGCTGATTCTGCGCGACCAGCTTCAGCAGCTCGGATGCTCCGTGGTGCTGGCGACCGACGGCGAAGAGGCCTTGCGTTGCTGGCACGAGGGCGACTTCGACATTGTTCTGAGCGACGTCAATATGCCTGGGCTCAATGGGTATGAACTGGCGAAGGCGCTGCGCCGCGAGGGCAGCACGGTGCCGATCATCGGCGCTACCGCCAATGCCATGCGCGGCGAGGACCAGCTATGCATGGCCGCCGGCATGAATCATTGCTTAATCAAGCCCTTCACCCTACAGGCGCTATTCCATTGCCTGGTCGCATACCAAGGAAGTATGTATGAAACCCCGTGAAATCCTGATTATCGAGGATCACCCGTTCCAGGGCATGTATCTCCAGCGCTTGTTGACCGAGCTGGGCGAAGTGCATGTGGACATGGCGCGCGACGGCGGCGAGGCCTTGCAGCGCCTGCGGCAACGCGAGTATGGCCTGGTGCTGACCGACCTCATGATGCCGGGAATGGACGGGGTCCAGTTCATCCAGAAACTGGCCACGCTTCCGGGAAAGCCTGGCCTGGCCATCATGAGCTCGGCCTCTCGCCGCATGTTGACCGGTGCGTCACTGGTTGCCAAGCATCTGGGCATCGAAGTCGTCGGCCTGCTATCCAAGCCGGTATCGTCCCAGGCATTGCGGGGCGTGGTAGAACACGTGCGCGACCAGCGTCGCTCCGCGCGCCCCGCGGCTCCCAAGAAAGTTGAATACGATCGCCTGACCCTGATCGACGCCCTGGAAAGCCGCGCATTGCAGGCCTGGTTCCAACCCAAGAAGTCCCTCAGCACCGGCCGTATCGTTTCGGCGGAAGCGCTGGCGCGCTGGAGGCACCCCACTCAGGGGGTGATGCTGCCCGGGGCGTTCATCCCTTCCGTCAAGGCCAGCGGCTTGGAAGAACGCCTGCTGTGGCTGGTCCTGGAACAAAGCCTGGAGGTCCAGGCCCATTGGCGGGCGCGGGGCTTTGACGTGCCGGTATCGATCAATTTGCCCACGCACTTGCTGAACGACCATGATCTGGCAGATCGTCTGTGGGAGTTCGTCTTGCGTCACAAGGGCGTCCCCGGAAAGATCAGTTTCGAGCTGATGGAGTGCTCCATGCCCGAGCAGGTCAGCAACTATTACGCGGGCGCTTGCCGCTTGCGCATGAAAGGATTCGGCCTGTCGCAAGACGATTTCGGAAAGGGCTATAGCTCTTACGTCAACCTGCTTTCCATACCGTTCACCGAGCTGAAGATAGACCGCGCGCTGGTCCAAGGCTGCCACGAAGACGACAATTTGCGGGCAACCCTGTCCAGCATCGTGGAGCTGGCCAAGCGCCTTAGCCTGAGCGTGGTCGCCGAAGGCGTGGAAAACGCCGCTGAACTGGCCCTGCTGCGCAAGATTGGATGCAGCCATGCCCAAGGCTTCCTGATCTCTCATGCGGTGCCCGCCGACCAGTTTCTCCATCTATTGAAGGTCGACGGTTCGCAATTCGTGCATTGAGCGGATTTTGGTCAAGTGATGTGTCGTGATTCGCGTGTAGACTCCAAGCGATAAAAGCAATGTGGGGTCATGCGATTCATCATGAAGCATTCTTATGCCGTTCTGGAGAAGCTTGCCCGCAGTTCGTTGCGGCTGAGCAAGGGCGTGATGATTCTGGGCGGAGTGGTGCTTTTGCTCGTCGGCTCCACCTACTGGTTGCTCCAGCGGCTGGTCGACGAAAACCACGACTCGGTGCGTTTTCATTTCACCCGTCTCATGGAGAATATCCAGGAACAGGAACTGTTTCTGGTCTCCTTGCGCCAGCGCAGTTTGCAGGGCGATCTGCTGGGCGGCGATATTCCCCAGATGCAGGTGTTCGAGCCTGCTGCGGAAGAGGCCATCTTCCGCGGCCAGGAAAACGTGTTTTCCATGCCGTTCAATGCCCGCGTCAACGTGCAGGCCAGGGACCCCAAGGATCTCGCCCTGATTCAGGGCTTGGGAGCCCAACTGAGCAGTTACTACAGCGCGTTCTGGTCTACGTCGCATTACCAGTCGCCGCGCGCGTTCCTGTTCAATCGGCGGGGTGAGTTCGATCTGGTTGTCCCCGCGCGGGGAGAGCGCAGCGCCACGGAACGTGATCAAGATGCGCTTTCAAAGGTGCTCGACACGATACGCGCGCGCTCGCCGCAGGCCAACGATACAGAAGTGGAGTGGCGATCCTACGGTCCTGCTGGCAACACAGGCACGGGCGCTCGCCTGCTCGCGTACACCACCATAGACCTGCCGGCGGAATACCGCAGGATCAAAAGCGCCGGCACCCAGGCGACAGCCGCGGTCATGCTCGACCTGGTCCAGGCCAACGACTTCCAGCGCACCATGGATTGGGTGGTGTATGACAAGCTCACCCTTGTCACGCCGTCGGGGCAAATCCTCAAGGGAGTCTCCAGTCCTGATCCTGCCTTGCAAGAGGGATTCAACCTGAACACCGACGGGCTGGTGTTCAAGCTGGTCAATCACCAAGGGGCGCCGTGGGTGGCGGTGTACACCCTGGGCTACAAAAGCTTCTCCCGTTACGCACTGGGCTCCTTGATCACTCTTGGTGCAGGTTTTCTTTGCGTGATCGGCCTTGGCTGGGCGGTAAACCGTTGGTACCGTCGGCGAGTCATCCAGCCCGCGGACCAGGCCCGCGCGAGAATCGCCGAAAGCGAAGCCTTCAGCCGCGCGGTGATCGACACCGCCCCTACCGGCCTTTGCGTGGTGCGCCTGCCGGATCACCACGTGGTGCTGGAAAACCAGCGCGCCAAGTCCTGGCGGGGAACGGTGGGTTCTCTCGCGTCCCTGGACCATCTGCCAGACACCGCAGGGGCCAACGAACACCACCTGGAGGTCGCGGGGCGTCATCTGCAGGTCGGTTTTGTGTCCACGCGCTACCAAGGGGAAGAGGTGCGGCTTTACGCCTTCAATGATGTCACCCGGCATATTGAAGACGCGCGCGAGCTGGAAGAGGCGAGGCGCGAGGCGGCGACCGCCAATGAGGCGAAGACGCTGTTCCTGGCAACCATGAGCCACGAAATCCGCACGCCTCTGTACGGCGTGCTGGGTACCCTGGAATTGCTGCAATTGACTCCGCTGACCGCCCGTCAGCAAGACTATCTGGACACTATCCAGCGCTCATCGGCGACCTTGTTTCAATTGATCAGCGACGTGCTGGACGTGTCGAAGATCGAATCCGGGCAGATGGCGCTCGAGCCGGTGGAGTTTTGTCCGCTGGAGATGATCGAGGACACCCTGCGCACTTACGCTGCGTTTGCCGAGCGCAAGGGCCTGCTGCTCTACGGTTGTGCCGATCCGGCGTTGCCCGATCGCGTGTTCGGCGATCCCATGCGGATCCGGCAGGTCCTCAATAATCTGCTGAGCAATGCCATCAAGTTCACGGATCGAGGACGGGTCGTCCTGCGCACCCGCGTGCTGGATAGCTCCGACGACCAGGTAACCCTGGAATGGCAGGTCGCCGACACCGGCGTTGGGCTGTCCGAAGCGCAGCAAGCCCGATTGTTCGAGTTGTTCTACCAGGTTCGCGAGGTGTCGAACGAAGGCGGAGCAGGCTTAGGACTGCCGATCTGCAAATGGCTCTGTGAAATGATGGGAGGGCAACTGAAGGTCGTGAGCGACCCCGGCCTGGGCAGCAGCTTCGTCATGCGGCTTTCGTTGCCTGTCGCGGGCCGCGGCTTGTCCGTCCCGGCGACGCCCGGCGCGGACCGGCCGGCAGTGTTCGTACGAGCCCCTGTGGAGGAGCTAGCCCAGCATTATTGCGACTGGCTGGCGCGCCTGGGGCTGAACCCTCGTCCGCTGCCGGCGGTGTCCAGCGCCATGTCGCCCGGGGCCGTGCTGGTTGACGTGCTACCCGACGACCGGGCGCCGTCCTGGCCCGGGCGGCGGATTTGCTGCCACGCCGCAGCCGCCGCGGGGGAGGCCAAAGGCGACCTGGACGCGAGCATGTTCGATGTGCGGGAAATCGCCCGTGCCGTGCGGCAGTTGAGCCGGGGGGATGAAGGCAGGGCGGATGAACGTCCCGCTACCCTCAGCGCCGACCTGCATTTGAATGTGTTGGTCGCGGAAGACAACCCGATCAATCAGGGCATCGTACGGGAACAGCTCGAAGCCCTGGGCTGTCGCGTCGTCGTTGCCGACAATGGCCAGCAAGCCTTGCGGCTGTGGCAACCGGGTGAGTTCGACCTGGTGCTGACCGACGTCAATATGCCGTTCATGAATGGCTATGAGCTGGCCCGCGCGTTGCGCGAGCAGGACGCGGACTTGCCCATAATCGGGGTAACCGCCAACGCCATGCGTGAGGAAGGCGCGCGCTGCCTGGAAGTCGGGATGAACGCCTGGCTCGTCAAACCCCTGACGCTGAAGATCCTGCGCGCCGAGTTGGTTAAATTGGGATTGGGCTCCGCGCATGACGCGGTGCGGGATTCTCACCCCGAGGCGGTAGCGGCCGAGGATGGCGAGGATGGGGATGGCAAGGATGGGGAATCGCCGATCAGCCTGCCGCCCGCGATGCGTGGCATATTCGTCCAGACCATGGAGGCGGATATCCTGGCCATCCGGGACGCCTGGGATCAGGGGGATCTTGCGAAGGCTGGACAGTTCCTGCACAGGATCTCGGGCGCGCTTGCGGCCGTGAGGGCAGCGACCCTGTCAGGGCGCTGTTCGCAGGCGGAGATCCAACTCGCCACCGAAGGCTTCAGTGAATCGCTGCACCAGGAAGTGGGGCAACTATTGAGCGACATTGATAAGCTGACCAAGGCGCTGGGCTAGAAAAACATCATGCATGCCGCCCACAAGAGGCCGGTGGCATGCAAAACTCCATTCGCGGAGGTTCTATGGAAACACTAAACGTCATCATCGCGGACGACCATCCGATCGTGCTGTTCGGTCTGCGAGAACTGATCAAGGGAGACGCGCGCTTTCGTGTCATAGGCGAAGCAATGAGCTCCAGCGCACTGGTCAAGCTTTTGCAGGAGCAGCCCGTCCACGTGGTCATTACCGACTACAACATGCCGGACGACTCATCCTACGGGGATGGGCTGAAACTGATCGACTATCTGATCCGGAACTTCCCGCAGATCCAGGTGCTGGTATTGACGATGATTTCCACGCCTACGGTCCATGCGCGTCTGCTGGACATGGGAGTTGTGGGGGTGATTCAGAAGCGGCACATGCACACGGAGATCGAGCGCGCGCTGGGCGCGATCTTTCTGCGCCGCCAATACCGGGGCTCGCAGTGGGACGCGCAGTCGGGCGGCGAGTCGGCACTTGACGAGGACCACCGCTTCGCCAGCCTGTCCTTCAAAGAGCGGGAGATTCTGCGGCTATTCGTGACGGGCAAGACCGTGGGAGAAATCGCGCGCAGCCTGAATCGCAGCCCCAAAACCATCAGCACCCAAAAGATGTCCGCCATGCGCAAGCTTGAGCTCAATAGTGACCAGGAACTGATGACGTACTGTATGGAAAATCGCTACTTCAGTTGAGTGAAATGCTTGATTTCTAAGGATTGTCTGATTCGTGATGGTGCGCCGCGTTGCTTTAATGAATTTCGTAGCCCGATTGCTACGACATTCACTGATCAACTAGGAATCCATTATGAATAAACTCTCCGTCGCTGCCGTTGCCCTGTCGGCGCTCGTGTTTTCCGCTGGGGCCTTCGCTGCCGATCCTCCGGCTCCTGTGAAGGGCGGTGAAGGCAAGATCACCTTCAGCGGCGTCATCAACAATGATGCTTGCTCGGTCGACGGCACCGACTCCGACCGCGTGATCGCGGTGGATATGGGCAGCGTCTCCATCAAGGACATGGGCACTGCCGAATCGCCCGCGTCCGGCCGTGTGACGGGCAAGCAGTTCAACCTCAACGTCAACTGCAACCAAGGCACCAAGGTGACCATGGTCTTCGACCCCGCCGCGGGCGGTGGTTCCGGCATCGTGACGGGCAAGGGCGTGCTGGCCCTGGATCCGGGCAGCGATGCAGCCAAGAACGTCGGCATTGCGCTGATCGACGGCAATGGCGCAAAGATCGATCTCAGCACCAAGACCACCTCCCTGATCCAGAGCGACATGCGCGGCGGCGCTGCCGGCGGCGACGCCACTCTGCGATTCTCCGCTGCCTACGTCACGACTGGCGCCGCAGGCTCTGCCACGGCCGGCCGCGGCGACGCCACTCTCCCGTTCATCCTGCAGTACCAGTAAGTCTCACCCCTTGGGTCGTCAGCGGCGAGGCTCTGCCGAGCCTCGCCGTCCGCTTCAATCGAATAGGGATGAGATTTGCTTATGTTGTTCCAACGACTTTCCGCATGTCTGGGCTTGCTGGGCGTGCTTGCGGCTGCGCCTGCCATGGGTGGAATCTCATTGAGCGCCACTCGCGTGATCTTCGATGGCGCGCACAAAGAGGCCAACCTTACGGTGCGCAACAGCGGTCAGGATGTGCTGGTGCAGTCCTGGATAGACACGGATGAAGGGCAGGGCCAACGCGTTCCGTTCGCGGTCACGCCGCCGCTGGCCAGGGTCATGGCCAAAGAGCAGCAGCTGCTGCGCATTCTGTACGAAGGCGTCGGCATGCCTGCCGACCGCGAATCCATGGTGTGGCTCAACGTCCAGGAAATTCCCAAGGCCAGCGAGCAGGCAAACACGTTGCAACTGGCTGTGCGCCAGCGGATAAAGATCTTCTTCCGCCCGGCAGGGTTGCCCGGCAGCGCCTTGACGGCGCCTGAAGAACTGGTGTGGCAGTTGACGCAGAACAGCGGCTCGACCGTGTTGTCGGTCCGCAATCCCAGCGTCTACCACGTGTCCATGGCGGACCTCAAGGTCGACGCTGGAAATCATTCGGCGGTGGCCGCCGAGCTGGCAACGATTGCACCGGGGCAATCCCGAACCTTCAATCTTGCCAAGGTATCGGCTAGCGCACCTGCGAGCCTGACCTTCATCAGTATTAACGACTACGGCGCACAGAACGAGTATCGCGTTCGCCTTGCTCCGAATCAAGGTCGCACCGCCAAGGTTATCGAGACCACTGCCACGCCCTGACGCTGCCGGCGTTTGTACCGCTTCGGTGTGCGTCTTCGAGGTGCTTGCGGTACCTCATGGATTAAATGGGATTTCTTGTATGTTCGATGTCTGGTCCTCCCAGGGCAGGCGCGCGCGTGCGCGTCTCATCTTTCCCGCGACCTTGAAGCTCGCGGCGCTGACCCTGGCCATCCAGAGCGCCTGCGCGCATGCGGCGACTTCGGAGCAAGAAGTCGCGGATCCGCAACTGCTTGCCTTCAATACTGCCTTCTTTCAGGACGCACCCTCATCAGTGGACCTGCAACTGCTGTTGGCGGGCACCAATGTGCCTCCCGGCAATTATCGGGTCGATCTTTATAGCAACGAGGTGCTGGTTGGGCGGCGTGAAATCAGCTTCAATCGCAATCCGGCCAATGGCCGCGTCGAGCCCTGCCTTACCCTTGACGTACTGACGCAACTGGGTATCGACATGGAAAAGCTGCGAGCCCAAGGAAAGATCGACCCCAAGGCGGAACAGTCCTGCATGGACCTTGCCGGGCTGATCGATATGGCGACGGTACGCTTTGATGCCGGCCGCATGCGTTTGCTGGTCAGCGTGCCGCAGGTCGCCATGCAACGAGGCATACGCGGCTACGTGGATCCCGACTTATGGGACAACGGGGTTCCCGCCGCCTTCATCAATTATCAGGTGAGCGCGAACCGCAATGGCGGCGTCAGCGGCGTGCGCTACAACAACAACCTGGGCCTGCGCAACGGAATCAACCTGGGAGGCTGGCGCTTTCGCAACGAATCCAACTTCAGCCACGGGACGGGGCGCCCTAGCACTTTCCAGAGCAATCGCAGCTACCTGCAGCACGACGTGACCGCGCTCAAAGGGCAGTTCAGCGCAGGGGATGTTTTCAGCGATGCGCAGTTGTTTGACAGCGTGCGCTACCGCGGTCTGAAACTGGAGTCCGATGATGGCATGCGCGCCGACAGCGAACGCGGCTATGCGCCGATCGTCCGTGGCGTTGCGCAGACCAACGCCACCGTGGAAATCCGGCAGAACGGCTATCTGCTTTACTCCACAAACGTGCCGCCGGGCCCGTTCGAAATCAGCGATATCTACCCTAGCGGATCCAACGGCGATCTTGAGATAACCGTGATTGAGTCCGACGGGCGGCGCAGGGTAAGCCAGCAGGCCTTTTCCAGCCTGCCCATCATGGTGCGCGAAGGGCAGCTGAAATACAGCTTCTCTGTGGGCCGCTATCGCAGCAACAGCGCGGGCGTTGCAACGCCTCAGTTGATCACCGGCAACATTGCGTATGGCCTCGGCAGCAATTTGACGGGGATAGTGGGGCTGCAGGCTACCGACGGATACCGGGCGCTGGCTGTTGGCGTGGGAACCAATACCCCGATAGGCGCAATGTCGTTGGACTGGACGCACTCCACAAGCAAAGGCCACGGCCAAGGCCAGGATAAGTCGGGTAACAGCCTGCGCGCGCTGTACGCGAAGACCTTTACCGGCACGGCAACGACATTCACGCTGGCAGCCCATCGTTATTCGACCGAGGGCTACCGCACGCTTGCCAATCACGTCGAAGATCGAAGCGCCGGCCTGCTTTCCCGGACGCCTTACTCCAAGACCCGGACCGACCTGACCATCAACCAGAGCCTGGGCGAGCAGGCGCAATGGGGCAGCCTGTACGTAAGCGGCAGTGACCAGCGCTATTGGAACCGCGGCGGACTGCAAAGCATCTCGGCCGGCTACAGCAACAACTGGGGGGACGTCAGCTACAGCCTTAACGTGAGCCGCAGCAGGGATATTGGTGGCCGAAGCGCTGCGGGCGATACCATGGTCAGCCTGTCGATCTCATTCCCGTTGGGCGGGCGTTCGCGGGCGCCGCGCGCGTTTGTCACCACCAGTTCGCAAAAGAGCGGAGGCAGCGTTCAGGCCGGTATCAACGGCTATCTGACCGAAGAGGCCAACACTTTCTATTCCATCCAGGGCGGAGCGCGCAGTGGCGGAGACCGGTCGGCGTCGGCCACCATCAGTACGCGTACATCCGTGGCGGACATCAGCGCGGGCCACAGCCAAGGCCAAGGCTACAACGCTCAGAGCCTGAACGTCGCGGGTTCGGTCGTTGCGCATTCGGGGGGCGTCAATATGGGGCAGACCGTGGGCGAGACCTTTGCGCTGGTCGAGGTGCCTGGCGTGCAAGGCGCCAAGATCAGCAGCTATAGCGGCGTCGCCACTGGCTACAACGGGTACGCGGTCGTTCCTAGCGCCCAGCCGTATCGGGTCAACTGGATCAGCCTGGATACGCGAGAACTGGGCGCGGACATCGAGATCGACAACGCGACTCAGCAGCTTGTGCCGCGTCGTGGCGCCATTACGCTGGCCCGCTATACCGGCACGACCGGCCGGCGTGTGCAGTTCGAGCTGTATGACCATCAAGGCGGCAAGATTCCGTTCGGTGCTTCCGTGGAAAATGCCGGTGGCAAGCAGCTGGCGATTTCCGACCCCAGTGGCATGGCACTGGCACTGGTTGAAGAGGACCAGGGAACGTTGCGGATCCGTTGGGGAAATCAGCAGTGCTCCGCCTCTTATGCGCTGCCTGAACGCAACAAGGCGCTCAACTATGAGCGTGCCAAATTGCATTGCGAGCCTTGAGCCACGCCGTCGCGACGGGCATCTGTGCGCAGAAAGAAAAAAGGGCCCGCGGGCCCTTTTTTCAAGAAGTTCAGGTTTTCCGATGAAGAAAGCCTGAATCAAAATCTGGAGCGGGAGACGAGTCTCGAACTCGCGACCTCAACCTTGGCAAGGTTGCGCTCTACCAACTGAGCTACTCCCGCATTTCCTGCCTGGCGCCATTCGTGATCGGAGAGATCCGGAACAGGCTTGCGGCAAGAGAGGCGGAAGTATACCTAATTTTTAAAAAGACGCTTTTCAGGTCCGCGCGGGGTGTGGGCGCGCCCGGTTCCCGCCTCGTCTGGTGTCCGGAGGCGGCCAGTGATCGTCAATCGTTGAACATGCGGCGCTGCGGAAGGCGCGAAATCGTCAACATCCCCCTATGGGCGGGCCGAAATTAACTTCAAAAAATATCAACCTAATCTATATTGATTCAAATGTACGCAAGATCCAGAATTCTTCTCATGGACGCAACCTGTCGTCCGAGGGCGGAAAATGGATACGAAGAACTCCACGAATCAGAGACAGCTCACGGTCCGCATCTCTCGGGGAACCGAAGATGGAAGTTATTCGACCTACTCAGTCCCCTGGCGTGAAAACCAGACGGTACTGGACGTGGTGACCGAAGTGCAACGGACTCAGGAACCCAGTCTCTCGTACCGCTACGCCTGCCGGGTCGGCGTATGCGGGTCCTGTGCGATGACGGTCAACGGCAAGCCCCGCTGGACCTGTCGGACTCACGTGAGCCGCGTCGAGGAAGGCGGTGTGATCGTGATCGAGCCGATGCGCAATATGCCGCGGATCAAGGATCTCCTTGTCGACATGAGCGAGTTCTTCCAGAAGTGGGCGCGCGCCGGCAACACCTTTGTCGGCACGGCTACCCGCAATGATCCGCCGGCGCTGGTATCGCCACAGAGCAAAAAGCGCAAGCAGGCCGACGCCGCCATCGAATGCATCAATTGCGGCGTGTGCTACGCGGCCTGTGACGTTGTGTCCTGGGACAAGGATTACCTGGGGCCGGCCGCCCTGAACCGCGCGTGGACGCTCTTCAATGACGAACGGCATGCCCATCCCAAGGAGGTGCTGCACAAGGCAACCTCCGGCAGCGGCTGCAATTCCTGCCACACCCAGGGCAGTTGCATGAAGCACTGTCCGGTCAGCCTCAGCCCCACCGGCAGCATTGCGGGGCTCAAGCGCAGCGCCATCCTGAGCCTGCTCAAGGGGGGCTGACATGGAAGCTTGGCTTTTCGCGCTCCAGCGCCTGACGGCGATGGTGATGGCGCCATTCGTCCTGGTGCATGTGGGCTTGGTCATTTATGCGGTCCGTGGCGGTCTGACCGCGGGCGAGATCTTGTCGCGCACCCAGGGGAACTGGTTCTGGATCGCCTTTTATGGCTTGTTCGTGTTGAGCGTATCAGTCCACGTGCCCATCGGGGTGCGCAACATCCTGATCGAATGGTTGCGAATTGGGCGGCGTGCGGCATCCGTCATCGGATTGGCCTTTGGGGCGGGACTGCTTGTCCTGGGCGTGCGCGCCGTGGCGGCTGTGGGAGGGCTGATGCAATGAAATCCGCGCGCAACCATCAGGCGTACTGGGCGTTTCTGGGGCATCGCATTTCCGGCCTGGCGCTGGCCCTGTTCCTGCCGGCCCACTTTTATGTGTTGGCAATGGCATTGGATGAAGCGCGGCTGGACGGCTTCCTGAAACTTGCCGAGATGCCTGCAATGAAGTTCGGCGAATGGGGGCTGGTGCTGTTGCTGACCCTGCACATGTTCTTCGGCCTGCGCCTGTTGGCGCTTGAGCTGCTGCCCTGGCGATCGCCGCGGGATGCGCGCGTCGCCTGGATAGGCTGGGGCTTTGCGGTGTCGATGGTGACCGGCCTGGTTTTCGTTGCTGGAGTGATCTGAGATGCGGATCGACAATTACAAGACGGACATTCTGGTGTTGGGCACGGGCGGCGCGGGCCTGTTTGCGGCGCTGCATGCCAAGAAGGCAAACCCGTCCTTGCGGGTGACCGTGACGGTGAAAGGGCTGCTTGGCAAATGCGGCTGTACCCGCATGGTCCAGGGAGGCTACAACGTCGCGCTGGCGGCGGGCGATTCCGTCGAGCGCCATTTCATGGACACCATCGAGGGCGGGAAATGGCTGCCGCGGCAGGATCTGGCGTGGCGGCTGGTCGAAGGCGCGGTCGAACGGGTGCGCGAGCTGGAAAACGAGATCGGCTGCTTCTTCGACCGCAATCCCGATGGCACGCTGCATTCCAAGGCATTCGCCGGCCAGAGTTTCGACCGGACCGTACACAAGGCGGACCTGACCGGCATCGAGATCATCAACCGTCTCATGGAGCAGGTACGGGCGCTGGACATAGACGAGCTGGAAGAGCATCGCGCCATCGAGCTGATTCCCGCTGCCGATGGCTCCGGCATCGCCGGTGTGCTGTTCATCGACATGCGGGCGGGCACGTACCGCTTCATCCAGGCCAAGGCCGTGCTTCTGGCGACCGGCGCGGGCCCGACGATGTATCGCTACCACACGCCCTCCGGCGACAAGACCTGCGATGGGCTGGCAATGGCGCTGCGCTATGGCTTGAAGCTGCGGGACATGGAAATGGTGCAGTTCCATCCGACCGGCCTGCTTGGCGGGCCCGACACCCGGATGACCGGAACGGTGCTGGAGGAAGGGCTGCGGGGCGCTGGCGGGTATCTGTTGAATGGCGACGGCGAGCGCTTCATGGCAAATTACGACAAGCGCGGCGAACGGGCCACCCGTGACGTGGTCAGCCGCGGCATTTACGCGGAAATGCGGGCGGGGCGCACCGGGCCGATGGGCGGCGTCTATATCCAGATGAGTCATCTGGGTGCGGACAAGGTCGCCAAGACATTCCCCGGCATGGTCAACCGGTGCAAGGATTGCGGCTTCGACCTGGCGGGCGGCAAGGTAGAGGTTGTGCCGACGGCCCACTACCTCATGGGCGGCGTCGAGTTCAACGTGGACGGCTCGACAGCCTCGCCGGGGCTCTACGCGGCCGGCGAGGATTGCGGCGGCGTGCACGGCGCCAATCGCCTGGGCGGAAACGGCGTGGCCAACTCCACGGTGTTCGGCGGCATTGCAGGCGATTCGATGGCCGCCTATGTGGCCAAGTCCGGCCAATGGCGCGATCCCGACACGCGCATCATCGAGCGCGGCGTCGAGCGCGCCGAGTTCCCGTTCTCCCGGCGCACCGGCCGCATTCACGAATTGCGCGATGCGCTCTCGCAGACCATGTGGGACGACGTCGGCGTGCTGCGCCGCCGCGACGCAATGGAGCATGGGTTGTCAGCCATCGCCGGCCACCACGCCGCCTTGCGCGACATCGGCGTGGCCGACGGCGACCGCCGCTACAACCTCACCTGGCACGACTGGCTCAACCTGGAAAGCCTGGTGGATATCTCGAAAGTCATCACGCTTGCAGCGCTTGCAAGGGAGAACAGCCGCGGCGCGCATTACCGCGAAGATTTTCCCGAGGCCGGCGACCTGCACACCAGCAGCTATACACGCGTGAGCGCGCAGGACGGCGAGATAGCGCTGGAGATGGTTCCGGTTTCCTTTGACATCGTAAGACCCGGCGAATCGCTTATCCAAGGCGAGGCGGGCATCCCCCAGAGCTGAGGCACATCCAACCATGAGCATTCCCGTCCAGAAAGTTGAAGAGGCGGCGCTGGAAATCATGCGCCGCGCGGCGATCGAGATTCCCGCCGACTACAAGCAAGGCATCCAGGAGCTGCAAAAGAAAGAGACTGGCAAGCTGCCGCGTTTCGTTATCCACGCAATGGTCGACAACTGGGAGGCCGCCGACCAGGACCGGCGGCCCATGTGCGCCGACACAGGCTTGCCACGCTATTACGTCAAAGTAGGCAACAACGCCTCGGTCGACGCGGGCTTCGTCGCGGTCGAGCGCGCATTGCGCCACGCTACGGCGGAGGGCACGGTCAGCATTCCCTTGCGGCCCAACCGCGTGCATCCGCTTTGGCGCACCGACCACAACAACAATGTCGGCATCAATGCGCCCGAGATCGAATGGTCCTTCGAGCCCGACCGCGACTGGATAGAAATCACCACTGTGCACAAGGGCGGGCTGTTCGGCACCGACTACCGCATGTTGTTCCCCGGCGACGGCATCGACGGCATCAAGCGCTTCGTGCTGGATACGCTTATCGCATTCGGCAAGCGCGGGCTGGCTTGCCAGCCGGCCATCGTCGGCATCGGGCTGGGCGGATCGAAGGACACCTGCATGCAGCTGGGAAAGCAGGCCGCCTGTCTGCGGACGGTGGGCGACCGCAACCCCGATCCGAGGGTGGCGGAACTGGAACTGGAGCTGATGCAGCTGGGAAATTCCATTGGCATGGGCGCGATGGGTTTCGTGGGCTCCGGCATGGTGGTCGACTGCCACATCGAGTGCGGCTACACCCACACGGGCGGCATGCCCATCAGCCTGCATACCTTCTGCCTGTCTTCGCGCCGCGCCACCGCGCGGATTCATGCCAACGGGGATATCGAGTACCGCACCGATCCCCAGTGGTTCACGCCCTATATGCGCAGGGAGACGGTCGAATGGTAAACAACGACGACGACATCAAGGTCTTTCACCTGGACCTGCCCGCCAGGCGGGAGGACATCGCCAAGCTCGAACTCGGTTCCGCCGTGTACCTGAATGGCGTGGTCTACACGGCCCGGGAAGGCGTGTACAAGAAGGTGCTGGACGAGGGACTGCCGCTGCCGGTGGACCTGCGCTCTCTCAGCAACGTCAACTTTCATTGCTCGCCTGCCGCGGCGCCGGACGGCCGCGGTGGCTACAACGTTGGAGCAGTCACCGCGACTGCGTCATTCCGGTTTTCCAAGTGGATTCCCCGCTGGCTGGAGGAAACCGATTGCCGCATCCTGATCGGCAAGGGTGGCATGCCCGCCGACGACTACAAGCGTGTGCTGGCGCCGGGCGGCGCTATTTACCTGACGACCGTGGGCTACGGCACGGGCGCCTTGCTGGGCCGGGGGATCAAGCGGGTGCGCGAAGTGCACTGGCTGGACGAACTGGGCATCGCGCAGGCGATGTGGCTGTTCGAGGTCGAGAACTTCGGGCCTTTCATCGTCGAGAGCGACCTTGAAGGGAATTCGCTGTTCGCCCAGCACGCGGAAACCATCAATGCCGGTATCGAGAAGCTCTATGCCGGGTTGAAGCCGCCTGCATTGCACCGCTATGGCGAGACGGATGACCGCAAGGACGAAGTGATGTAGCGGTGCCGAGCACGCCGCTTCCCGCAACCACGCATCTGACAGAGATACTTCGATGATCATCGACTTTCGGCTTCGGCCGCCAGTGGGCGGCTTTCTGGGCACGCTGATGTATTCGGCGGGAGAGCGCCGCGACGGTTTCACCAGGACGGTGGGCTTTGAACCGTCGGCCGCGGCGCAGCAGCAGTCCATGACACTGCTGCTCAAGGAGATGGACGCCGCAAAAATAGATCGTGGCGTGGTGGTGGGGCGCTTGGCCGGCGTGCTGGGCAGCGTGTCCAATGAGGACGTGCGAGGCGTCGTGGCCGAGCACCCTGACCGGTTCATCGGCGCGGCTTCCATAGACCCTACCGACAGGCGGCGCGCATGCGAGACCATCAGCCAGGCGGTGAAGGAGGGCTTCAAACTTATCAACATCGAGCCTGGATCCTATCCGGTGCCGATGTATGCCGATGACCGGCGCCTTTATCCGATCTACGGCCATTGCGAGGACGTCGGGGTTCCGGTGATCATGATGGTCGGCGGCACGGCGGGCCCGGACCTGAGCTATTCGGATCCGATCCGGACCGACCGGGTGCTGGCGGATTTTCCCGCGTTGAATGTCGTAGTCGCGCACGGCGGTTGGCCCTGGGTCAATGAAATCCTGCACCTGGCATTCCGCCGTCCCAACCTGTGGCTGTCGCCCGATATGTACTTTTCCCGCATGCCCGGCTGGGAGGAATACGTGAAGGCGGCCGACGGCTTTCTTGCGGACCGGATGCTCTACGCCAGCTCGTTCCCGTTCTGCCCGGTGCAGGGGTACAAAGAATGGTTCGAGACTTTGCCGATCCGGGAAGATAATCTCAACAAAGTCATGGGAGGCAACGCACGGCGGCTGCTTGGCATCTAGCGCGGCATACTCCTACTTTACTCAATGCTGTTCTACACCGGGAATCGTCTTGCATGGACATCCGTACGCTCTACACGCTGATAGCGATTGCAGACCATGGCAGCTTTGCCGAGGCCGGCAATACCATCGGCCTGTCGCTGTCGGCGGTGAGCATGCAGGTGCGCGCGCTCGAGGACGAGCTGGGCATCACGATCTTCGACCGCAGCCGGCGTCCGCCGATCCTCACGGATACCGGGCTGGCGTTGGTGCACCGGGCGCGCGACCTGATCTCGCACTGGGAGAGCATGAGCGCCGCCCTGAAGAAAGGAACCTCATCGGGCCTGCTCAAGCTTGGCAGCGTCCACACCTGTGTCTCGGGGGTGCTGCCGCTTGCGCTGCGCCACCTGCAAAAGCAGGGGCATGGCCTGGAAGTCCATGTCACCACGGGGCTCACGCATGACCTGGAGCGCGCCATCTACCACCGTCAGCTGGACGTGGCGATCGTGACGGAACCCGACGCGCCGCGGTCGGGCCTGGATTTCCTCCCGTTCGTGGAGGAAGAACTGGTCGTCATCGCGCATCGTTCGGTGAAGGGCAACAGTGACCAGGAGATCCTGGAACAAACGCCTTATGTCCGTTTCAACCGCTCGGCGCGTGTAGGACATCTGGTGCAGGAAGAGATGGTGCGCAGGCGTATTACCGTGCGCTCGACCATGGAGATCGACAACCTGGAAGGCGTGATCGCCATGGTGGCCAATGGCCTGGGCGCATCGGTCGTGCCAGCCAGGCGTGGCCGCAACGAGTTTCCTGCCGGTATCCGCGTTATTCCGTTCGGTTCGCCGACCGTTACTCGCCGCTTGGGCATCCTGGCTCCAAAGGAGAATCCACGGGCCCACCTTTCGCAGTTGTTGCTTGACGCATTGAAATCAGTCTGCGCCGGCCAGCGCGATACGACGGAACAGGCCGGCGCCAGCCAGTAGTCCGCAGTGCAGCAGTGCCGTAGTTCAGCAGCCCAGTAGTCCGCAGAAAAACACCGCAACGCCCCAAAAAATCGAGCCCATCGGCCCGAGGGACAGTTGCTGCCTGGCGATTCGTCTGCCGGCCGAAACCCGGCAGGCGCCGCCGTCCCGCGAACTGAAGGAGACAAAGCCATGAAAGATGAAATTCGACCCAATGATGCGCGCCGCCGCGTCGTCAAGGCGCTGGGCTGTGGCCTGGCGCTATCGCCGTTCCTGGCCATGCCGGCGCGAGCCGACTGGCCTGCCGACAAGGTCATACGGATGATCGTGCCATTTTCCGCGGGCGGCGCCACCGATCTGCTGGGCCGGGCGCTCGCGGCCGAACTGGGCAAGGGCCTGAAGCAGAGCGTGATCGTCGAGAACCGCGCAGGCGCCGGCGGCAGCGTAGGCGCGCAGGCGGTCGCCAGCTCGCCGGCCGACGGCTATACGCTGTTGCTCGCGTCGGGCAGCATGTTTACGGTGAACCAGTTCATCTATAGCAAGCTGCCGTACTCACTGGCGGATTTCAGTCCCATCGGCAAGGTGGCGAACGGACCCATGGTCGTCACGGTCAATGCCAATCTTCCTGTCAAGAACACACGGGAGTTGATCGAGTACGCCCGGGCCCGGCCAGGAAAATTGAGTTTTTCGTCGGCGGGGGTGGGCAGCCAGACGCATATGGCGGGCGAGGCCTTTAGCGATGCGGCCGGGATCGAGCTCATGCACGTCCCATACAAGGGAGAAGGCCCCGCCTACACGGACTTGATGGCGGGCGTCATTGAAGTCGCCGTGGGCAACATCAACGCCATCGTCCCTTTGCTCAAGGGCGGGCGCCTGAGGGCGCTTTCGGTCACGGGCAAGGAACGCTCGGCGCTGCTGCCCGATGTGCCGACGACGGCGGAAGACGGCGTGCCGGGTTTTGAATTCACCGGGTGGTTCGCGCTGCTGGCGCCTGCCGGCACGCCGCAGGCCGCCGTCGACCGGCTGCTGGCCGATGCCAGGACGGCTGTAGAACAACCAAACATGCAGCGCTATCTGGCTGACCAGGGCATGTCCCCAGCCATTGTGCCTTCCGCCCAGCTCAAAGAGGAAATCGCGCGGGAATCGGCCAAGTGGAAGGCGCTGGTGGAAAAGAAGAAGATCACCGCGAGTTGAGCTTGCCGCCCCAGTCTGCCGCGATTTTCAGGCCCGCCCCTGTTCTTGTCATCTTGCCCGCATGATGCCGCCCGACTCCCTCGCCATCGCCGCTCCCGTCATCTTTGTTGCCTATGTCGTCTTCGGGATGACGGGATTCGGCGCGGCCATGGTGGCCGTGCCGGTCCTGGTGCAATTCATCCCCTTGCAGTTCGCCGTTCCGCTGGTGGTGCTGTTCGACCTGGCCTGCACGGCCCTGGTGGGAGGCAGCAACTGGCGGCGCGTCTCCCGCGAAGAGCTCATGCGGCTGTTTCCCTGGTTATTGCTCGGGATAGGCATGGGCGCCACGTTGCTGCACAACGCCGGGGCCCGGTGGCCCCTGATTCTGCTGGGCAGCTTCGTGCTGGCGGTGTGCATCAAGGGCCTGTGGGGCGCGTCGGGGAAGAGGGCGGCTCCGATGCATACGCATTGGGCGTTGCCGTTTGGCATCTTTGGCGGCATCTTCAGCGCGTTGTTCGGCACCGGAGGGCCGATCTACACCATCTATCTGTCGCGCCGGCTCGATGCGCTGGACCAATTCCGCGCGACGATTTCGGTGGTGATCCTGCTGAGCGGCGTCATTCGCGCGGCGGCCTTTGGTGCCGCCGGGCTTTATGCGCAACCGGAAATCCTGCTCGCCGCCTCAGTGCTGCTTCCCGTGGCCCTGATCGGGCTGTATGCGGGCTCTCGCCTCAGGACCCGGGTGTCCCCGGCCCAGCTGAAGCGATCCATCTTTGTGCTGCTCGCGATAGCGGGCGCCGGCGCCATCTATCGCGGATGGATTTCTCCTTCGTGAAGGCGTCGCTTACTTTGCCGTAGGCATGGCGAACTCAGCCCCTTTGTCGATGCTCTCGGGCCAGCGTTGCATGATCGACTTCTGCCGGGTGTAGAAGCGCACGCCTTCCTCGCCGTAGGCGTGCATGTCGCCGAACAGGCTGCGCTTCCAGCCGCCGAAGCCGTGCCAGGCCATGGGCACCGGGATAGGCACGTTGATGCCAACCATGCCCACCTCGATGCGCCGGCCGAATTCACGCGCCACGTTGCCATCCCGCGTGAAGCAGGCGACGCCGTTGCCGAATTCATGGGCGTTGATGAGGTCCACCGCCTCTTTCAGGTCTTTCACGCGCACGCAGCCAAGCACCGGGCCGAAGATCTCTTCCTTGTAGATGCGCATGTCGGGCGTGACGTGATCGAACAGCGTGCCGCCCATCCAGAAACCGTCGCCACAGCGCTCGCCCGCCAGTGAACCCCGGAAGCCGCGGCCATCCACCAGCAATTGCGCGCCTTCCTCCACGCCCAGGGCGATGTAGCCGCTGATGCGCTCGTGCGCGGCGCGGGTCACGATAGGGCCCATTTCTGCCGCAGGGTTCTCGCCGTCCAGCACCTTCAGCGTCTTGGTGCGTTCGATCAGCTTGGGGAGCAGCCTGTCGGCGACGTCGCCCACCAGCACTGCCACGCTGATCGCCATGCAGCGCTCGCCGGCCGAACCATAGCCCGCGCCGATCAGCGCATCGACTGCCTGGTCTATGTCCGCATCCGGCATGACCACCATGTGGTTCTTGGCGCCGCCCAAGGCCTGCACGCGCTTGCCGTGGCGCGCGCCGGTTTCGTAGATGTAGTTGGCGATAGGCGTCGAACCCACGAAGCTCACCGCTTTGACATCAGGGTGTTCGAGCAGCGCATCCACCGCTACCTTGTCCCCTTGCACGACGTTGAATACTCCGTCGGGCAGGCCGGCCTCTTGGAGCAGTTCGGCGATGCGCAGCGACGCGCTGGGGTCCGTAGGGCTGGGCTTGAGCACGAAGGTGTTGCCCGTCGCGATCGCCACGGGGAACATCCACATCGGGACCATCACGGGAAAATTGAACGGGGTGATGCCGGCCACCACGCCCAGCGGCTGGCGCAGCGTCCAGTTGTCGATCCCGGTGGAAACCTGTTCGGTGTGGGCGCCCTTCAGGAGCTGGGGGACGCCGCAGGCGAACTCGACGATATCGATGCCGCGGGTGACTTCGCCTTGCGCATCGCTGAAAACCTTGCCATGCTCGGCGGTGATCAGGTGGGCCAGTTCGTCGCGGTGTTTGTTCATCAGTTCAAGGAACCTGAACAACACGCGCGCGCGCCGGATGGGAGGCGTATCCGCCCATTTCGGAAATGCCGCCCGGGCGCTGGCCACGGCGCGGTTCACCTCGTCGGGCGTGGCCAGGGCCACCTGCTTGGCAACGGCGCCCGTCGCCGGATTGAAGACGGGCTGGCGGCTGCCCGCCCCGTCGACGAGGCTGCCGCCGATGAAGTGTCCGGCATCGCGGGATTGGGCGCTGGCATTGCTTGCGGTCATGGTGGGCTCCTGGCTCAGGCATGGTGTTCGGAAGAAGGCAATGTCGCGCATTGCCGGCCGGCCGTCGAGACCGGAGGGCTGGAATCAGTGTTTGCGGTTTCGAACAATGGAGCGGGACATGACGAAAACGAGGCGCCTGGAAGATCTGTGGTCGCATATCCATTGCCTGGGGGTGCTGGCCGATACCGGCAGTTTTACGGCGGCGGCCCGCCGCCTGCAGATCAGCAAGGCCTCGGTGAGCCAGCGGATCGTCGAACTGGAGCAGGCGGCCGGCGTCCCCCTCGTGCGCCGCACCACGCGCAGCGTCGGCTTGACCGAGGCCGGGCAGACCCTGGTGGATCAGACCGCGGCGGCCTATTCGCGCATCGAGGAGGGCTTCTCGGCCGTGCGGAATCTGTCCCAGGGACCGCGCGGCGTGCTTTCCGTGACCGCACCCGTGGCCCTGGGGCGTCAGGTCATTGCGCCGCTGATACCTGGGTTCCTGAAACGCTTTCCCGATGTCCGGATCCAGCTGGAGCTCAGCGACCATCTGGCATCGTTGGCCACCGAAGGCTTTGACCTGGCGATCCGGCATGTGGCCGGCGTGCCCGATACCCATGTCGCCTCGGTCATCTGCGAGACGCGTTCCGTCCTGGCGGCGACTCCGGAATACCTTGCGACGCACGGCACGCCGAAGACCCCCCTCGATCTGGCGGGCCACAATTGCCTGCACTACCTGCGGCGCAGCGGCAGCGCCACCTGGTCGTTCGAATCGCTCGAAGGGGACAAGCGCGTGGCGGTGCCGGTGCGGGGCAGCTTCACGGCGAACAACAGCGAAGTGCTGCGGGAGGTGGCGGCCGGATCGCTGGGGATTGCGCTGCTGCCGGATTTCAGCGCGAACCCGGCCCTGCGCAGCGGTGAGCTGGTTGAAGTCCTGCGTGGCTGGCGGGTGGTGGGCGACTATGCGGAACGGCTGTACGCCGTCAGGCCCTACACGCCGCGCGTGCCCTTGACCGTTTCTTCGTTCGTGGGCTACCTGCGCGAGGAGATTCCAGCCTCCGAGGCGCTCGGCGGACGGTCCGAGGCAACGGAGGGGCCCGCTAGTTGACCTGCAGCCCGGCCCTGGCCACGAGATCGGCATAGATCGCGGCGCCCTGGCTGACGTATTTTTCCGTTTCGGCGGGCGACAGCACGTGGGGGATGCCGCCAAAGTTGGCGTTTCCCGCGACCCACTTTGGATCCTGCGCAATCTGCTTGAGCGCGGAGGCCCATCTGGCCACGGCTTCAGGGTTCATGTTGGGCGGCCCGAACAGGCCGCTCCAGCCTATGACCGCTTCGAGTTGAGGCAGCCCGAGTTCGCGGGCGGTCGGTATGTGAGGGAACTGCGCCAGGCGCTCCGGCGTGGTCGTCAACAACGGCCGCAGCTTGCCGCTGGCGAGCAGGCCGGTCATCGAGCTCAGGTTGTTGCAGGCAAAATCGGCATCCTTGCTAAGAACCGCCAACGCGACCTCGTTGCCACCCTTGTAGGGAACATTGACCACGGCCTCTGGCTTCAGCCCCAGGCTGCTGAGCAGCAATTGGGGCGCAAGATTCTGCACCGTCGCCGGCCCGGAATGGCTGTAGTTGAGCTTGCCGGGGCGCGCCTTCAACGCCTGCGCGAGATCGCCGATCGTCTTATAGGGGCTGTCAGGATGTACGACGCACACGACGGGATTGAGTTCCAGTAGTCCGATGTACGTGAAGTCTTTCGAGGTATAGGGCGTGGTCTTGGGCTGTAGCGCCGGCAGCAGGACCTGGGACCCTATCCGGCCCACCAGCAGCGTGTAGCCGTCGGGTGCGGCGCTTTTCACGGCGGCGGATCCGATCGCGCCGTTCGCGCCCGCCTTGTTGACGACGACCACGGGCTGGCCGAGTGCGCCTTGCGCGGCCGCGGCCAGATTGCGGGCCGCCATGTCGGCATCGCCGCCCGCGCTGAACGGAACGATGAGCTGCACTGGCTTGGAGGGATAGGCTTGGGCGCAAGCGAGCCCGGGCAGCGCGCCAAGCAGAAGAAACGCGGCGCGAGCGAACGCGCCCGGCCGCAGGCCGGTAGGTCTGATCATGGGAAGTCTCCTGTCGTGCTAAGGGACGAAACCGGACGGCAGCTGTGCTCGATGCCTCGAGGTCAATGACCGGTCGTGGACTGCGTTGATGCGCTGAAAACCGGGGCGGGTTCGCCCGCCAGGGAAACGTTGATGCAGGCGGGCAGCCCGCTGTTCATCGCCATGCCCAGGGCGGTGGCGAGGCTGTCGTTGTCATGCGCGGCAAAGCCCGCCCCGCCAAGCGCCGAGGCGACCTCGTGGTAGCGCGCGGTCGGCGCGAGCTCGCAGCCGATCAATCGTTGCGGACCGTACGTGCGCATCTGGATAAGGTGTTCCGCGTTCCAGCGCAGGTCATTGCCGATCACGGCGATGACGGGGGCCTGTTCGCGTACCGCCGTGTCCAGCTCCATCAGGTGAAAGCCCGCCGTGCCGTCGCCCATGAGTACCGCCACCGTCGCATCGGGCCGCGCAATCTTGGCGGCGATCGCATAGCAGATGCCCGCGCCGATCGCGCCGGACATGCCGTTGATAATGCGCACGGGCGCCTGGCAATACGCCTGGGCCCACTGGCCGAATTCGCCGCCATCGCAGACAAGGATAGGGTTCGGAACCGAGGCAAGAAATTCCTGGACCGTTGCGCAGAGCGCGCGCGGCCCCAATGCGCCGCTGGCGGGCGAGGCGACGCCCTGGGCGCTACGGTTGTTCACCGCCTCATCCACCCGCGCACGCCAAGCGGCGCGCTCTGCAGGAGCTGGCGTCGCCTGCACGGCGGCGAGCAAGGCATAGGGCTCGCCCTGTATGGTCAGGGCCAGGCGATCTCCCAGCAGGCGGCTCGCGCGCGCCAGCATGGCGGGGTCCGCGTCGATCACCACGACACGGGCATGCTTGCCCAGCGCGGCGGGTCCGCCGAATCCCAGCGTGAAGTCCAGGCATTTGCCCGCCAGCACGATGAGGTCTGCCTGCGGCATGAGCTCTGCCAAGGATCCCAGGGAAGGGTCCTTCAGGCCGCGAGGACTTTCCATGGGAATGATGCGCGCGCCAAGCGCCGCTTCCAGCTTCTCGCGGGTGGCGCGCATGTGCGGCCGCGCGCCAGTCGGCCCGGCCAGCACCAGTGGGCGGTGGGACAAATTCACCAGGGCGGCAAGGTCTTCCAGGCCGACGGTGTCCGTCGCGGCGGCTTCGCGCTTCATGGTGGCGGCAGGAAGTTCTTCCAAGCCGGTCTCGGCCGTCATCAGATCGAAGGGCAGGGCCAGGTGGACCGGCCCGCGGCGAGGGGCAAGCGCCTGCGTCACCGCGCTGTCCAGCGCAGGGTATAGCTCCTGCACGGTCAGCGGACGCAGCGAGACCTTGGTCAAGGAGCGGGTGATGGCAACCTGGTCCAGTTCCTGGAAGGCGCCGGTACCGTCTTCGCGGACCGAGGAGTCGCCCGAGATCAGCAAGACGGGGCTTTCCGCCTGCGAAGCAGAATATAGCGGCGCCAGGCCATTAGTGATGCCGGGCGCGGCGGTCAACATTGCGACGCCGAGTTCGCCGGTGATCTGGGCCCATGCGTCCGCCATGAAGACGGCTGCCGCCTCATGCCGCACATGGATAATGCGGATGCCTGCGTCGATACAGGCATCATAAAGCGGCATGATCTGATTGCCGGACAGGCTGAAGATGGTCTTGACGCCCAGGCGATGCAGCGTACGGATAATCAACTGAGATCCAAGCACCTGTGTCTCCGCTAGGGCTGCGCCTGGAAAATGCTGCGCGCCTGTTTTGTACCGGCTATGGGAGAGTTCAGTTTATCGGTGATCTGCAGCGTATTGGTTGATGATTTTTGAACCTAGGGCGCAGCCCGGCGTCGTCAGGCTCAGGCGTAATGCACGATGGGGGAATGGCCTGGCGGGCTACAAGTAGCTCATGACGAACGTAATCTCGGTATTTGCGGCGCCGGCTTTATACCTGGGTTCGTTGGTCAACCTGTAATAGTTGGCCATCAGCGGGATCTGGAAGCTGCCGCCCTGGCCGGTGTAGCCCGTGAAGGTGTGCGGCGTGTTCAAGGCGAGGGGCACGTCATTGCCATCGCGGATCTGCAGGCCGATCCCGACAGCCCCGGAGCCTTCGTTGAGCCTGACGAGTCCTTGGTTCGGGTCAATGACTTCGGTCACGGGCAGAAGTCTGTAGTTGATCTTATTGATCCTTGGCGGACAATTGTTCAGCTTCAAGGTAAATGAGACCGGCCTGGTCCGGGTGCCGGGCCCTTTGAAGTCAGACGACACATAGTCATCGCCCATGAAAACGTTGACGTCTGGGCTTTCGCAGGAGCCAGCGATAAAGCCAACTGGGCGGCTGAGCTTCAACGTGACGAGGTCTGCGGTCCAGGCGATTACGGTTCCTACATCGCCTGCTTGAATCAGGCCGCTGGGCTCGAATGCTGCGCTCTTGACGATTTCCAGGGTGATATTGCCGACCAACTTATATTGGCCGGGTTCGAGCGCGAACGGCGGTGGCATGTAAGCCCCGGTCCGTATCATCATTCGAAACGATAGCCCTGGTGTGCCGGTAGGAAAGTCGAATGTGCCTGCTGGAGGAGGGGGTCCGCGCTTGGGGGAGACCTTCAGTCCATACAGGTTCGTACTGCCGAAGCAGTCGAAGGTGATTTCAGAAAGGACTTTCGTCTCGCGATACACCACCGTCCCATCAGGCACATCGCGAGGCACTGTGATATTTCCTGGGCCGGTGTAGGTCAAGGTCTGGGGAGCGCCGCGCACGTCACACGTCGCCCAGGCCCGACCCGAAACACCAAGCGCGATGACCGCCAGCCACCGTAAAGCATGCATCTGAACCCCCCATTCCTGCCTGGTTGCTCACTGCAGACAGGCGCCTGACGCCGCGATCAGGCTCAATTGATTTATGTGAAATGTTAGGGGGCTACCGCGACGGCGACCCATCAGACAATTCCCAAATTCTTGCGGCGCGACGATGCCATGGGAGTGCCGGGCAGAGGAGAGCCCACGCCCGTTGCGTACGCGAAGGTTCGGTGGAATGGGGATTTCGGTGGATGTCACCGGAATGAAAAAAGGGCCCGCAGGCCCTTTCTCAAGGATTTTCAGCATGCCGGGAAGGCGGCTGAAAATCAGAATTTGGAGCGGGAGACGAGTCTCGAACTCGCGACCTCAACCTTGGCAAGGTTGCGCTCTACCAACTGAGCTACTCCCGCGTGGGTTCTGCAGTAGAAACGGGCAGAACCAATTTTCTTATTCACTCTGATCAACTTGGTTATCGATCAGAAGGCGCGCATTCTACATGATTTTTTTGAGCTTGTCTTGGCCTGTGTTTTTTCAGCTTTGTTCACTGCGTTTGCTCACTGCATTTGCCTACTTCAAGCAATTTCAGTCGCAGTTGTAGACGCAGTTGTAGAACAAGGCCCGAAACTCAGGGCAAGCACTCAATCAAGTAATATGAGCGAAGACAGAAACTATAGCAACCCGCAGGATCCATGTCAAATTTCTCCGTCGATACCGATCAGCCCCTTGCCTTGTCTCCAGTCAGCCAAGATCTCACTCGGCTGAACACCTTGGGCTTGGCGTCGCAGGCGGTCGCATTCGTGACGCTGGAAGACCCGGCGCAATTGCCAGCGCTGTCGCAACTGGCGAGCCAGGCGGCTTCCTTGCTGGTCTTGGGCGGGGGCAGCAATCTGGTGTTGCCGCGTCAGGTGGACGGGCTGGTCGCCCGGGTTGCCTTCAAAGGGGTGCGCCTGCTGGAAGCCCGGCCGGATGCCTGGCTGATCGAGGCGGCGGGCGGGGAGTCCTGGCATGGCTTCGTCGAGACTTGCGTGAACCAGGGCTGGGACGGGTTGGAAAACCTGGCGCTGATTCCTGGCACGGTGGGCGCGGCGCCCGTGCAGAACATCGGCGCCTATGGGGTCGAGTTGCAGGAACGTTTCCATAGCCTGACCGCCTGGGATGTGCGGGCAGGCCGGCAGGTCGAAATGAGCGCGGCGGACTGCCGGTTTTCCTATCGCGACAGCGTCTTCAAGCACGACGAGCCTGGGCGGTGGGTCATTACGCGCGTGCGTTTTGCCTTGCCCCGGCCATGGCGGCCGGTGCTGGGTTACCCGGACCTGCAGCGCCACCCCGGCCTGGCCGGTGATGCGCCAGCCGCGCGGGATATCTTCGATGCCGTTTGCGAGATCCGCCGGGCCAAGCTGCCCGATCCCGCAGTAACAGGCAATGCCGGCAGCTTTTTCAAGAATCCTATCGTGTCGGCCAAAGTGCGCGATGCGCTGCTCGGCCGGTTTCCCGGGCTGGTGTCTTATGCGCAGCCGGATGGCGGCTACAAACTGGCGGCGGGCTGGCTGATAGACCAGTGCGGCTGGAAGGGCCGTGCGCTGGGCGCGGCCGGCGTGCACGAGCGGCAGGCGCTGGTGCTGGTCAATCGCGGCGGAGCGACGGCCGCCGACATCATGGGCCTGGCCCATGCCATCCAGGCGGCGGTTTCCGAGCGTTACGGCGTGCGGCTCGAACCGGAACCCGTGGTCGTGTGAGTCGATTGAGGCCCAAAAATGAAAAAGGACCCCGCGGGGTCCTTTTTCATGGCCGGGCCGGCATCAAAGGCCCAGCACGGATTGCATGTCGTACAGGCCGTTGTGCTTGCCTTCCAGGAAGCGGGCGGCGCGCAGTGCGCCTTCCGCGTAGGTGGCGCGGCTGGCCGAGCGGTGAGTGATTTCGATGCGTTCGCCGGTGCCGCAGAAGGACACTGTGTGGTCGCCCACGATATCGCCGCCGCGCAGTACGGAGAAGCCGATGGTGCCAGGCTTGCGCACGCCGGTATCGCCGTGGCGGCTCCAGGTGGCGACGTCGGGCAGGGCCACGTTCCAGGCCGACGCAATGGTTTCGCCCATTTTCAGCGCGGTCCCTGAGGGGGCGTCGACCTTGTTGCGGTGATGCGCTTCGAAGACTTCGACGTCGTAGCCGGAATTCAGGATGCGTGCGGCCATGTCGAGCAATTTGAGCGTGGCGTTGACACCCACGCTCATGTTGGGCGCGAAGACGATGCCGATCTTCTGGGCGGCGACTTCGATCGCGGCGCGGCCGTTGTCGTCGAAACCGGTCGTGCCGATGACGGCGTTAACGCCATGCTTGACGCAAGCCTGCAGGTGTTCAAGCGTGCCTTCCGGGCGGGTGAAGTCGATCAGGCAGTCGGCCTGGGCCAGGGCATCGAGGTCATCGGTGATGGACACGCCCGTCTGTTTGCCCAACGGCGCGCCGGCGTCCTGGCCGAGCGCGGCCGAGCCCTGGCGATCCAGCGCCACGGCAAGTTGCAGGCCGGAAGCGTTCAGGACGGCTTCGATCAGCATCTGGCCCATACGGCCGCTTGCGCCGGCAATTGCGATACGCATAGAGAGTCCTTGGTGTTACTTGAGCGGTTCGGGGGCGTTGCCGGGCTGGCCAGGATACTGGTTGAGGGGGCTGACCGGAGCGGCGGCGTCACGCTTGCGCTGGTCTTCCTCTTCCTTCTGGCGGGCCTCGTCTTCGCTGAGGCGCTTTTCCGCTTTTTCGTCGGCGACGGCGTTCGGCGTGTTGATCTGGTAAGGCTGCAGGTCGGGCTGCTTGTCGCCTTCCCAGCGGACCAGGCGGTCATTTTCGAACCAGACGGTGAACTTGCGTTCCTGGGCGTCGCCGTAGCCGGGCTTGAAATAGTAGGGGTAGTCCCAACGGTTGGCGTGCAGCACGCTGGTCAGCGTCGGGCTGCCGAGCGCGAAGCGCACTTGTTCGCGTGTCATGCCGGGCTGCAGCAGGGCGACCTGCTCCTGGGTGATCCAGTTTCCTTGCTGGACGCTGGCCTTGTAGGGGAAGCCCCACTTGTCCCCCGAGCATCCGGCCAGGGCGACGGCCAGGGCGGCCACGGCCAGACCGGTCTTCAGCGAGCGGGAGGGAATTCGTGCAATCATGGACACTACGCGCCCCTATTATTTGGAAGCAGACAAAACCGTTATCATAAAGGTTTCATAAGGATAGTTCCGCGTGGCGGCATGATTTCGGTGAGCCGGCTCGCGGTGCACCCATCCTGCCCATGCCAACGCGGACGGAGAGCGATTACACCATGAGCGACCAAAGCGAACTGAAGAACATGGGTTTGAAGGCGACGTTCCCCCGCCTGAAAATTCTTGATATTTTCCGGAAATCGGATCAACGGCACCTGAGCGCCGAAGACGTCTATCGCGCCCTGATCGGCGAAAACGTCGAAATCGGGCTGGCCACCGTCTACCGTGTCCTGACACAGTTCGAACAGGCCGGCATCCTTGCCCGCAGCCAGTTCGACAGCGGCAAGGCGGTGTTCGAGCTCAACGACGGCGATCACCACGATCACCTGATCTGCACGAATTGCGGCAAGGTGGTCGAGTTTTCCGACCCGGAAATCGAAAAGCGCCAACAAAAGATTGCCAAGGACAACGCCTTCGCGCTGGAAAGCCACGCCATGGTGCTGTACGGCATTTGCGGCAGCTGCATGAAGGGCCGTTGATTCCGGCCTGAGCACCAGGCCCGCGGCCACGCTCGCAGCGGGCATGTGAGATCCAAAGCCCCTTCCCACGGAAGGGGCTTTTTTTATCGCCAGGGGATCGCAGCGGAACCAGGGGGGGGGCTCCGCCAGCAGGCGGCAGGTCAGGTCTGGCCGAAACCTTCCAGCATTTCGCGGGCGTGTTCGCGGGTGGTTGCGGTGAGCTTGATGCCGCCCAGCATGCGCGCGATTTCCTCTACGCGAGCCTGCGCGTCTAGCTCTTCGATGCTGGATCGGGTGGTGCCACGCGATTCGGTCTTGCTGACCAGGAACTGGTTGTTGGCGCAAGCCGCGACCTGAGGCAGGTGGGTGACGCACAGCACTTGATGGCGTTCACCGAGCTCGCGCAGCAGCTTGCCGACGGCCTCTGCGACCGCGCCGCCCACGCCGCTGTCGACTTCGTCGAAGATCAGGGTGGGCACGCGCGCGGCGCGGCTGGCGATGACGGACAGCGCCAGCGATATCCGCGACAGTTCGCCGCCAGAGGCTACCTTGGCCAGCGGGCGCGGCGTGGTGCCGGCGTGGCCGGCTACCAGGAACTCGACCTGCTCGTTGCCGTGGGCGGATGGCGCCGACTCGGCCAGCGTGGGCTCGAATTTGCCGCCCTGCATGGCCAGCGTCTGCATGGCTAGCGTGACCTGTTTGCCGAGGTCTTTGGCGACCTTGCGGCGCGCCGTTGTCAGCTTGGCGGCGGCGGCGTCGTATTGCGCCTGGGCGGCCTGCGCCTGGGCGCGCAGGGCATCGACGTCGCCCGCGGCCTGCAGCGCTGCAAGCTGCGTATGCAGCGAGTCGCGCAGTTCGCACAGCGCGTCGGGCTCCACGCGGAATTTGCGGGCGGTTTCGAACACCAGGCCCAGCCGCGCTTCAACGGCGACGAGCCGCTGGGGATCAAGGTCGACGCGGCTGACGTAGTTGTTCAGGTCGGAAACGGCTTCGGTGATTGCGATGCGCGCCGATTCCAGCTCGTCGTGCACGCCTTGCAGGCCGGGATCATGGCGCAGCATCTGCTGGAGGCGGTGGTTTGCCGAGGTGAGCCGGTGATGCGCAGAGTCGCCTTCGCCGTCGAGGGCTTCGAGGATCTGGTTGGCGCCGTCCAGCAGGGATTGCGCATGCGACAGGCGCGTGTGCTCGGACTGCAGCGCTTCCCATTCGTCTGGGCCGAGGTTCAGTTGGTCCAGTTCGTCGACCTGCCATTGCAGGCGGTCGCGTTCGTTGGCCAGGCTGGCGGCGTCTTTTTCGGCGGATTCCAGCTGGCGCGCCAGTGCGCGCCATTGTTTCCAGGCCTGGCCGACGGTGTTGCGCAGTTCGCCATGGCCGCCGTGGGCGTCCAGCAGGTCGCGCTGAGCATCCGAGCGCATCAGGCTCTGGTGCGCATGCTGGCCATGGATGTCGACCAGGCTGTCGCCCAGTTCGCGCAATTGCGCCACGGTGGCGGGCGTGCCGTTGATATAGGCGCGGCTGCGGCCCTGCGCGTCGATGACGCGGCGCAGGGACAGCTCGGTGTCTACGTCGATCTCGCGTTCCTGCAGCCAGGCGATCAGCCCTTTGGGCGTGTCGAAAACGGCCGTGATGTCGGCGCGCGGCGCGCCCTCGCGCAGCATGCTGGCGTCGCCGCGTTCGCCCAGCGCCAGCGCCAGGGCGTCCACCAATATGGATTTGCCTGCGCCTGTCTCGCCGGAAAAGACGGTGAAGCCGGGACCGAAATGGATCTCGGTCTGTTCGACGATGACGAAGTCGCGGATATGCAGGGTGCGCAGCATGTCGGGGCGCTTTACTACTCTACGTTGTCGGTGGCCTCGGGCATCAGGTTCCAATGCAGCTTGCGGCGCAGGGTGGAGAAGAAGCTGTAGCCTTCGGGATGCACGAAGCGGATGGTATAGGGGGCGCGCTGCACGACGATGCGGTCGCCCGGCTGCAGGTCGGACCACGTCTGCATGTCGAAATGCACGCTGGCGCCGACTTCCACGCGGCCCATTGCGGTCAGCGTCATGTTCAACACTCCGGTGTCGGGGATGACGATGGGGCGGTTGGACAGCGTTTGCGGCGCTACCGGCACCAGCACCATGGCGTTCATGCCGGGATGCAGGATGGGGCCGTTGGCCGACAGCGCGTACGCGGTGGAGCCGGTCGGGGTGGCGATGATCAGGCCGTCGGCGCGCTGCGTGTACATGAAGGAGCCGTCCAGTTCGACCCGGACTTCGATCATGCCGCCGCGCCCCGCGCGGTTCAGCACCACGTCGTTCAGGGCGGACGCGGAGTACATCTTCTGGTCGCCGCGCCACACGCTGCCTTCAAGCAGCATGCGTTCTTCGATCTGGAAGCTGCCTTCGAGGACGCGCGCCAGCGCGCCATGCGCGTCCTGCAAGGCGATGTCGGTGATGAAACCCAGGCGTCCGTGGTTGATGCCGACCAGCGGCATGCCGTAGGGAGCCAGGTGGCGGCTTGCGCCGAGCACGGTGCCGTCGCCGCCCATGACCACGGCGAGCGATGCGGTCTTGCCGATTTCCTCGAGCGTGGCGACGGGGTATTCGGTCAGTCCGGTATTGCGCGCCGTGTCCGCGTCGATGAGCACCTGCCGGCCCGCCTGCGTCAGCGCGTGGGCCAGTGCTCTCAGCGGTGTGTCCAGGCCGGTGTCCTGGTATCTGCCGATCAGGGCTACGGTAGGAAAATGCATGGCTGCTTGCGAATGAAAAGGCGAAACCGGAAAGCCGAAACCTGCCCGGGATGGACGGTTTAGCCGATTATATGGGGCCGCATATGGGCTTGCGGGACAAAAATCGCCTCAACTGAAAAAGATTCCCTAAAATACTTGTTATGGATGACCGCGCACGCGCACTACTGAAAGCGTTGATCGAACGCTATATCGCCGATGGGCAGCCAGTCGGCTCGCGGACGCTATCGAAAGTATTCGACTTGTCCCCGGCCACGATCCGCAATGTCATGGCGGACCTCGAAGAACTGGGACTGATCCATAGCCCGCACACCTCCGCCGGCCGTATTCCCACGCCGCGGGGTTACCGCATGTTCGTCGATTCGCTGCTGGCGGTCCAATCCTACCAGCTGGAGCCTCACAACATGGGCGAAATGCTGGCGGCCGCCGAACCTACCCGGGCGGTCAACGCCGCGGCGGCATTGCTGTCCAACCTGACCCAATTCGCGGGCGTGGTGCTGACGCCCAAGCGCGCCCAGGTGTTTCGCCAGATCGAATTCATCCGGCTGTCCGACAAGCGCGTGCTGCTCATCATCGTCACGCCCGACGGCGACGTCCAGAACCGCATTCTTTTCGTGCAGCGCGACTATTCCGAAGCGGAACTGCTGGAAGCCGGCAATTTCTTCAACATGCACTTTGCCGGCAAATCCTTCAACGCCGTGCGGCAGACCCTGTCGACTGAACTGGCGCAACTGCGCGAAGACATCTCGCGTCTGATGCAGGCCGCGGTCGAGGCCAGCGCGGAAGCCGCCGAAGACGGCGATGCCATGGTCATTTCCGGCGAGCGCAAGCTGCTGGACGTAACCGACATCGCATCCGACATGGATCGGCTGCGCAAAATGTTCTCGTTGTTCGAGAAAAAAACCGATCTGCTGCAGTTGCTGGACGTGTCCACCCGCGCCCAGGGCGTGCAGATCTACATCGGCGGCGATTCGCAGCTGGTGCCGATGGAAGAAGTGTCGGTCATCACCGCGCCTTACGGCGTGGACGGCAAGGTCGTGGGCACGCTGGGCGTCATCGGTCCCACGCGCATGGCCTACGAACGCGTCATTCCCATCGTGGATATCACGGCGCGCTTGCTGTCCAACGCCCTCAGCCACAACCAGTAGGTCCATCCGAAGCTACGTCCTCCTCGCGGAGGAAGGGGAGTGTTTGTGTTTCTTCGCCTGTTCAAGTACCTGTGGCCCGAGCGCTATCTGCCGGAACCCGAGCAGGAGGACCCCTTCAATGAAGATCCCGCGCCGCGTGGCGCCGCCAAGCTCGGCGTGCTGCTGGTGAACCTGGGCACTCCCGACACGCCGGACCGGAAAGACATACGCAGGTATCTGCGCGAGTTCCTGTCCGATCCGCGGGTGATCGAGATCCCGCGCTATCTGTGGAAGCCCATCCTGCATTGCCTGGTCCTGACGATGCGGCCCAAGAAGCTGGAGCCGCGCTATGCCGGCGTCTGGATGAAGGAAGGTTCGCCGCTGATGGTGTACAGCCGGCGCCAGGCCGACGGCGTGCGCGCCGCCCTGGCCGAGGCCGGCATCGATGCCGTGGTCGAGCTCGGTATGCGCTACGGCAACCCTTCGATCCCCGACGCCATGTCGCGCCTGCGGCAGCAAGGCTGCGAGCGCATCCTGACCGTTCCGCTCTATCCGCAGTACGCCGCCAGCACCACCGCCACGGTGGTGGACGCGGTCACCCGCCATGCGGCTCGCCTGCGCGACCAGCCCGAACTGCGCTTCATCAAGCGCTTCCACGAAGAGCCTGCCTATCTGGACGCGCTGGCCGGCCGTATCGAACGTTACTGGCAGGATAACGGCAAGCCGCAGAAGCTGGTCATGAGCTTCCATGGCCTGCCGCGCTATTCGATCGAGCTGGGCGATCCGTACTACCGCGATTGCATGGAAACGGCGCGCCTGCTGTCCCAGCGCCTGTCGCTGCCGCGCGAGCAGATCGAGGTGACCTTCCAGAGCCGCTTCGGCACCGCCCGCTGGCTGGAGCCCTATACCGAACCCACCCTGAAGGCGCTGGCCGCGGCCGGGGTGACCGAGGTCGATGTGGTGTGTCCGGGTTTTGTGGCAGACTGTCTGGAAACCCTGGAAGAAATCAGCCTGGAGTGCCGCGACGCCTTCATCGGCGCCGGCGGCAAACAGTTCCGCTACATCCCGGCGATCAATGACGATCCGGCCTGGATCGCAGGGCTGGCCAGCCTGGTGGAACGCCACTTGCAGGGGTGGCCCGGGCAAATCACGGACTTGAAGGAGAAGGCGCATGCACCATGATCCCAAGACTGGAAAGGTCGTCAAAAAGGGGCAGGTCAGCACCCCGGTGGACGAAGATCAGGTAGAGCACGAGCTGGACGAGGCGCTGGCCGAGACCTTTCCCGCCAGCGATCCCATTGCCATCAACCCGGAACCCGACGAGGACCGCGAGGTGGATCGGGCCCTGAAGGACAGTTTTCCCGCCAGCGATCCCGTGGCGCCCGCGCAGCCTCGCAAGAAGTAGCGCCGCTGCGGCGTCCGCCATTTGCCGGATGGCGACTGAAGGCGATGTATTTATGCTTGCAGTCTCGGATTTGACGGCATTTGGCAGAAGTTGGGCGGATTTTTCACGATTTCCGCCTGGCTGCGCTTCTACCCGCCGTCAGGGAATATTTGCTTTCCCGGGCTTGAAATAGGGGTATTGGCCCCCATTCATGTCTGCGAAAGCCATACTTTTTGGAGGATTCCCCATGACGGCACCCAACGAGCCTGTAGATCAGACGCCCGAAGTCGGCCAGAACGCCGATGCGGCTTCCGCCGCCGAGGGCGCCGCGCAGGCCGAGCTGAACGAGTTGCGCGCCCAGCTGGACGCCGCCCAGGCTACCGTCAATGAGCAGCACGACCAGCTTTTGCGCCTGCGGGCCGAAGCCGAGAACGTGCGCCGCCGCGCCCAGGAAGACGTTTCCAAGGCGCGCAAGTTCGGCATCGAGTCGTTTGCCGAAAGCCTGGTCCCGGTCAAGGACAGCCTGGAAGCCGCGCTGGCCCAGCCCGAACAAACCGTCGAGACCCTGAGCGAAGGCGTCCAGGTGACGCTCAAGCAGCTGACCGCTGCCTTCGAGCGCAACCTGCTTAAGGAAATCGCGCCGGCGCAGGGCGACAAGTTCGACCCGCACCTGCATCAGGCCATTTCGTCCATCCCTGCGGAACAGCCCGCCAATACGGTGGTGCAGCTGCTGCAGAAGGGCTACGCCATCGCGGACCGGACCTTGCGCCCGGCGCTGGTGGTGGTGTCCGCCGGCCAGGGCTGAGCAGGCCGCGCGCCATGACGGACCCCCGCTTCGATCCCGCCCAGGTATTCCAGGTGTTCGGCATGCGGCATGTCGACACTGCGGGTTTCGACGCGGACGTGGTCCAGGCGCCGGGGACGGATCTGCGCTGCGTGTTCCTGTGGGGCCAGGATTGCTATAACTGCAATCTGTTCAAGCAGGCCGCGCTGCTGCACCAGGAAACGCTGCTGGAACTGGGCTTGACCTGGTTCGAGGCCGACGTCTACGCAGACGAGGCGCTGGGAAGGCGGTTTTCGCTGCATGGCGTCCCCACTTTTGTGCTGTACCGGGCCGGCAAGCGGCTGGGCCGCATCACGGGCTGGCCCGGCCTGCCGCAGTTCACCGCGGCCATTCGCCGTTTGCAGGAAAGCGCTGCAGAAAATTCCGGCCAGGTGTCTTGAAAAACCCTGCGGGTAGCCCCAGTTATGTGGGGACAAGAAGTTTCTCCCTATTTTCATAGATTCAGATTCAATCAAGGTAACCGACCATGAGCAAGATTATTGGCATTGACCTGGGCACGACCAACAGCTGCGTGGCTGTCATGGACGGCGGGCAGGTCAAAATCATTGAAAACGCGGAAGGCGCCCGCACCACTCCGTCCATCGTCGCCTACATGGACGATGGCGAAACCCTGGTCGGCGCGCCGGCCAAGCGCCAGGCTGTGACCAACCCGCGCAATACCCTGTACGCGGTGAAGCGCCTGATCGGCCGCAAGTTCGAAGAGAAGGCGGTGCAGAAGGACATCAACCTGATGCCCTATGCCATCGTCAAGGCCGACAACGGCGACGCCTGGGTGGAAGTGCGCGGCAAGAAGATGGCGCCTCCCCAAGTGTCGGCCGACGTGCTGCGCAAGATGAAGAAGACCGCCGAGGACTACCTGGGCGAAGAAGTGACCGAGGCCGTCATCACCGTGCCCGCCTACTTCAACGACAGCCAGCGCCAGGCCACCAAGGACGCCGGCCGCATCGCCGGTCTGGAAGTCAAGCGCATCATCAACGAACCGACCGCTGCCGCGCTGGCTTTCGGCCTGGACAAGACCGAAAAGGGCGACCGCAAGATCGCCGTCTATGACCTGGGCGGCGGCACGTTCGACGTGTCCATCATCGAAATCGCCGACGTGGACGGCGAAAAGCAGTTCGAAGTGCTGTCGACCAACGGCGACACCTTCCTGGGCGGCGAAGACTTCGACCAGCGCATCATCGACTACATCATTGCCGAGTTCAAGAAGGAACAAGGCGTTGATCTGTCCAAGGACGTGCTGGCCCTGCAGCGCCTGAAGGAAGCGGCTGAAAAGGCCAAGATCGAACTGTCTTCGGCTCAACAGACCGAGATCAACCTGCCGTACATCACGGCCGACGCTTCGGGTCCGAAGCACTTGAACCTGAAGATCACGCGCGCCAAGCTGGAAGCGCTGGTCGAAGAACTGATCGAACGCACGATCGAGCCCTGCCGCGTGGCCATCAAGGACGCCGGCGTGAAGGTTTCCGACATCGACGACGTGATCCTGGTCGGCGGCATGACCCGCATGCCCAAGGTTCAGGAAAAGGTGAAGGAATTCTTCGGCAAGGATCCGCGCAAGGACGTGAACCCCGACGAAGCCGTCGCCGCTGGCGCCGCGATCCAGGGTTCCGTGCTGTCGGGCGACCGCAAGGACGTGCTGCTGCTGGACGTCACCCCTCTGTCCCTGGGCATTGAAACCCTGGGCGGCGTGATGACCAAGATGATCCAGAAGAACACGACCATCCCGACCCGTTTCTCGCAGACCTTCTCGACCGCTGACGACAACCAGCCGGCCGTGACGATCAAGGTGTTCCAGGGCGAGCGCGAAATTGCCGCGGGCAACAAGGCCCTGGGCGAGTTCAACCTCGAAGGGATCCCGCCGTCGCCGCGCGGCATGCCGCAGATCGAAGTCACGTTCGACATCGACGCCAACGGCATCCTGCACGTGTCGGCCAAGGACAAGGGCACCGGCAAGGAAAACAAGATCACCATCAAGGCCAACTCGGGTCTGTCGGAAGACGAGATCCAGCGCATGGTCAAGGATGCCGAGGCCAACGCCGAGGAAGATCACCGCATTGCCGAACTGGCCCAGTCGCGCAACCAGGCCGATGCGCTGGTGCATGCCACCCGCAAGTCCCTGACCGAGTATGGCGACAAGCTCGAGGCTTCCGAAAAGGAAGGCATCGAAGCCGCCATCAAGGAACTGGAAGACACGCTGAAGGACGGCGACAAGGCCGCGATCGACGCCAAGGTGGAAGCCCTGTCGACGGTTTCGCAGAAGCTGGGCGAGAAGATGTACGCCGACATGCAGGCGCAGCAAGCCGCCGGCCAGCAGCAAGCGGCCGACAACGCGAAGCCGGTGGACGACAATGTCGTCGACGCCGACTTCAAGGAAGTCAAGCGCGACCAATAATGGCCGGGCGCTGACCTGCCTCTGCCGCCCGGTAGCCGGAGAAATCCGCCTACCGGGCGTACTCATTCTGTAGCACTGAAAAGAAGGCTCGTTTTCGAGCCCACGGATCATGGCAAAACGTGACTATTACGACGTCCTGGGCGTAGCGAAGAACGCCTCGGACGACGACCTCAAGAAGGCCTATCGAAAGCTGGCCATGAAATACCATCCGGACCGCAATCCGGACAGCAAAGAAGCCGAAGAGAAGTTCAAGGAAGCCAAGGAAGCCTACGAGGTCCTGGGCGATGAGCAAAAGCGCGCCGCATACGACCGCTACGGTCATGCGGGTGTGGATCCCAACTCCGCCGGCATGGGCGGTGGCATGGGCGGCGGTTTCGCCGACGCATTCGGCGACATCTTTGGCGAGATCTTTGGCGGCGGCGGCGGTGGCCGCCGTGGCGGCGGCCCGCAGGTCTATCGCGGCGCTGACCTGAAGTACGCGCTGGAAATCACGCTGGAGCAGGCCGCGGCCGGCTTCGACACAGAAATCCGCGTGCCCAGCTGGGAGAACTGCGACACCTGCCACGGTTCCGGCGCCAAGGCCGGCACTTCGCCCAAGACCTGCCGCACCTGCGGCGGTTCGGGCGCCGTGCGCATGCAGCAGGGCTTTTTCAGCGTGCAGCAGACTTGCCCGACCTGCCATGGCAACGGTAAGGAAATCACCGATCCCTGCCCCGCCTGCGACGGCGTGGGCCGTATCCGCCGCAACAAGACGCTGCAGGTCAAGATTCCTGCCGGTATCGATGACGGCATGCGCATCCGCTCCAGCGGCAACGGCGAGCCGGGCATCAACGGCGGTCCTCCGGGAGATCTGTATGTGGAAATCCACATCAAGCAGCACAAGATCTTCCAGCGCGATGGCGATGACCTGCACTGCGAGCTGACGATTCCGTTCACCTCGGCGGCGCTGGGCGGTGAACTGCAGGTGCCAACGCTGGGCGGCAAGGCCGAGATCTCGATCCCCGAAGGCACGCAATCGGGCAAGACCTTCCGTCTGCGCGGCAAGGGCATCCGCGGCGTGCGCGGAAGCTACCCGGGCGACCTCTATTGCCACGTGGTGGTGGAAACGCCGGTACGCCTGAGCGAGGATCAGAAGAATATCCTGCGCCAGTTCGAGGCTTCGCTGAATGACGGCGGCGACCGCCATTCGCCGCAAAGCAAGTCCTGGACCGACCGGGTGAAGGAATTCTTCAGCTGATCTGCCCGAAGCAAACAAAAAGCCGCGACCCGGGTCGCGGCTTTTTTTTGCCGGTGCGAAGCATGGGGAACGCGCACGTGAAAAGACCGCGGCTTGCGCCGCGGTCCCGTGCTGCTACTGCTACTGCAAGTACTGCAAATGCTGTATCAACTTCAACTTCTACTGCTACTTCAACTTCTACTGCTACTTCTACCGCTGCTGTCGCCGGAAAAAACCGGCCTCAAACCATGATGCCGTTCGAGGCCGGCCGGGCCACAGCAAGCAGCTCACCGGGTGATCGGCGGGTACTCGAGTTCGCCGAACGTGTATTGGCCGCTGGCCTTGGCTTGAGCCAGTTCCTGCTGGACATCAGCGCGGGTCTTGGCGCTGGCCGGGGCGGACACAGCCGCCGGGTATTCCAGCTCGCCAAAGGTGTATTGACCGCTGATCTTGGCTTGTTGCAGCTGCGCCTGCACTTCCTGCGAGCTCAGGCTGGTGGTCTGGGGCAGGGCGGGCGGATATTCCAGTTCACCGAAGGTGTACTGGCCGCTGGCCTTGGCTTGCTGCAGTTCGGTTGCGACCTGGGCGCTGCTCTTGGCTTGTTCAACGCCGGCAGCTTGTGCACCGACGCCAACCAGGGCTAGGGACAGGAGCAGGGTGGTGGTTAGGGTTTTCATGGTAGACCTCCAATTCGTCTTAGTTGGGGACCGAATCCGGCGGCCCTCCGTCGTGGTTCGTTGTTGTTCCCGATGACTGAATTGTGCGCGTTGTCCCACCTGGGATAAACCCGTATTTCCTGAAAACATCTTTCCAAATAGCCGAGTAATCTAATCCGCTATCCTTATTTCATCCATTTTTGGCATAGTCGAGCTTGAATTCTGGGACTTTTTCCAAGTACAGAAGCGCTGGAAGGCAAAAAAAGGCCCCGCCATGGCGGGGCCTTTGTCGGTTACAAGAGGGTCAGGGGGCTGTCTTTTTCTTGAAATCGCCAGCCACTGCCGTGCTGAAGCCGTCGGCGCGCAGGTACTTGCGCAAGGCGGTATTGACCGAGGCGGCGGTCAGCGCGGAGATCTTCTTGTCCATCTCTGCTGACCAGGCAAACGTGCGGCCGCGCTGCATGTAGTCCAGCCAGGTGCTGGCCAGGACGTCGTCCTGCGCGCGGGCCAGGTTGCGGTAGTTCAGCAGGGCGGTGATGCCGTCCGAGATTTCCTTGTCGGAGAAGCCGTCCTTCAGCACGCGAGCCAGTTCTTCGCCGACAGCCTTCTCAAGACGTTCGCGGTTCTGCGGAGCGTAGATGGCATACATGGTCCAGCTGGCTGACGGTTCGTACGAAGACACCGACAGCGAGCTGCGTACGTTATACGACAGCCCGTCGGTCTCGCGCACGCGGTTCCACAGACGCGAGGTTTCCGAGGCGCCGAACAGGTAGTTGGCCAGGTACAGCGCGGCGTAGTCCGCGTCTGTGTCCTGCAGCTTCAGCGGCATGCGCGAGATATAGAACGCATTGGCCTTGTCGGGCGTGTCGATGTCGAACTGCTTGGCGGGAATGTCACGGTAGGGATTGGGCACGCGGGTGTAGGCGGGAGCCTTCTTCCAGCCAGCCAGTCCCTTCGTGAGCGCCTGCTCCACTGCCGCGGGTTCAAAATCGCCCACTGCCGAATACTCGATATTGCCTGCGCCGTAGAACTTGGAATGGAACTTGACCAGCGCGTCACGGTTCAATGCGCGCACGCCGGCAAGCGATTCCTCGAAGGTCGGAACGTAGCGCAGGTCATTCGCGGGCCACGGGTTGTCCTGGCGGGCCAGCGCGCGTCCGGCCAGCGCCGAGGGTTCGGTCATGGCGTTCTGGATCGAGGTTTCGAGCTGGCGCTGGTATTCCTCGAGCTGTTCCTTGGGGAAATTGGCGTTGCGGACGATGTCCAGGGCCAGGGCGGTGAGTTCCGGCAGGTTTTCGCCCTTGGTCGACATGGCGATCTTCAGCGTCGTGCCGCCGCCGCTAAAGCCGAGTTCCGCCTGCAGTTTGTCCAGGCGGTCCTGGATGTCCTGGCGCGACAGCTTGGCGGTGCCGCGAATCAGCAAGTCCGCCACGGCGCTGGAGTTCACGCGTTGGCCGAGCAGGTCCTTTTCGTTGCCGAACTGGATGAGCATCTGGGCCTGTACGCGGTTGCCGCGCGTGGCCTTGGGCAGGAGCGCCAGCTGGACCGGCCCATTGGGCAGATCCAGCTTCTTGCGTTGTGTCAGCTTGTCGATGTTTTCAGGCGTGGGATCGAAGGCCGAGGCGGCCTTGAAGTCCGGATCACCCTTGTAGTCCTTGAAGACGGCGGTCAGGTCCACTCGCTGCTCTTGCGGTGCGCGCACGGGCTTTTCGGTGGGGATGTAGCGGCCTTCGACGCTGTTGCTGCGGACGAAATAAGTGGTCGCGGCGCGCTGCACTTCGGCCAGCGTTGCCTTGCGGGCGCGATCGCGCTGCAGGAAGAACAGACGCCAGTCACCGGCGGCGATGGCCTCCGACAGTGCCACCCCCACCTGCTCAGGATCGCTGTAGGTCTGTTCCCAGGCCGTCAGCCATTTGCTGCGGGCGCGATCCAGTTCCTGTTGCGTGAACGGCTTTTTGTCCAGCGTTTCCAGCGTGCCGGTCAGCGCCTTCATGGCCGCGTCCAGGCTCTTGCCGGGCGTCAGTTGGGCGGCGAACATCGCCAGGCCCGGATCGAGGTTTTCCATGGTGAAGCCAAACACGCCGGAGGCCAGCTTGGTCGGGACCAGGGCGTGATAGAGACGGCCCGAAGGCGTGTCGGCGAGGATGGTGGCGGCCAGATCCAGCGGCACGAACTCGGCGCTGCCGGCGGCCGGGATATGGTACATAGCCGCGACCAGCGGCGTGCCGCCCGTGCGGCGCAAGGTCACGGAGCGTTCGCCGTCCTGGGCGGGTTCGACGGTGTATTCGGGTGGGAGCTTGCGGTCGGGCTTGGGTAGCTTGCCCAGCGTTTCCTCGATATCGGCCAGCGTCGCCTGCGGATCGAACTTGCCCGCCACGATCAGCACCGCGTTATCCGGCTGGTAGTACTCGTGATAGAAGGCGCGCAACTGGCCGATGTCCACGTTCTCGACGTCGGAACGCGCGCCGATGGTGTTCTTGCCGTAGCTGTGCCACTGGAATGCCGCGGCCTGCATCTTCTGCATCAGGATGCGGAAAGGACTGTTTTCTCCGCTTTCCATTTCGTTGCGGACGACGGTCATTTCCGAATCCAGGTCTTCCTTGGCGATCAAGGAATTGACCATGGCGTCGGCCTGCCAGCCCAGGTACCACTTGAGCGTTTCGGGGTTGGCGGCAAAGCTGGCGAAGTAATTGGTGCGGTCGCTGGAGGTCGAGCCGTTGGCTTGCAGGCCGCGGCGCGAGAACTCGCCCATGGCGTTGCGGGTGGTCGAGGTGCCCTTGAAGAGCATGTGCTCCAGCAGGTGCGCCATGCCTGTCTGGCCGTAGTTCTCGTTGCGCGAGCCCACCAGATAGGTCATGTTGACGGTGGTGGACGGCTTGGATTCGTCTGGAACCAGCAGCACTCTCAGGCCATTGGCGAGGCGGTATTCGGTGATGCCTTCAATCGAGGCGGCCTCCGAGACGCCCGCCGGCAGGCTGGCGGCGCCGGCCTGAAAGGCCAGGAAGGAGGAAAACAGCAGCACGCTCAGCGGGCGCGGCAGCTTCGACAGGGACAAGCGCATGGCAGACAATTCCTTTGGCATGGCAGAATCCGTTGGAGTGTATACGTTGGCAATGGTTCAGGGGCCGCGGGGCGGCCTTTTCCGCGGGGCGGCCTTTCCGCGGGACGGGCTTCTCGGCCACCGGCGGCCTGGCATCACAAGGCAAGGAAGTCCGTTATGTCTCTATCCCTGGAAATCGAAACACCGCGCCTGGTCCTGCGACAGTGGCGCGCCGCCGATCGTGAACCTTTCGCGGCGCTGAACCAGGATTCCCGCGTGACCGAATATCTGCTGCCGCTGAGCGCGTCGGAGAGCGACGCGCTCGCCGACAGGCTGGCCGCTGGCATCGACGAGCACGGCTGGGGCTTCTGGGCCGTGGAGGCGCCGGGTGTGGCGCCGTTCATCGGCTTTGTCGGCATCAAGCCGTTGACGCCCGTCTTGCCATTCGCGCCGGGCGTGGAGATCGGCTGGCGCTTGGCACAACGGTATTGGGGCAAGGGCTACGCCAGCGAAGGGGCCCAAGCCGCCCTGCGCGCCGGATTCGAGCAGGTGGGGCTGGAAGAGATCGTGGCGTTCACGGCCACCGGCAACCTGCGCTCGCGCGCCGTCATGGACCGCCTGGGCATGAAGGCGGATCCGCAGGAATTCGACCATCCCGCGGTACCGGAAGGTCATCCGCTGCGGCGGCATGTGTTGTACCGGATCGGGCGCGCTGACTGGCGCGGGCAAGAAAACGGTGACGCAGAGCCAGGCGCCATGCCGGTTGCCGCGGCATAAGAGGGTGCGAGCGCCGTCGATGCGGGATGTTGCGCTGCAATATCACGAAATACCGGGCTGATTTGAGGTCGATGGGCCCGCGGGTGTAAGCTTTTCAGGACGCAGTCCAGTTGCAGACGGGATGCGCGACAGCCCGCCCACAGGTTTCCCGTCCAACGCCAGACGCCGCCTCTCGCGCGGCGCCGGTGCTTGTCGTTCGCGCCTTCGCCGCCGGCATCCTGCCGGCGCATTTACCGGAGGAACGACCCATGCTGACCGAGATCGTCACGCGTGCCTTGTCCCAATTGACCGGCAGCCCCATGAGCGGCGACGGGATCAAAGGACAGTTTCAGTACGCCTATGCCAGTGATGACGGCCAATTCGTGGCCATACTGACCCATGACATGACCACCTATGTGGTGGACCTGAGCACACAACGATATTTCGCGGAGTGCGGCGGCTCGCCCAGGGGCTTTGCCGGACACGTGCTGGAAATGGAAGGCGCGGCGGCGCGCAGCCATCCCTGGCCCGCCGCCAATGACCTGTTCGACCTGGACATGGATGCGGACGAGCTTGCATGGCGCAATTGCCCCGGCCTGCGCCGCGAGCCGTCCATCGACCGATCTGCGGAGAGCCGCGCCGCCTGAGAGTGGCCAGAAGCGGCAACACCCCACTGAACCGGCGGCTTCGCCGGTTTTTTTTGTCCGGATCGGCCGCCGGCCCGAGGCCCGCAAGGCCCTGCGGCTCGCTACAATTTGCGCCATGACTACGCACGCCGAAACCCGCGCGCCGGATGGCGCAACCCTGGTCGATTGTTCGCATGCCCGCCATGCCGACCAGATACTAGCCATTTTCAACGACGCCATCGCCACGTCCACCGCGCTGTACGACTACAAGCCGCGGCCGCGCGAGGCGATGCAGGGCTGGTTCCAGGCCAAGCAGCAGGGCGGATTTCCGGTGGTGGGATACGAGAACGAAGCCGGCGAGCTCATGGCTTTTGCCAGCTATGGCACATTCCGCGCCTGGCCTGCGTACAAGTACTCGGTGGAGCATTCCGTGTACGTGGACGGGCGCTTTCGCGGGCGGGGATTGGGCGAGGCGCTGATGCGCGAGCTGATCCAGCGGGCGCGGGCCAATCAGGTGCATGTGCTGATCGGCGGCATCGACGCCGCCAATCAGGGCAGCATCCGGCTGCATGAGAAGCTGGGCTTCACGCATGCGGGCACCATACGCGAGGCGGGCTTCAAGTTCGGACGCTGGCTGGATCTGGCGTTCTATCAGCTGACGCTGGATACGCCGGAAAAGCCCGTGGATGGCTGAGCGCCAGTCCCCTCTGCTTCTACTTCGATAGCACGCGCATGGCCTGTTCCAGGCCGGCAACCGTTACGGGGTACATGCGGCCCTGCATGATGTCGCGCATCAGCGCAATGGACTGACGGTATTGCCACGACGCCGTGGGTTCGGGATTGAGCCAGACCGATTTGGGCCAGGCGTCCAGCAACCGGCGCATCCATTCAGCGCCGGGCTCCTTGTTGTAGTGCTCGACCGAGCCGCCCGGCTGCAGGATTTCGTAGGGACTCATGGTGGCGTCGCCGACGATGATCAGGCGCCAGTCCGGGTTGTACTTGCGCAGGACGTCCCAGGTGTCGAAACGCTCGCTCTGGCGCCTGCGATTGCTTTGCCACAGGCTTTCGTAGGGGCAGTTATGGAAGTAATAGACTTCCAGGTTGCGGAATTCGCTGCGCGCCGCCGAGAACAGTTCCTCGACACGCCCGATGTGGTCGTCCATGCTGCCGCCTACGTCCAGCAGCATCAGCACCTTCACGGTATTGTGGCGTTCCGGGACCATGCGCAGATCCAGGTGGCCGGCATTGCGCGCGGTGCTGGCGATGGTGTCGTCCAGATCCAGTTCCATTTCCGCGCCTTGCCGCGCGAAGCGCCGCAAGCGGCGCAGGGCAACCTTGAAGTTGCGCGTGCCCAGTTCGACCTGGTCGTCGTAGTCCTTGAACTGGCGCATGTCCCAGACCTTGACCGCGCTGCGGTTGCCGGCGGAATCGCCGCCCACGCGTATGCCTTCGGGGTGATAGCCTCCATTGCCGAAGGGCGAAGTGCCGCCGGTGCCGATCCATTTGCTGCCGCCGGCGTGGCGTTCCTTTTGCTCTTCGAGACGCTCCTTGAAGAGTTCCATCAGCTTGTCCCAGCCGTGCTTTTCAATCGCGGCTTTTTCTTCCGGGGTCAGGCTTTTTTCAAATTGCTTGATGAGCCAGTCCAGCGGGATTTCCTTGCCCGCCGGCAGCGCGGCCGCGATGCCCTTGTAGTAGGCGCCGAAAGCCTTGTCATAGCGGTCGTAGAGCGCCTCGTCCTTGACCAGCGTGGCGCGCGCCAGAAAATAGAATTCGTCCAGCGTGGGCGCCATGAGGTCCTGGCGCAACGCGTCCACCAGGGTCAGGTATTCCTTGACCGAGACGGGGAGCTTGTGCGCCCGGAGGTGGTAGAAGAAATCGATCAGCATATGCGGGCCGTCGGTGCAAGGAGGCGGCTCAGCGGCGTTGGCCGCCGCGCGTCATGGCCGCCAGGCGTTCCAGGAGGTGCACGTCCTGCTCGTTCTTGAGCAGCGCGCCCGCCATCAGCGGCACGGCCGTGGCGGTGTGCGCGTCGATTTCCGCTGCGGTCGAGCCTTCGGCCAGCAGCAGGCGCAACCAGTCCAGCAGCTCGGAGGTGGACGGCTTTTTCTTGAGGCCAGGCGCGTCGCGCAGCGCGAAGAACGTGTCCAGCGCGGCGCGCAGCACGTCCTGCTTCAGGTGCGGATAGTGCACCGCCACGATATCGCGCATGGTTTCGCGGTCGGGGAAGCGGATGTAATGGAAGAAGCAGCGGCGCAGGAAGGCGTCGGGCAGGTCCTTTTCGTTGTTGGACGTGATGATGACCAGCGGACGATGGCGCGCCGAGATGGTTTCGCGCGTTTCATATACGTGGAACTCCATGCGGTCCAGTTCGCGCAGCAGGTCGTTGGGGAACTCGATGTCGGCCTTGTCGATCTCGTCGATCAGCAGCACGACCGGTTCCGGCGACTGGAAGGCCTGCCACAGCGTGCCCTGCACGATGTAGTTCCGGATATCACGGACTTTTTCGTCGCCCAATTGCGAGTCGCGCAGGCGCGACACCGCGTCGTATTCGTACAGACCCTGATGGGCCTTGGTGGTGGATTTGATGTGCCATTGCAGCAGCGGACGCCCCAGCGCCCGCGCTACTTCCTCCGCCAGCATGGTCTTGCCGGTGCCGGGCTCGCCCTTGATCAGGAGCGGGCGCTGCAAGGTAAGGGCGGCATTGACGGCGAGTTTCAGGTCATCGGTGGCGACATAGTTGTCGGTCCCGTCGAAGCGGTCTGGCGAGGCGGAGGTAGCGGACTGGGCTGCGGACATGGTCTGATGGCTTCTGAGATTTGACGGTAATCAATACCATCGTAAGGTATTAATCCTGAGCAATTATCGTACAATCAGGCGGTTTTGCTTTGGGTTCGACCCGCAACGTGTTTGCCGAGGGCCTTTTCGTGTGAGCAGGCCCTAGTCCTTAGCCATACCAAGAAGAGCCATTCCAATGAAGTTGCGAACCTCTCTGAAGTACACGGTATCCGTGTTGGCCACGATGGCATCCTGTGCGATCGCCGGCCAGGCTGTTGCTGCAGACGCAGCAGTGGTCGGTAATGTCCAGAACGCCCGTGACAAGGTTTCCATGTGCATCGGTTGCCACGGCATCGAAGGCTACAAGGCAACATTTCCTGAGCTCTACCACGTGCCGATGATTGCTGGGCAGAACGCCAAGTACATCGAAACCGCCCTCAACGAGTACAAGAAAGGCGCGCGCAGCCATCCCACGATGGACGCCATCGCCGGCAGCCTGTCCGACCAGGACATCGCCGACCTGGCCGCGTACTACTCGAATCTCAAGTAAGGGGGCAAACACATGAATCGCTACATGCTTGCCCTTGCGGGCGCGACCCTGGCCATGACGGGCGTTGCCGCCCAGGCGCAGGACCTGGCGGCCGGCAAGGCCGTTTTCGACAAGTTCAACTGTGCATCCTGCCACGGCGCGGACGCCAAGACGGCGGTGGATCCGGCCTATCCGACCCTCGCCGGTCAGCACGCGGATTACCTGGTGCACGCCCTGAAGGCCTACAAGCGCGGCGCCTCCGGCAGCGCGGCCACGGCCAATGTGCGCAAGAACCCCATCATGGGCGCCTTCGCGACGCAACTGTCCGACCAGGACATCTCCAACGTGGCTGCCTGGCTGGCCGCCCAGCCGAGCGACCTGGGCGTGCGTAAATAGGCAACGCAGGCTCGTCCTTCCGCAAAACAAGAAAGCCCTCGATTCGAGGGCTTTTCTCTTTTGGGCAGGCGGGGCGTTTCAGCGGCTGGCGCGCTGGCGGATCAGATCGATATAGGTATCGCTGTCCAGCGGGGTGCCCAGGCGTTGCGCTTCCCAGACTACCTGGCCCAGGCATTCCATGATTTCATGCGCGGCCTGGTGGGCGTCGCTGCGGGCCACCAGTTGCTGGTAGGCCTGACGGATCCCGGGCGGATGGTCGATGGACAGCTGTTCGGCGATGGCCAGGTGCATGGAAAGGTGCAGAAAGGGATTGGTACGGCCCTTTTCCACGGAGTATTCGGCCGTCATCGCCTCGGGGTTTTCCAGGTCGCCGTGGTACTCGGGATGTTCGATGATCCAGTCCAGCGCGATGGCCTCGAGCGGGGTCAGCACTTCGGAGGCGCGGTGCTTGCGCCAGGTTTCGATAAAGAATTCGCGGACTTGGTCGCGGGAGGGATTGAACATCTGAGGGGGGCGGAAAGCGGGCTGGTGATGCATTATTTTACCGCCGTGCGCGGACGGTCAGGCTCGCCGGCCGCTTTGCGATATAGAATTGGTTGCTATCGGCCATCCAGTGCGCGGTTCCCGAGGGCGATCATCTCCGCCGGAACGGGCACTTCCCGATGCCGGCGCGTGCAGAAAAACCACTCGGAGCAAATGGAGCATTCATGTCCTACCAACATATCAAGGTTCCCGCTGGCGGCCAGAAGATCACGGTCAATGCTGATTTCTCGCTGAATGTGCCCGATCAGCCCATCGTCCCCTTCATTGAAGGCGACGGTACGGGCGCCGACATCACGCCGGTGATGATCAAGGTCGTCGACGCGGCGGTGCAGAAGGCCTACGGCGGCAAGCGCAAGATCCACTGGATGGAAGTCTATGCCGGCGAGAAGGCCACCAAGGTCTACGGCCCGGACGTGTGGCTGCCCGACGAGACCCTGGATGTGGTCAAGGATTACGTCGTGTCCATCAAGGGCCCGCTGACCACGCCGGTGGGCGGCGGCATCCGTTCGCTGAACGTGGCGTTGCGCCAGCAGCTGGACCTGTACGTCTGCCTGCGCCCGGTGGCGTATTTCAAGGGCGTGCCTTCGCCGGTCCGCGAGCCGGAAAAGACCAATATGGTGATCTTCCGCGAGAACTCGGAAGACATCTACGCCGGCATCGAATACATGGCCGAAAGCGAGCAGGCCAAGGAACTGATCCAGTTCCTGCAGACCAAGCTCGGCGTGAAGAAGATCCGCTTCCCGAACACCTCGTCCATCGGCATCAAGCCGGTGTCGCGCGAAGGCACCGAGCGCCTGGTGCGCAAGGCGGCGCAGTACGTCATCGACAATGACCGCACGTCGCTGACGCTGGTGCACAAGGGCAACATCATGAAGTTCACGGAAGGCGGCTTCCGCGACTGGGGCTACGCGCTGCTGCAGAAGGAATTCGGCGCCACGCTGATCGACGGCGGCCCGTGGTGCAAGTTCAAGAATCCGAAGACCGGCCGGGAAGTCATCGTCAAGGACGTTATCGCCGACGCGTTCCTGCAACAGATCCTGCTGCGCCCGGCCGAGTATGACGTAATCGCCACGTTGAACCTGAACGGCGACTACATCTCCGACGCACTGGCAGCGCAGGTGGGCGGCATCGGCATAGCTCCGGGCGCGAATCTGTCCGATTCTGTCGCCATGTTCGAAGCAACCCACGGCACGGCCCCAAAATACGCGGGCAAGGACTACGTGAACCCCGGTTCCGAAATCTTGTCGGCCGAAATGATGCTGCGCCACATGGGCTGGACCGAAGCGGCCGACCTGATCATTTCCAGCATGGAAAAATCCATCCTGTCCAAGAAGGTCACGTACGACTTTGCCCGCTTGCTCGAAGGCGCGACGCAGGTGTCGTGCTCGGGCTTCGGCCAGGTGATGATCGATAATATGTAAGCAGCCCTGGCGGCTAGCTTTCCGCGTTTCCCCAGACCCGCCCGCCGTCATGGCGGGCGGGTTTTGTCTAACTAATCAAACGGCATGATGCATGCCGCGTTTTTCCCAGGTTGATTGTTGTGCCCCGAATGTACGTTCTCTTGGCCACGTGGCTGGTGTTATTGGTTCCCGCACTGGCCTTGACCAGTCCAGTAGGGGGGCCGGCCATTGTCTATCTGTCCGGCTTGATTGCGCTGACGGCGCTGGCGGCCAATGCGATCAAGCACTACGAACCTATGAATTTCCGGGCCCTCTGGCCCGTGGGCCTGGTATTGCTGCTGCCGCTGCTCTGCCTGGCCCTCACGTCCATGGTGCGAGGCGTATGGAGCAATTCCGAACTGGAGAAGCTGCTGCGGTTCGCGCTGGCGGTGCCGGTGCTCTGGCTGCTGTTGAGAGCGCCGCAACAGTGGCTCAAGCAGATCCAATGGAGCATTCTGGCCGGTGCGCTGGCGGGGTCGGGAATACTGATCGTCGCCATGACGTACTGGGGGCGGGGTTCGGTGGTCGATATCGGCGGGCGCTACAACGCCGTTGCCTTTGCGAACATGACCCTGCTGTTCGGTTCGATGTCGTTGTTGTCGATCGGTTGGGGCGCTTTGTCGCGCTGGCCGCGCGCGGAAACCGCGCTCAAGATCCTGGCCTTTGCCTTGAGCGTATGGGCGACCTGGCTGTCGCTGACGCGTAGCAGCTGGATGCTGCTTCCTATCCTGGCAGTGGTGTTTCTGCTGGGGCTGCGTGGTTGGAGCACCCGTCACAAAGGATATTGTGCATTGGCGGTCAGCGTGGTGCTGATCGTCAGCGCGGTCGGAATATGGAATTTCAGTAGCCGCATGCAGTCGGTCGCGACCGAGTTGCAGGGGTTCTCCACATCGGCTGACCGGGATACCTCGTTCGGCATCCGTCTGCAGCTGTGGCACGCGTCGCTCCTCATGTTCCAGAAAAGCCCCGTCGTAGGGGTGGGGCCGAGCAATTTCCGCAACGAACTGCTTGAGCTGCAGAAGCAGGGCGTGGTGTCCAAGGAGGTGGTCGAAGGCTACGGCGAACCTCACAACGACCTGCTTGCCGCGTTGTCCGGATACGGCCTGCTGGGCTTGCTGAGCATACTGGCGCTATATCTGGTGCCCGCTGTCGTGTTTCTGCGCCGGCTGGCCAGCGACGATCGCGTCATACGCATCGGCGCGCAGATGGGTTTGCTGTTCTGCCTGGGGTATTGCGCCTTCAGCCTGACCGAAATGATGTTCCGCAACATGCGCAGCGTTCCCACCTATTCCTTGATCGTGGTGGCGCTGATCGCATTGACCACGCCGCGTTCCGCGGATGCGCGACGGCAGGCATCTTAGGATGACGTGAAGAAACCCGCGGCTTGAAATCGCCACCCCTGGAGAAACGCAAGGCAAGCGCGCCTTGCGTTTTTTTTATGCCTCTTGCGATAGATCAAGCTGCTCTCGCAGACCTGGTGAAAACCCTGGTGCCGTCCCTTATTCTGACGAAACGTATACATAAATAGTCACATTCAGCCGTGATTGGTTTCATGGCGGATGGTCAGAGATAAGAGGGACTATGAAAAATTCCAGCTTGCGCAGAGAGCTGCTGTGGTTTGTGTTCGCGGTTGGCGCCGCAGTGCTGGCCCTGGGCGCATGGGGCACCTGGGAACGCCGTGCCGAGATGGTGGCCGAGCGCAAGACAGAGCTGCGCCATGTTCTGGACCTGGCGGCGGGCATCGTGCGTAACGGCAAGCAGAGCGTGCGCGAGGGGATGCCCGTGGACGAGGCCAAGCGCAATGTGGCGCGGCGGCTGGCGCAATTGCGCTACGGTGAGGACGGTTACGTCGGCGCCTTCAGCGATGGCTATGAGTTGCTTGTGCATCCCGATGCCAAACTGGTTGGCACCAACGTGCGGGCCATCAAGGACAGCGAGGGGCAAGCGATTTTCGAGGATCTGTATGCCCAGGGCAAGGCGGGCGGGGGCTATACGCACTATCTCTTTCCACGGCCGGGAACGGAGCGGGCACTGCCCAAGATCAGCTACGCCGCTTACGACCCCGAATGGGGCTGGCTGATGTTCTCGGGTCTTTACGTGGACGACGTCGATCAGGCTTTCTACAGTTCTTTGTGGCGGCAGGGCGGCATGACGCTGGGCCTTCTGGTTCTGCTGCTGGCGGCGGCGCTGCGCTTCTTCCGCACCCACGTCCTGAGGCCGCTGGACGAGGCGGTGGCGGTGTGCGAACGCGTGGCGGACGGCGATCTGTCCGGCGACGTGCCTCGCAATCAGCGGGGCGAGATTGGCCGATTGTTCGATGCCATGGCGCGGATGCAGGGACGCCTGGATGCGGCGGTGCGCAGCATCGTGCATTCCACGGTATCCATTGCCGCGGCGTCGCGCCAGATCGCGGCGGGCAGCATGGACCTATCGGACCGCACCGAAAAGCAGGCCGCCGCGCTGGAGCAGACGGCCGCCAGCGTCGAGGAAATTACCGCGACCGCCAAGCAAAGCGCGGAGCACGTCCGCGAGGTCAGCTCGCTGGCCGGCCAGGCGGCGCAACTGGCACGGCAAGGCAGCGATGAAACCCAGCACGCGATAGATGCCATGCGCGAGATTTCGCAGAGCTCGCAGCGTATTGACGAAATCATCCGGCTGATCGACGAGATCGCATTCCAGACCAACATCCTGGCGCTGAATGCCGCCGTGGAAGCTGCGCGAGCGGGTGAACAGGGCCGGGGCTTCGCGGTGGTGGCGGGAGAGGTCCGCGCGCTGGCTCAGCGTTCGGCCACCGCAGCCAAGGAAATCAAGACATTGATCGAAGCGTCGGCGGACTCGGTGGCTCGGGGCAGCCAGCGTGTCGAGCAGGCCAGCGCAACCATGGGCAACGTGCTGGAATCGGCCGCCACCAGCGCACCGCTGATGGGTGAGATTGCCACGGCGTCGGCCGAGCAGAGCGTAGGCATCGAGCAGATCAATCAGGCCGTCACGCATCTGGACGGCGTGACGCAACAGAACGCCGCGTTGGTCGAAGAGTTCGCGGCATCAGCCGCCGCCCTGAGCGACCAGGCGGGCGAACTGGCGAGCGCGGTGTCCGTCTTCAAGCTGTCTGCAGCCGGCTAGGCGAGCCCTGCACCACGCTCATGGCCCGCTGTAGGCGTTGCCCCAGCTCGCGGCTGGCGCTGGTCATGGGCATGCGCAGTTCGTCGGCGATAAGCCCCTGCATGGCGAGCGCCCGTTTGATCGGCGCGGGATTGGGTTCGGCGTAAAGCAGGCGTATCAAGCCGCGCAGCGGCTCGAACAGTTCGCGCGCGGCTTCCAGATGACCGTCGCGGGCCAGTTGCATCACCTCGATATAACGCTCGGGATAGAGGTGCGCGGCGGCCGGAATGGCCCCGCGGCCGCCCGCCGCGAAGTGGTCCAGCAGAGCCAGGTCCTCGCCGCAAAGGGGAGCCAAGGTGCCGCGCGCGTTCAGCGCCGCCAATACGGAAGGATTGCATTCCTTCACAGCGCTGAAGTTGGGCAGGGCAGCCAGCGTCTCCATGGTTTCGACGGTCATCGTCACGCCGGTGCGCTTGGGGATGTTGTACAGGATGATGGGCCGCTCGGTGGCCCAGGCGATCTGCCGGTAGTGCCACAGAATGCCGGCCTGAGACGGTCCGAGATAGTAGGGAGGCGGCACCAGGTAGCCGGCCGGCTGGTATTTGTCCAGGCGCCGGATCGCGGTGGCCACGCCGCGCGTATCGACGCCGCCCGCGCCAAACACCAGGGGCAGCGCGTGCGGGTCGCTGGAAATGGCTTCGATCATGTCGATCTTTTCTGGCATGCTCAGCAGGCTGCCCTCGCCAGTGGACCCGAACAACACCAGGCCGGCGATGCCCGCGTTGCGGTAATAGCGGGCCAGCGCCTGCGCGGCCTCCAGATCCACATAGCCGCCGCGCATCGGCGTGATCATGGGCAGCCAGATGCCCTCGAATGCAGTCTTTCGTGGCGTGTCCATGGCTCACTGCACCGTGATCGGGTGCGCGGGGCGCACGGCGCCGAACTCCGCGCGGGGCAGGCCGGACATGACAGCGTGCATCAGCGCGTCGAGCTGTGCGCGGTCGCATTGCAATTGCAGCACGCTTTGCGCATGGGCGTGATCCACGGACAGAATGTAGACGCCGATGCGCTCGCCCAGCGCGCGATGCAGCGCCAGCCGCACGTTCAGCGCGTCCAGCGTGTCGATCCTGACGGTCAGGGCGACCAGGTCTGCCAAGCCTTTTGTGCGCTGCGCGGGCAGGTTGTCGGACATAGGGGTGTGGCGGGGTTGCAGTCGAGGGATCATGGCGGTGAGCGGGACGCAGACGCTGCTGGCGGCGTTCCGCGATCGGGTTGGTTGATGACGGTTCCACTATAGGAAGGGCGCCATAAATCCTGCCGATAAAAACGGACGCGACGCGTAAAAAACGCGTCAACGCCCGGGGTCTTCAAAATGTCTTCGTCAGTGACAGCAGGCCGGTGGCGCGGCCCATGTCGCGGCCGCGCGTGTTGGTGTACACAGCGCGATCGGCATTGGTGTCCAGATAGGCCAGCGACACCGAGAGCCCCTGGCCGAAGTCTTTCGTCAGGCCGAGTTTCCAGTCCGTGTAGTTGCCATTGTCGACGTTGCGCACCCACTGCCGGCCGACGTGGGCGTTCAGGGTCAGGCCCCAGAGGCCCGTGTCGAAGTTGCCGGACAGGTCCAGATACTGGCTGTACTTGCTGTCGGCGAAACCGAACAGGTTGGTCAGGGACAGGGAATACTTGAACATCACCGGTCCATAGCCGATGCCGGCATACAGCTCCGTGGTATCGGGGCTGGTGTAGCCGGAAGGATAGTCGCCCGGGTAGTAGTACCGCAGGACGCCCAGGTCGACGGGCACGTCCGTTGCGAGAGTGCCCTTGTAGCCGCCGTAGAAGTCCATTTCCACGGGGGCCGAGACATCGCTGTTGCTGTCGTTGAGCCAGCTGATGCTGGAGTTCCAGTTGCCCAGGTAGAAGCCGCTGGAGTGGCTCAGATCGAATCCGCCCTGGATGGCCGGCTTGTTATTGCTTTGCATCAGGCCGCGATACCGGTATTGGCTGGCCAGCGTGAGATTGGCCGTCAAGGTGAAATCAGAGACGGCCGGCACGCCGGCAGCGGTGTCGTCGGGTGCGTCGGCGGCCAGTGCATTGCCGGCTTGCGCGGCGGCCAGGGTCAGCAGCGCGAAGGCGGCCAGGGGATGGCGGGGCATGGGGAGTGCTCCTAGTGTTGGATGGGACCGCAACAATAGGAGGAATGGCATAAAGCCCGAGACAAGACTTGCGGGCTGCGTGTAAAGGCGGCATCAATACGCGCCGCCGGCGCCTGGCTCAGCCCGCGAAGCGATAGCCCACGCCAATCTCGGTCAACAGGTAGACGGGCTGGGCCGGGTCCGCTTCCAGCTTCTGGCGTAGATGGCCCATGTAGATGCGCAGATAGTGGTTGCTTTCCACGTGCGACGGCCCCCACACTTCGCGCAGCAGTTCGCGGTGCGTCATGACCTTGCCGCGATGCGCAAGCAGCGCCGCCAGCAACCGGTATTCCATGGCGGTCAGGTGCACGTGCTGGCCGTCGCGTTCGACCACGCGACGGGCGAAATCCACGCGCACGCCGCCAAAGGCGATCTCGGACGCATTGCCGGCGCCGCCCCTGGCGTGCCGCCGCAGCAGCACGCGCAGGCGCGCCAGCAATTCGCTGACGCCAAAGGGCTTGGTCAGGTAGTCGTCGGCCCCCGCGTCCAGCGCATCGACCTTGTCGGCCTCGGCGCTGCGGGCGGAAAGCACCAGCACCGGCACTTCGGTCCAGCCGCGCAGTTCGCGGATCAGGGTCATGCCGTCTTCATCGGGCAGGCCCAGGTCCAACACCACCGCGTCGGGCTGGCGCGTGCCGGCTTCGATCAATCCGCGCTTGACGGTTTCGGCCTCGTGGACGACGCAGCCCTCGCTTTCCAGGGCCTGGCGCACGAAGCGCCGGATGTTGGCGTCGTCTTCAATGATCAGGACGGCAGGCTGGTAATCGAACATGCGGTGGGAGGCTCAAGGGGTTTCGGATTGGATCGGAGGCGGCGTGCCCAGGGGCAGTGTGAAGACAAACTGCGCGCCGGAGTCCTGGCCGGGGGCATGCTCGACCCAGATTTTCCCATGATGGGCCGCAATGATGGCTTCGCAGACCGCCAGGCCCAGGCCGACACCCGGCGTGGCCGACTCGCGGTCGCCGCGCGTGAATTTCTCGAAGATACGGCGCTCCGCGCCCGGCGGCACGCCGGGACCGTTGTCGCTGACGGAGACGCGCAGTTCACCGTCCTGGACGGCGGCATGCAGCCGCAGCGCGCTGCCCGCAGGCGTGTACTTGGCCGCGTTTTCCAGCAGGTTGCACAGCACGCGCTCGATCAGCACGCCGTCGCATTCCACGAGCGGCAGATGCGACAGGCGGTCCACGGTGACGCGGTGCGCGGCCAATGGTTCGCGCATGGCGGCAAGCGAGGCGCCGACCAGCTCTTCGATGGACTGCCATTCCAGGCGCAGCGGCGTGTCGCGGTTTTGCAGCCGCGCCATGTCCAGCAGGTTGGCGACCAGCGCGTGCATGCGCTGGGCCTGGTCGCGCATGGCGCGGATGGTCTCGTGGATGTCGGGCGGCAACGCCGCCTGCTGGCGCATAAGGGTGTCCGTCATGCCGACCAGGCTGGTCAGCGGGGTGCGCAGGTCATGCGACACGGCCGCCAGCAGCGAATTGCGCAGCCTCTCGGATTCCATGCTGACCAGCGCCTGCTGCGCGACTTCCACATAGTGCAGGCGTTCCAGCGCAATGGCGATGAGCGTGGCATAGGCCTCGATCTGGCGGCGCGAGTCCGGATTCAGGAACAGGCTGCGACGCGGGGCCGCCAGCGCCAGCACGCCGCGCGTGCGCATGGGCGCCTTCAGCGGCAGGTACAGCAATTCGCTATTGGACAGGGTGGCGGTGCCAGCGCCTGCGGGCTGCCCGTGGTCATAGACCCATTGGGCCAGGGCGGATTCCAGCGGCGGCATGTCCTCCGCGGCGGGCGACGCCAGCTTCAGCCTGTCGTCCATGCCCAGGATGTACAGGGCGCAACGCGAGCCGAAGGTGGCATGCACGAAGGCGCCGGCAAGGGTGACGATCTGCTCCGGCAGCAGCGCCGACGACAATTCGCGCGCGAATTCGTAGAGGCTGCGCGCATCGGCTTCGCGTTTGACCGAAGTCTGCGCCTGCAAGCGCAGGCCGGCCGTCAACTGGCCGATGAGCAGGCCCACCGACAGCAGCACGCCGAAAGTCAGCAGATACTGCACGTCCGAAACGGCGAAGGATGCCAGCGGCTGCACGAAGAAGAAATCGAACAGGCCGACGCTGACTACCGAGGCCAGCGCCGCCGGTCCACGGCCGTGGCGCAGCGCCACCGCCACTACTGCCAGGAGGAACAGCATGACGATGTTGGTCTGGTGCAGGGCAGGGAAGGCAAGCATGGACAGCGCGGTGGCCGCCGCGCAGTAGCACAGCGCCCAGGCGTAGCCCGCCAGCGGCCGGGGGTTGCTTTCATCGGCGGCCTGGCGTGCTTGCCTGCCCAGCGTGAGCGGATCGCGTCCGGGCGGGGAGGCGGCTGGCAGCGGGGGCGCTCCCAGGCGGATGATGTCGATCTCTGGGCAGCCCGCAGCCAGCATGTCGGCAAAGCTGTGGCGGCGCCATAGCCATCCCGGGGAGAGGGCCGCGGTCAACACGGCGGACAGTGACAGGCGCAGGCGTTGCAGGCCGCTGGCGCGGGTCCGTCCGATGATGGCCTTGGTGATGTTGTGGCGGCGCACGTAGCGCACGACTGCATCGACCATGTCGCCGCCGGCGAGGACCTCGCTGCGCGCGCCCAGCGCGTCCGCCAGGGCCAGGCTGCGCTGCATCCGTTCCTGCTCCGCCTGAGGCGGCGGGGCAGCGCGCGGGGTGTCGATGGTGACCACGTGCAGATCGCATTCCAGCTGCTGGCTCAGGCGATGAGCGCTGCGGATGATGTAGTCGGCGTCCATGTCCGGGCCGATGCAGGCAACCACGGCTTCGCGCGTGCGCCATACGGGCTCGATGGCCCGGTCGCGGCGGTACGCCTGGACGTCCTCGTCCACGTGATCGGCGGTGCGGCGCAGCGCCAGCTCGCGCAGCGCGATCAGGTTGCCTTTGCGGAAGAAATTGCGGGTGGCGTGGCGCGCCTGCTCGGGCAGATAGACCTTGCCTTCCTTCAGGCGGCGCAACAGCTCGTCGGCCGACAGGTCCACCAGGATGACTTCATCGGCGGCGTCGAAGACCTCGTCGGGTACGGTTTCCCAGACGCGCACGCCGGTAATGCTGCCCACTGCTTCGTTCAGGCTGTCCAGGTGCTGCACGTTCAGCGTGGTCCAGACGTCGATGCCGGCCGTCAGGAGTTCATGGATGTCCTGCCAGCGCTTGGCATGGCGCGAACCGGGCGCGTTCGAGTGGGCCAGTTCGTCCACCAGCACCAGGTCCGGATGCCGGGCCAGCGCGCCATCAAGGTCGAATTCCTTGAGGGCATGGCCCCGGTACGCGACGTCCTTGAGCGGCAGGACGGGCAGGCCCTCCAGCAGCGCGGCGGTTTCGCGCCGCCCGTGGGTTTCGACGATGCCTGCCAGCACGTCGGCGCCCTGGGTGGCCTGCGCGCGCGCGGCGACCAGCATGGCGTAGGTCTTGCCCACGCCGGCGGACGATCCGAAGTAGACGCGCAGCTTGCCGCGCACCGCCTGGCGCGCGGCATCGTCCAGGGTCTTCAAGAGCGCGTCGGGATCGGGACGCTCGCCAGCGATATCAGCCATGAACGCGCAATAGGTATGAGGAGACGGCTGGCAATACTATACGCCGCGGCATCAGCGCGCCGGACGCAATTGGTCCAGCGCCAGGTTCAGCGTCAGCACGTTGACCGCAGGGTCTCCCAGTACGCCCAACCAGGGTCTTTCGGTATGGGCCTGGATCAGGGCGTCGACGTCCGTGCGCGACAGGTTGCGGGCGCGCGCGACGCGTGCGGCCTGATAGGCCGCCGCGGCCGGACTGATGTGCGGATCCAGGCCACTGCCCGACGCGGTAACCAGGTCCACCGGCACCGGGACCGGGTTATCGGGATCGGCTGCCTTCAAGGCGGCGATGCGCGACTGGATGGCGTCAGCCAGCGCGGGATTGCGCGGCCCCAGGTTCGAACCGCTGGAGCCGGCGCCGTTGTACGGCATGGGTGCAGTGGCGGAGGGGCGACCCCAGAAGTAGCCCGGCGAGCTGAACGCCTGGCCTATCAGCTCCGAACCTACGATGCGGTTGTCTTGCTTGATCAGCGAGCCGGCCGCTTCGTGGGGGAAGACGGCGGCCGCGATGCCCGTGGTCAGAAAGGGATAGGCCAGTCCGGTCACCAGCGACAGCGCCGCGAAGACGACCAGCGCGGGGCGCAGAATGCCGCCTTGGCGCGGCAGGGATGTGGAATTTCTCATGTGAATCTCCTAGCAGTTCGGGGCCTAGGCCCAACCCAGGGCGGCCAGCACCATATCGACCAGCTTGATGCCGGCGAAGGGGACCAGCAGCCCGCCCAGGCCATAGATGAGCAGATTGCGGCGCAAGAGGACGGTCGCGCCGAGCGGCCGGTAGCGCACGCCTTTGAGCGCCAACGGGATCAGCACCACGATGATCAGCGCGTTGAAGATCACGGCCGACAGGATGGCCGAGGCAGGCGTGGCCAGGCCCATGATGTTCAGGACGTTGAGCTGCGGATAGACGGTGGCGAACGCGGCCGGAATGATCGCGAAATACTTGGCCACGTCGTTGGCCACGCTGAAGGTCGTGAGCGCGCCCCGCGTCATCAGCATCTGCTTGCCGATTTCGACGATCTCGATCAGTTTGGTGGGATTGGAATCGAGGTCCACCATGTTGCCCGCCTCCTTGGCGGCCTGGGTGCCTGAATTCATCGCCACCGCTACGTCGGCCTGCGCCAGGGCGGGCGCATCGTTGGTGCCGTCGCCGGTCATCGCCACCAGCCGGCCTTCGGCCTGATAGGCGCGGATCAGCTTGAGCTTGGCCTCGGGCGTGGCTTCAGCCAGGAAATCGTCCACGCCCGCTTCGGCGGCGATGGACGCGGCAGTGAGCTTGTTGTCGCCCGTGATCATCACGGTCTTGATGCCCATGCGGCGCAGTTCCGCGAAGCGCGACTGGATATCCGGCTTGACGATGTCCTTCAGTTCGACCACGCCGAGCGCGCGGTTGCCGTCGCTGACCATCAGCGGCGTGCTGCCGCGGCGCGCCACGTCTTCGGCCAGGCGCAGGGCCTGTTCCGGCACGGCTGAGTCCTGCGCGCAAAGCCAGGCCTGCACGGCGTCGACGGCGCCCTTGCGGATCATGCGGCCATTCAGGTTCACGCCGCTCATGCGGGACTGCGCGGTGAAAGGCACGAACTCGGCGTTTGCCGTGGTCGGGGCGGGCGCGTGGATGGATCTGTCGGCCAGCGCGACGATGCTGCGGCCTTCCGGCGTTTCGTCGGCCAGCGATGCCAGGCGCGCGGCCTCGGCCAACTCCCGCGCGGAGACGCCTGGCGCGGGCAGGAAGGTCGAGGCCTGGCGGTTGCCGAAGGTGATGGTGCCGGTCTTGTCCAGCAGCAACACGTCCACGTCGCCGGCCGCCTCGACCGCGCGGCCGGACGTCGCGATGACGTTGGCGCCCATCATGCGGCTCATGCCGGCCACGCCGATGGCCGACAGCAGGCCGCCGATGGTGGTGGGAATCAGGCAGACCAGCAGCGCGACCAGCACCGTGACGGTGACTGTTGCGCCGCCGCCCGCGGCGCTGACCGCGTAGATCGAGAAGGGCATCAGGGTGACGACCACCAGCAGGAACACCACCGTCAGGCCCACCAGCAGAATGGTGAGCGCCAGTTCGTTCGGCGTCTTCTGGCGCTTGGCGCCTTCGACCATGGCGATCATGCGATCCAGGAAACTCTCGCCGGGATCGGCGGCGATGCGCACGAAGATCCAGTCCGACAGCACGCGCGTGCCGCCGGTCACCGAGGAAAAGTCGCCGCCGGATTCCCGGATCACGGGAGCGGACTCGCCCGTGATGGCGCTTTCATCCACCGACGCGACGCCGGCGATGACCTGGCCGTCGCCCGGGATGGTCTCGCCCGCTTCGACCAGCACTACGTCGCCACGCCGCAGCAGGCCCGATGGCTGGTTGACGGCCTTGCCGCGCCAGGCGCCGGGCTGTGCCGTGCTGGCGTCCGCATCGCGAAAGCCCTTGAGCAGGCGCGCGTCGATGGTGGTGCGCAGGCCCCGCAGGGTGGCGGCCTGCTGCTTGCCGCGGCCTTCGGCCAGGGCTTCGGCGAAGTTTGCGAACAGCACGGTAAACCAGAGCCACACCGCGATCGCCAGGATGAATCCGGCGGGCGCTTCGGCCTGGTCGCGCAAGGCCATGATCCATAGCGCCGTGGTCAGGATACTGCCCACGTACACCACGAACATCACGGGGTTCTTCAACTGGGCGGCGGGCGAGAGCTTGCGCAGGCTGTCCAGCACCGCTGGGCCGATCAGGGCGCGCGACCACATGCCGAATTGGCGTTCATGCACGCCGTGCGATGCGGCGCGGGCGGCGCCGCCTCCGGCGCCGGTAGTAGAGGTTTCAATCTTGGCCATTTTCATTCCTAGCCTTTAATTTGCAGGTGTTCCGCCACGGGGCCCAAGGCCAGCGCGGGCACGTACGTCAAAGCACCCACCAGCAGCACCGCGCCGATCAGCAGCACTACGAACAGCGGGCCCGTCGTAGGCATGCTGCCGGGGCCGGCGGGGAGCCGACGCTTGGCGGCCAGCGAGCCGGCCATCGCCAGGATGGCGACGATGATCGCGAAGCGGCCGAACCACATCGCGATGCCCAGCAGCACGTTGTAGAAGGGGGTGTTGGCGGACAAGCCGGCAAAGGCGCTGCCGTTGTTGTTGGCGGCGGACGTCAGGGCGTAGAGGATTTCGGAAAAGCCGTGGATGCCGGGGTTCAGCACGCCAGCCTGGCCAGCCGCTACCGAAACCGCCAGCGCAGTGCCGGCCAGCACCAGCAGCGGGGTCGCCAGGATGACGATGGAGACCATCTTCATGTCGTAGGCTTCGATTTTCTTGCCCAGGTACTCCGGGGTGCGGCCTATCATCAAGCCGGCGATGAAGACGCCCAGGATGGCGAAGGCCAGCATGCCGTACAGGCCCGAGCCCACGCCGCCGAAGACCACCTCGCCCAACTGCATCAGCAGCATCGGCGTGAGTCCGCCCATGGCGTTCAGTGAATCGTGCATGCCGTTGACGGCGCCGCAGGACGCCGCCGTGGTGACGGTGGCAAACAATGAAGTGGCGGCGATGCCGAAGCGGGTCTCCTTGCCTTCCATGTTGCCGCCGGGCGAGAAGACGCTGAGCGAGCTGTCGGCGCCGGCCTGCGCCGCCATCGGATTGGGCTGCTGCTCGAAATAGCCGGCGGACAGAGCGAATGCCGCGAACAGCACGGTCATGGCCGCGAGGATCGCGATGCCTTGGCGCCGGTTGCCCACCATCTCGCCGAACGAGAAGCACAGCGCGGCGGGAATCGCCAGGATGGCCAGCATTTCCAGGAAGTTCGCCAGGGGTGTGGGGTTTTCGAATGGATGCGCGGAGTTGGCATTGAAGAAGCCGCCGCCATTGGTGCCCAGCAGCTTGATCGATTCCTGCGAGGCGACCGGGCCCATGGCCAGCGTCTGAGTCTTGCTGACGGCGGGATCCGTCACGGCTTGTCCCTTGGCGTCCAGCACGGGCTGGCCCAGGGCGTCCACGCGCGGTTGGTCATAGTGCACGGCCTCGACCGTCTGGACTTCCTGGTAGGGGCTGAAGTTCTGGATCACGCCCTGGCTCACCAGCGCCAGCGCGAGCACGAGCGACAGCGGCAGCAGGACGTAAAGCGTGCTGCGCACCATGTCGGTCCAGAAGTTGCCGACCGTGGCCGAACAGTGGCGCGACAGGCCGCGGATCAGCGCGAACAGCACGGCGATGCCGGTGGCTGCCGAGACGAAATTCTGTACCGTCAACGCCAGCATCTGCGTCAGATAGCTCATCGTCGACTCGCCGCCGTAGCCTTGCCAATTGGTATTGGCCACGAAGCTGATGGCGGTATTCAGGGCGGAGTCCGGAGACACCGGGCCCATGCCCGCAGGATTCAGCGGCAGCACACCCTGCAGGCGCTGCAAGGCGTAGACCGCCGCGATACCGATGATATTGAAGGCCAGCACTGCCACGGCGTAGCGCTTCCATCCCATCTCCGCCTGCGGGTCTATCCCCGCCAGCCGATAGATGCCGCGTTCTATCGGGCGGCCCCAGGCGGTCATCCGGGATTGTCCGTTTTCCATGGCGATGCGGATGTAGCGGCCCAGCAGCGGCGCGATCGCAAGCAGGACTGCCAGGTATGCGACCAGCAATCCGATGAATTCGGCGGTCATCAGAATTTCTCCGGTTTGAACAGCGCGACCAGCAGGTACACGAACAGCACGGCGGCCGTCAGGCCGCTCAACCCATAGAGCCAGTTCATGACTGCTCTCCCGAAGACAAGGCTTCGCAGAACCGGAGCAGAGCGAAAGTCAGCCCGGCCATGACGGCGAAGACGGCGATATAGATGGCATCCACGTTTTTCCTCCCCGGGAGCGGCGCTCCCTTCGAACGACGGGCCTGCGCGGCGAGGGATGCGCGCCGGGCAGGCGAAGTGACCAATCAGGACACCGGCAGGTTACGGAGCAGGGGATAAAAACGGGGTATACGTTGGGGAGGGGGGTATAAATGAAACGTAAACGCGCGGTGGGGCCCGGCGCTGCCCGAATACGGGCATGGAGTGTCCACCGCTGTGCCTCACACTGAAAGGCTTGCCGGAAACGGCGTCGGGAGCGGGGCGTCGGGAGCATCTTGGGCCGCAAGGCTCCCCAAAAATCCCAATATTTAGAACTTGATAGGCAAAATGCACCACATTGGTGCGGGAAATATGTAAATGAATGCTCCTTCTTAGGGCATTCCCCTAGTGTGACAATCCCGCATCTGGTGCAGAATCTCTTCCCATGCAGGTGAGGAGACAAAGCCCTGCATGGGCAAATACCGGCGGCACCGGTACATAAAAAAAGTAAAGCAGTACCCAAAAAAAGCAAAACGCACAACGGCTGGCACCAGGTAGTGCCAGCCGTTGTCGCATAAAAAGCCGGCATTTCAAGCGCAAAGGCTTTTCAAGCGCCGCGTTTCGCAATAATCAGGTAGGGTCCGCTCGTCCTAGTTATGCCGGAATCGCGTTTTTCATCCTCGAAACCCGACACGACTCCCTATTGGCGCCGCAATCTGTGGCTGATCCTGGTGTTGCTTGTCGTCTGGGCCGCGCTGACCTTCATCCCCGCTTTTTTTGCCCGCAGCCTGAGCGTCGACTTCATCGGTTGGCCGTTCGCCTTCTGGATGGCCGCTTACGGCGCGCCGCTGGCCTATCTGGTCATCATCGGCATTTACGCCCGGGTCATGAACCGCGCCGATGAGCGCTCCGAGGACGCGGGGGGGCCCCGCTGATGCCGTTTTTCAGCGGAGACACACCCCAGCAATTCAGAGTCCGGCTGCGGCGCATCTACGTGCTGTATACGGCAGGCTTCGCGCTAATGATCCTGCTGATGGCGCTGGCCGAAATCCTGGGCATGCCCCGCAACTGGATCGGCTACGTGTTCCTGCTGGTCACGGTCAGCCTGTACGCCGGCATCGGCATCGTCTGCCGGACCTCGGACCAGGTGGAGTACTACGTCGCGGGCCGCCGGGTGCCGGCGATCTACAACGGCATGGCCACGGCCGCCGACTGGATGTCGGTGGCGTCCTTCATTGGCGTGGCCGGCACGCTCTACCTGACGGGTTACGGCGGGCTGGCCTACATCATGGGCTGGACCGGCGGCTATGTGCTGGTGGCGATGCTGCTGGCGCCCTATCTGCGCCGTTTTGGCCAGTACACCATTCCCGATTTCATGGGCGCCCGTTACGGCGGCAACATGCCGCGCCTGGCGGGCGTGGCCTGCGCCATCCTCTGTTCCTTCACCTATCTGGTGGCGCAGATCTACGGCGTGGGCATCATCACCACGCGCATGACCGGCATTTCTTTCGAGCTCGGTATCTTCGTGGCCTTGGGCGGAATGCTGGTCTGTTCGTTCCTGGGCGGCATGCGCGCGGTGACGTGGACCCAGGTGGGGCAGTACATCATCCTGGTCATCGCCTATCTGGTGCCGGTGGTGTGGCTGTCGATCAAGCACACGAACATGCCCGTGCCGCAGTTGTCGGCCGGCGTGGTGTTGCAGCAGGTCACCGAAAAAGAGGTCTACCTGCAGAACGACCCATCCGAAATCGAGGTGCGGCGGCTATGGCAGGAGCGCGCCGACGAGATGGGCCGCCGCATGGCGGCCTTGCCCGAATCGTGGGCGCTGGAAAAGGACAAGCTGCGCAGCCGGCTGGCGCAACTGAACGCCACCGACGCACCCATGGTCGAAATCCGCTCGGCCGAGCGCGAGCTGGCCAGCTATCCCGGCAGCGTGGAAGAGGCGCGGATCGCATGGGCGCAATCGAAGGCCGCTTTCGAGGCGCGGGCGGCGCCGGCCACGCCGCATGCGGAGCCTTTCCCTTCCAAGGACCCGGTCGAACAGAGCAACATGCGTGTCAACTTCCTGGCGCTGGTGCTCTGCCTGATGCTGGGTACTGCGGGCATGCCGCATATCCTGATGCGCTCATACACCACGCCCTCGGTCATCGAGGCGCGCAAATCGGTGTGTTGGTCGCTGCTGTTCATCCTGCTGCTGTACTTCATGGCGCCGGCGCTGGCGCTGCTGGTGAAGTACGAGGTCTATACCCAGGTGGTCGGGTCCAGCTTCCTCAGCCTGCCGAATTGGGTGCACGCCTGGAGCGCCGTGGACAGCAACCTGCTGGACGTGACCGATGTCAATCGCGACGGCATCGTGCAATTGAGCGAGATCAGCATGGGCGCCGACGTAGTGGTGCTGGCCATGCCGGAAATCGGCGGCTTGCCCTACGTGATTTCGGCCCTGGTGGCAGCGGGCGGGCTGGCTGCGGCGCTGTCCACCGCCGATGGCTTGCTGCTGACCTTGTCCAATTCCCTCTCGCATGACATGTGGTACCGGATGGTTTCGCCGCGCATGTCGGCGGCGCGCCGCGTGATGGTGTCCAAGATCCTATTGCTGCTGGTGGCCTTCGGCGCCGCGTGGGTGGCGGCGCGCAAGCCGGCGGACATTCTGTTCATGGTGTCGGCCGCGTTTTCGTTCGCGGCCTCGTCCTTTTTCCCGGCGCTGGTCATGGGCGTTTTCTGGCGCCGCGCCAACAAGTGGGGCGCTACGCTGGGCATGGCGGCGGGGCTGGCGGTGACGTTCGCCTACATGACGCATACGCACCCGTGGCTGCGCGAGTGGGTGTTGGGCATTTCGCGCACGCAGCCTGTGGACCTGTGGTGGGGCATCCAGCCGATCGCGGCGGGCGTGTTCGGCGCGCCAGTGGCCTTCCTGACGATAATCGTGGTGTCCTTGCTGACTCCGCCGCCCGACCGCGCCACCTTGGCGCTGGTGGACTACCTGCGTCATCCGGGCGCGACCAAGCCGCAGGGCGAACGCGCCTGAGCGCCGCGGCGGCTCAGTGCGAAACGGACTTCGAGAAGACGTTCATCACCACCACGCCGGCGATGATGAGCCCGATGCCGATCAGCGCCGGGGTATCCAGGTGCTGCTTGAACAGCACCGCGCCCACGATGGAAATCAGCACGATGCCCACGCCAGACCAGATGGCGTAGGCGATGCCCACCGGGATCTCGCGCAGCGTCAGCGACAGGAAGTAGAAGGAGATCAGATAGCCGAACACCGTGACGATGGACGGCATCAGCCGGGTAAAGCCTTCGGATCCCTTGAGCGCGCTGGTTGCGAAGATCTCGGCGATGATGGCCACGCCCAGGTAAAGCCACTTCATTTGCGGGTTCCTTCCGATTGCCGTAACAGCACCAGCAGGGCGCCGGCGCCGCCTTCGCGTTCCGGAGCCTCGGAGAACGCGAGGACGTCGCTCTTTTGCACCAGCCAGGTGCGGGCCTTGTCCTTCAGCACCGGTTCAAGCCCCTGCGAGCCGTAGCCCTTGCCATGCACGATGCGCACGCAGCGGATCCCGTGTTCCAGGCATTCGTCCAGGAACGACAGCAGGGCGTGGCGGGCCTGTTCCACGCGCAGGCCGTGCAAATCGAGCTCGGCGCCGGCCCGCCATTGGCCGCGGCGCAGATTACGGGCGGTGTCCGGCGCGGCGTCGCTGCGCACGAAGGCCGTGCCGCCTTCGGACAGCAGATGCGTAATTTCGCCGCCATCGGAGACGCCGGCATCGGCGCGCGAGGGCGTCTCACCCAGTGCATTGGCGCGGCGCAAGGCAGGCGCGGGTTGCGCCATGGGCTTGTGTTCCACCCGCGCGGACTGCTTGAGCGGCGTGACCGACTGCATCGTGCGCTTGAACGCCGCCATTTCGTCCAGGGGAGCGGACTCGGGCTTTTTCAGCGCCGCCGTCCGTTGGGCGAGGGCGGCGCGTTCGCGCTCGGCCTGCAGGTCTTTCTTCAGGCGTTTCAGGTCGGCCAGGCCGACCTTATTGCCCCGCATTCTCGAGCCACCGTTGCGCGTCCAGCGCGGCCATGCAGCCCGTGCCCGCGCTGGTGATGGCTTGGCGGTAGACGTGGTCCTGCACGTCGCCGGCGGCGAACACGCCCGGAACCGAGGTCATCGTGGCCATGCCGGACAGGCCGCTCTTGGTGACGATGTAGCCGTCCTTCATTTCCAGCTGGCCCTGGAAGATTTCGGTGTTGGGCTGGTGGCCGATGGCGATGAACGCGCCGGTGGCCGCCATGTCTTCGGTGACGCCGGTGTCCACGTGGCGCACGCGCACGCCGGTCACACCGCTGTCGTCGCCCAGCACTTCCTCAAGCGTATGGAACAGCTTGAGTTCCATATTGCCGTTCTCGACCTTGCTCATGAGCTTGTCGACCAGGATGGGCTCGGCGCGGAACTTGTCGCGGCGATGGATCAGGGTGACCTTGCGGCAGATGTTCGACAGGTAGAGCGCTTCTTCCACGGCGGTATTGCCGCCGCCGACCACGACCACGTCCTGGTTGCGGTAGAAGAATCCGTCGCAGGTGGCGCAGCCGGACACGCCGCGGCCCATGAAGGCCTCTTCCGACGGCAGGCCGAGGTACTTGGCCGAGGCGCCGGTGGCGATGATGAGGGCGTCGCAGGTGTAGACCTTGCCGGTGTCGCCCGTGAGGGTGAACGGGCGCTTGGACACATCAACCTTGGCGATGTGGTCGAAGATCATTTCGGTGTTGAAACGTTCGGCGTGCTTCTGGAAGCGCTGCATCAGGTCCGGGCCCTGCACGCCCTCCGCGTCCGCCGGCCAGTTGTCGACGTCCGTGGTGGTCATGAGCTGGCCGCCTTGGGCCAGACCTGTAACAAGAACAGGGCTCAGATTGGCGCGTGCCGCATAGACGGCCGCCGTGTAACCGGCAGGGCCGGAACCGAGTATCAAAACTTTAGCGTGCTTGGGCGTGGACATGGGCGGGTATCTTTAGGTTAACGCCCAATTATAATGAGCCGCATGCCGCGTATCTCGACTGCTTCTCCGCGCGCCTCGCGCAATACCCGTAACGGGCCCTCTCCCCTGCAGACGCGCCTATCCGCACTGCTGCGCGAAGCCCGCTGGATCCTCTTCGCCGCCCTGGCGGCCTGGCTGACGCTGGTGCTCGCCACGTGGAACCCGGCCGACCCGGGCTGGTCGCATTCCGTTCCTGCCGGGGCCATCCACAACCGCGGCGGGACTTTGGGCGCCTATCTGGCGGACATCCTCCTGTATCTGTTCGGTTTTTCCGCCTGGTGGTGGGTAGTACTGCTGTTGCACCGGGTGCGGGCCGGCTATCGGCGCCTTGCCAGTCATCTTAAAGTTACAAACAGTAAGCAACCGGAAGTGTTGCCCCGCGTCCACTGGGAAGAGGGCATTGGTTTCTTCCTGCTGCTGGTGGGTTCGCTGGGCATGGAAGCCCTGCGCCTGGCCAGCCGCGGCACGCACCTGCCTGGCGCCTCCGAGAACGCCAGCGGCGCCGGCGGGGTGATCGGCCAGACGCTGGCCGACCTGATCGGCCGCAGCATCGGTTTCACCGGCAGCACGCTGGCCTTCCTGGTGATGCTGGCCATCGGCCTGAGCCTGTTCTTTTCGTTCTCGTGGCTGTCCGTGGCCGAACGCGTCGGTTCGTGGCTGGAAGGTCTGGTGCGCCGCATCCGCAATTCCTATGCCGCGCGCGAAGATCGCAAGGTAGGCGAAGTCGCCAAGGCCGTTCGTACCGAACAGGTCGTGGCCAAGCAGGAAAAGCTGGTTCACGAACAACCGGTCCGGATCGAGCCCGCGATTACCGTGGTGCCCAAGTCCGAACGGGTCGAAAAGGAAAAGCAGCAGTCGCTATTCTTCGCCCCGTCCGGCGGCGCCGAAGGCGATCTGCCGGCGATCAGCCTGCTGGATCCGCCGCTGGCAAACCAGGAAACCGTGTCGGCCGAGACCATCGAATTCACGTCGCGCCTGATCGAAAAGAAGCTGGCCGACTTCGGTGTGTCGGTTACCGTGGTGGCGGCGCAGGCCGGCCCGGTCATCACGCGCTACGAAATCGAGCCCGCCACCGGTGTGAAGGGCAGCCAGATCGTCAACCTGGCCAAGGACCTGGCGCGCGCGCTGAGCCTGGTCAGCATCCGGGTGGTGGAAACCATCCCCGGCAAGAATCTGATGGGCCTGGAACTGCCCAACCCGCGCCGCCAGATGGTGCGCCTGTCCGAGATCCTGGGTTCGCAGACTTACCACGCCAGTCATTCCGTCGTGACCATGGCGCTGGGCAAGGACATCGCCGGCAATCCGGTGGTGGCCGATCTGGCCAAGATGCCCCACCTGCTGGTGGCGGGCACGACCGGTTCGGGCAAGTCGGTGGGGATCAACGCCATGATCCTGTCGCTGCTGTACAAGGCTGACGCGTCCCATACCCGGCTGATCCTGATCGACCCGAAGATGCTCGAAATGAGCGTCTACGAAGGCATTCCGCACCTGCTGGCACCGGTGGTCACCGACATGCGCCAGGCTTCCAACGCGCTGAACTGGTGCGTGGGCGAAATGGAAAAGCGCTACCGCCTGATGAGCAAGATGGGGGTGCGCAACCTGGCGGGCTACAACACCAAGATCCGCGACGCGATCAAGCGTGAAGAGCCCATCCCGAATCCGTTCTCGCTGACGCCCGACCAGCCCGAGCCCTTGTCGCCGCTGCCCACCATCGTGGTGGTCATCGACGAACTTGCCGACCTGATGATGGTGGTGGGCAAGAAGATCGAAGAACTGATCGCCCGCCTGGCGCAGAAGGCGCGCGCCGCCGGCATCCACCTCATCCTGGCCACGCAGCGTCCCAGCGTGGACGTCATCACGGGTCTGATCAAGGCCAACATCCCGACGCGTATTGCGTTCCAGGTGTCGTCCAAGATCGATTCGCGCACCATTCTTGACCAGATGGGCGCCGAAACCCTGCTGGGCCAGGGCGACATGCTGTACATGCCGCCGGGCACAGGCCTGCCGGTTCGCGTCCACGGCGCGTTCTGCAGCGACGACGAAGTGCACCGAGTGGTGGAAAGCCTCAAGGCGCAGGGCGAGCCCAATTACATCGAAGGCCTGCTGGAAGGCGGACTGGACGGCGATGGAGGCGAAGGCGCCAGCAGCGTGACCGGCATCGGCGGGGACGCCGAATCGGATCCGATGTACGACCAGGCTTGCGAAGTGGTGCTCAAGCATCGCCGCGCGTCCATCTCGCTGGTGCAGCGCCACCTGCGCATTGGTTACAACCGTGCGGCCCGGTTACTGGAGCAGATGGAGCAATCGGGTATGGTGTCGGCGATGCAGTCCAATGGCAACCGCGAGATCCTCGTTCCCGCGGCGGCCGCCGCCCGAGAGGAAGCTTGATGAAGACCCTACGCCGCCTGGCCGCCGTCGCGGCTCTGAGCCTGGCGCCGGCCATGGTGTTCGCCGCCAGCGCGCAGGAACAACTGCGAGCCTTCGTGGCCACGGTGACCTCGGCCACTGGCTCGTTTTCGCAGTACACGGTGAACAACCAGGGCGGCACGCAACCCGCCCAGACCGGCGTGTTTTCGTTTCAGCGTCCCGGCAAGTTCAAGTGGGCGGTGCAGAAGCCCTATGAACAACTGGTCGTGTCGGATGGCCGCCAGGTGTTTCAGTTCGACCCCGATCTGGCCCAGGTGACCGAACGCAAGGTCGATGCCGCCATCGGCACGTCGCCTGCGGCCATTCTGTTCGGCTCGGGTTCGCTGGAGCAGTCGTTCGACGTATCCGCCTTGCCGTCCAAGGACGGAATCGACTGGCTGCGCGCCAAGCCGCGCACCGCCGACGCGGGTTTTTCGCGCGTCGACATCGGCATGAAGGACAACCTGCCCGTTCGCGTGGAACTGCTGGACTCGTTCGGCCAGACCACCCGCGTGGATCTGTCCGGCATTGCCGCCAACCCGCAACTGCCCGCCAAGGAATTCCAGTTCGTCGCGCCCAAGGGCGTGGATGTGGTGAAGATGTAAAGACAAAGCCCGGCAACGCCGGGCTTTTTTTCGTAGGAATGGCGCACTTTCCCCGCCGGGCCGCCCCAAGGGGAAAGGGCCCCCTTCGGGGGGCAGCTAGCCCGCGTTAGCGGGCGTGGCGTGGGGGCGCACTTTCCCCGCCGGGCCGCCCCAAGGGGAAAGGGCCCCCTCGGGGGGCAGCTAGCCCGCGTTAGCGGGCGTGGCGTGGGGGCGCACTTTCCCCGCCGGGCCGCCCCAAGGGGAAAGGGCCCCCTCGGGGGGCAGCTAGCCCGCGTTAGCGGGCGTGGCGTGGGGGCGCACTTTCCCCGCCGGGCCGCCCCAAGGGGAAAGGGCCCCCTCGGGGGGCAGCTAGCCCGCGTTAGCGGGCGTGGCGTGGGGGCGCACTTTCCCCGCCGGGCCGCCCCAAGGGGAAAGGGCCCCCTCGGGGGGCAGCTAGCCCGCGTTAGCGGGCGCGGCGTGGGGGCGCTTATACGCGATACAGTCGACCTCGACCTTGGCGTCCACCACCAGCGAAGACTGCACGCAGGCCCGGGCCGGAGGATTCTCTCCGAAGTACTCCTTGAACACCTTGTTGAACGACGCGAAGTCGCGCGCATCGTCCAACCATACGCCGCAGCGCACCACGTGTTCTGGACCGTAGCCTGCTTCCTTCAGGATGGCCAGCACCTGCTGGATCGCTTTGTGGGACTGCGTCACGATGCCGCCTTCGACGACTTCGCCGTTTTCCATTGGCACCTGTCCGGATACGTGCAGCCAGCCGTCGGCCGCAACCGCGCGGGCAAAGGGCATGTGCGAGCCGCCTTGGCCCGTGCCGCCGGCGACGCCGTAGCGGGTGATGCCGTTGTCGTCGGCGGTGGGAGTCGTGCTCATGGTTCTCTCCTTGAATTGATGGCGGACGCGCAAGGCACCCGCCCGGCATTTACTGGAAGTTCTTGCGCAGGTCGCCGCTGCGCGGCAGCCAGCGGCCGGCGCGGTCGCCGGTGGCTGCGCCCTGGCGGTAGGACAGGGCGCCGTTGACCCATACCGCCTCGATGCCGGCGGCGGTCTGCACGGGGGCGGCGAAGGTGGCGCGGTCGATGACCGTAGCCGGATCGAACAGCACCAGGTCGGCGTGATAGCCCTCGCGCACCAGGCCGCGATCGGCCAGCCCGAAGCGGGCGGCGGACAGGCCCGTCATTTTGTGCACGGCTTCCGTCAGCGGGAACAGGCCCACGTCGCGGCTGTAGTGCCCCAGCACACGCGGAAACGCGCCCCACAGCCGGGGGTGCGGCATGGGATCGTTGGGCAGTCCGTCCGAACCCACCATGGTGAGCCGATGGGACAGCACCCGCCGCACGTCGTCTTCATGCATGTTGTGGTACACCGCGCCCGCGGGCTGCAGGCGCGCGGCCGCTTCAAGCAAGGTCACGCCCCAGTCGGCGGCGATGTCGGCCAGCTTGCGGCGAGCCTGCTCGGGATGCGGCACGGACCAGGTGATGTCGATGTCGAATTCGTCCGTGACCTGCTTCAGGTCCAGGGTCGATGAGCTGGCCGAATAGGGATAGCAATCGCAGCCCACGTGTTGCAGGCGGCCCGCGGTTTCCAGTGTGGACAGCACCTCTTTCGTGCGGCCCCAGTTGCCGGCGCCGGCGCATTTCAAGTGCGACACCACCACCGGCACGCGGGCGTGCCGGGCGATGTCGAAGGCTTCCTGCATGGCTTCCAGGATCGCGGCGAATTCCGAGCGCAGGTGAGTGGTGTAGAGCGCTCCGAATTCGTCCAGGGCCTCGGCCAGCAGCTTGACCTCTTCGGTGTCCGCGTCGAAGGCCGAGGCGTACGCCAGCCCGGTGCTCAGGCCGATGGCGCCATGGGCCAGCGCGTCGCGCAGCTGCTCGCGCATGGCCAGTACTTCCGCGCGCGTGGCGGGACGGTCCAGCCGGTCCATGTGATTGCTGCGCAAGGCAGTGTGGCCGACCAGCGCGGCTACGTTCACGGCGGGGCGAGCGGCCTCGATGGCGCGGGTGTAGTCGGCAAAGGTGGGATAGCTGAAGTCGGCACGGGCGCCCAGCAGGTTCATCGGATCCGGCGGCTCGCCGCGCAAGGCCACGGGCGAAGCGCTGATCCCGCAATTGCCTACCACCACGGTGGTTACGCCCTGGGACAGCTTGGGCAGCATGTCCGGCGTGCGGATGACGTTGGTGTCGTCGTGGGTATGGACGTCGATGAAGCCGGGGGCCAGGGCGAGCCGCGTGCCGTCGAAGCGTTGGCGGGCGGCCGCGCCGGGCAGGTCGCCGATGGCGGCGATGCGGCCGCCTTCCAGCGCGACGCTGGCGCGGTAGGCGGCCTCGCCGGTGCCGTCCACGACCAGCACATTGCCTATGAGGGTGTCGTACATCTTGTGTTCCAGTTCAATCGCCCAGCGGCAGGCGGTTCGGGCCGCCGCGGTGTTCGTCGAGCGCCAGCTTGATGCGGCGCAGGCGTTCCCGGTTTTCTTCTTGGTTCAGCATGGCCAGCTCGGTCGAAAGCAGGTCAATGGCCAGCATCATTGCGTAGCGCGATGCCGAAGGCTTGTAGATGAAGTCGGTTTCGTCGGTGCGGATGGGTAGCACCACGTCGGCGAGCTCGGCCAGCGCGGAGGTCGCATCGGTGATAGCGACGATGCGGGCCCGGTACTGCTTGACGATGCGTGCCGCACCCACGATTTCCGGCGTCAGGCCGGATGCCGACAGGATCAGCACGGCGTCGCGTTCGTCCAGGGTGGCCGCCACCATGCGCAGCAGCACCGCATCGCTGTAGACGGCAATGGGGTAGCCCAGGCGCACCAGGCGCGACTGCACTTCCTGCGCCAGCACGGCCGATGCGCCGCCCATGCCGAATACATAGATCATGCGCGCGCCGTCGACGATGCCGGCTGCGGCCTCGAACAGTTGTTCAGTGAAGTTGGGCAGATGCGCGCGCAACGTGCTTTCGATGTCGGCGTAGATGCGGGCGTAGAAGGTGCTTTCTTCGGGGGGCGCGCTGGGGTCCAGGAAGCGGCTGCCCACGGTGCTGGCCTGGGCCAGCTTCAGTTTCAGGTCGCGCGTGTCGTCGCAACCGACAGTGCGCGCAAAGCGCGAGATGGTGGCGATGCTGACGCCGGCCTTGGCCGCCAGCTGGTCGACGGTGGCGCTGGCGCCCCAGATGATGTCGTCAAGAATGGCGTCGGCGACTTTGCGCTCGGTGACGCTTAGCGAGTCCCGCCGACTGCGTATCTGGAAGACGATGTCGCGGATGATGTTCATGTGGGCTTCCTGGGTCTGGTCTGGACTGGGCGGCGATCAGGCGGCCAGCTCGGCGTCGCCGATGCGCGAACAAGCCACGTAATGGCCCGGGCCGACATTGGCGGCCTGCGCCTCGGTCGTCGCACAGCTTTCGATGGCGTATGGACAGCGGGTGCGGAACACACAACCGGAAGGCGGATTGACCGGGCTGGGGATATCGCCCTTGAGCAGGATACGCGAACGCGGGGCGCGCGGATCCGGCACCGGCGCGGCGGACAGCAGCGCGCGCGTATAGGGATGGCGGGGGCGGGCGTAGACTTCGCTGGTCGGGCCGCGCTCCATGACGCGGCCCAGGTACATCACCACGACCTCGTCGCACAGGTAGTCCACTACTGCCAGGTCATGGGCCACGAACAGCATGGTCAGCCCCAGGTCGCGTTGCAGGTCCTGCAGCAGGTTCAGCACCTGCGCCTGTACCGACACGTCCAGCGCGGACACGGGCTCGTCGGCCACGATGAAGTCGGGTTCCACCGCCAGCGCGCGGGCGATGCCGATGCGCTGGCGCTGGCCGCCGGAGAATTCGTGCGGGTAGCGCCGGCTGTGGTCGGCATTGAGGCCCACGCGTTCCAGCAGCTCGCCGATGCGGGCCATGCGGCGGTGTTGCGCCAGTTGATGGGTGTCCAGCGCTTCGCCCAGGATCTCGGCCACCGTCATGCGGGGGTTGAGACTGGCATAGGGATCCTGGAACACGATCTGCATGCGGCGGCGCCAGGGCAGCATCTGTTTTTCGGACAGCTTGGTGATGTCCTGCCCGTCGAACAAGATGCGTCCGGCAGTGGGGGCGAACAGGCGCAGCAGCGCGCGGCCGGTGGTGGTCTTGCCCGAGCCGGACTCGCCGACCAGGCCGACGATGGTGTTGCGCGGCACGTCGAAGCTGACGCCGTCCACCGCCTTCACCACCGGGGCGTTGCGCGCCTGGGATGTGGGGAAATGGACCTTCAGGTCCTGGATCCGCACCAGCGGCTCTTCAGCGCGGACGGGGATGGGGCTGTTCGTCATATCGAATTCACCTTGATGCAGCGCGCGCGGTGTTCGGTCTGCACCGGCACGAGTTCGGGCACGGCGGCGCGGCAATCGTCGGCGGCCAGCGGGCAGCGCGGCGCGAACGTACAGCCAGGCGGTAGCGACAGCACGCTGGGCACGTTGCCGGGGATGGCGCGCAGGCGTTCGCCGGACGCCAGCAGGGCGGCCGTGGGAATGCAGGACAGCAGACCACGCGTGTAGGGGTGAGTGGGTTTTTCGAACAGGTCGTAGACGCCCGCGTCCTCGACCACGCGGCCGGCATACATGACCGCCACGCGGTGCGCGATCTCGGCCACCACGCCCAGATTGTGCGTGATGAACAGGATGCTCATGTTCATCTCGGCCTGGAGCCGGCGCAGGAGGTCCAGGATCTGCGCCTGCACGGTCACGTCGAGCGCGGTGGTGGGCTCGTCGGCGATCAGCACTGCCGGGTTGCAGGCCAGTGCCAGCGCGATCATCACGCGTTGGCGCATCCCGCCCGACATCTGATGCGGATACTCATTGATGCGCCGGTCGGCCGCCGGGATCTCCACGCGCTCCAGCATTTCGCGGGCGCGCCGCATGGCGGCATCGTAGGAACCGCCCTCGTGCTGCAACACGGCCTCGGCGATCTGGTCGCCCACGGTGTATAGCGGGTTCAGGCTCGTCATGGGCTCCTGGAAGATCATGGCGATTTCGGCGCCGCGGATCTTGCGCAGGGTGGCGGGCGTGGCATGAGCCAGATCGTGCTGAACGCCCTGGCGGTCGCGGAACAGGATCTTGCCGGCCTCAATGCGGCCCGCCGGCTTGGGCAGCAGGCCCATGATGGACAGGCTGGTTACGGACTTGCCGGAGCCGGATTCGCCGACGATGGCCAGCGTTTCGCCGCGGGCCAGGTCGAAGGTCACGCCATCCACGGACTTGGCGATGCCGTCGCGGCTGTGGAACCAGGTCTTGAGTCCTTCCACGGAAAGCACGACGTCTCGGGTGCTTGCGGTCATGATTACAGCTCCTTGCGCAGGCGCGGATCGAGGACGTCGCGCAGGCCGTCGCCGACCAATTGCAGCGACAGCACGGACAGCACGATGGCGATGCCGGGGAAGATCATGATCCAGTCGGCCGAGCCCATGTATTGCTGGCCGGCGTTGATCATGGTGCCCCAGGTAGGGATGTCAGGCGAAACGCCCACTCCCAGGAAGGACAGGCCGGCTTCGGCCAGGATCGCGTAGGCGAAGATGAAGGTGCCTTGCACCAGGATGGGCGACACCAGGTTGCGCAGCACGTGCACGGTGACGATGCGCCAGGTGGGCACGCCGAGCGCGCGGGCCGCTTCGACGAAGGGCAGTTCGCGAATCACCAGCGTCGAGGCGCGCACGATGCGCGCCAGGCGCGGCGTATAGACGATGCCCAGCGCGATCACCACGTTGATGAGCGAGGGACCCAGCGCGGCCACCAGCGAGATCGCCAGCAGGATGTCGGGGAAGGCCATCATGGCGTCGATCAGGCGCGAAACGACCTTGTCCGCCGAGCGGAAGAAGCCCGCAATCAAGCCCAACGCAATGCCCAGCACGCTGGAGACGATCACGACGGAGAAGCCCACCATCAGCGACAGGCGGCCGCCGTAGATGACGCGACTGAACACGTCGCGCCCGAAGTCGTCGGTGCCGAACCAATGCGCGGCGCCCGGCCCCTTCAGCCGGTTCATGATGGACAGCTTGAACGGATCGTAGGGGCTGATCCAAGGCGCCAGCAGCGCGGCCAGGACCAGCACGACGATCACGATCAGGCTGATCAGCACGGTCTTGCGCGACACCAGCAGGCGCAGCACCTGCCAGCGGTCGGTTCCGGAATTCACAGTAGTCCCGGTTGTCATTTCAAATGCTCCACTTGCGATGCGTCGGGGCCGCGCGGAGCCGGCTTCGCCGGGCCGCAGGCGGCGCCCCCTTGAGGGGGAAGCGCCGCAGGCGCTTCGGGGGTGGGATTCATCATCAGTAGCGGACCCGGGGATCGACCAGCAGGTACAGCAGATCGATGATGAGATTGATCAGGACGTAGATGGCCGCGATGATCAGCAGCGCGCCCTGGATGACGGGGTAGTCGCGGCGCAATACCGCCGACACCACCAGGCTGCCTACGCCCGGCAGGCCGAACACGGTTTCAGTCACCACCGCGCCGCTGATGAGCAGCGCCGTGGTCAGGCCCAGCACGGTCAAGATCGGGATCAGCGCATTGCGCACGGCATGCTTCAGGATCACCTTGCTTTCCGGCAGGCCCTTGGCGCGCGCAGTGCGCACGTAGTCGTCGCGCAGCACGTCCAGCATGCTGGCACGGATGAAGCGGGTGATCAGCGCCGAGTTCACCAGGCCCAGCACCACGGCGGGCAGGATCAGGTGCGACAGGCGGGTCATGAGCGAGGCATCGGGCCCGCCGTAACCGGCCACGGGCAGCCATCCCAGCTTTACCGAGAATAATTGCATCAGTAGCAGCCCGAGCCAGAAGCTGGGCACGCTGGAGGTAAACATCGAGAAAGACAGCACCGACTGGTCCAGCGTGGTGCCGCGCTTGACCGCCGACAATATGCCCACCGGTAGCGCGATGGCGCTGGCGATCATGAGCGACATGAGCGTCAGCAGGATCGTGGGCTCGGCGCGGTCGGCCAGAGCCGACAACACCGGCTTGTTCATGAAGATGGATTGGCCCAGATCGCCTTGGGCCAGCTTGCCCAGCCACGACAGGTATTGCACCGCCAGAGGCTGATCCAGCCCCAGTTGGGTGCGCAGCGCGGCGATGTCCTGCTGGCTGGCTTGCGGACCCAGCATCACGGCCGCCGGGTCGCCGGGCGTGACGCGGATGATCACGAACACGATGGTCGCGACGATGAACATCACGGCCACCAGCCCGACCAGCCGGTTTAAGAGATAACGCAACACGATGGATGTCCTAAGAAAGCGTCGTATCGTGGGGAGGGTGCGGCGCGCTCGATGACGAGCGCGCTTGCAGGCATGCGCCGATGGGTTGCGCGGCAGGCCGTTGGGTTCCGGCTACGCCTGCCGCGTGACACCCTGTCTTACTTGGACTTCCAGGCGTTCCAGAAGTAGGGCCACGGCACGGCTTTGGTGCCTTGCAGCGACGGCGAGCGGGCGGCCTGGGCGTTGAAGTCACCGACCTTGATAAAGGGCACTTCGTCGTACACGGCCTGCTGGACGTCAGCCCAGCGCTTGACGCGTTCTTCCTGGCTGCGGGCCTGGTTGAAGGCATCCAGTGTCTGGTTGCGGCGCGGCGTGTCCCACCAGCCCGGCGCGTCCTTGGACGGGAAGTCGATCAGCGCGGGTTCGGGCAGGAACGGGCTGTGCGTGATGAAGATATCCCACAAGGCCGGGTCCTGGCGGCGCTGCGTCAGCGTGGCCCAGTCCACCACCTGCATGTCCACGGTAAAGCCGGCGGCCTTCAGGTACTCCGCGGCCACCAGCGCCATCTTGTAGTGGAACTCGTATTGCTGGCTGGTCAGGATGCGGATCTTGCGGTCCTGCACATTGGCGCCGTCCACCATTTTCTTCGCGCCGGCGGCATCGCCCTTGTTGTAGACCTTGCCGCCCAGCGACGTGGCCCAGGGATAGCCCTCGGGATACAGGTCGCCATTGAGCTTGTAGAAGTTCTTGTCGCCGAACGCGGCGTACAGCATGTCCTCTTCGTTGAGGGCCAGCTGCACGGCCTGGCGTACCGCCAGATTGGACATGATGCCTTGCTTGGTGTTGAGCACCAGGCGCGGCCAGCCGAAGGGCTTGAGCATCACGGGATCGGAACGGCCGTTCTTGAGCTTGGGCAGCGATTCCACCGGCAAGGAATCGACATAGTCGAACTGGCCGGCCACCGCGCTTTCGACGCGGGTGTTGGCGTTGCTGACCGGCACGAAACGGATTTCATCCAGGTACTGCTTGCGCGCGCCGCCGAAGCCGTCGGGCTCGCCTTCGCGCTGCTTGTAGCCTTCGAAGCGGACCAGCTGGATGTACTGGTCGGGCACGCGCGCCTTCAGTTGGTACGGACCTGTGCCGACGAATTCGGTCAGGGCCGGAGCAATCTTGCCCTTGGGCATGATGACCGCAGCGCTGTTGTTCATGGCCAGCAGGGCAGTCAAGGGCGCATAGGGCTGCTTGAGCGTGATCCGGACGGTGTTGGCATCCGGCGCTTCCATGCCCGTAATGATCTTGGCGGCCATCTTGCCGCGCGTGGCGGTTTCGGTCCAGCGCTTGAGCGAGGCGAGCACGTCCGACGAATCCATCTTGGAACCGTCGTGGAAGGTGATGCCCTGGCGTAGCGGGATGGTGTAGGTCAGGCCGTCCGGCGAAACGTCCGGCAGCTTGTCGGCCAGCAACGGGGTCAGGTTCCACTTGTCGTCGAAGGTGTACAGCGTTTCGAAGAAGTGCTGGGTCAGGATGCCGACCAGGTCGGCCGTGCTGGTCATGGGATCCAGCGTGGGCGGCTCGCCTATGGTGGCGACCGAGATCGTGCCTCCCTTGACCGGCGTGGCACAGAGGGCGGGGGTCGACAATGCGGTCAAGCCAATTGCGCCGGCCAGCAGCAGGCTATTGAGCCCACCGCCTCGCCGGGAGGTACGGAAGTTCATGATTCTCTCTCCAGAGGGTCAAAAACGGGTTTTGCTTGTAGTAATAAGAGTTGTTGCGCCGGAGTCCCGCGATGCTTCCTGCCTCCGCGTGCCGGCGCGGCGCGGCGGGCAAGGTCGTTCAGAAAACGGATCGGATGTCAGAGGTCAGAAGAAGGTCTCGGCCACATCGGTGACGCGGTACTGCTCGTCCACCAGCAGCACCTGGCGCCACTTGTCGAAAGTCAGGCAGGGGTGGGAAATGTCGAAGGCGATCATGTCGCCGACCTGGATATCGTCGCCTTCGCCGATCTGCATGAAGGCATGCTGGTCCATCATCGCGCTCAGCTTCCAGTGGGCGGGAGCCTTGCCGGGTGCGGTATCGCGTCCGGGGCGGAACAAGGCGGCGGGCGTCGGCAGGCCGGCGTCGAAGGCCGCGTCGCGCTTGCCCATTGCCACGATGGCGCGGCCCGGTTCGGGCAACGATTGCACGTAGGCCCAGACCTGCAGGGCGGGCTGCAGGCCGGGTTCCATCTGCCGGGCGACGGGATTGTGGGCGTTGATGCGTTCGGCGGCGGATCGGTAGATGCCGACATCATGCGACAGGTAGCACCCGGGGCGCAGCACGATTTCGAGCGGCGCGCCAATGTCGAGTTGCGAGAATTCCTCGGCGACCACGTCGAACCAGGCCGAGCCCGCGCCCGAGATCAGCGCGGGGCCGTGCTTGCGCAGGCGGCCGGCGGCTGCCAGGCCGCGCAGGGCGTCGGTGGCGCGGCGCAGGAAGGCGCGGATCGCGCTTTCTTCCTGCAGCACGCCTTCGTAGACTTCAATGCCAGCCAGCGCCAGGCCGGGCCATTTGCCGATCTCTTCGACCAGCGCCTGCAATTGGGCGTCGTCGCGCACGCCGGTGCGGCCGCCCTGCGGGCCCAATTCGATCAGCACCGGCAGGATCAGGCCTTGTTCGCCGAAGTAGGCACCCAGCTGCGCCGCGTTGGCGGGGGAGTCCACGATGCAGAAGAAGGTGAAGGCCGGATCGCGCAGCAGGCGCGCGATGATGGCCATGTTGGCCCGGCCCACCAACTGGTTGGCCATCAGGACCCGGCGGATGCCGTGCTCATACGCTGCCTGTACCTGTGGCGCGGTCGCCAGCGTGATGCCCCAGGCGCCACCCTCGATCTGGCGCCGGAACAGCGCCGGGCTCATCGTGGTCTTGCCGTGCGGGGCCAGCTTGACGCGGTACGCCTCCATGAAGCGCTGCATCCATTGCAGATTGTGGCGTACGCGGGCCTCGTACAGCACGGCCACGGGCAGGCTCACGTCCTCATTGAGCAGGTTCCAGTTCAGCGCGGCCACGCCGGCGGTGGTACAGGATTCCGGAAAGGCGCCCAGGCCTTTGCCGTTCACGTCCAGGGCGGCTGCGGGGAAAAAGGGGTTCGTCATGGGAGCGCCTGCTATGGAAAATATTTACGTCAAATCTGATTTTTTTCATTATCGTGAAAGAAATTTACATGCGGGAGCTAGGAGTTTCCCGTAGTCGGCGCTGGCCGGCGGTTGGCGCGACAATAGGAAAAACCTCCGACACAAGGAAGCGCCATGCTGAAAGTTGCTTTGGGCCAGTTCGCCGTCAGCCGGGTCTGGGAAGAAAACGCCCAGGTCTGCATAGACCTGATGGAGCGCGCCCGAGCGGGCGGCGCCGGCCTGCTGGTTTTGCCCGAGGGCATTCTGGCCCGCGATATCACCGATCCGCAGATTGTCCTGAAGGCGGCGCAGCCGCTGGACGGCCCTTTCATGAGCCGCCTGCTGGAAGCCAGCCGCGGTTCGCAGCTGGCGACGATGATGTGCGTGCACGTGCCGACCGGGGAAGGGCGGGTCTGGAATACGCTGGTCACGCTGCGCGACGGCCAGATCCTGTCGCAGTACCGCAAGCTGCACCTGTACGACGCCTTCAACATGAAGGAATCCACCAACGTCACGCCCGGCACCGACATTCCGCCCTTGCTGGACATCGGCGGCCTGCGCGTCGGCCTGATGACCTGCTATGACGTGCGCTTTCCCGAGTTGGCGCGGCGTCTGGCGCTGGACGGCGCGGATCTGCTGGTGCTGCCGGCCGCCTGGGTGCGCGGCCCGTTGAAGGAAATGCACTGGGAAGTGCTGGTCACGGCGCGCGCGCTGGAAAATACCTGCTACGTGGCGGCCACGGGCGAATGCGGTGAACGCAACATCGGTTGCAGCATGGTGGTGGACCCGTTGGGCGTGGTGACGGCGCGCGCGGGCGAGGCCCCGGCGCTGGTGTTCGCCGATATCGACCCCGAACGGCTGGCCCATGCCCGCAAGGTGCTGCCGGTGCTGGCGAACCGGCGCTTCGCGCCGCCGGGGCTGGCCTAGGTTGCCGGGCTCCGCAGGGCGGGGCGGGCGCGCGGCATGGTGTAATGCTGACTTGATTTACTTGCTGTCTCCCCTCATCTGCTGCCAATGAGCAACGATCTCTTCGCGGCCGATCCTGCGCATCGGCCTTATGTGCCCCTGGCCGAGCGGCTGCGCCCGCGCACGCTGTCCGACGTGGTCGGGCAGTCGCACCTGCTCGGGCCGGACAAACCCCTGCGCGTCGCTTTCGATTCGGGGCGTCCGCATTCCATGATCTTCTGGGGGCCGCCCGGCGTGGGCAAGACCACGTTGGCGCGCCTGATGGCCGATGGCTTCGATGCCCAGTTCATCGCCATCTCGGCGGTGCTGGGCGGGGTCAAGGACATCCGTGACGCGGTCACGGTGGCCCAGGTGGCACAAGGCCAGGGACGGCGCACCATCCTCTTCGTCGACGAAGTGCACCGCTTCAACAAGGCGCAGCAGGACGCATTCCTGCCCTATGTGGAAAGCGGGCTGTTCACCTTTATCGGCGCCACCACCGAAAACCCCTCGTTCGAAGTCAATTCGGCATTGTTGTCGCGGGCGCGCGTGTATGTGCTGCAATCGCTCACCACCGAAGAGCTGCAACAGTTGGTCGATCGGGCCGAACAGGCGCTGAACGACGGGCTGGACGAGGGCGAGCGCATCCGCATCGAGCCTGATGCGCGCGAACAGCTCGCGGCCTGGGCCGACGGCGACGCGCGCCGGCTGATCAGCGCGGTCGAAGTGGTGGCCGAGTCGGCACAGGCGGCGGGCCGGGACACGGTGGACGCGGTCTGGCTGGAAATTTCGCTGTCGCAGAACCTGCGCCGCTTCGACAAGGGCGGCGACGCGTTCTATGACCAGATCAGCGCGCTGCATAAATCGGTGCGGGGCTCCAACCCCGACGCTGCGCTGTACTGGTTCTGCCGCATGATCGACGGCGGAGCCGATCCCAAATACCTGTCGCGGCGGCTGGTTCGCATGGCGGTGGAAGACATCGGCCTGGCCGATCCCCGCGCGACGGACCTGGCCGTGAACGGCGCCGACATCTACGAGCGCCTGGGTTCGCCGGAAGGCGAGCTGGCTCTCGCGCAGGCGGTGGTCTACATGGCGTGTGCGGCCAAGTCGAACGCCGTCTACAACGCCTACAACCAGGCGCGCAAGTTCGCGGCCGAGCACGGCAGCGCGCCGGTGCCGATCCACCTGCGCAATGCGCCCACCAAATTGATGAAACAGCTGGGCCACGGAAAGGCATATCGCTACGCGCACGACGAGCCTCACGGCTATGCCGCCGCCGAGCAATATTTCCCCGATGGGCTCAATCCCTCCTTCTATCGGCCGACCGATCGCGGCCTGGAGGCTAAAATCCAGCAAAAGCTGGCATTCCTGCGCGAGCTGGACGCTCAGGAACGCGCCAAAAAACGGTAACGGGCCACGCCCGTTGCTTCACGCAACCTCACCGATATCACCATGCTAGACCCGATACTGCTGCGCAAAGACCTGCAAACCGTCGTAGACCGCCTCAAGAGCCGTGGCGTGTCCTTCGACACGGAACGGTTCAATGAGCTGGAATCCCGCCGCAAGGCCGTCCAGACCGAAACCGAGTCCCTGCAAGCCCGCCGCAACGCGCTGGCCAAGCAGATCGGCCAGCTCAAGGCCAAGGGCGAGGACGCCAGCGCCGTGATGGCGGAGTCGCAGGCTGTGCCCGTCCGCCTGAAGCAGCTCGAGGAAGAGCTGGCCGGGCTGCAGCAGCCGCTGAACGAATTGCTGATGTCGGTGCCCAACCTGCCGCACGCCAGCGTGCCGCTGGGCGAATCCGCCGACGACAACGTCGAAGTCCGCCGTTGGCTGCCTGGCGAGGCTGGCGCCGATGGCAACCCGCCCGGCCTGCCGTTCGAAGCCCGCGACCACGTCGCCATTGGCGAACCCCTGGGGCTGGATTTCGACATGGCCGCCAAGCTGTCCGGCGCCCGCTTTTCGTTCATGCGCGGCCCCATCGCGCGCCTGCATCGCGCGTTGTCGCAGTTCATGCTGGACCTGCAGACCGGCACGCACGGCTATACCGAGTGCTACACGCCCTATATCGTCAATGCGTCGACGCTGTACGGCACGGGCCAACTGCCGAAGTTCAAGGACGACATGTTCGCGGTGTCCAAGGGCGGCGGCGACGACGATCCCAAGGTCGACGATCAGGGCAAGCCTTACGTGCGCGAAGACCAGTACCTGATCTCGACGTCGGAAATCACCCTGACCAGCGTGGCCCGCGACACCATCCAGGCTGCCGCCGACCTGCCCCTCAAGCTGACCGCGCACACGCCGTGCTTCCGCTCGGAGGCCGGTAGCGGCGGCCGCGATACGCGCGGAATGATCCGCCAGCACCAGTTCGACAAGGTCGAAATGGTGCAGATCACGCAGCCGGAGCAGTCCTACGAGGCGCTGGAAGAAATGGTCGGCCATGCCGAGCGCGTGCTGCAGCTGCTGAACCTGCCGTACCGCGTGGTGCTGCTGTGCACGGGCGACATGGGATTCGGTTCGGCCAAGACCTACGACCTGGAAGTGTGGCTGCCCGCGCAGAATACCTGGCGCGAGATTTCCTCGGTGTCCAACTGCGAAACTTTCCAGGCCCGTCGCATGCAGGCGCGTTTCCGTAATGCCCAGGGCAAGCCGGAATACGTCCACACGCTCAATGGTTCCGGTTTGGCCGTGGGCCGCGCCCTGGTCGCCGTGCTGGAAAACCACCAGCAAGCCGATGGCAGCGTGCTTATCCCGCAAGCGCTCCAGCCTTATATGGGCGGTTTGACGGTATTGAATCCGGCGGCGCAAGCCTGACGGGATTTCGCTGTCCATCCGTCATTTGGCGGAGTAAAAGACGGAGCCTTCGGGCTCCGTTTTTTTTTATTATCTGTACATATTCCTGTCGTCTGAGACTATTAATCTCCTGGCGAGAGTGTCTGATTTTGATGTGAGAAATTGTGTATTCCAATAAAAGGGCCGGATAGTTGCGGCACAATATGCCTCGTGTGCTACACGCTTCATTCACTTAAATAACAAGGAGTTGTCCATGACTTCAAGAATGATTGGAGATTTTCGTGTGAGATGCTCCGTGGCTCGCGAGGACGAGCAGGGCTACCGTGTGCAGATCTGGACCCGCCGAGTCGGCGGCACCGCACCGGAAAAATGCTGGACCGTGCCCGGACAGGCGCCGTTCACGACTTTGCACGAAGCCGAGCAGGAAAGCCTGCAGTTGTTCCATGGCATTAATGGCGTGCGTTTCAACGGTGAACCGGAGTTTGCCCATGCGTCCGCATAATGGTTGGTGGCGGTCGTCGAGCGAGCCCCGCCGTTGGATCGATCTCGTTCAGGAAGCCGCGCCGCGATGGGTGGACGGCAAGTCCCGGCAGGCGCCGCAGCAACCGGTCGCGCTGGCCGGTAAACCCGTGCAGACCCCCGCGGCCTGAGACATTTCCGCGCGGCACCGGATATTGCCCGCAGAAAAAAGGCCACTCTTTCGAGTGGCCTTTGTCTTTTCCGGGCTGGCGTTAACCGGCTGGTGGCCGGCAACAGCCTCAAGCTTTAATCGCGGTCGTGTCCGCGGCCCCGGCCGTGATGGTGGTCGTGTCCGCGTCCGCGGCCATAATAGTAGCCGCGGTCATAGTAGCGGCCGCCGCCGCGATAATAAACCGGCGCGGGGTAGACCACGGGCGGCGCGACATAAACCGGCGCCGGGCGGTAGTAGACGGGCGGCGGGGGCGGCACGTATACCGGCTGGGGCGCGACATACACGGGCGCCGGGTACACGACACCGGGCAAGCCGATGGAGATGCCCACGTCCACACGAGCCAGGGCGACGCTGGAGATCAGCAGCCCAGCCGCACCAGCACCAGCGATAAGCCATTTTTTCATGTTGCACCTGCCTGCCGCATGACGCAGCAAAGTTGAGTATTCGTTGATGCCATTTTCGGGCTTTTTGCTCCGCCAGAAGTAAACGGGTCGGCGTCAATCGCGACAATCCGCAACCGCCCCCGCCGACGGGGCACGCCTCTTGCTGCCCCGCAGCAGCGCCGCTCCACTCTGGGACGGCCAGGATTGAAATGGATTGAAATTGCCTGGAATCGGATGAAGCCTTACGGCCTGGTTACAGGCGGTCACCATCCGCCCCTGTTTCCGCGTAACGGCGTTGCGCGGGCGCACCGTTTTCCCGGCGGGCCGGCAGCCCGCGCACTAGATATCTTGCTCGCCGTCCGTTTGCTGACGGCGGAATTCGACGACCCATACCCAGGGGTTCGCGGCCCAGGCATGCGCGCCATAGCGTTCGCACCACGTCAACGCGAAGGCGGTCTGCAGCGGCACGCCAGGGAGCAGGGCGGAGCTTTGATACAGCGCGTGGGTACCTTCGGCGCGGGCATCGGCCTCGGACAGGGTTTGCAGGCGTTGCACGCGCACGCCCACAATGACGGCGGTAGCGAAGGGAATGCCCGCTTCGTCGGTCAATTCGATGCTATCGCCTGACTTTCCATAAGGGCATCTGACCCAGCTGGAGGTTTTGCGCAGTTCGGAAGGGTTATCCAGGGATGGCCCCATGGCCACCCATCTGCCGGAATCCGCGGCATCGGCATACCAAACCGTGGTCAGTTTGGTCGGTTGCGGCTTCAGGATGCGCCGGCTCTGCACTTTGCGGCCGTCCAAAACAGCTTGTTTAAGCGGCTCGCTGAATTGAAGAGACTGCCTTTTCATACGCTCGCGGTTCCTCTCACGATCAACGCATATGCGCCGATGCGGCGACAGCCGGGTCGACGCACGCCAACGGTGCGGGCGGTTTGGGCCTGGAACCGGGAAGTATGCCGTCTCGCGCTCATCATGTCAGGCATGGCCTGGATTTGTGTGTCTTTTTGAATACGGCGCGGGGATGTTTGTATACTCGAAACATGACTACGAACCTGCATGATCTCAAGCCGGGTTACTACTGGTACACCATGGCAAACGACCCGCTGGCCATCATCCATATCCACGAGGATGGCGGCGCCACGCTGATGGGCACGGATTACCGCATCGGCGCCGAAGGCGTGGCCGACATGGTCCGCCAGGGCGAACGCTTTTTCTGGATAGAACCGCCCCAAGTCTGAGCCTGACGGCGCTTGCCCCCCGGCCGGCGCCCGACCGCCCGCCGCGCGCGGTGCCAGGAACCCTGTCATGACCGATCTGTTGTTGAAGAACGTCCGCGTGCCGCAAGGCGGCGCGGCGGACGTGCTCGTGCGCCGCGGCTGTATCCAGCGCATTGGGCCCGGCCTCGCCGCCGACCCGGGCACGCCCGTGGAGGATGGCGCGGGCGCCTTGCTCCTGCCGGGTCTGGTTGAAGGCCATACGCATCTGGACAAGACCACCTGGGATTCTCCCTGGTACGTGAACGAAGTGGGGCCGGCGCTGACCGACCGCATCGAGAACGAGCGCGTCTGGCGCGCTCGAACCGGTCATGACGCCGCCAGCCATTCGCGCGCCCTGGCCCTGGCCTTCCTGCGTGAAGGCACGACGCGGATCCGCACGCATGTCGATATCGACACCGAAGCGGGGTTGCGCCACCTGGAGGGTGTGCATGCCACGCGCCAGGAACTGGCCGGCCGCGTCGAAATCCAGACCGTAGCCTTCCCGCAGTCGGGCCTGCTGATCCGGCCAGGCACGGCCGAGTTGCTGGATCAGGCTCTCGGGCAGGGGGCGGATGTGCTGGGCGGACTGGATCCCTCCGCCATCGATCGCGATCCGGCGCGCTCGCTCGATGTGTTGTTCGGTATTGCGGACAAGCACGGCAAGCCCATCGATATCCACTTGCACGAACCGGGCGAACTGGGCGCCTTCACGCTGGACCTGATCCTGGACCGCGTTCAGGCGCTGGGCATGCAGGGCAAGGTCGTCATCAGCCACGCTTTCTGTCTGGGCGGCGTGGATGCGAAGCGGCTGGACGGCTTGCTACGTCGGCTGGCCGGGTTGGAGGTCGCCTTATTGACCACGGCGCCGCCGTCGCGCCCGGTGCCGGCCGTGCGAGCCTGCCGTGAGGCAGGGGTGACGATCTTCGGCGGCAATGACGGAATCCGCGACACCTGGACGCCCTATGGCAGTCCGGACATGCTGGCTCGCGCCATGTTGATCGGCCTGCGCAACGACCTGCGCCGCGACGATGAAGTCGAGTGGGCCTTCGACTGCGTGACCGATGCCGCAGCCCGCGCCTGCGGGTTCTTGAACTATGGGCTGACGCCGGGGGCGCGCGCAGATCTGGTGCTGGTCGATGCCAGCTGCATCGCGCAAGCGGTGGCCGCACGGGCGCCGCGCCGCCTGGTTGTGTCGGGCGGCGTAGTCGTGGCGCGCGACGGCCGGGACGCGCTTTCCCAGGGCTGAAGGGCCTCTCGCGTTCAATCCAGGCCGAGCTGGGTCTCGGCCATTTCCACGAATGCCTGCATCAGTGCCGAGCGCACGCCGGAGCGTAGCCAGATCGCGCCTACGGTGCGCACCGGGCAGGGCGGCGGCAAGGGCCAACGCCTGACGCTCGCCGACGGCTCGCCCGTGGCCGCCCAATCGGGCAGCAGCGCCACACCTAATCCCTCCGATACCAGCTTGGCGATGGAATCGATTCCATCGAGCTCGAACCTCACATGCGGCCGCAGGCTGCGCGCGCGCAGATAATCGTCGGCCATTTTGCCGCCCACCACACTGCGGTCATAGCAGATGTAGGGTTCACGCGCGAGGATCTCCAGGGGATCCCGCACCTTCATGCCGGCTGGCGTGACCAGCACCAGGGGTTCCTGCCGCAGGTCGCGCCAGGCGCAGGTCTTGGGTATGGCGAACAAGGGATGCACCAGCAGCGCGCCGTCCAGTTCGCCGGACAGCACCTTGCCATAGAGCAGGGTGGTGGGCGCGGGTTCTATATAGATTTCGATATGGGGATGGCGCGCCACCCACGTTCTCAGCACGGGCGGCATGATGCCGGTCAGCGCGGTGGGCGTGGCGCCCAGACGCAATGGGCCGGCCGGAAGTTCAGTGTCGGAGGCGGCGGAACGCAGGTCGCGCACGTCGCGCAGGATGGCGCGAGCCCGTTCGAGAATCCGCAAGCCTGCCTGCGTGGGTTTGACGGTGCGGCCCGAACGCGCGATCAAGGCGCTACCCATGTCCGCTTCAAGCGCGCGCAACCGCTGTTGCACGGTGGCGGGAGTCAGCCCTTGATGGCGCGCGGCTTGGGCGATGGAACCCAGCTCCACGACATGCACATAGGTTTGCAGAAAGCGCGAATCCACGGTCAGGAGCCTCCCTAAAAGATGCTTTTTACGTATTCTAAAGATGGATGAAGATAATTGTTGTTTTCTTTGGCGGGGGCAAGAATACGGTCAGAGCGTTAAGGCCGCGCACAATGCGCCGGCCGCGCCAGCCCGAATATCCCGACTACCAAGGAGCCAGTTGTGCCCATTATTGAATCCATAGACGTGTGCGCCGCCGCGGTGCCGCTGGACAAGGTCACTTCGTTTTCGAACCGCACCGTGTCCACGCGGCATTACGGCCTCGTGAAGGTCCGTTCCACCGACGGCGTGGAAGGCATCGGCTTCTGCTACGTGGGCAGCGCCGGCGGCGCCATCTTCGAAGCCGCGGTGCAGGGGCTGCTGGGTCCGGTGCTGCTGGGCAAGGATTCGCATGCCGTCGAAGGCCTGTGGCATTCCATGTACCAGGAAGCCCTGCTGCAGGGCCGCCAAGGCACGGTGATGCGGGCGCTGAGCGCCCTGGACATCGCGTTGTGGGACCTGAACGCCAAGACCGCCGGTTTGCCGCTGCACAAGTTCCTGGGCGCGGTCGAACTGGAATCCGTGCCGGCCTACGCCAGCGGCGGCTATTACCTGGATGGCAAGACGCCCCAGCACCTGGGCGAGGAAATGGCGAGCTACGTGGACAAGGGCTTCCGTGCCGTCAAGATGAAGACCGGCCGCCTGTCGCCGGCAGAGGAAGAGGCGCGCCTGAAAGCCGCGCGCGCAGCCATCGGACCCGACGTCGAGCTGATGATGGACTGCAACAACGCCTGGCAGGACGTGACCCAGGCCATGCAATACATCCGCCGCTTCGAACAGTACGACCCGTACTTCATCGAAGAACCCTTCGGCCCCGACGACATCGACAGCCATGCCAAGCTGGCGCGCCTGACGCGCTTGCCCATCGCCACCGCCGAGATCGGCTATGGCCGCTGGTATCACAAGGAACTGCTGGACAAGGGCGCGGCGGGCATTCTGCAAACCGACGCCGCGGTCTGCGGCGGCATCACGGAATGGAAGCGCATCGCCGCCACCGCCGCCAGCTATGGCGTCGTGGTCTGCCCGCACTGGTTCCATGATGTGCACGCTCCGCTGGTCGCTGCGACGCCCAATGCGCGCTACGTCGAATTCTTCTGGGACGATCAGGTGCTGAACTTCCGCAAGCTGGTGGACCGCCAGCTGACGCACAAGCAGGGACGCGTGATCCTGCACCAGGAACCCGGCCTGGGCTTCGGCTTTGACGAGCGCATGGTCGAACGCTACGGCAAGTGGAGCCGCGTGGCCCGCTGATGGCAGTGTTTCGATAATCAGTCGTCGGCCGCTGGACCGGCGCGAGGAGACAGCAATGCAACGTAGGCAATTCATGACCGGCGCGGCAGCGCTGGGGGCCGCGCTGGTCTTGCCGGCGACGGCGCGGGCGCAAGACCTGCCGCAAGGGCCGGTAAAGATCGTGGTGGGCTTTCCCGCAGGCGGCGGCACGGACGTGCTGGCCCGCCTGCTGGGACAGAAGCTGGGCGTGATGTGGAATATCCCGGTCATCGTCGAGAACCGCGCGGGCGCGGCCGGCATCATCGCCGCCGAACAGGTGGCGCGCCAACCCAACGACGGCAACACCCTGCTGATGGCCCACGTCAACAGCCATGGCATCGCGCCCGGGCTGCAGCCCAAGCTGGCCTATTCGGTGGAGCGCGACTTCACGCCCATCGCCCTGGTCGGCAAGACGCCCACCATCCTGATCGGCGGCGCTACGCAGCCCGCCAAGACGCTGCCCGAACTGGTCGCGCTATGCAAGGCGCAACCGGGCAAGATCGTATTCGGTTCTGCCGGCAGCGGCTCGGCGCAGCATCTTGCGCTGGAAATCTTCAAGGCCCGCGCCGGCATCGACGTGCTGCACGTCCCCTACAAGGGGTCGGCTCCCCTGATGAACGACTTGATGGGCGGGCACGTGCAGTACTGCTTCGAAGGCATGACCACCGCCACGCCGCTGGTGCAGTCCGGCAAGGTGATCGCGTTGGCGCAAACCCTGCAGCAGCGGTCCAAGAGCCAGCCCAATGTGCCCACCGTGGCCGAACAGGGCTATCCCGGCTTCGAGGCCAGCATCTGGTTCGGCATGGTGGGTCCCGGCAAGATGCCGGCCGCCATGGTGCAACGCATGAACCAGGACATCGATCGCGTGCTGGCGATGGCCGATGTCCAGGAGAAGCTGGCGCAGGTGGGGGCGGAAGACGGTGGCGGCAGCGTTCAGCGCTTCGCCGATTTCATGAAACAGGAGCAGCAGAAGTACGCCCGGACCATCCGAGATGCGAAGATCGTAGCGGAAGGCTGACGCCGCCGCCGGCGCGCGGAAATTGATGCAGACACTTGCCCCCCAAAAAGTGTAAAAAGATATAACCTCGCCAGCCGGCGATCCCTGGGGACGGCCTCGATGCCGCGCAAGTATGTAATCGGCATCGCCATCGCTCTCGCCGCCGCCGCAGCGCTGCTGCCCATCGGCTTCGCGCTGCACATGTCCTGGGCGCGCGCGGTGGCGGGCGAGCAGCGCTATCTGGACGGCCAGGCCGAGCGCATCCTGACGGAAACCCAGGACATGCTGGACCAGATCGTGGCCACGCTGCGCGATCTGGGCGACCTTGCGTTCGAGCCCTGTTCGCCGCAGCACATTCGCCACATGCGGGCCCTGGCCTTGCGGGATCGGGCCGTGGACGATCTGGCCTTTGTGGCCGGTGGCGTCGTCCAGTGCACCACCTGGGGCGTGCCCAGCTACGAAGAGCCCTTGGTGCCGGCGCAGGTCGAACTGAGCAACGGCGCGCGCTTGCTGCTGGACGCCGTTCCGGTCCTGAGCCCCTCCATCAGGATGGTGGCGGTGCGCCACGGCGATTACAGCGCCTTGCTTGAGCCGGGCCGCTTTACCGAAAAAGCGGCGGCGGACGACGCCCAGCTCGCCGTGGTCCTGCCTGGCGTGGGCATGCTTGGAACCCGCAACGACCCCGATCTGGTGCTGGTGTCCCAGGCGCTCAATGGCGGCAAGCTGGACATCGACGAGGCCTATCTCAGCGCCGTCGCCCGCAATGCGGACCTGGCTGTGGTCCTGCTTGAACCGCAAAGCGAAGCGCTGGATATGTTGCCGCGCGAACGCCTGTTCTGGCTCCCCATGGGGGCGCTGGTCGCGGCTGTGATGATCGGCCTGGTGGTCTGGCTGTCGCGGCGGCGCCTGTCGATCGCGGGCGAATTGGCTGCCGCCATCAGGCGTCGGGAGTTCGTTGTGCACTACCAGCCCATCATCGACCTGCGGACTGGACGTTGCATCGGCGCCGAGGCGCTGGTCCGGTGGATCCGCCGCGGCGGCAAGACGCTGCGGCCGGACCTCTTCATTTCCATCGCCGAGGACAACGGGCTGATGAACCGCATCACCGAAGAGGTGTTCCGCCTGGTGATCCGGGACATGGAGGATCTGCTGGGCGAGGACCGGGGGGCACACATCGCGGTCAATCTGAGCGCAAGCGACCTCAAGGACGGCAAGGCGCTGCGAGTGCTCCAGCGCATGCTGGAAGGCACGGCCATCGATCCGCAGCAGATCTGGCTGGAAGCGACCGAACGCGGTTTCATGGATGTGGACAAGGCCTGCAGCGTCATTGCCCTGGCCCGGGCGCAGGGCCATGCCGTGGCCATTGATGATTTCGGCACCGGGTATTCCAGCCTGTCGTACCTGCAGCGGCTGCCGCTGGATTCGTTGAAGATCGACAAGTCCTTCGTCGATACGATAGGCACCGATTCGGCGACCCACAAGGTCACGGACCACATCATCGACATGGCGAAATCCTTGAATCTGCTGACCGTGGCCGAAGGCATCGAGCGCCAGGAGCAGGCGGACCACCTGAAGGCGCGCGAGGTGGATTTTGGCCAGGGATGGCTCTACGGCAAGCCCATGCCGGCGATGGAATTCATTGCGTACTACCGGAAAAACGTGGCCAGTACGCCGCCGCCCAGCCGGCTGCCCGACGCGCGCGCATGAGGCGGGCCGCCGCGCCGCTCAGCGCGCCTGCGGTTCGACCCAGCCGGCCGTGGCCGAGATCGAGCGGGCTTTTTCGCTGAGCAAGCGGGCGGTTTCGGATTGCAGGTCATCGTCGATGGCGCCGACGGGGCCCATCAGGGTGATGGCGGCTTTCATTTCGCCCAGCATGTCGAAGATGGGGGCCGACAGCGACGTGAAGTGAGGCAGCAGCGCGTCGCGGCAACGGCTGAGGTGGTGCTTGAGGACTTCGTCGCGGATGGCCTGCACGTCTTGCTGCGTGTAGGACTTGCCGGCGGCGCTGCCATATCCGTCCAGGCCGGATGAGGACATTTCCTGTTCCAGGAGTTCTCGCGTGCTGGCCTCCGGCAGGTGGGCCAGGAAGTTGCGGCCCAGCGCCGAGGACAACAGCGGCAGCACGCTGCCCACGCGCAGTTCCAGCAGCGGACGGCTGCGGGCGCCTTCGACGCGGTAGACGATGGTCGGCCCCTTGTTGCCCCAGACACCCAGGAACACGGTGTGGCCGGTGATCGCGGCGACTTCGGCCATGATCGGCCGCGCGGTGGTGAACACGTCGAACTGTTCGAGGGCGGCCAGGCCCAGGCGCAGCGCATACGGCCCCAGCCCATAGTGGCCGGAGTCCGCGTGCTGTTGCACCACGCCCACCTTCTGGAAGCTCACCAGGTAGTAATGGACGTTGGGCACCGTCAGCTCACAGGCGTCGGCGATTTCTTTCAGGGGCAGGGGGCGGCCGGCCTTGCGGACGACATCGAGGATCCGGAATCCCACTTCGATCGACTGGATGCCCCTGCGCGCCGAGGCCGGCGCCTGTTCCGCGTTCTTTTCTGCCTTGCCGGCGGGCCTTGCCATTGCTGCCTCCACTGATTTTCTGGCGGGAGTGTAGCAGCGGGGCGGGTCGCTCCCGGCGGGGCGCGGGCTGGGGTGCGCCGGGTTTCCCCTAGTTTTTCATGCCCCGGGTTAAGTTTGATAATAGTTAATGACTACAGCATTATCAATCTAGAACGTTTGGGGAACGCAGGCATGGAAGCGAATGTGGCAATGCAGCGGATCGAGGCGGGTCCGACGCTCAGCAGGAAAGAGGAACGCCAGGTGGTGGTCGCCTCGACCCTGGGCACCTTGTTCGAGTGGTACGACTTTTTCATTTACGGGACCTTGGCCGTCTTCATGAGCCAGGTTCTGTTTCCGCAGGACAATCCCACGGTCGCGCTGCTGGCCGCGCTCGGCGCCCTGGCGGTGGGGTTCATCATCCGGCCGCTGGGCGCAGTGCTGTTCGGCTACCTGGGCGACAAGCTGGGCCGCAAGTACACCTTCCTCATCACCGTGGTCATGATGGGCGGCGCGACCGTGCTGATCGGCTGCCTGCCCACGTATGAATCGGCCGGCCACTTGTCGTGGATCCTGTTGCTGACCTTGCGCGTGGTGCAGGGCCTGGCGGTAGGCGGCGAGTACGGCGGCGCGGTCATCTACGTGGCCGAACACTGCGAACCCAGGCGCCGCGGGTTGCTGACGGGCTGGATCCAGATCACCTCGTCGGCGGGCTTGATCCTGTCTTTGATCGTGATCCTGTCCACGCAGGCGTCCATGAGCGCGGAGGATTTCCGCCAATGGGGCTGGCGCCTGCCGTTCATCCTGTCGATCGTGATGCTGGCGATTTCGATCTACGTGCGTGCCAAGCTGCACGAGTCGCCCGTATTCACGCGCATGAAGCAGCAGAACCGCCTGTCCAAGAACCCGGTCAAGGAGACGTTCGGCCAATGGTCCAGCCTGCGGCTGGTGCTGCTGGCGCTGATCGGCGTCACCGCCGGCCAGGGCGCGACCTACTTCACCGGCCAGTTCTACGTCATGATCTTCCTGCAGCAGGCAGTGCAGCTGGATCAGACCAGTGTCTACACGCTGATTCTGATCGGTTTCATCATCGGCGCGCCCACCTTCGTGCTGTTTGGCTGGCTGTCGGACCGTATCGGCCGCAAGTGGATCATGATGGCAGGCCTGTTCGTCGCGGCTCTCGGCTACCACTCCATGTTCGAGGTGCTGCTCAAGGCGGGCAACCCGGCCTTGGCGCAGGCCATGCAGACCACGCCGGTGCGCGTGCATGCCGACACCAGCGGCGGCGCCTGCGATTTCGGGCTGCAGGCGGCCATGATAGGCAGCCATGCCGACCACAAGAAGGTCTGCGTGCAAGCGAAGAAATTCCTCGTCGGCAAGGGCATCAACTTCGAGTATGCGGCGCCGCTGCCCGGCCAGAGCATCGCCATGAGCGTGGGCGGCACGACCGTCAACGGTTTTGACCGCGCCGCCTACACCAGCGCGCTGACCGCCGCCGGCTATCCCGAGCGCGCCGACCCCGCGCGCGTCGACCGCACGACCATCATCCTGCTCCTGGTGCTGATGACGGCAGTCGTGGCGATGGTCTACGGTCCCGTCGCGTCCTATCTGGTCGAGCTCTTCCCCGCCCGTATCCGCTATACGGCACTATCCTTCCCGTATCACATCGGTGCCGGCATCTTCGGCGGTATCGTGCCCTTTACCGCCACCTACCTGGCCCAGGCCAGCGGAAACATCTTTGGCGGCCTGATGTATCCGGTCGTCGTGACCGCAGTGGTCGGCGTCATCGGCAGCCTGTTCCTGCCCAACACCCGCGCCCGCGCCATCGACGAAGACGCTGCACACTGAAAAAAAGGAGAGACATGTCCACGCAACAGAGCTTCAAGGCTGCCGTCATCCAGGCGGCCTCCATCCCCACCGACAGCGTCGCCTGCGCCGAGAAGGCGGCTTCCCTGATCCGCCAGGCGGCCGAGCAGGGCGCCCGGGTGCTTGTGTTCCCCGAGGCGTTCCTGGGCGGCTATCCCAAGGGCAATTCCTTTGGCGCGCCCATAGGCATGCGCAAACCCGAAGGCCGCGACGCGTTCGCCAGCTACCACCGCCAGGCGATCCGGCTGGACGGTGAAGAGGTTGCGCTGGTGGCCCAGGCCGCGGCCGACACCGACAGCTTCGTGGTCATGGGCTGCATCGAGGCCGACGGCGGCACGCTGTATTGCACCGTGTTGTATTTCAATGGCCGCGAAGGGCTGGCGGGCAAGCACCGCAAGCTGATGCCCACCGCGGGCGAGCGCTTGATCTGGGGCTTCGGCGACGGCTCCACCATGCCCGTCATCGATACGCCTTACGGCAAGATCGGCGCCGTCATCTGCTGGGAAAACTACATGCCCATGCTGCGCATGTACATGTACAGCCAGGGCGTGGCGTTGTATTGCGCGCCCACCGCCGACGACCGCGATTCCTGGATCCCCAGCATGCGCCATATCGCGCTCGAAGGCCGTTGCTATGTCCTCACGGCTTGCCAGCACTTGCGCCGCGACGCCTATCCCGACGATTTCGAATGCGCCCTGGGCGACGCGCCCGACACCGTGCTGATGCGCGGCGGCAGCGCCATCATCGATCCGCTGGGCGAAGTGCTGGCGGGCCCGGATTTTTCGGCCGAGACCATTCTGTACGCGGACATCAATCCCAACCAGATCCTGCGCGGCAAGTATGACTTTGACGTCTCCGGCCATTACGCCCGTCCCGACGTGTTCCAGCTGCAAGTCGACACCCGCGAAAAGCGCGCCGTCTCGGCGCTGAACACCGGGGAGGCTTGAATCATGCATTTTGATTTCAGCGCCTTGCCGACGCAGACGGTCTACAACGTGCTGACCTCAACCGTCACGCCCCGCCCGATCGCGTGGCTCACCACGATTTCTGGCAAAGGCGTTGTCAACGCGGCTCCCTTCAGCTTCTTCAATGTCATGGGGCCTCAGCCGCCGACGGTGGCCATCGGCCTGATGCGCCATGCCAGCGGTGAACTGAAGGACTCTGGCGCCAACATCATCGAGAACGGCGAGTTCGTGGTGAACCTGGTGCCGGAGTCGCTGGTCGCGCAAATGAACCAGACTTGTGCTGACTACCCGGCGGATGTGGACGAATTGGCGGCGGCCGGCCTGACTGCACTGCCGGCAACCCATGTGCGTCCCCCGCTGATCAAGGGCTCTCCGGTGTCGCTGGAATGCGTCAGCCAGGCAACCATCGTGACCGGTCCGCGCCAGCTCGTGGTGATCGGCCGGGTGTTGGGCGCGCATGTCGACGATGCCTACGTGCAGGATGCCGAGCGCGGGTACATGGATACGCCCGCCATGGGGCTGATCGCTCGCATGCATGGCGGCGGCTGGTACGCGCGCAGCACGGATCTGTTCCAACTGGCGCGGCCGACGGCACCGCTGTAATACGTGATGGGGCGGTGGGAAAGGCGGCTGCTTCAGCCGCCTTTTTTCTTGGGGGGACGGCCAGCCGGACCCGGCGATCTGGCACCGATTACGCAAAGCGAAGAGCTTGCGTCAATTCGTTCTTCATTTCCCTCGATGCGGGCCAAATCGGCGCTGTTAGCATTCCGCCGGCTGTCTCGTTTGTCCTCGCAACAGAGGCTTCCGGCGGCATCTTTCATATACAACGGACACAATTTTGGGGGCGGATATCCAGGGGCTTGCGGGCATCTGGCTAGCATTGGCGGCGGCGATTGCCCGGCGTCGAGGCTTCTGCCCGAGTGCGTGTCCGATTGCCCCTGAAGTAGCCGGGAGCAATATGAACAACATGAAGCTTGGAACCCGCCTTGCGGGTGGATTTGCCATCCTGCTGGCCATGATCATCGTCATGTGCGTGGTGGGCCTGGTCAGTCTGGCCAATATCAACCAGTCGGTCGAAACCGTGACGCAACGCTCCTTGATCAAGGAGCGCCTGATCAACGATTGGGCCCGCAACATCCAGTCCGGGGTGACGCGCACTACGGCGATCGCCAAAAGCGCCGACGCCAGCCTGGCGGGCTTTTTCGCGGAAGAAGCGGCGGCCTCCACCCGGAATTCCTCGGCGCTGCAGCAGCAAATCGAACCCTTGATCCAAAGCGATCAGGAAAAAGACCTGTGGGAAGGCATCCGGAAGTCCCGCGCGGACTATCTGCGTACCCGTGACGGCATCTTCAAGGCCAAGCAGGAAGGCAACGTGCAGGCCGCCGACGCCATTTTCAATCGGGAGTTCCTGCCGGCGACGCGCCAGTTCATTGAACAGATCACACGCTTGTCCAGCCTGCAGCGGGCCGAAATCGACGCCCGGGCCGCCGATATCCAGAGCGCATACGGCACGGCCAATTTCTGGATGATCGCCATCGGTTCCATCGCGGTGGTCAGCGGCCTGCTGCTGGCCATTTTGCTGACGCGCAGCATTACGCGTCCGCTGTCCGAGGCGGTGCGCGTGGCGCGCACGGTCGCAGCCAGCGATCTCACCAGTTCCATCGCCGTGACTTCCCGCGACGAAATCGGGCAACTGATGCGGGCGCTGGAGTCCATGAATGCGAACCTGGCCGGCACCGTCGCCAGGATACGCGCGGGCGTCGACAGCATTGCTTCCGCATCCGGCGAGATCGCGGCGGGCAACACCGACCTGTCTTCCCGGACGGAGCAGCAGGCCGCGTCGCTGGAAGAGACTGCGGCTTCGATGGAGCAACTGTCGTCCACCGTGAAGCTGAACGCCGAACGCGCCATGCAGGCCAACCAGCTTGCCGCGGCGGCGTCCGACACGGCTTCCCTGGGCGGCTCCACGGTTTCCGAAGTCGTCAGCACCATGAGCGCGATTTCGGCCAGTTCGGTCAAGATCGCCGATATTGTTTCGGTGATAGAGGGAATCGCCTTCCAGACCAACATCCTGGCACTGAACGCGGCGGTGGAAGCGGCGCGGGCGGGCGAGCAGGGCAAGGGCTTCGCCGTGGTCGCCGCCGAGGTGCGCACCCTGGCGCAACGCAGCGCCCAGGCCGCCAAGGAGATCAAGACCCTGATCGAAGACACCGTGCAGAAAATCGACCAGGGTTCCGGCAGCGCGCAACGCGCCGGGTCGACGATGCAGGAGATCGTCGGCGCCGTGCGGCGCGTGACGGACATCATGGGCGAGATCGCCGCGGCGTCCGCCGAACAGGCGGACGGCATCGGGCACGTCAACCTCGCCGTGTCGCAGATGGACGAAGTGACGCAGCAGAATGCGGCGCTGGTCGAAGAGGCTGCCGCCGCGGCGGGGTCCATGCAGGACCAGACGGCGGAGTTGACGCGGGCGGTCAGCGCATTCAAGTTGCCGGGCGCGGCGGCGGGGGCTGTGCTGGCCGCGCCCCGCCAGGCGTCGGCGGCCTTGCAGCTCACGGCGTACTAGCCTCAGGAGAGCGCCTCGGGCCAATCTTCCGGCCAGAGGCGTTCATGGGTCGGAAGAGAAATACGCCGGAAAAAACAAAAGCCCCTCGGAAGGGGCTTTTGAGTTGCGCTTGGCTGATCGCTTGAATCAGGCACAAGTGCTTGGAATACTTGGCGGAGAGGGTGGGATTCGAACCCACGGTACGGGGATACCGTACGCCTGATTTCGAGTCAGGTACATTCGACCACTCTGCCACCTCTCCGTGGCTGGGTTTCGTAACGGTGGTTGTCCTAGCTGGGTTTGCCCCGGGCCGGGTCTTCCACTAAAGACCCCTGGTCGGAAGGATCTACGTTGTCGAAGCAGCGAAGCCCGCAATTCTACAGGATTTTTTTTGTTTGTGTAAAGGGGGCGTGGGTAGTCTCCCACAACGGGTTTCAACCGGCTTTCAGTGGCGGGGTTCTTTGCCCCAGAATTCCGACATGCCCGGCGTTCCAGTCCGGGCATCCTTCCGTCCAGGCGCACATCCCGGAACCGCTCGTCCCATGGATCTGATCCTTATCCTCCTGCTTGCGGCCGTACTGTGCGTGCCTCTCACCCAGTTGCTGGGCCTGGGCGCCATCCCCGGCTATCTGCTGGCCGGCGTGCTGGTTGGGCCGTCCTGCCTCAGGCTGGTCACCAACGTGGACACGATGATCGGGGTGTCGCAGTGGGGCGTGGTGATGATGCTGTTCATCATCGGGCTGGAGCTTTCCCCCAAGCGCCTGTGGGCCATGCGCAACGAAGTCTTCGTGCTGGGTTCTTTGCAGATGCTGGCTTGCGGGCTGCTACTGGCGGTGGTGTTCGGCGCCGCGCTGCGGCACTTGGCCGGCATGGAGTGGCAGGCGGCGATCCTGTGCGGCCTGTCGCTAGCCTTGTCCTCGACGGCGGTGGCCTTGCGGCTGCTGGATGAGCGCATGCTGACGCGCACGCCGCTGGGCAGGTCGGCCTTGGGGATATTGCTTTTCCAGGACATGGCGGCAATTCCGATGCTGGTGGCGGCGGGTCTGCTCGGTTCCGACGGCACTTCGGCGCCATCCTTCAAGGAGGCGTTGATCGCGGTGCTGGTGGTGGCTGCCGCGTACCGGCTGCGGCTGCTGGGTTGGGCGGCGAAGGCGCAACTGAACGAATTGTTCACCGCGGCGGCCTTGTTGATGGTGGTGGGCGCCGCGCAACTGTTCGACTTCGCCGGCCTGTCCGCCGGCCTGGGCGGATTCCTGGTGGGCGTGCTGATGGCCGAATCGCGCTATCGGGACGACCTGGAAAAGGCGATCGACCCGTTCAAGGGTTTATTGCTGGGCCTGTTCTTCGTGGCCATCGGCATGTCCGTTAACCTGAAGGTGGTGGCCAGCCATTGGCCTTTCATTCTTTTGGGCGTATTTGCCCTGCTGCTGGTCAAGGCCTCGATTCTGTATGGATTTTCCCGCTTTCTCGGGTTGCCGCGTTATCACCGCCTGCTGTTCGCCCTGGCGCTGGCGCAGGGCGGGGAGTTCAGCTTCGCCATCTTCAACGAAGCCTGGGACAACAAACTGGTGAACCTGGAACAGCGCGACGTGCTGTCCGTCATCGTGGCGATCTCGATGGGCGTGGTGCCGATGTTGATCAAGCTGCTGGAGCGCATCCCTGAGAACCGGGGCGGCATGGCTGATCTGCCGGCGGCGGAGCCGGTCCAGGATGAGACGCAGAACCCTCCTGCGCCGCGCGATCCTCCGCCCGCTGCTTGACCCCGCGGGCCGTACGGGCATGGCATGATTGCCGCCATGCCGGGCAGCTACACTTGAACCCCGCTTGGCCCGTCCAATGTGCCCGACCACAGGAGAATGCTCATGCTTAAAGGAAAAGTCGCCCTTGTCACCGGTTCCACCAGCGGCATCGGCCTGGGTATCGCCACAGCCTTCGCCCAGCAAGGCGCCGATATCGTCTTGAACGGCTTTGGCGACGCCGCCGAAATCGAAAAGGTCCGCGCCGGCCTGGCCGACAAGCACGGCGTGAAGGTGATCTACGACGGCGCCGACCTGTCCAAGGGCGCCGCCGTGCGCGAGCTGGTCGAGAACACCGTGCGCCAGATGGGCCGCATTGACATCCTGGTCAATAACGCCGGTATCCAGCACACCGCGCTGATCGAGGATTTCCCCGCGGAAAAGTGGGATGCAATCCTGGCGCTGAACCTGTCCGCCGTGTTCCATGGCACGGCCGCCGCCTTGCCGCACATGAAGAAGCAGGGTTTTGGCCGCATCATCAATATCGCTTCTGCCCATGGGCTGGTGGCGTCGGCCAACAAGTCGGCCTACGTTGCGGCCAAGCATGGCGTGGTCGGCTTTACCAAGGTCACGGCACTGGAGACCGCCGGGCAGGGCATCACCGCCAACTCGATCTGCCCGGGTTGGGTGCGCACCCCTCTGGTTGAAAAACAGATCACCGCGCTGGCGGAAAAGAATGGCGTCGACCAGGAAACGGCCGCGCGCGAACTGCTGAGCGAGAAGCAGCCGTCGCTGCAATTCGTGACGCCGGAGCAATTGGGGGGCACCGCCGTGTTCCTGGCTTCGGATGCCGCCGCTCAAATTACAGGTACGTCCGTCTCGGTCGATGGCGGCTGGACGGCACGCTAAAAAGGAATTTCCGGAATGTTGTTTCTGCTTTCACCCGCCAAAAAGCTGGACTACGACTCGCCGCTGCACATCGAGACGCATACCCAGCCGCTGTTCGTGGACCAGGCTGCCGGCCTGATCAAGGTGCTGAAGACCAAGTCGGCCGAGGATATTTCCGAGCTCATGAGCCTGAGCCCGGCGCTGTCCGAACTGAACGTGCAACGCTATGCCAGCTGGAAGCGCAGCTTCACGCAGGCCAATTCGCGCCAGGCCGTGCTGGCCTTCAATGGCGACGTCTACGAAGGCTTGGAAGCCGCGACCCTGTCGGCCAAGCAGTTGGACTGGGCGCAAGAACACGTGGCCATCCTGAGCGGCCTGTATGGCGTGCTGCGCCCGCTGGACCTGATGCAGCCGTACCGCCTGGAAATGGGCACGCGCCTGGCTACGCCCAAGGGCAAGAACCTGTACGAGTATTGGGGACCGGCCATCGCCGAATACCTGAACGAACGGCAGGCTGGCCAGAAGGCGCCCGTGATCGTCAACCTGGCATCCGAGGAATACTTCAAGTCGGTCGACCTGAAGACCCTCAAGGCGCGCGTGGTGCAGTGTGTCTTCCAGGACTGGAAGAACGGTGCCTGGAAGGTCATCAGCTTCCACGCCAAGCGCGCACGCGGCTTGATGGCGCGCTACGCGATCCTGCATAAGGTGTCCAAGCCGGAAGGCCTGCAAGGCTTCGACCTCGAAGGCTATAAGTTCGACGCCTCCGCTTCGTCGGAAGACAAGCTGGTATTCCGGCGCAAGGTCTGACCCGGTCCCGGGCCCTGCGCCCGGGATTCCCCAACTCGTCCGACGGGATTCACGGCGTTACACGGCCGCCGCCACCGGCGGCGCGTGCGTGGGATCGGCCAACGCGTGCAGCTCCTGGCGGATCATGTGCGCGGCCTTCAGCATTTGCTTGACCGGATAGACCAGGGCGGCCTGCTCCCCTTCAGTGTTGAATTGCGTAGGCAGGTCGGTTGGCGGCTGGGCGCGATGCTCGTCCAGCAGGTCCACCATGCCGGTCAGCGCCCGCTGCACGGCGTCGGGCGTGGCGGGCAGGCTGGCCAGGATGGGAATGGCCGCCGTGATCTGGGAAGCCAGGATGTGGTTCTGGATCAGCAGGTTGTTCAGCTCGGGTACGCTTACCTGGTGCGACGTGGGCTCGCTCATCATGCGGTAGAAGGCTTCAGCGAAATTGCTGAATGCGATGTGCACATTCTTGCGCGCCAGGCGCCATGCCAGGTCGGCGTCCGTCACGGCCGGCGTCTCGCCGGCTGCGGCGCCCACCGGCGCGCCATGGGCCTGCATGGCCTCGACGTAGCGCATGCCCGCGATCAGGTATTCGCGATTGGCGCGCGTTGCCGCCGCGGCCAGCGGCTTCAGGTAGCGGGCTTCCCACCAGGGCAGGATGTAGCTGCAGATCAGCGCCAGCGCGCAGCCCAGCAGCGTGTCGATGGCGCGTTCGCCGATCACCGACATCGAGACGGTGCCCGGGGACACGAAGTGGAACACCAGCACCACGAACAGGGTATTGAAAGTGGCGCTCGCCATGTAGTTCAGCTGCACCAGGCTGTTGCCCATGATGCAGGCGCCCAGCAGCACCGCGAACAGGATCTCCGGCCGGTCGGTCAGGTTGAACAGGAGCAGGGCCAGGATGCAGCCGATCAGCGTGCCCGTCAGGCGCCAGCTATTGCGCTGGCGCGTTAGCGCAAAGCCCGGCTTCATGATGATGACGATCGTCAGCATGATCCAGTAGTTGTGCGCGGAAAACGCGGGTGAGAGCCACTGGCTGGCCAGCGTCATGGCGATGGCCGCGGCGGCCGTTACCCGCAGCGCATAGCGGAAATGCGGCGAGTCCAGCCGCAGGTTGCTGGTCAGGAGCCCCACGCGGAATTCCTGTCGCGAGATGAAGCGCGTCAGCGACTTGTTGATGCGCAGCACGTCAGTGGGTTTGGCATCCGGCGAGGCGGCGGTGTGGTCGGCAAGGCGGTCGACGATGCGCGCCGAGTTGCGCAGCCGGCGCAATACCTGGACGATCAGGGCGAGCATCTCGGGCTCGCGCTCGCCCAGGCCCTGTTGCTTGAGCTGTTCGATTTCGTATTCGATGGCGCGCAGTTCAGCGCGGGCGCTGCTGCGGTACTGCACCTTGCGTCCGCGCGACACGTCCAGCGCGATGCGGTTGAGCTCCAGCGACATCTTCACCAGCGCGTCACGCATGAACATCAGGCAGTCGCTGCCGGCCAGCGCGCGGCGTAGCGCGGGGTAATCGGTGTGCGTGGCCACCAGCGTGTCCAGCAGCTGCAGCATGTCCACGAACATGTTCCAGATCATCACGCGCTGCCGGTCGCCCAGCCCCTTGCCGCGAGGCAGGGCGCGCAGCACCATGTCGCGCGCCGCCTGGTGCTTTTCGGTCATGATGGACTGGCGCTGGATCAGGTCGCGATAGGCGTCGTCCAGATCGGCCGTTTCGTCATAGAAAGTGGCGCGCGCCGCGACGTAGTCGGCGGTGGCAAAGAGCGCCACGGACATGGCCTGCTGCTCCTCGCGCAGCCAGAACAGCCGTGAAAAGCCCAGGCTGAATGCAACGTAGAACAATGCGCCGCCCAGCGTGGCCGCGGCGTGCGCCAGCACCTCGTGGGGCGCCAACGGCGAATGCATGGTCAGGGTCATCAGCAGCAGCCCGGCAAAGCCGATCAGCCCGCCGCGCTTGCCGAACACGGTGAACATCGAATAGACGAAGCACTGCGCGATGACCGCCAGCCAGATCAGCACGGGATGCGAGGATGCCAGGCCCGTGATGATGACGGTCAGCGTGCCTAGCGCCGCGCCGCCCAGCATCTCGTTGGTGCGATGGCGCTGCGGTCCGCCCGGCTGGTCGATGATGGCCAGGCATTGCGCGCCGAAGGTCGCGACCAGGCCCGTCGTGTAGTTACCGAAGATACCGCCCAGCACCAGCACCGGCAACAGCATTCCGACCCCTTGCCGCACCCCTCCGAAGAAGTAGTGGCTGTAGAGGAAGCGGCGGATGCTGGCAATGCGCAAATCCATGGGCGGGGGGCTCGGTTCTGGGTGACGAAACAAGTATAGAGAGACTGTTCCAATTTTTGGGGTCAGATAGTTACCGAACCTTCTGCGCAACGCTTGGAGAAAGGTCGATTTGCTACCTTTGACGCAACGCGGTAAATTGCTCCACTTGCGCCGGTCTGCCTATCCGAAACCGGTGCGTTGAGGCGGATTGCCAGGGTCACCTCCCAGTCATCCCGCAGCAGTTACACCTGCCGTTGGCCGCGCCACAAGCGTGTGTTGCCAAGGCTTCCATTTCGACCTCCAGCGTCCCCCAGGGGCGTTTGCACTGCGTTCTGTCGAGCGTGTGCCGGGTCGGCAAGGTGTCCGGGTGGCGTGGCTCCGTGAGCCGCAAAGCGCCGGATCATGTTGTCGGAACCGGTATGGGTTCAGTTGCCGCCGTATCCGGGCGAGCAGCAGTCAGGGTTGCAGGGCCGGTACTGAAAGGAATGACAACATGGAACTGAATGGCGCCGATATCGTCGTGCGCTGCCTGGCCGATGAAGGCGTGGAACACGTTTTCGGCTACCCCGGCGGCGCGGTGCTCTACATCTACGACGCGATTTTCAAGCAAGACAAATTCCAGCATATCCTGGTTCGTCACGAGCAGGCCGCCGTGCACGCCGCCGATGCCTATTCGCGCTCGTCGCAAAAGGTTGGCGTCTGCATCGTGACCAGCGGACCGGGCGTGACCAATGCCGTCACCGGCATCGCCACCGCGTACATGGATTCCATCCCCATGGTCATCATCAGCGGGCAAGTGCCCACTGCGGCCATCGGCGAGGACGCCTTCCAGGAATGCGACACCGTCGGCATCACGCGTCCCTGCGTCAAGCACAATTTCCTCGTGCGCGACGTCAAGGACCTGGCCGAAACCATGCGCCGCGCGTTCTACATCGCGCGCACCGGCCGTCCCGGCCCGGTGCTGGTGGATATCCCCAAGGACATCACCGTCGCGCAGTGCAAGTACACGCCGCCCAAGGGCGAGATCTCGATGCGCTCCTACGCGCCCGTCAACAAGGGCCACCAGGGGCAGATCAAGAAAGCCGTGCAGATGCTGCTGGCCGCCGAGCGGCCCATGATCTACACGGGCGGCGGGGTCATCCTGTCGAATGCCGCGCCCGAGCTGAACAAGCTCGTGACGCAACTGGGCGCGCCGTGCACCAGCACCCTGATGGGCCTGGGCGGCTATCCCGCCAGCAGCGGCCAGTTCGTCGGCATGCCCGGCATGCACGGCACCTACGAAGCCAATATGGCGATGCAGCATTGCGACGTCCTGCTGGCCATTGGCGCCCGTTTCGACGACCGCGTGATCGGCAACCCCAAGCACTTCGCCCAGAACGCCCGCAAGATCATCCATATCGATATCGATCCTTCGTCGATCTCCAAGCGCGTGCGCGTGGACGTCCCGATCGTGGGTAACGTCAAGGACGTCCTGGCAGACCTCAGCGCGCAGTACGACATCGCCGCGGCCGAGCACAAGCCCGCCTCCATCACCAAGTGGTGGGAGCAGGTCGAGACCTGGCGCGGCAAGGAATGCCTGAAGTTCGCCAACTCGGACGAAGTCATCAAGCCGCAATACGTGGTGGAAAAGCTCTGGGAAGTGACCGGCGGCGACGCCTTCGTGACTTCCGACGTGGGCCAGCACCAGATGTGGGCGGCGCAGTACTACAAGTTCGACAAGCCGCGCCGCTGGATCAACTCCGGCGGCCTGGGCACCATGGGTGTGGGCCTGCCGTACGCGATGGGCGTGCAGATGGCCAATCCGGGGCAGGACGTCGCCGTCATCACCGGCGAAGCGTCCATCCAGATGAACATCCAGGAACTGTCGACCTGCCACCAGTACCGCCTGACGCCGAAGATCGTCTGCCTGAACAACCGCTTCCTGGGCATGGTCCGGCAGTGGCAGCAGATCGACTACGGTTCGCGCTATTCCGAGTCCTACATGGATTCGCTGCCCGATTTCGTCAAGGTGGCCGAGGCCTATGGCCACGTGGGTCTGCGCATCGAACGTCCGGCGGATGTCGAGCCGGCGCTGCGCGAAGCGTTCAAGAAGCACAAGGACCGCCTGGTCTTCCTGGACTTCATCACCGACCGCACCGAGAACGTGTGGCCGATGGTCAAGGCCGGCCGCGGGCTGACCGAAATGCTGCTCGGCTCTGAAGACCTGTAAGGAGGCCACCCATGAAACACGTGATTTCCGTCCTCCTCGAGAACGAACCCGGCGCGCTGTCGCGCGTGGTGGGACTGTTTTCCGCGCGGGGCTACAACATCGAGACCCTGACGGTGGCGCCCACCGAGGACTCCACGCTGTCGCGCATGACCATCGTGACCACCGGTTCCGACGAAGTGATCGAGCAGATCACCAAGCACCTGAACCGCCTGGTGGACGTGGTCAAGGTCGTCGACCTGACCGAAGGCGCGCACATCGAGCGCGAGCTGATGCTTGTGAAGGTACGCGCGGTCGGCAAGGAGCGCGAGGAAATGAAGCGCATGGCGGACATCTTCCGCGGCCGCATCATCGACGTGACCGACAAGTCCTACACCATCGAATTGACGGGGGTGCAGGAAAAAGTACAGGCCTTCCTGGAGGCCCTGGACCGCAGTGCCATCCTTGAAACCGTGCGCACCGGCGTGTCCGGCATCGGACGCGGTGAACGGATTTTGAAGATTTGACCGGCCTTCCAGGCCAAGCCGCACCCTACATCTGAATTAAACAAATATCCAAAATACTGGAATCTGGAGCAAAACCATGAAAGTTTTCTACGACAAAGACTGCGATCTCTCCCTCGTCAAGGGCAAGACTGTTGCCATCATCGGCTACGGCTCGCAAGGCCACGCGCATGCGCAGAACCTGCATGAGTCGGGCGTGAAGGTCGTGGTTGGCCTGCGCAAGGGCGGCGCCTCGTGGAACAAGGCCGCCAACGCCGGCCTGGAAGTCAAGGAAGTCGCCGACGCCGTCAAGTCCGCCGACATCGTCATGATGCTGCTGCCCGACGAGAACATCGCTTCCGTCTACAACAAGGAAGTGCACGCCAACATCAAGGCTGGCGCCGCCCTGGCGTTCGCCCACGGCTTCAACGTGCACTACGGCCAGGTCGTGCCGCGCGAAGACATTGACGTCATCATGATCGCCCCGAAGGCTCCGGGCCACACCGTGCGCAACACCTACAAGCAGGGCGGCGGCGTGCCCCACCTGGTGGCCGTGTATCAGGATAAGTCGGGCGCCGCGCGTGACGTGGCCCTGTCGTACGCCAGCGCCAACGGCGGCGGCCGTGCCGGCATCATCGAAACCAACTTCCGCGAAGAAACCGAAACCGACCTGTTCGGCGAACAGGCCGTGCTGTGCGGCGGTACCGTCGAACTGATCAAGGCCGGTTTCGACACGCTGGTGGAAGCCGGCTACGCCCCCGAAATGGCGTACTTCGAGTGCCTGCACGAACTGAAGCTGATCGTCGACCTGATCTACGAAGGCGGCATCGCCAACATGAACTACTCGATTTCGAACAACGCCGAGTTCGGCGAATACGAAACGGGTCCGAAGATCGTCACCGACGAAACCCGCAAGGCCATGCGCCAGTGCCTGACGGACATCCAGACCGGCGAATACGCCAAGAAGTTCATCCTGGAAAACACCGCCGGCGCTCCGACGCTGACCTCGCGCCGCCGCATCAACGCGGAATCGCAGATCGAGCAAGTGGGCGGCAAGCTGCGCGCCATGATGCCCTGGATCGCCGCCAACAAGCTGGTGGACAAGTCCAAGAACTGATCCCTGCCACTGCGCGGGGCCAGCCCCGCGTAATCAGGGTCGAAGCGGCATGCCTGCGAGGGCATGCCGTTTTTTTTGCCGGCGTCCCCGTCGATCTTGCCAGGCACGCGGCTTGCTCCGACCCGCAAGCGGGGCCAGATGGGTTAACCTTTCAATGTTCGTTGTAAGTTATTGAGACCATGCCCAATTTTTCCATGCGCGATTCCGAGAACCGCCACCGCAGCATTTACCTGCTGCCTAACGCGTTCACCACCGCCGCACTGTTCGCGGGGTTCTACGCCGTCGTGCAGGCCATGAACGACCGCTTCGAAGTGGCTGCCATCGCGATTTTCGCGGCCATGGTGCTGGACGGCATGGATGGCCGGGTCGCCCGCCTGACCAACACGCAGTCCGCCTTTGGCGAGCAATACGATTCCCTGTCCGATATGACTTCCTTCGGCGTGGCGCCGGCGTTGGTCATGTACGAATGGATCCTGAACGACCTGGGCCGCTGGGGTTGGCTGGCCGCTTTTGTCTACGTGGCCGGGGCCGCGCTGCGCCTGGCGCGTTTCAACACCAACATTGCCGTGGTGGACAAGCGCTACTTCCAGGGGCTGCCCAGTCCGGCCGCGGGCGCGCTGGTGGCGGGTTTCGTCTGGCTGGCCGTGGACAACAAGCTGCCCATCCATGACAGCCTGATGGCCTGGGCGGCGTTCACGCTGACCATGTACGCCGGCATTTCCATGGTGTCGAATGCGCCGTTCTTCAGTGGCAAGAGTTTCGCGCTGGGTCGCAGCGTGCCGTTCTGGGGCATCCTGCTGGTGGTGGCCGTGTTCGTCTTCGTGTCCAGCGATCCCCCGGTCGTGCTATTCGGCCTGTTCGTGCTGTATGGCCTGTCGGGCTGGATCATGTGGGCCTGGCGCTGGAACCGCGCGCGCCGCCTGACACAGGAGCGCCGCAGCCAGTCCTCCTGATCGCGGCAGGCTGCCCCCTAAAACAAAACCCGCCGGATGGCGGGTTGTGTTTTTCAGGGATGGCTCAGCGCCACATGAACCGATCGTCGTCGTACATGGGGTCCGGCCCGGGATGGAAGTGCGTCAGCCTGCTGCCGTCGCGGCCCATGTATACGTACATCAGCGAGTTCCATACGCCGTTTTCCTTGTAGCGGTACGACCAGACCACCTCGCGTTTTTCGCCCAGGCCGGCTTCCTCGATGCGGGCGGGCGGGCCGAATTCGCAGCGCACGCGGTCAGGACCCCATTCGCCTTCGCTCAGCACCTTGAAGTGCGCATCCGTCAGGAGCGGGACCACCTGGCCCACGCGGCCGTCCGTGCCTACGTTGGTGCCCCAGGCATATTGGCCCATCGGCTGCTGCGTCCAGATGACGCGGCGTCCGCCATTGGCTTGCGGGCATTCGAAGTTGGGTTGTCCGAACTTGGACAGCACGTCGGCGTAGGGCGTGCCGGGCGGGATCTGGGCCATGTTTGCGCAGGCGGTCAGCCCGGCCACGACCGCGGCGGCCAGCGCCAGACGGGCACTTTTGTAATATTTAGACATATTTTCTCCTTACGTCGCACCGCGACCTGCGGCGGGGCAGGCGCCCTCATTGGGGTAATTCTAGCGAATCGGCTATAATCATCGAGCTTTATCAAGTGTATTGATTTTGCAAGATACTTTGCGCTGGCCGCAGAGCTCTCCAGGTGCCTGGTCCCGGTGTTGAAACGCCGCGCCCACACCCGGTTCCGGGCTTCTGTTTGAGTCATCAATGGCAGCAGTGAGAAAGCGAATTCAGCCAGGTCCACGCAAAATTTTTTCCCAACCACGTCAGGGCGCCTCGGCCCTGTCGCATGTCCGAAGAGGTCATAAATGTCTGTAGCTGACATCAAGAAATCCGATATCGTCGCGCAATTCCAACGTGCTCAAGGCGATACCGGCTCCCCCGAAGTTCAGGTGGCTCTGCTCACCGCCCGCATCAACGAACTGACCGGTCACTTCAAAGAACACATGAAGGACCATCACTCGCGCCGCGGTCTGCTCCGTATGGTCAGCCGTCGCCGCAAGCTGCTCGACTATCTCAAGGGCCGCAATCCCGATTCGTACCGCGCACTGATCGAAAAACTCGGTCTGCGCAAGTGATCGACGGGGCTGGCTCCCCATGACGCAACCGTGGTCGGTGCGACGCATGTCGCGACGGCCACGGTTTTTCATTTGTAAGGAATAATCGTCATGTTCAACAAAGTGACAAAATCGTTCCAGTATGGCCAGCACACGGTCGTACTGGAAACTGGCGAGATCGCTCGCCAGGCTTCCGGCGCCGTCGTGGTGTCGGTCGAGGACACCGTCGTCCTCGCCACCGTTGTGGCTTCCAAGAAGGCCAAGCCGGGTCAGACGTTTTTCCCGCTGACCGTTGACTACATCGAGAAGACCTACGCCGCCGGCCGTATTCCGGGTGGCTTCTTCAAGCGCGAAGGCAAGCCCTCCGAGAAGGAAACGCTGACCTCGCGCCTGATCGACCGTCCCCTGCGTCCGCTGTTCCCCGAAGACTTCTACAACGAAGTCCAGGTGGTCATCCACACGCTGTCGGTCAATCCCGAAATCGATCCCGACATTCCCGCCATGATCGGCGCCTCGGCCGCGCTGGCCATTTCGGGCATTCCGTTCAACGGCCCGATCGGCGCCGCGCGCGTGGGTTACATCGATGGCCAGTACGCCATCAACCCGACTGCCTCGCAGTTGAAGTCGTCCAAGCTGGACCTGGTTGTCGCCGGCACCGAAAACGCCGTGCTGATGGTTGAATCCGAAGCCGACCAGCTGTCCGAAGAAATCATGCTGGGCGGCGTGGTTTACGGCCACCAGCAAATGCAGGCCGTCATCAACGCCATTCACGAACTGGTCAAGGACGCTGGCAAGCCCGATTGGGAATGGCAAGCGCCCGCCAAGGACGAGGCCCTGATCGCCGCCGTCACCGCGGCTGCCCAGGAAGGCCTGAACGCCGCCTACCAGGTCCGCGAAAAGCAAGCCCGCACCACCCAGTTGCGCGAAGTCTACGCCAACGTCTCGGCCAAGCTGAACGCCGCCGCCGCTGAAAAGGGCGAGCCGGCTCCGGACGCCGTCACCGTCGACAACATCCTGTTCTCGCTGGAATCCGCCATCGTTCGCGGCCAGATCCTGAACGGCGAGCCGCGCATCGACGGCCGCGACACCCGCACCGTGCGCCCGATCAGCGTGCGCCTGGGCGTGCTGCCGCGCGCCCACGGCAGCGCGTTGTTCACTCGTGGTGAAACCCAGGCGCTGGTCGTGGCCACGCTGGGCACCAAGCAGGACGAGCAGATCATCGACGCGCTCATGGGCGAATACCGCGACCGCTTCATGCTGCACTACAACATGCCTCCGTTCGCCACCGGCGAAACGGGCCGCATTGGTGTGCCCAAGCGCCGTGAAATCGGCCACGGCCGCCTGGCCAAGCGCGCGCTGATCCCGCTGCTGCCGGCTCCGGAAGACTTCCAGTACACCATCCGCATCGTGTCGGAAATCACCGAGTCCAACGGCTCGTCGTCGATGGCTTCGGTCTGCGGCGGCTCGCTGGCCATGATGGACGCCGGCGTGCCGGTCAAGGATCACGTGGCTGGCGTGGCCATGGGCCTGATCCTGGACGGCGGCAAGTTCGCCGTGCTGACGGACATCCTGGGCGATGAAGATCACCTGGGCGACATGGACTTCAAGGTCGCGGGCACCGAGAACGGCGTCACCGCACTGCAGATGGACATCAAGATCCAGGGCATCACCAAGGAAATCATGCAAGTGGCGCTGGCTCAGGCCCGCGAAGGCCGCCTGCACATCCTGGGCAAGATGAAGGAAGCGCTGGACGGTTCGCGTGGCGAGCTGTCCGCTTTCGCCCCGCGCATGCTGACCATCAAGATCAATCCCGAGAAGATCCGCGACGTGATCGGCAAGGGCGGCGCCACCATCCGCGCGCTGACCGAAGAAACCGGCACGCAGATCGACATCTCCGACGACGGCACGATCGTGATCGCCAGCGTCGACGAAGCGCAGGCCAAGGAAGCCCAGCGCCGCATCGTCGAGCTGACCGCCGACGTCGAAGTGGGCCAGATCTACGAAGGCGCGGTGCTGCGCCTGCTGGATTTCGGCGCCATCGTGCAAGTGCTGCCGGGCCGCGACGGCCTGCTGCACATCTCGGAAATCGCCAACTACCGCATCGCCAACATCAACGATGTGCTGAAGGTCGGCCAGCAAGTCCGCGTCAAGGTCATCGAGGCCGACGACAAGGGCCGCCTGCGCCTGTCCATCAAGGCGATCGGCGGCATCGAGCAGCAGCAAGCCGCTGCCGCTCCTGAAGCTGCCCCCCAATCGGAACCGCAAGCCGAATAAGCGCGCGCAACCGGTAGTATGAAACGGCGCCCCAGGGCGCCGTTTTTCATGGCCGGGCGCGGCCCAGTATCGGCCGGCCCGGACTCATCTTCTTGCTTCTTCATGCGCCGGACATCTCCCAACGGCGCCTACCTTCCTGTAAAGTCTTGCGCGAGAGCGGAGCCACCCGCACAGGGAGGATGGCATTCGCGCCGTGACGGACAGGGGGGAAATGGATGGGCAAGGCATGACGGCGTGGGCCAGACCCGCCAGTGCCGCGGTGCTGCTTGCGGCGCTGCTGACCGGCTGCATGAGCAGCAGCCCCGGACCGGGTCAGGGCAGCCCCAAGAGCGAAGATATGTCCGCCGACCAGTTCGGCCAGACGGACTTCAATCGTACCGTCACGCTGGAAGTCCGCGACAACCTGGCCAGCCTCTACGTACTGCTGGACAAGCTCTACCGCCGCAATCCGCGCGAATGGCGCAAGTCGGGAGCACCCGATCTGCCCAAAGCCGTGTCGCTGGTCAAGCATTCCATCGAAGTCCGCATTCCGCCCAAGGACCTGGCCGGGTTGCGAGACATCCAGATCCTGGCCGTGTCCCTGGACCCCAACTATTCCGGCGACCGGGTCGCCGCCTTCATTTACGGCCTGGCGGACACCATCATCGCGGCCCATAACGGCAAGACGCGCCTGTACGCCACCGACGCGCTGGACGGACAGCGGGTCTACAATGCCGCACGGAACGTCGAGGCAGCGGCCTGGCTGCTGGCGTCGCGCCGCAATGCCCAGGGCGAACCCTTGCTGCTGGCCAACGAAATGTCCCAGAACGCCACCAATCTCAGCTTTGAACGCGAATTCGGCGCCATCATCGGCCGTCTGGACCTGATCGCCAATCTGCTCGGCGAGAACACGCGGCGTATCGGGATCAACTACGCGCAGGGTCTGCTGCTCTTCAATTTCCTGCCAGTGCGCTAACAGGATTTTCCATCGTGATCGATATCGCTTCCATCCAGACCGCCCGCGAGAACCTGCGCGGCCAGGTGCTGAAGACCCCCTTTACCCTGTCCCGCACGCTGTCCGATATTTTCGGCGCCGAGATCTGGCTGAAATTTGAGAACCTGCAGTTCACGGCTTCGTTCAAGGAGCGCGGCGCGCTCAACCGCATGTTGACGCTGTCGGAGGATGAACGCGCCAAGGGCGTGATCGCCGTCTCCGCGGGCAACCACGCGCAGGGCGTGGCCTACCATGCCCAGCGCATGGGGGTGCCTGCCGTGATCGTGATGCCGCGCTTCACCCCCACTGTCAAGGTCGCCAATACGCGCCGCTTTGGCGCCGAAGTGGTGCTGGCCGGCGATACCTTCGATGACGCCAAGGCGCGCGGCTACGAACTGGCCCAGGAGCGCGGCCTGATCATGATCCACCCCTATGATGACGAAGCGGTCATTTCTGGGCAGGGCACGGTGGCACTGGAAATGCTGGAAGACCAGCCGCAGCTGGATACCCTGGTCATCGCCATTGGCGGCGGCGGCCTGATTTCAGGCATAGCCACGGCCGCCAAGGCGCTCAAGCCCGGCATCGAGATCATCGGCGTGCAGACCGAACGTTTCCCGTCGATGTACGCGGCCGTCAAGGGTGTGTCCATGCCGCTGGGCGCCTACACGATCGCCGAGGGCATCGCGGTGAAATCGCCGGGCGCGCTGACCCAGCCCATCGTGAGCCAGCTCGTCGACCGCATCGAGCTGGTCAGCGAAAGCGATATCGAGCACGCCATTGTCGTGCTGCTGGAAATCGAGAAATCGGTGGTAGAAGGCGCGGGGGCCGCCGGCCTGGCTGCGCTGCTGCGCGCGCAGGAAGAAGGCAGCAACCGCTACAAAGGCAAGCGTATCGGCCTGGTGCTGACGGGCGGCAACATCGATCCGCTGATGCTGGGCGAGCTGATCGAACGTGGCATGGTGCGCGCCGGCCGCCTGGCTCGCATCCGGGTGGATCTGCGCGACCTGCCCGGCGCGCTGGCCCATGCCACCAAGCTTATCGCCGATGCGCAAGCCAACATCACCGAAGTGCACCATCAGCGTGCCTTCACCTCATTGCCTGTCCGCAATGTCGAGGTGGACTTCGTGTTGCAGACGCGCGGCCATGAGCACATCCAGGAAGTGATCGACGTGCTGAACGCGGCGGGTTTCGCCGCCAGCAACCACGACCACTGAGCGGTTCAGGCGCCGCCGCTCTGCGCGGCATCTCGCGCCAACAGACTCTTCAGCCCATACAGGCGCTCGCGGTGCAGCGTGGCCGACAGCGGTTCGGGTTCGCGGCCCAGCGCCACGTAATCCGCCGGCACCTGCGCCGCTGCGGCCCGGATGGCGTCAGGCGCCGCCTGCCACCAGTGAGTCAGCATGCGGTCGGGGTTGTAGACGTCCAGCCCCTGGCGGCGCAGTTCGGAACGGTTGAAATCCTTCAGGTTCCAGGTCAGCACTTGCACCACCGGCGGTTGCTGCAAGCCGCAGCGCGCGCGCCGTGCCAGGCCGGCTGCGATCACGTGGAAGTCTTTGGGATCGCTGTAGCGCAAAGAGGCCTCGTAGAGCTGCGTGTCCGCTTCGCGAGCGCCAGGAAAGCGGGCGTTCATGTCGTCCCACAGTTCCATCATCACCTCCGGCGGGATCTCCCAGATGCGCGAGGCATTGCGGCGCCATTCCTCGCCGATGCGGTCCGTCCATACCGGGGTGTACACACCGGCCTCCGCCAGGCGGAGCAGCAGGCGGCGCAGGATGCCGGACATAAGGACGCAGGCGTCGAGGACGATGAAGGGCGGGGTGGGGGAAGAGGCGGTCAAGTGCGGTCTGGGCCCTGCTGGCGCATGGCGCGCCGGAGGCAGTGGGGGCGGATAAATGGAAAGCGAGGCGCAAGAATAACGTTTTTTGGAAATGGCCGAGGGGCTGGGCGCCTGCGCGCCTGTGCAGGGCCTAACCCAGCTCGGCGCGCACGGCGTTGCAGTGGCTGACCAGATTGCGCCGAGACACCAGGCATTGCTTGAGCGGCGTATCAATGGCGTAGAAATAGATATTGGCGATAAAGCCGTAGATGCCTGCGTCCACGCTACCCGGATTGGGGCCAAACATGAAGCCGTTGTCGCCCAGCAGGCTGGAGATGGCTTCCAGATCGGCGATCCCGCGCGCGTACGCGTCTTCGGGTGCATAGCGTCCGATGCCCTGGTAGTGGTAGCGCTGGAAATTGTATTGGCGGGCAGCGTCCACTTGCTCCGGCGTGACGTCCGGGTGGGCGTCCAGCAGCGCTTTGCGGAAGATGGGCCAATAGCGGTCGTCGCGCCAGCGGGAGTAGGACATGACCCAGTACAGGTCGTCCAACGCGCGGCGGACCAGCAGGTCCTGCCTGTGCTGCGTCGGCGTGAGGGAGTCGTCGATGGTCAGGTCGTACGCGCGCTTCAGGTACGTGATGATGGTGTCGCTGTCGCCGATGCGCTGCTCCCCGTCGGCGATGTACGGCAATTGGCCGCGGGGGGCAGATTGGACATCCAGCGTGTGGCGGTGGTCGAACGGCAACCGGCAGAGCTTCAGGAAGGCGTAGATCTTCAGGCCGTAGGGATTGTTGTCTTCCAGCCCGTAGAGTCCGGGGTACGAGTAGAGGGTGATCATGGCGCGCTCCCTGGTTACCGGACTAGATTAGATCGGCAAGCGGAATTTTGCGCGCGTCAGGTTGACGAGGAAGGCGGTTCGCCGGATTGCGACGAAGGTTGCACGCCTGCCTGCAGGAGGGGGGTGGTGCCCGAGACCGGAATCGAACCGGTACGGCCGCGAGGCCGAGGGATTTTCTTACCACTTCGGCTTTCGCCGCCAGCGCGGATGCGCTGTTCGTGGTCTGGAGCACGCCTTCACCATAGCCTTGCGGCCGTAGGTGCCCGCCGTCTGCTCTCTACACCTTCCCCGGTCATGCGACCTGGGCTTGGCTCGGCGTTGGCTCGGAACGGGTCCAGGGCATTCGCCGAGTTTGACGGGCTACACCTTTGGAGTTTCCCCCAAAGGGCTCAAATTAGTTCAAGTCCCTTGTGTCTACCAATTTCACCACTCGGGCGTTGCGCAGCCCCGCAAGGGCCGGCAGCGGGCGAGACTATACCATCCCTGCGTCCGGAGCCCGGGGCGCAGCGGGCGTTCAGGAGACGAAGCGCACGGGCGGACGCGGGCGTTCGTCCACGGTCAATGAAAAGACGTCGGGGCGCGAATAGTGGCCCACTACGTCGAAGTCGTAGCGGGCGCGCACCAGTTCGCCCATGTCGACCTGGGCGGTCAGCAGGCCAGCCTTGCCGCGCAGGGGGCCTGCCAGCACGTCGCCCAGCGGGCCGACGATGACAGAGCCGCCATTGATCAACGGGCGATTGGCGTCCCAGCCCGGCACATCCTGGCCGAGTTCGGCGGGCGTAGGCTGCACCTGGCAGGCGCTGACCACGAAGCAGCGCCCCTCGTGGGCGATATGGCGCATCGAGCACTGCCAGATGTCGCGTTCGTCCACGGTGGGTGCGCACCAGATTTCGACGCCCTTGGCGTACATGGCGGTGCGCAACAGCGGCATATGGTTTTCCCAGCAGATGGCGCCGCCGATGCGGCCGGCTTCGGCGTCGACGACGGGCAGGGTCGACCCATCGCCCTGGCCCCAGATCAGGCGTTCCGTGCCGGTGGGCATGAGCTTGCGGTGCTTGGCGGCCAGGCCCGTGTTGGGCTCGAAGAACAGGGCGGTGCAATACAGCGTATTGCCGCCGCGTTCGATGACGCCCACGACCAGGCTGGCGCCGGTGCGCTGGGACAGGCCGGCGAGCGCCTCGGTCTCGGGGCCGGGCACGTCGATGGCGTTCTCGTAATAGCGGGCAAAGGCCTCGCGGCCTTCGGGCAGGCGGTAGCCCAGCCGGGTGCCGAAGATCTCGCCCTTGGGATAGCCGCCCAGCAGCGCTTCAGGCATGACCACGAGCGTAGCGCCGGAGGCGGCGATCTCGCTTTCGTAGGCCAGGATGTTTTCCAGGGTGCGGGCTTTGCCTTCGGGGGAGGAGCCGATCTGTAGCGCGGCGATGGTTTTCGTGGTCATGGCGGGGGATCTCGGGGCGTGGCAACAGGCTTCAGTGTCCGGCCGAGCCTAAAATCAATCAATCCAGGTCAGAGATAAATGATATGAACCAGATTGATATCGAGTCCGCCGATCTCAACCTGCTCAAGGTGTTCGAGGCCATCTACGACGAAGGCGGGGCAGGACGCGCCGCGCTGCGCCTGGGGGTGACCCAGTCCGCCGTGAGCGCGGCGCTGGGTCGTCTGCGCGCGCTCTATGGCGATCCGTTGTTCACGCGCACGGGCAGAGGGCTAACGCCCAGTCTGCGGGCGCGCGAGCTGCGGCCCGTGATCGGCGAAGCGCTGGACAAGTGCCGGCAAAGCCTGTCGCTGGCGCGCCCGGGAGCGGCGGGCTTTGCCGGCAGGTCGGTCACGCTGGGACTGTCGGATGATTTTGAGATCGCACTGGGGCGGGACGCGATCCGTGCCCTGGCGGAAAGCGCGCCTGGCCTGCGGATCATTTTCCGGCAGACGCACAGCCGGCTGGCGGGCGATATGTTGATGGCGCGCGAGGCCGACCTGGTGATCGCCTCGGGCGGCCTGACGGCGCATGCCTTGCAGCGCGTGACCGTCGGGCAAGGCGGCTATGCCTGCCTGATGGACCCCGCCAGCCTCGCGCCGGGCCAGGTCACGCTATCGGTGGAGGAGTTCATCAGCCGCCAGCATGTGCTGGTGTCGTCAGGCGGTTTCATCGGCGTCGTGGACGAAGTGCTGCACGCCCTGGGGCTGGCGCGCCGGGTGCAGGCATCTACCACGCATTTTTCGGCGCTGGCATTTCTGTTGCCTGGCAGCGATGCGCTGTCGACATTGCCCGCGCATGCGGCGCGCGGCCTGGCCGCCGCTTCCGGCCTGCGCATGCTGCCTTGCCCGGTCGCCATGCCGGGGTACGCCATCGAAATGGGCTGGCGCGCCGACGCCTTGCGCGATGAGGCGGTAGCCGCGGCCAGACGTGGCCTGCTGGGCCTGTTGAATGGCTTTGAATGGAAGCCCGGCGGAGAGCGGCCGGCGACCGTGTAACGCCCAGCAAGGCCCACCAACACCCACCAACCCCCAGGACGCCCCGGGCCGGGAAAACCCCGATGCCTGGATCCCGTTGCAAGGCACGACACTTCCCGCCATGAAGCCAGTTCAGTCTCCGCCGCCGCATCCCCGCGATATCGATCCCGTGTCTCTCCGCCTGTTTCTCGCCGCGCTGGAAGAGGGCAGCCTGGCGCGCGCCGCCGCTCGGGAAAACATCGTGCCTTCCGCCGTCAGCAAGCGGATGTCCGAAATGGAGGATGCCTTCGGAGTGCCGTTGCTGGAGCGTGGGGTCAAGGGAGTGCAGCCCACGCCTGCGGGCAATGCCCTCGCCACGCACGTGCGCATGGTGCTGCAGAGCATGGACCGCATGCGCCGCGAAATGGCGGGCTTTGCTACCGGCGTGCGCGGCAGCATCCGCCTGGCGGTCAGTGTGGCGGCGCTGTCCGGCGAGCTGCCGGCGCAGATCCAGTCTTTCCGCCGGGCCTATCCCCAGATCGATATCTCGCTGGAAGAAGGCACGACGCAGGAGGTGTTCCGCGCCGTGCTGGATGGCCAGGCCGACGTGGCGGTCGGCTCCGATTTCGGCCATGACGGCCTGCAGGTGTTTCCTTGCGGTCGCTGCGATCTGGCGGCGGTCGTGCCGGGCCAGCATCTGCTTGCCGACCGCGAGACACTGGACTATGCGCAATTGCTGCCTTTCGAGCAGATAGAGCTGAACCGCGACAACGGCATCAGCGCGGTGTTCCAGCAGGCCGCGCAGGAGGCGGGCGTGATGCGGCGCATCAGCGCCCGCGTCAGTTCGCACGAAACCATCTGCATGCTGGTCGCGCGCGGCATGGGCGTAGCGGTGGTGCCCATGTATCTCAAGGCGCGGCATGCCAACCTGGACATCCGCTTCATTCCGCTTGTCGGCGCATGGTCCAGCACTTCGCTGTGTATCGCCGTGCTGGGGCTGGAGGCATTGCCACCCGCGGCCCGCGTGCTGCTGACGCACCTGGGCGTGGCCGGCGCCGCCTGAACGGGGGCCGCGTGCCGGCGTGCCGGAGGGCTCAGGGCTTTCCCGGACGTTCCCAAACGAGAATGCCCCCGTGCTCAAAGACCGCTACCCGCCAGCGCGCCTTGCCGCCGATGATGGAGGCATAGGGGCGGCGGCATGGCCGGCATGCATCGGCTTTGCCGCCGCCTGTCTTCATTGCGTCAGGCCCCAAGGATATGCAGATGGCAGCAACACCGGCTTCACCCTACCTGGACAACAGCGAATTGCCGCTGCGCGGCATCAAGGTGCTGGAGTTGTCTCACATGATCATGGGGCCGGCGGCAGGCCTGGCGCTGGCCGACCTGGGGGCCGAAGTGATCAAGGTGGAACCGATAGAAGGCGACCGCACGCGGCGCCTCAAGGGCTCGGGCAGCGGCTACTTTCCCGTCTTCAACCGCAACAAGCAAAGCCTGGCCATCGACCTGAAGGCGCAGGAAGGGCAGGCCGTGGTGCGCCAGCTGGCGCTGCAGGCCGACATGGTGGTGGAGAACTTCCGCGACGGTAGCCTGGCCCAGTATGGGCTGGACTACGCGTCCCTGTCGGCCGAGAACCCCGGCCTCATATACGTTTCGCTCAAGGGCTTTCTTTCCGGTCCCTACAAGCAGCGCACCGCGCTCGATGAAGTGGTGCAGATGATGGGCGGACTGGCCTACATCAACGGCGGCGCCGACACTCCGCAGCGCGTGGCGGCTTCGGTCAACGACATCCTGGGCGGCACCTTCGGCGTGGTGGGCGCGCTGGCGGCGCTGCACGACCGCCACGCCACGGGGCGTGGCAGGCACGTGCGCTCCGGCCTGTTCGAGAACAACCTGCTGCTGGTCGCGCAGTTCATTGCACAGTTCCAGCTGACGGGCGCGGCGCCCAAGCCCATGGGCGCGGAACGCCGGCCTCCCTGGGGCGTGTACGACGTGTTCGAGACAGCGGACGGACGCGTGTTCGTCGCCGTCGTCGGCGATGCGCAATGGCGCAATTTTGCCCAGAAATTCCTGCCCCCCGAATGGGCCGCCGATCCGCGCCTGGCTACCGCCGTCGATCGCGAGGCGGCGCGGCCCTGGCTGGTGCCAGGGGTGGGCGAGATCCTGAAGCACTGGAAGACCGACGAGCTGTGCGCGGCCCTGGAAGCCGCCGGGCTGTCCTATGGGCCGATACGCCAACCGCACGATCTGCTGGACGACGCGCATCTGAACGCCGGTGGGGCGCTGCTGAAGACCCGGCTGCCGGAGGGCGGCGAGATCTCCGCGGCTGCGCTGCCCATCGAATTTGACGGGCTGAAAGCCGGCAAGCGTTTCGATCCGCCGCGGCAGGGCGGCGATACGCAGGCCATCCTGCAGGGGCTGGGCTGCGATGCCGCGCGTATCGAAGCCCTGCGCAGCGCGGGCGTGATTGCATGAACGGGCGGTAGCGCCCGATACCTGTCGAGGCGGCGCAGACCGCCAAGACATCCATCAAAGAGGAGACACGTCGAGATGATCCGCAAACTGTTTGCGGTGGCCGCGCTGGCCGCCGCCTGTGCCGCGCACGCCCAGGACTACCCCAGCAAGCCCATTCGCATCATCATCCCGTCCACGCCGGGCGGAGGCACCGATTACATCGGACGCCTGATGAGCACCAAGCTGCATGAACTGAACGGCTGGTCCGTCATCCCCGAGAACAAGCCGGGGGCGGGTACGGCGCTGGGGCTGGCCGAAGCGGCGCGGTCGCCGGCCCAGGGCTACGACCTGGTGATCGGCCAGTCCGATAACGTCACGCTGATTCCCCTCCTGATGAAAGTGTCGTACGACCCGGTCAAGGATCTGGCCCCGGTGGCGCTGGTGGCCACCACGCCCATGGTGCTGCTGGTGTCCGAGAGTTCCCCGTACAAGACCTTGCCGGACGTGATCGACGCGGCCAAGAAGGACCCCAACAAGATTTCCTACGGTACGTCGGGCACGGGCGGGGGCGTGCACATCGCCATCGAAATGCTGCAGCACGCGGCCGGCTTCAAGATGCAGCACGTGCCATACAAAGGTTCCGCGCCGGCGCTCGCGGACCTGATGGGCGGACACCTGCAGTTCGCGGGGTCCTCGATCTCGTCGGCGGCGACGCTGATCAAGTCCGGCAAGGTGCGCGCGCTGGCGGTCACCTCGCCCAGGCGCAATCCGGCACTGCCCGACGTGCCCACGGTCGCGGAGCTGGGCTACAAGGACTTCAGCGTCGTGACCTACTACGGCGTGCTGGCGCCCGCCAAGACGCCGCCGGCCATCGTGTCGCGCCTGAACAGCGACTTCAACAAGTTGCTCGCACGCAAGGACGTGCAGGAAGCCCTGGCATCGCAAGGACTGGAAACCGATCCGGTCTCCACCGAGCAATTTGCCGCGCTGATCCAGTCGGACATCGGCAAGGCGAAGCAGACGATCGAGAGCGCCGGCATCGTGGTGCAGCAGTAGCGCGGGAACGAAAACAGGACAGCAAATGAACCAGGAAGTCAGGCTTTGCGAGGTGGGACCGCGCGACGGTTTGCAAATGGCCAAGGGCATGATGTCCGCCGCCGACAAGCTGCGCTGGATTCGGCAGCTTGCCGATGCCGGCCTGCGCGAGATCGAGGCGGGCAGCTTCGTGTCGCCGAGGCTCGTGCCGCAGATGGCCGACACCGGCGCCATTCTTCCCGACGTCCTGAAGATCGATGGCCTGACCGTGGTTGCGCTGGTATGCAACCTCAAGGGCGCCATCGCCGCCTACGAGGCTGGCGCCCATGCGTTGTCGTTTCCCGTCTCGGTCAGCGACACGCATAGCCGCGCCAACGTGGGCAAGGGCACCGACGCCCAGGTGGACGTGTTGGCCTCCATCGTCGATTGGGCGCGGGCGCAGCCGCGGCCCATGCGCATCGATGCCGCGGTCGCCACCGCCTTTGGCTGTTCGCTGGAGGGCACGGTGCCCGTGCGCCGGGTGGCGCAGGTCGCCGCCGCTACCGCGCTGGCCGGGGCCGACGAGATTGCGCTGGCCGATACCGTGGGCTACGCGCACCCGGGCCTGGTGCGCATAGCGGTACGTGCAACGCAAGATGCCGTGGGCGCGCGGCTGGTCAAGCTGCACCTGCATGACACCATGGGGCTGGGGCTGGCCAATGCCCTGGCCGGCCTCGACGAAGGCATCCGCGCCTTCGATTCCTGCCTGGGTGGCTTGGGCGGCTGCCCCTTCGCGCCCGGCGCGTCGGGCAATATCGTCACCGAAGACCTGGTCTTCATGCTGGAGAGCATGGGGTACCGCACGGGTGTGGACCTGTCCCGGCTGTTGGAGGCCCGCCCGCTGCTGGCGCAGGCATTGCCGCAGGAAAACCTGCGCAGCGGCGTGGCGGCTGCCGGCATACCCAGGACCTACGGCGCGCGGGCTCCTGTCCCGGTCCCGAGTGCGAGCGACGCTCGCCTTAGCGGTACACGATGACCGGCAGCGTCGAATGCGCCATCACTTTTTGCGTCTGGCTGCCCAGCAATACGGCCGCCAGCCCGCCGTGACCGCGTGACGCCATGGCGATCAGGTCGCAGCCCTGGGTCATGGCGACGTCGATGATGGTCTGCGCCGGGTCGTTGCTTTCGCGCATTTCGGCGGTGCAGGGCACGCCTGCGGCGCTGGCCTGGGCGCTTGCTTGCGCCAGGTAGGTCTTGGCCGATTCCGTGGCCTCGCGCGCGTATTCCGTGTGCACACCTTCCAGGTGCACGGTTTCCATGGAGGTGGGGCGGAAGGCGCTGTACACCGTCAACACCGTTACGCTCGCGCCCAGGGCGCGGGCGAGGCCCAATCCTTGCGCCAGGCCGGCATAGGCCCGCGCGGATCCGTCGATGGGGATGAGTATGTGCTTGTACATGACTACCTCCTGAGGGTGGGGAGGGCGGCGCGGGTCCGGGCGGCCCTAGGAGCGTGAACAGCGGCAGCTATCCCCATACTACGCCTAGTCGCGGCGTTGGGCGAACCGTGAAGAAATAGCCCGTTGTCGTCCCTTACACTCTGGGAACCGCGCTCTGACCGATGACGCAACAGGAGGCCGCATGGACTTTTCGCCCACGCCGATGAAGGCGGACGACGCGCCGCTGCAGCGCGCCCTGCAACTTTTCGACGACTACAACCGGCGGGATCCCAACCTGGCTGACTGGAACGGTGCGGCGCATCCGCGCGAATGGCTGCATGCGCAGTTCCTGCATGGCTGGGTGATGAAGCTGGCGCCGCAGGCCGGTATTGCCTTGCGCCTGGCTGCTCGTTGCCAACATATCGGACGCTGGGAGGTGCCGCGCGATGCCTGTCCGGCCGGCAGGGCAGGCTATCTGCAATGGCGCAACACGCTCAAGGAGCATCACGCCGCCATTGCGCAACGCTTGCTCGCGCAGGCGGGCCATGACGCGGAAACCATACAAGCGGTATTGAAGATTGTGCGCAAGCAGGGCATCAAGCACGATCCCGACGTCCAATGCATGGAAAACGCGCTGTGCCTGGTATTTCTTGAGCACCAGTACGAGGAGTTCTGCGACCGCTATCCGGACAAGGTGGTGGCGGTGTTGCAGAAGACTTGGAACAAGATGGATGACGCCGGCAGACAGATTGCCGCAACGCTGCCGCTCAGCGAACGGGGGCGGGGTTATTTGAAAACGGCGCTGGCGGGTGGGTAAGGAAGGGGAGCTTGTGACGAGCTTCGCCTTCCTCGGGGTGCACACCTCGGGGTGAACATGTTCCTGCCGCGGCTGCATGCTTACGGCAGCCTTTGGGACACATACACCTTCCGGGGCGGCGATGCGCAGCTGGCATCGGATGTTCTGGCGGAAGCGGTGAGATTCGAACTCACGAACGGTTGCCCGTTGCCGGTTTTCAAGACCGGTGCAATCGACCACTCTGCCACGCTTCCTGGTATTGCGTATATTTCCGGTGATCCGCCCATCAGGCAAACAATCTACCTGGCCGGGAACACGATACGCCGTAAAGGGCGCAATAATAATCCATTTGCTGCAAAGGAGGCACGCGATGCACGCCGTAGAAATCTCTCGCCCCGGTGGCCCGGAGGTCCTGGTCCCCGTGGAACGCCCCACGCCGGAAACCGGCGCGGGTGAAGTCCTGATCAAAGTGAGCGCCGCGGGCGTCAACCGTCCCGACGTGTTCCAGCGCAAAGGCAATTACGCGCCGCCGCGCGGCGCCTCGGACCTGCCGGGCCTGGAAGTGGCGGGCGAAATCGTCGGCGGCGACCTGGCGGGCAGCGGCTTTGCCCTGGGCGACAAGGTCTGCGCCCTGGTGGCGGGCGGCGGCTACGCGGAATACTGCGTCGCGCCCGCCGCGCAATGCTTGCCCATTCCCAAGGGCCTGTCCGACATCGAGGCCGCAGGCCTGCCGGAAACCTACTTCACCGTCTGGAGCAACGTGTTCGACCGCGGCCGCCTGTCCGAAGGCGAGGCGCTGCTGGTGCACGGCGGCGCCAGCGGCATCGGCACCACGGCGATCCAGCTGGCCCGCGCCATGGGTCACAAGGTCTACGCCACGGTTGGCAGCGACGACCGGGCCCGCGCCGTGGAAGCGCTGGGCGCGGATCGCGGCATCAACTACAAGACCCAGGATTTCGTGAAGGAAGTGCTGGACGCCACCGGCGGACGCGGCGTGGACGTGATCCTGGACATGGTGGCCGGCGACTATATCGCCCGTGATATGCAATGCCTGGCCGATGACGGCCGCATCGTGATCATCGCCCAACTGGGCGGCGCGCACGCCAATGTGGACACCGCCCAGGTCATGCGCCGCCGCCTGACCATCACCGGCTCGACCCTGCGTCCCCGTCCGGTGGCCTTCAAGGGCGCGATCGCGCGCGCCCTGCGCGAGCACGCCTGGCCCCTGCTGGAAAAAGGGGCCATCAAGCCCATTGTGCACGCCACCTTCCCGCTGGCCGAGGCCTCGCGCGCCCATGCCATGATGGAAAGCGGTGAAAACATAGGCAAAATCATCCTGACCATGTAAGAAATGGGGGGACGCTCGGCGTAGCGTCCCGCAACAGGATACAATCACGGGTTTCGCCTGGAATTTTTTCCAGGCAGGCCCGTGGGCGGTTGCTACGCAGCCCTTGGCTCGCCCAGTCCAACCGATACAGATACCTCGCCATGACTTCAGTCGAAAACCGCGCCCGCCTCGTGCTGGGCAACTGGAAGATGCACGGCAACCTGGCCGAGAACGCCGCGTTGCTGACGGAGCTGCGCGCCGCGGATGCTGCTAGCCACTGCGAAATCGGCGTCTGCGTGCCGTTTCCCTATCTCGCGCAAGCGGCTTCGGCCCTGACCGGCAGCAGCGTGTCCTGGGGCGCGCAAGACGTCAGCGCCCATGAAAAAGGCGCCTACACCGGGGAAGTCTCCGGTGCCATGCTGAAGGAATTCGGCTGCCGCTGGGCCCTGGCTGGCCACTCCGAGCGCCGCGTGCTCCACGGTGAAACCGACGAAGCCGTGGCTGCCAAGGCCCAGGCCGCGCTGGCTGCCGGCCTGACGCCGGTCGTCTGCGTTGGCGAATCCCTGGCCGACCGCGATGCCGGTAACACCCTGGCCGTGATCGAACGCCAGTTGAAGCCCGTGCTGGCGCTGGGCGCCGAGGCGGTTTCGCGCATGGTCCTGGCTTACGAGCCCGTCTGGGCCATCGGTACCGGCCGCAGCGCCAGCCCCGAGCAGGCGCAGGAAGTCCATGGCGCGATCCGCGCCGCTCTGCGCGCGCTGGGCGCCGCGCAGGTGCAAGTGTTGTACGGCGGCAGCGTCAAAGCTGCCAACGCCGCCAGTTTGTTCGCCATGACTGATATCGACGGGGCCCTGGTCGGCGGCGCGTCGCTCGTGGCCGAAGAATTTTTGCGAATCGCCGCCATCTAAGTTTCCGTTCCGGAGTCTGTAATGCCCTTGATGCTCAAAATCCTGCTGGCCGTCCAAGTGATCTCGGCGCTGGCTATCATCGTCCTGGTCCTGCTGCAGCAGGGCAAAGGCGCCGACATGGGGTCCGCTTTCGGCAGCGGCTCCGCCGGCAGCCTTTTCGGCGCCACCGGCGCGGCGAACTTCCTGTCGCGCGCGACCAAGTGGGCCGCCGTGGTCTTCTTTGCCTCCACCGCCGGCCTGGCTTATGTCAGCCACAAGGGCACCAGCGGCCCCGCCGTGGATTCCGGCGTGATGCAGAGCTACCCGGCTGACCGCTCGGTTCCGCAAGTGCCGGGCGCCGCGCCTGCCCCCGCCGGCGCATCGTCGGTTCCTGGCGCCTCTTCGGTCCCCGCCGCGCCGGCCAAGCCTGACGCCTCGGTGCCCTCGGTACCGGCTGCCCCGGCAGCTCCGGCCGCAGGCGACAAGCCGACGGAAGCGCCCGCGACGCCTGCGAAGTAAGCCACAGCAAACGGAAAGGCCGGCACATGCCGGCCTTTTTCATGGGCGCGGCCCGCCAGGACATGCTGTCATCCGCGGTCGGTAGCATGCGCGGTCGCCACGCCGGATGCGGGTAGGGTATCGTTGCCTTCGCATCCGGTTTCCGTTTTTCTATCCCGCCATGGCCACATCCAAACGCTCTTCCCGCACGCCGTCAGCCGCCGATCCGCAGCGGGGCTCGCCGCAGGCCATGCTGTCGCGCATCCAGAGCTTGTTGCCCTCGATGGGAGCGGCCTCGCAGCGCATCGGAGAATTCGTCATACGCCACCCGGCCGAGGTGGTGCACATGTCGGTCAGCGAGGTGGCGGAACGTACCCAGTGCAGCGAAGGCAGCGTGGTGGGTTTCTGCAAGCTGCTGGGCGCCACGGGTTTTCAGCAACTGAAAATCGCGTTGGCCCAGCAGATCGTGCAGCCGGTGCAGTACATCCACGAAGACCTCGCTGCCCAGGATTCGCCCGCGCAGGTGGTCAGCAAGATATTCCACAGCAATATCCAGACACTGCAGGAAACTGAATCGGTGCTGGACGTGGCCGCGTTATCGGCGGCGGTGGATCTGATCCGCAGCGCCCGCCGCGTGGAAATCTACGGTATCGGCAGCTCGGCCGTGATCGCGCACGACGCGCACTACCGCATGCTGCGCATCGGGCTGCATGCCACCGCCGTTACCGATTCCCACGTGCAGGCCATCAGCGCTTCGTTGACCGGGCCGGACGTTGCGGTGCTGACCATCTCGCATTCGGGCAGCACGCATGAAACCGTGTTGGCAACGCGGCTGGCGAAAGAAGCCGGCGCGCGCACGATCTGCATCACCAATTTCGGCAAGTCACCCATCCAGGAACATGCGGACGTGGTGCTGCACACCATGTCGCGCGAGACGCGCTTCCGCACCGAGGCGATGACCAGCCGGCTGGCGCAGCTTGCCATCATCGACACCCTGATCGCCTGCCTGGCCCTGTCGGATTACGACAAGGCCGTCTCCACGCTGCGCAGCACCTTCGACGTGCTGTCGAACAAGCGCTACTGATCGCCCTCGATGCCCGCCGGCAGTTCATGCCGGCGCGCGCATGCGCTGTCCAGCAGCGCGGCCACGTCCGGCGCATCCGCGTGGGGCGCATTACCGACCAGCAGATAGCCGATGCCCAGGCGTACCGCGCCCAGCGCATCGGTGCGCACGTTGTCGCCGATGACCGTCGCGTCGGCCGGCGTCAGGCCCAGCCGGCGCAGGCCTTCCTCCAGCAGCATGGCGCCGGGCTTGCCCAGTATGCGCGGGCGCGCGCCGGGCGCGCACGCCAGCACCGCCTGCAGCAGCGCGCCCGTCTCGGGGACGACAGCCCCTTGCGGGCCGGGGTGGGTGAGGTCGCCATTGCTGACCATCAACGCCGCGCCTTGCGCAAGCTCTCGCGCCAGGGTCTGCAAGGTGCCATAGCAAAAGGCAAGATCGCGCGCCAGCAGCACGATGTCCGCGTTGCGGGACACCAGCTTCAAGCCCAGGCCGGCGGCGCAGGCCTGCAGCGCCTCCGAGGCGCAGAGCATCAGCCCGGCGCGCGGATGCTGGCGGGCGATATGGCGCAAGGCCTGTTCACCGGCCAGGACCAGTGCTTCGGCCTGTACCGGCAATCCCATTGTGCGCAGGCGCGGCGCCAGGCCCGCCGCCGTATCGGTGGAGTTGTTGGACACGATGACGTAGCGCCCCGCCCAGCGGGTCAGTAGTTCGCTGGCGCCGGGTATCACCTCATGTCCGCGTATCAAGGTTCCGTCCAGATCCAGGATCAGGCCGCGCGAGCAGGCGGTCCAGGGCGGTTGCGCGCTTGAGGTTTGCGGCGAGGAAGAGAGGGAAGTGCTGGCAATGCGAGTCATGGATCGGCGAGTGGGCGTCGAAACGCGTGCGGGTTGAGGGATGGGGCGTCGCGACGATTCGGGCATCCCCGGCGGCTGTGATTCTATCTGAACAAAATTCAAAAAATCATTTTTTTGATTTGAGAAATTTTCATTTGCCTGTCATGTGCGGTGACTAATCTGCGTTCCGGAATCAGGGCCGCGCTTCTTGCGCCCCGATGGCAACTTCCCCAAGACCAGGACCAATCAAATGAAAATCCGTACTTGCGCGCCCGCTCTGGCGCTGCTTTCCCTGCTCGCCTCCGCGCCTCTCGCGCAAGCCCAATCCCTGGCCGACGGCTCGCAACAGCGCCCGCTGCGGGTACTGCTCATTCCCGCGGATGGCGGCACCGAGTCGGGCACCAAGGCCGACTACGCTCCGATCTTCAACGCCATCACACGCAGCACGGGCCTGCATTTCCAGTTGACGGTGGGCCAGTCCTACGGCGCCGTAGTGGAAGGCATGTGCAATCAGCTGGCCGAGGTCGCATTCCTTGGCCCGGTCTCTTATGTGCAGGCGCATGAACGTCAATGCGCGCAATTGCTGGCCGTGGGCGTGCAGAAGGGCGAATCCGCTTACTACGCCGCGATGTTCGCCAAGGCGGATTCGCCGATCAATACGCTTGCCGACCTGAAGGGCAAGCGTGCCGCATTCGGCGACGTGAACTCGGCCTCCAGCTTCACCTTCCAGGTGGCGTCCATGATCAAGGACGGCATGGACCCGGCCAAGGACCTGGCGGCATTGCAACTGACCGGCAGCCATGCCAGTAGCCTCGCCGCGCTGGTGCAAGGCCAGGTCGACGCGGCTGCGTTGTCGTTCGATTCCTTCGACAAGGCCGTGCGCCAGGGCGCGGTGGATCCGAAGTCGGTGAAGGTGATTTTCAAGAGCGAGCCCATTCCGTACCCGCCGCTGGCGATGAACACCAAGCTGCCGGAGTCGCTGAAGGCCACGCTCAAGCAGGCATTCTCCACGGTGCACCAGGCGCCTGGCGTGACTCCCGACATGGTGCGCGGCTATGGCGGCGCCAAGCTCGACCGCTTCGATACCGAGTTTTCCGAGGCGCAGTTCGCTGGTCCCGCGTCGAAGATGGCTCTGCTGACCGACGAGATCAAGGGCGAGATCCTGCAGAAGGCGGCACAGCGGTGAACGCCGGCGCAATGGAAATGGACATGCTGCGCTACCAATCCGTGGGCATGCGCTACGCCGATGGGACTGCCGCCCTGGATTCGGTTTCGCTACGGGTGCCGCGCGGCCAGTTCTGCGTGATCCTGGGCGCCTCGGGCGCCGGCAAATCGACGCTGCTGCGCATGGCCAACGGGCTGACTACGCCGACCCAAGGGGAAGTGTGGGTCGATGGCAGGCAGGTCCAGGCATCGACGCTGGCAGCCCTGCGGCCCAGGATCGGCATGGTGCATCAGCACTTCAACCTGGTGTCGCGGGCCACGGTGGCGACCAACGTGCTGTCGGGCGCGCTGCCCGGCCTGCCCGCATGGCGCGCTTATCTGATGCGCTTTCCGGCAGAGCTGCGCGAGCGCGCCTGCCAGTTGGTGCGAGAGGTGGGCCTGCAGCCCGAACATCTGCAACGCCGCGTCAGCGAATTGTCCGGCGGCCAGCAACAGCGTGTGGGCATCGCCCGCGCTTTTATGTTGGCCCCCGCCTTGTTGCTGGCCGACGAACCCGTGGCCAGTCTGGACCCGCGCATCAGCCGCGACATTCTGGAACTGCTGCGCAATCAGGCGCGCGAACGCGGCGCGACGGTGCTATGCAGCCTGCATCAAGTCGACCTGGCGCGGGAGTTCGCGGACCGCATCGTTGCCTTGCGCCACGGCGTCATGGTGTTCGACGGACCGGCCAGCCAGTTCGATGAGGCCACCGCCCGCGCGCTGTATCAGGCCGCGCGGGCGGAAATCGCCGACGTGTCGCCCGGATTGGCGAGCCCTGGCGCTGCCGGCCCCCGCACCGCGCCAACGATACGGCCGGTGGCTTTGTCCGCGGGAGGCGCCTAATGAACTCTCACGTGGAAAACACTGCATGGCGCCTGGATCCGCCCTACGGCGCCCGGACATTGTTGATTGTGATTGCGGCGCTGATGTTGTTCCTCTACACCGGCCAGCGGGTGGAGATGGGCCGCATGGCGGCGTTGACCCTGGACGGCGCGCTGGCTGCGGTCGGATTGAAGAAGCAGTCCCAGGTCACCTCTGGCCTGGGCGCCCTGGCCGACAACTTGTTCCCGCTACAGGTTTCGTATCGCACGGAGACCTCCCGCATCGAAGGCTTCAATCCCGAGAAGCTGCCCTGGCTGTCGCGTGTGGAAACGGTGCAGATGACCGAAAGCCGGCTGAATCCGCACACGCTGAAAATGGAAAACGAGGTATCCACGCAGACCTACCTGGTGGAACCGTTGGGTTATTTGTGGCGGGTGGCGGTCAAGATGGTCGAGACGTTCGAGATCGCGATCTGGGCGACGCTCCTGGCCGTGTTGGGCAGCCTGCCGCTGGCCTATTGCAGCGCGCGCAACTACGCACCCAACCGGCTGCTTTACGTGGCGGCGCGGGCGCTGGTCAGCATGTTCCGCGCCATGCCGGAACTGATATGCGCGCTGTTCCTGGTGCTGGCCTACGGCTTTGGCCCGATTGCCGGGGTGCTGGCGCTGGCCATTCATTCGATGGGATTCCTGGGCAAGTTCTACGCCGAGGATATCGAGACAGCCGACACCAAGCCGCAAGAGGCGCTGGCCGCAATCGGCGCCAGCAGGCCGCGCGTGCTGGCCTACGCCGTGCTGCCGCAGGTCCTGCCGAAGTTCACCGGCTACACGCTCTACATCCTGGACCGAAACGTGCGCATGGCCACGGTTGTCGGCCTGGTGGGGGCGGGCGGCATCGGGCAGGAATTGAAGGGCCGCTATGACATGTACCAGTACGCCCACGTCGGGACCATTCTCGTCGTGATCTTCATCACTGTGTTCTTGCTGGACCAGGTTGCCGCGCGCTTGCGGCGCCGCTTGAGCTGAGCCGGCGCGGCGGCCCGCCGGCCGTCGCGCCTCGATAGGTTTCCTGCCGGACCGACCCGGCAACGTTCCCTGACCAGGAGTTTTCATGACCCCGTACTTTGCACTGGGCCGCGCCCTTGTTGCGGCCATCGCCCTGAGCCTGACCCTTGCCGCCTGCGGCGGCGACGACGACTCGGATGACGACACGGCCTCGCCGCCCGAGACCGAACAGCCCGAACCGCAGCCGCCTCAACCGCAGCTGCGCTGCGCGCCTTGAACAGTCGTTCCGCCCAACCCAACGCATGAGTAGCCCCATGACCAAGACCCCTATCTCGCATTCCGCCAGCGCGTCCCCGTCCTTGCCGGGCCGCCGCCAGTTCTTCCGCGCATCGGCCCAGGCGGCTGGCGCCCTCTCGGCGATGGCGTTGCTGCCCGCCTCGATCCAGCGCGCGCTGGCGATTCCCGCAGCGGTCGACAGCGGCACGATCAAGGACATCAAGCACATCGTGATCCTGATGCAGGAGAACCGCTCGTTCGACCACTATTTCGGCACCATGCGCGGCGTGCGTGGCTTCGGCGACCGTTTTCCGATTCCGTTGGCCACGGGCAAGTCGGTGTTCTTCCAGCCCGACCCCAAGGGTGGCCAGGATATCCAGCCCTTCCGCCGCGATTCCCGAACCAGCAACGCGCTGATCGGATCGGGCACGCCGCACAATTTTCCCGACCAGCAGGCAGCCTGGAACCAGGGAAAGATGGACCAGTGGATCCAGTTCAAGAACCAGGCAACCATGGGCTTTTTCATGCGCGAGGACATTCCGTTCCAGTTCGCGCTGGCCGACGCTTTCACTGTCTGCGATGGCTATCACTGTTCCATCCTGACCGGCACCGACCCGAACCGCATCGTGTTCTGGTCGGGCGCCAACGCCAATCCCGAACTGCGCAAGCTGGGCGTCAATTGCACGGACACCGACTCCGAGCCCGTCAACTCGCGCTGCTGGCCCAGCCCCTCCAACTGGGTGGCGGGCCGCGCGCAGGAGGTGGACGGCTCTGGCCAGATCGACCCGGTGACCGGCGCCTACAACTACAAGTACAAGAACAGCGCCTTCAAGTGGGACACCTTGCCCGATCTGTTGCAGCGTGCGGGTGTCAGCTGGCACATCTACCAGAACATGAACAACAACTGGACGGGCGCCATGCACGGCTGCCTGGCCTTCCAGAGTTTCCGCACCGCGCAGCCCGGTTCTCCCCTCTATGAGCACGGCCTGACGGGCGGCCCTGAAAAGAACGACGGCGCCGTGAATTTCCTGGCCCAGCTGAAGCAGGACGTGGCCAATGGCACTTTGCCGGAGGTGTCGTGGGTGTTGCCGACGCAGGCGCTGGCCGAGCACCCGGGCAGCAGCGAAGGCGTGGCCGGCGCGGCCGACTTCATTGCCGACGTGCTGGATGCGCTGACCTCCAATCCCGACGTCTGGAGCAAGACTGCGCTGTTCGTGACTTTCGACGAGAACGACGGCTTCTTCGACCATGCGGCGATGCCCGCCGTGCCATCCTTTGACGCCAACGGCGTGCTGATGGGCAAGTCCACCGTGCCGCTGGAGGGCGAGTACTTCGATGCTTCGGTCGGCAATTACCTGAAGGCCGAGGACAGCATCACCGGCAACATCCGCCCGTGGGGCCTGAGTTCGCGCGTGCCGATGTACGTGGTGTCGCCGTGGAGCAAGGGAGGCTGGGTCAATTCGCAAGTGTTCGACCACACCTCGGTAGGCCGGTTCCTGGAGCAGCGCTTCGGCATTCAGGTGGACGCCATCAGTCCGTGGAGCCGCGCAGTCTGCGGCGACCTGACCACCTGCTTCGATTTCGCCAACCCGAATGACCCGAGCGTTCCCAAGCTGCCTGACACGAGCAACTATCCCGCGATCAACGCGGCCCAGAAGCTCCTGCCGACCACGGCGGTGACCCAGGCGCCCGCCATCCCGCAGCCGCTGTACCAGGAGACCGGCACGCGGCTGTCCCGCGCGCTGCCCTATGAACTGCACACCAGCGCCCGGCTGGGGCAGGACGGCGCCGTGGAGCTGCTGTTCAGCAACACGGGCGAAGCGGGCGCCGTGTTCCACGTCTACGACAAGCGCAACCTGGACCTGATTCCGCGACGCTACACCGTTGAAGCGGGCAAGACGTTGTCCGATACCTGGACCGGCGGCGACTACGACCTGTGGGTCTACAGCAGCAACGGCTTCGTCCGGACCTTCGCTGGCAACACGCAGCGCGGCACGGCCCTGGAAGTGCAGGTCTGCTACGAACCCGCCGGCAGTGCGTTGTACGTGAAGGTTTCCAACCGTGGCACGGCCCGCCTGCAGGCAACGTTGCAGTCCAACGCCTACCGCACGGACGGCCCCTGGACGCTGGCGGTCGAGCCGGGCGCGGTGGCCGAACACCATTGGTCCATCAAGGAAAGCGGCAATTGGTACGACTTCTCCGTGACCGCCGAAGGCTTCGAGCGCCGTTTCGCCGGACGCATGGAGAACGGGCGTCCCGGCGTCAGCGACCCGGCCATGGCGCTGCATCTGTGACCGTCCAGGCATAAGCGGCCGGGCGCGCATCGGGGTGCGTGCCCGGCCGGCCCAGAACAACAAACGGGTCGGATACCAGTGGTAAGGCGGGGCCTGCGATAATGCCGCTTGCGCGGCGGGCTGCCAAGCGTTGCAGCCCGCCGCCAGCACAGGCATACCCGGATCGGCCCCATGGAAAAGCGTTTGATGCCATCGATGATGGCGCTGCAATGTTTCGAGGCGGTGGCGCGGCACATGAGCTTCACGCGCGCCGCCGAGGAACTGCACATGACCCAGAGCGCGATCAGCAAGCAGATCGCCCAACTGGAGGCGCTGCTGCGCAATCCGCTGTTCTTGCGCGTGCGGCGGCGCCTGCAGCTGACGCCGGCGGGGGCCTTGTATCAGTCCGAGGTCCGGGCCATCCTGAACCAGGTGGACATGTCCTCTCGGTACATCCTGACCTACGGCAGTGAAACCCAGGTGCTCACCATAGGCACTCAGCCCACTTTCGGCGCGCGCTGGCTGATCCCCCGCCTGCAAGGATTCATGGCCGCGCACCCTGACGTCCAGGTCAAGGTGCGCAGCGAAACCCGGCCTTTCGACCTGATGCAGGCCAAGATCGACATTTCCTTTTTCTTCGGCCACGGCACCCTGCCCGGGGCCCAATGCCGGGAATTGTTCGAGGCCGAGGTGGTGCCCGTATGCGCGCCGGGATTCCTGCCGGGGGACAAGGTGGACAGCCTCGAGGCCCTGAGCGCGCAGGCCCTGATCCAGTGCGCCTCGCGCCCGGAGGCCTGGCACGATTACTTCTCGCACCAGCAATTCCAGTCGGACCGCAGTTATCACGGCCCTCGCTTCGACACTTTCTACATGTGCGTGCGCGCGGCCGAAGGCGGTTGCGGGGTGGCCCTGACGCCGCGCCTGCTGGCCGAAGAGGAATTGCAGGCCGGCAAACTGGTTATTCCCTGGGACTATGTGCAGCCCAGCGACGGCGCGTATTTCGTCGCGTATTCCGAGCACTCGGCCGAAGTGCCCAAGATCAAGCAGTTCGTGGCGTGGGTGGAGGACGAGGCCGCGCGCAAGCGGGAGCGCGACGCCCAGCGGGTGCGGTCCATGAAAAAACGGACTGATTAAGCCGATTTTTTTCATTTGATCGCGGGCGCTGCGCATGATTTCATGCGGGCCATCCTTGTTTACCGATGTGCCGAGCCCGCCATGAGTCAGAATTTCGTCAATCCGGATCAGATCCGCGCCTGGTTCTCCCGCGCCATGTCCGACATGTACAAGTCGGAAGTGCCGCTGTACGACACGCTGCTGGACCTGGTCGCCCAGGTCAATGCCCAGACCCTGGCAGCACAGCCTGAACTGGCCGCGCAATTGGCGCGCACGGGCGAGATCGAGCGCCTGGACATCGAGCGCCACGGCGCGATCCGCGTCGGCACCGCGCAGGAGCTCTCCAACATGCGGCGCGTGTTCGCCGTGATGGGCATGCAGCCGGTGGGTTACTACGACCTGTCGCCCGCTGGCGTGCCGGTGCACTCCACCGCCTTTCGCGCCACTCACGAAGCCTCGCTGCAGGCCAGCCCATTCCGGGTTTTCACTTCGCTGCTGCGGCTGGAACTGATCGATGACGAGGCCTTGCGCGAGAAAGCCGCCCGCATCCTGGCCGCGCGTCGGATCTTTACCGAGCGCGCGCTGGAGCTCGCGGCCCGCCACGAGACGCAGGGCGGCCTGATTGAGACCGATGCCCGCGAATTCGTGGCAGAGGCGCTGCACACGTTCCGCTGGCACAGCGAGGCGACCGTCAGCCTGGACGACTACCAGGAACTGCATGGCCAGCATCGCCTGATCGCCGACGTGGTGGCCTTCAAGGGCCCGCACATCAACCATCTGACGCCGCGCACCCTGGACATCGACGAAGCCCAGGCCGAGATGCCGCGCCGCGGCGTGTCCGCCAAGGCCGTGATCGAAGGCCCGCCGCCGCGCAAGTGCCCGATCCTGTTGCGCCAGACCAGCTTCAAGGCGCTGGAGGAAGCGGTCCGCTTCACCGGCGCCGACGGCCAGTCCGCGGTCGGCAGCCACACAGCGCGTTTCGGCGAGATCGAGCAGCGTGGCGTGGCTTTGACCCGCAAGGGCAGGGCGCTGTACGACCAGTTGCTGGATCTGGCCCGCAGCCGCATCAGCGGCGCGCCCAACGAAGGCAATGCCGCGGCCTACATGCAGAACCTGCAGGACTGTTTTGCCGCATTCCCGGACGACTATGAACAGCTGCACGCCGAGGGGCTGGCCTATTTCCGCTACTTCCTCACCGGCAAGGAAGGGGCCGACCCCGAAGCCAGCGCGCAGGCGCTGATCGCCGAGGGCTACATCCGCTTTGAACCTCTCGTGTATGAGGATTTCCTGCCCGTCAGCGCCGCCGGAATCTTCCAGTCGAACCTGGGCGACAAGGCCCAGGCCGAGTACGCGCTGAATGCCAGCCAGGCGGCCTTCGAGCAGGCGCTGGGCGCTTCGGTGCAGGACGAGCTGGCGCTCTATCAGGACACGCAGGACCGTTCGCTGGCGGCGTGCATGCAGGGGCTGGCCGCGCAGGCCGGCTCGCCGGTGGCCGCATGAGCCGTCTGGACCGTTGCCTGTCCGTGCGCGACTTCGAGCGCGAGGCGCGGCGCATCATGCCGCGCTGCGTCGAAGGCTACGTCTGCGGCGGCACCGAAGACGGCGCTTCGCTGGCCGAGAGCGTGCGCGCCCTGGGCGACGTCGGTTTCCGGCCGCGCGGCTTGCGCGTGGTCGACCAGCGCAGCAGCCAGGTCGAGCTGTACGGCCAAGCCTACGCCATGCCCGTGGGTTTTGCGCCCACAGGCTTTTCGGCCATCGTCATGCATGAATGCGACCTGGCGCTGGCGCAGGTAGCCCAGCAGGCGGCCATTCCCTTCATCATCAGCGGCGCCTCCAGTGTGCCGTTGGAGCGCTTGCAGCAGGCCACGGGCAAGCGTTGCTGGTATCAAGCCTATCTGCCGGGCAATATCGAGCGCATTTCCCGGCTGATGGCGCGGCTGCGCAAGGCCGAGATTCCAGTGCTGGTGGTGACCATAGACACCTGTGTGGGCGCCAATCGCGAGAACCTGCAGAAGCTGTCGTTCACCGTACCCTTCAAACTCAGCCCCAGCGTGATGCTGGACGGCATGCGTCACCCCCGCTGGAGCTTCAACGTCTTCCTGCGCACGCTGCTGGGCAGCGGCATCCCCAGGTTCTCGAACCTGTACGAAGAGATCGGCCCGCCCATCACCCAGGACCCGCCCAACGGCTTTCGCGGCGAGCGCGACAAGCTCTCGTGGGAGCACATCCGCTGGATCCGGGAGAACTGGCCGGGCAAGCTGGTGCTCAAGGGCGTGATGCATCCCGACGATGCGCGGCTGGCCTGCGCGGCGGGCGCCGACGGCGTGATCGTGTCGAACCACGGCGGACGGCAGCTTGATGGCTGCATTTCACCCCTGCAGGCGTTGCCCGATGTGGTGGCCGCCGTGCCGCCGGGCTTTCCGGTCATGGTGGACGGGGGCTTTCGCCGGGGATCCGATGTGCTCAAGGCGGTGGCCCTGGGCGCGCGCATGGTCTTCACAGGCCGGCCGCAGCTCTTCGGCGCGGCCGTGGGCGGCAGCGCCGGCATCCGCAAGGTCACGGAGATATTCCGCAGCGAGATCTCGACCAACATGGCGCTGTTGGGCTGCGCCACGCTGGCCGACCTCACGCCGGACTTGATCGCGCCCTTGCGACCTGCAGGCGCGGCCTGAGGCGGGCGGCGTCGCCGCCCTGGGCAAGACTGCCCGCACAACAACAAAAAAAGGTGGGCATCCCCATGCCCACCCATCCGTTTTCGACAGGAGGAAACATGAAGAAGATCTATACCAAACTGGCCGGCGCGGCAGCGGTGCTTGCCTGCATCGCCAGCGGGCCGGCGCAGGCTCAGGCCGGCGCCTATCCGACCAAGCCGGTGCGCCTGGTCGTGGGCTATGCCCCAGGCGGCACCACCGACATCAGCGCACGGATGATCGCCGACGTGCTGGGCAAGGAGTTCGGCCAGACCTTCGTGGTCGAGAACAAGCCCGGCGCCAACAGCAACATCGGCGCAGAGTCCGTCGCTCGTTCGCCTGCCGACGGTTACACCCTTTTCGTGGGGTCGATCTCCACCGCGATCAACCAGTCGCTCTATTCCAAGATGTCGTACGACGCGCTCAAGGACCTGGACGCCGTCGCCTTGCTCAACGTGGTGCCCAACATCCTGGCCGTCAATGCCAGCGTGCCGGTCAAGTCGGTGCAGGAATACATCGCCTACGCCAAGAAGAACCCCGGCAAGCTCACCTGCGCCTCGCCCGGCAACGGTTCGTCCGCGCACTTGGGCTGCGAGCTCTTCAAGATGAAGACCGGCATTGATATCCTGCATGTGCCGTATCGCGGTAGCGGTCCGGCCGTGGCGGACCTGCTGGGCGGCCAGGTGGATTCCATTTTCGACAACCTGCCGCCGCTGCTGCCGCACGTGCGCGCGGGCAAGCTGACCGGCCTGGCCGTCACCACCGGTACGCGCGTGCCGTTCGCTCCGGAAATCCCCACCATCGCGGAATCCGGCGTGGAAGGCTTCGACGTGGCGGCCTGGTTCGGCCTGTTTGCGCCGGCCGGCACCCCGCCGGAAATCGTCCAGAAGGTCAACGCCGCGATCAACAAGGCCCTGACCTCCGACGCCGCCCTGGCCGCCAGCTACCAGACCAACGGCTTCCTGATGCCCCCGCCGCCCAACACGCCGCAAGCGTTCAAGGCCTTTATGGAAAGCGAAACCCGCAAGTGGGGAGAAGTCGTCAAGGCGACCAACCTGCAGATCAACTGAGAGGCTGGGGGAAAGGGCTGCCCGCGGCCCGCTCCCCTGTCTGCATGCCTGCGGGGGACGGATGGGTGGCGTTGGAACGACAAAGTGCTCCGAAGTCCCCTGATTTTTAAATTGCGTGATAGAATGTTCGACTTTCCAGGAAAGCACGCTTTTCTGGCTTGATTTAGCCGACGTGGTGAAATTGGTAGACACGCTATCTTGAGGGGGTAGTGGCGAAAGCTGTGCGAGTTCGAGTCTCGCCGTCGGCACCAAGAATTTGTCCCAGGTTGTTCCTGGGCGTGTAAAGAACCCGCTTTCTCCATGAGATCGCGGGTTTTTTATTGCCTGCGTTTTGCGCAGCGCACCCTGCCCGGTCTTCGACATTCCGGGCCAGCGCCCCTTCGGAGCGGGCGTTATGAAAAAACCTATTGCGCGCCGCCGAGCCATTTTTCAAATCAAAAATGCAGGGTCTTGAATCCGCGCCGTGAATTCATATACCGGTACTGAGGCGATCGAGTTGCTGGTCGCTCTTGGCGACCGGGCAGGGTCTCGATCCTTCAAGGACTTTCTTGGGAGGAAATTATGGCGAACTACCCTTTCAGCGACAGCGGTGTCGGGTCTCTTTTTGACGCAATCCAGGAGCAGATGGAGCGCGTGCTTGGTAATGCAGCATCGCCAGCCACACTGCGATCATTGCCAAGCGGACGCTTCCCGCCAGTCAATATTGGGGTTTCGGATGATGCTGCCGTGGTCGTCTGCTTCGTCCCCGGCATTGAGCCCGAGACTTTGAAAGTATCCATGGAGAAGGGGCTGCTCACGATCGGCGGCTCGCGCAAAGCGCAGGCTCTGCCCGAGGGGGGGCGCTACTACGCTCGGGAACGTGCCCAGGGCGATTTCACGCGCGTGATCGAGTTGCCCGGCGACATCGATTCGGACAACGTCGAGGCGCGCTACGTCGATGGCTGCTTGATGATATCCATCAAGAAGAAGGAGTCGTCGAAACCGCGGCTTATCGCTATTCAGTGACACCCGCGTAGGGAAGCATCAAGGAGAGATGATCATGAATGAGCGCAACAAACTCGTTGTCGAACAGGACGGTCGCTCCAAAGAGCAACGTCCCGCCACACTGCCGGCAGTCGATATTTTTGAGGATGCGACGGGAGTCACCGTTATTGCGGACCTTCCCGGCGTCACGAAGGAACGGCTGAACGTCAAAGTGGAATCGGAGATGCTGGTCATAGAGGGAGAGGCGTCGGTGCAGGTCCCCAGCGATGTCCGGCTAATCCATGGCGAACTGCGGGAACCGCTATTTCGCCGTTCCTTCAGGTTGGGGCCGGAGTTCGACAAGGATGCGATCAGCGCCAGCCTGAAACAAGGCATCCTGACGCTGCGGGTGCCACGGGTTCGCGAGGCGCAGCCGCGCAGAATCCCGGTGACGGTGCTGTGATTCAATAAGCCCGCCGCAGCGGCGCTAGCCCGCTGCGGCAGGCCGGAGACGCTCTATGAACGAACTCGTCCTTACGGAGCATAAGGGATTTCGCCTGGCCGTCCGAGCCGTGCCGTTACGCTGCCTGGAACAGTTCGGCAATTTGCCCGAAGGGTTTCTTCCGCTGGTTCAGGTCGCCTATTCGACGTTGGTGCTTCTGGATTGGTGTATTCCCTGCCCGCTCACGCCTCGCGATACGCCGACGCGTGCCATTTCGGAAGGCACGGCGTATTTAAAGCTGTTGATCGATTCGGGCCAGATCAGTCACTGCGTTGCTACAACGTAATCGCCGAAAACTACGCGCGCTGTCCAGGTGGACGGTACGCACGGTCCTCGGCAATGACGGGCAGGACTATGGGTTCGATATGCGGCGCGGTTTGCGGCATCCGGGGAAATAGAATCGGGCAGACGCCAGTAAAGACCCGCATCCTCGATCGAGTTGCGGGTTTTTCCGCGTCTGGCCCCGAAACAGGCCAGACGCCGCCGTCATCATTCCTTCCGGTACGCCAGGTAGTCGAGATGGATGCCGATATGGTCCGCGATGTAGCGGGCGTCGTGCCAAACCCCCCAGATGAATGAGGAACTGCGATTGGTGAGGTTGGGTAGACCGAGGAAGTAAATGCCTTTTTCGGCCGAGATGCCGCGCTTGTGGATGGGGTAGCCATTCTCGTCGAAGGTGTCGACGTCGATCCAGCTGAAGTCGACCTTGAAGCCCGTGGCCCACAGTATGGTCTTGATGCCGGCCTCGGCCAGGTTCAGGCTGAGGATCGGGTAGGTGAGGCATTCCGGATCGGGCAGCAGTTTCCAGGCATCGGGCTCGGGTGGAAGGTCCAGGCCGTTCTGCTCGATGTAGGCGTCGGCTTCGCGCAGGACCTCGAAGTAGTCGGCGTCGCCCTGGGCAACGTCGCGACCGAGGTTGTCGGCAAAATGCAGCACGCCGTTTTCATAGGAGGTGGTGATGCCCACGAGCTGGATGCCGTCTCGCGCCAGGCGCCGGAAGTCCACGGTTTTGCCGTTTTCGTACCCGCTTACGGCGAAGGCGACGTGTTCGCGCTTGGGTTTTTTCTTGACTTCATCCCACATGCCCAGGGCGCCCAGCCACCAGCAGTAGTCGCGCTCGCGGTAGGACCGGGGAGGGCGGTAGTGTTCGCCCACCGACAGGTAGACGGTGCGGCCTGCCTGGCGGAGTTCTTCGGCAATCTGCGAGCCGGATGCGCCCGCGCCGACGACGAGCACCGCGCCATCGGCCAACTGCCCCGGGTTCTTGTAGGCCGAGGAATGAAGTTGCTGGATGCCCGCGTCCTGCGGCACGATCTTCGGATAGGTGGGTATCTGGAAGGGGCCGGTCGCGGCGACGACGTGCTGGGCTTCGATGGTGCCTGCGGAGGTGGTGACGGTGAAGCCTGGACGCTTGTCATTGCGCTGGACGCGCAGGACTTCGACGCCGGTGCGCACCGGCGCCTTGAGCATTTTGGCATAGTCTTCGAAGTACTGGGCCATGCGCTCCTTGGGCGGAAAGACATCGGGCCCGACGTCATCGAATTTCAGGCCGGGAAAGCGGTCGTGCCAGGCGGGGCCGTTGGCGACCAGCGAGTCCCAGCGTTCGGAGCGCCAGCGTTCGGCGATCCGCTTGCGTTCGAGCACGATGTGCGCAATGCCCATGGCGCCGAGGTGTTCGCTCATTGCGATGCCGGCCTGACCGGCGCCGATCACCAGCGTATTGGTTTTTTCAATTGACATTTGAACATCCTAAAGAATACCGAGACCCTGGTGCGTCTCGAGGCTGACACGAAGATCAAGAAACGGAAGGCCGGCGAACCGCGCGATGGTCAAACGGCGCGCAGAACGATAGGCACGCAGTGTGACCCCGAAGGCCTGAGTTGATAACTTCGTTTTTCGGACGGCTGACTTAGGAAAAAGCAAAGGGGCAGGTTTGCGCGGGCAGGGGGCGACGCGGCATCCGGCATAGCGCGATTTCTTTTTTCCGATGGCCCCCATCAGCATCGGCAATGCACTTGAAAAAAGGCTTTGCCGTATTCTTGAATCCACCCCAACGCTGACGACGCTTCCTTGCGTGCCATGCGGCCATCGCCTGTTTTTCCCGGAATTTCTCGAACCGGGAAGTTGAACTCTGTGAGTGCAGCAGCCATGCCGAATCGCCCCTTTTCCTCCGACACTTCCAGCGCGCTCAGCCTGGAGGGAGTCGTCAAGAGATACCGCGATCACGCGGTGCTCCAGAAAGTTTCCCTGAAGATCGAAAGCGGGGAGTTCCTGACGCTGCTGGGTCCATCCGGCTGCGGCAAGACCACCTTGCTGAACCTGATCGCGGGCTTTGCCGACGCGGACGAAGGCGAGATTTTCATCGACGGCACCCCGGTCACGGCCTTGCCGCCGTACCAGCGCCAGATCGGCATCGTGTTCCAGAACTACGCGCTGTTCCCACACATGACGGTGGCGCGCAATATCGCTTATGGCCTGCGGATGCGGCGCGTGCCGACTGCCGAGATCGAGCGGCGGGTGGCCGAAGCCATGGCCCTGGTGAAGCTGAATGGCCTGGGCGAGCGCAAGCCGCGCGAGCTGTCGGGCGGCCAGCAGCAGCGGGTGGCGCTGGCGCGGGCGCTGGTGATCCGTCCCAAGGTGCTGCTGCTCGACGAGCCGTTTTCCGCGCTGGACAAGGGGCTGCGCGGCGCCATGCAGGTAGAGATCCGTGACATCCAGCGCAAGCTGGGAGTGACGACGATTTTCGTCACGCATGACCAGGGCGAGGCGCTCAGCATGTCGGACCGTATTGCAGTGATGAACCAGGGAGTGATCCGGCAGGTCGCAGCACCCGACGAGTTGTATCGCAATCCGCAGGACCCGTTCGTGGCCTCGTTCCTGGGCGACGTCAATATCTTGCCAGCGCATTATCACGGTTCCAGCGCGGAGACCATCCAACTGCGCTTGGGTGCGGGACTGACGCACATTCCCCGCCACCGCCTGGTGGGCGGCTCGCACGAGGGACACCGGCTGGATCTTTATGTGCGGCCCGAACACATCAAGCTGGAAACCCTGCATAGCGGGTCGGTGTTGAGCGGCACGGTGGTCAACCACGTATTCCAGGGCGATCACGTGGATCTGTACCTGGAGGTGCATATTCCCGTGGAGGGGCGTCAGCACGTGATGGTGCGCACCGCCGACCTGAACTGCATTCATGAATGGCCGGTGGGCGCCGTGGCGGGACTTGCCCTGCCTGGCCATGGGGTCAGCGTGTTCAACGCGTCGTCCTGACAGACCGGCTCCCCGCGCGCCTTTCCATCCTACGCAGCGGCCGCGCCTGCGCAGCCGCGCTGCATCCATTTTTCCGCGAGACACAAGTCCATGAATCAGATTCCCGTTGAGATGCAAGCCATCATTGCCCGCGAGCCTGGCGATGCCACGGTGTTGACGCTGGCCACCCGGCCGGTTCCGGCGCCGGGTCCCGGCGAGGTGCTGTTGCGTGTTCTGTCTGCCGGCATCAACCGGCCCGACATCATGCAGCGCCAGGGCCTGAGCAAGCCGGCGCCGGGCGTGACCGACGTGCTCGGGCTGGAGGCTTGCGGCGAGGTGGCAGCCTGCGGGCCCGGCGTGCCGGAGTCCCTGGTCGGGCAGCGCTTCATGAGCCTGCTGGCGGGTGGCGGCTACGCGCCGTGGTGCGTGGCGCGCGTGGATCATTCCCTGGCCGTGCCCGCGGGCCTGGACGACGCCGAGGCGAGCGCGTTGCCGGAAGGTCTGTACACGGTATGGCACAACCTGTTCGAGCTGGGCCGCCTGCGTATGGGCGAGACCGTGCTGATCCATGGCGGAGGCGGCGGCATAGGCACCCTGGCGATCCAGATGGCGCATGCGGCGGGGGCGAGGGTGATCGTGACGGATGGCGAACGTGACCGCAGTGACGCCCTGCGCGGACTCGGCGCGGCGGAGGTGATCTGCTTTCATGACACGGATTTCGTGCAGGCCTGCGAGGCCCAGACCGAGGGCCGCGGCGTGGACGTGGTGCTGGATATCGTCGGCGGCGATTATGTGCGGCGCAATCTGCAGGCGCTGGCTTTCGGCGGGCGCCACGTCAGCCTTTCCTTCCTGCAGGGTTCGGCCGTCAATGTCGAGTTGCTGACCCTGATGCAGAAGCAGCTGAGCCTGCATTCGTCGACCATGCGTCCGCAGACCGATGCCGAGAAGGCCCGCATGGCCGCCGCGCTCAGGCGCCATGTGCTGCCCCTGGTCGCCGCTGGTCGCATCCGGCCCAAAATGGCGCAGAGCCTGCCTCTGGCCGACGCCGTCCGCGCGCATCAACTGCTGGAAAGCGGCAAGGTGTTCGGCAAGCTGGTCCTCAAACCCTGAGCTCGGAGACTGGATTGAAACTCCTCTACGCCCCTACGTCCCCCTTCGTGCGCAAGGTCATGATCTGCGCGCACCTGACCGGCCAGGCCGGACGGATCGAATGGCTGCCCAGCGCCGCGCATCCGGTCAACCGCGATGCCCGCATCGCCGCCCACAATCCGCTAGCCAAGGTGCCGACTTTGATCCTGCCGGACGGCAGGGCGCTATATGACAGCCGCGTGATCTGCGAATACCTGGCGGATGCCGCCGGCGATACGCAGCTATTCCCGGCTGGCGCGGCCCGCTGGCTGGCATTGACGCGCCAGGCCCTGGGCGACGGCCTGCTGGATGCCGCGCTGCTGGCTCGCTACGAACATACTGCGCGGCCGGCCGAGATCCAATGGCCGCAGTGGCGGGAGGCGCAACTGGTCAAGGTGCGGGCGTGCCTGGACGAAATCGAGGCGCAGGCGGACGAACTGCCGCAAGCGGATCCTGACATCGGCAGCCTGACCATCGGTTGCGCCTTGGGATATCTGGATTTCCGCTTTCCCGAGCTGGACTGGCGCGCGGCGCATCCGCGCGCCGCGGCCTGGTTTGCCGTATTCAACCAAATGCCTGCCATGCAGGCCACCCTTCCCCACGAAGCCTGAGACCGCCGCCATGACGACGCCGAGCGCAACCCCTTCATCCTCCAGGGTCTGGTTCCTAAACGGGCCCAACGCCAATCTCTACGGGCTGGACGCCAACAAGACCTATGGTTCCGACAGCTTTCCCGTGTTGCAGCAGCGCTGCGAGAGCAAGGCCGCCTCGCTGGGCATCCAGCTGAACTTCGTCCAATCCAATTACGAGGGCCAGTTGGTCGACTGGATACAGGAGGCGCGCGGCACGGCGCAGGGCGTGATCATCAACGCGGCCGGTCTGACCTATTCGTCGGTGCCCATACTCGATGCCTTGCTATCCTTTCCGGGCAGGATCATCGAGGTCCACATGAGCAATATCTGGCGGCGCGAGGCCTTCCGCCATCATTCGTATATTTCCAAGGCCGCCGATGGCGTCATCGCGGGGCTGGGCGGAGATGGCTATGAATTGGCCATCGAGGCCATGTCGCGTCTGATAAACCGCAGTACCTGAGGTCGACCGTCCATGCATGCATCCTCCCGCCCCGCCGTGTCGGGCGCAATGATCTTCTACAGCGAGTTCGACGACTACGCGGCCTGGCGCGACGCCATGCAGGCGCGCCTGCCGGACTTGCGGATGGTGCACGGCAGCGAAGCGCATGACCCGGCCAGTATCCACTACGCGCTGGCCTGGAAGGCGCCGCAGGGCTTCTTTGATCGCATGAAGAACCTGCGCCTCATCGTGAACCTGGGCGCGGGGGTGGATTCGCTGGTGGGGCGCGAGGACCTTCCCGCCGGAGTGCCCATCACCCGCATCACCGATCCGAACATGGCACGCATGATGGCAGGCTATGTGCTGTTCGCCACGCTGCGCTATGCCCGCGATATTCCGTACTTTGAAGCGGCGCAGCGGCGCGGCGAGTGGGCCTATCGTCATCCGCGTTCTCCCGAAGACGTATGCGTGGCCGTGCTGGGCCTGGGCGAGCTGGGCGCATGCGCGGCGCAGGAGCTGCGCCGCCAGGGGCTGACCGTGCTGGGTTGGTCGCGCAGCCCGCGCAGCATCGATGGCGTCGAGTGCCACAGCGGCATGGAGTCGCTGGACACGGTGCTGTCGCGCGCCGACATCCTGGTGGTGATGCTTCCGCTCACGCCGCAGACCCGCGGCCTGCTGGACCGCGAACGCTTGCAGCGCCTGCCGCGCGGCGCGGCCCTGATCAATGTGGCCCGGGGCGCGCTGGTGGATCAGGCCGCCCTGACGGATCTGCTGCGCAACGGCCATCTAGGCGGTGCGACGCTGGACGTATTCGAGCGCGAGCCCCTGCCGATTGGCGACCCGCTCTGGGGGATGGACAACGTGCTGATTACGCCGCACCTGGCTTCGGTGGCCATTCCGGCATCCGCCGCCGGACAGATCGCCGACAACGTACTACGAGTCAGCCAAGGCCTGGAACCCGCCAACCGCGTCGATCCAGCGCGCGGGTATTGAAGTTGTGTCTTGCGGATGTCAGCGCTCTTCAACCGCCGAGGCTGCCCTGCGCCATTCCGATGCTCGCCCCGGTGGGGCTGCGCTTCGTATGGCTCCGGGGTCCTCGGCTGGCAGTAGCCTAATGCGTTGGTGTTGGACCCCCTTCGTGAGCAGATGCCGTGAGCCGGTGACCGGACGGAGGGATCCGAAGCGCAGCCCCATTGGGCGAGCATCGGAATTCCGCAGTCCGGACGCCGGCGGCTCAGGAACCTGACCTCACAAAACCAATCGGCAATATTCCACCCAGAATTCTCTAGTGGTTGTCCTCGATATTGAGGATCCTGCCCAGCCCGAGAAATCGGTTGGCGAAGATCAACAGCGCGGCCGTCACGACGATGTACACCACAGACAGCGCGGCCAGCGTCGGGTCGGCGAACTCGCGCACGTAGTTGTACATGGTCACCGGAAGGGTCTGCGTGCTCTGGGTGGTCACGAACAGCGAGGCAGTGAATTCGCTGAACGACATGATGGCCGCGAACAGCCAGCCGCCGAACAGCCCGGGCGCCAGCAAGGGAACGGTAATCGTGAATAGCACCCGCACGGGTGAAGCGCCCAGGCTGGCGGCGCTCTGTTCGAGGCGCTCGTCCAGGTTCTCCATCGACACATAGACGCTGCGCAGCACGAAAGGCAGCACGAGGATGACGTGGCACAGGATCACGATGCCGTAGCCGCGGTCCACGTTCAACTGCGCCGCGAGGATCAGCAGGCCCAATCCGACGGTGAAATGGGGAATAACCAACGGCGAGAGCAGGATGGCCTGAAGGATATTCTTGCCCGGAAACGCCATGCGCTTGACCGCGATCGCCAGGCCAGTGCCGATGACCAGCGCCAGCAGCGAAGACCAAAGCGTGACAACCATGCTGGCGCGAAAGCCGTCGCGGAAGTCAGCGTAGGTGAACACGCGCTCGAACCAGCGCCAGGACCAGGCCTGCGGTGGAAAAGTGAGCAGGGCCCTGTCGTTGAAGGAGGCCAGGGTCACCACGACGACCGGCAGCAGCACGAACGCGAGGATCAGCGTGATCAGCACCGGCGCGCCGATGCGCAGCCATAGGGGCAGGGATTTGCGGATGCTCATGTCAGTGTCCTCCGATGACTTTGAGTCGTCGCGTGACCCTGCCGAGCAGCATCAGCGCGATAGCCGTCAGGCCCAGGCCCATAACGCTCAGACTGGCCGCCAGGGGGAAGTTCATCGAAGAGAATCCCAGCTGGTAGACCAGCGTCGAGACCGTAGGCACGCGGCCGCCGCCTATCATCTGCGGCGTGGCGAAGGCGCTGAAGGTCCAGGCGAACGAGGTCGTGATGCTGGCCAGGATGCCTGGCATGGACAGCGGCAGGGTGATAGTCAGAAAGGTGCGTACCGGACCTGCGCCCAGGCTTTCCGCGGCTTTTTCGTAATCGCGGTCTATGTGCGAGATGGCGGTGGCCAGCATCAGCACCACGACCGGGATGGTGACGTGCACCAGCGCCACCAGCACGCCCAGGTGGCTGAACATCAGCTTGAGCGGCGTATCGATCAGGCCCATTTTGAGCAGCATCGAGTTGATGAAGCCCGTGCTGCCCAGCACGATGATCCAGGAATAGGTGCGCACGATCTCGCCCAGGAACAGCGGCGTGATGGATACGATCAGGATGAAGGACTTGATGTAGCGGTTGCGCACCCGGACCAGGGCATACGCCAGCGGGTAGGCCACGAGCAGGGAGCAGACCGTGGTCTCCACGCTCAGGCGCAAAGTATTGGTGAAGGCATCGAGGTAGATCTGCTTGCCCATGCCCGAAAAGTTCGTCAGCGTGAGGCCGCCGACGTCCAGTGAGCCTGGAATGAAGGTGCGCAAGCTGTACTGCAGCACCGCCGCCATGGCGACGCAGATGCACAGGGCGATGAAGCTTGCCGGGGATATCAACCATCCCCTCAGGGTGGAACGCGCATCCATGGTGGACCCATCCTAGGCTTACGTTGAGGACATAGCGGCGCCGCGGCCTCCCGGGCCGCAGCCTCCAGCCATCAGTTCATGATGTTCTCGGTAAACCACTTGCGCCATTCGGCAGTTTTTTCGGCGCGCAGCTTGTCGTCGATAACAATGGCCTGGGTGTCCCATTGCTGTTTGGTCGTGAAGACGCCAGGAAGCGCGGCGTCTTCTGGCGACACCTTGGCGTTGTCGATGACGGGGCTGGCCTTCTTGGCGGCCACGATCTTGGCCTGTACCTCTGGCGACAGCGCGATGTTCATGAACTTATGGGCAAGGTCGTTCTTGGCGCTGCCTTTCATGATAGCCATGGTATCCACGCCCAGCACCGCGCCCTCCTTGGGCATTGCCACCTTGATGGGCACGCCCTGGCCGATCATGTAGTACGCGTTCATGGACAGCACGACCTGCACGGGCGTTTCGCCGGCGGCGATCAACTGCTGGCTGTTGGCATCGTTGGTGTAGAAGGCCTTGAAGTTGGGTTTCAAGGCTTTGAGTTTGTCCTGTCCCTTTTCCCAGGTGGTGGCGTCCCCGCCGGAGAGCAGGGCGGAAACGTCGATGATATGGCTGGGGTCGAAATCGGGCGCGGACAGCTTGCCTTTCAATGCCGGGTTCCAGAGATCGTTCCAGCTGTTGAAGGTGATGCCGGCGGGAACCAGGTCGGGACGGTAGCCGATGGTGTACACGTAGGCCCAGCTGCCGATGTGGTACGGGCTGATCTTGGCGCGGTCGACCAGGTGCGAGTAATTGGGGATCTTGCTCAGATCCAGTTTCTCGTACAGGCCGGCGTTGACATAGAGCCAGCCGATGTGCGACGTGGTGAACGTGATGTCGCTTTCCGGCTTGGTGGCGAGCTTGGCCTTGTTCAGGCGGTCTATGGTGCCGCCGGTGATGTACTTCACGGGGACGCCGGTCTGCCGCGTGAACTCGCGACCGATATTCTCGTCGATGAGATCCCGGAAGCTGCCGCCCCAGGTGCTGACCACCAGCGCGTCCTGCGCCTGCGCCGCGCCGGTAAGAGCCGCGCCGGCAAGTATTCCGGCGCAAATGAGTTTCTTGATCATGACAACCCCTTGTCTATATGGTTGACTACAGAACCTGCTCGAGGAAATTCTTCAGGCGCTCGTTTCGGGGCGAACCAAAGAACTGTTCAGTGGGCGCGGTCTCGATGATTTCGCCTCGCTCCATGAAGACGCAGCGGTCGGCCACCCTGCGGGCAAAGCCGATTTCGTGGGTGACGCAGATCATGGTGATGCCGGTTTGCGCCAGGTTTTCCATAATGCGCAGTACCGAGCCCACCGATTCCGGATCGAGCGCCGAGGTCGGCTCGTCAAAGAGCATGATGCGCGGGCGCAGGCAGAGCGCGCGCGCGATGGCCACGCGCTGCTGCTGCCCGCCGGAGAGCTGGATCGGATACTTGGCGGCCTGTTCGATCACATTGACTTTGGCAAGATACTCGCGCGCTGTTTCTTCCGCTTCGCGAGCCGGGACCTTCAAGGCGATCTTGAGCGCGAAGGTGCAGTTGTCCAGCACCGTCATATGCGGAAAGAGGTTGAAGTTCTGGAACACCATGCCCAGCTGGCGCCGGACTTTCTCCACGTCTTCGGGGCGCCGTGTCAGTTCGGCGCCGTTGACGCGTATGTCGCCCGAGTCATGCTGCTCCAGATGGTTGATGCAGCGTATGAGGGACGACTTGCCCGACCCGGAGGGACCGCAAAGAATGACGATCTCTCCGTTCGAGACTTCGAGGTGGATATTCCGCAGCGCGTGGAACGTGCCGTAGAACTTGTTCAAACCCGAGATAGAGACCGCTGGCGCGCAATCGGACAGGGTGGAGGCGGCAGGCGGCGTGATGCGGGACAGAATGGCAGTCATGATGGTTCGCGCTCTGATGATCGTTCGGCCGGGCGGCTCAGGTCCTGGCGAGGTAGCGGTTCAACTTGCGATCCGCGATCGAGAAGCCCAGGCGTATGCAATTGGTGATGCACCAGTAGATGGCCGCCGCCGTGATCAAAGGCGTGAACGGGTCATAGGTGTAGTCGAACACGGTGTTGGCCGCCGCGGTGAGGTCGACCAGCGTGATGGCGCTGACGGCCGCCGTGCTTTTCACCATGATCAGCAACTCATTCTGATAGGCGCGCAGCACATAGCGCGCCACCAGCGGGAGCTTTAGGCGGAACAGGATCTGCGCGGGCTTCAGGCCCAGCGTCTGCGCGGCCTCGATCGTGCCCCGGGGTATCGCCGCCAGGCCCCCGCGGATGATTTCCGCCATGAAGCCGGAGTGCGTCAAAGCCAGGCCCAGCCACGCGCAGACATAGGCATTGGAGAAGACGTTCCACAGCACGGTGTCGCGCACGATGGAGAATTGCGGCAGTCCGCTGTAGATCAAGTACAGCAGCACGAGGCTGGGCACGCCGCGGAAGAAGCCGATGTAGCTGCTGGCGAAGAGGGCGCGCGGGCCGGGCCGGAAACTTGCCAGGGCCACCGGCAGCGCCAGCAGCAGACCGATGACCAGCACCGGCAACAGCACCGCGAAGGTGGTGCCGGCGCCGGCCAGCAGTTTGGGCAGGCTGTCCCAGGCTACCTGGAAGTCAAAGTGCATGCGACGCTCCCTTGGTCACGACAGGATGGAAGCCGCGCGCAGCCCATGTTTCGACGCGGCGGGCCACGTAGTAGGTGAGCCAGGTCATCGCCAGGAAGAAGGCGGCCGCGAGCAGGTAGTAGACAAAGGGTTCCTTGGTCACGCCGGAGGCGAGCTTGGCGTAGGCCATGATTTCCTTCAGGCCGATCAGGGAGATGAGGGCGGTGTCCTTGAGCACGACGATCCACATATTGGTCATGCCGGGCAAGGCCAGCCGCAGCATCTGCGGCAGGATCACCTTCAGCCAGATGGCGGTGCGCGGCACCAGCAGCACCCGCGCGGCTTCAAACTGGCCGTGGGGTACGTTCTGTATCGCGCTGCGGATCAGGTCGGCCAGGTAGGCGCCATACACCATGCCCAGTGCCGCCACCGCCGCCATGAACGGCGTCACCTCGATGCGCTGGCCTATGCCGAACGGCGCGAGCAGGCTGGCGACGATCTGCGAGCCGCCGTAATAGAACAGGAAGCCGACCAGCAGCGAAGGCACGCCCGTGAAGATCGAGGCATACGGAATCCAGACGATTCTGGCCAGCCAGGTCGGCCGCAGCGTGATCAGGGCGAAGAACGTCCCGATCGCGAGCGCCAGCAGATAGGCGCAGACGGCGACCTGGATCGTCATCATCGCGCCGGTCGCGAGTTGCTGCACGAAACCCATCGAAGGCATGAGGTATTCCTGGCAAGCGTGTGGAGAGTTCCGCCCGACCCGGCGAACTCGTGCCAGGGACCCGGGCGGCGCGAGCGGATCCTGCTAGCGGCAGGCCTTTTCCTCTGGCAGGAGCTCCACTTCCAGGTAGGGCTTGCGCAGCTTGGTGAAGGTGCAGTCCTTGATGATGGTTTCCAGCGTGGCGTTCATGCGGTTGAGCAGGTCGCCACTGTCCTTGCGGGCGATCCAGCTCGAACCGGCTTCGCCGCCGCCGGTCCACAGATCGCCGCCGGCGAATTTCCAGTTCTTGCCCTGGGGCTTGGACAGGAATTCGTTGGTCCAGCTGATCTTGGGACCCAGGCTCATGTCCAGCCGGCCGTTGGCCAGGTCGAGCCGGATCTGGTCCGGGTTGTCATAGAACACGATCTGCACCGCGTTGCCAAATGTCTCACCCACGTACTTGGCTTGGGCCGAGCCGCGTTGCAGGCCGATGCGCACGCCCTTCAGGCCCTCGGGCGTGAAGGTGTAGTTCTTGGCCTCGGGCACCACATAGGAGTCCGGATTGAACAGCACCGGGCGGCCGAACAGCACTTTTTCCTTGCGCTCGGGCAACGGCTTGGTCTGGCTGACCACGGCGTCCAGTTTCTTCTGCAGCAGTGCCGGGATCAGCGCCTTGAAGTCCATGACGACGATTTCGCAATCGACCTTCATCCGCTTGCACATCTCGCGCGCCAGATCGGGTTCAAAGCCGGTCAGGCGGCCTGAAGGGTCGACCATGCTGAAGGGCGGATAGCTGCCTTCGTTGCCCAGCACCAGCTTCTCGGCCTGGGCGGACGTTACAGCGAACAGGGAGGCGCCTGCGAGTGTCAGCGCCGTGATGGTTTGGTGTAGATGCATTATTTCCCCTTGCTTATTTATTGGTCATGCACTTCGTTAAATGGTCTACATCGCTGCGGCCTTGCTCAGGTTGCCGTCGAACAGCGAGCCGTAGCCGGGCTTGGCGCCCGCTGCTCCGGTGAGATCCAGGCAATGCCAGAACGAGGCCTGGATGGCCGAGATCACCGGCTTGCCGAGCTTCTGTTCCAGCGCCTCGATGGCGCCGACGGTGCGGAAGTTCGTGCACGAGACGAAGATGGCCGTCGCATCGGGGTGGTCGACCGAGAGCACGTGGTCGTAGACCTTCTCCAGCGAGACCTCGGCCAGCGCGTGATCGTCCGAGATGCCGAGGCAGGCGCTCTTGACCACTTCATGGCCGTTTTCCTGCAGGAAGCGGATGGCGCGCTCATGGATCTCCGGAAGATAGGGGGTGGCCAGTGCAACCTTGCCCGCCTGGACTTTCTTCAACGCAGCGAGCGTCGCGGTGGAGGCGGTGGTGATCTGAGGCCCCGGCACCCATTGCCGCAGCTTCTGGATGAGCGCCTGATCGTAGGCGGTTCCGTGCAGGAACGAGGCGCTGGTGCCGCCGAACAGCAGCACGTCGATGGGAGCGGCGCCGGCCAGCCGGGCGGCCTGTTCGAGTTCCGGCGCGTTCATCATCTCTTCGATGCCTTGCACGGTGACCTTGGGCAGCTTGATGCGCGCCGTATGGGTGGAAACCCCTGGAGCGGACATGGCCCACATTTCTTCTTCCATGACGACGCTGGAAGCGATGTAGATCAACCCGATGCGGGCCAGATCGCCCGAGCCGTCATAGCGGAATCGGGGATAGGCGGCTTGCGCGGGCGTTGAGGCGGTGTTCATCCGGATCCCTTGTAAGGTGAGGTTGCTGCGGATTGCATCAGATGGCGTCGGCCGTCGATCCGGGGGCGGGCATTGCCGCGCCCGCCGCACCGGCCATGCCAGCGAAAACCAATGATGCGAGAGGCGATCCGAGGCACCAAGTCGCCTTTTCCGTTGGCATGGATAGATTTTCCTGATGCCCCGGCGACGCCGGCGAAGCAGGACCGAGGCACATCGCGCAGGGTGCCGCCCGCGTCAGGATTTCCGAGACGGGACGCCGGAAAAAACAAATAGGCTGCGGTGTCGCTTGGGCCGACCATCAGTGGGCAGCTCACGGCCTTGCGATGCCGCCAGCCAGGCGGGTGCAGGGTCTCCGGATAAACCCTAATGCAGATACGAGCCATGAAGCACAAGCGCATACGCACCTTCAATACCAAGGCGACCTACCCTGAACAGAACCTCGACAACGATCTGTGCCAGGCCGTCATTGCACGCGGCAGCACCGTCTTTTTGCGCGGGCAGATCGGCCAGAACCTGGACACGTCTGAGAGCGTCTGCATAGGCGACGCGGCGGGCCAGGCGGAGCAGGCGATGAAGAACATCGACATGCTGCTCAAAGAGGCCGGCGGCGAGTTGCAGGATATTTGCAAGATCACCATCTACATCATCGATCCGCGCTACCGCGAGCAGGTCTATCGCGTGGTCGGCAAATGGCTCAAGGGCGTATTCCCGGTGTCCACCGGCATCGTGGTGTCCGCGCTGGCCCGTCCCGAATGGCTGGTAGAGATCGACGCGACTGCCGTAATTCCGGATTGACGCCGCAGGAGGCCCTGGTCATGACTTTCTCCATCATTGCCCGCTGCCCGGCCACTGGCCAATTCGGCGCGGCCGTCTCGTCCTCCTCGCCCGCGGTCGCGGCGCGTTGCATCCGCGCGCGTTCGGGCGTGGGCGCGGCGGTCAGCCAGAACATTACCGACCCGGCCCTGGGGCCGCTCATCCTGGACGCCATGGGCGAGGGCAGCACCCCGCAGAGCGCGCTGCAGGCCCTGGCGGAACGTCCTTTCATCAGCTACCGGCAACTGATGGCCATCGACGCCACGCAGGCGCCGGCCATCTACACCGGTTCGAACGCGCTGGGCCGGCTGGCCGACGCGCGGGGTGAAAACGCCGCCTGCGCCGGCAATATGCTGGCGTCGCTGGATGTGCCCGCAGCCATGCTGGCGGCCTTCGAGCAGGCGTCAGGTTCATTGGCCGAACGCCTGATGCAGGCCATGCTGGCGGGCCAGGCGGCTGGCGGGGAGGAAGGGCCCGTGCATTCGGCGGGACTGCTGGTGGTGGCGGACCTGGATTGGCCTATCGTCGATCTGCGCATGGACTGGGTCGAGGAGGGTCCGGTCGAGCGGCTCTATGAGGCCTGGAAGGTTTACGAACCGCAGATCCAGGCCTACATCACCCGCGCCAGGGATCCGCGCGCCGCGCCGACCTTTGGCGTGCCGGGCAATCCGTGAGCGCTTGCGGCGAGTGCGAGAAAACCCGAGGAGCGCCATGCCCCGCTGTCAGGGCATAGTGGATACACTTTTGCTCGGTGCGGTGGACGCTGGCGCCGGGCCGCGCCGGCGGCCCGCACAGCGGACCGCCGCCTCCCTCCAGCCTGCTCCAGTTTTCTCACTTCGGACTATGCTCAATCGCATTTCGCTGCGCCAGATGGAGTACTTCGTCGCCACGGCCAAGCATGGCAGTATCGCCGCGGCATCCAGCCAGATCCACATTTCGGCGCCGTCGATCTCGGCTGCCATCGCGCATGTCGAAACCGAGCTGGACGTGCAGCTATTCGTGCGGCATCCGTCCAAGGGCCTTGCCCTGACGGTGCTGGGCCAGCAGGTCATGAGCGAATGCGAAGATCTGCTCGAGCGCGCGTCGCGTCTCTACAAGATCGCGTCCGTCTCCAGCAACACCATCCAGGGCACCTTGCGCGTGGGCTGCTTCCAGTCGCTCACGGCCATGATCGCGCCCGAGGTGATATTCGGGTTTTCGCGCGCATTCGAAAAGGTCGAGCTGCACATGGTCGAAGGTGACCAGCAGTTGCTGATCGACAAGCTGCATACGCTGGAGATCGACGTTGCCCTCAGTTACGACTTGAGGCTGGGCGACGAGATATCGTTCGAGGCGCTGGCGCGCCTGCCGCCTCATGTGGTGGTCAGCGAACTGCATCCGCTGTCGCAGCAGATCGCGGTAACGCTGGAAGAGCTGGCGCGCTTGCCCATGGTGCTGCTGGACCTGCCCCTGAGCCGCGATTACTTCATGTCCTTGTTCGCGAAATTCGGCCTGGAGCCGAATATCGTGGCGCGCTCGCGTTCGGAGGAAGTGGTGCGATCCATGGTGGCCAACGGCATCGGCTACGCCTTGTTCAATGTGCGGCCCAAGTCCACCCAGGCGCTGGACGGCAAGCGGCTGGTGCGGCTGCGCCTGGTGGGCGAACACCGCCCCATGCTGCTCGGCCTCACCACCTACAAACCGATGAAGCCGTCGCGCCTGACCGAAGTGTTCATGCAGCGTTGCCGCGCCTATATCTCGGATCAGTACATTCCGGGCATGAGCGAAGGCAGTTTCTTCGATCCCTACGTGCCTCCCGAAAACAAATGAATGGGCGGCGCACGCCGTCCGTCTTCCGCAGGTCCCATGCCATGAACAAGCCTTCCCCGGACAACAGTCCAGACCTATTGCGCGAATTGCTCGCGTTTCAATCCGTCACGCTGACGCCCAATATCGAACTCATAGAACGGATACGGGAATTGCTGTCGCGGGCGGGAATCCCGTCCACGCTGGTGGCGGATCCGCAGGACGCCAGGCGCAGCAATCTGTATGCCTCTGTCGGTCCCTCGGATGTGCCCGGCATCCTGCTCTCGGGCCACACCGACGTGGTGCCCGTGGCGGGGCAGCCCTGGACCACGCCGCCCTTCGAGGCGACCGAGCGAGACGGCCGCATCTATGGGCGGGGCAGTGCCGACATGAAGGGCTTCGTCGCATGCGCCGTGATGGCCATGATCCGCGCGGCCCGCCTGCCGCTGGCGCGCCCTCTGCATCTGGCGCTCTCGTTCGATGAGGAAATCGGCTGCGTCGGCGTGCGCCATCTGCTGCGTGCGCTGGAAAACGTGGAGCCGGCGCCCCTGCTGTGCGTGGTGGGCGAGCCCACGTTGATGAAGATAGGCACCGGCAACAAGGGCAAGGCGGCCTACCGGGCCATATGTTGCGGCCAGGCGGGCCATTCCGGGCTGGCGCCGCATTTCGTCAATGCCATCCATACGGCCAGCGATCTGATCGGCGCGCTGCGCGACGTACAGCGCGACCTCGCCGAACACGGGCCGCGCGAGGCCGGCTATGACGTGCCGTACACCACGGTGCATGCCGGCACCATCAAGGGCGGCACGGCGCTGAACATCGTGCCTGCGGAATGCGAAGTCAATTTCGAGATCCGCAACGTCGCGCAGGATGATCCGAATCAGATCCTGGAGCGGGTGCTGGCGTTGACCAAGGCGAAGATGCGCGCTGCGGGCGCCCGGCAGGAAGCGGAGCCGCCCCGGGTCGAAGTGGTCAACAGCTACCCTGGCCTGGCCACGGCCGACGACTCGGCGGCCGTGGCGCTGCTGGCCTCGTGGCTGCCGCCGGAAACGCCGCTCACCAAGGCGGCCTTCGGTACCGAAGGCGGGCTGTTCCAACAACTGTGGGCGCAGACCTCGGTGCTGATCTGCGGACCTGGCAGCATCGAAGTGGCGCACAAGGCCGACGAATACGTCGAGCTCACGCAGCTGCACGCCTGCGACGCCATGCTGGAGAAACTGACGGAGTATCTGATGGTTTAGGGCTCGCCCGCCGCGCGGCAACGTTTTGAATCAATCGCCACGTGAGCCCTGGCTTCGAGAGCCTGCTATAAAAGCGGCTACAGCTTTTCTGTAGGGCCAGGAAATGTCCATTCAAACGTTGAGCCGCTGGGGTGTGGCGATTTTTGCGGCTGCGCTGATGGCGGGCTGTTCTTCGAGCGGTTCCAAGACTCCGGATAAGGGGGCCGCTAAGTCGTATTCGTCCACCGCCCGCGCTGGCGGCGAGTGTGCGAGCCGCAGCAAGTGCATCTACAAGGGCGCTTACGAGTCGGGGGAACGGAACTACGCCGAAGCGGAAGCCAAGCGCCTGAACATGGCCGAACTGGAGCGCCTGCGCCGCGCTTTCGGCAATTGAACCAGGCAGGAAACCGGCGCGCGCCCACGCCTGAAGAAATCATGCGGCACTACGACGCGGACCCGGACGAAGACCCCTGGGTTCGCGGCAAACCTGCGCCGGAGCCGGTCATGGTCGTAGCCTATGACCCGGCGTGGCCCGTCTGTTATGGCCGGCTGGAAGCACAGGTGCGCCAGGCATTGGGAACGGCCGCGCTCTCGGTCGAGCATATGGGTTCGACCGCGGTCCCTGGCCTGCCCGCCAAGCCGGTAATAGACATCGATCTGGCCGTGGCCGATCCCGTGCGCGAGGACGCGTATGTGCCGGCGCTGGAGGCCATCGGTTACGTGCTGGTCTTGCGGGAGCCATCCTGGCATCAGCACCGCCTGCTGCAATTGGCGTCGCCGCGCGTGAACTTGCATGTATTCGGCCCCGATTGCCCGGAGAACATCCGTCACCGAATGTTCCGGGACTGGCTGCGAGAGCATGAAGCGGACCGCGATCTGTATGCCCAGGCCAAGCACGACGCCGCCAGCGGCGTGATGCAGGTCATGGAATACAACAAGCGCAAAGAGGCGGTCTTGCGCCAGATCTACGAACGCATGTTCCGCGCGGCTGGGTTCATCTGAGGCGCGCCGCAGCGGGCGCGCCCGCTGCCCGTTTCAATAGTGGCTCTTGAGCGGCACGGCCGGGTCGGCCAGCGCTTCCCGGGGCGGATTCAGCCCCAGTTCCAGGAGTTTGCGCGCCGCCAGATGGTCCATCGGAGCGTTGATGGATTCGACGCAGACGAGGTGGCCGTCAGCGAAATGCAGGATCGAGAAACTGCCTGGCTTGGCGCCCGGGCGCAGCAAGCGTTCGGTGTCCGGCGGAGCCAGGCCGGCGATCTGCAGACGCAAGGCGCCTTGGTCGGACCAGAACCAGGGCAGGGCGTGATAGGGCGTTTTTGTGCCGAGCAGGACGCCGGCCAGCGTGCGGGCCTGATCATTGGCGTTCTGGACCGACTCCAGCCGCAGGGTCTTGCCCCAGCGCGCATACGGAAAAGAGGTGCAGTCGCCTATGGCGTAGATGCCGGGCGCCGAGGTCTGCATCAGGGCGTCGACCACGATGCCGTTCAGGCAGTCCAGGCCGGCGGCCTGCGCCAGCGTGATTTCGGGCACGGCGCCGATGCCGGCGACCAGCAGGTCGACCGGGTGCTCTGCGTCATTGACCACGATGCTGCGCACGCGGCCGTTCTCCGTCCGGATATGTTGCAGGTCCGAGGACAGGCGCAGATCGACGCCGGACTCATGCAGCACGCGGGCGACATGTTCCGAGGCCTCGGGCGACACGGAACGGGCCAGCAGCCGGGGCGCGGATTCGAAGACGGTGACCGGCCGGCCCAGGGCGCCGGCCGTGGCGGCAATTTCCAGGCCGATGAAACCGCCTCCCACGACGGTGACCGAAGGCGCATCGGCGATCGCGGCGCGCAGGCGCGCGGCATCGTCGGCGTTGCGCAGGTAGATCAGGTTCTGCAGATCGTCAGGCACGTCGGGCAGGCGCCGCGCGCGGGTGCCCGTAGCGAGTACCAGGGCGTCGTAGTCCAGTTGCGTGCCCGAGGCCAGCGTCAGGCGGCGCGCATCGCGGTCTATGCCGACGGCGGGATCCGCCAGCAGGACCTGCACGCCAGCGTTGGCGTAGGCGGTCTCTGGGCGCAGCAATTGGATCGGGGCTTCCGGATCCTTGATGAAAGTCTTGGAGAGCGGCGGCCGGTGGTAGGGCAGCGAGGCTTCCTCGCACACCAGCGTGAGGCTGCCGGGAAAGCCGCCTTCGATCAGGCTGGCGCACAATTGCGCCGCCGCGTGGCCGCCGCCGACAATGACCACCTTTTGCATGCGTGACTCCTGTTCTGCCTGGCCCGGTTGCGGGCGGAATCGGCAATCCTACCGCAGGTGGCGGCGGGAAGGGCGGCATGAAGAGGAGGTGGCGGGCGTTGCGCGCATTGGGGAACGCCTGCCGCGCCCTTGCGCGGCAGGGAAAAACCGGGCTCAGGCGCCCGGCAGCATGTAGCGGGCGGAAACGGCCAGGATGCGCTGGGCGGATTCGCGCAGCATGCGCGCTTCGCGGTGGGCGTTCAGGGAAGCCACGGCGTCGTAGCGGCGCGCGCTGAGCGGGCCGGCCAGCAGCACGGGACGGCGGGTAAGGATCGGGGATATCAAACGTTGCATGTGGAGCATTCCTGCGGGCGCCAGGCCCAGTCGATGCCAGGCATCGTAAGTCGGCCAGGAGCGGCGGCCAACGAAATACCTTTCATATGGATATCCGGGGCGTGCCCGCCCTGCGGGTTCCGGATTTCCGAACGCCAGTATGGCGCGCGAGTATGACAGCCATATGCCATGCGGCCATGGGGTCTTCCCCAGGATGCTTGTGAATTCTAATACTACGCGGTAGCATTAAAAAAACGAATGCTGGATCGGAGACGGAAATGGCATTGCCCTTGGAAGGTCTGCTGGTGATCGCGGTGGAGCAGGCTGCCGCGGCGCCCTACGCATCGTCGCGCCTGGCCGATGCCGGCGCGCGCGTGATCAAGATCGAACGCGCGGCTGGCGATTTCGCGCGCGGCTACGACGGCGCGGTAATGGGCGACAGCACCTACTTCGTCTGGCTCAACCGCGGCAAGGAATCCATCGTGCTGGACTTCACGCAGCCGCAAGACCTGGCGCTATTGCGCACGCTGATCCTGCAGGCCGACGTGCTGATCCAGAACCTGGGGCCGGGCGCGGCAGAACGCGCCGGCTTCGGCTGGAAGGAAATGCGCGCCGCGAATCCCCGGCTGATCACTTGCGACATCACCGGTTATGGTGAGTCCGGTCCGTATGCGGACATGCGGGCCTACGATCTGCTGGTGCAAGCGGAGTCGGGCATTGCGTCGGTGACGGGTACGCCGGAGGCGCCCGGCCGGGTCGGCATATCCGCCTGCGATATCGGCACCGGCATGTATGCGCATGCGGCCATCCTGGAAGCGCTGCTGCAGCGTGAACGGACGGGAGAGGGCAGCGCGCTGCACGTGTCGTTGTTCGATGCAATGGCCGACTGGATGACGGTGCCCTTGCTGCATTACGACTACGCTGGCACCGTCTGGCCGCGCGTGGGCCTTGGACACCCCACCATCGCGCCGTACGGCGCCTTTACGTGCCAGGGCGGCCAGTCGCTATTGATCGGCGTGCAGAACGACGGTGAGTGGCGTCGCTTTGCCTGCGACGTCCTGCTGAAACCCGAATGGGTCGACGACGCGCGCTACCGCAGCAACCGCGACCGCGTGCAGCACTCGGAAGAACTGAAAACCGCTATCGAAACCGTGCTCGGCTCGGTGGACCTGGCGGAACTGCGGCGGCGCCTGACGCTGGCGAAGATTGCCTTCGCCTCGGTCAATGGCGTCAAGGAATTGTCCGCGCATCCGCACCTGCGCCGCTCGGAAGTGCGCACCGCGCATGGCGTGGCATCCATTGTGGCGCCGCCCGCGCAGGTGCGCGGAGAACCGCGGCGCCTGGGCGACGTGCCCGCAATCGGCGCCCACACGCAGGCGATCCGCGCTGAGTTCGCGGGCGCCGGCAAGCAGGGCTGAGGGTAGAATTTCGCGTTTGTTTCCGGTACAGCAAGGACATTATGGGACGGCCTAGCCTGATAGACAGCACGGAAGGAATCGAGAAGCGGCTCGGCATTCTCGATGCGGCCGCGTCCGTGTTCATGAACCTGGGCTTCTCCGCGGCATCGCTGGACGACATCAGCGTGGCCTACGGCGCCACCAAAGGCATCATTTATTACTACTACCGCAACAAGTCGGCGCTGTTCTTCGCCGTGCAGCGGCGCGCCATGGAGCTCACCCGCGAAGCGATCGAGCCGCATGCCCTGTCCGCGGAGCTGCCGGCCGTCAAGCTGCGGAAAATGGCGCACGATCACACCGTGCTGATGATGGAGCACCTGGCTTATTTGCGCGTTGCCGCGCAAGGCCTGGAGCTGCACCTGACGGGCCGCACCACCGCATCCGAGCGCGCCGAACTGGAAGAGATCCTCAAACTGCGCGCCGCGAACGAAGCGCTCTATGTTCGAGTCATCGAAGAAGGAGTGGAGAGCGGCGATTTCCGTGCGATGGATGCGAAGCTGCTGGTCAAGCCGCTCCTTGGTGCCCTGAACTGGACGTCGCGCTGGTATCACCCGCGCAAGAACGAAACCGCCAAGGATCGCGAGCGTGTCGCCAGCGAGCTGGCCGGTTTTGCGGTCAGCGCCTTGTTGCCGCATCCGCAGTAAACGCCATGCCGCGCCGACAAGCCAATGCGCGCGGCTTTTTTTAACTCGTTTTAATACTGCTTAGTATTATTTAAATAACGGACGACAGCGATTCATGGCTCCGAAAATCCTGGTGGAACGCGCAGGTTTTGTAACTACGGTCATCATCAACCGGCCCGAAGTGCGCAATGCGCTGGACCGCGAAGCAGCCTTCGAGCTGGCGCGCGCGCTACGCGAATTCGATGCCGACGAGCAAGCCCGGGTGGCCGTCTTGTGCGGCGCTGGCGGCGCCTTCTGTTCCGGCGCGGACCTGAAAGAGCTGGCTGCGGGCACCGATTACGAGCCGTGGGCGGGCAGCCCGGAGGGACCCTTGCACGCGCCGCTATCCAAGCCCGTCATCGCGGCGGTGGCCGGGCACGCCTGCGCGGGCGGGCTGGGGGTGGCTCTGTGGTGCGATCTTCGCATCGCGGAGGAGAGCGCTTCGTTCGCCGTGCTGTCGCGACGCTGGGGCGTGCCCATGAGCGACGGCACGACCGTGCGCCTGCCGCGTCTGATAGGCATGAGCCGAGCGCTGGACATGTTGTTGACCGCCCGTATCGTGCAAGCCCCGGAGGCCGAGCGCTTTGGGCTGGTCAATCGGGTAGTGCCAGACGGACGCGCACGCGCCGAAGCCGAGGCGCTTGCCCATCAGATGGCGCAGTTTCCGCAGATCGCCATGCGTTCGGACAGGCAGTCGGCCTATGCCCAGGCAGCGCTGTCCGAGCGGGACGCAGTGGCCGCAGAGATGGCTTACGCCGCCGCCGCGCGCAAGCTGGAGGCGCGTGCCGGCGCACAGCGTTTCGAACAGGGGGCGGGCCGCCATGGCGCGTTGCCCGAGACCGATCAGGAGTAGACCATGCGAGCCGTTATCTGCCGGGGACTGGACGATCCGAGCCAAGTCAGCGTCGAGACCTGCGACGCGCCGCCCTTGCGGGCGGACAGCGTGCGCATCGAAGTGCATTCCTGCGGCGTGAGTTTCGCTAACCTGCTGGTGCTGCAGGGCAAGCACCAGAATCGGCCGCCGCTGCCCCTGACTCCGGGCACGGAAGTCGCGGGCATCGTGCGGGAATGCGGGCCCGGGGTGACGCTGTTCCGGCCGGGCGACCGCGTGGTGGCAGGTGTGCAGTCGGGCGGCTTCGCCAGCGAAGTGGTGGCGCCGGTCGACACGACCTTCGCTTTGCCGGACGGCGTGGACTTCGACAGTGCCGTGCAGTTTCCGACCATTTACGCCACGGCTTACGGCGCCTTGCGCTGGCGCGCGCATCTGCAACCGGGCGAGACCGTGCTGGTGCATGGCGCCAGCGGAGGCAGCGGGCTGGCGGCGATTGAAATCGCCAAGCGACTGGGCGCGCACGTGATCGCATGCGCCAGCACTCAGGCCAAGCTCGATGCGGCGCGGGCCCATGGCGCCGACGAGGGACTGAATTATCGGACAGGCGGGTTCCGCGACGCGGTGCTGTCGCTGACCGGCGGGCGGGGCGCCGACGTCATCTTCGACCCGGTAGGCGGCAAGGTGTTCGAGGAATCCCTGCGCTGCGTCGCGCCGGAAGGCCGGTTGATTCCCATGGGATTCGCCGGCGGCGAGATTCCGCAGATCCCCGCCAACATCCTGCTGGTCAAGAACGCCACCGCCATCGGCATCTATTGGGGCTACTACATGGGCTGGGGCAGGGTGGCCGTTCCTCCCGAGCGCCGCGCGGCGGTGCGCGCCGCCTTCGCCACGATGTTCGATTGGGTCGTCGAGGGGGCGCTGAAACCCTACACCCAGCAGACCTACGCGCTGGAAGCCTACGAGGACGCATTGGCCGCGCTGGCTTCGCGTGAGGTCATTGGACGGGTTGCGTTGCATCCACAGTCGTTTTCCTGACCGCGGGCACAGGCGCCCGCAATACCAAAAACCGATAACAAGGCACCATCAAAGGAGTTGGAGACATGAAGCGATTGACCACCATGCTCGCAGGCGCCGTGCTGGCGCTGGGCGCCCAGCTTAGCCACGCTTTTCCGGACAAGCCGATCCGGCTGATCGTTCCGTATCCTCCCGGTACCGGCACGGACACCTTGGCCCGCTACACCGCGCGCCAACTGGAGGCCAAGCTTGGCCAACCCGTGATCGCGGAGAACCGGCCCGGAGCAAGCGGCATCATTGCGACCCAGACGGTCGTGTCGGCGGCGCCCGACGGCTATACGCTGTTGCTCGCGGCCAATGCGCCGGTGGCCACCAATGTCGCGGCGTTCGCCAAGCTGCCCTACGATCCGCTGGTCGATCTGGCGCCGGTCGCAGTGCTGGCGCAGGCGCCGATGGGCTTCTACGTCTATCAGGACTCGCCTTACAAGACGGTCGCGGATCTGGTTGCCGCCGCCAGGAAGGATCCGAAGAAACTGAACTACGGAGCGGGTAGCGCTACCTACCAGATTGCCACCGAATGGTTCCTGTCACTGGCGCAGGCCAGCGCCAACGGCATTTCCTACAAGGGGGCGGGCCCGGCGCTCAATGACCTGGCGGGCAAGCAGGTCGATTTTGTGATTGCCGAGTACAGCGGGGCGCAGGCCCTGGTGCAGGCGGGCAAGCTGCGCCTGCTGGCGGTGACAACCGACAAGCGGCTGGCCAGCGCGCCGGACGTGCCCACCCTGCAGGAGCTCGGTTTCAAGGACTTCTTCAAGGTCGCATGGTGGGCCATGTTCGCGCCGGCCAAGACGCCCGCGCCGGTCGTGAAGACGCTGCAGGACGCTCTTCTCGAGATCTATGCCGATCCCAAGACGCAGGCTTTCCTGGCGCAGAGCAATTTCATTTCCTTCATCGGCGATGCGGCCGCGTTGGCCAAGTTCCAGAAGAAGGAAATCGAACTTGAAATCGCCACCGCCCAGAGCGCCAACATTCCCAAGCAGTAGCGCGGCATCCACCACAGGACGTTTCTTCATGAACATGCAGGCAACGCTCGCGTGGCCGTTCTTCGAGCCTCGCCACCAGACGCTGCTGCGGCAGGCCGACGCCTGGCTGGCGAGCATGCCTGCCGGGCCCGCCCCGCAGGGCCGGCCACAGATGGATGCGCAATGCCGGCGCCTGGTGGCCGGCATGGGCGAGGCCGGGTTGCTGGCCTATGCGGTGCCCGACCCGCGCGAGCCCGGCGCGGGCATCGACGCGCGAGCCATCTGCCTGCTGCGTGACCGGCTGGCGCAACATGGCGCGCTATTCGATTTTGCGTTTGCCATGCAGGGCCTGGGGGCGGCCGCCATTGCGCTGGACGGCACGGCCGCGCAGCGCGCGCGCTATCTGACGCCGGCCCGGGAAGGGCGGCACGTGGCGGCGTTTGCGCTGTCGGAGGCGCAGGCGGGTTCCGACGTGGGCGCGTTGTCGTGCGTCGCCAGGCGGGATGGCGACGCCTACGTCCTGGATGGGGAGAAAACCTGGATTTCCAACGGCGGCATCGCAGACCAGTACGTCGTCTTCGCGCGCGAGCCGGAGAGCGCCGGCACCAAGGGGATATCGGCCTTCATCGTGGATGCCGGTACGCCTGGCCTGCATATTTCGGAACGCATCGACGTCGTTTCCCCGCATCCCCTGGCCACATTGACGTTCAGCGCATGCCGCGTCGGAGGAGGTCAATTGTTGGGCGAGCCTGGGCAGGGATTCAAGCTCGCCATGCGCACGCTGGATATTTTCCGCACCTCGGTGGGCGCGGCGGCGCTGGGCTTTTCGCGCCGGGCGCTGCACGAGGCCACAGGGCACGCGCTGGCGCGCAAGATGTTCGGCAAGACGCTGGCCGATTTCCAGCTGACCCAGGCGAAGCTGAGTCAGATGGCGATCCAGACGGACGCTTCGGCGCTGCTGGTCTATCGCGCCGCATGGGCCCGCGACGCAGGACTCGGCTCGTCGCGCGACGCCGCCATGGCCAAGCTGGCCGCGACCGAACACGCGCAGCAGGTGGTGGACGCGGCGTTGCAGATGCATGGCGGGCTGGGCGTGCGCACAGGTCACATCATGGAGCAGTTGTACCGGGATGTGCGGGCGCTGCGCATCTACGAGGGCGCGACCGAAGTCCAGCATCTGATCATCGGACGCGATCTGCTGCGCGACGCGCGCGAACGGTCCGCGCCGGCGGCGTCCCTTTCAATCTCCCAGAGCCCGAACAGGGCGGCAATCAACCAGGAGCAGCCATGACTGGCCCTTTGTCCGGTGTGCGCGTCATCGACGCCAGCAATTTCGTTTTTGGACCGATGGCGACGCAACTGCTTGCCGACATGGGCGCCGAGGTGATCAAGGTGGAGCCTCCACAGGGCGATCCGATGCGCATGGTCGGCAAATCGCGCAATGCCAGAATGGGGTCATTCTTCCTGAACCTGAATCGCGGCAAGCGCAGCGTGGTCCTGGATCTGAAGCAGGCGGCGGACGTCGCGCGGCTGGATGAATTGCTGGCCACCGCCGACGTTTTCGTGCACAACATGCGGCCGGCGGCCGCCAGGCGCCTGGGCATCGACTATGACAGCCTGGCTTTGCGTCACCCGCGGCTGGTCTATGCCGTGGCGCTGGGCTTCCACCAGGATGGGCGGTATGCCGAACGCCCTGCCTATGACGATGTGATCCAGGGCATGAGCGGTGTGTCCGGCCTGCACGCAAGAATGTATGGCGAGCCGGGCTTCATTCCCATGCTGTTTACCGACAAGCTCTGCGGCGTTTACCTGGCGGGCGCCATTGCGTCGGCGCTGGTGGCGCGAGCCGCCACCGGTCAAGGGCAGCAGGTGGAGGTCCCCATGTTCGAAACCATGGCCTCGTTCAACCTGGTTGAACATCTGGCGGACAGCATGTTCGGCGGCGTCCAGGAGGCCGAGCCGCGTGGCTATGAGCGGGTCTTCAGCCGTTATCACCGGCCTTTGAAGACACGCGAGGGCTATGTATGCCTGGTGGCCAACACCGATGCGCAATGGCAGCGCCTGTTTGCCTTGCTGGGCCGTCCCGAGCTGGCCGCCGACCCCCGGTTCGCGACCATGGGGGACCGCATTCGCCATGCCGAACCCTTGTACGAGGAAGTCAGCCGGAGCCTGCTGGAACGCGACGCGGCGCAATGGCTGGCGCTGTTTCTTGAGCATGACATCCCCGCCGGTCCGGCCAATGGCCTGGGCGACCTGCTGCGCGATCCGCATCTGGCGGACGTGGGCTTCTTCGAGACCGTCGAGCACCCGACGGAAGGGGAGCTGCTTTGCGCTGCCACGCCGTTCCGGTTTTCGGCGAGCCCCCGGGCACGAGCTGGCGTCGCGCCGGGACTGGGCGAGCATAACGCGGACCTGCTGCGCTAGGCGTCGGGCCCCGCGACGGCTCAGGCGGGAGGCTTGAGCCGGGACGGCACTTCGCCGACGTCGCTGCACACTGCCAGGACCTCGGCGGGCTTTTTGCTCATCGACAGGTAGATGTGGCCGATGCTGCTATCGAAGTAGGCGGTTTCCAGCTTGCCCAGCACGACGCTGTCGCCGTTCTCGAATTGGATACGGACCTTGCCGGACAGCACGACTGCGAATTCCTGGCCAGGGTGCCGGATGTAGTCCTCGAATTCGACGACCTTGCGAGAATCGATCAGCGCCAGCATGGGCGTCATTTTCTTGCCGGGGTACTCGCCCATGAGCAAGCGGTAATGGTAGTTCTCCGTGACGTAGTCGCGGGCGTCGCTGAGCTTGTTCTTGACGAAAGTAGGGGCGACGGCGGCCTGCGAGGCGTCTGGCAGCATGAACATGCGGGTCATGTCTATGCCGAGCGCGCGCGCCAGCGCGGCGAATTTCTCGTAGCTGAGGGCGATCTGCCCCAGCTCCGCTTTCGATAGCGTCGAAACCGCGATGCCGCTGGCGCGGGACAGCGCCTGCAAGGTCATTTTCCGCGCCTTGCGCTCGGCCCGCAGGCGAGCGCCCATTTCTTCCTTGCCCACGATCTCGGGTGGGGATGTAGTGCCGGGTAGGGGCATGTAGCGATCTGGCAGGTAGGGGGTGGTTGGGGGCAGGGCCCGCAAGCCCCGCTGCGTATGCCGGATTGTAAAGGCTGGCGGGGCTCAGGCTCCGGCCCGGTTGAGGACGCGGCCGGCATGCTGGCCAGTGAACGACTGGTCTTCCCAGACGGCCGCGCCGTTGACGTAGACCGAATGGATGCCCGCGGCGCGCTCGGTGGGATGCTCGAACGTGGCCGAGTCCGCCACCGTGGCCGGGTCGAAGACCACCAGGTCGGCGTAGTAGCCGGGCTGCACCTGGCCCCGTTCGGCCAGGCCGAATTTGGCGGCGGTCAGGCCGGTCATTTTCCAGACCGCGGTCTCCAATGGGAACAGGCCCAGGTCGCGCGAGTAGTGGCCCAGCACCCGGGGAAACGTTCCCCACAGGCGAGGGTGGGGGCGCTCGTCGTGGGGCAGGCCATCGGACCCGATCATGGTGGGGCCGAACGCCAGGATGCGCTGCACGTCGGGCTCGTCCATCATGAAGTAGATGGCGCCGGCGGGCTGCAGTTCGGGCACCACGTCGTACTTGGACTTGCCTCGCTCGGCGGCGATTTCTTCCAGGTCGCGTCCGCTCAGTTCGGGATAGGGCTTGCACCAGGTGATAAGCGTGCGGCCGGCAAGCAGGACGCGGTCCTGCTTGAGCATGGTGGAGCCCGCCACGTAGGGATAGGCGTCCAGCGATACGTCCTGGCTGGCCATGGCCGCCTCGATCAAGGCGAGCGTTTCCTTGGAGCGCCCGAAATTGGGCTTGCCCATGACCTTGTGGTGCGAGATAACGACCGGCACGTCCAGTTCGCGGCCGATGCGGAAGGTCTCCTCCAGCGCCTGGACGATATGTTCGCCCTCATCGCGCATATGGGTGGCGTATACGCCGCCATGCGTGTTCAGGGGGCGGCAGACTTCGATGATTTCCTCGGTGCTGGCATGGGCGGCGGGCGGATAGAAGGCGCCTGTGGAAATGCCGATGGCGCCACTGGCCAGCGCATCGTCGGCCAGCGCCTGCATGGCCTGGATTTCATCGGCCGTGGCTTCGCGCCGCAAGTCGGGCATGACGGCGGCGCGCAGGGTGGAATGGCCCACCATGCAGGCGGCGTTGACGGCAGGCGGCGCGGCGCGCAGGGCTTCGAGGTAGTCCGAGAAGCGTGCAAAGCGGAACGAGCCGCCTTCGTCCAGCAGATCCAGCGGCGCGGGCGGATTGGCGTGCGCCAGCGGGGCGAGACTGATACCGCAGTTGCCCGTGACCACGGTGGTGACGCCCTGCGAGATCTTGGGCGTCATGTCGCGGTGTTTCAGCAGGTAGTTGTCGTCATGCGTGTGCGAGTCGATGAAGCCCGGAGACACCACTTTTCCCGCCACGTCGATGCGCCGGCGGGCGCTGCTGGCGCTCAGGTCGCCGACGGCGGCAATCCGATCGCCCCGCACGCCCACGTCGGCGAGCCGGCCTGGCGCGTTCGTGCCGTCGATGACGGTGCCGCCGGAAAGTATGTAGTCGAACGGGGTGGCGTCGGGCTGGGACATGCGGTTCTCCGGCTAAATGGGGGTGGCGAAATGACAGGCGACCTGTTGCTCGGGGGCGATCTGGCGAGGCTGAGGTGTTTCTTCCGCGCAGCGTGGCTGCGCCATCGGGCAGCGGGTGCGGAAAGCGCAGCCCGAGGGGGGCGACAAGGGGCTGGGAATTTCCCCCTTCAGCACTTCCACGGGCTTGCGCTCGCCTTGGCGGGCGGAAGGCACGGCGGCCAACAGGGCGCGGGTATAGGGGTGGGCGGGGCGTTCAAAGATGGCATCGCGCGTGCCGGTCTCGACGATCTTGCCCAGGTACATCACGGCGACGCGGTGGCTGATGTGGCGCACCACGCTCAGGTCATGCGAAATGAAGACATAGGTCAGTCCCAGATCGCGCTGCAGATCCATCAACAAATTGATGACCTGTGCCTGTACCGACACATCCAGCGCCGACACCGGTTCATCGCAGACGATCAGGCCCGGGTCCAGCGCCAGCGCGCGGGCGATCACGATGCGCTGGCGCTGCCCGCCCGAAAACTCGTGGGGGTAGCGGTCGGCGGCGTCCGGGCGCAGGCTGACGCGGGCCAGCAACTGCGTGACGCGGTCGCGGATCGCGGCGCGGCCGTGGCCAAAGGCGCGCAGGGGCTCGCCGATGATGTCGCGCACCCGCATGCGCGGGTTCATCGAGGAAAACGGATCCTGGAAGATGAACTGCATGCGTTGGCGCATGGCGCGCAGTTCGCCGCTGTTCATCGCGGCCAGGTCGCGTCCTTCCAGAAGGATACGGCCCTCGGTAGGGTCCGTCAGTCGGATCAGGCATTTGCCTGTGGTGGACTTGCCGCAACCGGACTCGCCGACCAGGCTCAGCGTCTGGCCGCGCGGCACCGACAAGGACACGCCGTCGACTGCGCGCAATACCTTGGCGCCGCTGCCGCTGTCCACGGGGTAGTGCTTCTTCAGGCCGATGACTTCCAGCATGGGCGGGGCCTCGGCGGCGGTCGCCGGAACGGCGCTCGAAAGGGGGATGTCGTGCAGATTCATGGCGGGCCTCAGGCGGTCAGTGCGGCGGACGCGGGGGCGGCCTCGCGGGCCCAGCACCAGACGCGGTGGCGATTGCCGGCGTCGGCTGCGCTGGGCGCCTGCTCGGCGCAGCGCGGCTGCGCTTCCGGGCAGCGCGCCGCGAAGGCGCAGCCGCGCGACTGCGGCGTCATGACCGGCACGATGCCGGGCAATTCGGCCAGCCGCGCCGTGTGGTCCTGGCCTTCGGCGAAATCCGGCAGCGAACGGATCAACGCCTGGGTATAGGGATGTTGGGCGCGGTCCAGGATGTCATCCACGCTGCCTTCTTCGACCTTGCGTCCGGCGTACATCACGATGACGCGTTGGCACATCTGTGCCACCACGCCCAGGTCGTGGGTGATGAGCACGATGGACGTGCCCAGCCGTTGCTGGATTTCGCGCAACAGGTGCAGGATCTGCGCCTGGATGGTGACGTCCAGCGCGGTGGTCGGCTCGTCGGCGATCAGGACCTTGGGCTGGCAGGCCAGCGCCATGGCGATCATGGCGCGTTGACGCATGCCGCCGGAAAGCTGATAGGGATACTCGCGCACGCGGCGCGCCGGATCGGAGATCTGCACCAGCTCCAGCAGCGACTCAGCCTGCGCCATGGCCGCGCGCCGCGACATGCCCTGGTGCAGCATGAGCGATTCGCAGATCTGCCGGCCGACCGTGAACACGGGGTTCAACGAGGTCATGGGCTCCTGGAAGATCATCGAAATCTGGTTGCCGCGGATCGAGCGCATGGACTTCTCGGGCAGCGCCAGCAGATCCTGGCCGTCGAATTCGATGTTGCCGCCGGCCACGCGTCCGGGGGCGCGCAGGAGGCGCATGATGGACAGGGACGTGACGCTCTTGCCGCAGCCGGATTCGCCGACCAGGCCCAGCGTTTCGCCGGGCATCAGGTCGAAGGACAGGCGGTCCACGGCGACCACGGTGGTTTCGTCGCCGTCGAAACAGGTGGTGAGGTCGCGCACGCGCAAGACGGGTTGGGTTTGCATGTGTGCTCCTACAGCTTCTTGGCCAGGCGGGGATCGAGCATGTCGCGCAACCCGTCGCCCACCAGATTGACGGCCAGGACGGCCACGCCCAGGAACAGGCCTGGATACAGGATGATGTGGAAAGCCACGGCGACGAAGTTGCGGCCTTCGGCCATGATGTTGCCCCAGCTGGGGATCTGGGGCGGAATGCCCACGCCCAGGAAGCTGAGCACCGCTTCGGTCAGGATGGCGGATGCCGCGATGAAGGTGGCTTGCACCATCAGCGGGGCGAACAGGTTGGGCAGGATGTGGCGCAGCAGTATGGCGGGCACGCGCGTGCCGCAGGAGACCGCCGCCTCGATGTACGGTTGTTCGCGTATCGTCAGCACCAGCGCCCGCACCAGGCGCACCACGCGCGGTACTTCCGGAATGACGATGGCGATGATCACGGTACCCAGGCCGCCCTTCAGGGTGGCCATCAGCGCAATGGCCAGCAAAACGCCCGGAATGGCCATGAGGCCGTCCATGATGCGCATGATGAAGGCGTCGATGCGGCGGAAGTAGCCCGCCGCCATGCCCAGCGCCACGCCGGCGACGGTGGATACCACCGCCACGACGATGCCGACCACAAGCGAGACGCGGGCGCCCCAGACGGTGCGTGAATAGACATCGCGGCCCAGCGCATCGGTGCCGAAGTAGTGTTCCGATGAGGGCGGCTTCATGCGCGCCAGCGGATTGATGTCTTGCGGGTCGACGGTGGCCAGCCAGGGGGCGGCCAGCGCAATCGCGGCCAGCGCCAGCAGGATGACGCCGCCCAGGTACAGCATGGGATGGCGGCGCAGCGACCGCAGCAGGCGCCGGTGGCGCGGACGCCGCGCGGGCAGGGACAGGGTAGTGGTAGTCATGCGTTGCCCCGTTCAATAGCGGATGCGCGGATCGAAGAGCCGGTAGCTCAGGTCGACCAGCAGGTTGATCAGTACATAGATGCCCGAGGCCACCAGCAACACGCCCTGGATCACGGGATAGTCGTGCCGCAGCACGGCGTCGATGGTCAGCCGGCCGAGGCCGGGTATGGCGAACACGGTTTCCGTGACCACGACGCCGCCGATCAGCAGGGCCACGCCCACGCCGATCGTGGTGACGATGGGATTGGCGGCATTCTTCAGCGCATGCCAGACGATGGGCCCCGCTGCCAGGCCCTTGGCACGGGCGGTGCGGATGTAGTCCTCGGACAAGGCTTCCAGCATGGTGGCGCGCGTCATGCGTGTCAGCAGCGCCATGTAAACGAGGCCCAGGGACAGGCAGGGCAGCACCAGATGGCGCAGATAGGGCGCCACGCCGTCCGCCAGCGGCTTGTAGCCTTGCACCGGCAGCCAGCCCAGTTTGATGGAAAATCCGTAGACGAGGCTGTAGCCGATCAGGAACACCGGCACCGAAAACGCGCAGACCGCGCCGATCATGACCAGCCGGTCCAGCCAGCGTCCAGCGTGCCAGGCCGCCAGCACGCCCAGCGGAATCGCCGCGATCACCGCGAAGAGCATGGTGAAGATGGCAATGGACAGCGTCGGCCCCATGCGCTGGCCGATCAGTTGCGAGACAGGCATCTGCGTAGAGATCGAGGTACCCAGATCGCCCGTGGCGATATGGCTGACCCAGATCCCGAACTGCTGCAGCAGCGGTTTGTCCAGGCCCAGGTTCTGGCGGATCTTCTCCACGTCGTCTGCGGTGGCGTTGTCGCCCGCGATCACGGCTGCGGGATCACCTGGCGACAGGTGGATCAGCAGGAACACCACGACCGCGACCACGGCCATGACAGGAATGACGGCCGCGATGCGGCGCAGTATGTATTTCACGCTGTTTTCCCCCGGCTTGCGGCCGGGCGCGCGCGGCGCCCGGCACGTGCCTTACTGCTTCTCGATGTTCCACATCACCGGGATGCCGGTCTTCAGCAGCTCGGTATGCGCGAGGCCGCGGAACGCGGACACGGGCTTGAATTCGCCCCACATGACATAAGGCACGGTCTGGTAGGCGCGCGCCTGCATCTGCGCGGCGATGTCCTTGCGCTTGGCTGCGTCGGTCTCGCGGATCCAGCTGGTGCGCAATGCATCGAGCTCTTTGTCGCAGGGCCAGCCCGGCAGGCTGTTGCCGCAGGCGGCGGACATCCAGGGGTTGGTCACCGGCGTGCTGGCGTCGTAATAGCCGCCCCAGGTGAGGAACACGTTCCAGCCGCCTTGCGCGGGAGGATCCTTCTTCAGGCGGCGTCCAGCCAGCGAAGCCCAGTCCATGGACTGCAGGTCGACGTTGATACCGGCCTTTTTCATGTTCTGCGTCAGTACCATGACGGCGGGTGCGCTCAGGTGGTCCGTGGGATACAGGACCACAACCTTCTCGCCCTTGTATCCGGCTTCCTGCAGCAGCTGCTTGGCGCGCGCCGGATCGGTCTTGGCATAGGGCGCGGCGCCGGCGTCGCTGGCCAGGGGCGAACCGCAGACAAAGAGGCTGGGGCAATAGTCCACGCGGTATTTTTCCGGGTAGCCCATGGCCGACAGCATTTCTTTCTGGTTGACCAGGTGGTACAGCGCCTGGCGGGCGAGCGGGTTGTCGAACGGCGGATGCAGCGAATTGAGGATGACCATGCCCTGCGTCGCCACCGACGTGTTCAGGGTGATGTCCTTGTTGCTTTCCAGTACAGGCAGGAAGTCCGGCGTGGTCTGTTCGATCATGTCGACTTCGCCGTTCATCAGGGCAGCGGTGGCCGTGTTGCCATCCGGGATGTAGACCCATTCGACGCGGTCAACCTTGACGTTCTTGCCGCCTGCCAGGCCATCCGCGGGCTCGGCGCGCGGCACGTAGGCCGGGTTCTTCACATAGACGACCTTGTTGCCGGGCACCCATTCGTCGCGCTTGAACAGGAAGGGGCCCGAGCCGACCATCTCGGTGACCTGGGTGTTCGGATCCGTCACGGCCAGGCGCTTGGGCATGATGAAGGGCGGCATGCCCGAAGGCTTGGACAAGGCATCCAGCACGAGGCCGAAAGGTTCCTTGAGCGTGAGCGTGAAGCTGTTGTCGCCCGTAACCGCGAATTCGGCGCCCGCGGCCATCAAAGCCTGGCCCAGGGTGTCCTTTTTGGCCCAGCGCTGGATCGACGCCACGCAGTCCTCGGCCTTGACCGGCGTGCCGTCGTTGAATTTCAGGCCGGGACGCAGCGTGAAACTCCAGCTCTTGCCGTCTTCCGAGGCGGTCCAGCTGTCCACCATCTGCGGCTTGACCTGGCCGCGGCTATCCTGCGAGAACAGGGTGTCGAACACCATGTAGCCGTGGTTGCGCGTGATGTAGGCCGTGTTGAAGAGCGGGTCGAGCGTCTTGAGGTCCGCATGCGGAACCAGGCGCAGGGTCTTGGTCTGCGCGAACGCGCCCGTGGCGGCCCCCATGGCCAGCAGGGCGGCTGCGCCCAGCAAACTGAAACGTCTGATCATTGTTATCCCCTAGGTTGTTCCCGTGTCCATGCCGGGCGGCGATGGATGGCGCCTCAGGCCGTGAATGGCCACTTCGGCAATTTGCGCTTGGTGTAAGGCAGCGCGTTGTAGTTTTGCGTGATGGCGCCCGGCGTTTCCACATAGATGACGTGGCGGCCGACCTTCGAGTACGAGGCGTAGAAATGCTGCGACGACTTCACGATGATGAGCTTCATGGCCTGCAGGTCCACGCCGAACTGTGTGAACAGGTCGGTGCCCATGGCCTGGGTCCGGTTGGTGGTCAGCGCGATGGTCACGCCCTGGCTGCGCACGACGGCCACGTCGCCCAGCAGCGCTGGCGTGCCGGCCAGCCCGGTCATGATGGCGTCGCGCTTGAGCGCCACGATCTCGCAGTCCAGGTCCAGCGGCTGGCCGGATACGGGCGCTACCTTGCCGCCGATGCGCAGCTGGATGCGCGCGCCTTCGCCGGCCTCGAAACACAGCTGCACGGCCACCGGGTCCCAGAACGGACCAGTCGCCACATCGGTGATGCCGCGCGCCAGCACGCGCTCCAGGATGAAAGTGGCGTCGCTGGGCGCGCCGCCGCCCGCGTTATCGGCGGAGTCGGCCAGGACCACGGGGAAGTCGTTCAGTGCCAGCGCCTGGTCCAGCGCTTCGTCGGCGCCGGGGTAGGGCGGCGCCAACTGGTCGCGAAAACCGATGATCTCTTCGCCCAGCGCGCGCGCCAGGGCATCGGCCTGCGCCTGGTCGCCATCCGTGTAGACCAGCACCTTGGAACCCATGTCGGGCGTGTCGCCCCAGGGGAAGCCATGTGCAATGGATACGGACAGCACGCCTTCCTTGCCTTCCATGGCAAGCAGGCGGTCCACGAAGCCGCGCATCGGTTCGCGGCTGGTGTGCATGATGGAGATCATCTCGCAGTCGTACACGGCGCGCGTGGGCTTGATGCGGCCTTCGGCGCGCGCTACGCACAGGTCCACCAGGTCGTAGGCGCGTTCCAGGATGTCGGTGTGTGGATATTCCTTGAAGCAGACCAGGAAGTCGGCGCTTTCCATCATGTCGGCCGTCATGTGGCAATGCGGGTCCAGCTCGGCGCCGATCACGGCGTCGGGACCGACGATCTCGCGCGCCCGGCGCAGCAGATCGCCTTCGCAATCGTCATAGCCGTCTGCCACCATGGCGCCGTGCAGGCCGAACAACGCGATGTCGACCTTGCCCGCGCGCTTCAGGTCTCCCAGCAGTTCGTCGCGCAGGGTCTCATAGGCGTGGCGCGTGGTGATGCCGGCCGGCGTGGCGCCCGCGGTCAGGCCTTCGATCAGGGTCCAGTTCTTGCCTTGCGCGCGCTGGCGCGCCGCCCACAGCGGCCCGGAGAACATCTGCATGCGGTCCGGGTGCTGGCCCGCGGGATAGTAGCCACGCGCCCGATAGGCGGACAGCCCGGTCGGGATGGGAGAGAAGGTGTTCGTCTCGGTCGCCAGGGACCCGGAAAAAATTTTCATGCTGCCGCTCCGCGTAAAGATGTGCACAGGGGGCGCAGGCGTTGCCGCGAGCGCGAGGGAAAGGCCGCACCGCCTGGCGCGGGGGCCTGGCGATGTCAAGCGATCGAACAAGCCCGCGGCGCGGGCTCAGGCTTCGGACACAGGGCCGGGCGTGAAGCCGCCGTGGCCCGCCGCCGCGCCCTGCCAGGCCTGCACTTCGATTTCCACGTCCACGTCCAAGGCGAGCTTGGCCTCGACCGTCGAACGAGAGGGGAAGTCAGACGAAAAGTGGCTGCGGTAGGCGTCGTTGAATTGCGCGAACAGCGCCAGGTCCGACAGCCATACCGTCACGCGCACGACGTCCTTGAGCGTGGCGCCCGTCAGGGCCAGCGTTTCCTTGATGCGCTCGATAGCGGCATGGGTCTGGACGGTGATGTCACCGCGCACGACCTGGCCGTTGGCGTCCATCGGAATCTGGCCCGACAGGAACAGGAAGCCGCCGGCCTGGGTGGCGCGGGAGAACGGCAGGGGAAGAGGGCTGGGGTAGCGGACGATGGAAGTCATGATGGGCTCTCTGGAGGCAAGGGGAGGGGTCAGCGCAGGCGCGCGGGACGCACGGCTTCGGCGTCCACGCCGTGCGCATGCAGATGGGCGGGCACCGGTTGGCGCGTGAGCAGGGCAGCAGCCAGTTCGGAGGTCGCCGCGGCCGTCTGGATACCATAGCCGCCTTGCGCCGCCAGCCAGAAGAAAGCGGGCGCATCGGCGTCCCACCCGACGACGAAATCGCCGTCGCGCACAAAGGAGCGCAGGCCGGCCCACGTGTGCTTGGGACGGCGGATGGTGAGCGAGGTGGCGGTTTCGATGCGGTAAATGCCGGTAGCGACGTCCAGCTCCTCCGGTACCACGTCGTGGGCCGCGACTGGATCGGCGTTGGCCGGCGAGCCCAGCAACTGCCCCGCGTCGGGCTTGAAGTAAAAGCTTTCGTCGACTCCCACCACTGCCGGCCAATGTGAAAAGTCCATGTCCTGCGGGCCGGAGAAGGTAAAAGCGGTGCGCCGGCAAGGCTGCAGGCCGACGGGCGACGCGCCGCACAGGGCCGCGGTATGGTCCGCCCAGGCGCCGGCCGCATTGACCAGCGCGCGCGCTCGAAGGCTGCGGCCGTCGGCCAGGGTCAGCGTCCAGGCGTCGCCAGCGTGCGCGGCCGACACCACTTCCGCATTGTTGTGCAGCACCGCGCCTTGGCGGACCATGCCGCGCAGAAAACCCTGGTGCAAGGCGTGCACGTCGATGTCGCGAGCGTCCGGTTCTTCGATGGCGCCGCAGATCTGGTCGCCGCGCAGGCAGGGCACACGCTCGACGGCCTGTTCGGCGTCGATCAGCGCCACATTGGGCGATTGGCTGCGGAAGTCGTCGTAGACCTCGCGCAGCAGGTCCTGCTGTTCGGGCGTGGCGATGTACAGCACGCCGCGCGGGCTGAGCAGCGGATGCTCGCTGAAGCCTTGCGGCGGATTTTCGTAGAAGGCGCGGCTGGCGCGGGTAAGCGCCTTGATCTGGGCCGTGCCGTAGGTTTCCATGAACATGGCGGCGGAGCGGCCAGTGGAGTGGTAGCCCGGCTGGGCTTCGCGTTCCAACACGGCGACCGTGGCCGTGGCACTCAGGCGGTAGGCCACGGAAGCGCCGGCGATACCGGCGCCGATCACGGCGTAATCGAATAGGGGTTCTGCTGTCATTTTGTCGGAAGCGAGAATTCTCTTATTTGATAATTCTCGAATACGATAGTTTTTTGACGGCAGACAAGTAATAGGGGAAAGCCCCGATGGAGGAACTCCGGGGCTTGGGGGATCAGGTCAGGCGCGTGCCGTTGGGAACCTGGTCATCCGGCACCGCAAGCACGATGCCGCCGGCTTCGTCCGCGAAACCCAGCACCAGTACTTCGGACTTCACCGGCCCGATCTGGCGCGGCGGAAAATTCACCACCGCCATGACGCGCTTGCCGGCCAGCTCTGGCAGCGCGTAGCGCGCGGTGATCTGCGCCGAACTTTTTCGAATGCCCACGCCGGAGCCGAAATCTATCGTCAGTTTGTAAGCGGGCTTGCGGGCCTCGGGAAAGGCCTGCGCCGACAGGATCGTGCCGACGCGGATGTCGACCTTGAGAAAATCGTCAAAGCCGATGTCGGCGCTGGCCGGGGTGTTCGGGTCTTGGGTGTAATGCACGCGGGCTCCTTGAATTGGGATAGCGCTTGTTGTGTACGGAGCAGATTAGCTTCATGGGCAGAACAGTTTGTTCCGCACGATGAGGGGTTTTTTTAGCTCTGGTACGTATTCGGAACAATCGCCGCTCGTTAGAATTCCTCATGCATTTTCCTCTATCTACTCGTCGGAAGGCCAAATCGTCATGAGCAACGCATATCTGGACGCCCTCAAGCAGCGTCGCACGCAGTATTCGCTGGGCCGCAACCTGTCGATCTCCAAGGAGGAACTGACCTCCCTGATCCAGGACGCGATCAAGCACAGCCCCTCGTCGTTCAACTCGCAAAGTTCGCGCGCCGTGATCCTGTTCGGCGCCGAGAGCGAGAAGCTCTGGAACATCGCAATCGAAGAAGTGCGCAAGGTCGCGCCGGCCGAGAGCTTTGCCCAGACCGAAGCCAAGCTCAAGAGCTTCGCCGCGGGCGTGGGCACCGTGCTGTTCTACGAAGACCAGGGCGTGGTGCAGGGTCTGCAGGAAAAATTTGCGCTGTACGCGGACAACTTCCCGGTCTGGTCCGAGCAAGCGGGCGGCATGGCTCAGTTGTCGGTCTGGAGCACCCTGGCCAGCGCCGGCGTGGGCGCCAGCCTGCAGCACTACAACCCGCTGATCGACGCCTCCGTCGCCCGCGAATGGAACGTTCCGGCTTATTGGAAGCTGCGTGCGCAGATGCCGTTCGGCTCCAACGAGAACGGCTTCGGCGAGAAGGCGTTCATGGACGACGCCGAGCGCTTCCGCGTGGTCGGCTGAGTTCTCGGGGCGCCTTGCGCGTCCCGGTCCGAGCTTTTCCGAAAGCCCGCAAATCCCTGGGAATCGCGGGCTTTTTTTGTGTCCGGCTCCTGATGGACTTCAATCCGTCTTCCAGCCCCATTTCTTGAAGATCGCCCGTCCTTCCGCTGCGGTCAGGAAGTCGACAAAGGCTTGCGCCTGCGCATTGCCCTTGCCTTTTTTGGTGACGACGGCGCCCGCGTCGCGATAGATGCGGTACGGCTCTTCCACCTCGACCACGCTGGCGAGCCCGGGGTTGGACACCTGCCAGATGTTCCAGATCAGCCAGGCGTCTATGGTCTTGTCCTCGGTCCATTGGGTGCGCGCCTGCGCGCTGTTGCCGGCCTCCGGCAGCACGAGGTTGGCGCGGAAGGCGCGCACGGTTTCGATGTCGCCAAGACGGCCGGCCACGTCTTCCCACAGTCCCGTCTGGCCCGCGCCGGACACGGCCATGACCTTGATGCCGGGCTGGAGCAGGTCCTTGAAGCCCTTGATGGCCTTGGGATTGCCGGGCCGCACCAGGATAGCCGAGGGCCGCAGGTACAGCGTGCGGGCCTCGCGCAGCTCGAACACGCCCGGCAGCGCCGAGGCGAAGCCGCTCATCATGTTTTCGGCGCCGCTGTAGATCACGTCGGCGTCCTGTTTGGCCTGGTCGGCCCAGGCCGGCGTCGGGCCCGCGGTGACGCTGACGTCAATGCCGTGCAGCTTGCCGAATGCAGCGGCCGCTTCCTTCATCGCGGGCGCGGGACCGCCGGGGCCGTATACGTTCAGGCTCGGAGCGGCCCAGGCGTTGCCGGCGGCGGTGCAAGCCAGGGCAATGCCGCAGGCAAACGATCTGATCGACTTCATATCAAGACTTCCATTTCTGCGCTGACCGACGCCGGGCGTCCGGCGTGTTCGGCTGGTTGATACGCGGTGCGCCGCGTGATCTCTTGCGCGGCTTGCCACTGAGTAGACGAGCAGGGGAAGGGGAATATTCCAGCGGACCTGCAATCCGCGCCGCGGTGCAAAGGGATGAACTCCGTTTTCAGTCTGTTAAAAAGTCGCGTGCATAGTGCAGCCTTGCTGCCGCTTCGCGCTGGACGACGACACCGTCTTCAGGCATCGAGACAACGCGAGGCGCATCCTCAAAGGGAAACGTCACATGAAATCTGGAATCTCCGCGGGCCGCCTGTTGTGCTTGGCGAGCCTATACGCGCTTGCCGCGCCCGCCTACGCGATCGATTGCGCCAAAGCCGCCACCGCCGTGGAAAAGCTGATCTGCTCGGACCGCAAGACCGTGGCGGCGGACGCCGAGTTGAACCGGGCTTACGCCGCGATACTGAAACAGGCCCCCGACGGCGATATCCGCGCCATGCTGGCGCACAGCCAGAAGCGCTGGATTGTGGCGCGCGACGGCGCGCTGATGAACCTGATCGAGGATCCGGGTTCGGTTCCCGCCGGCAAGACGGTTGCAGGCGTTGCTCGCGATTTGATCCAAAGCCGTACGGCGCAACTCAAGGAAACACACAAGGGCGCCGCGCTGCCCGACATGATCGGCAGCGCCGTTCGCCAGCAGCAGTTCCAGGCGCAATTCACCGGCGGCGCCTACGCCGGCTACTCGACTTCATGCGACATCTTGCCGGGCGAACATGCCTACTACGGTTGCTTCGCGACGCGCCACTACCAGAACCATGACCGCATCTGCTCGGTCGACGAGTACTGGGCTTCGGGCGGCGTTTATACCAAGCGTTATGTCGCCAACATCGTGCACGGCAAACCGCAGTTGGCTGCGTCCTGCTCGTTCAGCAACTCGGACGAGGCATGCTCCGATACGGCAGGCGAGACAAAATGGAACATGAAGCCGCAAAAGCCGGACTTTTCCTATCCCTCCCAGCCGCTGCCCAAGATCGATGGAGAGATCGTGGGCGATGACGACTATGAGTGGGCCCGAGCCTGCCTGACGGGCGCGTCCTACCCCGCCAACTGACGCCGGTGAGTTGATCGCGCCTGCGCGATCAGGCCGGTGTCGCGACGGTTTGCGCGTATTGCGTGCAGTTCCCGGTGTATTGGCAATACTTGCAGTATTTTGAGGGTTATGTATTTAGTTGTAAGCCAGCGAAGACCTCTCGGCTGTTCGCTGGCAGACTAGAGCAGTACGCGTTTGCCTAGGGAAAACCCGTAGGAGACGTTGCCCGGAGGATATTTTTCGGGCCGGATCGGCGGCAAGATTTTGAAACCCACTGGAGGGCCGCGCGTTCAAAACGTCCATCCCGCGAACGTAGAATCCCGCTTTTCATCAGTGCCATCCGGCTGACAGGAACGAACCATGAAGAAAACCATCCTCCTTGCGTCCGTATGCGCCGCGCTGCTGCAAGCTTGCGCTCCGACTTCCTCTCCCCGCGAAGGATCGTCCTCCATGCCCACTACCGCCACCACGCCCGCCAGCCCTGAAGTGAGCCTGCCCGCCTACTACTGGCGCCTGGCTTCCGCCACCGATGCGGCGGGCAAGCCGATCGCCGCGCTGCAGGCCGGCGTCGAACACCAACTGCGCCTGTCGTTCACGCAGGACGCGCTGAATATCCGCGGCGGCTGCAACGCGCAGTTCGGCGGCTACACCTACACGAATGGCGTGCTGCGCGTGGCGAACCTCGCGTCGACCATGAAAGCCTGCGACCAAAGCCTGATGCGCCTGGACGCCGAAATCGGCCAGCGCATGAAGGGCGAACTGCGTGCCACGCTCAGCGGACAAGCATCCGAACCCGGGCTGGAACTGGTCGCGCAGGACGGCAGCGTGCTGAAGTTCGTCGGCGAACCGACGCCCGAGACCCTGTACGGCAGCGCCGGCGAAATCATGTTCCTGGAAGTCGCCGCGAAGAAGACCGAGTGCAGCCACCCGCTGATTCCCAACTATCAGTGCCTGATGGTGCGCGAGCGCCGCTACAACGACGCTGGCGTGCAGCAGCCCACCCAGGACAAGTGGCATCCGCTGTATCAGTCCATCGAAGGCTTCCAGCACCAGGACGGCGTGCGCACCGTGCTGCGCGTGAAGCGCTACGACTGGAAGAATCCGCCCGCGGATGCGCCCAAGCAGGTGTATGTGCTGGATATGGTGGTGGAGCAGGACGCGTCGCGCAAGTAGACTGCGCGCCGCAGTTTGCTGCAGGCCTCCCTCCCAATAAACGCGCCCTCGGGCGCGTTTTTTTCGTGCGGGTTGCTCTGGCGGGCCGGTGCGGCAGGAGTTTGACATTCATCACTTCACGGGTCGCGCCCGGATGGGAAAATTGCTACTGACGGTCACCCCCATCCGTGGGAACTACACGCAGCCATGAATACCTACCCCTTGCTGCTCATCCTGCACCTGCTCGCCGCCTTTCTTTTCGTCGGCACCGTCACCTTCGAGGTGCTGTTCCTGGAGCCCGTGCATAAACGTCTGCCACCCGAGGTGCGCCATGCGCTGGGCAGCCAGTTGGCGCCGCGGGTGCGAGCGGTGCTGCCGTGGTCGGTGGTGGTGTTGTACCTGGCCGGTCTGGGACTGGCCTGGCAGTACCGCAGCGCGCTTGCGGATCCATTCGCCTCGTCTTTTGGCATCCTGCTGTTGCTGAAGATCGCGCTGGCCTTGAGCGTGCTGGTTCATGTCGCCACGGCGTTGACCTTGGCGCGGCGCCAGCATCTGACCGGCGCCCTGAGCCGGCGCATGCATGTCAGCGTGTTCTGCCACATGGCGTTCATCGTGGTGCTGGCCAAGGCAATGTTCCACGTGTCTTGGTGAGCGCGCCTGCGGCCGGGGTTGCGCGGCAGCGCGGCTAGGCCGGCAAGGCTCGGATTGGGTCATGGATAGGTCCGATAGGCGATCAGGATTCGGCGGATGATCTGTCATTTTCCCGAGCCGGACTTAGCGCGCCAGCCGCAGGCATTCCATGAAATACGCCGCATGTTCGGAGGCCAGCGCGGCATCGCGCCACACCATGCCGGTAATGCCCCGGCTGCGCATCGCCAGCGGCAATACCTTGATCATGTGCTGCTTGGCGAAATGTCGCGCCAGCCGCTCCGAGATCGGCAGCACCAGGTCGGATCCGTCCAGCAGCGCCAGGTTGACCAGCACCGACGACGATTCCACCTGATGCCAGGGCGCGGGCTGGCCGGCCAGCGCCAGTTCGTAATCGATGCGGATCCGCATCGGTGTTGAAGCGCCGGGCGCGATCCAGGGGTATTCCTGCACATCTTGCCATGTCACCTTGCGCTTGTGCGCGAGCGGATGCGCCGTGCCCACGGCCAGGCAAATGGGTTCGCCGTACAGCTCTTCGTAGTGCAGGTTGCGGGGCAGCGAATGCTGTTCCAGGCGGCCGACCAACACATCGAATGTGCCTTCCTGCACCAGCGGGAGCAGATGGTCCAGGGTGTTTTCGGCCAGCCGCAGCAGTACGCGAGGATAGCGTTCGCGAAAGCGTTGGATGCTGGGCGGCAGCAGCACCGGCGCGATATTGGGCGTGACGCCCACCGCCAGCGTTCCGGTGGCGCCGCGGGCAAGTTGCGCCATGGTGTCCTGGGCGCGTCCCAGCTTGCCCAGGATTTCGCGCGCATGGGTGCGCAGTTCCAGCCCGTAGGGCGTGGGCTCGATGCCTCGCGCGTGGCGGTCGAACAGCGTCAGGCCGATGTCTTCTTCCAGGTCTTTCAGCCACTTGGACAGCGCGGGCTGCGTGATATTCAGCTCCGAGGCAACCTGGCTCAGATTGCGGGTGTCGCACAGGCGCACCAGGATGGCCAGGTGGCGCAGGCGGATGCGATGAGTCCAGTCCATGCAGACGTCCCTCAGACATAAATTCAGGGTTATGGCTCGGTAATATTAATTCATTATCAATTTATGTCTCGCCTAACCATAATGGCCACAAAACAGAGTCCAGCCGGTGCAAAGCCGGCGGCGAGGAGACACGATGCAGCCGAATTTCCTGCTATTCATCACGGATCAGCAGCGCGCGGATCATCTGGGCAGTTATGGCAACGCCATGCTGCGCACGCCGGCGCTGGACGCACTGGCGGAGCAGGGGTGGTCGGCGGACCGTTTCTACGTGGCGTCGCCCATCTGCATGCCCAATCGCGCCACCTTGATGACCGGCCGCATGCCCTCGGTGCACGGCGTGCGCCACAACGGCATCCCCTTGTCGCAGCGCGCGACCACCTTTGTCGACCGCTTGCGCGGCGCGGGCTACGCGACGGCGCTGATCGGCAAGTCACATCTGCAGAATATGACGGGCAAGCCGGCGGTCTGGCCGCCCGCCGGCGACGGCGCGCGGGGCGAGGCGTGGGTTGCCGAGCCCGGCAACTATGACCAGGAATGGGGACCGCTCTGGCGCACAGACCCCGCCCATGACCTGGACACCCCGTTTTATGGTTTCGAGCGCGTGGCGCTCGCGGTTGACCATGGCGACCAGGTCTGGGGCCATTACGAACGCTGGCTGGCGCGAGAGCACCCGGAAGCGCGGCGCCTGTGGGGCCCTGAACATGCCATGCCAGCGCCCGGCTATGTGCTGACCGAGCATCACCAGGCCTGGCGCACCCGTGTGCCGGAAGAATGCTCCACCACGGCATACATAGGCGACCAGACCATTGCGCAATTGCGCGAGCATGCCGCGGGTGGCAAGCCATTTTTCATCCAGTGTTCGTTTCCCGATCCGCACCACCCCTTCACGCCGCATGGCAAGTACTGGGATATGTACCGCCCGGAGGACGTCCTGCTGCCGGAGTCCTTTCATGCCTGCGTCTCTACCGGGCGCCAGATACCGCCCCATGTGGCCTGGCTGCATCGGCAGCGGGACGAAGGCAAGGCCGTCAAGCATACGCCCGCCATCTTCGCCTGCACCGAGCGCGAGGCGCGCGAAGCCATCGCGCTGAACTATGGTTCCATCAGCCATATCGACGCCACCATCGGCCGGGTCATGCAGGCATTGCGCCAGACCGGGTTGGACGACAACACCGTCGTCATCTTCACCAGCGACCACGGCGACTACTTCGGCGACCATCAATTGCTGCTCAAAGGGCCGGTCCACTACCAAAGCCTGATCCGCACGCCATTCATCTGGCGGGATCCGCAGGCCGCGCCTGCCGCCGCGCGCAGCCAGGCGTTGTGTTCGACCGCCGACATCGCCGCGACAGTGCTGGCGCGCGCTGGCTTGCCTGCCTACAACGGCATGCAGGGCGCGTCCTTGCTGCCGCTCATGTCCGGCGAGGCGGAGCGCGTGCGCGATGCGGTTTTGATCGAGGAAGAGGGGCAACGCACCATGTTCGGCTTCCCTGGCCGCACCCGCATGCGCACGCTGCAAACGCCGCGCCACCGGCTCAGCGTCTATGCCGATGCCGCCTGGGGCGAACTCTACGACCTGCGCGAAGACCCGCACGAGCTGCGCAATCTGTGGGACGACCCCGCGGCCGGCTCGCTGCGCGCTGAACTGCTGCTGGAACTGTCGCGCAGCATGATCCGCCACGCCGAGAGCAGTCCGCATCCTTCGGCCATCGCCTGACCACTCGCAGAGACGCTGGCCCACCGGCCAGCCCATCCAGGAGAAAAGCATGATCAAGTCCTTGCTGTTCTGTGCGGCGCTGCTCGTGGCCGGAACCTCATCCGCCATCGCTTCGGATTACCCCTCGCGCCCGGTCCGCCTCATTGTCAACTTTCCGCCCGCGGGTCCACTGGACCTTGAAGCGCGCGCCCTCGCGCAGCATGCGGGCAAGCTCCTGGGCCAGACGGTCGTCGTTGAAAACCGCTCTGGCGCGTCCGGCAACATCGGCGCGCAAACGGTAGCGCAAGCTGCACCCGATGGCTACACGCTGTTGATGACGCTGGACACGCTGATGACCGTCAACCCCTACATCTTCAAGGGACTGGACAAGGACGTCACGCAGAGGCTGGAACCGCTGAGCCTGGCGGGATCCTTCGGCCTTGCGTTGGCGGTGCGCCCTGAGCTCGGTATCAATACGCTGGATGACTTTCTGCGGTATGCCAAGACAAATCGCATCACCTATGCTTCTGCCGGCTATGGCAGCCCGGGCAATCTTGCCTTCGAGAAACTCAGGCTCGCGGCGGGCATGGAAGTCGCGCATGTGCCTTATCGCGGCAACGCGCCGGCTGTGAATGCCTTGCTGGGCGACCAGATTCAGGCCGCATTCCTGGCCACCCCCGGCGTCCTGCCGCATGTGCGTGCGGGAAAGCTGAAAGCGCTGGCGGTGTCGGGCAAGGAACGCGATGCCGACCTGCCCGAGGTGCCTACCGCCGCGCAGTCCGGCGTGGCGGCGCTGAAGAACTACGACGTGTCCTTCGCCTTCCTGGTGATGGCGCCCAAGGGCACCCCCAAGGAGATCGCGGACGTCTGGGACAAGACGCTGGCCAAGGTGTACGCCATGCCGGAGTTCCAGCAGAGCATGGCCGGGCTGGGCATGCGCGGGCCCTTCGCGGGCAAGGCGCAGGCGCAGGAATGGGTCGACAGGGAGGCGAAAGGCTGGAAAGAAGTGATCGAGAAGGCGGGGATACGCGGCGAGTAGGGGGTAACACAGGCGTCAGCCAGGTCTGCTAGACTGCCTCTACTCTTTGGGGAGTAGCCTCTTTGCGGTCCGGCCAGTTGCGCCCTGTTCCGTAAAGGCTTGCGTCAACATTCTTGGCTTTTGCAGCCATGGCGCAAGCGGCATTCAAGCTTGGCGAGACCACGGATTTTTCGCGCGACGCCGGGCGGCGCGGAAGGTCCGTGCGGTTCGCGCCCGGCAGGATCCTTCCTCAAATGAATGCCATCGCCATCATCGTTCTCGCGTTCGCCATGTCCACGGACGCCTTCGCCGCAGCCATCAGCAAAGGCGCCGCGCTGCACAAACCCAGATTCCCGGAAGCCTTGCGCACAGGGCTGATCTTCGGCGTGATCGAAGCCATCACGCCAGTGATAGGCTGGGGACTGGGCTCCGTCGCCGCTAAGTACGTGGTCGCCTGGGATCATTGGATCGCGTTTGCAATGCTCTGTGTCCTGGGGCTGCTGATGATACGCAACGGCTTCAAGGAAGAGGACGAAGACGCCGCGCCCGTCACCCGCCATTCATTCTGGTTGTTGGCCGCCACGGGCTTTGCCACCAGCATCGACGCGATGGCCGTGGGCGTGGGGCTGGCGTTCGTGGACGTGAACATCGTGGTGGCTGCCGCCGCGATCGGCCTGGCCACCACCTTGATGGTGACAATAGGCGTGATGCTGGGCCGGGCGCTGGGCAGCGTTGCCGGCAAGCGAGCCGAAATATTGGGCGGAATGGCATTGATGGGCATAGGCGCGGCGATCCTTTATGAGCATCTGAACGCCGCGGCTGCCTGATGCTCCCTGCGCAGGGCGGCCGCCGGTCTTGCGGCGCTACCCCTGTGCGCACCCGATCAGCTCGGAACGCGCGACGTCGAAGTTCCTGCACTCGGATTTCAGCCATTCGGAAAAGATCCGGGTGCGCCGCTCATCAGGCCGGCGCGACAGCAGCACGTAGCGCGCCGGCGCGGGCGCGTGCTTGCCGAACACGTCTACCAGCCGGCCGCTACGGATTTCGTCGTAGACCATCGCGCTGCGGCCGATCGCCACGCCCTGATGATTCAGCGCGGCGCCGATGGCAAGGCTGGCCAGGTTGAATTGCGGCCCGTCCAGGTGATGCAGCCAGCCGGGTTGATGCGCTTGCAGCCAGGTGCGCCATTCGATGAATTCCGCGGCGCCTACCCACGGCGTCGCGTCGTGGAGGAACTCGACGCCGTCGAGTGATTGGCCGGTGCGAAACGCGGGGTGCGCGGCCAGGTATTCGGGCGTGGCGACCACCAGCAAGTATTCGTCCAGCAGGGCATCCGCTTGCAGATGGCTGTAGCGCGCTGGGTCGTAGCGGACGGCGAGGTCTATGTCTTCTTCGTCCATCAGCTTGCGGTCCAACGGTTGGAACTCCGCCTTCAACCGCACCGACACGTCCGGCTGCAAGCGATGGAATTCCGTCAGGCGCGGCATCAGCCATTGCAGCGCGAACGACGGCAGGCAATTGACCTGCAGCGCGGAAGTGGGCAAGCCCAGCCGCTCGATTTCGTGTTGGATATCGCCCAGCGCGCGGTTGACCGTTGCGAACAGCGACTCGCCCTTGGGCGTGAATTTCAAGCCGCGCTGCCGGCGCACAAACAGCAGGTAGCCCAGGCGGTCTTCCAGCTGCCGGATCTGCTGGCTCACCGCGCTTTGCGTGAGGTTCATGGCCGCCGCCGCCCTGGTGAAGCTGAGATGGCGGCCGGCCATGTCAAAACAGCGCAGGGCGCCCAGCAGCGTGGAGTCGAAATGGACTGGCATAAGTCAGGCTAATGGCTGAATTAGAAATGATCGCTATTCTTGCATGGCTCCTGAATCTACGATTTGCGCCGAACCATCAACCCGCAAGTCCATGATGACCGCAAAATTCGATCCTCAGCTATTAGAAAATCTTCAATCAAGAACGCCGTTGCTATGGCTCAACCCGGCTAGGGGAGGGCGCTTGCCCGGCTCCGCGCCGTCCCTGGCGCTGATCGACGAGGCCGAAAGCCGCCTGGCGCGTTGCGCGCCGCTGCTGGCCGCGCTGTTTCCCGAGCTTGCCGCCGCAGGCGGGCATATCGAGTCCCGGCTGATGGACGCCAAACCCCTGCATCTTGCGCTGGGTGCCGGTGAGGCGTCGGGAAACTGGTATCTCAAACGCGATGATGAGCTGCCTGTGGCGGGGTCGATCAAGGCGCGGGGCGGTTTTCACGAAGTGCTGGCCATTGCCGAGTCGATCGCGCTGGAGCATGGCCTGCTGCAGGACGCGTCAACGGACAGGCGCGTCCTGGCCACGCCGCAGGCCCGCGCCTTGTTCGGCCAGTACGCCGTGACCGTTGGCAGCACGGGCAACCTGGGCATGAGCATCGGCGTCATGGCGGCCGCGTTGGGATTCGATGCCGTGGTCCACATGTCCGCCGATGCCAAGGAATGGAAGAAGGACCGGTTGCGCCAGCGCGGCGTGCGCGTGGTGGAGCATGCCGGCGATTACGCCGAGGCCGTCGCGGCCGGGCGGGCCCAGGCGCTCGCCGCGCCCCGCAACCATTTCGTCGACGACGAGCAATCCGAGCTACTGTTTTTCGGCTACGCCGCCGCGGCGCGCGGACTGGCGGCTCAGCTGACCGAAGCGGGGCGCGTAGTCGATGCGGACCACCCGTTGTTTGTGTATATCCCTTGCGGCGTCGGCGGCGCGCCAGGTGGCATCAGCCATGGCCTGAAAGCGCTGTTCGGCCCTCACGTGCATTGTTTTTTCGCCGAGCCCGTCGCCTCGCCCTGCGTACTGGTGCAATTGGCCTCGGGATCGGATACCCCTGTGTCGGTCTACGACCTTGGCCTGGACAACCGCACGGAGGCCGACGGCCTGGCCGTTGGCCAGGCTTCTGAATTGGTGACCGCGTTGATGGGGCCGCAGCTTGGCGGTGTCTTCACCGTGTCGGATGACGAGCTTTACCTGAACCTGCTTGCCTTGAAAGACATCCTGGGCGTCGAGGTCGAACCATCGGCCGCCGCCGGCGTCTCGGGACCGAGGTGGCTGCTCGGCTCAGCCGCGGGGCAGTCGTATACGCAGGGTATCGAGATGTCCCAGGCCACCCACGTCATCTGGACTACCGGCGGATCGCTGGTCCCTTCCGACGCGCTGCGCGGCTTCCAGGAGCACGCGAGGCAGTTCTGCTTGCGCCGCGCTGCCACGTAAAATGCTCATCCGCATTACTTGCCGAAGTACTGCTTGAACCAGAGCTGAGCGTCGTATGGTGATTGCTGCCCGCTGCTCAAACGGCATAGCTTCGAGGGGTTGGCATCAGCGGCTCTGCTCTTGCCAACTAGCGTCCAGCTCTTGGAATCAGGATTGTTGAATACCTCCATTTCCCACTGCGCGTTCGTCGCCGTTACACCTGTGGGGAGCTGCTTCGCAATATTGACGAGCGCACTTTTGACGCGAAAGCCATAGTCACAGACCGGTTCCTTGTAGAGGCCAAGGTCATCGCGTTCGCGTTCCCATTCTGCTGCCAGGGAGTCCCCCACCGTAAGAACACTGAACGCCATAGCGAGCAGGGCGGACTTGCAGAAGATTCTCGGCATCGCGGCTTACTCCAGGCGTTTCAGTCTTGGTGCGATTCTTGCCATCGCGTTTACTTGCGGTCAAGCAGGTGCGCGGATGAATCCGAAGGTAGTAATCCGGTTGCGCGGCTTCCAGGAGCACGCGAGGCGCCTGGTGCCGTCCCGTGCTCCCTCTCAGTCGGTGACCAGATAGGCCTGTCCGTCCGGCTTCAGATAAGGCGCCAGTTCCTTGAATGGCACGCTGGCATGCGTGCCCAGGCACGCACCCGCAGCGTGGCCCACGCCGGACACGGACAGGCTCAGCGCGCCGGGCGCCTGGACGCCCAAGGCCAGATAGTCGGGCCACAGATCCGCGCAATCTTCCAGATTGGGACGATCCTCGGATGGCGCGGTTTGCGTTCCCGCCTTGACCGCCTGTGATACCAGGCCGAGCAACGCAGGGCTCTTTTCACCGCCCGGGAAGCGCTTGCCCAGCGCATACGCGTCGAACACCCGATTCCAATCCAGGTATTCGCCGCGCAGCAGGTCGAACGTGTAGGGTTCGAAATGGTTGTAAGGGTGGGCGCCGCCGCAGTCCAGGCTGCCCGACTCGGTCACCGTCATCAGCGCGCGGGACAGCCAGCTGACGTTGACGGCTTCTTCGTCGAACCCGCCCAGCGTGCCCGCGCCAGGATTGCCGCTGGTGTACGCGGACGCCATGCAGTCCAGCGCACCCAGGCTCTTTTGCCAATGGCGTTGTTCGAGCAGGTAGTTGATGCGCTGGAGAACCTGCGCATCGGGGTGCCGGCTCAGCCGGGGATACGTGAATTTGGTGCGCGGGTCGCGCCACAGGCGATAGGCCACCGGGCCGCTGCCCGTTTCTTTGCCGACGGGCTCGGAATGTCCGGCCAGCTTCAGGGTTTCGTAGGGCGCGCGATGGATGTTGATGCCCGCATGGAGGTCGATGTCGCTGGGATTCAGCTGCTTGGCTCGGGCCTGCCCGCGGTCTTTTTCCAGCTGGTCCGTGTCGTATTGGGCGACCGGCTTCAGGTCGAAGCGGCGTTGCCGACCCGTGCCGGCGTCGACCCAGAGTCCGCGGTAGCCGTTGGTGTCACGGATGCCTTGCCAGGTTGCCGCGGGCAGCGCTTGCCTGGAGCCCTGAGGGGCTTCCCCATAGGGCTTCGGCTCGACCAAATCTTTGGCGGTGCCGCGCAAGGGGATATCCACGCCATGCCGGGCGTAGAAGTAGCGTCCGGTCAATACGCCGTCGGTGCTTGCTTCGGTATCCAGTTCGAGCACCACGTCACCCGCGCCCTGCAATGTTCCCGTATAGACGATGCGTTGGGCGGCGGCAGCGTGTGTGGGGGGCAAGGACAGCATGGCCAGCGCGAGCGCCGGGAGCAGGGTGCGGTGCATGCGGGAGCGTGGTCGAATCATCTGAGGCGTACGGCCCAAGGGGAGTCGGCTGAATATACCGGAACCATCAGCCCAGCAGCGCGGCCGCCTTGCCGCCCGCAAGCATTTGATCGAAGAGACTCTCGAGGCTTGGGGCCATTTCACTGACAGCCTCGAACTCCGGCTCGGCGCCGTGTACGACCGCGCCCGAAACCCGGTCCAGCGCCAGAAACTCATACTCGCCGTCCACGCTCATGAAGAGTGGCACATGGCGCGCCCAGAACGTTTCGACCATTTGGCGGTCGGCGTCGCTGATGGCGGCTTCCAGGCTGATGTCGCGAAAGGTGTCCTGATCGAAGGCGCTCTCGGCGGTTCCGGCATAGTCGGTTGCGCTGAGGAACCAGCGCGTGTCGTCCGCGCTGGACAGCTGCGTGAACAAGGACAGGAATACCGCATGGGCTTCGCTGCCTGCGGGGGAGGCCGGGATGACGGCACGGGGTGCTGTACGCAGTACCGTCCAGCCGCGGGCCGAAAGATGGTCCAGGAAGCGTTCGTGCAATAGGTTCATCAGGCTCGCCCCGGTTATCGCGTTGCCGCGATGTTCGCGCGCGGCACTCGCGCGCGCAAGGCCTGCTCCAGTTGGCCCAATCCCACATCGCCGCAACCTACCAGCGTCAGCTCCTTCAATTGAGGCAGCGCATCCAGCACGCCTATGTCCTCAATCCGTTTGCAATACTGAATGTCCAGCCTTTCCAAGTCGGGGAGCATCGCAATGGGAGCTATCGTCTGCAGCATGCCCTGGTTCTTCAGCCGTAGCGAGCGCAATTGGCTCAGCTGTTCGATGCCGGACAGGGTTTTCATTCCACGGCCGGCGAGCAGGCCTAGTGCCAACAGCGGCAATCCGGCGATGCGATCGAATAGGGACGAATCGAATGGCACGGTCCAGAGATTCAGCTCCATGAGTGATAGTCGCATGGCGTGATCGAGCAGCGCGCCACGCCGGTCTGGCACCGTCGATAGCGATATCAAGGCGGGGAAGTCTTCCGGATCGAACCGTAACGTTGCGTTCACGGTCAGCGACTCCAGCCCGGGCATAGGGCCGCCCTGCCAGTGGTAAGTCCCTGATTCGGGATGGATGGAAAGGTGGCGCAGGCTGGCGGGCAGCATGTCTGCGTGCAACGCCGTCAGGATATCGGCGGCAATGGCGCCGGGACCGATGGATAGATGGACCAGGGACGGCAACTGGGCGATGAGCGAGGGTAGTTCGCGCAGCGGATCGCCATGTGGCGCCCAAAGATGCGCGTCTTCGATCGACGCCAGGGTGGCGGCATCCGGCGGGGCATCGTAGAGCACGATGCGGTCATCCGGATTGGGGACCTGCGGGAGCTGGCGGCTGTGCATGACGCGCCAGGTCTGTTCGCGGGCCGGGCGCGGCTTGGAAAAGGGGATGAAGGACATGCTGCGTCCCAACGGGCCATGGCACGCCAGTTTACGACGTGAGCGCGCTCGCCTTGCGGCTGCGCGGCCACGATCACTACGCGTACCGCTTCGCGCCGGCCACGCAGACCACTGCCGCGAGGGTCACGATCAGCATGGTCCAACTCACATTCTCATGCAGCAGGGCCGCCGCCAGCCCCAAGCCCATGAATGGCTGGAACAGCTGCAATTGCCCCACGGCTGCAATCCCGCCTTGCGCGAGCCCGCGGTACCAGAACACAAAGCCGATGAGCATGCTGAAGAGAGACACATAGGCGAAGCCGAGCCAGGCCGGCGTGCCGACCTGCGCGAACGAGGCCGGCATGGTGAGCAGCGCGATCGGCAACATGATGGGCAGCGACAAAACCAGGGCCCAGCTGATGACCTGCCAGCCGCCCAGTTTGCGGGAGAGCTTGGCGCCTTCGGCGTAGCCCAGGCCGCAGACGATGATGGAGGCGAGCATGAGCAGGTCGCCCGTGGGCGAAGCCTCCAGTCCGCCCCACGCGGCATAGCCCGCCACGCAGCCGGCACCAATGATGGAGAACATCCAGAACGGTGGACGCGGACGTTCGCCGCCGCGTATGACCGCGAAGATGGCCGTGCTGAGCGGCAGCAGGCCGAGAAAGACAATGGAGTGGGCCGAAGTGACGTGCTTCAGGGCCAGCGCCGTCAGCAAGGCAAAGCCGACCACGACTCCCAATGCCGTCAGCGCAAGGGAGGGAAGGTCGGAGAGGGTCGGCCTGCGTTGGCGCAGCAACAGCAAGAGCGCCAGGCCCAGCAGACCTGCGATGGCGGCTCGCGCGCAAGTCAGGAAGACGGGATCCAGGTCTGCCACCGCCACCCGGGTCGCAGGCAAAGATCCTGCAAAGATGACGACGCCGATAAAACCGTTTACCCAGCCGCTGGTGGCCTTTTCCATCTGAAGCTCCTTGATACCGGGCTTCAGTACAGCACGGAGGCCCCAGGGAGTCTACGCACAATCCAGTACAATTTCAAGAAACTGTTATGCAATGGTAGCCAGTACAGCGGAGAACTCCATGGCGCGCGGCGGCACTCTCATCAAGAAGGTCATGAGCGAGATCCAGGGGCGGATTGCGGCGCGCACCGCGCTGCCCGGCGCCCGCTTGCCGTCGGTGAGGATGCAGGCCAAGGCGCTGGATGTGTCGGTGTCCACCGTGGTTGAGGCCTATGAGCGGCTGGCGGCCGAAGGGGTGCTGGTGTCGCGTCCCGGTTCCGGTTTCTATGTGGCGGGGCACGTGGCGCCTTTGGCGCTTACCGAGATGGGGCCCAAGCTGGACCGCGAAGTGGATCCGCTCTGGGTTTCGCGCCAGTCGCTGTCGGCGGATTCGGATACGCTGCGGCCGGGCTGCGGCTGGCTGCCCATCAGCTGGATGTATGAAGAAGGGCTGCGTCGCGCCATGCGTGGCATGGCGCGGGCCGACACCGGCGAGCTGACCGAATATGGCACCCCATTGGGCCATCCCCCCTTGAGACAGCTGCTGGCGCGCCGGATGGCGGGCATGGGAATAGAGGCCGGGCCCGAGCAGATCATGCTGACCGATTCGGGCACCCAGTCCATCGACCTGATTCTGCGCTTTCTGCTGGAACCCGGGGATACCGTGCTGGTGGACGATCCTTGCTACTTCAACTTCCATGCGCTGTTGAAGGCGCACCGCGTCAAGGCGGTCGGGGTGCCATACACGCCGAACGGTCCGGACGTCCGGGCGTTCGAGGCGGCGTTGCAGGAACATGCTCCGCGTCTGTACATCACGAACTCGGGCGTCCACAACCCCACGGGGGCGACGCTATCGCCCCTGACCGCGCATCGTTTGCTGAAGCTTGCGGAGGATTCCGAGCTGGTGATCGTCGAAGATGACATCTTCGCGGATTTCGAGAGCACGCCTGCACCGCGCCTGGCCGCGTTCGACGGGCTGTCGCGGGTCATCCACATCGGCAGCTTTTCGAAGACCGTATCGGCGTCGGTGCGCTGCGGGTACATCGCCGCGCGCTCGGACTGGATGGAAAGCCTGACCGATCTGAAACTCGCCACCACCTTTGGCAGCAGCCGGCTGGCGGCTGACATCATCTTCAGGACCTTGACTGGCAGCGGTTACCGCAGGCACATGGAGTCGACCCGGCTGCGTCTGGCGCAGCAAATGGACCGGACCGCCGCGAGGCTGCAGAAGCTTGGCGTCCAGCCCTGGCTGATGCCCCGCGCGGGGATGTTCCTGTGGTGCCGCCTGCCGGAGGGCAAGGACGCGGCGACAGTCGCCCGGCGTTGCCTGCAGGACGGCGTGGTGGTGGCGCCCGGCAATGCGTTCAGCCAGTCCTTGGCTGCCGGGGACTTTTTGCGGTTCAACGTTGCGCAGTCCACGGACGAGCGCGTGTTCACCGTGCTGGGCAAGGCGCTGAGCGCGGCGTGACGGCTCACTGCCCGCGGCGCAGGCGGCGACATGATCTCGGCGGCAATCACGCGCGCGACGAAGTCGTTTGGTACCTGGCATGAACCGCCGCGACGGGGCCGCATGGCGGGCGGTATAGTCAAAGGCTCTCTTTCCGACGGGAGTGCCTCATGCAGACCAATGAAATCCATCGCGGCCGGCTGATCGATCACATCCAGCTGGTGGTACGGGACCTGGCGGCCAGCCAGCGGTTCTATCAGGCGGTTTTCGATGCGTTGAAGGTGCCCATGGGCGGCACGGGCGACAGCTACTTCTGGGCGGACGAACTGTTCGTGTCCACCGCCGACAGCAAGGCCGCGGCGGGGCAACTGACCGGCCGCCATCACCTGGCGTTCCAGGCACAGGATCAGGCGATGGTCGATGCCTTTTACCAGGCGGCATTGGCCCATGGGGGCAAGGACAACGGCGCGCCGGGGTTCCGGGACTATCACCCTGGGTACTACGGGGCCTTCGTGCTGGATCCCGACGGCAACAATATCGAAGCCGTGTTCCACGGCGAGGCCAAGCGCAGCGCGCCCTCGGTCAAGGTGACATTCTGACCGGGTCGCGAATTGACCGGGTCGCGAGTTGACCGGGTCGCGAGTTGACCGGGTCGCGAATTGACCGGCGCCCCGGCGTCAAACCCCCAGGTAGGCGCGGCGCAGCCCTTCATCGGCCAGCAGCTCGGCGCCAGGCCCGGACATGACGATTTCGCCGTGCTCCAGCACATAGCCGCGGGCGGCCATGCTGAGCGAACGGTGCACATCCTGCTCCACCAGCAGGATGGTGATACCCCGCGCATTGATCAGCGGCAGCTTGTCGAAAATGTCCTTGACCATGATGGGCGCCAGCCCGATGGACGGCTCGTCCAGCAGCAGGAGCTTGGGCGACGTCATCAGGGCGCGGCCGATGGCCAGCATCTGCTGTTCGCCGCCGCTGAATGACCGTGCCAGTTGGCGGCGGCGCTCGCGCAGGCGCGGGAACAGCTGGTAGACCCAGTCCAGGTTGTCCCGGCTGCGGCGCTTGTCGCGCAGCACGTCGGCGCCGACCAGCAGGTTGTCCTCGACGTCCATGTGGCCGAACAGGCGGCGGCCCTCCATGACCTGGGCCATGCCCAGGCGGGCCACCAGGTGCGCGGGCAGACCGCTGATGCGTTCGCCCAGGAAGCGGACCTCGCCTGCCAGCGCGGGCAGGGAGCCCATGACGGTGCGGATCAGCGTGCTCTTGCCGGCGCCATTGGCGCCGACCAGGCTGACGATCTCGCCTTCATCCACGCGCAGGTCCACGCCGCGCAAGACCTGCACGTCGCCGTAGCCGGCGTCCAGTTGACGGATCTCCAGCATCAGGCGGCCTCCCCCAGATAGGCGCGCACCACCAGCGGGTCGTTGGCGACCTGCTGCGGCAGGCCATCGGCGATTTTGCGCCCCTGTTGGATGACGACGATACGGTCGGACAGTTGCATGATGGCCTTCATATTGTGTTCGATCACCAGGACGCTGATGCCGTCGCCGCGCAGCGACAGGATCAGCGCCACCATTTCCTCGGTCTCCACCGGCGTGAGGCCAGCCATCACTTCATCCAGCAACAGCAGCCGGGGCTGAGTGGCCAGCGCCTTGGCGACTTCCAGCCGCTTGCGGCCCGACAGCGTGAGGGTGCGCGCGACCTGGTGCTCCCGTCCGGCCAGGCCGACGCGTTCCAGGACGGCCTGCGCGATTTCTTCTGCCTGGGCTGGTGCGCGATGGCGCAGGAAGGCGCCGATCATGGCGTTCTCCAGAACGGTCATGTCGCCAAAGGGCTTGACGATCTGGAAGGTGCGCGCAAGTCCCGCCGCGCAGATGCGCGCCGGATCCTGACCGTTGATGCGAGCGCCGTTAAAGCGGATTTCGCCGCTGCTGGGCGGCACGAAGCCCGAGGCCATTGCGAACAAGGTGGTCTTGCCGGCACCATTGGGGCCGATCAGGCCCACGATCTCGTCCGCGCCGACGGCGAAGCTGACCTCGTCCGAGGCCCGCACGCCGCCGAAGTTGCGGCTGACGCTGTGGAATTCAAGCAGGTTCATCGCGTGCCTCCCATGGCGGGGCCGGCGGCCTTGACCGGCGAGCTGGCGCCGCGTGCGGGCACGCTGGCGCGGCGCGCCAGTATGGCCATCAGCCCGCGCGGCTCCCAGCGGATGACGATCATCAGCAAAAGACCGTACAGCATCATGTCGGCGCCGACCATGCCCCCGGTGAGAGAGCGCGCCAGTTCCTCGCCCGGCAACAGGAGCAAGGCGCCCAGCACCGGTCCCCACAATGTGCCGCGTCCGCCGATGATGCAGACCACGGCGATCACCACGCTCAGGTTGGCGCCGAAGACCTTGTCCGGGCTGATGTAGAGCACGAACTGTGCATAGAAGGTGCCGCCCAGCGCGGTCATGGCGGCGCTCAGCATGGCGGCCGTCAACTTGTAGCGCCGCACCGGCACGCCCAGCGCCATCGCCGCATCCTGGTCATTGCGCACCGCCGTCAGGCAATAGCCGAAGCGGCTGCGCAGCACGTGGCGGTTGATCAGCAACGCGGCGATGGTGAAGACCAGTGCCACGATGTAGTAGTAGGCCTTGCCGGTGTGCTGGAAGTACAGCGGCGCATCGCGCAGCAGCGTGACCTCCATGCCGCGCGGCCCGCCCAGCAGGGTGTCGGCGTTTTCCACCAGGGTCTTGAGCACCATGCACGAGGCGATGGTGGCCAGCGCGAAGTAGGCACCGCGCAACTGCAGGCAGGACAGTCCCACGATCAGGGCGGCGCCCATGGCGACGACGGCGCCCGCCCACATGCCCAGCCATGGGCTGATGCCCAGGTTCACGAACAGCCAGGTGGAGGTGTAGGCGCCCAGCCCGAAGTAGGCGGCGTGGCCGAGCGAGAGCTGGCCGGCGATGCCGCCCAGGATGTTCCACGACAGCGCCAGGTAGGCATACAGCAGCGTCATGGCGCCGACCGACAGCAGGTACTGGTTGCCGCTGGCAAGCGGCAGCAGCGCAAGCACGGCCAGCGCGGCAATGCCGGCCGCCGACGTCATATTTTTCTTGGCCATCATTCGTTCTCCACGCCGAACAGCCCGCTGGGCCGGAAATACATGGTGGCGAGAAACAGCAGGAAGATAAGCGCCTCGGCGTAGGTGATGGGGATCAACTGGCTACCCACGGATTCCAGTACGCCGACCAGGATGCCGCCCCAGAACGCACCGGCGACGGAACCGATGCCGCCCAGCACGACGATGACGAAGGCGCGCAGGCCGAAGATGTCGCCGACGAAGGGATTGACCGGGTAAAGCGGCAACAGCAGGGCGCCCGCCGCCCCGAGTACGAGCAGCCCGATGGCGAACGACAGCCGGTAGACGCGGGTGCTGTCGATGCCCAGCACGCTGGCGGCTTCGCGGTCCTGGCCCGTGGCGCGGATGGCGCGGCCGGTGCGCGTATGGCGCAGGAACAGCACCAGGGCGGCGGTAATCAGGCAGGCGAAGAACAGGCCGGCGATCTGGGGATAGGTGAAGATCAGGTCGCCGGGCATCCAGACTTCATTGGCCCAGGGCGCATCGATGGTGCGGCTGTCGGGCCCGGCCAGCGCGAGGAACGCGTTGTCCAGGAAGATCCACAGGCCGGTGGTGAAGATCAGCACGCCGATCGGCTCGCGCGAGGTCTCCTTGCGGTAGATGCCGTCGATCAGCCAGCGCTGACAGGCGTAGCCGACCGCGAACAGCACCGCGGCCGTCAGGGGCATGGCGGCCAGCGGATGCAGACCGAAATGGCTGGTCAGCGCAAAGCAGACATACATGGACATCATCAGGAAGGCGCCATGCGCGAAGTTGATGATCTTCATGACGCCGAACTGCAGGCTGAGCCCGAGCGCGATCAGTCCGTAGACGGCGCCGCTGGCGATACCGCCCAGCAGCGCCTGGAGTAGGGTAGTGGTCAAGGAAAGGCTCCTAGCGGTAACGGGGCGCCGCCGCGACCTTGCGGGGACGCGGGCGGCGCCGGGTTGTCAGGGCTGGGCGGCGGGCCAGACCATCTTGTAGGACTTGGACGCCAGGTTTTCCGGCCATACGGTGCGGTACTGGCCCTCGGGCGTGATCTGCTGCATGACGTAGCGCTTCTGCGGATTCTGGCCCTTGGCGTCGATCACGATGTCGTAGCCCACCAGCTTGTTCAGGTCGGTGCCTTCCAGCTTGGTCTGGGCCAGGGCGTCGCGGATCGCCTCGGGTTCGGCCTTGCCCGCGCGCTCCAGCGCGTCCTTGATGACCCAGACGGCCGCGTAGGCGCTGACCGACAGCTCGTTGGGTTCGACCTTGTAGGCGGCGACGAAATCGTCCCAGAACTTCTTGGCGAACGGCGTGGTGATGGACGATTCGTAGCCCGCCCAGCCATTGGTGGTGTAGACATGGCTGGCGATGTCCTTGCCGACCAGCGGGATGAAGGTGCTGTCGATCTGGCCGGCCGCGCTGCCGACATAAGTCGAGCCGACCCGCATTTGAGCCAGCAGCTTGTGCAGCTGCACGGCGTCCGCGCCGTAGGAAGTCACGGTGACGACATCGGGCTTCTTGCCCTTGATCTTCAGTACCAGCGGCCGCAGGTCGGGCGAGTTGGGCGGGTAGCCCTCGTCGAGCACCAGGTCGATGCCGGCGGCCTTGAATTTGGCGCGCAGCGTGTTGGCCATGTCCTGGCCCCAGTCGGTGTTCTCGTAGACCATGGCGACGGTCTTGGCGGGCTTGCCGGTCGTCTTGCCCGCGTAGTCGATGAACTCGGCCATGCTCTCCGCGTTGCCCGAAGCCGGAATCTGCGTCGGACGGAACACGTACTTGAAGCCGCGCTCGGTGATGTCGGCCTTGGCGGCCAGGTCCACCACCCATGGCACGCGGTTCTTTTCCGCTACGGCGGTGGCGGGAAAGGTCACGCCGCTCTGGAAGGCGCCAAGCAGAACCGGCGTTTTCTCGCGCGTGATCAGGCGTTCGACTTCCGTCATGGCGACCTTGGCGTCGCCGCGGGTGTCGACTTCGACCAGTGCCAGCTGCGCGCCGCCCAGCGCCTTGATTCCACCTGTTTCATTGATGTGCTTGACGGCCAGATGGGTGGCGCGCGACATGTCTTTGCCGATCGAGGCGGTGGCGCTGCCCGACAACGGAATCAGGTAGCCGATCTTGACCGGGTCGGCGGCCAGGGAGGCGCCGTGGACCAACAGGGTCGCGCCGGCGGCGGCGAAGAGCCGCCACAGGACGGAGGGGCGCTGGGGGAAGTGCGTGTTCATGAGGATTTGTCTCCAGTGTTTTTTGTGATTGGTGTGCTGCGCTGGCTTCAATAAGGCGGGGGCGCGCCGATCGCGGCATGCGCCGCGCGCACCAACCGGTGCGCGCGGTTGTCGAGCAGCACCGTGCGGCCCATGCGGTTCATGGTGTAGGCAAAGGCGAGCCGCCGTTGCGGCCAGGCGAAGGCCAGCGATCCACCGGCGCCCGTGTGACCGTAGGCCTGCTCGCCGAAGCAGGCGCTGTCCAGGCCGAGCGCGCGGTTGTCCATCTGGCGCATGAAGCCGCTGGCATAGCGCGAGGGCACGCGCAGGCAGGCGTCGTCGTCCGTCCGCGCGGACAAGGCGGTAGCCGCGGCCAACGTGTCCTCGCGCAGCAGGCGCACGCCGTCGCGCGCACCGCCCAGCGCCAGCGTCCCGTACAGGCGCGCCAGGCTGCGCGCATTGCCGATGCCTCCTGCCGCGCACAGTCCGGCGGCGTGGCCTGCGCGGCTGTTGAAGCCGGACGGGCGCCAGCCGCCGGTGTTCTTGGCATACAGCGCAGTGGGGCTGTCGGGTTCGTCCTTGAGGGACTGCTCGAAGGGGCTTAGCGGCGCTTGCGGCGCGGGCGGGGGCACGATGGGCGCCACCCGCGCTTCCTCGCTGGCGGGCAAGCCGATCCAGAAGTCCAGGTCCAGCGGCTGCGCGATGTGGCGGCGGAAGAATTCGCCAGGCATGCAGCCGGCGAGCCTGCGCACCAGCTCGCCGACCAGCCAACCGTAGGTCAGGCCGTGGTAGGCCACGCGTTCGCCCGGTGCCCAGAAGGGCGCGGCGGCGGCCAGGCGGCCGGTCATGCCTTCCCAGTCGAACGCGGCATCCGCCGGCAAGGGGTCGCGCAGCGCGGGCAGCCCCGCGGTGTGATTGAGCAGCATGCGCGGGGTGGTGCCGCCCTTGCCCGCCGCCGCGTATTCCGGCCAGTAGCGGGCGACGGGCGCGTCCAGGTCCAGTTCGCCAGCCTCGGCCAGCATATGGGCGCATAGCGCCGTGGCCGGCTTGGTGTTGGAGAACACGATACAGACGGTGTCGCGTTGCCAGGGCTGGCTGTGGTCGGTATCGGCCCAGCCGGCCCATAGGTCGACCACCGGCCGCCCATCGACCTCGATGGCGACGGAGGCGCCCAGCTCGCCGCCGTCCAGGAAGTTGCGTGCGAAAGCCGCGCGCACTGCTTCAAACGCGGGATCACAGTAACCGTGGATGGTGACCGCGGCGTCGCGGGCCTGGGGCAAGGTAGCGGCGGCCATGTCAGCGCGTCAGCGGCGCGCGCGCGCCGTAGCCCAACAGGTAGCGCGCATCATTGGACAACCCGGCCGCAATGCCGTCGGCCAGCGTGCTGGTGAAATCGGCGAAGCCGCGCAGCCATGACACGTTGTAGTTGCAGAGGATTGCGCGGCGCTCGCGGTCGGTATGGTTCGGGCCCGAGCGGTGCCAAGTATTGGACAACCAGATGGCGACCGAACCGGCAGGGGCGGTGAGGGTGACCTCGCCGTCCAGCGGGCCGCTCCCCCAGGGCGGCGACTTGCGCAGCTTGTGGCTGCGCGGCATGACGCGGGTGGCCCCGTTGTCGGCAGTGAAGTCGTCCAGCATCCAGACGTTCTGCAGCGTCAGCGGAAATTCCGGCAGCGGTTCGGCGATCTGGCCCAGTGGCGCGTCCACGTGCCAGGCGCCGCCTCCGGTGCCCGGGCCGATGCTGGTGGCCTGGAAGTCGTGCAGATTGCAGTCCTGGCCCATCACGCTGCGCACCATGGGCAGCACCACCGGGTGCTCGATCAGCGGGATCATGTCGGGCGCCTTGTTCAGCAGATTCCAGACGCGTTGCGACTTGTCGTCGTCGAACAGGGTGGGCAAGTGCAGGAAGTTCTTCGACACTTTGTTAATGGGTACCGGCCAGCGCGTGTTCTCGTTGTCGCGGCGGTACTGGTGCACGCGCGCCACCATGCGCCGGGCCTCCATGTCGCTCACCGTGTAGTGGCGCTTATAGTAGGCCAGGATGTCGTCGTCGTCGTCATGCCGTTCGTCGTCCAGCGGGAACGGCTCGGCGCGCTCGGCGGCCATCAGGGCGGCCACGCGCGCGCGCGCCTGTTCCAGTTGCGCGGCGTCCAGCACGTTCTCGATGACGGCGTATCCCTCTTCGGCGAGCTGGTGTTGCAGCGCCTGCAGATCGAGTTGATTCATGTTCCTCCCCTTGTGTTGAATGTCACTGCGAAATCGGGCCGGGCGCGGCCACGGGGGGCAGCGCGCCGCGGGCGAGCTTGCCGATGCTGGTGCGCGGCAGGGCGTCCATCGCGCCGATCCGGCGCGGCACCTTGTAGGCCGCCAGGTGCGCGGTGCAGTGGGCTTGCAGGGCGGCCGCGTCCAGGCGTTGGCCGGGCGCGGCCGTCACCCAGGCATGCACCACCTGACCCAGCCTTTCGTCCGGCACGCCGAAGGCGGCGGCTTCGCCGACTTCAGGGCGCGACAACAGCACTTGCTCCACTTCCAGCGGATAGACCTTGAAGCCGCCGACATTGATGCAATCGTGCCGGCGGCCTTGCAGGTGGAGATAGCCTTCGTCGTCCAGCATTGCCACGTCGCCGGTATAGAACCAGCCCTCGCGCAATGCCTGCGCGGCATCCGGCGCCGGCTGCCGGTAGCCCGCCATCACGTGCGGGCCGCGCACGCGGATCTCGCCCGGCTGGCCCGGCGGCAGGACCCGGCCGCCGTGGTCCAGGTCCACCACCTGCAGTTCGCCGCCCGGCACGGGCAGGCCGACCGATCCGGGTTTGCGGGGAAGATGCATGGGATTGAACGCCAGGCAGGGGCCGGCCTCGCTCATGCCATAGCCTTCGTAGATGGGGCATCCGGCGCGTTGTTCGAAGCGCGCCAGGGTTTCGCGCGGCAGGGGCGCCGCGCCGGAGAAGCAGGCGCGCAGGCTGGCCAGGCGTTCCAGGCTCAGGGCCGGACTCAGCAGCAGATCGTGGAAGATCGCGGGCGCGCCCGGCAGCAGGGTGACGCCGTGAGTCGCAATGGCCTCGATGGTGCGGGCGGCGTCGAAGCGCCGCATCAACACCAGTTCGCCCCGCGCGTGCAGGCTCAGGTAGAGCGACATCGAGACCGCCGAAACATGGAACAACGGCATTACGCAGAGCACGACTTCACTGTTGCGTCGCGTTGGGAGCCAGGCTTCGCGTTGCGCGATGTTGTAGGCGATTTGCCGGTGCAGGATGTTCACGCCTTTGGGAAGCCCCGTCGTGCCGCCGGTGTATTGCAGCGTGGCCAGGTCCTCGTGCCGCGGCAGGTCGTCGGGCAGCGCGCAGGCTTGCGGCAGCATGGCGATCAGGCCCGCGCCGTTGCCTGTGCACAGAATGGCGCCGGCATCCAGTCCGGGGCACAGGGCGCCCAGGTCCAGCTTCACGCTGTCGTCATGCAGCAGCATGCGGGGCGCGGCGTCTTCCAGCATATAGGCCAGCTCGCGTTCGCGATAACCGGGATTCAGCGGGACCGCCTGCGCGCGCAGCGCATGTACCGCGAACGTGGCGACGGCAAGGTCCAGCGAGTTCTGCATCAGCAAGGCGACCCGGTCGCCGGGCCGGACCTGTTCGCCAAGGCGGCGCGCCAACGCCCCGGCCAGGCCGGCGTATTGCGCATAGCTCAGGCGCGTGCCCTCGAAGGACAAGGCTGGCAGATCGGGCGTTTCGCGGGCGGCGTCGCGCAGTAGGTGGACCACCGAGTCGGGGACGGCGGGCAAGACAGGGGCGCTCATGCTTTGCGCTCTGCGGCCTTGCGGGCGGCCTTGGCGTCGCTGGCCTGCCAGACCGTGGGCCGTCCCTCGCCGCCCAGCAGGGTGATGGGGTCGGCGTTGTCGATGTGGCCGTATTGCCCCTTGTAGATGCTGTAGCCGCACAGTTCCTGCAGACGGCGCGGGAACTGCCGCGCAAGGTCGGCGGGAATGCCCAGTTGCAGGTTTTCCTGCTGGCGCATCCAGCCTGCGCAGTAGTAGCACGACAGCGCATAGCGGCGCGCGCTGCTGTTGTTGGCGCCGCCTTTGTGCCACAGCGCGCTGTCGAACAGCATGACGCTGCCGGCCTTCATGGTGGCCTGCACGGTTTCTATGTCCTGCGCGCCATAGGGCGGCGATGCATCGTAGCGGTGGCTGCCAGGCACGATGTGGGTGGCGCCGTTGTCGGCCGTGAAGTCGCTCAGGGCCCAGATGGCGTTGACCGCCAGCGGCGGGCGGGGCCGGGGCAGCGCCAGCTGCTGAGTGTCTTCATGCAGGGGCTGGGCGCCTTGGCCAGGCGCCAGCGTCAGTGAACACAGCGAGGACAGCAGCAGTTCCCGGTCCAGCAGGCGTTCGGCCAGCGCCAGTACCTCGGGTTGCAGCGGCACGTCCCAGAATCGAGGGTCGTAGACCAGCAGGTTATTGATGCGCACCGTCTTGTGGCCCTCGAACGAGGTCTTGGCGTAGCCGAGGTTGTGTTCGGCTTCGATCCGTATCAGGGCTTCCTGCAACTGGCTGACCTGCTCGGGCGGGATGATCCCGGGCAGCACCACGAATCCGTCGCGTTCAAAGGCGGCGATCCGCTCGTCGAGCGGCTCGGGCGTGGACATCTTTTGTCTCCTGATGGGGGCCTGGATCAACGTCCGGCGATATAGGTCTGTGCGTATAATCGGCCGGTAGTCTTCGCCCTGCCAGCGCGTAGCGTCCACGGCAGTGGCGCAAAGCGTCCATCCCCACAGAAGATGGCGGCCCCGTCGGCATGATCCGGTACTCAAGATGAGCGCGCAGGCCTACCACCACACCACCGATGTCATAGCGCCGCAGGATCAGTTCGCGTATTGGCGCGATGCGATCTGCGATGCCTACGTGCCTCTCGAACCCGAGCGCGACGCCGCGCGCAGCTTCCGCGGCCAGATAGACGGCCTGCTGCTGCCAGACCTGCACGGCTCCACCATCACGGCGCAGTCCCATGTGGTCAGGTTGTCCGCCGCCGGCCTTTCGGCCCGCACGCAATCTCCTTTTTTCGCCAACCTGCTGTGCGCGGGAGAGGCGGTGGTGTCGCAGGGCGGTCGCGCCATGCGCGCGCGGGCGGGCGACGTCTACGTAGTGGATTGCGCGTCGCCCTGGGAAGTCGATTTCCGCACCGATTTCCGCATGTTCTGCATAGAAATCCCCGAAGGCCTGCTTCGGCCGCAACTGGGCCGCCGCGGGCGCCTGGCCACGCCAGTGCTGGACGGCGGTTCAGGGGCGGGGCGTGTGCTGGCCAGCTATATGCGCCTGGTCAGCGAATTGCCGGCGAACGAGCTGCAGCAGGTCCAGGCCTTGATGGTCAGGCATTGCAGCGACCTGCTGTCACGCACGCAGATCGACGGCGTGGATGCCGCCGCGCAGGTCGCCGAGCGGGTGCGGCACGAGGTCCTTGATCGCATACTGGCGCTGGTGCAGCGCCGTCTGGCCGACCGTGGCCTGACGCCGGTTTCGGCTAGCGAAGAACTCGGCATTTCCCGCAGCTATCTGTTCAAGATCCTGGCCGAGCACGGACTGAGCTTCAGCGCCCATGTGCGGCAGTGCCGCCTGGAAAAGTGCCGCCAGGCCATCGAAACCCAGCCGGGCCGATCCATTGCGGACATTGCCGCCAGCTGGGGATTCGAGGAAGTTTCCACGTTCAATCGGGCGTACCGCGCGCACTATGGCCGCTCGCCAGGCAGCGAGCGCGGCGGTGCGCCCTCACGGGCAGGGTAACGGGCATTACCACTTGCTCTGGCCCTGCGATTGCTGCATCTGCGGCGCGTTGGCCGGCCTGACCGTGTCCACGTACTTCCGGTAGGCCGCAACGTACTCGGGGCTATTGATGTCCGGGGTGCTGTCGCTATCCCAGCTTCTTTCGACGCCAGATTGCTTCCACGCGGCCAGGTCGCGTTCTACCTGGTCACGGCTGAGCTGGACGTCGGAGGGCGGAGCCGCGGTGGTGGGGGCGACGGCCGTTTGGGCGGCGGCGGGGCCGGACAGCAGGGCGAAGGCCGCCAGAACGACGGGAATCATGGCGCGGACGGTTAGGGCAGTTTTCATGAAATGCTCCTGATGACGTGAGTGACCGCAGCATTGGAAACCGGTGTCCATGGGGGCGTGCGGCTATGCCGCCCGACGCAGGGACAGCTGCGCAACCGGATTGGCGCATTGGTGTTCTTCTTGGGCAGGCCGGCTCGCGAGCGCACGCATGCCTGGCGCGGGGAAACGCCACCAGGTTTACGACTCGGGCCGGATGGGGCGTCCGGGCCTCATGCCTTCGTGCTCATCGTAGGACGCCCCTGGTGGGCGCCACATACTCAATATTGGGTACGTCATGCAGGCGTCGGCTGGGCGCCCCTATAGCAGCGAGGCCAGCCGAACCAGCTCGGATTGTCGGTTGCATTCCATCTTACTGAGCAGGGATGCAACCTGTTTTCGCACCGTCAGCACGGAGGCGTGGCGCAATGTCGCGACTTCCTCCACGCTGTGGCCCATGGCAAGTCCGGCCAGCACCGCGGCTTCCGCATGGGTGATGGCGAAGACGGACTCCAGCCGGTCCACATCCGGCTGCGCGAAGGCGCTCTTGCGCCGCATGCGCACCAGCAGCATGCGGTTGCCGATCAGGCTCAGCGCCTGCGGCGCCGCGCCGATGTCTACCCACGTCAATTCGCCCCATCCGGCTGCCGCCGCCAGCGACCGCGCCTTGCCGTCGCGCGAGACCGCCAGGCAATAGGCGTCGAACAGCGCCTGGATCTTGGCGTCTGGATGGCGCAGCTTGCCCCCGCGCACGTGCCAGCCGTGTCCATGGTCCAGGTAACGCATGGCGAGCGCGGACATTTTTTCGACCATTGCGTCGTGGCTGACCAGCAGGACGGCCTCGTCGACATCCGAGAGCGCGCTTTCGATGGTGGCCCATCCGATCGCGCGTGCCTTCTCCCGCTGCGCCAGTTGGCGTTGGAGCAGGCGGAAGTACTCGGCAAAGTCGCCGGATCGCAGGCGGTCGCTGGCCTTGCTGTCCACCTTCGCGCGTTGAAAGGCGATAGCAGCGCGCAACATGGCACTGGATTCGATCACCAGGCAAAGGACTTGCGCCATATGGTGCTTGAGCATGAAGTCCGTGTAGAACTCGGAACGCTGCAAGCGCCCGTGGTCGCACATCGTCGCGGTGTCCAGCCACGTGCCCACGGGAAGCAGCCGCGAGTCCTGTTCGACGATGTCGCAGCTGTAGTAGTGGTTCCGATAGTCCAGGGTGCCCTCTTCGGGGAAGCTCACGGAAGAGAGGTTGAGCAGTTTGTGGCTAGCGTCGAAGACGATCAGCGTGCCGCTGTCGGCGCCCACCATGTCGCGCGCGGTCAGGAGGATGTCATGCCAGGGCGGCTCGGGATCCGTCAGGTGGTCCAGGGCCTCGATCGCGCGCCGGACGGCAATCTGGTGTTCAGCCATTTCGTGCCTCCAACTCTGGTTCAGACGCAAACGCTGTCACGCATCACAGATCGTTGTAGAGGTGGCTCCTGCCAGATAGGGGGAGCGCTGCGCGGCCATGGTCTGCCGGCGCGAGGCGGCTGGGCGGCACAGAGGGCCGGCAGCCACCGCCCTGAAAAGAAATTATCCTCGCAAAATCCCGGGTCAGACCAAAAAAATGGCCGCCTGCCGGTGTCAGGCGGCCGACCCGCGGAAAATGGTGCGGATATACCGGGCCATGCTTACCAGCCCCCGTCGCAATACGGTCAGCGTTGGACGCTGCCGCCGCGAGGATGGATGGCCGCGCGCCACAAATCCAGGAAATGCCGCTGCTTGAGCGGATCCAGATACACCAGCAGGCCCACGCCCAGTCCCACGGGGCGCACGCCGGCCTGCGGGTTGGCCGAGGCGCTCACCGGCCGCATGCCGGACTGGCGGGCCACCATCTCCTGGCCACGGGCCGACAGCAGGTAGTCCAGGAACATCGCGCCCAGGTCCGCGCGCGGGGCCTGCCTGGGGATGATGGCCGAGCGCGACAGCATCAGCGTGTAATCCTGCGGATAGACGATGGCCAGCGGCGCGCCTTGGTCGATACGGTGCCGTGTATAGGATTCCAGCAGGTTGTAGGCCAGTGTGATCTCGCCGCGTTCGAGCTTGTCCAGCGCGTCTTCCGTGGAAGCATGGACCGCCACGCGGTTGCGACCCATTTCGGCCAGCAGCGCGCCGGCCATGCTGTCCAGGCGCGTGTCCTGCGTCGCAGCCAGGTAGCCGATGCCGCTGCCCTCGACGTCGTAGGTGGAGATGGCGCCAGCCAGCGGCTGGTCGGGTGCCTGGAGCAGGGAAAGCAGTTCACGCCGCGTGCGCGGCGCCCGTCCGGGTGCAAGCTTGCCGGTGTTGTAGACCATCACGATCGGATCGGTGCCGATGCTGAAGACCTCGTCGCGCCAGTTGGCCCAGGCGGGCAGCGCGCGGGTTTCGGGCGAGAGATGGAGTTGCGCGTAGCCGTCGTTGACCAGCTTGGTCTGCAGGTCCATGGCGCTGCTGATGATGATGTCGGGGCCGGTCTTGGACGCCGGGGCCTGCGTGGCGCGGGAGAGGGTGCCGGCATACAGCTCCTGCGTGGACAGTTCGGTGTATTCCAGGCGCAGGCCGGGGTTGAGGCTGCTGAAATCTTCCAGCACGCCGCGGAACACCTGCACGCTATTGGAGGCATGGACGACCAGCACGTTCTTGCTGCCGGCGGGACCCAGCGTCAGGCCTTCGGCGCTGGTTTCCGCGGCATGGCCGGCCAGGGCCGTCAGCAGGGCTGCCAAGGTCGTCAATAGGCGCAGGGATTTCAGGAAATCAATCTTCATGAGGATCGGCGGGCAGCGTGATCGCGGCCTCCAGGCCGCCGTTGACGCGGTTGCTCAGGGCAAGGCGGCCTTGATGGATGTCGACGACGCGCTTGATGATGGACAGGCCCAGGCCGGCGCCTGGCGAGCGCGGATTGGGGCCGCGCACGAAGCGCTCGAAGGCCGCGTTGGCCAGCGCCGGGGGAATGCCGGGCCCCTGGTCCGAAACGGAGACGCGCCATCCCCGGTCCTGTCGTTCCAGCCGTACGTCGATATGGCCGTCATCCGTGGCGCCGTGGCGCAGCGCATTGTCAATGAGGTTCTTGAAGGCTTCGCGCAGCATCAGGCTGTCGCCCAGCACGGTGGGGGGATTGCCGCCGGGCGCATGGGAGGGCAGATGCAGGCGCACGTCGGGTTGCGGATCCGCCTGCGGGACCGTGTCGTACACCGCCTGGCGCAGTAGTTCGGCCAGGTCCACGGGCTGGAAATGGCGCACGTTGCTGCGGTGGATGACGCTGGCGTCGCTTAACAACTGGTTGACCAGGCGCGAGAGTTTTTCGGCATTGCGCAGTACGGCCATCAGGCTGCGGCGCTGTTCGGCGGGATCGTCCTCGTCCAGCGCGATTTCCATCTGCGCGTGCAGCGCGGCCAGCGGCGTGCGCAACTGGTGCGCGGCCTCGGCAATGAAGAGGCGCAGGGTGTCCAGGTTATCCGACAGGCGCGCCATGAAGCCGTCCAGCGAGTGCACGAGGGTGTCGAGTTCCTCGGGTACCGGAGCGGCGATGGGGTGCAGGTCGGAGGCGCTGCGGGCGGCCAGCTCGCGTTCGATGCGACGGATGGGCGCCAGAGAGCGCAGCAAGCCCCAGTAGGCCAACGCCAGCGCAGCAGCGGTGAAGCCGATCAGCGCCAGGGTGCCTCGCCACAGAATGCTTTCTGCCAGCGCGTTGCGGGCTTCGCGGGTCTGGGCGACCTGGATCAGCGCGGTCTCGGCGTTGCGGGGACCGGCAATCTTGCGTTCCATCCAGGCGATGCGTACCGGCGCGCCCTGGTAGCGGGCGTCGTACAGGCGCGGGGAATAGGCGGCGCCGTCGTTGCCGCGTCCGGGCGGCGCGGGCAGATCGGCGTACCCGGAAATCAGCGCGCCGCCGGCATCGCCGACGCGGTAGAACACGCGATCGCGCGGGGCCTGCTCCAGCAGCGCCAGCGAGGCGTAGGGCATGTCCATGCGCCATTCCCCCTGCACCAGTTGCAGGCTGTCGGCGATGGACAGCGCCGAAGAACGCAGCAGCTGATCGTAGGTGGTGTCGGCAGTCTGCTGGGCGTAACCGCGTACCAGCAGATAGAGCGTGGCGAGGGCGGCGATGAAGAGCGCCAGCAGCATGGCCAGCAAGCGGCGCTTGATCGAGATGCGACCCTGCGCGGCGGCGGGGTGGGCGGGATCAGTCCCGGCGGATGCCGGGCGCGGTGGCGCTGTCGTGGTCATCGGTGGAGGTCAGGAGATAGCCGGTGCCGCGCTGCGTTTCGATGCGCAGCGGCGAGCCTTCGAGCTTGCGGCGCAGCCGGGCGATATAGACCTCGATGGCATTGGGCGCGGCATCGTCGTCGAAGGCGAACAGCTTGTTGGCGATTTCGGTCTTGCTGACGGCGCGGTTCATGCCGGCCAGCAGGATCTCCAGCAGGCTGTATTCGCGCTTGGGCAGTTCGATGCGCTGGCCGGCCAGCGTGACCTGGCGCGCGGCGCTGTCGATGACCAGTTCGCCAAAGCGCATGGTGCCGGCGGCCTGGGCGCTGGGTCGCCGCAGCAGGGCGCGGCAACGGGCTTCCAATTCGCGGAAATCGAAGGGCTTGGCCAGGTAGTCGTCGGCCCCGGTATCCAGGGCGTGGACGCGATCTTCGATGTCGATGCGGGCGGTCAGGGCCAGCACGGGGGTCTTGCTGCCGCGGTCGCGCAGCCGGTGCAGGACGTCGAAGCCCGACATGCGCGGCAGGCCGATGTCCAGGATGACGAGATCGAAGACTTCGTACTGCAGGACGCCGTCGGCGCTCAGGCCGTCGTTCTGGCAGTCGACCGCATGGCCGAGACGGCGCAGCCGGCGCACGAGTGCGTCGGCAAGGTCCGCGTCGTCTTCGATCACCAGTATGCGCATGGGGGCGATTGTCGCATGAGGGGGACGACCCCCACGCTGCACTCGCTGCGCTCGCGTCCAAAAACGACAGGTTGTCGACAGCTTTTATTTCTAGTCTTGCGGTCGCGCTCTTCCCCCGCCGGAGGCGCGGTTCACGCATAACAACGACTAGCCGGAGATAACCTTCATGCTTCTGACCCTGCTTGGCTTCGGCATGGTGATCACGTTCATGACGCTGATCATGACCAAGCGCCTGTCGCCGCTGGTGGCGCTCATCCTTGTCCCCATTATTTTTGCCTTGCTGGGCGGGTTCGGGTCGGGCATCGACAAGATGATGCTGGATGGCATCCGCAAGATTGCGCCCACGGGCGTGATGTTGATGTTCGCCATTCTGTACTTCGGCGTCATGATCGACGCGGGCCTGTTCGATCCCATCGTTGGCCGCATCCTGCGCGCGGTGAAAGGCGATCCGCTGAAGATCGTGGTGGGAACCACCGTGCTGGCGCTGGTGATTTCGCTGGATGGCGACGGTTCGACCACCTACATGATCGTGGTGGCGTCGATGCTGCCGCTGTACCGCCGCCTGAAGATGAATGCGCTGTCCATGACCTGTCTGGCGATGCTGGCCAGCGGGGTCATGAACCTGACGCCCTGGGGCGGCCCGACCGCGCGCGCCGCCAGCGCCTTGCACGTGGATGCGGGCGACATCTTCGTGCCGCTGGTCCCGGTGATGGGCGTGGCTATCGTGGCCATTCTGGTGCTGGCATTCTGCCTGGGCCTGCGCGAGCGTCGCCGGCTGGGCGTGCTTTCTTTGCCTGACGGCGCCTCGGTGCATGCGGGCTATGACGAGGACGGCCCCAAGAACCTGCCCGAGATCGAGGTCGACCAGGATCTGCGCCGCCCGAAGCTGTTGTGGGTAAACGCCGGCCTGACGCTGGCCCTGATGGTGAGCCTGGTGATGGGCGTGCTGCCGCTGCCCGTCCTGTTCATGATCGCCTTCGCGATCGCGCTGGTCATCAATTACCCCGACCTGGCGGAGCAACGCCGCCGCGTCGCGCAGCACGCGGGCAATGTGCTGTCGGTGGTGTCGTTGATTTTCGCGGCCGGGATCTTCACGGGCATCCTGTCGGGCACCGGCATGGTCGAGGCCATGTCGCGCAGCCTGCTGGCCGTGATCCCGGACGCCATGGGCCCCTATCTGGCCGGCATCACCGCGCTGGTCAGCCTGCCTTTCACTTTCTTCATGTCCAACGACGCCTTCTACTTCGGCGTCCTGCCCATCCTGAGCGAGGCGGCGCAGGGCTACGGCATTTCGCCGGTCGAGATGGCGCGCGCCTCCTTGGTCGGCCAGCCGGTGCATCTGCTGAGCCCGCTGGTGCCGTCGACCTATCTGCTGGTCGGCCTGGCCGGGGTGGATTTTGGCGACCACCAGCGTTATTCGCTGAAGTGGGCCACGATGGTCTGCCTGGTGATGCTGGCGGCCGCGCTGGCCTTCGGCCTGTTCCCGCTGGTTGGCCAAGTGGCCTGATCGGCGGCGCCTGACCGTCTATTTCAAAAGGGGAAGTTCATGGCTTTGCGCATTGCTTACGTCACCAGCGGAATGGGCCACACGGGCACCGCGATCTGCCAGGCCCTGCACCACGCGGGACATCGCGTGGTGGCGGGCTGCGGTCCGCGCTCCTCGCGCAAGGATCACTGGTTGAAGGAACAGAAGTCCCTGGGCTATGACTTCATCGCGTCCGAGGGCGATGCCACGGACTGGGCGTCGACCGAGGCCGCTTTTGCCAAGGTGCGGCGCGAAGTCGGCGAGATCGACGTGCTGGTGAACAATGCCGGCACCATGCTGGATATGCGGTTCCGGCAGATGAGCCATGCCGACTGGTCGGCGGTGCTGCGCAGCAATCTGGATACGCTGTTCAACACGACCAAGCAGGTCGTCGACAGCATGGCGGACCGAGGCTGGGGCCGCATCATCAATATCGGTTCGGTAGCGGCGGAGAAGGGCCAGATCGGCCAGATCAACTACGCCACCGCCAAGGGCGCGGTGATCGGCTTCACGCGTTCGCTGGCGCAGGAGGTCGCGGCGCGGGGCGTAACCGTCAACCTGGCGTCGCCGGGGTTCATTGCCGATGACACCGTGAAGGCGTTTCCGCCGGCGCTGCTGGACCGCATCGTCGAAAGCGTGCCGGTAGGCCGGTTGGGCACGGCCAAGGACCTGGCTGGCCTGTGCGCCTGGCTGGCGTCGGATGAGGCGGCGTTCGTTACGGGCGCGAACTACGCGATCAATGGCGGCGTGTACATGAGCTGAGGGCGGGGCCTCAATTCGCCAGCTTCACCGCCCCGCTGTCGATCAGTTTCTGCCACTTGGCACTGTCGGCCTGGATGAACGACTGCAATTCATCCCGCGAGCCGCCGCCAGCGACCATGCCGGCGTTTTCCAGGGCAGCCTTGAACTCCGGCGTGGCCACGGCGGCGCGCAACGCGGCGTTGACCTGATCCAGCTGCGCCGCCGGGATTTCCTTGCTCGCCGCAACCGAGAACCACTGGGTGGCGGCGTAGCCCTTGAAGCCGGACTCTTCCACCGTGGGCACGCCCGGCAGACTGTCCAGGCGGTAGGGCGTGGTGACGGCATAGGCTTTCAGCGTGCCGGCCTTGATTTGCGGCATGACCGGCGCGGAACCGAGAATGGCCAGGGGTATCTGGCCGCCGGCCACGTCCGAGACCGCCTGGCCGCCGCCCTTGTAGGGCACGTGCACGATGCGGGTCCCGGCGTACTGGTTGAGCAGTTCTCCGGCCAGGTTCTGCGAGGTGCCGTTGCCGGAGCTGCCATAGCTCCAGGCCTCGGGCCGCTGGCGGGCGTCTGCCAGCACCTCCTGCAACGACGCCTTGGCGTCCTTGGCGGGACCGACGATGACCATGGGGCCCTGCGCCATCAGGATGACGGGCGCCAGCTCGCGGCCGATCTCGGGCTGGGGCGTGGGATAAATGAGCGGACCGGGCACGGTCAGAAGATAGCCGTCGCTGGCCTTGCTGCGCGCCACCAGTTGCAAGGCGATGGCGCCGGCCGCGCCGGGGCGGTTTTCGACAATCACATTCAGGCCGCTGCGCCGCGCCAGGTCCTGCGCCGCGATGCGGGTCAGCACGTCGGCGGTGCCGCCGGGCACGAAGCCGACCACCCAGGTGATCTGCTTGCCGGGCCAGTCCAGCTTGTTGTCCGCCGCGCTGGCGGTGGCGGTCAGCGCGGCGCCCAACAGCAGCGCACAGCAGCGGATAGCGAATTTCATGTTTTCCCCTTTTATGTTTTTGGCCCGGCCTGCCTCAAGTCTCAGGTCGGATCCGGCTTGCCGGGCGGCGTGTTCGGATGCGCGGCGCAGGACTGGTTGAAGGACTGCACCATTTTCAGGATGGGTCCGAGGACCCAGGTGTTGAAGATGAGGATGTCGCTTTCTTCCTTGGGATCCTGCTTCAGGTTGAACAGATAGGGAGACTCCAGCTTTCCCTTGCCTTCGTTGACCTCGGGCTCCCAATAAAAGTGCAGCTTCCAATCGCGCCACTTGACCGCGCGCAGGTCATTCTTGATGTAGAACAGGAACCCCTCGCGTGGCGACGCCTGGCTGGCGCCCGTAAAGAAGTCGGTCTGGTCGATGCCGTCGATGGGGCGATCCTGCGGTATGGACGCGCCGCCTATGCGTGACAGCGTGGTGTAGAGATCGGTGACGTGCACGATCTCGTTGGAAACCTGGCCGGGCTTGACCTTCCCAGGCCAGCGGATCATGAAGGGCACGCGCAGGCTGCCTTCCATGGCCGTGTGATAGGTGCCGCTCCAGGGGCCGGCGGTGCCACGGTAGGGCTTGCGGAATTCCGGGCCATTGTCGCTGCAGAAAATGAACACGGTATCTTCGCGCAGCTTCAGGTCGTCCACTGCCTGCACGATCTGTCCGACTCGGTGGTCCATTTCCACCATGGAGTCGGCGAAGTCGCCCGCGCCGGTGCGTCCGGCGAAGTCCGGATGCGGCAAGGTGGGAAAGTGCAAGTGCACCAGCGGCAGATACAGAAAGAACGGCCGGCTGGCTGCGGCGTGCTTGCGCATGAAGCCAATGGAACGCTCGACCAGTTCGGCGTCGATGCCGCGGCGCGTCTCCAGGTCGTAGACCTTGACGTTTTCCGAAGGCGAACCGGCCTGGCCCTGCATGATGTGAGGGATATCGGCGACCGCGGGATCGAAACCGATGGACGAGGTGAACTGGCTTTCGTCCGTGGTGCGTGGAATGCCATACCACTCGTCGAAGCCGCGATCGGAAGGGTAGCGGCCGGGGATGTCGCCCAGGTGCCATTTGCCGTAGTGCGCCGTGGCGTAGCCCTGGCCCGACAATTGTTGAGCCAGGGTGATCTCGTCGCGCGCCAGCCCTTGCGGCAGGCCCGGCGGCACGGATTGCAGGCATCCAGTGCGGATGGGATGGCGGCCGCTCATCAGCGCGGAGCGCGTGGGCACGCAGTCGCTTTCGACGTTGAAGTTCTGCAGCAGCAGTCCTTCGGATGCCAGCCGGTCGATGTTTGGGGTGGGCGCGCCGCGCAGGGCGCCGCCGCCATAGCAGCCCAGTTCGCCCCATCCCAGGTTGTCGGCCACGATCAATACGATATTGGGCTTTTTATCCACGCGCTGCACTCCTGTCGCTCTTCGGGTTTATCCAGGGATTCTAGGAGCCTGGGTCGGGCTTAATATTCCTGAAGATGAGTCTATGCATAACCAACATTCATGAATCTGTCGCTGCGTGACATCGAGTATTTTCTGGCCGTGGTCGAACACGGCAACCTGGACCGCGCCGCTGCCGCCTGCGGCGTGAGCCAGCCTGCGCTGTCGAAATCGCTGCAACGGCTGGAAGCTGACACCGGACTGGCGTTGCTGGATCGCGGCGGCCGCGGACTGCGCCTGACGTCCGCGGGCCTGGCGTTCCGCGAGCACGCGCAGCGCCTATGGGCGGAGTACCGCGACGCAGTGCGCAACGCGATGGAGCTGCGGCTGGGCGAGGCGGGGCTGCTGCGGATCGGCGCCACCGGCGCGACGGTGGATAGCGTGGTGATGCCGGCGCTGCGCCGCCTTCTGCCGCGCCGGCCCGCGCTGCGGGTGCAACTGACGCAGGGGCAATCGGACGATCTCAATGATCAGGTCGCGGGAGGCAAGCTGGACCTGGCGGTAACGCCGATCTACGCCGACGTGCCGGGCACGCTGCACCAGGAAGCGATCCGCGAGGACGGCCTGTGCGTGGCCGCCAGCCGCAAGCACCACCTGGCCTCGCGGCGCAAGCTGGCGCTGCGCGATCTGGACGGACAGCGCTGGATCCTGCCCATGCCGGGCTCGGTGGCACGTCATGCGCTGGAAGCGCGTTATGCGGAAGCGGGCCTGGCGCAACCACCGGCGGCGCTGGAAGTGCAGCATTTTTCCGGCGGTGCGCTGGCGTTGCTGGCGGCGTCGGATCTGTTGGCGCTAATGCCGCAGAGCGCGCTGGGCGGCGACATCGCGGAACTGCCGGTGGCGCTCGGCCGGCCCTTGCGGCGCAGCATGGCGCTGGTCACGCGCCATGGCGCCACCTGGTCGCCGCTGATGCAGGAGTTCCGCGCGGTGGTGCTGGAGGCTGCCGGCTAGGGCTTGCTAGATGGGGGGGCGGCGTATCTCTGCTGGGAGCCGCCGCTATGGTGGACAGCCCATCCTGGACTGCAAGCTGCGGCAGGCGGGAACGCTAGGCGGGTCGCGCCGCGCGTCCCGGCGCGGCTATTCAGCGTCCCCAACGCGCCTTCAGGCGCTGTTCGAACACGCGCAGGGCGACGTCGATGCAGATGCCGACGATGCCGATGGCAATCATGCCCGCCATGACGATGTTGGTGGCGATGTTGAGCTGGCCCTGCACCATCATGTAGCCGATGCCGTTGCCTACCACGATCAATTCTGCGCCTACCAGCGATTGCCAGCCGATGCCGGCGCTAACGCGCAGGCCCGCCAGGATGGACGGCAGCGAGGCTGGCAGCAGCACTTCCGCCACGATGCGCGGCCCGCTCGCGCCCAAGGTACGCGAGGCTTCCAGCAGGCGCGTGTCGACGAACTTGGCGCCGCGGTAGGCGCTGATGAGGCAGGGCGGAAAGGCGCCTGCGAAGATGATCAGCGTCGGGCCGCCGATGCCCGTGCCAAACCACAGGCCGGCAAACGGCACCCACGCGATGGGCGCCACGAAGCGCAGTGCGTCGAAGAAGGGGCTGACCACGTCATCCAGCCAGCGGTACCAGCCCATCAGCAGCCCCAGCGGTATGCCCACCGCCGCGGCTAGCAGGAAGCCGCAGGCGAAGCGGTAGAGGCTGGCCCCCAGATGCGTCCAGAGCGTGGCGCCGGAGTACGGCTCGCTGCTGTATTGCGCGATGGTTTGCAGCACCGTCAGCGGACCGGGCAGGTAGTTGGGCGGGAAGATACCGCCCACGCTCAACAGATGCCAGGCCAGGAAGAAACCGGCCAGTCCCAGGCACGACAGGCCGAAGGTGAAGGCGGGCGTATCGCCCGAGGCGCGTGTCAGCGTAGCCATGGCAAAGCCCTCTTTTCGATCCATTCCAATCCGCGCGTCATCACTGCTCCCAGCAGGCCCACCCAGACCATGGCGTAGAGGATCATGCCGGGCCGGATGTCCAGCGCCGCGGTGTCCAGCACCTTGCCCAGCCCGATAAAGGCGCCGATGAGTTCCGCCGCCACCAGGGTCATCCAGGCCGTCTGCAGCGACAGGCGCAGGCCGGTGAAGATCATGGGCATGGCGCCGGGCACCAGCACCTCGCGCAGCATGCGAAGCGGACTGCCCGCGCCATGCACGCGCGCGGCTTCGATCAGCGTGGGGTCGATATTGCGCACCCCCGCGTAGGTGTTGATGACGGCGGGCGTGAACGAGGACACCCAGATGAGAAAGATTTTCGCCGGGTCGCCCAGGCCCAGCCACAGGATCGCCAGAGGAATCCAGGCCAGGGGCGGGATCGGGCGCAGCAGCGAGAACACCGGTCCGACCAGGGCGTCGATGCGCTTGCTGAATCCCATCAATAAGCCCAGCGGCACGCCGGTGCAGATAGCCACCAGAAAACCCAGGAACACCAGGCGCAGGCTGTGCCCGATGTGCTGGAACAGCGTGCCGCCGGCGTAGCCGGAGTCCCGCGACAGCTGCACGGCCGCCTGCCACGTAGTGAGCGGCGTGGGGAAGCGCGCGCCATTGACCAGGCCCAGCGCCGATACGATCCACCAGGCGGCGAAGGCGGCGGCGACCGCGGCCACGCCGACGGTGACGCGGCGGCGCGATACGCGCGGCCGCCGGGCGGGCAGGGTTGCGATGTGCTCACTCATGGCCGGACCTCGCGGCTTGGCGGTGCAGGTTCGCCACATCTTCCAGCAATAGCAGCATGGCGGTGCAGTCCTGTTCCTGGCGTCCCCAGGACTTGGCCAGCGCGAACATTTCGCGGGCATAGCCGCCGAGCCCCAGGGGCGCACCCACCGAGGCGGCCAGGTTCATGGCCAGGTTGATGTCCTTGTAGCCCATGCGCATGGGAAAGTCGGGACTGATGTCGCCCGCCAGCACCTTGCCCGGAAAATTCGTCAGGAGTTGTCCGCGCCCCGCGGTGGTGTTGGATAGCACCTTGACGACGGTGGCGCGGTCCAGGCCCAGCTTGGCGGCGAACATCAGCGCCTCGCCCGTCAGCACCATGCCAACCATGGACATGTAGTTGTTGACGAGCTTGAGCCGTATGCCTGAGCCGAAAGGCCCCACGTGCACGATCTCATCGGCCATGGCGGCGAAGATGGGCGCGGCCTGGTCGAAGTCGGCCTGCGCGCCGCCAGCCATGATCAGCGCCTTGCCCTGCGCCGCCTCGCGCGGCGTGCGTCCGACCGGGGCGTCGAGGCAGCGCAGGCCCAGGGCCGCGAGGTCGGCGGCGATGCGGTCGGTCTCCACGGCGTCACCGGTGCTCATCTCGATGACCAGCGCGCCCGGGTTCAAGCCGGCGGCCGCGCCGTCGGCGCCGAACAGGGCGTCGTGCACGTGCGAGGAGGTGGGCAGCATGGTGATCGCCACGTCGCAGCCGCGCGCGGCGTCCAGCGGTGTAGCGGCCCGACGGAACCCGGTGTCCGCCAAGCGCTCCATCGCGGCCGGCACGACGTCGTAGCCTGATACGGCATACCCCTGCGCGGCCAGGTTGCGCAGCATTGCGCTCCCCATGACGCCCAGGCCCAGGAATGCGATGCGGGGTGATTCGGTGTGTTCCATGGGGCTTGCTCCGGTGTGGTCAGCTGCCTAGCCGCGCGCTGGTGCTGCTGCGTGGCGGGGCGGTGGTATCGCGGACGATCAGTTCCAGTTCAATGCAGACGTTTTCGGGCGGCGTGTCGGCGTCGGCGGCCAGCAGGATGTTGGCGGCTCGCTGCCCCAGTTCAAAGGCCGGCACGTTCAGGGTCGTAATGCCTGGCCGGCAGTGGGCGGCCATTTCGATGTTGTCGAATCCCGTGATCGAAATCTGTTCGGGCACGCGCAGGTTCTGCCACAGGCACTCCTGCAATGCGCCATAGGCCAGGATGTCGTTGCCGCACATGACCGCCGTAGGCGGTTCGGGCAAACGCAGCAGCGTGGCCATGGCGCGGCGAGCTTCGGGCACGGTGTAGGGCTTTTCAATGACGTACTGCGGCGGCAGGTCGATGCCGCGCCGCTTGAGCGCACGCGTGAAACCGGCCACGCGGTCGGCCGCGCGGTCATTGTCCTTGGAGATGCCGGCGATCACGCCGAGGCGTCGGTGGCCGATGTCCAGCAGATAGTCGGCGATGCGCTGCGCCGCCGCGGCGTTGTCCCAGCCCACCATCGGCCAGGGATCGGCGGCGTCGTAGTGGCAGGTAGTGACGAAGGGAATGCCTTTGGAATGCAGCAACTCGTAGAGTTCGGGGTCGCGGCTGCGTCCCACCAGCATCATCGCGTCGACGCCGCGCTCGATCAGGGCGCGTACTTCTCCGGCCTCGCGCGCAGGGCTGTAGTTGGTGCTGGCCAGCAGTAGCTGGTAGCCGTGTTCATGGATTGCCTGCTGCATGCCATCGACCAGCTTGGCGAACAGGGCGCTATCCACCGTGGGGATGATGGCGCCCATGGTGCGGGTCTTGCGCGAGGCCAGCGAACGGGCCGCGCCGTGCGGAACATAGCCCGCTTCGGCAAGTAGTGCCATGGCGCGGGCGCGCAGGTCCGGCCGCACTTTTTCGGGATGGTTCAGCACCCGCGACAAGGTGGCCGACGAGATGCCGCCGGCGGCGGCGATCGACTTCAGGGTGTCCCCGGGTAGGGGCGCAGACTTTCGCTTCATGTTTGAAAGCGCTTTCAGAAATTTGATGGTGTGAATATACAGTTATTGAAACGCTATGGTCTATCTCTAGGGTTTTCTCGGGGTTGAATGGGATTCTTGCGCGCTTATTCTTTGTATGCGCTTTCAAAAAACCGAGCCCGAACGCAGATCCGGGCCTGCTATCCGGGGAATGCCGCGGCAGCTCGCGCATGCAGACCGGAATCCACTGATGGAGACTAAGCATGTCGAGAATCCCCCGCATCCTGGGTTTGTGCCTGGCGCCGCTGGGCGCCTTGTTGTTGAGCCCGTCCGTGTCGGCGCAGGCGCCGACCCCCATCAAAGTCAGCTACCAGATTGCCTATTGGGCGCTGCCGATCTACATCGCTACGGAAAAGAACTGGTGGGCCGAAGCGGGCCTGAAACCTGAATTCGTGGTGTATCCCGCGGGCGCGCAGCAGATCGCGGGCGCCGCGTCCAAGTCCTGGGATGTGGGCGGCACGGGCTCGCCGCCGGCGGTGCTGGGCGCGCAGCGCTACGGCATCGTGACGCTGGGCGTCACCAATGACGAATCGACCGCCAACGGCGTGATGGCGCGCAAGGAGAACGCCGCTGCCGTGCGCAGCAACGCGGCCAAGGAAGTGAAGGGCAAGCAGATCCTGCTCAGCCCGAACTCCACCGGGGAATACGCGACCATGGCCTGCCTGCAGAAGTGGGGCATGCAACGCAGCGACGTCAGCGTGGTGACGCTGGCCCCGGCGCAACTGGTGTCCGCCTTCATCGGAGGCAATGGCATGCTGGCCGGCACCTGGGCGCCGAACTTCTACACGTTGAACGAGCAAAGCGGCGCGGAGGTCGTGTGCAGCGGCAAGGACGCCGGCGTGATGATTCCGGGGGCGCTGGTGGCGCGAGGTGAGTTCGCCCAACAGAATCCAGACGCCGTCGCCAAGTTCCTGGCGGTGTACCTGCGGGCCGTCAGCTTCGAGAAGAACAACAAGGCGGAAGCCATGGGCTACCTGCGCAAACTGTTCCAGGCCAATGGCATCAAGCTCAACGACGGTTACCTCGGGCAGGAGCTGGAACGGCCGATCTTCACGTTGGACGAGCAGCTCAAGCTGATGTCGCGGACAGGCGGCAAGTCCACGCTGGACAACGCGTACGAGGCGTTGTCTGGCTACCTGAAGAGCGTGGGCACGCTCACCGAGGTGCCGGATCCCAAGACCTACATCACGGACGACTACATGAAGCGCGTCGACCAGACCCCGGCGCTCAAGACCTTTGCCAACAAGGCCAACTGAGCTTCATCCCTACTTCCGCGAGGTCATGCCATGGCAGTAAGCAAGCTCAAGTCCGCGTCGAAACAGCCCCAGGGCAATGAGGCCGCGGCGCGCGAGGTCGCCGCCGAGATGCTGGCGAACATCAAATCCGGAGGCGAAGCCGCGGTGCGCGACTATGCCCGGCGGTTGGACAAATGGGAGGGGGACATCATCGTCGGCGCCGCCGAGATCGAACGGCGCACGGCAAGCATCCCCGACGGCATCAAGCGCGACATCGAATTCGCCGCCAGCCAGGTGCGCAAGTTCGCGCAGGCGCAGATGGCCTCGGTGCGCGAGTTCGAGCTGGAGCTTGCGCCGGGCCTCGTCGCCGGACAACGGCTGATACCCATCAACGTCGCGGGCTGCTACGTGCCCACGGGGCGCTATGCGCACATCGCCTCGGCCTATATGAGCATCGCCACCGCCAAGGCGGCCGGCGTGCCCACGGTCATCGCGTGCTCTACGCCCTACCGAGGCGAAGGCATACATCCTCAGGTGCTTTACGCCATGCAAGTGGCGGGCGCGGACGCCGTAATGACGCTGGGCGGCGTGCAGGCAATCGCCGCCATGGCCTACGGCCTGTTTACCGGCAAGCCGGCAGACATCATCGTCGGGCCGGGCAACAAGTTTGTGGCAGAAGCCAAGCGCATGCTGTTCGGCAGCGTGGGCATCGACGTCTTCGCCGGTCCGTCCGAGGTCTGCATCATCGCGGATGCTTCGGCGGATCCCGCCATCGTCGCCTCGGACCTCGTCGGGCAAGCCGAACACGGCCACGAGTCGCCCGCGTGGCTGATCGCGACCGATCGCGCCCTGGCCGAAGCAGTGCTCGCACGGGTGCCGGAACTGATTGCCGCCTTGCCTCCCACCGCTAGGGACGCCGCCGGCGCCGCGTGGCGCGACTATGGCGAGGTCGTGCTGTGCGATACGCGCGAAGAGGCCGTCGAGGTCTCCGACCGCTACGCCAGCGAACATCTGGAAGTCCATTGCGAGGACCTGGATTGGTGGTTCAGGCGCCTGACCTGCTACGGCTCGCTGTTCCTGGGCGAGGAAACCACAGTGGCTTTCGGCGACAAGGCCAGCGGCACCAACCACATCCTGCCCACCAAGGGCGCAGCGCGCTATTCGGGCGGCCTGTCCGTGCACAAGTTCATCAAGACCGTGACGTGGCAACGCATGACGCGGCAGGCCAGCCGCGATACCGCCCAGGTCACCGCCCGGATTTCGCGCCTGGAGGGGATGGAGGCGCACGCCCGCACGGCGGACGATCGCCTGGCCAAGTACTTTCCCCAGGAATCCTTCGAACTGGGCGAACCCGTGCGGGAGTGAAGCCATCATGCAGAACGACATGTCCCGCCTGTTCGACCTGGACGGCCGCGTTGCGCTGGTAAGCGGCGGCAGCTCCGGCATAGGCAAGACCATCGGCCTGGCGCTGGCGCGGGCGGGCGCCAGCGTGGTGCTGGTGGCACGGCGCGCGCAGGAGCTTGCTTGCGCCGCTGGCGAGTTCGAGGCGGCGGGCTTGCGGGCGCGTGCCTTGACCTGCGACCTGACCGACCGCGAGGCGCTGCGCGCCCTTGCGGCCCGCGCGGCCGAACCGTTCGGCGCGCCCGACATCCTGGTCAACGCTTCGGGCATCAATGTGCGCAAGCCTTTCGAGGACACCGCCGACGAGGACTGGGACCGGTCCCTGGCGATCAACCTGACCGCGCCGTTCCTGCTGACTCGCGCGCTGGCCCCTGCCATGCGAGAGCGGGGCTGGGGCCGCATCATCAATATCACCTCGCTGCAATGCGTGCGCGCCTTTCCGGACAGCGCGCCCTATGGCGCCTCCAAGGGTGGCCTGATGCAGCTGACCCGCGCCATTGCCGAGTACTGGTCGCGCCATGGCGTCACCTGCAACGCGATAGCGCCAGGCTTTTTCGAGACGCCGCTGACCGCCTCGGTGATGAGCGATCCGGCCCGGGTTCAGGCTCTTGCGGCCAGCACCATGATGGGTCGCAACGGCCGGCTGGATGACCTGCACGGCGCCGCCGTCTTCCTGGCAAGCGAGGCGTCGGCCTACATCACCGGGCAGACCTTGTTCGTAGATGGCGGCTTTTCGGCCCGCTGATCGGCATCTCCGTGGAGTTCCGCCATGAAAGCCCTTGTCTACACCGCGCCCAGCCAGATGATGTTCCGCGAGGAACCGGATCCTGTGCCGGGAGACGGCGACGCGCTCTTGCGCATCGAGGCCGTGGGCATCTGCGGCTCGGACATGCACGCCTATCACGGGCATGATCCGCGCCGTAATCCGCCGCTGATCCTGGGCCATGAGTTCGTCGGCACGCTGGTGGGCGGCAGCCGCGCGGGCCAGCGGGTCACCGGTAATCCGCTGATCCATTGCGGCCTATGTGATTTCTGCGTGCAGGGCCGCAACAACCTGTGCCGCAACCGGGGCATGGTGGGCATGACCCGTCCCGGCGCATTCGCCGAGTTCATGGCCATACCCGAGCGTTGCCTGATCCCCGTGCCGCGGGACATGCCAGCCGCCGCGGCGGCGCTGACCGAGCCCGCGGCCACGGCCTTGCACGGCGTGGCGCTGGCGCAGCGGGCGCTGTTCCGACCCTTGGCCGAAGCCCGCGCGCTGGTCGTGGGTGGCGGTGCCATCGGTCTTTTGACGGCGCTGTTGCTGCGCAGCCAGGGCTGCCGCGTCAGCCTGGCCGAAACCAATCCGTTGCGGCGCGCCTCGGCAGAACGGCATGTTGGCTGCATGGCCTTCGATCCACGCGACACGACGCCCGAGGCGGGGGCGTACGAACTGGTGGTGGACGCGGTGGGTGGCAAGCTTACAAGGCCGGCCGCGCTGGCCGCGGTGCAGCCGGGCGGCGTGATGTTGCACATCGGCCTGCAGGATTGGGCCAGCGAGATCGACATGCGGCGGCTGACTCTGGACGAGATCACCCTGATCGGCGCCTACACCTACACCAGCGCGGATCTGCGCGCGACCGTGGACGCGCTGCATCGCGGCGTTTTCGGCGATCTGTCCTGGATCGAGCAGCGTGAGCTGGGCGCGGGCGCGCAGGCCTTCTCCGACCTGGACGGCGGACGCGCGGCATCGGCCAAGATCGTGCTGAGGGCGCATTGACATGGCGCGCCATCCACTTTCACCCCGCGCCATCGCCGGCGCCCAGGCCGTCCTGGGCCTGCTCGACCGGAGCGCCGTCATGACCATTGCCAGGCCCCCCGCCCACCCCCCGACGCCGGCACGCCGGCGCCTGTCCCTGCGCTGGCTGGTCAGCGGCGCATCGGTCGCGGCGCTGCTCTTGGCCTGGTATCTGGCTACAGGACCGCTGGAGCTGCTGAGCGCGGTGCAGTTGCCGTCGCCCGTCGATGCCTGGGACGCCTTGCGGGAGATCGCCGGTGAAGGCTATGCCGACGGCACATTGCTGCAACACATCGCGGCCAGCAGCATGCTGGTGCTATACGGCTTCGCGGCGGCGGCCTTGACGGGCGTGCCGTTGGGCATCCTGATGGGGCAAAGCCGGCTGGTCGAAGCCTACGTCAATCCGGTGTTCCAGATCATCCGCCCGATTGCGCCCATTGCCTGGATCCCGCTGACGATACTGTGGTTCGGGCTGGGCACCAGCGCGAAGGTCTTCGTCATCTGGCTGGCGGCCTTCGCGCCCACTGTGATCAACACCTACACCGGCGTGCGCAATATCGACGATACGTTGATCCAGGCGGCGCGGGTGAATGGGGCGGCTGGCCGCCTGATGTTGCTGGACGTCATCGTCCCGGGCGCGCTGCCCGCTATCTTCACCGGTCTGCGGACGTCGCTGCAGGCCTGCTGGATGGTGCTGGTGGCGGCCGAACTGGTCGGCTCCTTTGTCGGCCTGGGCCACGTGCTGATCATCGCCACCCGGGACCTGAACTCGGGAATGATCGTGGTGGCCATGGCCGCCGTGGCGGGTATGGGCATGTTGATGTCCGCGCTGCTCGCGCAAGTCGAACGCAGGGTGATGCCATGGAAAGCCTGAACAGCGCTGGCTTGGCCCGCGGGCGCTGCCTGGTGTCCCGCCGCACGGCGGAACGTTGGCTGATGCCGGCGCTGGGCATCGCTACTCTGTTCGGCGGCTGGGCGCTGCTCTCCGGCCTGGGCCTGGTGTCGCCAGCCTTCCTGCCGGGACCGCTGACCGTGTTGCGCAGCATGGTCGAGCACACGCGCGAACCCTATGCGGGCTCGGTACTGCAGATGCACCTGCTGGCCAGCCTGGAGAAATTCCTGATCAGTTTCTCCATCGCCGTCCTCCTGGGCGTGCCGCTGGGCTTGTTCATGGGACGTTTCAAGGCGCTGGACTGGGTGGTGGCGCCGGTGTTCGAGGCTTTTCGCTTCATTCCTCCCATCGCCTGGGTGCCGTTCGCGATCTTCTGGTTCGGCACCGGGTTCCTGTCGCCCACGCTGGTGATTTTCGCCGGAGCCTTCGCGCCCTGCGTATTGAACGCCTACCGCGGCGCCAAGCAGATCGACCGCGCCTTGATCGAAGCAGGCCAGATGCTGGGGGCCGGACGATGGGCGACGCTGACGGAAATCCTGCTGCCGGCCTCGCTGGCGCACATCGTTGCCGGCATCCGAGTCGGAGCGGGGTTCGGCTGGCAATCACTGATCGGTGCCGAGCTGATCGTGGGTTCCACCGGCTTGGGCTACATGATCGTGCAGGGCGGCAGCAATCTTGAGCCCGCCATCGTAATCAGCGGAATGATCACCATCGGCTTGATAGGCGCGGGCATTGATTTCGCCATGCGGGCCTTGCAACGGCGGGTGCAGCGCGATTGGTCGCGCTGATCGGAACGGAGAAGGAGGGGATACAGGCAGGCAGTGCGAGTAGCGGCATTCCATATTGGAGAGAGACAGATGAAACCATACAAAGGCCTCAAGGCCTTGGCAGCGCTCGTGATCGGGTGCTGGCTGGGGGGACCCGGACAGGCGGCGGCCCAGGCCGCGCCCGCGGGCGCGGAACTGTTCACCATCCGCATCGGGCAGCAGCCGCAGCGGTGGGCGCTGGAGTGGTACATCGCCAGCGAGAGGGGCTGGTGGCAAGAAGTGGGCCTGAAGCCCGAGATCTCGACCTTCGCCTCCGGGGCCGTGGAGATTGCGGCGGGCGCCTCGGGGTCCTGGGACGTAGGCGGGGCGGGCAATATTCCCTCGCTGCTCGGGGCGTCGAAGTACGGCTTGCAGACCATCGGCATTGCTGATGGCGAGGCCGCCATCATCACGCTGATGGCGACCAAGGACCGGGCGGACGAATATCTCAAGAACCCGGCGCTGCTTAAAGGCAAGACCATACCCGTCACCAGCAATTCCACGGGCCATTGGGGAGCCGCCGAATGCCTGTCGAAGAAGTTCGGGCTCAAACCCGATGACTACCGCTTCGTGAATCTGTCTCCGCCGGACATCAACGCCGCGGTGATGAGCGGCAAGTACGACATCTCGTCCGTGTGGGCGCCCAATACCTACATCCTGGAGGAAGCCATCGGCGCAAAGGTGATCTGCACGGGCGCCGAGCTGAAGATGCCCATCCACAGCTACCTCTTCACCACGCCGGGATTCGCCAGGCAGCATCCGGACAAGGTGGCTCGCTTCCTGGCGGTCTATCTGCGCGCGGTGGCCTGGCAGCGGGCGCATCCCGAGGAGGCCAAGGCATATCTGAAGGCGTTCTTCGGCAGCGTGGGCGTGAAATTCCCCGACAAGTACCTGGAGCAGGAGCTGCGCGATCGGCCCGCTTTCGATCTGGCCGAGCAGACCAGGCTGTTCGCCCCAGGTCCCGGCGGCACTTCCGAGATCGTGGGGTGGTGGAACAGCGTGGGCGAATTCATGGTGTCCGTGGGCGTGGTCAAGAAGATCCCCGATCCCAAGACCATGGTCACGGGCAAGTATCTGCAGATGATCCAGGACGATCCCAAACTCAGGGCCTTCGTCGCCGATGTCGCAAAGTAGGCCAGCGGCCGCGGTTCTCAACAAAGGAACGCAAGCATGAGTCAGATTACTTTCGAGCGGGTGCAGCGCACGTTCAGCCGGGGCGGGGAGCGCTTTCTCGCGCTGGATGACGTCAGTTTCGAGGTGGGCGAAAGGGAGTTCGTTTCCATCGTCGGGCCCTCCGGCTGCGGCAAGACAACGCTGATGCGCATGGCGGCGGGCCTGGAATTCCCGTCGGCAGGCAGCGTGCGTGTGGGGGGCAAGGAAGTGGAGGAGCCCGGCCCGGACCGCGCCGTCGTGTTCCAGCAGTTCGCGCTGTTTCCCTGGAAGACCGTGACCGAAAACATCGGCTTCGGCCTGAAGTGCAAGGGCGCTTCGCGCGAGGCGCGGGCACGGACCGTGGCGCGCTATATCGAGCTCATGGGCCTGTCTGGCTACGAGCAGGCGTATCCGCACCAGTTGTCCGGCGGCATGCAGCAGCGCGTGGCCATCGCGCGCAGCTACGCGCTGGATCCCGATGTGCTGCTGATGGACGAGCCGTTCGGCGCATTGGATGCCCAGACCCGCGTGGTCATGCAGGAAGAACTGGTCAAGCTGTCCCGGCTCAATCCGCGCACCGTGCTGTTCATCACCCATAGCGTGGAGGAAGCCGTGTACCTGTCGGACCGCGTGGTGGTGCTGACCGGGCGGCCGGGCCAGATCAAGGAAATCATCAACGTGGCCGACGTGCGCAAGCGCGAGGACTGGGACAGCATGGAGCGGATCGAAGACGTGATGGACATGGAGGCGTTCGTGCATCTGCGCACGCACATCTGGAAGCTGCTGCGCGCGCAGGAGACCGAACCGCTGGACGCCGCCTTGGCCGCGGCTCATTGAAGGGAAGCCCGATGAAGCATATCAATGAAGGCGCGGCGCCTGCCGCGAAGACCTCGCGGCTGGCCGCCCTGCATACCGAAACGCCGTGGTGGAGGCTTGCCCCCAGCGCCGCCGATGCGGGGGCCATCGAGCCGCGCGCAATGGTCCGCATGCTGGAGCAGTTGATCGTGATCCGCCGCTTCGAGGAGAAGCTGCTGAAGTTGAGTGTTGCCGGCATTCTGCATGGGCCGGCGCACTCCAGCATCGGCCAGGACGGCGCGGCCGTGGGCGCCATGTCGGTACTGGAGTCGGCTGACAAGATCAACGGCACCCACCGCATGCACCACCAATTCCTTGCCAAGGCGCTGAACCACGCCACGCCGGCGGATTATGCGCCGTTGGAATCGCAAACCCTGGACTCGCACCGCGATGTGGTCTACCGGACCTATGCCGAAATCCTGGGCCTCACGCCAGGCTATTGCGGCGGCCGCGGCGGGTCCATGCACTTGCGCTATCCGGAGGCGGGCATCTATGGCTCCAACGCCATTGTGGGCGGCAATCCCTCGCATGCGGTGGGTTACGCCTTCGCCGACAAGCTGCGGGGGCGCGACCACGTGTCCGTGGCCTTCTTCGGCGACGGGGCCATGCAGAGCGGCGCCGCGTACGAGGCCATGAACCTGGCGGCGCTCTACAGCACCCCCACCATTTTCTTCGTGGAAAACAATCTGTACGCGGTCTCGACCCACGTTTCGGAGCAGACCCGCGAGACCCGTCTGTCGGCGCGCGGCCTGTCCCTGGGCGTGCCGGCCATCGAGTTCGACGGCATGGACGTCGTGGCCGCGCGGCTGGCCATGCAGGAGGCCCGTGCCATCATCCGCCGCGAGGGCGGGCCGGTGCTGCTGGAGGCGCAGACGTACCGTTATCTGCACCAGTCGGGCGCCCTGAAGGGCAGCGCCTTCCGCTACCGCGACAAGGAAGAGGAAGAGGCCTGGGGGGCGCGCGACCCCATCCTGGCCTTTCCCGCGCAGCTGAAATCGCTGGGCCTGATCGACGACGCCGGCATCAGCCGCCTGGAGCGCCGCGCCGACGAACTGATAGACGGCGCGCTGGAACGGCTGCTTGAAAACTACGGCGACGAGGCCGCGCAGCGCATCCGGTCCGAGCTGTGGCCAGACCCGGCCAGCGTGGACAGCGGCATTCGTGGCGATCTGCGCGAGCTTGCCGGCCAGCGCGCCGTGGAGCTGGAGGAGCAGGCGCCGGCAGCCCTGGTGGACGCCAAGTTCCAGGACGTGATTTCGCGCGCCATGTTGCTGAACATGCAGCGCGATGACGGTATCTTCATCCTGGGCGAGGACGTGCATCGCCTGAAGGGCGGAACGGCCGGCGCCACCAAGGACATCGGCGATCATTTCCCGCAGCGCCTCATCGGCACGCCCATCTGCGAGAACGGTTTTACCGGCCTGGCGTTGGGCGCGGCGCTCAATGGCATGCGCCCGGTGGTGGAGATCATGTATCCGGACTTTGCGCTGGTGGCGGCGGATCAGCTGTTCAATCAGATTGCCAAGGTGCGCCACATGTTCGGTGGCAAGTTCGCGGTGCCAGTGCTGGTGCGCAGCCGGGTCACCGCGGGCACAGGCTATGGGTCGCAGCATTCCATGGACGCCAGCGGCCTGTTCGCCCAGTACCCCGGATGGCGCATCCTGGCGCCGTCGCGGCCTTATGACTACATCGGGCTGCTCAATGCGGCGCTGCGCTGCGACGATCCGGTGCTGATGGTGGAATACAACGAACTGTTCAAGAAAGTGGACAAGGTGCCGGCCGAGACCTGGGACTACATCGTGCCCATCGGCCGCGCCCGAGTGGCGCGCGAGGGCGCGCGCTGCACCATCCTGACCTACGGCGTCATGGTCGAGGTCTGCTGCCAGGCGGCGGAGCGGACGGGCGTAGACGCCCAGGTGATAGACCTGCGCACGCTGGACCCGCTGGGCATCGATTGGGAAACCATCGGGGCTGGCGTCAAGCGCACGCAGGCGCTGATGATCGTCGAGCAGACCACCCGTGGCACCTCGATCGGCTCGCGAGTGGCGAGCGAGGCCCAGTCCCGGTTGTTCGACTGGCTGGACCACGAGATCGTGCATGTCACGGGCGCCAACTCCTCGCCGGTGGTGTCCAAGGTGCTGGAGCGCGCGGCGCTGGCGGACGCTCAAGCCGTGGAAACGGCCCTGAAAACCATGGACAGCCGCCGCGGCGGATCCCGCTGATGCAGGCGCCCGAGCCTGGGAGAGACCAATGCTGAAAGACAAACTGCTCGCTACCCACCACACCGCCGTATGCGTCAACGATTTCGAGCGCGCGCGGAACTTCTACACCGGCTTTCTGGGCTTCGAGCTGGAGGGCGAAATGGACCATCGCTCCGAACCCGCGCTGGGCGAAGTGGTCGGCCTGCCGGGCGCGACCATACGCTGGGCCATGCTGCGCCATGGCGGGCACCGGGTCGAGCTGTTCAAGTACTACACGCCGGACGGCGACAAGCAGCCGCGCCGCCAATGTGACTTCGGCTACAGCCATATGGCTTTCGAAGTGGAGGACGTGGACGCCGTATATGAGCAGGCGACGCAGGCGGGCTATGAAAGCGTATCGTCGCCGCGGGTCATGCGGCAGGGACGCACCAAGGTGTTCTATCTGATGGAGCCCGAAGGGGCCATCACGGAGTTCATCCAGTTCATGAGCCCGGCGGCCTGACCTTTGAAGGAACGAGCATGACGAGAACGCTGGATATGGTCGTCCCGCCGACGGGCGAAGCCCTGGACGCCGCCCGCCTGGTCGCCTGGATCGTGGCGCCTGGCCAGGCCTTTAAGACGGGCGATGTGCTGGTCGAGATTGAAACGGACAAGTCCATCATCGAGGTGCCGGCGCATGATGACGGGATCATGGTGGAACACCTGGTCGCCGTGGACGGCATAGTCAACGCGGACACGGTAATCGCGAGAATCCAGATGGAGGGGGAGGCGCCGCCCAAGTCGCAGCCGCAGTCCGCATCGGCCCCTCCCAGTGGCACGCAGGTGCCGCCGGCCTCGCCGACCCCCGCGCCCGCGGCGGCGCAGCCGGTCCGGCCGGTCCAGCCGGCGCATGCTTTACCGTCGGGCGTGCGCAAGTTCTCCACCCCCGCCGCCCGGCGCGTCGCGGCCGAGCGCGGTATCGCGCTGGATGGGGTGGAGGGGTCGGGCCCCAATGGCCGCGTGACCGTGGCCGACCTCGGTCAGGCGGGCACAAGCGGGCAGGATCGCATGCAGTTGCGGGGAGCGCAGGGCGACAAGCGCGAGGGCTGGGCGACAACCCCCCATGGCGACGTCCGGTTCACGGTCTGGGAGGCAAGCAGCCCGGACAGCCAGACCGCCGTGCTCATACACGGCATGTTCGGCGACCGCGACGCCTGGGCCAGCCTGGCGCATGCGCTCAGCCGTGCGGGGCTGCGTGTGCTGGCGATGGATCTGCCTTGCCATGGCGCGACGCGCTCGCAGGCGACACGCTTCGAACAGGTCGTCGACGCTGTGGTCGATACCGTCGCGTCCCAGTGCGGCGGACCCGTGACCCTGATCGGCCATTCATTCGGCGCTGCCGTGGCAGCACGCGCCGCGTCCCGGCCCGGCATGGCGGTGGACGGCCTGATCCTCATCGCGCCGGTCGGATTGGGCACGGAGATAAACCAGAGCTTTCTTACGGGCATGGCGTATGCCGGTACTAACGAGGCGGCGCAGCGTGAACTGCAAAAGCTCACTGTTTCGGGCATGACGCCGTCGGGTAATTTCATCGATGCCTTGCGGCAAAGCACCCAGGCGCGGCGCGAACCCCTGATCGAGTTGTGCAGGGAAGCGAGCTGGGACGGTGTGCAGCAGCTGAGCATCGTCGAGGACCTGAACCATCTCGCGTGCCGCTGCACGCTGATCCATGGGCGGCGCGACGCTGTCATCCCGTGGCGCCACGCCCTGAACGCGCCGCCCCGCACCGCGCTGCATCTGCTGCCGGACGCGGGCCACATGCCGCAATGGGAAGCGGCGAAGCTGGTGGCGGATATTGTGCTGGACGCGCTGGCAGCGGCGCGCTGAGCGGCCGCCAGCGTTCAGGGGACCGGCGTCGCCGTGTTCTCGCCGCTGGCGAACAAGTCCACCAGGGTCTGGCGCAGCCAGCGCTGCGCCGGCACCGTGTCGTTGCGCTGGTGCCAGAACAGTGTGATGGTGCGGGGCGGCGCGAGCATGGGCAGCGCCATGGCGTGCAGATAGGGCGCATGCGGTGTCAGCGCGCCAAGATGGCGCGGCAACACCGCGATCATGTCGGTATGGCGCAGCATTTCGTAGGCCACGTTGTAGTGGTTGACCAGGGCCGCCACGTCGCGCGACAGGCCGCGCGCCGACAGGTACACGTCATACGAGGGCGGCGTCTGCCCGCCCAGGCTCACGTCCACGTGGCGGGCCGAGAGAAAGGCCCGCGTGCTCAGGCGTTTCATGGAGGCCAGCGGATGGTCGCGGCGCATGAAGCAGGCGTACTCCACCAGCCACAGCGAACGCGAGCGGATGTGGCCCGGGTACTGGGCTTCGTTGATGTAGGCGCTGAGCACGCAGTCGGCGCGGTTGTCTTCCAGCTGATCGGGAATATCCACCACATTGTTGGGCAGGGTGCGCACGCGCGCCTGGGGCGCCGCGCGCGCCAGCAGGCCGCATAGCGGGGGCATGACGATGCCCGCCGTGTAATCCGACATGGACAGACTGAACTCGACCTTGGCGCGCGCCGGGTCGAAGGCGTCAGGGTCGAGCGCGCTGCGCATGCGGTCCAGCGCCTCGGCCAGCTCGTTCCACAGCACGGCCGCGCGCTGGGTCGGCATGACACCGTTGCCGGCACGCACGAACAGCGGGTCGCCCAGGCTTTCGCGCAGACGGGCCAGCGCATTGCTGACGGCGGGCTGGGTCATGAACAGCGCATTGGCCGCGCGCGTGACACTGCCCTCGGTCATCAGGGCTTCGAAGACCTTGAGCAGGTTCAGGTCCAGGGTGCGGAAGGTCATGGAAGGATATTCACATCAATGATAGAGGGCATCATTACTATAAATTGGATTCATGAAATCACGCGTGCCTATCATGCGCTTTCTCATCAAGTACGGTCCGAACCGTCGGCTACAGGGGAATCGCATGTCCATGATCTCGGCGCGGATTGAGCGCCTGCCTTTCGCACGTTTTCATAAACACCTGCTGCTGATGGGCGGCCTGGGTTATATGTTCGACGCCATGGACGCCGCCGTGCTGGCGTTCATCCTGCCGGTGCTGCGCACGGAGTGGGGCTTGAGCAGCGTGCAGATCGGCCTGCTGGGCAGCAGCACTTTCATCGGCTTCTTCTTCGGCGCGCTGCTGGCAGGCACGCTGGGCGACCTGATCGGCCGGCGCGCGGTGATGATGTGGGCGCTGGCGCTGTATTGCGTGGCGTCGCTGGTGAGCGCCTGGGTGGACAGCTGGCCGCCGTTCTTTGTGGCGCGGGTGGTCGCGGGCATGGGCACGGGCGCCGAGAGCGCGATCATCGCGCCTTATCTTGCGGAATTCGTGGCGCGGCGCTTTCGCGGCAGCTTCACCGGGGCGCTGGCGGGCTTCTTCTCGTTCGGCTTCGTGGCGGCCGCGTTGCTGGGCTATTTCATCGTGCCGGCGCACGCCAGCGGCTGGCGCATTGTGCTGGTGATCACGGCGTTGCCCGTCGTGATGCTGCTGTGGTGGCGGCGGGCGCTGCCCGAGTCGCCGCGCTGGCTGGAAAGCCGGGGCCGCGAACAGGAGGCCGGCGTCATCCTGGACCGCATCGAGGCCGACTTCACGCGGCGCGGCCACGCGCTGGCCGAGCCACGGCCCGAGCCGGCCGAGCCCGCGCGCGGCGGCGGCAGCCTGCGCGAGAACTTCGCGCTGCTGGTCACCGGCCGGCAGGCCCGCATCACTTTCATGACCTGGATCATGTGGCTGTCCATCACGTTCAGCTACTACTCGTTCTTCGTCTGGATTCCCGGCCTGCTGGTCGAGAGCGGGATGAGCATCACCAAGAGCTTTTCGTATTCGCTGGCCATGTATTGCGCGCAGGTGCCGGGCTATTTCAGCGCCGCCTGGCTCAACGAGAAGATCGGCCGACAGGCCACCATCGCCAGCTACATGCTGCTGGGCGGTGCCAGCGCGCTGGGCCTGGCGCTGTCGCACAGCGACGGGCAGATCATGCTGGCCGGCGTGCTTATGTCGTTCTTTATGAACGGCACCTATGCGGGCGTGTACGCCTACACCGCGGAAGTGTTTCCCACGGCGGTGCGGACCACCGGCGCGGGGCTGGCGTCCGCCATCGGTCGGGTAGGAGCCATCGTCTCGCCCATCCTGGTGGGGTATCTGTACCCGAACTTCGGCTTCCTGGGCGTGTTTGGAACCACCACGGTGACCCTGCTGCTGGGCGCGCTGGTGGTGGTGTTGATGGGCGTGCCCACGCGCGGACGCTCGTTGGAGGAAATCGCGGCCGGAGGCGTGAAATGAGCGGCACCCGCGCGGGCGTGATTCCGACACTGGACGCCCTGGCGCGCGCGCATGCCGAGGTCGCCCAGCCGCAGGCGGTGTACGCGGCGGTGGACCAGGCCCTGGCCGCCGCCATCGGCCACCGCCTGTTCACCATCCTCTCCTACGATCCGCGCACCGGCGTGGCGACACGGCTGTACTCGAATTTGCCCGAGGCCTATCCCGCCGGCGGCAGCAAGACGCTGGCTCCGGGGCTTTGGACCGAAACTGTGCTGGACCGGGGCGAGCCCTATATCGGCCGCACGCCCGCCGATCTGCAGGCGGTCTTTTCCGACCATGCGCTGATCGCATCGCTGGATTGCCAGAGCGTGCTGAACATGCCGATACGCTGGCGCGGCCGCACCGTGGGCTCGCTGAACCTGCTGCACGCCGCGCACTGGTACGGGGCGGAAGACGCGGCCGCGTGCCGCCCCTATGCCCAGCTGGTGCTGCCGGCGCTGTGCTGCGCCTGACGCGGCCGCCGCAACGCCGGCCAGGACTTCTACACGCATTCATCATCCGAACCAAGGGAGCATCATGGAAAGCATATTGTTCAAGAACGCCGCGCTGCTGGATCCGGCCCGGTCCGAGCTGCTGGAAGGCCACGACGTGCTGGTCGAGGGCGGCCTGGTCAAGGAAGTCTCGGACCGGCCCTTGTCCGCGGCGCGGGCGCGCGTCATCGACCTGAAGGGCAAGACGCTGATGCCCGGCCTGATCGACCTGCACGTGCACGTAATCGCGGTGCAGCTCAATCTGCCGCAACAAATGGCGATGCCCAATGTGCTGGTGACGTTCCGCTCCGCGCCCATACTGCGCGACATGCTGCGGCGCGGCTTCACCACGGTGCGCGACGCCGGCGGCGCGGGTCATGCCTTCAAGCAGGCAGTGGAGCAGGGCCTGGTGCAGGGGCCGCGCCTGTTCGTGTCCGGCCGGGCCTTGAGCCAGACGGGCGGCCATGGCGACGGGCGCGCACGCACCGACTTCATGCCGGGCGATTCACCTTGCCCCTGTTGCGTGCGGGTCGGAGCTTTGGCGCGCGTGGCCGACGGCGTGGACGAGGTGCGCCGCGCGGTGCGCCAGGAGCTGCAGATGGGCGCGGACCAGATCAAGATCATGGCATCGGGCGGCGTGGCTTCCCCGACCGATCCGGTGGGCGCCTGGGGCTATTCGGAAGACGAGATCCGCGCGATCGTGGCCGAGGCCCGCGCGCGTCAAACCTACGTGCTGGCCCACGCCTACACCGCGGACGCGATTGCGCGGGCCGTGCGCTGCGGCGTGCGCACCATCGAGCACGGCAATCTGGTCGACGCCGAGGCCGCGCGGCTGATGGCGGATAGCGGGGCCTACGTGGTGCCTACGCTCGTGACCTACGAGGCGCTGGCCACGGAAGGCGCGGATCTCGGCCTGCCCGCGGACAGCGTGGCCAAGATCGCGCAGGTGCGCAACGCCGGCCTGCGCTCGTTGGAAATCTACCGCGACGCGGGCGTCTCCATGGGCTTCGGCACGGACCTGCTGGGGCCGTCGCACCGACTGCAGAGCGACGAGTTCCGCCTGCGCGCCGAGGTGCTGGGACCGCAGGCCGTGATCGCCAGCGCCACGCTGGTGGGAGCCGAGGTGCTGGGCATGCAGGACAAGCTGGGCCGCATCGCGCCGGGCGCGTTCGCCGACATGCTGGTGGTGGACGGCAACCCCCTGCGCGACCTGTCTTGCCTGCTGGGCCAGGGCGAGCATATTCCGCTGGTGATGCAGGGCGGCAAAGTACAGTTCGACGAACTCGCGGTTTGAGGTCTGCCGCAACGCCCTGCGCCGCGGCGGCGGGCAGGGCGGCGGACTTCAGCCTCCGGGCACCAGCGTTTCCATGTGCTTGTTGAAGCGCTCGCCTTCGACCATCAGCCAGTCGCAGAAGGTCTTCAGCAACGGATCGTGGCGCCGGTCCTCGCGGATGATGAGGAAGTAGCCGGGCGACTGCACGGTCAGCGGGCCGAACGGCGCCAGCAGCCTTCCGTCCTCGATGTCGCTGGCCACCAGCGAGGAATAGCCGATGGTCATGCCCAGCCCGTCAAGCGCGGCCTGCAATGCGAAATACAGGTGTTCCAGCTCCAGCGATTCGGCCGGCACGACGCGGCTGTGCTGCACGCTGGCCAGCCAGTCGTTCCAGGCGCTGCGCCGCGCGCGGCAATGCAGGAAGGTGTGGCGCGACAGGTCGGTGATGCGTTCCAGCGGCAGCCGCTGCAGCAGGCCGGGGGCGCACACAGGAAAGAAACTCTCGTTCAGCACGCGGCGCTTGTAGAGGCCGGGCACGGGTTCGGCCTCGCGCCGGATCACCACGTCCAGGTTCGAGGGCAGGCGGCTGTAGGGCTCCAGCCCGGTGGAGATTTCCACCTCCACTTCGGGGTAATGCTCGCGAAAGCGCGCCAGCCGAGGAAACAGCCAGCGCATGGTGAATGTGGGCAGCGCGTTCACGCGCAGCACTTCGCGTGTGCGCAGGCTTCGGGAGGCCGATGCGATCGCGTTCAGTGCGGGGCTGATGGTGTCCAGATAGAGACGCCCCTGGTCGGTCAGCTCGATCTTCTTCCCCAGGCGGCGAAACAGCTTCACGCCCAGCCAATCTTCCAGCGCCTTGATCTGATGGCTTATTGCGCCATGCGTGACGGAGAGCTCGTCGGCGGCTTGCGTGAAGCTCAGCTGACGGCCCGCGGATTCAAAGGCGCGGATGGAGGTCAAGGGCGGCAGTCTGGGTTTCATTGTGAAATTACCTCACAACAGTCGCGAGAAATGATGCCTGGCCCCGGCGCCCGCTCCCGTGCTGGAATACGCCGCATGGTTGCAGGCCGGAAAAACGCGGCAATGGATGTCGCGCCCGGGAACGCTGTGAATTTAACTCACCGTAAGGGAGCGGGCATGCTGCAGGGCAAGGTCATACTGGATCTGACGTGGGTGCTGGGCGGACCATTCGCCGGCCAGTTGCTGGCGCAATTGGGCGCCGAGGTCATCAAGGTGGAGCCCGTCAGCGGCGACTACGCGCGCTCGGTGCCTCCGGTCACCGAAACGCAGGATTCGCCGTTCTTCCTGTCGGTAAACCGGGGCAAGCGCAGCGTGGCGCTGGACCTGAAGCATCCGCTGGGCCGGCAGGCGTTCCAGGATCTGGTGCGCGAGGCGGACGCGGTGATCTACGGTTTCGCCTCGGACGTTCCGGCTCGGCTGGGGCTGGACCACGCGACCCTGGCCGCGATCAATCCGCGCATTGTGGTCGGCCAGTTGATCGGTCTGGACGACCGCGGGCCCTATGCGGGCGCGCCCGCATTTGACCTGATGCTGCAGGCCATGTCCGGGCTGATGAGCATCACGGGGGAGGCGGGCGGCAAGCCGGTGCGCGTGGGTTATCAGGTGGCGGACCTGGCGGGCGGGCTGTACCTCGCGCTGGGCGTGGCGGCCGGCTTGGCACAGGCGCAGGCCAGCGGCGCGGGCGAGGCTGTGCAGGTGTCGCTGTTCGACGCGCAGATGGCGATGCTGACGTGGCAGGCCCAGGGCTATCTGCAAGGCGGGCACGTGCCGCGCGCGGCGGGCGCGCGCCACGGAATGATCGCGCCCAGCGACATCTATCGCACCTCGGACGGACGGTGGATCGCGCTGGCGCCCACGGGCGAGGCATTTTGGCAGGCCTTGTGTGGCGCCATCGGGCTCCCCGAACTCGCCGCCGACCCGCGCTATGCCACGCCCGCGGCGCGCGTGGCCAACGTGGACGCGCTGACCGAGGCTTTGTCGGGTGCCATCGGCGCGCGCAGCGCGCAGCAATGGCTGGACATCTTCGAGGCGCGGCGCGTGCCCGCCGCGCTGGTGCTGGGCGTGGATGAAGCGCTGGCCCATCCGCTGGCGGCGTCGCGCGGCATGGTGGAAGAGGTGGCCAGGCCACGGGATGGCGAGACCGTGCGCATGTTGGGCAATCCCTTCAAGTTCGCCGGGCAGCCGCGTCTGGACTACCCGCCCGCGTTGGGGCAGGACACGGCGGCGCTGTTGCGCGCCATGGCCGGCTACGACGACGCCAGCCTGGCCGCCCTGGAGGCGGCGGGCGTCATCCGCACCGGCGCGGCGGCGGGAGCCATGCAATGAGCGCGGCGGCGGACGATCGCGACCTGGGCTTGAACGAGGGCGAGCGCGGGCTGCTGCACGGCCTGGCGGCGTTTGCGCAGGAGGCGGTGGCGCCACTGGCGGCGGCGGGCTGCGGCGACCAGGCCTGGGCCGGCGCCCAGATCCGCGAGGCCTGCCGGCTGGGCTATGCGGGTATAGAAATCCCGGCGGATTGCGGGGGATTGGGCTTGCCGTACTACATGCGGGCCCGGGCGGCGGAGACGCTGGCCGCCACGGATTTCGCGTTTGCCTTCGCCTTCATCAATCAGCACAACGTGGCCTTGCGCATCGCGGAACACGGTAGCGCCGCCGCCCGCGAGCGCTACCTGCCCGGATTGCTGGCCGGCGATCTCGTCGGTGGCACCGCCATGTCGGAGCCGCGCGCGGGCAGCGATTTCGCTTCCATCTCCACCCTGGCGCGGCCCCGCGATGGCGGGGGCTTCATCCTGGATGGCGAGAAAGCCTGGGTGGCCAACGCCGCGGGCGGGGAACTGGCGCTGGTGTTCGCGCAGACCGATGCGGCGCGGGGGCCGGCCGGCATCGCCTGCTTCATCGTCGACCTGCGCGCGCCGCAATGCGAGCGCGTGACAGGCGCGCCGCTGGAAGGGCTGGGCGCGGCCGGCATCGCCGGCATTCGCCTGAACGGCTACGCGGCCGAGGATAGCGACGTGCTGTACCCGCCAGGCCAGGGCTTCCAGATGGCCCTGGCCGGTGTGAACAAGGCGCGCACGCACATCGCCGCGATGGCCGCGGGCCTGCTCGACAGCGCGCTGCGGCAGGCGGTGCGCCACGCCTCGACGCGGCAGGCTTTCGGCCGTCCCATCATGGAGCAGCAAGGCTTGCGCTGGTCGCTGGCCGACGTGTCGATGCGGCTGCAGATCCTGCGCATGCTCACGGACCGCGCCGCGGGCCTGATCGATGCCGGTTCGGACGAAGCTGTACCGGCCGCGGCCATGGCCAAGAAGTACGCGGGTGAGGAGTGCCTGGACGCCATTTCCGCCTGCGTGCAGGTCCTGGGCGCCAGCGGCCTGTTGCCGGCCCAAGGCATGGCGCGGCGGCTGCTCGCGGCCAAGGCGCTGTGCTTCGCCGATGGCACCACTGAAATGATGAATGAGCGCATCGCGGCCGGACTGGCCCAGCGCTTTGCCGGGGGGCCGCGAACCATCGCGGCGGGGGCCGCCATCCACAGGGACGAAAGCATGTCGTATCAGGCATTGAAGCTGACGCGAGGCGAAGACGGGGTCACACAGGCGCGCCTGGCGCAGATCGCCGAAGACGAGTTGCCGGAAGGCGAGGTGTTGGTGGAGGTGGAGTATTCGTCCCTGAACTACAAGGATGCGCTGGCGATTACCGGCAGGTCGCCGGTGGTGCGCAGCTTCCCCATGGTGCCGGGCATCGATTTTGCCGGCAAAGTGCGCCTCAGCGCCGATCCGCGTTTCAAGCCGGGCGATGCGGTGCTGCTCAATGGCTGGGGCCTGGGCGAAACGCGGTGGGGCGGTTTGGCGCAAGCCGCGCGTGTGCGGGCAGACTGGCTACTGCCCTTGCCGGCCGGGATGGACGCACGCCAGGCCATGGCCATCGGCACCGCCGGCTACACGGCCATGTTGTGCGTGATGGCGCTGGAGCGGCACAACGCCACGCCTGAGGCGGGGCCGGTGCTGGTGACGGGCGCCAATGGCGGAGTCGGCACGGTCGCCATCGCGCTGCTGGCGGGCAGGGGCTACACGGTTACGGCAAGCACCGGGCGTCCGCAGGAAGCCGACTATCTGCGCGGCCTGGGCGCCAGCGGCATTCTGGATCGCTCCACGCTGTCGGCGCCCGGCAAGCCCCTGCAGAAGGAGGCGTGGGCGGCGGCCGTCGATTGCGTCGGTAGCCACACGCTGGCCAATGTGCTGGCCGGCATGCGCTACGGCGCGCCGGTGGCGGCCTGCGGCCTGGCCCAAGGCATGGACCTGCCGGCAACGGTGGCTCCCTTCATCCTGCGCGCAGTGACGCTGGTCGGCGTGGACAGCGTCTATGCGCCCATGGCGCTGCGTGCCGAGGCCTGGCGCCGGCTGGCTGTGGAGTTGCCGCGCGGCATGCTGGAGGCCAACACGCGGGAGCTGGGCCTGTCGGAAATCGCGGCCTCCGCGACGCCCATGCTGGAGGGCAGGATACGCGGCCGCATCGTCGTCGATGTGAACCGATAAGGGCCGCAGCATAGCGGCCCGCACACCACCAAAGGAGACTGGGCATGATGAAGCAACGATGGCGTTCCGCCATCGCTGCGGCGGCGCTTTGCGCCGCCGCCGGCGCGGCATGGGGACAGGGGTATCCGGACAGGCCGGTGCGGTTGATCGTGCCGTTTCCGCCTGGCGGTTCGGTGGACTACGTGGCGCGCAATATCGCGCCCGTTCTGTCGCAGAAGCTAGGCCAGACCGTGGTGGTGGACAACAAGGGCGGCGCTTCCGGCACCATAGGCACCGCCGAGCTCGCGCGCGCCCCAGCCGACGGCTACACGCTGATGCTGGCGTTCGACTCGCACGCGGTCAACGGCTCACTCTATAAGAACCTGTCATACGACACCATCAAGTCCTTTGACTACATCAGCCTGATCGGCACCATGCCTGCGGTGCTGCTGACAGCCAAGAAGACCGGCATCACCACCTTGCAGCAGTTCCTGGACTACGCGCGCGCGCATCCAGGCCAGCTGAACTACGGCTCCTCGGGCGTGGGCGGATCGAATCATCTCAACCTGGCGGCCCTGGCAGCGCGCACGGACATCAAGCTGACGCACGTGCCTTATCGCGGCGGCGGCCCGATGTTCAACGCGGTCCTGGGCGGCGAGGTGGACGTGGTGATCGCCAGCCTGCCGACCATCGTCGGCTTCGTGCAGGGCGGGCGCCTGAACGCGCTGGCCATCGGCACGGCGCAGCCCGCACCGGCGCTGCCCGACGTGCCGCCCATCGCCACGCTGGTACCCGGCTTCGAGGCCTATTCCTGGGTGGGCATGCTGGCGCCGGCCGGCCTGCCCGCCGAGGTGCGCAAGCGCGTGCAGCAGGCCTTGAGCGACACCTTGGCGACGCCGCAGGTGAGGGACAGCATGGAGCAGGGCGGCTTCAATATCGTGTCCAGCTCGCCGGAGCAATTCCAGCAGCGCGTGCAGGCCGAATCGCAGCGCTGGGGCAAGCTGATCCGGGACACGGGCATCAAGATCGAATAGGGCGCCTCAGCCCTTGAGCCCGATGCGCCGCGCCAGCTTGTGCAGGTTGCTGGGGTCCACGCCCAGCGCTCGCGCGGCGTGGGCCCAGTTGCCTTGATGTGCGTCCAGCGCGCGGCGGATGGCCTGGCGCTGGCACATGTCCACCGCTTCGCGCAGCGTCTGGTCCTGGCCCAGGGGCGCGGGCGTGTCGGCATCGTCCTGCGGCGAGAGCAGGGGCATGTCGCCGTCGGACAGGTCCAGCAGTTTCGCGCCCAGTGTCACGATCTCGTTGCGGCTGGCGCCATGGCTGACGGCCTTGATGGCGGCGCGGCTGATGACGTGCTCCAGTTCGCGCACATTGCCGGGCCATCGGTAGCGGCGCAGCATGTCCTCGGCCTCCGGCGACAGTCTCAGGCTGCGCAGGCCGAGGCGTGCGCGGTTCAGCTCCAGATAGCGGCCGGCCAGCAGCAGCACATCATTGCCGCGGTCGCGCAGCGGGGGGATGGGGATGGGGTAGACCGACAGGCGGTGGTAGAGGTCGGCGCGGAAATCGCCGGCGCGAACAAGGTCGCGCAGGCTGCGGTTGGTGGCGGCCAGGATGCGCACGTCCACACGGCGCGGACGGTCATCGCCCAGGCGCTGGATTTCACCGTTCTGCAAAGTGCGCAGGAGCTTGGCCTGCACCAGCAGCGGCAGTTCACCCACTTCGTCCAGGAACAGCGTGCCCCCGTTGGCGGCCTCGAAGCGGCCCGGGCGGTCGGCGACCGCGCCCGAGAAGGCGCCCTTGGCGTGGCCGAACAATTCGCTTTCGGCCAGCGATTCGGGCAGCGCGGCGCAGTTCACATGCACCAGCGGCTTGTCGCGGCGGCGCGAAAGGCGGTGCACGCGATGCGCGAACAGTTCCTTGCCCACGCCGGTTTCGCCCAGCAGCAGGATGGGCAGTTCCGAGTCCGCCACCACCTGGATCTCGTGCAGCAGACGGCCGATGGCCTCGCTTTGCCCCAGGATCTCGTTGTTGTCGGCGACGGCGCTGTCGGCGGGTTCCGGGCCGCGCGCCACGCGCAGCGCGCGGATTTCCGCCTCCAGGCGCGTGGTGCGCAAGGCGGCTTCCAGCAGCACGATGTAATCGCGCAGGTCGGACTGGGCCTCGGCGTCAAAGGTGCCGACCTCCAGCGCATCCAGGGTCAGCACGCCCCATGGCCGGCCTTCGATATGCAGGCTGGTGCCCATGCAGTCATGCACCGGCAGCGGCTCGCCCGCCATTCCGTTGATTAGACCGTCGTAGGGATCGGGCAGGGTGCTGTCATGGTGAAAGCACGTGACCCCGCGCCGCGCGAGGATGGCCGCCAACCGTGGATGCTGTTGCACGGCGAAGCGGCGGCCCAGCGCATCCTGGGTGAGTCCGTCCACCGCGATGGGTCGCAGATGATCCTCTTCCAATTGCAGCAGCGCCACCGCGCCGCAGCGGAAGTGCGTGCGCAAGCTGGACACCAGCCGCTGCAGGCGGACTGCGGGGGGAAGGTCGGCAACCAGATCGGCCAGCAAGAGGTTTTGCATGGGGTGAATTTTACCGTTCGGGGTGCATAGAACCGTCATTCTTCAGGGTGATATTCACCCTTTAATTTGCAATCTATTGATAAATAGCAAGTTTTTCCTGGCACGGTTTTCGCGTTTGTTCCAGTACCCGTCACGAACTATGGAGAGACGCGATGAGCATGGTCGAGCAATCCCTGGGGCAATTGGCCCGCAGCATCCCTGGCGCTACCCAGGTGTTTCATGAGTACCAGCTGGATTTCTGCTGTGGCGGCAAGAAGAGCCTGGCAGAGGCGGCGGCCCAGCGTTCGCTGGACGCGGGGCAGATCGAGGCCCGCCTGATTGAACTGGCGCGCGCGCCGTCCCACGAAACGGATTGGAGCCAGGTCTCCGCCGCCGAACTGGTCGACCACATCCTGGCGCGCTATCACGAGGTGCATCGCCAGCAGCTACCCGAACTGATCCGTCTGGCGTTGAAGGTGGAACAGGTGCATGCCGACAGCCCGGACTGCCCGACAGGCCTGGCCGATCACTTGCGCGTGATGCAGCAGGAGCTGGAAAGCCATATGCAGAAGGAGGAACAGGTGCTGTTCCCGATGCTGGCCCGCGGCCATGGGGCCATGGCCAGCATGCCCATCATGGTCATGCGCGCCGAACATGACGATCACGGCGTGGCGCTGGAACGGCTGCTGGCGTTGACCCATGGCATAACGCTGCCGCGCGCCGCCTGCAACACCTGGCGCGCGTTGTACCTGGGCCTGCGTACCTTCAAGGAGGACCTGATGGCGCACATCCACCTGGAAAACAACATCCTGTTCGAGAACGCCGCCAGTCCGGCGGCGCGCGCGCGCAGCTAGCGGCGTTCTGGCGCAACGCCGTCCAGGCTGCGCCGCAGCGCCTCGTGCGCGGCGAGGTCGATCGGGCGGTGCTTGCGCTCGGCGCTGGCGGGATAGTTGCCCAGGAAATTCCCGCCCTTGCGGTCGCTGGCCGGGCGGATCGGGCGCGGCGCGAAGCCGCCGCCGCAGTTGGGGCAGACATTGCCCAGCAGTTCCTCGGCGCAAGCGGCGCAGAAGGTGCATTCAAAACTGCATATCCGGGCTGCGGTGGAGTCCGGCGGCAGCGCCGCATCACAGTGTTCGCAACTGGGTCGCAAGGCAAGCATGTGGCCTCCTGGGGCGAGAGACGAGTCCAGGCGACAGGGTAGGCCGGACGGCTGGACGGCGCCATGGAGGTTACGGACAGAAAAGAAGTGAAAACGGCCAGGCAGGCGCCATTTTCCGGATGGCGGCGGCCTGTACACTCGGGAAACCTTATAAGGCTTAGGGGATTCTTGATGGCCGGAAGCAGCTTCTTCGCACTGTTCGACGATATCGCGACCATACTGGACGACGTGTCCGTCATGACCAAGGTGGCGGCAAAGAAAACGGCCGGGGTGCTGGGCGACGACCTGGCTCTCAATGCCCAGCAGGTCACGGGCGTGCCGGTCAACCGGGAACTGCCGGTCGTATGGGCAGTGGCCAAGGGCTCTTTCATCAATAAGCTGATCCTGGTGCCCGCAGCGCTGCTCGTCAGCGCATTCGCGCCCTGGGCGATCACGCCCTTGCTGATGGTGGGCGGGGCCTTTCTCTGCTACGAAGGCGTGGAAAAGCTGGCGCACAAGTTCCTGCCGCATGGCGATTCGGACGAAGGCAACCATGCCGCGCGCGCCGAAGCCCTGCAGGATGCCTCGGTGGACATGGTGGCGTTCGAACGCGACAAGATCAAGGGCGCGGTGCGCACGGATTTCATCCTCTCGGCGGAAATCATCGTCATCAGTCTGGGAGCGGTGGCGGACGCGGATTTCACTCGCCAGGTGCTGGTGCTGTCCGTTATCGCCATCGCGATGACGATCGGGGTGTATGGGCTGGTGGCCGGCATCGTCAAGCTGGACGACCTGGGTCTTTACATGAGCCGCAAGTCCTCGCAGGGGGTGGCCTGGCTGGGCCGGCGTATCGTCGGCGCGGCGCCTTATCTGATGAAGACGCTTTCCGTGGTCGGCACCGCCGCCATGTTCATGGTGGGCGGCGCCATCCTGACCCACGGCATCCCGCCGGTGCAGGCCGCCGTCGACCAGGCCGCCGCCGCAGTGGGCGGCGGCGGGGTGGTGCAGGCGCTGACCGCCACCTTGCTCAACGCCTTGTTCGGCATCGTGGCCGGAGCGGTAGTGCTGGGGGCGGTCAGCCTCATCAAGCGCCTGTTCAAGAAGGGCTGAGGCAGGCGCGCGGCCTCGGCTGATACGCGCGCCCGCGCCAAGCCGCGCGCGGCGCCGCCCGTTTCCGCGCGTTTCCTAGGGAATCCCCTGCCTTGTTGTGCCGGAATGCGTGCGCCTAAAATTGGCGCCAATTTATGTGATCATTATTTCGACCACCGGTACACGCCATGCGTCCGCCCGCGCGGCCATGGAAACGAGGAAACCATGCAGTCCAACGCAGCACTTGCCATCCAGCCCGACGCCGCCCGCGCGCGGGCCATGTACGACCTGGGACATAGCACCGTCTTTGCCGCGCGCTCCGATCCACGCTTTTCCTATTGCACCTACGTGCCGCCGCATATCGATTCCGCCAGGCATCCGATGGAACTGGTGGTGATCATGCACGGTACGGGCCGCGCCTTCGTGGAATACCGCGACGCGTTTGCGGAGTTCGCCCGCTGGAACGACTGCATCGTGCTGTGCCCCCTGTTCCCGGTGAGCCCGCTGGGCGATGGCAACCGCGACGGCTTCAAGCAACTGCGGGAAGGCGACATCCGTTACGACCAGATCCTGCTGGACATGGTGGCGGAAGTCGGCGAGAAGTTCGGCCGCGAGTTCAAGAAATTCGGCCTGTTCGGCTATTCGGGCGGCGGCCAATTCGTCAACCGTTACGCGTACCTGCACCCCGAAAGCCTGTGGGCCGTGTCGATCGGAGCGCCGGGCTCGGTGACGCTGCTGGATCCCAATCAGGATTGGTGGGTGGGCGTGCGCGACGCCGAGGCGCGTTTTGGCAAGCGCGTCGATATCGAAGCGCTCAAGCAGGTGGCCGTGCACATGATCGTGGGCAAGGCCGACCTGGAGACCTGGGAAATCACCCACCGCGAAGGTGGCAAGTTCTTCATGCCCGGCGCGAACGCCGCCGGCAAGACCCGCCCGGAGCGCCTGGAGTCGCTGCGGCGCTCGTTCGAGGCCGCCGGCGTTTCCGCGGTGCTGGACGTGGTGGAAAACGTGCCGCACGACGGCTTGAAATGCGTGGGCCAGGTGCAGGACTTCCTGGCTGCCGCCTTGCGCAAGCTGCGACATGAACGCAATTGAGACCACCGGCAGCGGACGCGGGCTTCCGCGAGTCCGCGCCGAGGAATAGGAGAGGGCCATGCTGCGTTTCGCGCTATCCCGTATCGTCATGGCCATACCGACCCTGCTGATCGTGGCGGTGGCGGTCTTCGTGATGATCCGGCTCATCCCGGGCGATCCCGCCCAATTGCTGCTGGGAGACCTGGCGACGCCGGCCGCGCTGGCCGACCTGCGGGCGCGGCTGGGGCTGGACCAGACCTGGCTCACCCAGTTCGGCATCTGGTTCGGCAACATGCTGCACGGAGACCTGGGGTCGTCCATCAATACCGGGCAACCGGTACTGCCGCTGGTGTGGGACCGTTTCCTGATCAGCGGCCGCGTTGTGCTGGTGGCCGTGTTCTTCGCCGCGCTGGTGGCGGTGCCGGCCGGCATGATCGCCGCCTGGAAGCAGAACAAGGCGCCGGACCTGTTCCTCGTGGGCACCGCCACGCTGCTGGTGTCGATCCCGACCTTCTGGCTGGGCCTGCTGCTGCTGATCTTCTTCGGCCTCAAGCTGCAATGGCTGCCGGTGGTGGGCTATGTGTCCATTGGCGAAGACTGGAAGGCCGGCCTGCTGTACCTGGCCATGCCCATCCTGACGCTGTTCCTGCACGAAATTGGCGTATTGATGCGCATGGCGCGGGCCAGCACGCTGGAAGTGCTGCGGCTGGACTACATCACCCATGCGCGCGCCAAAGGACTGTCGGAATCCGCGGTGCTGATGCGCCATGCCTTCCGTAATGCATTCGGCCCCACCTGGACGCTGATCGGCCTGGTGTTGGGCAACTTGCTGGGCGGCATCGCCGTGGTGGAGACCGTGTTCACCATCCCCGGGCTGGGACGCCTGCTGGTGGACTCCATCTTCGCCCGCGATTACCCGGTGATCCAGGGCTGTCTGCTGTTCGTGGGCGTGGTCTACGTGATCGTGAACCTGTTCATCGACCTTTGCTATCCCATTTTCGACCCGAGAGTGACCGCCGAATGAAAAAGCGAATCGCAGCCAACGCGCTACTGGGCGGCGCTATCGTGGCGCTGATGATAGTGGCGGCCGTCATGGGCGCTTTCTGGACCCCCCATGATCCGCTGAAGATCAACTTCGTGGCACGGCTCAGGCCGCCCGGCGGAGAGTTCCTGCTGGGCACGGACGAATTCGGCCGCGACGAACTGTCGCGTCTGCTTGCCGGCGCGTCCAGCAGCGTCTGGATCAGCCTCCTGACGGTGAGCTTTGCCATCATCGCGGGCACGATCATCGGTACCCTGACGGGCTTTGTGCGGGGCTGGACCGACCGCGTCATCATGGCCTTCAACAATGCGCTGCTGGCCTTCCCGGGACTGCTGCTGGCGCTGGGCCTGCTGGCCGTCGTCGGCGCCAACAAGTACGGCATCATCCTAGCGCTGGGCCTGGCCTATACACCGTCGGTGACGCGCATCGTGCGCGGCACGGTGTTGTCTCTGCGCGAGAAAGAGTTCATCGAATCCTCGCGCGTGCTGGGCAATTCCGAGCTCTACACCATGTTCCGCCATGTGCTGCCCAATTGCGTGGCGCCGCTGACGGTATTGGCGACGTCCATGTTCGGTTGGGTGATCCTGGCGGAAAGCGCGCTGTCTTTCCTGGGCCTGGGCGTGCCGCCTCCCGCGCCGACGTGGGGCAACATGCTGGCCGCCGCGCGGCCGTTCATGGCGCAGGCCTCCTATCTATCCATACTTCCCGGCCTGGCCATCGCGCTCGCGCTGCTGGGAATCAATCTCCTGGGCGACGCGGTGCGTGACCGTCTCGATCCCCGCATGAGGGGCGTGTAATGAGCGCTTTGGTATCGGTATCCAATCTGTCGCTGACCGTGGGCCCCGGCGGCCGCGAAATCGTGAGCGGAGTGTCCTTCGAGGTAGCGCCAGGCGAAATGGTCGGCATCGTCGGTGAATCGGGCAGCGGCAAGACGCAGGCCGCGCGCGCCATCCTGGGCCTGACGCCCGCGCCGCTGGTGGTCGCGGGCGGCTCCATCAAGTTCGAAGGCGTGGATGTGACGCGGGCGGCGCCCGCGGCGCTGCGCAAGCTGCGCGGCGCGCGCATCGGCATGGTGTTCCAGGAGCCGATGACCTCGCTCAATCCGTCCATGCCCATCGGGCGGCAACTGGAGGAGGGCCTGAGGCTGCACCGCAAGGACCTGTCCGCCTCCGCGCGCCGTGAACGCATCCTGGAAATGCTGCGCCGGGTCGGCATCCGGGACCCCAAAGGGGCGATGGAAGCCTGGCCCCACGAGTTCTCCGGTGGCATGCGCCAGCGCATGATGCTGGCGTCCGTGATGCTGCTGGAGCCCGCGTTGCTGATCGCCGACGAACCCACTACCGCGCTGGACGCGGTGGTGCAACGCGACGTGCTCGAACTGATGGTGGACCTGACCCGCGAACACCATACGGCCGTGCTGATGATCAGCCACGACCTGCCGATGGTGGCGCGCTACACCGAGCGCATGGTCGTGATGCAGCACGGCAAGGTACTGGAAACCGGCGCCACGGCGGCCATCCTGGAACGGCCTCAGCATCCCTACACGCGCAAGCTGCTGGACGCCATGCCGCGCCGGCTGCCGGCGCGCCAACTGGGCAAGGAGGCGCCCATCGTCGAGGTCAAGAACCTGGTGGTGGACTACGCCGGACACCAGCGCTTGTTCTCGCGCACCGGCGCCAAGCGCGCGCTCGATGGCATCGACCTGCACGTCAAGCCGCGCGAAGTGGTGGCGGTGGTGGGCGGCTCGGGCTCGGGCAAGACCACGCTGGGCCGCGCCATCGCGGGGCTGCTGGCGCCCACGTCGGGCCAGATCCTGTTCCGTGGCCAGCAGGTGGACCGGCGCTCCGCCTCCTGGCGGGACTACCGCTTGAATTGCCAGATGGTGTTCCAGGACCCGTATTCCTCGCTGGACCCGCGCATGACGATCGGCCAGCTGGTGGGCGAGGGCCTGCGCATGCTGGAAGATATGCCTGCGGCGGAAAAGCGCCGCCGCGTGGACGAGGTGCTGGCCGAAGTCGGACTGGGATCCGAATACGCGAAACGCTATCCCCACGAAATGTCCGGTGGTCAGCGGCAGCGCGTCGCGATCGCCCGCGCCATCGTGCGGCGTCCGGCCTTTGTCATTGCGGACGAACCGGTGTCCGCCCTGGATGTGACCGTGCGCGCACAGGTGCTGGACCTGTTTGCCGACCTGCAGGAACGCCACGGTTTTTCCTGCCTGTTCATCAGCCATGACCTGGGCGTGGTGGAGCAGGTGGCGGACCGCGTGGTGGTAATGCGCGACGGCGGCATCGTTGAGCAAGGTTCGCGCGACGCCGTGTTCGACCAGCCGCGGGAGGAATACACGCGCAGCCTGCTGTCGGCGATTCCAGCGCTGGAATCCACCGACACCGGCGGCGTGCGGCTGCGTTGGAGGCTGGACCAGCAGGAGCCGCTGCGGGCCAGCGCCTGAGGGGGCGGGTTTCCCAGGGGGTGCCAGCGCCATCCCCCTGGATACTTACGCATAAAATACGCGCTTCGGATTTGATAGACGGGAGTGGTCCATGCCGAAAGCGGCAACGGCACAGCCCGGCCTGGTTGATCGCATTGCCCATGATATTCAAGCGGGCGTGTTCGGTCCCGGCGCCTGGCTGAAACAGATCGACCTGCAGGAACGCTACGACGCCAAGCGTCTGGACGTCCGGCGGGCGCTAGACCAATTGGCCGCCAAGCGGCTGATCGCGCACATCCCCAACCGGGGCTATCACGTCTATGCGATGGATCCGGATCAGCACCTGCAGATCCGCGATATCCGCATTCTGCTGGAAACTGGCGCCGCGGCGGACCTGATGCCCAATGTGACGCCGGCCAAGGTTCGGGCATTGCGCGCCCTGGCCGAACGTTTCGCCAAGCTGCTGCAGGATGGCACGCTGCTGGAACAGTACGAGGTCAACCTGGCCTTCCATGCCGGCATGTACGATCTGTGCCGCAACCGCGAACTGGTGGCGCTGATCCACGAAACCCGCGCCCGCGGTCCCGCGGCCCCCGCCAAGGAATGGGTCACGCGCTCGCGCATCGAGATTTCCGCGCGCGAGCACTTCGACATGGTGGACGCCCTGGAAGCGCGCGACGTCAAACGCCTGCAGAAAATCATCGCGCAACACGTAGGCCAGGACATTTCCTGACGCGTCCGGCATCTGGCGCATCTGCTTGCGGCGGCCCTCCGGGCCGCCGTTTTTCATTCCGGCGCCTTTCAGGGATACCCCCGATAGCGGCGTGGCGCATTCCGCCCATAATGAGCAGCTAATTTTGGCGCCAATATATGCGTGAATTTCGCGCCGCACGCCGGGGAGTCTTTGCATGCACCACGTTTTCGTACCCAGAGCGCTTGCGCTCAGCCTGGCGCTGGCCGCCGCCGGCTCGGCCCAGGCCGCGCTGCTTACCATCGCCCAGCCGGCCGACATTCGCTCGACCAACCCCGGCGTCAACCGCGACAACACCACCGACGGCGTGGTGCTCAACATTGTCGAAGGCCTGGTCGGCTACCGCGAAAACGGCACGGTGGGCCCTTTGCTGGCCAAATCGGTGGACCTGTCGGAAGACGGTCTGACCTATACCTTCAAGCTGCGTGAAGGCGTCAAGTTCCACAACGGCGCCGCGCTGACCTCGGCCGACGTGATCTGGAACTGGCAACGCTACATGGATCCGAAGACGGATTGGCGTTGCCGCAGCGACTTCGATGGCCGTAACGGCCTGAAGGTGACGGACGTGTCCGCGCCCGATGCGCAGACGGTGGTGATGAAGGTGGACCGCAAGTCCGCCGTGTTCCTGGATTCGCTGGCCCGCACCGACTGCGGCATGACAGCCATCATCTCCAAGGATTCGGTTGCGGCGGATGGTTCCTGGATCAAGCCGGTGGGCACCGGTCCGTACATGTTCAAGGACTGGAAGCGGGGCGAATACACGCTGCTGTCGGCTTTCAAGGACTACGTTTCGCCCGCTGGCGACAAGCCGGATGGCTACGTGGGTTCCAAGCGCCCGCTGGTGGAAGAGGTCAAGTTCCTGGTGGTGCCGGATCCGTCGACCTCCAAGGCGGGCCTGTTGTCGGGCGCCATCGACGCCGCCCAGATCACCAATACCGACGTCGGCGAACTCAGGAATGCCAAGAACCTCACCGTGTTCAGCCCGCATGACGCCGTCAAGCACGTGCTGTTGTTCCAGACCGAGGATCCGGTGCTGAAGAACGTGAAGGTCCGCCAGGCCATCGCCGCGTCGCTGGACATTCCGCAGGTCGTGGCCGCGGCCTCCGAAGGCCTGGGTCAACTGAACAACTCCGCCGTTTACGCGGGTTCCGCCTATTACAAGGACGCCGAAAAGCGCGGCTACAAGTACGATCCAGCCCGGGCGCAGCAATTGCTGAAGGAGGCCGGCTACAAGGGCGAGCCCGTTGTCATCTACGCCAACAAGCGTGCCCATGTGCCCAGCTATCAGGTGGCGGTGATCGCGCAAGCCATGATGCAGTCCGTGGGCATCAACGCCAGGATCGAGGTCCTGGAGTGGGCCACGCAGCTGGACCGCTACAACACGGGCAAATACCAGATCAGCTCGTTTTCGTTCTCGTCGCGCCTGGACCCGTCGCTGAGCTTTGAGCAGTTCTCGGGCGACAAAGCCAAGCAGCCCCGCAAGGTCTGGGATGACCCCGCGGCGCAGAAGTTGATCGATGAGAGTTTCCTGGAATCCGATCCGGCCAGGCGGCAGGCACTGTTCGATCAGCTGCACGCCCTGATGCTGGAGCAGACGCCCATGCTGATGCTGTACAACGGCGCCGACGCCTGGGCGTCCAGCAAGCGCGTGGATGGATTCTCGGTTTGGGAAGGCAAGCCGCGCGCCTGGGAGACCAAGGTCCGGGACGGCAAGTAATCCCGCTCAGGCAGGGCCGCCAGCGCGGCCCGCTACCTGCCTTCAGTCGAGTTTTACACCCGCCTGCTTGATCACCGTGGCCCAGTCCCGGACTTCATTGCCCAGGAATGCGCCCAGCTCGGCCTGGGTGGATGGAGCCAGAATCAGGCCTTCATCGGCAAAGCGCTTGCGCAGATCGGGATTGGTCAGCACTTTCTCCAGCGCCGGGTGCAGGCGCTGGACCACTTCCGCAGGCACGCCCGCAGGCGCCATCAGGCTGTACCAGGTGGTGGCCTCCAGTCCCTTCACGCCTTGCGAGGCCGCGGTCGATACGTCGGGCAGGGCGGGCGACTTTTCGGCGCCCGTCACCGCCGCGGCGCCGACCCGGCCGCCCTTGTACTGCGGCAGCATTTCCACCACCTGGGTCACGCCCATGCTCAATTCGCCCGAGGCCACGGCCAGCAGCACCGGCGCGCTGCCCTTGTAAGGCACGTGCACCAGCTTGCCGCCCGTGGCCAGGTTCAGCACTTCGCCCGTCAGGTGAGTGATGCTGCCGGCGCCCGAAGATCCGAAGGTCAGCTTGCCGGGTTCCTTGTTCGCCAGGGCGATCAGGTCCGGCAGGTTCTTCGCGGGCAGGCCGGGATTGATGGCGAACACCAGCGGGCTCTTGCCCACCAGCGTGATGGGGGTGAAATCCTTCACCGGATCGTAGTTCAGGTTCGGATACAGGCTGGGCGCGATCGCCAGCGTGGATACGTTGCCCAGCAGCAGCGTATAGCCGTCCGGCTCTGCCCGGGCCACGGCGTTGGTGCCAATGGTGCCGCCCGCGCCGGCGCGATTTTCCACGATGACCTGCTTGCCCAACGTATCGTTCAACTGTTGCGACAACGCGCGCGCCAGCGTATCGGCCGCCCCTCCGGGCGGGAAGGGCACGACGATGCGGATGGGCTTGCTGGGGTAGGCCTCGGCCAGCGCGGCCGCCGGGCTCAGGCCCAGCGCGAGCAACCCGGCCATGGCCGTGGCCAGCAGGCCGCGGCGATTGATTTTCTGGTACTTCGACATGCTGCTCTCCTGATGAGAAAACGTGGGCGATGCAGAAAACAAATCAGCGCGCGGCGCCTTGGGCGGCAGGGTGGTTCGCATGCCAGTGGCGCGCGATGTCGGCGCGCCGGCACACCCAGACGTCGTCGTGAGCGGACACATGGTCCAGGAAGCGCGCCAGGCCCGCCGCGCGGCCCGGCTGGCCGACCAGTCGCAGATGCAGGCCCACGGACATCATCTTGGGCGCGGTGGCGCCCTCTTCGTACAGCATGTCGAAGGCGTCGCGCAGGTACTCGAACAGGTCCTGTCCCGTGGCCATGCCGCCGCGTATGAATTTGGCGTCGTTGTTGGCCAGTCCGTAAGGCACCAGCAGGTGGGGTTTGCCGCCTACCTCGGTCCAATAGGGCAGCTCGTCGTTGTAGGTATCGGAGTCGTAGAGGAAACCGCCTTCCTCGGCCAGCAGGGCGCGGGTGTTCAGACTGGGACCGTAGCGGCAGTACCAACCCAACGGGCGCGAGCCCACCGTGCGGGTGATTGATTCCACGGTGCGGCGGATGCGTTCGCGTTCCTCTTCCAATGTCAGGTTCTGATGGCGTTCCCAGCGCCAGCCATGCGCGCATACGTCATAGCCGGCCGACTTGATCGCTTCACAGACGGCCGGATTGCGTTCCAGCGCCAGGCCACATCCCAGAATGGTGGCCGTCATGCCGCGTTCCCTTAGCAGCCGGTGCACGCGCCAGAAGCCGATCCGGCTGCCATACTCGAACATCGATTCGGCCGCCAGGTCGCGTCCCGTGAAGCCGCCCGCGCCGCCTTCGGTCAGGCCGGTCTCGGATTCAGCGTCGCCGTCCGGCACCGAAGGCTCGCCGCCTTCCTCGTAGTTGATGCACAGGTTCAGCGCCAGGCGCGCGCCGCCCGGCCACTTGGGATCGGGCGGGGTGGCGCCATAGCCGACGAAGTCGCGGCGCAAATGCGGATGATCGGTAGTCATAGCAGGCTGGTCATCGGTGAGAAATCAATCGGAAAGCGAGACCACGGCGTGCGGAGCCGGCGCCTGCCAGAACTCATCGTCATCGCCGCGACCGGTCTGGCCCATCAAAACCAGGAATTCCGCCGGCCCCTGCAGCACGGTCAGGCCGTGATGCCAGGCGCCGACGCGGTAGCACACGCCCTGGCTGCCGGTTGCCAGAAAGGCCTCCAGCCGCGCCATGTCGGGCAGGCCGTCGGCACCGGTTGGCGCCACCACGACCAGATAGGGCGACGCTGTCAGCGGCACGAAGCTCTGCGCCGCATGGCGGTGGCGTTCCATCAGCCGGATCTCGATCGGCCCCGCAGGCGCGGCCTGCACCCGGCTGACCCAGCCCGCCTGCCGAACCACTTCGGGTCCATGCCGCATGGGTTCGGTCAGATAGTGGCGGCGTTCCGCGCCCTGGTGTGCAATCACCTCGCCGTACGGCGCGAAGGCCTCGGGCGTGAGTGGCCGAGGGCGGATCACGCGCGGACAATCCTTCATGTCACGCGCCATGGTTCAGATATCCCAGCGAATTCACATAGCTGCGCCGCACGTTCTCCAGATGCGCCGCCATCGCTTGCCGCGCTCGGGAGGATTCGCCAGACAGCAGCGCTTCCACGATCGCCAGATGTTCTTCCCGCGCCTGTACCTGCCGTTGCGGCAAGCGCTCCACGTCGCACATCCGCACCTGCCGCCGCGCCGCAGTGATCATCGTCGCCAGATTCCGGTTGCCGCAGTACGCCGCCACCAGATCGTGCAGTGCGTTATCGACCTCCCAATCCGACTTCTCGTCCGGGGTCTTCGCATCCAGCAAGGCCTGCAGCCGCGCCCGCAGGCCTTCCAACGGCTCCGCCGGAATCCGCCCGGTCGCCATCGCCGCCGCCTCGCTTTCCAACAGGCTGCGGATCTGCAGCAGCTCCAGCAGATCCGTCACGCCAAACGAGCGCACCACGATGGACCCATTGGACAGCCGCTCCAGCATCCCTTCGCCCAGCAACCGGTTCATGGCTGCCCGCAACGGCGTGCGCGATACCTCCAGCTCATCCGCCAGCCGGCGTTCCTCCAACACTTCCCCCGCCGGAATCCGGCGTGAAACGATCTGGTCCAGCAGGGTCTGATAGGTGCGTTGCGTAGCGTTCATGTGTGTTGCAGCGTAAGAAAAAGGCGCGAACGACAGAGACTCCAAATTGCCGTGCCGCGCAATGGAAGAGAAGGTACCCCGCTGGTATCCCAAAGAGATACCAGTAGTATCCCTAATAGGCAGGCGTGATGCTGCCAGCCAATCAGAGAGGAGTGAGACGGGGAGAAGAAGAAAAAACGGAGGGAAAACTGCGGGGAGGGAAAACTGCGAGTAGAGGAACAACAACCCCCGCCAGCGCGCAAGCAAGCTCGATGCGCCCGAGGGAATCTGAAGGAGTCGCCGAAGGCGGCGACGAAGATGACGAAGGGGGGAGTCCGGAGCGAACGCTCCGGACCGCAATCGCGGGCGCGAGCAGCCTCAAGGCCCGCGCCGCCGGGCGCCTACGAAGACAACACCGGCACCAACAAAAACAACAAAAACAACATCAAGGAGCCACCACCCGCTCCACCTCCCACGCCCGCGGCTTCTTGACCGCCCAAGGCTGATACCCCCTGATATCCGACCGATAAGCCCCGATATCCAGCCCGTTATACAAAGGGATGCTAGGCACATCCGCCAGGAACAGCTTGTGCAGCTGATCAAACGAAGCTTGCCGCTTCGCATGATCCGTATCCGACGATGCCGCTTCGATCAGCTTCACGGCTTCCGGGTTGTCCCAGACTTTGCGCGGCTGCTTTGCCTTGTCCCCGGTGACCATCTCGTAGTTCAGCGCCGCATCCAGCCGCGCCGAGTACGGGAACGTCATCATCTGATAAGTACCCGCGTTGTAACGATCCAGCTGCGTCGCCCATTCCACCACGGACAATTGCGCCTTGATGCCCACCGCCTGCAGCATCGCCTGGATGATGACGGCCGAGTTATACGATTGCGGATAGCGCTTGGTGGTCAGGATCGTCAGCTCCTGCCCTTTGTAGCCGGCCTCGCCCAGCAGCTTCTGCGCCAGCGCCGGGTCGTAGTTCCAGCCCTGTTTTTGCGCTGCATCGTGATAAGGCGAGACCAGCGGCACGATGGAGTTGTTGGGCTGGGCCAGGCCTTCGGTCACTGCCGCGGCCAGCTGCGCATAATCGATGGCATGCGCCAGCGCCTGGCGCATCTTGGCGTTCGACAGGACCGGGTCCTTGGTCTGTATCAGCAGCGCGGTCATGCTCATTACCGGCGCATGCGCCACTTTGACATTGGGCGTGCCTTGCAGCACCGGCACGTCGCTATTGGATACGTCCTCGATGATGTCGATGTTGCCGCGTTGCAAGGCTGCCTTGGCGGTGGAATCGTCCGGCACGATCAGGAAACGCACCTCGTCCACCAGCGGCCGCTTCGAACCCGTATAGCCGTCGCGTTTGCCGTCCAGGTTGGAATAGCCCGCGAACCTGGTCAGGCGCACGTACTCGCCGCGTTTCCATTCCGCCAGCTCGAAGGGGCCCGTGCCGACGGGTTTGTCCCAAGTGCCGTCCGCGCGCACCGAATCCTTGGACAGGATCCCCGTGCCGCCGCAGTCGGCGCGAGCCAGCGTCGCCAGGAACAGGCTGCTGGGCTTTTCGATGTGGTAGACAACGGTCTGCGCATCGGGCGTCTCAACACCCGTTACCTTGACCGTGCCGCGTCCATCGAATTCGCTGGCGCAGCGCCAGCCCGAATTGGCCGCGGTGTAGTGCTGCCAGGTCCAAAGCACGTCGGCCGATGTCATCGGCTTGCCGTTATGGAACTTGATGCCTTCGCGCAGCTTGAAGGTATAGGTCTTGCCGTCGGCGCTGATGTCCACCGACTTGGCCAGCAGGGGGCGCACTTCCGCGTCCTCGCCATAGGCCACCAGTCCTTCCACGATGTGCAGCACTACCGCGTCGCTGTTGCTGTCGCGGTTGACGCCGGGCTCGGTGGAGCGGATGTCGGCCGTGAACGAAATGCGCAGCGGCGGGGCGGATTGCGCCCACGCCGTGCCCGCCATGGCGCCCAGCGCCAGCGTAACCGCGGCGCCCAACAGATGTTTTTTCATCGATACGTCTTCCTGGATAGCGTTGGCGCGCGCCGCTTCAGGCGGCAGCCAGCAGTTCGGGTTCCGCGTTCAGGTTGTAGCGGGTGAAGCTGCGATTCAGCGCCGGCAGGGGCGCGACTTCCATCAGCCCGGCCTCCGGCTCCATGATGACCATCGCGACCGTGGCGGACAGGTTGTCATGGCTGCCAGGACGCGGCGGACGGCAGACGGAGTAGGGCGAGCCGAAGTCGTCGAACAAGGCGCGCTTGAGGTCTTCGCGCGTCAGCTTGGTCTGCTCGTTCAGCAACCGGCGCACGCGCCAATCGCGATAGGCGCTTTCCGGTGTGCTGGCGCGGCCCGTATCGCGCAGCTTCGTCAGGGCTACTTCGCTGACCCAATGGTTGGCGTGGACGATCAGGTCATCGCTGCCTGGATAGATGGGGAAGGCTTCGTCGGTGGTGCACTCATAGTCCACGCCGAAGCCCGCGGCCATGCCGATCATGATGTTGTTGGAGCAGGACTTGGGCGTGGTCGCGACTGCCTTGATGGCTAGCGCAAAATGTTCCTGTTCCAGCACCTTGCGGCGGATCAGCGACAGCGGCACGCCCAACTGGCGGAAATCGCGGTCGGATTCCAGGTAGTTGGCGGTAATGGAGACGCCGGCGCTGTTCAGGCCGCTGCGCGCCAGGCCGCCCGCTTCGACGAAGGTGAGGATGTCCGGGCCGTTGTCGTTGCGCACCCGCAGCACGATGGCAGTCTCGGCGCATTCCGCGCGCCAATCCCAGTTCTGCCCATGGATCAGGCGGCCGTTGGCGGAGCGCGTCGGCAGGATCAGCGCGCCGGTGCAGCCGTCTCCGGGCTCCAGTTCGGCGGCTTTTTTCTTCTCGGCGCGAGCCTTGGCGATGACTTCGGTGCGGGCGTTGACCATCACGATGTCTTCGAAGGACACATCCGCGCCGGCGGCGATGCCGCGCATTTCTTCCAGGTAATGCGGCGCGAAGTTTTCGATCTCGCGGGCGAAGCCGTTGATGAGCGCGGTGCGCGCCATGGCGTCATAGCCCAGGTCGACCAGCGTTTGGCCATACATCCTGGCGCTCTTGCGCACGCGGTCCGCGGCTTGCTGGCCATACGAGCGGCCGCGGGCTTCGGGCGCGCCCGAAACCGATACGAAGGGAAATTGGGTGATCTGGGTCATGGACATGGGCCGGCGCCGGGCGCCGTGCAATCGGTGGGTGAAAATCTGAATCGGAAATTCCGTGGCGAAAAAATGTTAGCTTATTTTGGCGCCAATATTGCTCAGGGTTTACCAGTGCAGTGGGACTGCCGCCTTGGGTTCAGCGCGCTGGCGCGTGGGCGGCGGCCAGTTCCGAGCAGGTTTTGAACGCGGCGCCCGCGGCACGAAAGCGCTCCAGCAACTGTTCCACCTTTTGCAGCCGCGCGGCGCGCCCGACGCCGTTGTCCGCGCGCGGGTGCAGGGTCAGGCAGGCATAGCCTTCGGCGGCAAGCAGCGCATCGCCCTGTTCCACCCAGTGCGCGTAGGCGCGGTCCTGGGTGACGCGGCGGCTGAAGTGCGTCGCGTCGCACAGGCCTTCGCTCCAAGGCAGTTCCACCATGCCGGCGCCGCCGTCCGCGTCCAGCGCATAAGGAGCGTCGTCGTCGATCGCGCTGCTGTCGTAGCGATAGCCAAGTTGGCGCAGCAGGGGCACGGTGTTGGCGCTGAACGCGCCAGGGTAGCGGAAGCCTTGCGGCGCTGAGCCTATCAGCTCCGCCAATCGGTCCCGCGCCCGTTCCAGCACCTCGCCTTCGCGCGCGCCCAACGAAGGCAGGTCTTCGAAAGCATTGCCTTGTGACGCGGCCTCGTGGCCGTCGTGCAGGCTTTGTTCCAAGAGATCGCGGCAGCGTTCGGCTTCGAACACCGGCCAGAACAGCGTCGCGCGGATGCCTTGGCGCCGCAGCATGTCCAGCAAGCGAGCCAGTCCGCCGCCATAGGTGTAGCGGCCATGCGCGTCGCGGCCGTGCAGCGAGGTTTCGGGTTGGGTCGCGGCTTCGGGGCCGATGCCCTGCACGTTGATGGTGACCAGTACGGTTTTGTCGGCGCTCATGCGCTTCTCCAGGCGTCGGGACGGGCAAGGCAGTGACGCGCCAATGCTTCCAGCGTCATGACGTGCACATCGGGCTGGGCGGCCACATAGGCAAGAAAGCGGTCCAGTGCGGCGGCGCGGGCGGGTGTGCCGGAACCGCCGGCGGCCTTGGGGTGCACGGTCAGGTGTACATAGCCTTCGGCCTGGCGCAGCGCCTCGAACTCCTGCACCCAGTTGTCATAGGCTTCAGCTGCCAGGCTGTGGCCCGAGAAATAGAAGGGGTAATCGTCCAGCGACACGGTGTTGTTGGGCAGCATGACGAAATCCGCCATGTCCGCGGGCACGTAGGGACGGTCCTGGTCTTTTTCGCTGGCGTCGTAGCAGTACCCCAGTCTCCGCAGCGCGGGCAGGGTGCGATGGCTCTTGCGGCCGGAGGGCGAACACCAGCCTGCCGGCGTCACACCCAGCTCGCGTTGGATGATGCGGTGGGTCTTTTCCAGCAGGGCCGGCTCGTCCTCGCCCAGATCCCAGGCTTCGTGCAGATAGCCGTGCGCCGCGATCTCATGGCCTGCGTCCAGGATGTCGTGGAAGGTGGCGGGGTAGTGCTCGACGTCGTAGCCGCAGGCAAAGAATGTAGCTGGCATGCCGTGGCGCGCCAGGATTTCCAGATGCCTGGGGACGCCGCGCCGGACCGCATAGCGGCCAGCGGTATGCGGTCCGGCCGGGAACTGCTTGCGGCCGACCTCCACAGCCGGGCCGTCCACGTGTACGGTGACGCAAACCACCGCGCGCACCGTGGCAGCGCCCGGGGCGCGCAGACCTTGCGCGCGCAGCTCGCCGTCCAGCGGCAGCCAGGGGTTGGCTTGCGCGTCCAGCGGGACGCCATAGGGTATTCGTTGCATCAGGTGGCCTTGATGTTCGCGTTCTTGATCAGCGCGCGCCACTTCTCGCTTTCTGTGGCGACGAACCGGCCCAGCTCTTGAGGCGTGCTGCCATGCAGTTCCAGCCCGTTCTTGGTCAGTTGCGCCATGGCCGGCTGCTTGAGCGCGCTTTGCACGGCGCCATTGAGCGTCTGGATGACGGAAGCGGGTGTGCCAGCGGGCACGAATACGCCGTTCCAGCCTATGGCCTGATACCCGGGGAAGCCCGACTCCGCGACGGTCGGCACGTCGGGCAGGGCCTGTGCGCGCTGGGCTGACGTGACCGCCAGCGGCCGCGATTTGCCGCCCTGGATGAATTGCTGCTGGTTGACCACCACGTCCATCAGGATGGGGAATTGTCCGCCCAGGAAGTCATTGACCGCCGCCGCCGCGCCCTTGTAAGGCACGCCGGGCAGGTCCAGGCCCGCCGTCGCCTTGAGCAGTTCCATGGCCAGGTGCGCGGAGCTGCCGTTCTGCGTAATGCCGTAGAAGTACTTGCCCGGATTGGCCTTGATGATGCTCACCAGCTCCTGCAGGGTGCGGGCGGGAAACGACGGATGCACCACCAGCACGTTGTTGTAGTAGCAGACCATGGATACCGGCTCGAAATCCCTGACGGGGTCGTAGCCGATGTTTTCGTACAGGCTCTGGTTCACCGTGTGAGTGCCGGTGGATCCGAGGGCGATGGTGTAGCCGTCCGGCGCGGACCTTGCTGCTTGCTGAGTGCCGATGTTGCCCGCGGCGCCGCCTTTGTTGATGACCACCACGCTTTGCTTGAGCGCTTCGCCGATGCCTTGGGCCAGGGGCCGCGCCACCAGGTCGGTGCCGCCGCCGGCCGGGAAGGGCACGATGAACTGCAGGGCGCGTTCGGCCGGATAACCGGTTGCCCAGGCGCGGCCAGGACGGGTCAGGGCCGCGGCGGCCAGCGTGGCGGCCGATGCGCCCAGGAAATGCCGGCGACTGACGCCGCTTTTGGTACTGAATGACTGTTTCATGGATGTTCCCCTCGGTGTTATTGCCCGTTCAAGCCGTTTTTCCTATCAAGCAGGTAGGTTCGTGAATATCATTATTCGATAAAAAATTAATTTATCCAATTATTTTTTATCTATAAATGATAAAAATACAGAAAATGATAGGTGTGGACTTGTAGGTTTGCGAGGGGCGATAGCCTTGCTCAATGATGCCTGCGGGAGTCCCCGGACCCGTGTGATACGCTGCGCCCGATCCCGCGTTGTTCCCGACCACGACCGCCATGTCCACCCTGAAGCGAGCCCTCGCGATTCTTGACCTCTTCAGCCTCGAAACCCCGGTGTTGTCGGCGGAAGAAATCATTTCGCGCCTGTCGTATTCGGCGCCTACGGGCTATCGCTACATCCGCGACCTGACGGACCTGGGGTATCTGCTGCGCGTGACGGGCGAGGGCTACAAGCTGGGGCCACGCATCATCGAACTGGACCACCTCATCATCGACGGCGATCCGGTGCTGGGCGTGGCGCGGCCGATCATGCGCGAGGTGGTGGACCAGGTGGGCGGGGACGTGCTGCTCAGCGTGATCCACGGCCTGCGCATTCTCAACATCCACCACGAGCGCGGGCCGGACGAACTGGGCATTCCGCACGGCCGCGGGCGCGCCCATCCTCTGTTTCGCGGCGCCACGGCCAAGACCATCGTGGCCTTCCTGCCGCGCAAGGATCAGCGCCGCCTGTACGACGCGCATGCAGACGAAATCCGCGACCTCGGCCTGGGCGGGACGCAGGCCGAGTTCACCGGCTATCTGGACAGGATCCGGGTACAGGGGTTCTATCTTGGGGTAGGCGAGATATCGCCGGAGCGGGCGGGCATCGCGGTGCCGGTGTTCCAGGAAGACCGTCGCGTATTCGGCGCGTTGACCGTCACCTTTCTTGCCACCCGGCTCAACACCATCGCGCAGGACAAGACCGCGTCCCTGCTGCAGTCTGCCGCCCGCCGCATCGAATCCCTGGCGCTGGCTACCCGCATGAAGGAACTGGCCCCCGCGCCATGAGCGCGAAGGCTTGCTCGCCAGGCCGTCATCGTCACAGCCGCGCGCGGCCCCGCGCGTCTATTGCAGTGCCGCGTCTGCCGGTGATCCCATCGCCTGGAACAGCGCGGCCGTTTCCGTCAGGCGGGCGCTGGCGTATTCGATCTCGCGCAAGCGCGCCGCCACGTAGTGCTGTTCGGCCGCATACTCGGTATAGGGTGCCAGTGCGCCCAGCCGTACGCGGCTGGCGGTGTTGCGGTAGGACTGCTCCGCGGCGCGGCGCGAGGCTTCGGCCGAGGCCAACGCCTGCCCGTCGGCGTCCAGTCGCGATAGCGTGTCGGCCACATCACGAAAGGCTGTCAGCACGGTCTGCTTGTATTGCAGCAAGGCGGCCTCGTAGCGCTCCTTGGCCGCGTCACGTTCAGCCAGCAACGCCCCGCCATGGAAAATGGGTTGCGTGAGCGATGCGCCGATCGCCCAGATGGCACCTGCGCCAGACATTGCCGCCGGCCAGTTGAAACCGCCCTTGCCCATGGACGCGGACAGCGACAGGCTGGGAAACAGCTGCGCGGTGGCGACGCCCACGTCGGCCGCGGCGGCCTGGACCACCGCGTCGGCGAACAAGATGTCCGGACGCGCGGCCAGCAGTTCGGACGGCACCACCACCGGTACCTGCTCGGGCACGGCCAACAGGCTGAAAGCCAGGTCGGCCGGCGCCTGATCGGGATTGCGGCCCAACAGCACCGCCAGCGCATGCCGCGTGGCATGCCAGCGGGCGCGCAGGCCCGGCAGGGACGCTTCCAGCGTGGCGGCGTCCTGGTCCGCGTCCAGGGCATCGTTCTGCGATGCCGAACCCAGTTCGTAGCGGCGCTGCGTATCGCGCGCCACCTGCCGCGCCAGCACCACCTGCTTTTCAGTCAGCGCGACGCGCTCCGCCAACGCGGCGGCCGTGATGGCTCCTGTCACGATATTGCTGGCCAGCGAACGGCGCGCTGATTCCAGCTGGAAGGCCTGTTGCTCGACCTGCGCCGCCAGCGAGTCGTTGGCGAAGCGCGCCGCGCCAAACAGGTCCAGGTCGTACTTGGCGTGGATCTGGCCGGTGAACACGTTGTATTGCGCGGTCGGTTCGGGCAGGTTCGGCATGGTCAGCGCGCGCCGGCGGGAGACATCCGCGCCCGCATCCACCGAAGGCAGCAAGGACGAATTCACCTGGCCGCGCAGTTGCTCGCGCGCGCCTGCCAGGTTGCGTTCGGCGGCCGCCAGGTCCGGACTGTTGGCCAGGCCTTCGGCCACCAGCGCGTTCAGGGCGTCCGAGCCATAGCGCTTCCACCATTGCGGCACGGGCCGTGCGCCTTGTTCGAAGCGCTGCGCCACGCCTTGGGCGTTGGCGCTCGCGGCGGGCGTGGCTTCCACGCCATATTGCGCCGGTGGCGCGACGGCAGGCGGCTTGCTGCTGGGCGCGAAGGCGCAGGCGCCCAGCGCCAGCGTCAACGGCAGGACGGCCAGGTGTCGTGGAAATCTGCGCATCGTCATGCTCCCCTTTCCGCCGTGTCGCCGGCGTTGGCGCCAGGCGGCACGCCTTCGGGCTCGTCGCGTTCGTCGTGGCGGACGCGGAACCACGCCGCGTATAGCGCTGGCAGGAAGAACAGCGTCAGCACGGTGGCAATCGTGATGCCGCCCATGAGGGCGGTGGCCATGGGGCCGAAGAAGTTGCTGCGCAAGAGCGGAATCAGGGCCAGTACGGCGGCGGCGGCGGTCAAGGTGATCGGCCGGAAGCGCCGCACGGTGGCGCCGACGATGGCGTCCACGCGCTTGTGGCCGGCGCCGATGTCCTGCTCGATCTGATCCACCAGAATGACAGAGTTGCGCATGATGATGCCGAACATCGCGATCACGCCCAGCATGGCGACGAAGCCGAATGGCTTGCCGAACAGCAGCAATGCGGCAACCACGCCGATCAATCCCAGCGGCGCGGTCAGCACGACCATCAGCACGCGGGCGAAGCTCTGCAGCTGCAGCATAAGCAGGGTCAGCACGGCGACGGCCATCAGCGGCATCTGGGCATTGATGGAGGACTGCCCCTTGGCGCTTTCCTCGACCGGACCGCCCACGTCAATGCGATAGCCGACCGGTAATCCGCTGCGCAATGTGTTGAGCTTGGCGTCGATGGCGCGGGTCACGTCTATGCCCTGCGCGCCGGCGGCGACGTCCGCCTGCACCGTAATGGTGGGCTGGCGGTCGCGTTCCCAGATGACCCCGTACTCCAGCCCGTAGCGCAGGTGGCCCAGGCTGCCCAGCGGCACCGCGCCGTTGGGCGTGGGCATGGCCAGGGTGGTCAGGCGCGCGGGGTCGATCCGCTCTTCCTGCGGCGCGCGCAGGCTGACGGTGATGAGCTTGTCGCGTTCGCGGTATTGCGTGACGGCATAGCCCGACAGCGTCATGGCGAGGAAATCCGACACGTCACTGGCACTGACACCCAGTTCGCGCGCCTTCTGCTGGTCGATCTCAAAACGCACCGAGCGTTCGGAGGGTTCGTCCCAGTCGAACTGCACATTGGTCGAGCGGGGATCGGCGCGTACTTCGGCCGCCACTTGCTCGGCCACGGCCCGCACGTCCGCAATCTTGTCGCCGCTGACGCGGAATTGCACCTGGAAGCCCACCGGTGGACCGTTCTCCAGGCGGGACAGGCGGCTGCGGATGGCCGGGAACTGCTCGCGCAGCACGGGTTGCAGCCATTGGGCAAGCTTCTCGCGGTCTTCGACGGAATGCGTGGTGATGACCAATTGGGCGAAGTTCGGCGTGGCCAGCTGCTGGTCCAGCGGCAGGTAGAAGCGCGGCGCGCCCGTGCCGACGAAGCTGACCGAATGATCGATCTCGGGGCGGCCCTCCAAGACCTTTTCCAGGCGTTCGACCTGGCGCAGCGTGGCCGCGAACGAGGCGCCTTCCTGCAGGCGCACGTCCACCAAAAGTTCGCTGCGGTCGGAGCTGGGGAAGAACTGCTGGGGCACGAAGCGGAAGCAGGCCATGGACACCACGAATACCAGCACCGTGCCACCCAGCACCAGGTAGCGGCGGTCCACGCACCAGCCCACCCAGCCGCGCAAGCGCTGGTAGAAGCGGGTGTCGTAGATGTCGTGCTCGTGGTCGTCCGGCAGATGCGCTTCGCGCTTGCGCTCGGGCAGCATGCGGTAGCCCAGCAGCGGAATCAGCACGACGGCGGCGAACCACGAGGTGATCAGTGCGATGGCGGACACCTGGAAGATGGAACGCGTGTACTCGCCGGTGCTGGACTTGGCCAGCGCGATAGGCAGAAAGCCCGCCACCGTGACCAGGGTGCCCGTCAGCATGGGAAAGGCGGTGCTGGTATAGGCAAACGCGGCGGCCCGCGCGCGGCTCCAGCCCTGTTCCAGCTTCACGGCCATCATTTCCACGGCGATGATGGCGTCGTCCACCAGCAGGCCCAACGCCAGCACCAGCGTGCCCAGGGATACCTTGTGCAGCCCGATGCCGAACATGTCCATGAACAGCGCCGTGACTGCCAGCACCACCGGTATCGAAATGACCACCACCATGCCGGTACGCAAGCCCAGCGACACCAGGCTCACGGCCAGCACGATGGCGACTGCCTCGGCCACGGATCGCAGGAAGTCGTCCACCGAGTGCGATACGGCCTTCGGCATGCTGGAGACTTCTTTCAGCATTAGACCGGCGGGTAGCTGGGCCTTGAGCTCATCGAACTTGGCGCCCAGCGCGCGGCCCAGGTGCACGACATCGCGCCCCGGCTGCATCGTGATGCCTATGCCCAGCACGGGGCCGCCACCCGGGCGCATCTGTTCGACGGTCGGGTCCTGGTAGCCGCGGCGGATGGTGGCGATATCGCCCAGCCGGATCGATTTGCCGTTGATCCGGATCAATGTGTCCGCCAGGGCCTGGCTGTTGGCGTACTGGCCGGTAGGCCGTACGAAGATGCGGTCGTCGGCGGTCGTCAACGTGCCTGCGTTGGCTACCGCGTTCTGCCCATTGATGGCTTGCGCGATCTGCTGCGGAGACACGCCCAGCCGAGTCAGCTGAGTGTTGGAAATGTCGATGTAGATATGCTCGGGCTGATCCCCGAAGTAATCCACCTTGGCCACGCCCGGTACGCGCAGCAGCACGGTGCGCAGGCGGTCGGCATAGTCGCGCAGCTGGGCGGGCGAAAACCCGTCGCCTTGCAGGGTGTAGATGTTGGTGTAGACGTCGCCGAACTCGTCATTGAAGAACGGGCCTTGCACGCCCGGGGGCAGGGTGGCCGAAATGTCGCCGACCTTCTTGCGCACCTGGTACCACTGCTCGGCCACGGTGCTGGCGGGCGCGGAGTCCTTCATGGTGTAGAAAATCAGGGATTCGCCGGGCCGCGAATAACTGCGCATGAAGTCCGTGTTGGGGGCTTCCTGCAGCTTCTTGGCGATGCGGTCGGTGACCTGTTCCTGCACCTGTTGCGCGGTGGCGCCAGGCCAGAGCGTCTTGATGACCATGACGCGGAAGGTGAAGGGCGGATCTTCGGACTGCGCCAGTTTCGAGTAGGACAGCACGCCGAATAGCGTGATCAGCGTGATGATGAAAATGACCAGCGGCTGGTGCCGCAGCGCCCAGGCCGACAGGTTGAATCGGCCTTCCTCGTCGCGGCGTCCCTGGGCCACGGCATCCGGTTGCACGCCATTCATGAGGCAAAGTCCTCGGGATGCAACGGCGGCACGGCGCGGACTTTTTCACCCGCGGCCACCGCATGCACGCCCTGCCACACCACGCGCTCGCCAGCCTGCAGGCCTTTGGACAGGGTGACGGTGCGGGCGTCGTAGCGCAGCACTTCGACCCGGCGCAATTCCAGCGTGTCGTCGCCTGCCTTGACGATCCACACCGCGGGGGCGGATCCGTCGTGGAACAGCGCGGTCGCGGGCACGGTATAGGTGGCCAGGCCTTCGCCGGAACGGTTGTCGAAGCTGATGTTGGCCGTCATGCCCAGGCGCACATCCGGCGTGGGGGCTTCCAGCGTGAGCTTGGCGCGGTAGGTGCGGCTTTGCGGATCCGCGGCAGGCGCAATCTCGCGCAGCACCGCGGCAAACGTCTGGCCGGGCAGGGGGCCGAGGCTGACGCTGGCGCGCTGGCCGATGGACAGCCCCGCAAGCACGCTTTCCGGAACGTCGCAGATCGCGTCGATGTCGCCGGACCAGGCCAGACTGTAGACCGGCTCGCCCGCGGCCACGTTCTGTCCGGTGTCCGCCTGTTCGGCGGTGATGACACCGGCATGGTCAGCCTGCAAAGCGGTGTACTTCAGCTGGTCGGCCGCCAGCGCCGCCTGTTGTTGCGCCTGGTCGCGTTGCGCCAGCGCCGCGGCGTAGGCGTTGCGCGTCTGCTCCAGCTGGGTCGCCGCGATCAGGTTTTCGCGGGCCTGGGCGCGATCGCGGTCCAGTTGCTGACGCGCGTAGTCCAGCTGGTGCTGGGCGGCCGTCAACTGCGCGCGGGCGCTTGCCGCGTTTTTGGCGGCGTCGGCCGGATCCAGTCGCGCAACGATCTGGCCGGGGGCGACGGCATCGCCCAGCCGGACCTGGCGTTCGATGATCTTGCCGCTCACCCGGAATGACAGCGGGGTGCTGTAGCGCGCCTGCACTTCGCCAGGCAACGTCCAGGCCGGCAGGCGTTCGTCCGCATGGGCCGGCATGGCGACCACGGGCCGCGGCGCGGGCGGCGGCGGCTCGTTGCGGCCGCAGCCTGCGATCAGCAACGCAATGGCCGCGGTAGCCGACAGCGACAGCAGGCGCGGCCAGCGGACCAGGCGGGGGGGGAGCGGGGGCGGTGCCTCGGGGGCAGTCGCGCCGGGGCGCGCGGCAAGGCGCGCGCAAGGGCCAGGGCAATTCACGTAACACCTCGCGGCGCGAGAAATCGGGAACAAGGGCCGATTCCGGCCCGATACGGCATGGATTCTAATACAGTCATGAATCCAGATTCAATATTGAATCTGAAATGGCCGCCAGTGCTAAACTCCCGCCATGTCAAAAGTCCGCCTTACGCGAGAGCAGAGCCGTGATCAGACGCGTCAGCGTCTGCTCGACGCTGCGCAATCGATTTTTCTTGCCAAGGGGTTTGTGGCCACCAGCGTGGAGGACATCGCCGAGCAGGCTGGGTATACGCGTGGGGCCTTCTATTCCAACTTCACCAGCAAGTCCGAACTCTTCCTGCAGTTGCTCAGGCGCGATCACGAAAGCGTGATGAGCGACATGCGCGCCATTTTCGAGGACGGCGAATCGCGTCCGCAGATGGAAGCCCGCGTGCTGGAGTACTACTCCACGCACTACCGCGAGAACGACTGCTTCCTGTTGTGGATGGAAGCCAAGCTCCAGGCGGCCCGCGATCCCGATTTCCGGGTGGGTTTCACCGCCTGTATGCGGGAACTGCGCGAAGCCACCACGGAATACATCCGCCAGTTCTCGGCACGCGTCGGTACGCCGCTACGCATGCCGCCGGAACAGCTGGCGCTGGGCCTGCTGGCCCTGTCGGATGGCATGCAGTTCAGCTATGCCTTCGACCCGCAGGCCGTCACGCCCGAAATGACCGAGGCCGTGCTGGCCGGTTTCTTCCGCAGCGTGGTCTTTGGCGAATCCAGCCCGCAGTAGCGTGGCCGGACGGCAGCCTCAGGCCAGCAGTTCCGAGATTTCGATGAGGTTCAGGTCCGGGTCGCGCAGGTAGACCGAGCGGATCTTGCCGGTGGCGCCAGTGCGCGGCACCGGGCCTTCGATGATCTGGGCGCCCTCGCGGGCAAGCTGGGCGATCACCTCGTCCAGCGGCCTGTCGGCAATGAAGCACAGGTCCAGCGCGCCCGGCACGGGCAGGTGGGCCTTGGGTTCGAACTCGCGGCCACGGACGTGCAGATTAATCTTCTGGTTGCCAAAGCGCAGCGCCTGGCGGCCTTCGCCAAAGGTTTCCAGGCGCATGCCCAGGATCCGGGTGTAGAAGTCCACCGTGGCGTCGGGGTCGGTGCAGGTCAGGACCAGATGGTCCAGGTGATCGATCATGGGATATCTCTCCTGAGGCCGGCCCGGTTTGAGGTTTCAGATTGTCAGACGGCCTTGCGCCGTGATAGTAATACTTGCGGCGCGCGGCCGGACTGAGGGGGGCGCTCGCTGGATTTTCCAACCCTCGGGCGAAAGGAGCTGCTGCATGACTTCAGAAACCCGATCATCCACCATCAATCGCCCCGTGTTCTTTCCCGCGGCCGTGTTCACGCTGCTGCTGGTCGGATTCGCCATCCTGGCGCCCAAGGCGGCGCAAAGCCTGTTTGAATCCGTGCAGGGCTGGATATTGGGCAACGCCAGTTGGTTCTACATCCTGGTCGTAGCCATCATTCTGATCGCGGTGGTGTTCCTGGCGGTCAGCCGCTACGGCGACATCAAGCTCGGGCCGGACCACAGCGAACCCGACTACCGCAACTTCACCTGGTTCGCGATGCTGTTCTCGGCAGGCATGGGTATCGGCCTGATGTTCTTCGGCGTGGCCGAGCCCGTGATGCACTTCATATCGCCGCCCGTGGGCGAAGGAGGCACGGCCGTCGCAGCCCGCGAAGCGATGAAGATCACGTTCTTCCATTGGGGGCTGCACGCCTGGGCCATCTACGCAGTGGTGGCGCTGATCCTGGCATTTTTCAGTTACCGGCACGGTTTGCCGCTGACCTTGCGCTCGGCGCTGTATCCCTTGATCGGCAACCGCATCCACGGTCCCATCGGACATGCGGTGGACATCTTCGCCATTATCGGCACGGTTCTGGGTGTGGCCACTTCCCTGGGCCTGGGCGTGGCGCAGATCAACAGCGGTTTGAACCACCTGTTCGGCACGCCGGTGGGCGTGACCACGCAAATTATCCTGGTCATCGTGACTTGCGGCCTGGCGACCCTGTCGGTGGCCAGCGGCCTGGACAAGGGCATCCGCATCCTGTCGGAGACCAATCTGGTGCTGGCCGCGGTGCTGCTGCTGTTCGTGCTGGTGGTCGGCCCCACGGTGTTCCTGTTCCAGACCTTCGTGCAGAACACCGGCGCCTACCTGTCGGACATCGTCAACAAGACCTTCAACCTGTACGCCTACGAACCTACCGACTGGATCGGTGGCTGGACCTTGTTTTACTGGGGCTGGTGGATCGCGTGGTCGCCCTTCGTCGGCCTGTTCATCGCGCGCATCTCGCGCGGCCGCACCATTCGCGAATTCGTCACCGGGGTGCTGCTGGTGCCGGCCGGCTTCACCTTGTTCTGGATGACGGTGTTCGGCGATACCGCCATTCACATGATCCTGGTCGACAAGGTGCAGGGCCTGGCCGAAGTGGTGCAGGCCGATTCTTCCTTGGCGCTGTTCGCCTTTCTTGAGCAATTGCCCTGGAGCGGGGTGTTGTCCGTCGTCGCCATCGCGATGGTGGCGGTGTTCTTCGTCACCTCGGCCGACTCGGGCGCGCTGGTGGTCGACCTGCTGGCGTCCGGCGGCTCGGATCGCACGCCCGTGTGGCAACGCATCTTCTGGTCGGTGCTGATGGGCGCGGTGGCGATCGCGCTGCTGCTGGCCGACGGCCTGACCGCCTTGCAGACCGCCACCATCGCCAGCGCGCTGCCATTCTCCATCATCCTTCTGCTGTCCCTGTGGGGCCTCTTCAAGGCGCTGAAGCTGGACGCGACCAAGCGTGGCATCCGCTACCAGTCGCTGACGTTGTCGCGTCCCGCGCGTGGCGGGCAGTCCTGGGAGCGGCGCTTGCGCAACATGGTCATGATGCCGCGCCGCGCCCATGTGCAGCGCTTCATCGGAGACGTGGTGCGCCCCGCGCTCGAAGACGTGGCGGACGAATTGCGCAAGCAGGGCTATCAAGTGGACGTGCGCGAACACGGCAACGACGAAGGCGTGATCATGGAGGTTTCGCATGGCGAGCATCTGGATTTTTCCTATGCCGTGCAGCCGGAAGCCTTCGTGCGTCCCAGCCTCACCCCCGAGGAAGCGGCGGACGAGGATGAACGCAAGTACTTCCGCGCCGAGGTCCACCTGCGGGAAGGCGGGCAAGACTACGACATCATGGGCTGGAGCCGCGATGCCGTGATCGGCGACATCCTGGACCAATACGAGCGCCACCGCCATTACCTGCATATGGTGCGGACCTGACCGCGCCGCGCCCCATGACACCGCCAGCTCGCTGGCGGTTTTTTTTTGCCCATACGCGTTGCAGGGGCTTGCGGGTCATAGTTCGCCGCTATGCCAGGGATTGGATTAACCCTTTTGACGAAATGCCCGATATCGTGGATTATCCAAGAACATTCTTTGATAAATAGCGAGTCAATCATGAAGGCGAATTCAGGAGCGTGGGCCGCGGGGGCCTTGGCGCTGGCGGTAGCGCTGGTGGGCGGCGGGCTGTACTGGAAGTACGGGGGCGCGCAGCAGAAGGGCGGCTGGGCCATGGCGCCTGCCAAAGTCGCGGTGGCCACGGCCCGCCTGGCGGACTTCCCCGTGACCCTGAGCGGCATCGGCTCGCTGGAAGCGGCGCGCCAGGTGCAGGTGGCGGCCGAAGTGGACGGCCGGGTCGATCGGATCCTGTTCGCGTCTGGCGCGCAGGTCAAGGCCGGCCAGTTGCTGGTGCAGTTGAACGATGCCCCCGAGCAAGGCGAGTTGGCGCGCCTGCAGGCGCAGGCGCGCAACGCGCGCGCCTTGCTGGACCGCACGCGTCGCCTGTTGCCGCAGCAGGCCGCCACGCGTGAACAGCTGGACCAGGCCCAGGCCGACTACGACCAGGCTGCGGGCGACATCAAGCGGGTGCAGGCATTGATCGAACAAAAGCGCGTCAAGGCGCCGTTTGACGGCGTGCTGGGCGTGCGGCGCGTGAATCTGGGCCAATTCGCCCGCGCCGGCGATCCGCTGGTGTCGCTGACCGACGCTTCCTCCATGTACGCAAACATCATCCTGCCCGAACAGGCCATGGGCACGCTGCGCATTGGGCAACCGGTAGCGGTCATGGTGGATGCCCACGCGGGACGCGTCTTCGAAGGCAGCGTCAGCACCGTGGAGCCGCAGGTGGATGCGGGGTCGCGTACCGTGCGGGTGCAGGCGACCCTGCCCAACCCCGACGGCGCCTTGGCGGCAGGTATGTACGCCCAGGGCCAGATCGGCCTGCCCGCGCGTCCCGACGTGATCACCGTGCCCGAAACGGCGGTCAGCTATAGCGCTTATGGCGATTCCGTCTACGTGCTGAATCCGCCCAAGGCGGGCGAGCAAGCGTCCGCGCCGACCGTGCGGCAGGCCTACGTGAAGACGGCGGAGCGGGTACGCGGCCGTGTCGTCGTGACCGAAGGATTGCAAGCGGGCGATCAGGTGGTGACGTCGGGCCAACTGCGCCTGCACAACGGCGCGGCGGTGGAGGTCAGCGCCGAGGACACCGTGGCGCTGGATGCCGCGAAGCAAACCTTGGCCCAGATCCGGTGAGATCGCGGAGAAGCACATGAAATTCACCGATCTCTTCGTACGCCGGCCGGTGCTGGCGCTGGTGGTCAGCACACTGATCCTGCTGTTGGGCATCAAGGCCCTGAGCGGGCTGCCGGTACGGCAATATCCGTTGACCGAAAGCACGACCATCACGATCACCACCCAATACCCGGGCGCTTCGCCCGACCTGATGCAAGGCTTCGTCACCCAGCCCATCGCGCAATCGGTGGCCACGGTGGAAGGCATCGACTATCTGTCATCCTCGTCCACCCAGGGCCGCAGCGTGATCACGGTGCGCATGAAGCTGAACGCCGACTCCAACAAGGCCATGACCGAGGTGATGGCCAAGGTCAACGAGGTCAAGTATCGCTTGCCGCAAGACGTCTACGATCCCGTGCTCGTCAAGTCTGCCGGCGAGGCGACAGCGGTCGCCTATGTGGGCTTTTCCAGCAGCACCTTGTCTCTCGCTGCCCTGACTGACTATCTGTCGCGCGTGGTGCAGCCCCAGTTGTCGTCCATCGATGGCGTGGCCAGCGTGGAACTGTACGGAGGACAGAAGCTGGCCATGCGGGTGTGGCTGGACCCGAACCGGATGGCCGCGCGCGGCATCTCCGCGGGCGAGCTGGCCGAAGCGCTGCGCGACAACAACGTGCAGGCGGCGCCAGGGCAGGCCAAGGGCCTGTATGTCGTCTCCAACATCCAGGTCAATACGGACCTGGTCAACGTCGCGGAATTCCGCGATATGGTGGTCAAGCGCGAGGGCGATGCGATCGTGCGCCTGGGCGACGTGGCCACTGTGGAACTGGGCGCCGCGTCCACGGATTCCAGCGGCCTGATGGACGGCGAGCCTGCCGTGTACTTCGGGCTGAACGCCACGCCGGTGGGCAATCCGCTGGTGATCGTGAAGCGCCTGAACGAGTTGCTGCCCAACATCAAGCAGAACCTGCCGCCGGGCACCAGCGTGCAGGTGCCGTTCGAATTGGCCCGTTTCATCAGCGCGTCCATCGACGGCGTGGTGCGCACGCTGATCGAGGCCATCGCCATCGTGGTGGTGGTGATCTTCCTGTGCCTGGGCTCTCTGCGCGCCGTGCTGATCCCGGTGCTGACCATTCCCCTGTCCATGCTGGGCGGGGCCGCCATCATGGCGCTGTTTGGCTTCAGCGTGAACCTGCTGACCTTGTTGGCGATGGTGCTGGCCATCGGCCTGGTGGTGGATGACGCGATCGTCGTGGTGGAGAACGTGCATCGCCACATAGAAGAAGGGAAGTCGCCGGTGCGCGCGGCCCTGATCGGCGCGCGCGAAGTGGCGGGGCCGGTGATCGCGATGACGATCACGCTGGCCGCGGTCTACGCGCCCATCGGCTTGATGGGCGGGCTTACCGGGACGCTCTTCAAGGAGTTCGCCTTCACGCTGGCGGGCTCGGTGGTGGTGTCGGGCGTCATTGCCTTGACTTTGTCGCCCGTGATGAGCTCGTTCCTGTTGGATAACCGCGTTTCCGAAGGCTGGATGGCTCGCCGCGCCGAGCATTTCTTCGGGCGCCTGGGCGACGCTTACGGCCGCGTTCTGGACATATCGCTGCACCATCGCTGGGTGACCGGCCTGGTCGCCGTGGCAGTGCTGGCCAGCCTGCCATTCCTTTACAACGCCGCGCAGAGCGAACTGGCGCCGGTCGAGGACCAGTCCACCGTGCTGACCGCCATCAAGTCGCCGCAACATGCCAACATCGACTACGTGGAGAAGTTCGGCCACAAGTGGGACGACGTGATGAAGACCCTGCCTGAACAGCAGGGGCGTTGGCTGATCAACGGCTCCGACGGTGTGTCCAACAGCATAGGCGGCGTGGACTTCGTGCCCTGGGAAAAGCGCCACCGTTCCGCCGACCAGATCCAGGCCGACATGCAGGCCATGGCCAACCAGGTGGAAGGCAGCAATATCTTCGCCTTCCAGCTGCCGTCCCTGCCAGGATCGACCGGCGGGCTGCCCGTGCAGATGGTCATCATGAGCGCGTCCGACTATCCGGTCGTCTACGAGGCCATGGAAGAGCTGAAGAAGGCGGCGCGCGAAAGCGGGCTGTTCATGGTGGTCGACAGCGACCTGGACTACAACAATCCCGTGGTGCAGCTGAAGGTGGACCGCGCCAAGGCCAATAGCCTGGGCGTCACCATGAAGGCCATCGGCGATACGCTGGCCGTGCTGGTGGGCGAGAACTACGTCAACCGCTTCGGCATGGACGGCCGTTCCTACGACGTGATTCCGCAGAGCCTGCGCGAGCAACGCATTTCGCCTGAATCGCTGGCGCGCTATTACGTCAAGGGCGCCAGCGGCGCGCAGGTGCCGCTGTCGAACATCGTAACCGTGTCCATGGGCGTGGAGCCCAACAAGCTCACGCAGTTCAACCAGCTCAACGCAGCCACGTTCCAGGCCATTCCCATGCCGGGCGTCACCATGGGCGACGCGGTGCAATTCCTGACGCGCCAGGCGCAGGCGTTGCCGGCCGGCTTCAGCTACGACTGGCAGTCCGATGCGCGCCAGTACAGCCAGGAGGGCTCGGCGCTGATGATCACCTTCATCTTCGCCATCATCGTGATCTATCTGGTGCTGGCGGCGCAGTACGAAAGCCTGCGCGATCCTTTCATCATCCTGGTGAGCGTGCCCATGTCGATCTGCGGCGCGCTGATTCCGCTGGCGCTGGGCATGGCAACCGTCAACATCTATACGCAGATCGGCCTGGTGACGCTGATCGGCCTGATAAGCAAGCACGGCATCCTGATGGTGGAGTTCGCCAACGAGATGCAGGTGAACCAGGGATTGGACCGGCGCACTGCGATGGAGCAGGCCGCGCGCATCCGGCTGCGTCCCATTCTGATGACGACCGCCGCCATGGTCATGGGCCTGATCCCGTTGCTGTTCGCAAGCGGCGCGGGCGCGCACAGCCGCTACAGCCTGGGCCTGGTCATCGTGGTGGGCCTGCTGGTGGGCACGTTGTTCACGCTGTTCGTGCTGCCTACTGTCTATACCGTATTCGCCCGCGACCACCGCGCGGCCCACGATACGCCGCGCGCACGGGAACTGGCGCTGGCCCAGGCCGAGGACGCCGCCGTGCCTGGCACCGCCGCCTAGCCGAAGGAACCGATCATGAAGCACTCAAAACTTTCCCTACGCGTGCGCCGTGGCGCGGCCGTGCTGCTGGCCGCGCTGGCCACGGCCGGTTGCGCTGTCGGACCCGATTATCAGAAGCCCGAATCCGCGCCGGTGACGCTTGCCAGCCCGGAGCAGGGGCTGTTCTCCACCGACCGGCTGCAGCGCGACTGGTGGAAACAATTGCAGGACCCGCAGCTGGACCGGTTGATTGAACTGGCACTGGCCCGCAACCTGGACATCCGCATCGCGCAGGCGCGCCTGGCGGAGTCGCGGGCGGTGCTGGACGAAAAGGAACTGGACCAGTTGCCCACGGTCACGCTGGGAGGAGGCTACGAGCGCAGTCTTTCCCAGGCCAATGCCGGCGCCAGTGGCCAGCGCAACCTGGCGCAGAGCTACCGGGCGGGCTTTGATGCCACTTGGGAGCTGGACCTATTCGGCCGCTTGCGCCGGGCGGCCGAGGGGGCGGCCGCGCGTAGCGAGGCGCAGGTCGCGGATCTGGCCCAGACCCGTATCGTGGTGGCCGCGGAAGTCGCGCGCAACTACTTCGAGCTGCGGGGCGCGGAGCAACGCCTGGCGGTGGCGCGCGCCAACCTGGAAAGCCAGCGCGACAGCTTGCGGGTGATCCAGGCCATGGTCTCGGCCGGCCGCGGCGACGAGGGCGACTTGGCCAGTGCGCGCGCCGAACTGGAGACCGTGCAGGCCAGCGTGCCGGTGCAGATCGCCGCCCGGCGGCTGGCGCAGTACCGGATCGCGGTGCTGGCGGGCCTGCGGCCGGTGGAACTGGGCGAACTGGATGCCGGCAAGGCCTTGGCACCCCTGGAAACCCGCCTGCCGATTGGCGACGTGAGCGCCTTGTTGTCACGCCGTCCCGATGTCCTGGCGGCCGAGCGCGGCATGGCAGCCGCCAATGCGGATGTGGGCGTGGCGACCGCGGAGCTGTATCCGCGTATAGACCTGGGCGGGTTCCTGGGCTTTGTCGCTCTGCGCGGCGCGGATTTCGGTTCGTCGGCCAGCCGCGCGTTCAGCGTGGCGGCCAATGCCAACTGGCCGGCATTCCACCTGCCTACGGCGCTGGCACGCAAGCGCGGCGCCGTGGCGCGCGCGGACGGCGCCGTTGCCAGCTACGAACTGACCGTGCTGCGCGCGGTCGAGGAACTAGAGGCCGCGCTGACGGAGTACGGCCAGACGCAGCAGCGCCTGGGCAGCCTGGTGCAGGCCGCAGCCCATAGCGGCAGGGCGGCAGAGCTGGCGCAATTGCGCTACCGCGAAGGCAGCGCCCCGTATTTGACGGTGCTGGACGCGCAGCGTACGCTTTTGCGCGCCCAGGACGCCGTCGCCGTGGCCGAAACCGAGTCCTATACCCGGCTGATCGCGCTGTACAAGGCGCTAGGCGGCGGATGGGAAGCGCCGCCGGCGGATCAGCTTGGGGCCGCCGGCTGACCGGCCGGCGCGGTTCGTGGCACCATAGGCGAATATCCGGAGAATCCACATCCATGTCTGACAGCCCGTCCCATCCCGTCGTCTGGGAGCACCAACCTGCGGACCGCGTCCTCATGACCCTGAAGACGCGCGGCCCGCAGTCTGTCGCCGTCATCGCCCGGGCCATGGACGTGACGGCCGAAGCCGTGCGCCAGCAGATGACCCGCTTGCACGCGGAGGGGCTGGTGGATTCGGAAAGCCATAGCGCGGGCCGGGGTCGCCCCACGCAGATCTGGTTCCTGACGGATGCCGGGCATGGCCGCTTCCCGGATACGCATGCCGAAATGACGGTGCAGATGATCGGCGCCATCCGCCAGGTGTTTGGCGAAGAGGGCGTCGAAAAGCTGATCCAGGCGCGCGAGGCGGCCATGCTCAACGGCTATCGGCAGGCGATGCAAGGGGCCCGCAGCCTGAAGGACCGGCTGGAGCGGCTGGTTGAAGTCCGGTCCGCCGAAGGCTATATGGCCGAGCTGCGCAAGGACGGTCCGGACTTCCTCTTCATCGAGAACCATTGCCCGATCTGTTCCGCGGCAAAAGCCTGTATGGGCTTTTGCCGCAGTGAACTGGAGCTCTTCCACAAGGTTCTCGGCGACGACGTCCGGGTCCGGCGCGAAGAACACATACTCACAGGGGCGCGCCGCTGCGCCTACCGCATCGACAAGGCCCAATGACGGGTCACGTGCCGGGTTGCTCCCAGCCGCCCAGCGCCTTGTATAGCTCCACCGCGTTGACCAGCCGCCGCTGCTGCAGCCGGATGAATTCCTGCTCGGACTCGAACAGGCTGCGCTGCGCTTCCAGCATTTCCAGATAGCTGGCCACGCCACGCTCGTAGCGCCTTTCGGTCAGGCGCTGGCGGTCGCGATCGGCGTCGCGCACCTTGCGCTGGGCGTCGATCTGGGCGCGCAGCGTATCGCGCGCGGAGAGCGCGTCGGCCACTTCGCGGAAAGCCTGCTGGATGCTGCCTTCGTACTGCGCTATTGCGATGTCCTTGCGCGCTTCGGCCAGCGACAGGTTGGCGCTGTTGCGGCCGGCATTGAAGATGGGCAGCGTCAGCTTGGGGGCGAAAGTCCAGGTGCCCGTGCCCGACCCGAACAGGTCCGAGAAGCTGCCGGCCGTGGTGCCGATGTCGGTCGTCAACTGCACGGAAGGGAAGAACGCCGCGCGCGCCGCGCCGATGTCGGCATTGGCGGCCCGCAGCGTATCCTCGGCCTGGCGCAGGTCCGGACGGCGGATCAACAGGGCCGAGGGCAGGCCTGCGGCCAGCGGTGTCAAGCTCTGGCTTTCCAGCGTGACGGCATCGGTGTCCGGTGGCAACGTGAAGTCACCTGCCAGCAAACCCAGCGTGTGGACGGCCTGGCGGTACTCCCGGCTCAGCTCGGCATGCGTGGCGCGCGAGGATTCCACCAGCATCTGCGCGGTGCGCAGCCCCACGGCCGTTTCCAGCCCTGCGTCGTAGCGGCGCTGGGTGAGCTTGAGCGTGGCTTCGCGGAGCGCCAGCGTGCTCTCGGTCAGGCGCAACTGCTCCGCCAGCGAGCGCTGATTGAAGTACGCCGCGGCAGTCTCCGACACCAGCGACAGCGTAGCCGCGCGGTGCGCTTCCTCGCTGGCCAGGTAGCGCGACAGCGCGGCATCGCTCAGGCTTTTTACGCGGCCGAAGAAATCCAGTTCGAAAGCGGCGATGCCAATAGCCGCGCGGTAGCGGTCCGCCACCGGCATGCGAGGCTGGCCGGGCTCTGCTGCCCGTCCGCGGCTGAATTCACCCGTGCCGTCGATGGAGGGCAGGCGGTCGGCCTGCTGCACGCCGTACAAGGCGCGAGCTTCCTGGATACGCAACGCCGCCACTCGCAGATTGCGGTTGTTCTTCAGTGCGGCGTCGATCCAGGCCTGCAGCGCAGGGTCATTGAAGTAGGCGCGCCAATCCTGCGGCACGGCGGCCTGCCCGTCCTGGGCGGGCGTGCCGTAGGCATCGGGAACCGGCGCGGCGGGGCGTTCGTACTTAGGGGCCAGCGAGCAACCGGCCAAAGCCAGCGCAAGCAGGGTCATTGCCATAGCCTTCATGGCGAGGTCTCCAGCGTTTCGCGGCCTTCCGGACGCGAGGGGCGGACGCGCATGCCCAGCACGCGGCCCACGATAAGAAAGAAGAGCGGCACCAGGAAGATGGCCAGCACCGTGGCGGTGACGATGCCGCCCAGCACGCCCGTGCCGATCGCGGCCTGGGCGCCCGAGGCGGCGCCCGTGGCCAGCGCCAGCGGCAGCACGCCCACGCCAAAGGCCAGGGAGGTCATCACGATGGGCCGCAGCCGCAGCCGCGCAGCCTCCAGCGTGGCGGACACGATGCCCTGGCCGTCGCGCACCAGGTCCTTGGCGACTTCCACGATCAGGATCGCGTTCTTGGCCGACAAGCCGATCGTGGCAATGAGGCCCACCTTGAAGTAGATGTCGTTGGGCATGCCGCGCAGCGTCACGCCCAGCACCGCGCCGATCACGCCCAGCGGCACCACCAGGATCACCGCCAGCGGGATGGACCAGCTTTCGTACAGCGCGGCGAGCGCCAGGAACACGACCAGCACCGACAGGGCGAACAGCACGGGCGCCTGGTTGCCGGAGAGCCTTTCTTCATAAGACTGTCCGGACCAGTCGAAGCCGATGCCGCGCGGCAGTTCGGCCGCCAGCGTCTCCATGGCGCGCATCGCTTCGCCGCTGCTGTGTCCGGGCGCCGCCGCCCCGTTGATGGTGAACGAGGGGAAGCCGTTGTAGCGGTTGAGCTGCGGCGGCCCCATCGACCATTTCAGGGTGGCAAAGGCGGAGAGCGGCACCATCTGCCCCTGCAGGTTGCGGACATGCAGGCGGGAGACGTCTTCCATGTCGACACGGCTCTTGCCGTCGGCCTGCACGGTCACGCGCCGCACCTGGCCATTGAGCATGAAGTCGCCGATGTAGTCAGACCCGTACATCACCGCCAGCGCCGTGTTGATCTCGTCCACCGATACGCCCATGGCCTGGGCCTTGTCGCGGTCCACTCGCAGCTCCAGTTGCGGCGCATCTTCCTGGCCCGCGAAGACGACCTCCGCGAGCGCGGGATGGCGGGACGCGGCCGTCAGCAGCTGCTGGCGGGCCTGGGTCAGTGCCTCGTAGCCCAATCCGCCGCGGTCCTGCAGGCGGAAGTCGAATCCCGAGGTCGAGCCCAGGTCCGGCAGCGGCGGCGAGTTCAGCGCGTGCACCATGACGTTCTTGCGGTCGGCGAAGGCGGCATTGATGCGTTCCACCACGGCGTTTACATGCTGGCCAGCGCCTCGGCGCTCCTTCCAATCCTTCAGCGTGACAAAGAACATTGCCGAGTTGGGCCCGCTGCCGTAGTTGCTGAAGCCATTGACCGAATACACGTATTCGACGGGTTCTTTCTCCATCATGTAGCGCTCGACTTCCTTCACCATCGCCATGGTTTCGGCTTGCGGCGATCCCTGCGGCAGGATGACCATGGCCATGAAGCTGCCCTGGTCTTCGTCCGGCAGGAAGGAGGAGGGCAGCCGCGCGAACAGCAGCGCTACGGCGGCGATGACCGCCAGATAAGCCAGGCCGAATCGCACGGGGCGGGCGAGCACGCCCGAGACCCGCGCGGTATAGCGCGCGGTCAGGCGCGCGAACGCCCGGTTGAACCAGCCGAAGAAACCGCGCTTCTCGTGGTGGCCCGCGGCGATGGGCTTGAGGAGGCTGGCGCACAGCGCCGGCGTCAGCGACAACGCCAGGAAGGCCGAAAAAGCGATCGACACGGCGAGCGTCACGGCGAACTGACGGTAAATATTGCCCACCGCGCCGTCGAAGAAGGCCATGGGCACGAACACCGACACCAGCACCACCGTGATGCCCACGATGGCGCCGCTGATCTGGCCCATGGCTTTCACCGTGGCTTCGCGTGGCGGCAGGCCTTCCTCCGCCATGATGCGTTCGACGTTTTCCACCACCACGATGGCGTCGTCCACCAGGATGCCGATGGCCAGCACCATGCCGAACATCGTCAAAACGTTAATGGAATAGCCCAGCCCCAGCATCACGCCCAAGGTGCCCAGGAGCGCCACCGGCACGACCAGCGTGGGGATCAGCGTGGCGCGCAGGTTCTGCATGAACAGGTACATCACGCAGAAAACCAGCGCCACGGCTTCGAGCAGGGTCATCAGCACCTTCTTGATCGAGATCTCGACGAAGGTGGAGGTCTCATAGGGAATGTCCCATGTAACGCCCGGCGGGAAGTACTGGGCCAGTTCCTGCATGGTGGCGCGGATGCGCTTGGTGGTGTCCACCGCGTTCGAGCCCGGCGCCAGCTTGATCCCCAGGCCGGTGCCGGTCATGCCGTTTACGCGCGACAGGTACATGTAGTCGGTGCCGCCCAGCTCGACCCGCGCCACGTCCTTCAGGCGCAAGGTGGCGCCATCCGGCTGCGCGCGCAGCGGGATGTTGCCGAACTGCTCGGGCGTGCGCAGGGATTCGCCCGCGACGATGCTGGCGTTCAGCGGCGCGTCTTTCGGCACCGCCTGGTTGCCCAGTTCGCCGATGGTCACCCGCGCGTTGTGGCTGCGTAGCGCCGAGACGATGTCGCCCGGGGTCAGGGACATGGCAGTCAGCTTGGCCGGATCGGGCCAGATGCGCATGGCAGCTTCCGCCCCGAAGGATTGCACCTTGCCCACGCCTTCCACGCGGCGCAGCGCCTGCAGCACATTGGAGGCGGCCAGCTCTCCCAGCTGGATGTCGTCCAGGCTGCCGTCCGACTTCAGCGATACGACCAGCTGGATGTTGTCGGCCGCCTTCTCCACGCGCACGCCGTCGCGGCGCACCGATTCCGGCAGGCGCGGCTCCACCGCTTTCAGGCGGTTCTGCACTTCCACCGCAGCCAGGTCCGGATTGGTGCCTTGCTTGAAGGTCAGGTTGATGCTGGCCCAGCCCGTCGAGTCGCTGCTGGACGAGGTGTACATCAGCCCGGGAGCGCCGTTCATCTCGCGTTCGATGATGGCGGTGACGGCTTCCTCGACCACCTTGGCCGAGGCGCCGGGATAGCTGGCGCCCACGTTGACCACCGGCGGAGCGATATCGGGATACTGCGCCACCGGCAGCGCGCGGATCGACAGAAGGCCGACCAGCACGATGAGCAGGGAAATCACCCACGCGAAGACGGGGCGATCGATAAAAAAACGCGCCATTGCGGTTTATCCTTTTTGGCCGGGAGCGGGCGTCCTTGCCTGGCTGCCGCCTTCCGGGTTCCCGTGGGCCAGGGGTTGCGCGCTGGGCGCCGCCCGTTCCACCGGTTTGATTTTCTGCCCCGCCGCCAGGTGCGCGGCGTTCTCGACGACGATGCGTTCGCCGCCCGTGAGTCCTTGCGTGACGACCCAGTTCGGGCCTTGCAGCCGCTCGGCGGTGACGGCGATCTTCTTCAGCTCGCCGTCGTGGCCGGCGGCCAGCACGTGCGCGCCGTCGGCATTGCGCAGCAGAGCGTTGCGCGGCACCAGGTAGGTGTCGCGGTTGATCGCCTGCTCCAGCCGCACCCGCACGTACATGCCGGGCAGCAGGTCGCGGCCCGGGTTTTCGAACAACGCTCGCATCGTCACGTTGTCCGTGCCTGGATCCACCGCCAGGTCGGCGAAGGACAGCGTGCCGCCGCGACCATATTCACTGCCGTCGGGCAGCAGCAGCCGTACCTGTACCTGGTCGGGCGCCACGCCTTCCAGGGCCCCCGCGCGGATCTGCTTCTGCAGTTGCATCACCTCGGCGGCGGGCTGCGCGAAGTTCACGTAAATGGGATCGATCTGCTGCACCACCGTCAGCGGCGTGGCCTGCCCTTCGCCCACCAGGGCGCCTTCGGTGACCAGGGCGCGCCGTGCCCGGCCGTCGATGGGCGAGGTAACGCGCGCATAGTCCAGCTTCAGCTTTGCGCTTTGCAGGTTGGCGCGGGCCAGGGCGACTTCGGCGCGAGCCTGGCGTTCCTGCGCGACGCTTTCGGCGTGGTCGCGCTCACTGATGGCGCGGTCCGACACCAGGTCGGCGTAGCGCCGCAGCTTGTCGGCGGCGGCGGACAGGTTCGCTTGGGCGCGCGCCAGGTTCGCGGCCTCGGAATCGTACGCGGCCTGCAGGGGCGCGGGATCGATCTGGAACAGGGCTGCGCCGCGCGCCACGTCCTGTCCTTCCTCGTACAGGCGTGCCGTGACGATGCCGGCCACGCGCGCGCGCACTTCGGCCTCGCGATAGGGCTCAAGCCGGCCCGGCAGCTCGGTGGCGACGCTGGTGGGCGTGGCCGCCGCGATGATGACGCCGATCTCCGCCGGGGCGTCGGCGGCTGGTTGGGTTTCCGGTTTCGAGCAACCAGTAATAAGAATTAATACGGCAGATAGGACGAACGTGCGTAGAGGGACTCTTTGCTTCATTTTTATAGTGTCGTGATGGGCCCGCGCTGGGGCTTATGTGGGGAAAGGCGCCGACTTTCCCGCGTGGGGAAGCGAGTCTATCATTTAATCCGTCATGCTTGATTAATTATTTTGTTCAGAAGTATGCTCCCCGCTTCACACTTATTCACAGTGTCGAAGAAGGCGGCTTCTCGGTTCGGAGCCGCCGTTTTTTTGCAGCCCGTTTTTTTAAGAAGGAGGTCCCCAGCATGGCCCGCAAGACGAAAGAAGAGTCCCAACGCACCCGCGACCGCATCCTGGATGCGGCGGAGCGCGTGTTCCTGTCCAAAGGAGTGGCCGGTACCACGATGAGCGACATTGCCGACCACGCGGGCGTATCCCGGGGCGCCGTCTACGGCCATTACAAGAACAAGATCGACGTCTGTATCGCCATGTGCGACCGCGCGCTCGGCGAAGCCGCTCCGCTCACCCAGGTGTCGACGGAGGGCGAGGCGCTGGAATCGCTCTATACCTCCATGCGGCAATACATCCAGATCTATGCACAGGAAGGATCCGTGCAGCGCGTGCTGGAGATCCTGTACCTGAAATGCGAACACAGCGATGAGAATGCGCCGCTTCTGCGCCGCCGCGACCTGTGGGAGCGCCATGCCCTGCGTACCTCCGAAAAACTGCTGCGTGCCGCGGTCAAGCGCGAAGACCTGCCGCGCGCACTGGATGTGCGCCTGTCCAATCTCTATCTGCACGCCCTGGTCGACGGGGTGTTTGACAGCATCTGCTGGTCCGATCGCCTCAAGGGCGATATGTGGCCGCGCGTCGAGCGCATGCTCCGCGCTGCCATCGACACCCTCCGGTTTTCCGCGCACCTGTTGACGCCGAAAGCCGCCTGATTTTCCCAGGGTCGGCCGGGAGCCGGACGCCTCATACAATCCAGGCATGACCCTCAAGCAACTCGAAGCCTTCTACTGGGCCGCCACCTGCGCAAGTTTCGCCGTGGCGGCCGAGCGCCTGCACCTGTCGGTGTCGTCGCTGTCCAAGCGCATCACCGAGCTCGAGGAAGGCCTGGGCCAGTCCCTCTTCGACCGTAGCGGCCACAAGGCGGTGCTGACGGACGTGGGCCAACGCCTGCTGCCGCAGGCACGCGACCTGCTCGCTTCGGCGGAACAGATCCGCGCCTCGCTGGCGCAGAGCGCGGGGCTCAGCGGCCGCTGCCGCTTCGGGGTGGGCGAGCTCACCGCGCTCACCTGGCTGCCGCGGCTGATTCGAGGCGTGCGCGCCGCCTATCCGGACCTGGTGCTGGAGCCCTATGTGGACATCGGCCAGGTGCTGGAGCAGCGCGTGGCGGATGGCGAACTGGACTTCGCCGTGATTGCGGGCCGTTCCTCGCGGCCCAACATCGCCTCCACCTCCATCGGCCAGGCCCACTTTTCCTGGGTGGCCGCCCCGGCGGTGCTCGACGGCGCCACGCACATGACACCGGCGCTACTCGAACGCCTGCCGCTGGTTACGCTACCGGCGGGCGCCGGCACTACGCGCATCATCGACGACTGGCTGGCGGGCCGCGAGGCCGGCGGCGAACGCCTCTGCTGCAACAACTGGGGGGCGGTGGTCGGCCTCCTCATTGAAGGCACCGGTGTCGGCCTGCTCCCCAGCCATTGGGCCAGCGCGCTGCAGGCCGAAGGAAGTTTGCGCGTGCTGGAGGGGGATCCGCCCCTGGCGGCCTTGCCCTATGCCTTCCAGTACCGGCGCGACGATGCCCGGCCGCTGGTGGGCAAGCTGCGCGTCGAGGTCCAGGCCGCCGTGGATTTCGCCGCGCCTTGCCGCATTCCCTGACAGCGCGTCCGCAAGGCGGCCGCCCGGCGGGTATTTAGGCGTTCGACAGCCACCGCTCTATACAATCGCCGCGCGCTTGGCGCAGAATCCAACAAGAACGTGCGCAGCGGGGGATGGACCCGGCGATGCAGCACGGCTCGGGTCTGTTCCTCCATGCCAGGCGGCGCGTCCGCGCGGGGAACCAGGCCGACCTGAACCGACGGAGATCTTTCATGCGTAAACTTTGCCTCGCCATGGCCATGGCGGGAATGCTGGCCAGCGGATTGGCGCAAGCCCAATCCACCTTGCGTATCGGCCTGCAGGACGACCCCGATGTGCTGGACCCGGTGCGCGCGCGCACGTTCGTGGGCCGCATCGTCTTCGCCTCCCTGTGCGACAAGCTGGTCGAGATCACGCCGGACCTGAAGATCGTGCCGCAGCTGGCGCAATCCTGGACGATCAGCCCCGACCACAAAGTGCTGACGTTCAAGCTGCGTACCGACGCCGTGTTCCATGACGGCACACCGGTTGACGCCGCGGCCGTCAAGGCCAACCTGGATCGCGCGCGCACCTTGCCCGACAGCAACCGCAAGAGCGAGCTGGCCACGGTCGCCAGCGTCGAGGCGCCGGACGCCTCCACCGTGGTGTTGAACCTGTCCGAACCGGACGCTTCGCTGCTTTCGCAGCTGTCGGACCGTGCCGGGATGATGATGTCGCCTGCCAGCTTCGACAAGGATCCTGGCGGCAAGCCGGTGTGCTCGGGTCCGTATCAGTTCAAGGAGCGCGTGCAGAATGATCGCATCGTGCTCGAAAAATTTCCCAAATACTGGGATGCGGCCAACTATCATTTCGACCGCCTGGTCTATACCCCGATTCCCGACAATACCGTGCGCCTGAACAACCTGCGCGCGGGCGACCTGGACATCATCGAGCGCGTGGCGCCCAGCGATGCCAAGGCTGTCAAGGACGACAAGAACCTGGCGCTGGCTCCGGTGACCGGGCTGGGCTTCCAGTCCATTTCCGTGAACCAGGGCAATGGCGCGCGCGCCAACAATCCCCTGGCCAAGGACAAGCGCGTGCGCCAGGCGCTGGATCTCGCGATCGACCGCGACGTGCTCAACCAGGTGATCGGCGAAGGCATGTTCCAGCCGGCCTATCAGCCGTTCCCGCCCGCCAGCTTCGCCTACAACACCGCCTTCGAACACAAGGGGCGCGATCCAAAGAAGGCGCAGGCCTTGCTGAAGGAAGCGGGCTTTGACCGCGTCAAATTCGAAATCACCTTTGGCAACAACACCACCATGCAGCAGGTATTCGAACTGGTGCAGGCCATGGGCGCCGAAGCGGGTTTCGACATCACCCTGCGTCCGGTGGAGTTTGCCTCCCTGCAGTCCTCGCTTGCGCGCGGCGATTTCGAAGTCGGGCAGAGCGGCTGGTCGGGCCGTGTCGATCCCAGCGGCAATATCCATCAGTACGTGAGCTGCAAGGGCAACTTGAACGACGGCAAGTTCTGCGATGCCGGCGTGGACAAGCTGCTCAATGACGCGCGCGCGGAATCCGACAACGCCAAGCGTCGCGCCATGTACGACCAGGTGCTGGCGACGATGCAGGAACAGCGTCCCATCATCTACCTGTTCTATCTGCCGTGGACCTTTGGCGTGCAGAAGAAGATCGAAGGCTTCGTGCCTTACCCCGACGGCCTGATCCGCCTGAAGGGCGTAAGCGTCGCCAAGAAGTAAATCGGTCAGGAGGGACGGTGTCTCTTTAACGGTCCTTCCTGATGTCCGACACCTTTTGTGAGATAGAACGTGGACATGCCATCCAGCGCACTGCGTGCGCAATTGAACAACAGTACCTACGTAGCGGGCAGGGGGTGAGCCATGTTCACTACCCGTCCTGAAATTCTCGGCACCTTCGGCGTCGTGACCTCCACCCATTGGCTGGCCAGCGCGGCCGGCATGTCGCTGCTGGAGCGCGGCGGCAACGCCTTTGACGCCTGCGTTGCCTCGGCCTTCGTGCTGCAGGTGGTCGAGCCCCATCTGGTGGGCCCCGCGGGCGAAGTGCCCGCGGTGTTCTATTCGGCGCGCACTGGCCGCGTCGAGGTGCTGTGCGGCCAGGGCACCACGCCCGCGGGCGCCACGCTGGAGCGCTACCGCGCTGAAGGACTCAAGCTCATCCCCGGCAACGGCCTGCTGGCCACCGTCATTCCAGGCGCTTTCGATGCCTGGATGCTGCTGTTGCGCGACCATGGCAGCATGCGCGTGCGCGACGTCCTGGAGCCCGCCATCTATTACGCGGAGCATGGCCATGCGCTGATGCCGCGCATCTCCAATACCATCGCGGGCCTGAAGGATTTCTTCCAGACCCATTGGCCCACGACGGCGCAGGTATATGTACCCGGCGGCAAGGTGCCGGAGGCCCGCAAGCTGTTCCGCAACCCGGCGCTGGCCCGCACCTGGACCCGCGTGCTGCAGCAGGCCGAAAGCGCCGGCGCCGACCGCGAGCGCCAGATCGAGGCCGCGCGCGATGCGTTCTACCGCGGCTTCGTGGCCGAGGAGATCGACCGATACGCGCGCGGTACCGACGTCATGGACGAAAGCGGTACCACCCACCGGGGCGTCATCACCGCCGACGACCTGGCGGGCTGGTCGGCCAGCTACGACAAACCGGTCACCTACGACTATCACGGCTACACCGTGGCCAAGGCGGGAGCCTGGAGCCAGGGGCCCGTTTTCCTGCAGACGCTGGCGCTGCTCAGGGAAATGGACCTGGCCGGCGTCAGCCCGACCAGCGCCGAGTTCGTGCACCGCGTTACCGAGGCCATGAAGCTGGCCTTCGCCGACCGCGAAGCCTATTACGGCGATCCGGCTTTCGTCGATGTGCCGCTGGATCACCTGCTGTCCGACGCCTACAACGCCGAACGCCGCGCGCTCATCGGCGAGTCGGCCTCCCAAGACCTCCTGCCCGGGCAGGTGCCGGGTTTCGAGGCGCAGGTCAAACGCGTCATGGACACGCTGGAACGCCTGTCCAAGGTCTCCGCGCCCGGCAGCGCCACCAATGAGCCCACGCTGGCTGACATGCGCGCCTCGGCCAAGCGCGGCGACACCACCCACGTGGACGTCATCGACCGCTGGGGCAACATGATCTCGGCCACGCCTTCGGGCGGATGGTTCCAGTCCTCGCCGGTGATTCCCGAACTGGGCTTCGGCCTGAACACCCGCGCGCAGATGTTCTGGCTGGAAGAGGGGCTGCCAGGCACGCTGGCGCCGGGCAAGCGTCCGCGCACCACCTTGACGCCATCGCTGGCGCTGCGTGATGGCAAGCCCTACCTGGCATTTGGCACGCCTGGCGGCGACCAGCAGGAGCAATGGCAGTTGCTGTTCTTCCTGCGGCACGTGCACCATGGACTGAATCTGCAGGAAGCGATCGACCTGCCCATGTCCCACACCATGCATTTCCCGACGTCCTTCTATCCGCGGGACCGCAAGCCGGGGCATCTGGCCGTGGAGGCGAGCTTCGGTCCCGAGGTCATCGAGGCGTTGCGCCAGCGCGGGCACCAGATCGAGGAAGTCCCCGAATGGTCGGTGGGCCGCCTGACTGCGGCCTCGCGCGACCCCGACGGCCTGCTGCACGCGGCGGCTACGCCGCGCCTGATGCAGGCCTACGCCATCGGCCGCTGAACGGCGGCGGCGGGCGCGCCTGGCGCCGCCCGCCGCCGGCCTTGTTGCGGCGCTTTGCCGGCATGGGGTATGTTTGTCGCATGACGCTACCCCAGCAGAACCCGGCAGCAACTGTCCGCTCCCTGACGGGACAAGAACCCCTTTTCATCGTCCTCAATACAGGATCGGGGCGCGGCGACGCGCAGATCCTGCAGGACACGATCCGCCGCATTCTCGACGAGGCGGGGCGCCACTACGAACTGATGCCCGTGCAAGATCCGTCGCGCCTGACGGACACCGCCGAGGCGGCGGTCGCGCTCGCGCAGGAGAGGCAGGGCGTGGTCATCGCGGCGGGCGGCGATGGCACGCTCAATGCCGTCGCCAGCGTGGTGCTGGGCAAAGGGGTGCCTTTTGGCATCCTGCCCCAGGGAACATTCAATTATTTCGGGCGCAGCTACGGCATCTCACAAGACACCGAGGTCGCCTTGCGCGGCTTCCTGCTGGGACAGCCCAGGCCGGTGCAGGTCGGCATGCTCAACGGCCGGCTGTTCCTGGTCAATGCCAGCCTTGGCCTGTACCCGCAACTGCTCGAGGACCGCGAAGCCTACAAGCAGAAGTACGGCCGCAGCCGGCTGGTGGCGCTATGGTCGGGTCTGGTGACCCTGCTGCGCGCGCCGCGCCAGTTGAGCCTGCTCCTGGATCACGGCGGGCAGGCCCGCAACCTGCGTTCGCCTACGCTGGTGGTGGGCAACAACAAGCTTCAACTGGAACACATCGGCATTGATTGCGCCGAACTGGATCAGAACCGGCTGATTGCCATGGCTGCAAGGCCGGTCGGCACGCTGGCGTTGTACGGCCTGCTCCTGCGCGGCCTGTTCAGCAGGTTGGGCGAGGCTGAACACGTGGTTAGCTTTGCCTTCGACCGGCTGACGGTAGCGGTGCGCGGACGCCGGCGGGTCAAGGTGGCGATGGACGGCGAAATCTCCTGGATGGATACGCCGCTGGAATTCAAAGTGGCCGAGGAACGGCTGCCGCTGGTGGTGCCGGCGGACTCGCAATATCTGGACCGTTCATGACCCGTATCCTGCATTTTTCCGATACCCACTTCGGCACTGAACGCAAACCCGTCGTCGAGGCCGCGCTGGACCTGGCCCGCAGCCTTGCGCCCGATCTGGTGGTTCTCAGCGGCGACATCACCCAACGCGCGCGGCGCGGCCAATTTGCAGCCGCCCGCAAATTCATCGAACGCCTGTCGTTGCCGGTGCTGACGGTGCCGGGCAATCACGACATTCCCTTGTTCAATGTGTTCGCCCGCGCGCTGAACCCCTACGGCAACTACAAGCGGGCCTTGGGGCCGGTGCTCGAACCCGTGTACGAGAACGCCGGCCTGCTCGCCATCGGCGTCAACACCACGCGTCCGCGCCGGCGCAAGGACGGCGAGATATCGGACGGCCAGATCGCCCGGGTCGCGGAGCGGCTGCGCCAAGCCAAGCCGGGACAGTTGCGCATCGTGGTGGCCCACCATCCCGTGCGTGCCAAAGTGGAGTCCGATCTGTCCAATTTGCTGAACGGGCGCGAGCGTGCGCTGGCGGCCTGGACGCAGGCAGGCGTCGACCTCATCCTGGGTGGACACATCCATCTGCCCTATGTGCTGCCGCTCGATCCTTCCGCTCCCTCTCGTGGCTGGATCGTCCAGGCGGGGACGACCTGCTCGCGCCGTGTGCGCGGCAACATACCCAATTCGGTCAATGTCATTACCCGCGAGGAACAGGGCGCTTGCCATGTCGAGCGCTGGGACTACGCCGCCGGGGCGCATGCTTTTGCACCGGTGGACAGGACGCAGGTCGGGCTGTAATGAGAGGGGTGGGAACTTCATCGTGACGGGCGCTTTTTCATGACGGATGCCTTTGCGGCGTGGGCTGCGGCGCATGCCTTGCAGCTATTTCTCGCGCTGCCGTTGCTGGCGGGCGCGGCGGCGTACGTCTTCGCGCGCTGCGGCCTGGGGTTGCCCGGCCGCCGCCGCGCGATCTTCTTCATGACGGGCACGTGCGCCGCGCTGGCGCTCTTTCTGGTCCTGGCTTTCGCGATAGAAAGCGAAGGGGTAGTGGTCGCCTTCGACAGGGCCCTGGCCAGTTCCCTGAGCATGTCCATGTCGACGCCGTTGCTGTGGCTGCTGTCCTGGTTCACTTACCTGGGCGACCGGAAATTCCTGACGGGCGTCAGCGTGCTGATGACGCTGTTCCTGTTGTGGCGCGGCGACTGGCGGCTGGCGCTGGTGTGCGCGGTCGCCACCGGCGTGGGCGGGGCCCTCAATTGGCTGCTCAAGCATGCGTTCGAACGGGTCCGCCCCGAGCACGATCATGGCTATGCCAGCGCCGCGGGGTGGAGTTTTCCAAGCGGCCATTCGTCGGCGGCGATGGCGGTCTATGGCATGGCCTGCTATCTGCTGTGGCGTTTGGCGCCGCCTTCCTGGCGGCTGCCCGGCATCGCGCTGCTGGCGGCGCTCATCATGGCGATCGGACTCAGCCGCATCCTGCTGCAGGTCCATTTTGCCAGCGACGTGCTGGCGGGCTTCGCGGTCAGCCTGGCCTGGCTGGCGTTGTGCGTGGCGGCGGCGCAGCGGCTGCGCGCATCATGCGACCCGCGCCAGCGCATTCAGTAAACGCGCTTCCGCGCCGGGGGCATCGGCGCTCGTTTGCAAAGGCGCGCAGGTATAGCGGCCGCCCGCAGCAACAATGGCCTGGTCCAGGCTGCGCGCGCGCTCGGCGCACGGGGGCTCCAGGTCCACGATCAGTTTGCCCGCCACCGGCGCCGTTACATTGCCGTCGCTGAAGCGCTCCAGCGTGCGGTCGATCTCACGCTCGCGTGGCAATGCCAGCACGATGGTGTCCGATTCCTCCAGCGCCTCGCGGGCCGAAGTCGCTAGCGTGGCGGTGCCGCGGAAGTCCTCGCAGCGTCCGGGTTCTATGTCGTAGAGGGTCAGTGCGATGTCCGGCTCGGCCGCCAGCAGACGTTGCGCGGCCAGCGTGCCGGTCCTGCCCATGCCGACGATGCTGACTCGCATGCTCATGGCTTGGGCACCGACCACGTGCTCACGATATGGGCCAAGGGTTCGTCCGAGCCTTCGCCGGTGAGGATCACCTCACCCGCGGAAAGCCGGCCCACTTTCAGCAGCCGGGCGTCGGCATAGATGGCGCCTGCGGGGCTCTTGCGCAGGAAGTTGATCGTCAGGCTGGCAGTTACCGCGTGCGCCTGCCCGGTGGCGCCCACCACCGCGGCGTACATGGTCAGGTCGGCCAGCCCCATGAGCATCGGACCGGCGACGATGCCTCCCAGCCGCTGGTGGGCATCGCGGGCGGGCAGCACGGCGCGCGCGGTGCCGCGGCCAATGCGCAGCACGTCTATGCCCAGCAGCAAGGAAAAGGGATGCTGGTCGGCCAGCAGGATGTGGAAGTCCGTCAGGCTGATCAGGGGGGCGTCGGCCGGGGTGTCCAGGTCGGTTGCGGTCATCGTTGCTCCAGGGCGAGGCAATAATTGTCCAGCAGCGCTTGCGCATGCTGGCCCAGGGACTTCAGGCGGCGGGTATGCAGCAGCAGCAACAGTCCCATCAGGTACGTGAAGAGATTCATCTGCTCGACGGCAATCACCGCCGCCTCCCAGGATTTGGTCCGTGCCAGCGCCAGGCCCAGCAGATCGATGCACTGGCGCAGGCGGGCGTTGAGCCTTTCGTCCATTTCACGGCCCAGGCCGCGTGGCCCCAGCCCCTGGAACAGGTACATGCCCAGGGAAAAATCGGTTCGCCGTTCTGCGTAGTAGCCGAAGAACGCGTTGATCGCATTGCGCGCGGCCGATGCTCCGGCGCCGCCGGTCGCGGCCTCGGACAGATGGGCGTGCAGGCGTTCCAGCGATTCCTCCAGCAGCGCCCCATAGATGGTTTCCTTGCCGGCAAACCAGGGATAGATCGCCCCGGTGGTGCAACCCGCCTCCTTGGCGATCGCGCGGATCGTGGTCTTTTCCAGGCCGTCTCGCTCGAATACGCGCTGGGCGGCGTCAAGAACGAGTTGGCGGCGCAGCGCGTTCAGGCGTTCGGACCGGTCGGTGCGGGAGGAGGGCGTAGGCATGGGGATGAACGCTGAAATCGACGATTCGATCATATCGGCGATTTTTATAAATAACAACGTTATCAAAATGCGCGGACGGCTTCCGGCCCATCCGTCGTCGTCAGGGGGAAAGCGGGGTTGCGGTGCTGCGTCCTGCGCTGCGGCCATGCCCAAATGGCACCGGAAATGGTCCGAAATTTGCCGCTTGGGATGGTATCCAGCTCATCCGAATAATTGGGGGCAGGGCTGAAAGTCGCATGAATAGGTGCTTGGCCTCAAAACCAAGGGTAAGCCCTAGTGCGATCGCCCGGGGCCTCCAAGAGTTGTTGCAATATCCCAACAAGGCTGTCGTAAACCTGCACTTTTCTGGCGCCGACCATAGCCAGCCCCCCTGATTTTTGATGCAATAGCGTCAACTTCCCTTCGCGGAGTTAGGGGGGCGGCAGGCTGGTTTGCTGGATTGCTGCTCTTGTCACTCAAATCAACGGAGATTTCTTAAATGAAAAAGACTCTGCTCGCTGCCGCCCTGCTCGCCGGTTTTGCCGGTGTCGCCCAGGCAGAAACGTCTGTCACCCTGTACGGTATCATCGACACGGGCCTCGGCTACAACAAGATCAGCGGCGGTCCCGATGCCATCAACGGCAGCCGTTTCGGCATGATCAACGGCGTCCAGAACGGTTCGCGCTGGGGTCTGCGTGGTTCGGAAGACCTGGGTGACGGCCTGCGCGCTGTTTTCCAACTGGAATCGGGCTTCAACTCCGGTAACGGCAACTCCGCTCAAGGCGGCCGCCTGTTCGGTCGTCAAGCCACCATCGGTCTGGCCAGCGACAGCTGGGGCCAACTGGACTTCGGTCGCCAAACCAACATCGCGTCGAAGTACTTCGGCTCGATCGACCCGTTCGGCGCTGGCTTCGGTCAAGCTAACATCGGCGTTTCGATGAGCGCTGCCAACACGCAACGCTACGACAACATGGTCATGTATCAGACCCCGTCGTTCAGCGGCTTCCAGTTCGGCGTTGGCTACTCGTTCAACGCTGACGACAACAACGGCGCTCAATCGGGCTTCCGCACTGCTGACAACACCCGCGCCATCACCACCGGTCTGCGCTACGTCAACGGCCCGCTGAACGTCGCTTTCTCGTACGATCAGCTGAACGCTTCGAACAAGCTGCCGACCGCTCTGACCGACGCTACCCCGCGTATGTACGCCATCGGCGGTTCGTATGACTTCGAAGTCGTGAAGCTGGCTCTGGCCTACGCTCGCACGACCGACGGCTGGTTCGCTGGCCAAGGCACGAGCACCAACGCTGGTACCCTGAACTTCGGCAACAACATCTTTGCTGACGGCTTCAAGGCCAACTCGTACATGGTCGGCCTGTCTGCCCCGATCGGCGGCGCAAGCAAGCTGTTCGGTTCGTGGCAAATGGTTGACCCCAGCAACGACCGTATCAACGGTGCTGACGAGACGATGAACGTCTTCTCGCTGGGCTACACCTACGACCTGTCCAAGCGCACCAACCTGTACGCTTACGGTTCGTACGCCAAGAACTACGCCTTCATCGAAGACGTCAAGTCGACCGCCGTCGGCGTCGGTATCCGTCACCGCTTCTAATCCAAAGCAGGGCGCAAGCTCTGCCTGGATTTAAAGTGCACGAACGGGCTTCGGCCCGTTCGTATAAACCACCCTCATGGGTGGTTTTTTTCGTTTTTGCGCCTGTGTTTTTACGTGGGTTTGTGCGGACGTTGGCGGACTGCGGTATGCTTGCGCACCGGTGCTGAAAGCAGCCATTGTTCCATTAGAGGAATGCTGTCTTTCGCCTGCTGTTCGAGCTACAGAGTTCAGCCAGAAGTAACCGCGCGAATGCTACAATCCTAAGGTTTGCGCATTTGACGGACGCCTGAATGAACCTGCAACAGTATTTTCCCGTCCTGCTGTTTATCGTAGTGGCCACCCTTATCGGGTTCGCGCTTCTAACGGCCGGCTCCCTCCTTGGCCCGCGGCGTCCTTACGCCGAGAAGCTCTCGCCGTACGAATGCGGTTTCGAGGCCTTCGAAGACGCTCGCATGAAGTTTGACGTGCGCTACTACCTTGTGGCGATTCTGTTCATTCTTTTCGACCTAGAAATCGCGTTTCTGTTCCCTTGGGCTATTGCCCAAGGTACGGTCGGTCTCGTCGGTTTCTGGACGGTCATGGTTTTCCTGGCCGTGCTGACGGTCGGCTTCATCTACGAATGGAAAAAGGGCGCGCTGGATTGGGAATAACCCGCCGGGTTTTTCTTCAGCACGCTATCAGAGACGAATATGGCTATAGACGGCATTCTCAAGCAAGGGTTCATCACAACCAGCGCCGACAAGTTCCTTAACTGGGCGAAGACCGGCTCCATGTGGCCCATGACCTTCGGTCTGGCCTGTTGCGCGGTCGAAATGATGCACGCGGGCGCGGCCCGCTACGACCTGGACCAATTCGGCATCATCTTCCGGCCCAGCCCGCGTCAGTCCGATCTGATGATCGTGGCCGGCACGCTGTGCAACAAGATGGCCCCGGCGCTGCGCAAGGTCTATGACCAGATGCCCGAGCCGCGTTGGGTGGTTTCCATGGGCTCCTGTGCCAACGGCGGCGGTTACTACCACTATTCGTATTCGGTGGTCCGTGGCTGCGATCGCATCGTACCGGTAGACGTCTACGTGCCAGGCTGCCCGCCCACGGCCGAGGCGCTGGTCTACGGCTTGCTGCAAATGCAGAACAAGATCCGTCTGACCAACACGATTGCGCGCTGAGCTTCGCCTCGCCAGGCCGCAGTTCCTGCGGCCGGCGCCGCGAAACCAGCGTATCGGTTCACCTAAGCGTACAAGATGATGACCAGGCTCGAAACCCTGAAAAACAATTTGCAGACCACCCTCGGCGCGGATATCGCGCTGACCGAGGCGTTGGGCGAGCTGACGCTCGAAGTGCCCGCCCAACAGTGGTTCTCCGTCTGCAACAAGCTGCGCACCGAAGCCGGCCTGCGCTTTGAAACCTGTATCGACCTCTGTGGCGTCGACTACCTGACCTGGGGCAACGGCACGCGCCAGCTGCCCGAGGAAACCAGCGCCAAGGTCCACCGCTCGCGTTTCGCCGTGGTCGCGCACCTGCTCTCCATCGAGAACAACTGGCGCCTGCGCGTGCGCACCTGGGCCGAGGACGACGAGTTCCCCATGGTTGCGTCGCTGATGGAATGCTGGCCGGCCGTGGGCTGGTTCGAGCGCGAAGCCTTCGACCTGTACGGCATCGTCTTCGAAGGCCACCCGGACCTGCGCCGCATCCTCACCGACTATGGCTTCATCGGCCATCCCTTCCGCAAGGACTTCCCGCTGTCCGGTACCGTCGAAATGCGCTACGACCCCGAACAGCGGCGCGTCATTTACCAGCCGGTCACGATCGATCCGCGCGAGATCACTCCGCGCGTGGTCCGCGAAGACTCCTACGGCTTGGGGCGTTAAATCATGGCAGAAATCAAGAACTACACGCTCAACTTCGGCCCTCAGCACCCGGCCGCGCACGGCGTGCTGCGCCTGGTGCTCGAGCTTGACGGCGAAGTGATCCAGCGCGCCGATCCGCACATCGGCCTGCTGCACCGTGCCACCGAAAAGCTGGCCGAACACAAGACCTACATCCAGGCGCTGCCCTACATGGACCGCCTGGACTACGTGTCCATGATGTGCAACGAGCACGCCTACGTCATGGCCATCGAGAAGCTGCTGGGCGTCGAAGCCCCGCTGCGCGCGCAATACATCCGCGTGATGTTCGACGAGATCACCCGTCTGTTGAACCACCTGATGTCGCTGGGTTCGCACGCGCTGGACGTGGGCGCCATGGCGGTGTTCCTGTATGCCTTCCGTGAACGCGAAGACCTGATGGACTGCTACGAAGCGGTCTCGGGCGCGCGCATGCACGCGGCGTACTATCGTCCGGGCGGCGTCTACCGCGACCTGCCGGATTCGATGCCGCAATACGGCGACACCAGCAAGTACCGCGGCGACAAGGAAGTGCGCGCGATGAACGACGCGCGTTCGGGTTCGCTCCTGGATTTCATCGAAGACTTCACCAACCGCTTCCCGGGTTGTGTCGACGAGTACGAAACCCTCCTGACCGACAACCGCATCTGGAAACAGCGTCTGGTGGGCATCGGCGTGGTCGATCCCGAACGCGCCAAGGCGCTGGGCTTCACCGGCCCGATGCTGCGCGGCTCGGGCGTGGCCTGGGACCTGCGCAAGATGCAGCCCTACGAAGTCTACGATCTGCTCGATTTTGACATCCCCGTGGGTGTCAACGGCGACTGCTATGACCGCTACCTGGTCCGTATCGCCGAAATGCGTGAAAGCAACCGCATCATCCGCCAGTGCGTGGAATGGCTGCGCAACAATCCGGGCCCGGTCATGATCGAGAACCACAAGATCGCACCGCCCAAGCGCACCGCCATGAAGACCAACATGGAAGAGCTGATCCATCACTTCAAGCTCTTCACTGAAGGTTTCCACGTGCCTCCCGGTGAAGCGTACGCCTCGGTGGAACACCCCAAGGGCGAGTTCGGCATCTACGCGGTGTCCGACGGTGCCAACAAGCCTTACCGCCTGAAGATTCGGGCCCCCGGCTTTGTCCACCTGCAATCGCTGGATGAAATGTCGCGCGGTCACATGATCGCCGACGCCGTCACCATCATTGGCACGCAGGACATCGTTTTCGGCGAGATCGATCGCTGATCCGTCCAGACAGTCACGAGCACGCCCGCATAACCCGGATTCAAACTATGCTGCTTTCCGAACAGGCCTACCAGAAAATCGACCGAGAACTCGCGAAGTTCCCGGCCGACCAGCGGCAGTCCGCCATCATGGCCTCGCTTGCCATCGCGCAAGAAGAGAAGGGCTGGTTGGCTACCGAAATCATCGAAGATGTGGCCAACTACATTGGCGTTCCGCCCATCGCGGTCCAGGAAGTCGCCACCTTCTACAACATGTTCGACGTCAAGCCCGTCGGCAAGAACAAAATCGCCGTCTGCACGAACCTGCCCTGTGCATTGCGCGACGGCGAACGTGCTGGCGAATACCTTAAGCGCAAGCTGGGTGTCGATTACCGCGGCACCACCCCTGACGGCCAGTTCACGCTGGTGGAAGGGGAGTGCATGGGCGCCTGCGGCGATTCGCCGGTGCTGATCGTGAACAACAAGCATATGTGCGTGCGCATGACCGAAGAGAAGCTGGACGCGCTGGTCGCCGCCCTCAAGGTGCAAGGAGAGTCGGCATGAACGCGCCCGACCTGTACAAGCAGTTCGCGCAGGGGCTGGACCCCAACCCGCTGAACGACCTGTCTAATTCGATGTGCCTGCATGGCCGGCACATCCAGCCGCAGATCTTGGCCGACGTCGACGGCGCCAACTGGCGCCTGGCCGACTACGTCAAGCGTGGCGGCTACGAAGCCCTGAAGAAAATCCTGACCACCGGCATGAAGCCGGAAGACGTGATCGCCGAGGTCAAGGCGTCCGGTCTGCGCGGCCGCGGCGGCGCGGGCTTCCCGACCGGCCTGAAGTGGAGCTTCATGCCGCGCGCCTTCCCGGGCCAGAAGTACCTCGTCTGCAACTCGGACGAAGGCGAACCCGGTACGTTCAAGGACCGCGACATCCTGCGTTTCAATCCGCACATCGTGATTGAAGGCATGGCGATCGCGGCCTATGCCATGGGCATCAGCGTCGGCTACAACTACATCCACGGCGAAATCTTCGAAGTCTACGAGCGTTTCGAAGAAGCGCTGGAAGAAGCGCGCGCCGCGGGCTTTCTGGGTGACAAGCTGTTCGGTTCGGACTTCAGCTTCCAGCTGCACGCCTTCCATGGCTATGGCGCCTACATCTGCGGCGAGGAAACCGCGCTGCTGGAATCGCTGGAAGGCAAGAAAGGCCAGCCGCGCTTCAAGCCGCCGTTCCCGGCAAGCTTCGGCCTGTACGGCAAGCCCACCACCATCAACAATACCGAAACGTTCGCGGCGGTGCCCTGGATCATCCGCAATGGCGGCCAGGCCTACCTCGAAGTCGGCAAGCCGAACAACGGCGGCACCAAGCTGTTCTCGATCACCGGCGACGTCGAGCGTCCCGGCAACTACGAGATCCCGCTGGGCACGCCGTTCTCGAAGCTCCTGGAGCTGGCGGGCGGCATGCGCGGCGGCAAGAAGCTGAAGGCCGTGATCCCCGGCGGTTCGAGCGCCCCGGTGCTGCCGGCCGACATCATCATGGAATGCACGATGGACTATGACTCCATCGCCAAGGCCGGCTCGATGCTGGGTTCGGGCGCCGTGATCGTCATGGACGAAACGCGTTGCATGGTGAAGTCGCTCTTGCGCCTGTCGTACTTCTATTTCGAGGAAAGCTGCGGCCAGTGCACGCCGTGCCGCGAAGGCACCGGCTGGCTCTACCGCATGGTGCATCGCATCGAAAACGGTCACGGCCGTCCGGAAGATCTGGACTTGCTGGACAACGTGGCAGGCAACATCATGGGCCGCACCATCTGCGCCCTGGGTGACGCCGCCGCCATGCCCGTCCGTGGCTTCCTCAAGCATTTTCGCGACGAATTCGCGCACCACATCGAGCATAAGTCTTGTGTGGTCCCGCAATATCTGTAGGTCTCAGGAACAGCAATGGTTGAACTAACCGTCGACGGCAACAAGGTCGAAGTGCCCGAAGGCAGCATGGTGATGCATGCCGCCCAGAAAGTCGGGCTTTACGTGCCGCATTTCTGCTACCACAAGAAACTGTCCATCGCGGCCAATTGCCGCATGTGCCTGGTTGAAGTGGAAAAGGCGCCCAAGGCGCTGCCCGCCTGCGCCACGCCCGTGACCAACGGCATGGTCGTCCACACCTGCTCCGAGAAGGCCCGCGCCGCTCAGAAGTCGGTGATGGAATTCTTGCTCATCAATCACCCGCTCGACTGCCCGATCTGCGATCAGGGCGGCGAATGCCAGCTGCAGGATCTGGCCGTGGGCTACGGCGGTTCTTCCTCGCGTTACCAGGAAGAAAAGCGCGTGGTGTTCCACAAGGACCTGGGTCCGCTGGTTTCCGCCGAGGAAATGAGCCGCTGCATCCACTGCACCCGCTGCGTGCGCTTCGGCCAGGAAATCGCCGGCGTCATGGAACTGGGCATGCTGGGCCGTGGCGAGCACTCCGAGATCACGACCTTCGTCGGCCGCTCGATCGAGTCCGAATTGTCGGGCAACATGATCGACATCTGTCCGGTGGGCGCGCTGACCTCCAAGCCCTTCCGCTACAGCGCGCGTACCTGGGAACTGGCTCGCCGCCGTTCGGTCAGCCCGCACGACAGCCTGGGCGCCAACCTGGTGGTGCAGGTCAAGGGCGACCGCGTCATGCGCGTGGTTCCGTTCGAAGACGAGGCCGTCAACGAATGCTGGATCAGCGACCGCGACCGCTTCTCGTACGAAGGCCTGAACAGCGAAGACCGCCTGTCGGCTCCGATGATCAAGGGCACCGATGGCAAGTGGCAGGAAGCCTCCTGGAGCGATGCGCTGGCCGCTGTCGCCCAGGGCCTGTCCCGCGTGCGCGACAGCTTCGGCGCCGGCCAGATCGGCGCGCTGGCGTCCGAATACGCCACCACCGAGGAATACGCGCTGCTGGGCCGCCTGGTCCGCTCGCTGGGTTCCGAGAACATCGATTTCCGCCTGCGCCAGACGGATCCGGCCTTTGACGCCGCCCTGACGGGCGCGCCCTGGCTGGGCATGCCTATCGCCGAGCTCGACAACCTGGACCGCGTCCTGGTCGTGGGTTCTTTCCTGCGCAAGGACCATCCGCTGATGGCGCAGCGCCTGCGCCAGGCCGCCAAGCGCGGCACCCAGATCCTGATGGTCGACAGCGCTGCCGACGATCCGCTGATGCCCGTGGCCGCCCGCATTACCGTGGCCCCGTCCGAGCTGGCGCGCGCGCTGGCCGAAGTGGCCGTCGCCCTGGCCCAGGCCAAGGAACAGGCCGTCCCGGCCGAGTTCTCCTCGGTCGTCCCCGGCGAAAACGCCAAGCTCATCGCCGCCAGCCTGGCTTCCGGCGCCAATACTGCCGTGCTGATGGGCAACCTGGCCGTGGCCAGCGCCCAGGCCTCGACGCTGGCCGCCAACGGCCGCGCCGTAGCTGAATTGGCCGGTGGCAAGTTCGGTTTCCTGACCTCCGGCGGCAACACCGTTGGCGGTTACCTGGCTGGCGCCATCCCGGGCAAGGGCGGCAAGAATGCCGCCGCCATGCTGGCCGAGCCGCTGAAGGCCTACGTGGTCCTGCACGCCGAGCCGCTCCTGGATGCCGACAACGGCCAGCAAGCCATCGCCGCGCTGCGCGGCGCGCAGTTCGCCGTGGCCTTGACGCCTTACCGTTCGGCCGCGGCCGAGTGGGCGGACGTCATGCTGCCGGTGTCGCCGTTCACCGAAACCTCGGGCACTTTCGTCAACGCGCAAGGCCTGCCCCAGAGCTTCAAGGGCACGGTCACGCCGTTTGGCCAGACCCGTCCGGGCTGGAAGGTCCTGCGCGTGCTGGGCAACGTCCTGCACCTGGCCGGCTTTGACGATGAAACCTCCGAGTCCGTGCGCGACGCCGTGCTGGCTGGCGGCATCGAAGGCCGCCTGTCCAACGAGATCAAGGCTCCGCTGGGCCTGGGTCAGGTCGCCAGCGGCCTGGAGCGTGTCGCCGACGTGCCGATCTACCGCACCGACGCCATGGTTCGCCGTTCGGAGCCGCTGCAAGCGGCCCCGGCCTCCAAGAAGCCGGCTGCCGCCATGAACGGCCGCACGCTCACCAGCCTGGGCCTGACGGCCGGGGTCAAGGTGCGCGTGTCGAGCGGGCAGGGCGCCGTCGAACTCGAAACCGTGCAGGACGATGCCGTGGCCGACCGCGCCGTGCGCATCTCCGCAGCCTTTGAAAACACCGCGGCCCTGGGTGGCGCATTCGGTCAAATCAGCGTGGAGCGTGCCTGATGGAATGGCTTAATGTTCTTGAGAGCCAGGGTACGGCATTGCTGGGCCCGACGGTCTGGATGGTCCTCTGGACCCTCATCAAGATTGTGATCATCGCCGTGCCCATCATCCTGTGCGTGGCTTACCTTACGTACTGGGAACGCAAGATGATCGGCGCCATGCACGTGCGCATGGGTCCGAACCGCGTAGGTTTCAAGGGGCTGCTGCAGCCGTTTGCCGACGTGTTCAAGCTGTTGACCAAGGAAGTGGTGGTTCCGACGCAGGCCAACAAGGTCCTGTTCATCGTGGCCCCGGTGGTCACGCTGATGCCGGCCCTGGCGGCCTGGGCGGTGGTGCCGTTCGGTCCCGACGTGGTCCTGGCCAACGTCAACGCCGGCCTGCTGTACATCATGGCCATCACGTCCGTGGGCGTGTACGGCGTGATCGTCGCGGGCTGGGCGTCCAACTCCAAGTACGCCTTCCTGGGCGCGTTGCGCGCTTCGGCGCAGATGCTGTCGTACGAACTGGCCATCGGCTTCGTTCTGGTGACGGTGCTGCTGGTGTCGGGCAGCCTGAACATGTCCGAGATCGTGCACGTGCAGAATCGCGGCTGGTTCGCCGACAAGGGCCTGACGTTCCTCTCCTGGAACTGGCTGCCGCTCTTGCCGTTGTTCGTCATCTACGTGATTTCGGCCGTGGCCGAAACCAACCGCCACCCGTTCGACGTGGTCGAAGGCGAATCGGAAATCGTGGCCGGCCACATGGTCGAATACTCGGGCATGGCGTTCGCGCTGTTCTTCCTGGGCGAATACGCCAACATGATCCTGTTGTCCTGCATGGCCTCGATCATGTTCCTGGGCGGCTGGGCTTCCCCGATCGACATCGCGCCGCTGACCTGGATTCCGGGTTGGATCTGGCTGGGTCTCAAGACGTTCGTCGTGGTCTCGTTGTTCGTGTGGTTCCGCGCGTCGTTCCCGCGTTACCGCTATGACCAGATCATGCGCTTGGGTTGGAAAATCTTCATCCCGCTGACCGGCGTTTGGCTGGTCGTGGTGGCGATCTGGATGCAGACGCCCTGGAACATTTGGCGCTAAGCCGCCAGGCAGAGGCAGGATATGGAAGCGATCAAGGATTTCTTCGGCAGCCTGATGCTGACCGAGTTGCTCAAGGGCATGCGCCTGACGGGCAAGTATTTCTTCAAGCGCAAGGTCACCTTGCGCTACCCCCAGGAAAAGACGCCTGCGTCGCCGCGTTTCCGCGGCCTGCACGCGCTGCGCCGCTACCCCAACGGGGAAGAGCGTTGCATCGCGTGCAAGCTGTGCGAAGCCGTGTGTCCCGCGCTGGCGATCACGATCGAGTCGGACCAGCGTGACGACGGCACCCGCCGGACCACGCGCTACGACATCGACCTGACCAAGTGCATTTTCTGCGGCTTCTGTGAGGAAAGCTGCCCCGTGGACTCCATCGTGGAAACGCACATCCACGAATACCACGGTGAAAAGCGCGGCGACCTGTATTTCACCAAAGACATGCTGCTCGCCGTGGGCGACCGCTACGAAGCCGAAATCGCCCGTCGCCGGGCCGAAGACGCTCCCTACCGTTGAAGCCCAGGACCTGATCCATGACTTTTACCACTGTCCTGTTTTACATACTGGCCGCGGTGCTGGTGATCGCGGCGTTCCGCGTGATCACCGCGCGCAGCCCGGTTACCGCAGTCCTGCACCTGATCCTGGCGTTCGTCAACGCAGCCATGCTCTGGATGCTGCTTGGCGCCGAGTTCCTTGCGCTGCTGCTAGTGCTGGTATACGTGGGCGCCGTGATGGTGCTCTTCCTCTTCGTCGTGATGATGCTCGACATCCGCATGGATGCCTTGCGCCAGGGCCTGAAGACCTACCTGCCGCTGGGCCTGGTGATTGGCCTGGTCATGGTGCTGGAGATGGCCTTCGTGCTGGGTTCGACCTGGTACGGCGCTGGCCCGCAAGCCCCCGTCGCCGGCGACTACAACAACGCCCGCGCGCTGGGCGAGGCCATGTACACCCAGTACATCTACGCGATTGAAGTGGGCGCCGCGCTGCTGCTGGTGGGCATGGTTGCCGCCATCGCGCTGACCCTGCGCCGCCGCCGCGACGTGAAGTACAACGACCCGGTGGCCGCCGTCCGCGTGCGCTCGAAGGACCGTTACCGCATGGTGAGCATGCCCGCCCAGAGCGAGCGTGCCCAGGCGCAGAACGGCGCTCCGACCGCCGCCGCGCCCCAAGGAGAACAAAAATGACGCTGACGCTGGCCCACTACCTGATCCTCGGGGCGATCCTGTTCGCCATCGGGATCTTCGGCATCTTCCTGAACCGCCGCAACCTGATCATTCTCCTGATGTCCATCGAGCTGGTGCTCCTGGCCGTCAACATGAACTTCGTGGCGTTCTCCAGCTGGTTCGGCGACACCGCCGGCCAGGTGTTCGTGTTCTTCATCCTGACCGTGGCCGCTGCCGAAGCGGCGATCGGCCTGGCCATCCTGGTGCTGCTGTTCCGCAACCTGAACACGATCAACGTTGACGAACTCGATCGCCTGAAGGGCTGACGGGGTATTGGAAGAAAATGTCTAGCTCACCCAATCTCTACTTGCTCATCGCGCTGGCTCCGCTGGCGGGGGCAATTCTCGCGGGCCTCTTCGGCACCGGGTTCCTGGGCCGTCCCATCGGCCGCCGTGCTTCGCACATGATCACCATCCTGGGCGTGCTCATCTCCACCATCGGTTCGGTGGTGGTGCTGAACGACGTGCTCAATGGCCTGCGTTTTGACGGCGCGGTCTACACCTGGAGCCTGATCGGCCAGACCAAGCTGGAAATCGGCTTCCTGATCGATCCGCTGTCGGCCATGATGATGGTCGTGGTGACCTCGGTGTCGCTGATGGTGCACATCTACACCATCGGCTACATGGCGGATGATCCCGGCTACCAGCGCTTCTTCTCGTACATCTCGCTGTTCACGTTCTCCATGCTGATGCTGGTGATGTCGAACAACATGGTGCAGCTGTTCTTCGGCTGGGAAGCGGTGGGCCTCGTGTCCTACCTGCTGATCGGTTTCTGGTACACGCGTCCCACGGCGATCTTCGCCAACATGAAGGCGTTCCTGATCAACCGTGTTGGCGACTTCGGTTTCGTGCTGGGTATCGGCCTGCTGTTCGCTTACGCCGGCACGATGCACTACGGCGAAGTCTTCGCCCAGGCCGACAAGCTGGCCACCCTGACGCTGCCCGGTTCCGACTGGATGCTGCTGACGGTCGCCTGCATCTGCCTGTTCATCGGCGCCATGGGCAAATCGGCCCAGGTTCCGCTGCACGCCTGGCTGCCTGACTCGATGGAAGGCCCGACCCCGATCTCCGCGCTGATCCACGCCGCCACCATGGTGACGGCCGGCATCTTCATGGTCGCGCGCTTCTCGCCGCTGTTCGAACTGTCGAACACCGCGCTGTCCTTCATCATCGTGATCGGCGCTATCGGCGCGCTGTTCCTGGGCATCCTGGGCATCATCCAGAACGACATCAAGCGCGTGGTCGCGTACTCCACGCTGTCGCAGCTGGGCTACATGACGGTTGCGCTGGGCGCTTCGGCCTACTCGGTCGCGATCTTCCACCTGATGACCCACGCGTTCTTCAAGGCGCTGCTGTTCCTGGGCGCGGGTTCGGTCATCATCGGCATGCACCACGACCAGGACATCCGCAACATGGGCGGCCTGCGCAAGTACATGCCCATCACCTGGATCACCTTCCTGCTGGGCACGCTGGCCCTGGTCGGCACGCCGTTCTTCTCGGGCTTCTACTCGAAGGAACACATCATCGAGGCCGCCGGCGCCGCAAACGTCTGGGGCGCGACCTTCGCGTACTACGCCACCCTGATCGGCGTGTTCGTGACCTCGCTGTACTCGTTCCGCGTGTACTTCCTGGTCTTCCACGGCAAGGAACGCTTCGACACCAGCGACCACGGCCATGGCCATGGCCACGATGACCATGGTCACGACGACCACGGCCATCATGGCGGCAAGCCGCATGAGTCGCCCTGGGTGGTCACGCTGCCGCTGGTGCTGCTGGCGATCCCTTCGGTGCTGATTGGCGCCTGGGTGGTCGACCCGATGCTGTTCGGCAAGTTCTTCGACGGCGTCATCAAGGTCCTGCCGCAGCATCCTGCCATGCACGAGCTGCATGAAGAGTGGCACGGCTGGGTGGCCTTCGGCCTGCATGCCTTCCAGACGGTTCCGTTCTGGCTGGTCGTCGCTGGCGCGGTCATCGCCTGGTACTGCTACCTGATCAACCCCAAGGTGCCGGCCAAGATCCAGTCCAGCCTGTCGGGCATCAACAAGGTGCTCGAAAACAAGTACTACGTGGATTGGATCAACGAGCAGATCATCGCTCGCGGCATGCGTTGCCTGGGCCGTGGCCTGTGGCAGACCGGTGACCGCGGCATCATCGACGGCCTGCTGATCAACGGCAGCGCCCGTGTGGTGGGCTGGGTGGCAGCGATCAGCCGCCACCTGCAGTCCGGCTTCATCTATCACTACGCGTTCGCGATGATCATCGGCATCATGGCGCTGGTGACTTTCTTTGTGCTGATTCCCCAATGATGGCAAGCGAGATGGCATCCAACACTTTCCCCTGGCTCACGCTTGCGATCTTTGTCCCGATCGTATTCGGCCTGCTGGTGCTGGCGGTGGGCCGTGACGACCGTCCCGGCCTGACGCGCGGCCTGTCGCTCGTCGGCGCAATCGCCGGTTTCCTCGTCACGATCCCGCTGTACACGGGCTTTGACTCCTCCACGGCCGCCATGCAGTTCGTGGAAAAGGCTTCCTGGATCGAAGCCTTCAACGTCAACTACCACCTCGGCATCGACGGCATCTCGATGTGGTTCGTGCTCCTGACGGCCTTCATCACCATCATCGTGGTGCTGGCCGGCTGGGAAGTCATCACCAGCCGTGTCGCCCAGTACATGGCTGCCTTCCTGATCCTCTCGGGTCTGATGGTGGGCGTGTTCTGCGCGTTGGACGGCATGCTGTTCTACGTGTTCTTCGAAGCCACGCTGATCCCGATGTACATCATCATCGGTGTCTGGGGCGGCCCGAACCGCGTCTACGCCGCGTTCAAGTTCTTCCTGTACACGCTGATGGGCTCGCTCCTGACGCTGGTCGCGTTCGTGTACCTCTGGAACGTCTCGGGCGGTTCGTTCGACATCCTGACCTGGCAGCAGACCAAGCTGGGCTACACTCCGCAGATCCTGATCTTCGTGGCCTTGCTGGCGGCCTTTGCCGTCAAGGTGCCGATGTGGCCGGTCCACACGTGGTTGCCCGACGCCCACGTCGAAGCCCCCACGGGCGGCTCCATCGTGCTGGCCGCGATCATGCTGAAGCTGGGCGCCTATGGTTTCCTGCGCTTCTCGCTGCCTATCGCTCCGGACGCCTCGCACAGCCTGGCCGGCCTGATGATCACGCTGTCGCTGATCGCGGTGATCTACATCGGCCTGGTTGCGATCGTCCAGGACGACATGAAGAAGCTGGTGGCTTATTCGTCGGTTGCCCACATGGGCTTCGTGACGCTGGGTTTCTTCATCTTCAACACGGCCGGCGTCGAAGGCGCCATCGTGCAGATGATTTCCCACGGCTTCGTGTCGGGCGCCATGTTCATGTGTATTGGCGTGCTCTATGACCGCATGCACTCGCGCCGTATCGCCGACTACGGCGGCGTGGTCAATGTCATGCCCCGCTTCGCTACCTTCTTCATCCTGTTCTCGATGGCCAACAGCGGCCTGCCGGCCACCAGCGGTTTCGTTGGCGAATTCATGGTGATCATGGGCGCGGTCGAGCACAACTTCTGGATCGGCCTGCTGGCGGCGACCGCCCTGATCCTGGGCGCTTCGTATTCGCTGTGGATGGTCAAGCGCGTGGTCCTGGGCGACGTCGCCAATGATCACGTGCGCGAGCTGACCGATATCAACCGCCGCGAATTCGTGATTCTTGGCGTGATGGCGATCGCCGTGTTGTACATGGGGATCTATCCCAAGCCCTTTACCGACGTGATGCACGTGTCGGTGGAGGCCCTGCTGCAACACGTTGCCGTCTCGAAACTGTAAGACAAGACAATGATGCAATCCCAAATCGATTTCGCCCTGGCGACACCGGAAATCCTCCTGCTGGTTTTCGGCCTGGCTATCCTGCTCGTCGACGCGGTCAGCAATCACCCCGAGCGCAAGCCGACGTTCCTGCTGACCATGCTGGCATTGGGCGTGCTGACCGTGGTGTCGGCCCTGCAATGGAAGAATGGCGTCGTAGGCTCGACCTTCAACGGCCTGTACGTTACCGACGAACTGTCGCATCTGCTGAAGATCGCTTCCTACATCGCCGTGGCCGCCACCCTGGTCTACGGCCGCGTCTACGCGCAAGTGCGCGACATGATGCGAGGCGGTGAACTCTACGTCCTGACGTTGTTCGCCCTGCTGGGCCAGATGGTCATGATCTCCTCCGGGAACCTGATCTCCATCTACCTGGGCCTGGAGCTGATGTCGCTGGCGCTGTACGCGCTGATCGCGCTGCGTCGCGACAACGTCGTCGCCACCGAAGCCGCCATGAAGTATTTCGTGCTTGGCGCGCTGGCCTCGGGCTTCCTGCTGTATGGCATGTCGATGATCTACGGCGCCACTGGCCACCTGGATCTGGCCGAAGTGTCCAAGGTCATCGCCGCGGGCAAGGCCGAGAAGCTCGCCCTGGTATTCGGCATCGTGTTCCTGGTGTCGGGTCTGGCGTTCAAGCTGGGCGCGGTGCCGTTCCACATGTGGGTGCCGGACGTCTACCAAGGTTCGCCGACCGCCGTCACGCTGATCCTGGGCGGCGCGCCCAAGCTGGCCGCTTTCGCGATCACGCTGCGCCTGCTGGTGGACGGCCTGCATGGCCTGGCCGCCGACTGGCAGCCGATGCTGATGATCCTGGCGGTGCTGTCGCTGGCCATCGGTAACCTGACCGCCATCGCGCAGACCAACTTCAAGCGCATGCTGGCCTACTCGACCATTTCGCACATGGGCTTCGTGCTGCTGGGCCTGATGTCCGGTTCGGTCGCGGGCAAGCCGGAACTGTCGTCGGCCGCCTATGGCGCCTCGCTGTTCTACATGCTGACCTATGTGCTGACCACGCTGGCCAGCTTCGGCATTGTTTTGCTGCTGTCGCGCCAAGGGTTCGAATGCGAGCACATCGATGACCTGAAGGGCCTGAACCGCCGCAGCCCGTGGCATGCCGCCATTGTCCTGCTGCTGATGTTCTCGCTGGCTGGCATTCCGCCGCTGGTGGGCTTCTACGCCAAGCTGGCCGTGCTGCAGGCGCTGGTAAGCGCCGGTCACGTGACCCTGGCCGTGATCGCCGTGCTGTTCTCCCTGATCGGCGCCTTCTACTACCTGCGCGTAGTAAAGGTTGTGTACTTCGACGAGCCGGCCGCCGATGCGGCGCCGATGGTCGCCACCTGCGGCCAACGCGGTGTGCTGTCGGTCAACGGCGCGCTGATCCTGATCCTGGGGATCCTGCCCGGCGGCTTGATGGCCTTGTGCGTGCAGGCCATCCGCAGCTCGCTGAGCCTGTAAGCGGAAACGGGGCCATGAACCAGACTCTGGCGGTATGGCTGCTGATCGCGCTGGCCTTGGTCAGCGCGAATCTTCCGTTCCTGACGGAGCGGGTATTCGCCGTCATGCCGTGGAAACAGGGCGGGGTGGCGGCGGTCAAGCCGTTCTGGATGCGCCTGGTCGAAGTGCTGGTGTTTTATGCGATCGTCGGCGCGCTGGGCTTCGCTTTCGAGTCCGCGCTGGGCAACCGGTTTTCCCAGACCTGGGAGTTCTACGCCATCACGCTGAGCCTGTACCTGGTCCTGGCTTATCCGGGGTTCGTGTACCGTTATCTGTTCAAGCGGCATCCCCGCCTGCGTGCCTGAAAGCAAGCGGCTCCATTTCCGAAAAACGCCCTGTGGGGCGTTTTTTTTTGCGTACGCATGAGTTGGCCGGCTGAGGCGCGCAAGCCCCTCCAGCGGCGTTTCTCGGTGGTTTGCGGACATTTTTAACGGAGAGGCACCCCTCGAGTTCTAGAGCCGCTGGCTTTCAGCGGAAGAGGGTTCCGCAATACCTGGGGGAAACCCGCCTACGGTGTTGTTTTTTCATCTTTTGGATACGTTTAAGTCTTTCATTCAGGTTTCATTCAGCCTCAGCGTTCAGAATCGCAAACGTTAAAAAAACAAGAATCGTTGCTATTCACATTCGGAGAAGCTGGTTTGAAGCCCCAAGATACGTATTCGCTGAATACGCTCACTACCTCCCTGGCCGCCGCCATCGCGGCACCTGCGCTGTTCATCAGCCCTTACGCCGCCGCGCAATCCGCGGATTCTGGCGTAACGCAACTTGCGCCCGTGCGAGTGGAGGGTGAGGGGTCTTCCTACCAGACCTCCACGGCGCAGTCGCCGAAGTTCACGGCGCCATTGCTGGACACCCCGCGCACCGTACAGGTGGTGCCCAAGCAGGTCATCCAGGACCAGGCTGCCTCGACTCTCCAGGATGTGCTGCGCAACTCTCCCGGTATTACGTTCGGCGCGGGCGAAGGCGGCCGCCCGGGCGGCGACCTGCCCATCATTCGTGGCCAGAACTCCGCCAACAGCATTTTCCTGGACGGCATCCGCGATTCCAGCACGCAGGTGCGCGACACGTTCAACCTGGAGCAGGTTGAAATCATCAAGGGACCGGATTCCGTCTACTCGGGCCGCGGCGGTGCGGGCGGCAGCATCAACATGGTCAGCAAAACGCCCAAGGCCGCCGATTTCACGGAAGCCACGGCGCAGATCGGCACTGACAGCAATTACCGCGCAACGATCGACAGCAACTGGCGCCTGGCCGACAAGGCGGCGTTTCGCCTGAACGTCATGGGCAACAAGGGCGATACCCCGGGCCGCGACGACGCGGTGAACTTCGAGCGCTGGGGCGTGGCGCCGTCGCTGACGCTGGGCGTGGGCACGCCGACCCGCATTACGTTGAGCTATTACCATTACCAAGACGACAGCATGCCGGATTACTCCATCCCGTATGACCCGAAGACGGGTCAGCCGGTGACGGAGACCATGGGCGTTAGCCGCAAGAGCTTCTACGGGCTGAAGGGCCGCGACTTCATGAAGACGCGCGACGACGTCGCGACCGTGGACTTCCAGCACGACTTCTCCGACAAGCTGCAATTGCGCAACGTGACGCGCTACGGCCGCGGTACGACCGATTTCGCGGCGACCAACCCGGACGACAGCAAGGGCAACATTCCGAACGGCCTGGTGTACCGGGCGCTCAAGTCGGGCTATTACGTCACCAAGAGCTTTGCCAACCAGACCAACCTGACCGGTGAATTCGATACGGGCAGCCTGAATCATTCGTTTGACCTGGGCTTCGAGTACAGCAACATCAAGCAGGACAAGGATGGCTACACCGAGTCGGGCGTACCCGCCGGTACCAGCGGCTGCGTGACGGGCACGGCGAACGGCAGGAATACCTACGCCAATCCGGCCCTCTGCGCCTCGTTGTGGGATCCGGACCCGGGCACCTATTACCCTGGCCATTTGCAACGCAACGGCAACCCGGCTCGCTACAACACGGATACGGTCGCCCTGTACGGCTTCGACACGATCAAGTTCAACGAGCAATGGCAGGCCAGCCTTGGGCTGCGCTGGGACAACTACCGTACCAGCGGCAGCAATATCGCGAAGGGTCGTAACGACCCGGCCAGCACCCCGGCGTTCTACAGCACCAGCCGCGAGGACAACCTCTTCAACTACCAGGTCGGCGTTGCGTATAAGCCGGTGCCCAATGGCACCATCTACGCCACCTACGGCACCTCGTCCACCCCGTCGGCCATCGCTGCAAGCGCGATCAGCGACGCAGTGTCGGTGACGAACCAGTCGCTCGAGCCGGAAAAGAGCCGCACGGTGGAACTGGGCACGAAGTGGCAAGTATTCGATGACCGCCTGACCCTGTCCGCGGCCGCCTTCCAGGACATCCGCAAGAACACCAGCGTCGCCGTGTCGGCCACCGAGACCGCGCAGGTTGGCGAAGCCAAGGTGCGTGGCTTCGAACTGGGCTTCTCGGGCAGCATTACGCCCAAGTGGAACGTGTTCGGCGGCTACACCTTCATGGACAGCGAAATGACCAAGGGCGCCTACAACAGCGGCGCCGTGGGCCAGGACCTGCCCAATACGCCCCGCAATGCCTTCAGCCTGTGGACGACCTACAAGGTGCTGCCCAAGTTGACGGTCGGCGGCGGCGCTTACTACGTCGACAAGGTGTACGGCAACTCGGACTCCACGAAGAACGCCGACGGCACGCCCAAGGCTCGCTGGGTGCCTTCGTACTGGCGCTTCGATGCCATGGCGGCCTACGAATTCAACGAGCATATGTCGGCCCAGCTGAACGTGCTGAACATTTTCGACGAAACGTACTACACCAAGGCCTACGCGGCGCACTATGCGGCGCTGGGTACCGGCCGGGCGGCGCTGCTTTCGCTGCGCGTGCGGTACTGATCCATCGAAGCAATGAAAAAGCCACCGAGAGGTGGCTTTTTTTATGTCGGAACGCGGGGATCCCGGCGCGTTGTGGTCAGCTTTCGAACCAGTTCAGCACCCCGTCCAGTCCCGACACGTTGAGCGCGTAGCGCGTCTGTTGCCGCACCATCGGCTTGGCGTGGTATGCCACGGGGAAGCCCGCGATGCCGAGCATCTTGAGGTCGTTGGCGCCGTCGCCCATGGCGATGATCTGTTCGCGGGACGCGCCATGCTGGCGGGCGAACTCGCGCAGGTGGGCCTCCTTGGCGTCGGCATCCAGGATGTCGCCCAGGACCTTGCCGGTCAGCACGCCGTTGGCGACTTCCAGGGTATTGGCGTGGGCGCTATCCAGGTTCAGGCGCTGCCGCAGGCGCTCCGTGAAAAAGGTAAAGCCGCCTGAGACCAGCAGTACCTTTATGCCGGCTGTCTGGGCCGTGGAGATCAGGCGCTCGGCGCCGGGATTCAGGCGCAGCTTTTCCTCGTAGACCCGCTCCAGCGCAGAGGCGGGCACGCCTTCTAGCAGGGCAACCCGACGGCGCAGGCTTTCCGAGAAATCCTTGATTTCGCCGCGCATGGCGGCCTCGGTAATTTCGGAGACCTTGTCCTTCAGGCCTGCCATGCCCGCGATCTCGTCGATGCATTCGATGTTGATCAGCGTGGAGTCCATGTCCATGGCCAGCACTTTGCATGCGGACAGCTTCGTGCCCGCGGGCAGGAAGGCAGTGTCGACGCCATGGCGCTCGGCCCAGCCCACGACGTCGGCGCGAGTGGCGTCGTCGTGCTGCACGTCGAGCAGGCGGGCGGCGGTGGCGCTGATGCGCGCGACGCCTTGCGCCTGGGCAAGCGCCGCCAGCTGTTCCGCATGTTCCACGGTCAGGCCGGGGGATTGGACAACGAGGTGATGGGTAGTCATGGAAATCTGCATGGGTTGGGCAATTACTTCAGGGCGCGCAGCACGGCGCGCACGGCGTCGGCGCGGGCCGGGATTTGCGCGGCCTTGATCTCAACCCGCAATTTATCCTGTCCCGCCAGTTTGATGTGGCGCTGGCGCTGTACGAGTTCGATGATCTTGGCGGGGTCGACCGAGGTCTTGGGGCCGAATTGCAGCAGCGCCTGGGTCTCACTGGCGTCGATCTTGACGATGCCCAGGGGCTGGGCGGCAAGACGCAGCCGGTGAGTTCCAAGCAGCGTCTGGGCGGCTTCGGGCAGTTTGCCGAAGCGGTCGATCAGTTCTTCCTGGATCTGGATCAGGTCGTCTTCATCCGCGGCATGCGCCAGGCGCTTATAGATGCCCAGGCGGGCGTGGACATCGGCGCAATAGTCGGATGGCAACAGCGCCGGAGCGTGCAGGTTGACTTCGCAGGCCAGGTTGAAAGGCGCGTCCAGATCCGGTTCTTCGCCGGCGCGCAGCGCGCGGACCGCCTCGTTGAGCATCTCGTTGTACATCGAGAAGCCTACCTCCTGGATATTGCCGGATTGCGAATCACCGAGCACTTCGCCCGTGCCCCGGATCTCCAGGTCGTGCATGGCCAGGTAAAAACCGGAACCGAGCTCTTCCATGGCCTGGATCGCTTCCAGGCGCTTTTTTGCGTTATTGGTGATGGCGTCTTCGCCTGGGGTCAGCAAGTACGCGTAGGCTTGGTGGTGGGACCGTCCGACGCGGCCGCGCAGCTGGTGCAACTGGGCCAGCCCGAAGCGGTCCGCCCGGTGGATAACGATGGTGTTGGCGCTGGGCACGTCGATGCCGGTCTCGATAATGGTGGTGCACAGCAGCACGTTGTAGCGCTGCTGGTAGAACCCCTTCATTACCTGTTCCAGCTCGCGCTCGGGCATCTGGCCGTGCGCGACCGCGATGCGGGCCTCGGGCACCAGCTCTTCCAGGCGGGCTCGGCGGTTGTGGATGGTCTCGACCTCGTTGTGCAGGAAATAGCACTGGCCGCCGCGCTTGAGCTCGCGCAGCAGCGCTTCGCGCAGGGTGCTGCCGTCCTCGCGCCGCACGAAGGTCTTGATGGCCAGGCGCTTTTGCGGCGCCGTGGCGATGACGGAGAAGTCGCGGATGCCTTCCAGCGACATGCCCAGCGTGCGGGGAATGGGCGTGGCGGTCAGGGTCAGCACGTCGACCTCGGCGCGCAGCGCCTTCAGTGCTTCCTTCTGGCGTACGCCGAAACGGTGTTCCTCGTCGATGATGACCAGGCCCAGGCGCTTGAACTTCACATCCTTGGACAGGATCTTGTGGGTGCCGATGACGATGTCCACTCGGCCATCGTTGATGCCTTCGATGGCGGCGGAGACCTCTTTGGCGGAGCGGAAGCGGGACAGCTCCACCACTTTGACGGGCCAGTCGGCAAAGCGGTCCGAAAAGGTCTGCGCATGTTGCTCGGCCAGCAGCGTGGTGGGGCAGAGCAGGGCGACCTGCTTGCCGTTGGCCACGGCCAGGAATGCGGCGCGCAGTGCCACTTCGGTCTTGCCGAAGCCGACGTCGCCGCAGACCAGGCGGTCCATGGGCCGCCCGGAAGTCATGTCGGCGATGACGGCTTCGATGGCGGCGGCCTGGTCGGCCGTTTCCTCGAAGCCGAAGCCTTCTGCGAAAGCCTGGTAGTCGTTGAGCGGCAGATTGAAGGCGTAGCCTTCGCGCGCGGCGCGCTGGGCATACAAGGCCAGCAGTTCGGCGGCGGTGTCGCGGACCTGGCGGGCCGCCTTGCGGCGCGCCTTGTCCCACTGCCCGGAACCCAGCTGGTGCAGGGGCGCGGCCTCCGGATCGGCGCCGCTGTAGCGGGCGATCACGTGCAACTGCGACACGGGTACGTACAGCGTGCTGCCATTGGCATATTCGAGATGGAGGAATTCCATTCCTCCCTCGCCCATGTCCATGTTGACCAGGCCGTGGTAGCGGCCAATCCCGTGCTGCGCATGCACGACCGGGTCGCCCGCGCGCAGCTCGGACAGGTCGCGCACCATGGCTTCGACGTTGCTGGCGCGTTCCTGGTCGCGCTTGCCGCGCCGGCCGGTGGTCGCCAGGCCAGGATACAGGTCGTTTTCGGTCAGGAAGGCCAGGTTGGCCTGGGGCAGCCCGAAGCCGGTGGAAAGCGGCGCGGCGACGATGCCGAAATGGGCGTCCGACGCCAGGAAGGCTTCAATGGTGTCCGGTTGCGCGTCGGGGGTGACGCCGAACTCATTCAGCATCTGCACCAGGGTCTCGCGCCGGCCGGCGGAGTCGGCGCACAGCAGCACGCGCGTCTGGCCAGACTGCACCAGCGTTCGCAGCTTGGCGATCGGGTCCTCGGAGCGCCTGGCCACGCTGACGTCGGGCGCGGCACGAAAGTCCGGATGCGGTTGGCCGGCGGCAAGTGACAGCCGGCGGAATTCTTTCAGCCGGGCGTAGAGCGCCTCGTTGTCCAGGAACAGTTCGGACGGCGGGAGCACCGGCCGCTCGCGGTCGCTCTTGAGGAAGCCGTAGCGGCTGGAAGTGTCCTGGTTGAAGCGCTGGATCGCGTCGTCGATGTCACCCACCGTGACGGTGACCGTGCCTTCCGTCAGGTAGTCGAACAGCGTTGCCGTTTCCTCGAAGAAGAGCGGCAGGTAGTACTCGACGCCTGCAAACGGAATGCCATTGCCGATGTCCTTGTAAGGCAGCGCGCGCGACGGGTCGCCCTCGAACACTTCGCGAAAGCGCGCGCGGAATCGGTTGCGCGCGTCCTCGTCCATGGGGAATTCGCGACCGGGCAGCAGTTGCACCTCGCGCACCGGATACAGGCTGCGCTGCGTATCCACGTCGAAACTGCGGATGGTCTCGATCTCGTCGTCGAACAGGTCCAGGCGGTACGGCACCACCGAGCCCATGGGAAACAGGTCGATCAAGCCGCCGCGCAGGCAGAATTCCCCGGGCGCCGTCACCTGCGTGACGTGGTTGTAGTTCGCCAGCGTCAGCTGGGCGCGCAGCGCCGCTTCGTTGAGCTTGTCCTTTTGCTTGAACGAAAACGTGTAGGCCGCGAGGAAGGAGGGAGGCGCCAGGCGGTACAGTGCGGTCGTGACCGGCACCGTCAGCACGTCCACCGACTTCGTCATCAGCGAATGCAGGGTGTGCAGGCGCTCCGAGATCAGATCCTGGTGCGGCGAAAACGCGTCGTAGGGCAGCGTTTCCCAGTCGGGCAGCTGGCGCACGCGCAGGTCCGGCGCGAACAGCTGGATTTCCTCGGCCAGGCGCTGGGCCTCGACGGGCTCGGCGGTCAGGATGACCAGCGGCGCGGAGGCCTGCCGCGCCAGGTCAGCCAGCAGCCAGGCGTCGCCGGAACCCGGAGGGCGCGGCTGAGCATAGCGCGTACCGGCCTTCAGGGCGGACAGGGTGGGGGCCGTCGCGGGAACGGGAGGCGCGGCTGTGGCGGAGGTAGAGGGGGCGGGCATCAGGCTGGAAGCAGGCATCAAGCGGAAGATTATAAAATCACCGCACCATGTCTGCCTCCCTCATTGCAATCGTGCCCGCAGCGGGCGTAGGGGCTCGCGCCAGCCGGCCCGGGCACGAAACCGTGCCCAAGCAATATCGTCCGTTGTCCGGACAGCCCATGCTGCGCCACGCGGTATGCGCACTGCTGGCCGACGAGCGCATCTCGCAGGTGCGCGTCGCCGTGACCCCTGGCGATGGCTGGGTGGACGCCGCGCTGGCGGGCCTGCCCCGCACGGTATGGCGGGCCTGCGGAGGCGCGACGCGCGCCGATACCGTGGCTGGCGCGCTGGCCGATAGCGGCGTGGCCGACGATACCTGGGTGCTGGTGCACGATGCCGCGCGTCCCGGGCTGCCGGCCGCCGCACTCGGACGCCTGATCGACGCCTGTCTCGGCGACCCCGTCGGGGGGCTGTTGGCATTGCCGGTGGCGGATACGGTCAAGGCAGGCCATGAGCGCGTGGAGCGCACGTTGGACCGCAATGGCCTGTGGCTGGCGCAGACTCCGCAGATGTTCCGGGCTGGCGTGCTGCGTGACGCGCTGACGGAGGCTTCCGTGAGCGGCGTGGCGGTCACCGACGAGGCCTCGGCCATCGAGGCGGCGGGCTATGCGCCGCTGCTCGTGCCCGGTGCCATGCGCAATTTCAAGGTGACATGGCCGGATGATTTCGAACTGATGGAAAAATGGTTATGAGTATTCCTTTCCGCGTCGGCCAGGGCTTTGACGTGCATGCGCTGGTCGAGGGCCGCCCGCTGATCATCGGCGGCGTGACGATTCCCCACACGCATGGCCTGCTGGGGCATTCGGATGCGGACGTCCTGCTGCACGCGATTACCGACGCGCTGCTTGGGGCCGCCGGCCTGGGCGATATCGGGCGTCACTTTCCGGATACCGATCCGGCCTTCAAGGGCGCCGACAGCCGCGTGCTGCTGCGCGAGGCCATGGCACGCGTGCGCGCGGCGGGCTGGGAACCGGTGAATATCGACGCCACGCTGCATGCGCAGGCGCCCAAGATCGGTCCGCATGCGCCGGCCATGGTGAAGAACATTGCCGCCGACACGGGGCTGGCCGAGACCGAAGTCAACATCAAGGCCAAGACCAACGAGGGCCTGGGCTACCTGGGGCGCAAAGAGGGTATCGCGGCCACGGTGGTGGCGCTGCTGTCGCGCGTGGCGAGCTAGCCGCGCTAGGGGTTTTAGCCAGCGTCCGAATGCATTTTTTCGCTATTCATTTAGTTTGGATACATCTTTAACAAATGAATAAGCGAGTCGAATTGATCTGGCATATTCTGCGCTACTTCATTTCGACTACAGAGACATTCGGATGCATTTACGTGGCATCGCCCTGGTTGCCGTCTTCGGCGCATTGAGTTCACCCGCGCACGCGCAGTATGAACAGCAGCTAGGTCCGCTAGCCGGCGTGGTCAAGCAGCAGATGCAGGAGGGTTGGACCGCCGGCGTGCAGGACGGATGGTTCACTCTGCATAACGCCTCGAAGGCCGACAGCGAACAGACCCTGTACATGAATGTCGGCCCGGCGCCTGACTCGGGCCGCGTGACCGACGTCAATGTGGTCGTCAAATCCCCGAATCCCAAAGCGTCCATCGGCATTGCCCTGAGCAACCGCGCCAACAAGAGCCTGTGCCTGCTTGAATTGACTGCCGACAAGAACACGCTGTTGTTCTGTCTGCAGGGGCAGAACCGCCGGGACATCGCCTCGCTGCCCAATGTGGCGAAGCTGGACGGTTCCGACCGGATCCGCGTGGTCGAGTTGCCCGGCGCGGCCCGCTTCATTGTGAATGGCAAGCAGATCGGCGACGTCAGCAACGAGCCCGCGACGGGCTCCGAACTCGGCATCATGGCCTACGATGTGGGCACTTTCGGCGTCGCCGACTTCAAGATCACCATGACCGGCCAGTCCGAGGCGGCGCCGGCGGCCGGCACCCTGCCGACTCGCGGCGGCTCGGGGGCGGCGCAGAAGCCCCAGGCGCAGGCGCCCACTGCCGCGCAAGGGGCCGGCAACGGCGGTGCTGCCTTGCCCGGAGCGGGGCCGTATCCGCGCTTTGGCGGCGACACCATGCGTATCGTGTCGGTGTATATCGGCATCATGCGCAGCATCTTCATGCACGAGTTCGGGCACGCCCTGATCGGCGAGCTGGAGCTGCCCTCGACGGGAGCGGAAGAGGATGCCGTCGATATCTACTCCGCGTTGCAGATCGTCGAGCCGACCATGTATCCGTCGGACAACAAGGAAGTGAACATCATGGCGCAGGATGCGGCGAAGTACGCCGCCTTGCAGTGGTATTACAGCGGCAAGCTGGCCGAGCGCAGGGGGGCGGACACTTCCTCGGCGTGGCAGGATGAACACACTGGCGACCTGAAGCGGTTCCGCAACATGCTTTGCGTCATGTATGGCGGCAACCCTGGCGTGTTCGAGTCCATCGCCAAGCACGTCGGCCTGGAAGACCGGACCCGCGCGCGCTGCGCGGACGAATTCAACAAGCAGAACCGCGCCTGGCGCAAGATCCTGGCGCCGCATACTCGCGTGGGCACCTGGACGCCCGAGGGTCTGCAGCCGGCGAATGCGCCCGGTGCGCCGGTGAACGTGGTTTTCCAGCCGTCCAAGCGCAAGATCGGCAACTTGTTCGCGAACAATCTTTCGGATGCGATCACGAACAACATCAAGCTGCTGGGGCAGACCTATGTGTTGCCCCGTCCGGTGAACGTGGTGTTCAAGGACTGTGGCCAGCTGAATGCCTGGTACGCCCCGCGCGAGGGTTCCATCACGATGTGCTACGAGCTGATCGAGAACATCGCGGTAATGATCTCGGATATCGAGATGGGGACCGTGGGGGGCGAGGTTGCCGAGCAGGGAGGCGCAGCGCCGGCGGCGCCGCGGCAGCAACCGGCGCCTGGGCAAGGCATGCCTCCCAGCGCCATCGACGAGCTGAAGGACTTCGGCGTGCCCGCCACGACCATGCTGTTCACCTCGCCGTACAAGGGGCCGACGCCAAATAAGATCTACCGCGCCAAGGTGATCACGACCGGCGACCTGATCGGGATGATCCAGAACGACAAGAATCTTCTGATCGTTGATACGAGCGGTTTGCGCGATACGGTGCCAATCGCCTATCCGCTGGCCGATGCGGGCTCGGACGGCAGCGTGACCGACCATCTGCAAACCGAACTCGATGCCTGGCTGCTGAAGCAGAACGGCGGCAAGCGGGACGCGCCCGTCGTATTCCTGGGCGCCAGCATGAATGATCGTTCGGCCTACAACGCGGCGCTGCGCGCAGGCACCCTGGGATGGACTGTGTACTGGTACCGCGGCGGCGTGGAGGCCTGGGCCGCCAATGGCCTGCCCACGACCTCGACCATGCCGAAGAAGTGAGCCATCGCAGCATCGCCCGGCAATAGAAAAACCCGCCTGCGCAATGCAGGCGGGTTTCTTTTTGCCTTGCGCCTTACTTGCCTTGGGCGGCCAGCGCCAGGGCTGCGGCGTTGACCACGGCAGCGATGCGGCCGGCATCACGCAACTGCTCGGTCGACAGGCCGTCGTTCTTCAGGTTTTCGTAGTGCGAAGCCACGCAGAAATGGCACTTGCCGATGATGGAGGCCACCAGGGCAAACAGCTCGAAGCGCTTCTTTTCCACGCCGCCGTGAGTGGCGTAGGCGTTCATGCGCAATTGGGCCGGCAGGCTCTTCAATTGGGCATCGCCCGTCATTTCCACGTACGGATACCAGGTGTTGTTCATGCCCATGAGGGCCGAGGCCGTCAGCGCGGCGTTGGCGTCGCCTTCCGACAGGCCGCTCTTGAAGGCTTCGACCAGCACCGGGCTGCGCGCGGCGTAGGCGGCGGACAGGGCGGCGCCCACGGCATCTTCAGGAGCCAGCGTCGAGCGGGCGATCACGGCGTCCAGATTCAGGCGGATGTCCTTGGCCCAATCCGGCAGCTGTTCCTTAATGGTCGTAAGAAATTCCATAGTTTTTACCTATAATCTAGCGCAGTTAAAGCCCAGCGCAGGACCCGCCAGCGGGTCCCGGGCCGGGCTGGAAATTACAGCGTGGCGCCGCCAACCGTACGGTTGCACGGGCACAGCTCGTCGGTTTGCAGGCCGTCGAGCAGACGCAGAACTTCTTCCGGGTTACGGCCGACGTTCAGGTTGTTCACCGAAACGTGCTGGATCGTGTTGTCCGGATCGACGATGAACGTGGCGCGCAGGGCAACGCCAGCGCCCTTTTCACGCACGCCCAGTTGGTCGATCAGGGCGCCGGTGGTGTCGCCGAATTGGTAGTGACCCAGCTTGTTCAGGTCCGGGTGCTCACGACGCCATGCCAGCTTGACGAATTCGTTGTCGCTCGAACCGCCCAGCAGGACGGCGTCGCGGTCTTCGAAATCCTTGGCCAGCTTGTTGAAGCCGACGATTTCGGTCGGGCAAACAAACGTGAAGTCTTTCGGGTAGAAGTAGATGACCTTCCACTTGCCGGGGAACGAGCTTTCGGTGATGTCTTCAAACGCCGACACGCCATTTTCTTCGTGTTGGTTGAAGCCGGGCTTGACGCCGGTGACCTTGAAGGGCTCGAGTTTGTCGCCAACAGTTTTCATGTTTACTCCCAGTTGTTGGTGGAATTAAGGCCTGTGCCTCAAACCATAAATTCTACGCTATGGATTTTCGTTGTCTAATTGATAATTCCTAAACTTCGCTTTGGGCAACTCTATCCTTGCGGTCAGGCCGCCGCCTTCACGGGGCAGCATGCGCAGCGAGCCGCCGACGTGCTTGAGCAGGCGCTCCACGATGGCCAGTCCCAGGCCGGCGCCGCTGACGCCGGTGCGTGCCGCCTCGCCGCGCGAGAAAGGCCGCAAGAGGCGATCCACGTCCTCGGGGGCGATGCCGGGACCACGGTCCGAGACCTCGATCACGATCATGGAGCCTTCAGCTTGCAATGTCATGACGAGATGCGCCATACCATCGCTGGAGCGGCCATAACGCCGGGCGTTCTCGATCAGGTTGCTGACGATGCGCTTGAGGTCCAGCGCCGTGATGCGGGCGCGCAGGCCCGGCTCCAGAGTGGCCTCCAGCTCTCCGCCCACGGACGCCGTATGGCTGCGTTCGCGTTCGTAGAGTTCGGCCAGCACCGCGGAAATATCCGTGGCCAGTTGAGGCAGCGTGCCGGCCGGGCGCGCGTACTCCATCAATTGGCCGATACTGTGGTCGATCTGGCCCAGGTCCTCGTCGATGGCCTGGCGCGCGTCCTCAGATACCCCGCTGAGCTCGATTTCCAGGCGCATGCGGGCAAGCGGCGTGCGCAGGTCGTGCGAGATCCCGGCCAGCATCAACTCGCGGTCGGCCTCGGCCTGTCGCAGGTCCTTGGCCATGCGGTTGAACGAAGCGTTCAGGTCGCGTATTTCCAGGGGGCCTTGCTCGGGCAGGGCAGCGGGGGTTTCACCGCGCGACAGCACCTGGGCAGCCCTGGCCAGGCGCGATAGCGGCCGGTTGACGAAGCCCACGCTGACCGCGGCGCCCACCAGAGATAGCAACAGCGCCGTGGCGCCCCAGCCCAGCCATTCGATCCCACCGGTCAGGCCGATCTGCTCGCGCTCGAACACCAGCCAGTAAAGGTCTTTTTCTATCTGGAAACTGACCCAGAAGCCGGGCACCTGGTTCACGCCCCAGGCGATCTGCGTCTCCGGGCCGAAGCGCGTGCGGATGTGCTGGGCGACGCGTTGCCAGTAGTCGTCGTCGGGAAGGGCCTCGGCGAAGTCGGTGACTTCGCGCGGATAGACCTGGATGCCTTCGTTGGTGGCCAGGTCCAGCAGGAGCTTGCTGCGTTCGTCGTTATGGGAGTAGATCAGCGCGGTGCGCGTGATATTGACGGCCGTGATCACCCGCTGCGCCATTTGATTGGCGCGCGGTCCCAGCTCCATGCTGAAGAAAACTTGTAGCCACGCGCCCAGGCTGACGAGCATCAGCGCGGCGAGCAACAGGAACGTGCGGCCGAACAAGCCGAGCCGCAAACGTGATGTCAGGTTCCTGAAGGTTCTGCGCAAGCGGGGCACGAGGCTGCGCTCCTGCCCGGGGCGGGCGAGTCGATCAGCTACCACCGTCCGGCACGAACACGTATCCGAGACCCCAGACGGTCTGGATGAATACGGGCTTGGACGGATTGGGTTCGATCAACTTGCGCAGGCGCGAGATCTGCACGTCCAGGCTGCGATCGAAGGCTTCGTATTCGCGGCCGCGCGCCAGTTCCATGAGCTTGTCGCGCGACAGCGGGATCTTCGGGTGGCGGGCAAACACCTTCAGCACCGAGAATTCGCCGGTGGTGATGGGCACTTGTTCGCCATTGCGCGTGAGCGTGCGGGTGGACAGGTTCAGCGTGTAGGGGCCGAAGGCGATGGATTCGTTTTCCTGGCTGGGGGCGCCGGGATGTTCCTCGGTGCCGCGGCGGCGCAGGATCGCGTTGATCCGAGCCAGCAGTTCGCGAGGATTGAACGGTTTGGACAGGTAATCGTCCGCGCCCATTTCCAGGCCGACGATGCGGTCGATTTCTTCCGCCTTGGCCGTCAGCATGATGATGGGCGTGTTGTCGTGACCACCGCGCAGCCGGCGACAGATGGACAGGCCATCTTCCCCGGGCAGCATCAGATCCAGCACGAGCAGGTCGAAATGCTCGCGTTGCCAGAGTTTGCCCATCTCTTTGGCGTCTTCGGCAACGAAAACGTTGAATCCCTGTTCGGATAAGTACCGACGCAGCAAATCGCGCAAGCGCGGATCATCGTCGACGACGAGGATTTTTCGGGTGGGGGTGGTGTTTTGCGTATTCATGGCCGGAAATGTAACAGTGGCAAGAACCAGCGGCTAGTGGGCGTTCACAAGATATTACACATTGCGATCCATGGTTGAAATCCCCCTGACATCCCCCTGATAACCGGGGGCGGAGTCGCGGTATTTCGTACAATCTGCACCTATGGAACTAAACCTGCTGGCTTTGGAAACTTCTTCGTCCCGTTGCGGCGTGGCCCTGCTGCGGGCGGCCGATGGCCGCCTGGAGGTCAGTGTCAGGGAACATGAAGGCTCCCAGGAGCACGCGGAACGGCTCTTGCCCATGGCCAACGAGCTGCTGGCGGCCTCCGGACTTGCGCCTTCCGCCTTGCATGCGGTGGCGTTCGGCCAGGGGCCGGGCGGCTTTACCGGCCTGCGGGTGGCTTGCGGCGTGGCTCAAGGCATGGGCTTGGGCCTGGGCATCCCGGTACTTCCCATTGTCTCTCATCAGGCGGTCGCCGCACAGGTGGATGCCACGCCTACGGACGCGATCGTGGTGGCGCTGGATGCCCGCATGAATGAAGTCTATCTGGCCGTCTACCGCCAGGCGGACGTTTCGGATAGTGAAATTTCCTGGGAAGTCCTGCAGGCGCCGCTACTGATTGCTGCAGCTGAAGTGGTGCCCTGGACCGCCCATCATCTACCTGGATGGTCGGCCCGCGCGGGCCGGCCGCTGGACCTGCTGCTGGCCGGCGATGCCTGGGATGCCTACGCGTCGGAGATGCAGTCTCCCTGGCGGCGAGCCGCCGGCGCGCAGCGGCCCGAAGCGGCCAGCGTCGCGCGCTTGGGACGCCAGGGCTGGATGCGGGGCGAGGCCCTGGCGCCGGAGCTGGCCGCGCCGCTGTACGTGCGCGACAAGGTGGCGTTCACGACGGCCGAGCGCATGCGCGGCGAGGGCGGCAATCCGAAAGCCCAGTCCTCGCTGGCCGCTTCCGTGCCTCAACCGATGACCGACGCCGATCTGGAAGAGGTCGTGGCGCTGGAAGCGCACGTGCAGGCGTTTCCCTGGACCCGCGGCAATTTCGCCGACGCCCTGGCAGCGGGTTATGGTGCCTGGGTGCTGCGGCGGGAAGGCAAAGTGGCGGGATTCTGCGTGCTGATGTTCGCGCCCGACGTGGCGCACCTGCTCGTGATCGCCGTGGCGAAGCCGTTGCACCGCCAGGGCCTGGGCGGCGTGTTGCTCGATTGGTGTGAACAGCAGGCGCGCGAACGGGGCCTGGAGGGCGTACTGCTGGAAGTGCGCCCGTCCAACGCCCCGGCCATCAGTTTCTATAAGCGGCACGGATATCTGCAGATCGGCATGCGCCGGGGCTATTACCCGGCCGAGAAAGGCGGCAGGGAAGATGCGCTGGTCATGCAGAAGCATTTCGCGGCGGGTGGAGGGGCGGCATGAGCCAGCCCACTGCAGCGCCGCCGTCGGCCGCGCCTCGCGTCAATCCGCTACAGCGCATCTGGCTGCGCGAGATCGGCATGGAGCGGCTGTGGCTGCGTCCGGCGCCGGCCGTCAACCGGCCTGCCGCGGAGCCGCAAGTTCTTGTTTCCAAGGAGGTTTTGCCGCCTTCGGTGCAAACGCCCGCAGCCGAGGCGCCGCCTGCGCCGCGGTCCCCCCAGGTCGGCACGCCGACCCACCAGGCGCAGGCTCCCGACGCCTCGGCTCCCGCGGAAGCCGTACCAGGACGTCCCGGCATACCGGCGTCGATCCTGAACCGCAGCGGCCCGCCGCCGCGTCCGGTCCCGAAGGTTGAGGCCGAGGCGCCGCCACCGCCGCCGGTCCCTGTGGCCGAAGCGATCCGCAACGCCACGCTGGAAGAAATGCATGACCAGGTCCTCGCCTGCGAGGCCTGTGGCTTGTGCAAGGGCCGCCGCAACGCGGTGTTCGGCCATGGCGGCCAGCCGACCCGCTGGCTGGTGGTGGGCGAGGCTCCTGGCGAGCAGGAAGACCGGCAAGGGCAGCCTTTCGTCGGCCGTTCAGGCCAGTTGCTGGACGCGATGCTGTCCTCGGTGTCCATGAGCCGCGAACGCGATGTGTTCATCACCAATGTCATCAAATGCCGTCCGCCTGGCAACCGCAACCCCAAGCCTGAGGAAATTGCGGCGTGCAGCCCCTACCTGATGCGCCAGATCGCGCTGCTCAAGCCTGAGCGGATCCTGGTGCTGGGGCGTTTTGCGGCACAGACGCTGCTGGGCACCGACGCCACCATAGGCAGCCTGCGGGGCCGCATCCACCAGCTGAAGACCGACGAGGGTCTGGAGATTCCGGTGGTTGTGAGCTACCACCCCGCTTATCTGCTGCGCAGTCCGAGCGAGAAGGCGCGCGCGTGGCAAGACTTGCGGCTGGCGGTTGCGCGGTTGGGCTGAGGTCGGCGCCGCTGGATCTGCGGACCAAATAAAAAACCGGGCCATCGCCCGGTTTTTTTCGTTCTGAACCTGCTTGCGTCTAGTGCGAGGAGTCCAGTGCGCGGCCGTGGCCTTCCTGGCCGATCTGATCGTGCAATTCGGGGTTGGCCTGCAGATTGCGCTTGCTCCAGCGCATGAAGACCACCATCAGCACGGCGACCACGGTGCCGAAAATCACAATGATGATGTTGATGGGCAACTGCAGCCACAGCAGCACGGTATACATGGCCACCATCAACAGGATGTTGAGCTGTTCGTTGAAGTTCTGCACGGCGATGGAGTGGCCCGCCGACAGCAGCACGTGGCCGCGGTGTTGCAGCAGCGCGTTCATCGGCACCACGAAGAAACCGGCCAGGCCGCCCGTGATCAGCAGCAGCAGGTAGACGCTCCAGGGCGAGTAGACCAGCGGCATCAGGAGCACGACCAGACCCATGGCGGCGCCGACCGGCAGGACGGCCAGTGCGCGCCGCAGCGGAATGCGGCCAGCCAGGATGGATCCGACCACCGTGCCCAGCGCGGCCACGCCCATCAGCATCGAGGCTTTATCCAGCTGGTATCCGAGGTGGCTGCGGCCCCATTCGATGACGATCAGCTGCAGGGTGGCGCCGGCGCCCCAGAACAGCGTGGTGACGGCCAGCGAGATCTGGCCCAGCTTGTCCTTCCAGAGCACGCGGACATAGCCCCAGAACGTGCGCACGAGCCGGACGGGATTCTTCTGCTGCGGCGGGTAGCGCACGTGGGTGTGCGGAATCATCAGGTTGCACAGCGCCGCCAGCAGGTACACGAACGAGATGACCAGGATCGCGGCCTCGGCCGGGGTGTGGACCAGCTTGCCGATGAAGGAATGGCTGAGCAGGGCGGTGGAAACGGAGGAGGAAATCAGCAGGCCGCCCAGGACCGTGCCCAGGATGATGGAGAAGACCGTCAGGCCTTCGATCCAGCTATTGCCCTTGACCAGCATGGCCGGGGGCAGCATTTCCGTGACGATGCCGTACTTGGCGGGAGAATAGGCCGCGGCGCCGATGCCGACGATGCCATAGGCCGCACAGACCAGGTAGGTCTGGTATTGGGGCGCGACGCCGATGCTGGCATACGAGAACATCAGCATGCATCCGGCGACCTTCAGGGCGTTGGTGGAGAACATCACGCGGCCCTTGGGGAAAGAGTCCGCCAGCGCGCCGACAAAGGCGGCCAGGACGACGTAAGCCAGCGCGAACGACCACTTCATCATGGGTGCCAGCCAGTCCGGCCCATGCAGTTCCTGTATCAAGGCGATGGCTGCGATGAACAGCGCATTGTCCGCCAATGACGAGAAGGCCTGCGCGGCCATGACCAGATAGAAACCACGTTTCAAGAATGTCCCCGTTCTTTGGCCTGGCCCCGGCCAGTCCGCGTGAAAATTTATGTGTCGTGCAAAAAAGTGTCAGGGAGTATAGCCGGAGCCCCGGTGGCAGCCATTGAGCGTTTGCCCGTGGATTGACCGCCGGCAAGCCTTAGGGACAACGCGCCTTGACCCTTGCTGACGTTTGGGGACAGACTGCCTGCGGTATCATACGACCCATCTGTGCGCCGGCCCTACAGGGGCCGGTTTGCAATCTGTGCGGCAGGTCCGTTAACGCCTTTCGTTCAACCCACCCCGTCGTCATCGTATTGTGCGTCTTACTCAGCTAAAACTCGCCGGCTTCAAGTCCTTTGTCGATCCCACCGTGATTCCCGTGCCCAGCCAACTGGTGGGCGTGGTGGGTCCCAATGGCTGCGGGAAATCGAACATCATCGACGCCGTGCGCTGGGTGCTGGGCGAGGCCAAGGCCTCGGAACTGCGCGGCGAGTCCATGCAGGACGTCATTTTCAACGGTTCCGGCAACCGCAAGCCTGCGGCGCGGGCTTCGGTGGAGATGGTGTTCGACAACAGCGAAGGCCGCGCGGCCGGCCAATGGAGCACGTACGCGGAAATCGCGGTGCGCCGCGTGCTGACCCGCGACGGCACTAGCAGCTATTTCGTCAATAACCAGCAGGTCCGCCGCCGCGACATTCACGACATCTTCCTGGGCACCGGCCTCGGCGCCCGCGGCTACGCCATCATCGGCCAGGGCATGATCAACCGCCTGATCGAGGCGCGCCCGGAAGAGTTGCGGGTGTTCCTGGAAGAGGCGGCCGGCGTGTCCCGCTACAAGGAACGGCGCCGCGAGACCGAAAACCGCCTGTCCGACACGCGCGAGAACCTGACCCGCGTCGAAGACATCCTGCGCGAGCTCAACAGCCAGCTCGAAAAACTGGAAGCACAGGCCGAAGTGGCCACGCGCTACCGCGAACTCCAGGCGGACGGCGAAAAGAAGCAGCATGCGCTGTGGTTCCTGAAGGAAACCGGGGCGCGTGAAGAGCGCGCCAAGAAAGCCCAGGAGATGGCGCAGGCCCAGAACGAACTGGAAGCCGCCATTGCCGGCTTGCGGGCGGGCGAGGCCGCGCTGGAGTCCCGGCGCCAGGCCCACTACGCCGCCAGCGACGCCGTCCATGCCGCCCAAGGCGCGCTGTACGAGGCCAATGCCCAGGTCAGCCGCCTGGAAGCCGAAATCCGCCATGTCGTCGATTCCCGCAACCGCCTGCAGGCGCGCCGGGATCAGCTGCAGCAGCAGATCGGCGAGTGGACTGCCCAACGCGAACATTGCACCGAACAGATCGCGCAGGCCGAGGAAGACCTCGCTGCCGGCGCCGCCCGCACGGAAGAGGCGCGTGCCAAGGCCGAGGACGCCCAGGCCGCGCTGCCGGCCGTGGAACAGCGCGTGCGCGAAGCCGCCTCCGGGCGCGACGAGATGCGCGCCGCACTGGCGCGGGTTGAACAGAACCTCGCCCTGGTGGCGCAGTCGCAGCGCGACGCGGACCGCCAGATGCAGGCCCTGGAGCAGCGCCGCGAGCGTCTGCAGCAGGAATTGCGCGAACTCCACAGTCCGGATCCGGTGCGGCTGGAACAACTGGCCGGCGACCGCGTCGCCGGCGAGGACCAGCTCGAGGAAGCCCAGGAGGAACTGGCCACCCTGGAAGGCCGCGTGCCGGAAGCGGATGCCGAGCGCAGCCGCGCGCAGGCGGCCGCCCAGACCGAGGTGCAGAATCTGGCTCGCCTGGAGGCCCGTCTTTCGGCGCTGGTGAAGTTGCAGGAAGACGTGCAGAAGCAGGGCGCGCTGGAGCCTTGGCTGGCCAAGCATGAGCTGGCCGGGCTGTCGCGCCTGTGGCAGAAATTGCACATTGAGCCCGGCTGGGAAACCGCCCTCGAGGCCGCCCTGCGCGAGCGCATGGCCTCCATGGAAGTGCGCAACCTGGATTGGGCCCGCGCCTTCGCCGAGGACGCGCCGCCCGCCCGGTTGGCCTTCTACCAGTTGCCGGTGGCGGCGCCCACGCCGGCCGCGCCGGCCGGTCTGACGTCGCTGGCCAGCCTGCTGCGCATTACCGATCCCGACCTGCGCACGCTGCTCAACGAATGGCTGGGCGGCATCTACACGGCTACCGACGTGACCCAGGCCCTGGCCATGCGCGCCAGCCTGCCCGCTGGCGGCGCCTGCGTGGTCAAGGCCGGCCACCTGGTCGATGCCCATAGCGTGCGCTTCTACGCGCCGGATTCCGAACAGGCCGGGCTGCTGGCCCGCCAGCAGGAAATCGAGAACCTGCAGCGCGAGATCAAGGCGCAGCAACTGATCGCCGACCAGGCGCGCGCCGCGGTCGCCCGCGCCGAAGCCGCCTGGCAGCAAGTGTCCCAGGCCATCGCGCCAGCCCGCCAGCGCGTGGCCGAGGTCACCCGCCGGGTGCACGACATCCAGCTTGAACATTCGCGCCTGCAGCAGCAGGCCGAGCAGTCCGGCGAACGCGCCTCCCGCCTGCGCCAGGACCTGGAAGAGATCAAGGTCCAGGAAGAAGACCTGCGCGCCACCCGCGAGGAAGCCGAAGCCCGCTTCGAGGCCCTGGACGAAGAGCTGGCCGAACACCAATCCCGGTTCGCCGACGCCGAAATCGACGGTGAAACCCTGGCGGCCCAGGCCGAAGCCGCCCGCGCCGGCCTGCGCGAACTGGAACGCGCCGCCCAGGAAGCCGAATTCGCCGAACGCGGCATCCAGGTCCGCATTACCGACCTGCAACGCAACCAGCAACTGGCTGCCGACCAGAGCCAGCGTGGCAGCGTCGAGCTGGAACAGCTGCTGGTGGACTTGGCCGAACTGGACGCCTCGGCATCCCAGGCGGGCCTGCAGGACGCGCTGGAAGTGCGCGCCGAGCGCGAGGAAGCCCTGTCGCGTGCGCGCCAGGAACTCGAAAACCTGGCGGCTTTGCTGCGCGGCGCGGACGAAGACCGTCTGCAGCAGGAGCAGACGCTGGAGCCGCGGCGCGCCCGCATCATGGAACTGCAACTACAGGAGCAGGCCGCCCGCCTGGCCGAAGAACAGTTCACCGAACAACTGAACGCGCGCGAGGTCGACCGCGAGGCGCTGGCCCAGGATCTGGCCAACCAGCCCGACGAATGGCGCCGCGCAAGCTGGCTGCAGTCGGAAGTCAGCCGTATTTCGCGCCAGATCGAAGCCCTGGGCTCGGTCAACCTGGCGGCGCTGGACGAACTGAACACCTCGCGCGAGCGCAAGGGCTTCCTGGATTCTCAGCATCAGGACCTGATGACCGCCATCGAGACTCTCGAGGACGCCATCCGCAAGATCGACCGCGAGACCCGAGAACTGCTGCAAGAGACCTTCAACGTCGTCAACGGCCATTTTGGCGAGCTTTTCCCCAAGCTGTTTGGCGGCGGCGAGGCCAAGCTGACCATGACGGGCGAGGAAATCCTCGACGCCGGGGTCCAGGTCATGGCCCAGCCTCCGGGCAAGCGCAACAGCACCATCCACCTGCTGTCCGGCGGCGAAAAGGCCCTGACCGCCACCGCGCTGGTGTTTGCGCTGTTCAAGCTCAACCCCGCGCCGTTCTGCCTGCTGGACGAGGTGGACGCGCCGCTGGACGACGCCAACACGGAGCGCTACGCGAACCTGGTCGCCAACATGAGCGAGCAGACCCAGTTCCTCTTCATCTCGCACAACAAGATCGCGATGCAGATGGCCAAGCAACTGATCGGTGTAACCATGCAAGAGCAAGGGGTTTCGCGTATCGTTGCGGTAGACATAGACTCGGCCGTCCAGATGATGGCCTCCGAAGCGGCATAAACCCAATATTCAGAAGGGCGTCGGGGTTTCGGCGCGGGATTTATACATGAGTGATTTGCAGATCGGGCTGATAGCCCTGGGCGTATTGCTGATACTGCTGGTGCTGGGATTCAACTGGTGGCAGGACCGACGTGTCCGTCGCAAGATGCAGACCCATTTCCCATCCACCGAACAGGATCCGCTCTTGGGGGCGGGAGCCGGGGCGGCCGCCGGCGCGGCATCGGCAACGGGCGCGGCAGCGCGCCGCGAACCCGGCATGGGAGGCGATGCGCCTCGCGCGCAGCCCGGCCAGCCGGTGCCGGTTGACCCCGGTAGCGATGCCGACGATACCGAAGAGCCCGATCCCGCCTGCGAGGTGGTCATCGAGATCAACTTCGCTGAAGCGGTGCGCGGTGCCGACCTGCTGCCCTACATGCAAAGCCTGCGCCACGTGGGCCGCAAGCCCATGCGCGTGTTCGCCGAAACCGACCAGCGCCGCCATCGCGCGCGCGTCCATGCCGGCGAGTCCTATGCCTCCATGCAACTGGCTGTGCTGCTGGCCAACCGCAGCGGCCCATTGACCGCCATCGAATGGTCGCAGGCCTGGGCCCGCGCCCAGGACATGGCCGAGCGTTTCGATGCCACCATCGAAGGTCCGGACCAGCAAGCCGTGCTTGAGCAAGGCGCCCGCCTGGACGATACCTGCGCTGCCCTGGATACCCAGGTTGGCCTGACCCTGCTGCTGGGCACGGCCCAGCCGGCCGCCGAAGTTCTGGCCGTGGCTCGCGACCTCGGCTTCGTCGCCGACGGCAGCCGCCTGGCCTGGCCGGCGGAAAACGGCGTGGCCCGCTTCACGCTGGCGCGCGCCGATGGCGCGGCGTTCGATGCCGGCATGGGCGGAATCGAACGCCTGTACCTGTTGCTGGACGTTCCCTGCAGCCCGGCGGACAGCCGCGCCTTCGGCCGCATGGTCGACGTGGGCCGCGACCTGGCCGCCCGCCTGCGCGCGGACCTGGTCGACGACCAGGGCAAGCCGCTGGCCGATGGGTCGGAAACGGTCATCGACGAGCGTCTGCAGGTGTTGTTCGGCCAGCTTGAACAAGCGGGTCTGCCCGCCGGCAGCGAGCGCGCCCAAAGGGTGTTTGCCTAAATGAGCGGCGCGTCTGGCGGTGAAAACCCGGCGCAAGCCGCGGCGCGCCTGCGCGCCGAGATTGAACAGCACAACGTCCGCTACTACGTCTACGACGATCCGTCGATATCGGACGCCGAGTACGACGGGCTGATGCGGGAACTGCAGGCCCTGGAGGCCGAGCATCCTGAACTGGTGACGCCGGAGTCCCCCACGCAGCGCGTGGGCGCGGCGCCTGTCTCCGCCTTTGGCAGCGTGCGCCATGTGGTGCCCATGCTCTCCCTGGGCAATGCCTTCGACGAAGAGGACGTGCTGGCTTTCGACCGCCGCGTGACCGACACGCTGCGCGGCGCGGGCCTGCTGGGGCCGGCCCAGGAAGCCGATTACTTCTGCGAGCTCAAGCTGGATGGGCTGGCGATCAGCCTGCGCTACGAGAACGGCCGCCTGGTGCAGGCCGCCACGCGCGGCGATGGCCAGACGGGCGAGGACGTCACCTCGAACATCCGCACGATCAAAGCGATTCCGCTGCAGCTCAAGGGCTCATTTCCGCAGGTGCTGGAAGTCCGCGGCGAAGTGCTCATGAACCGCGCCGACTTTGAAAAACTGAATCAGGCCCAGGCCAAGCGCGACGAGAAAGTCTTCGTCAATCCGCGCAATGCGGCGGCTGGCAGCCTGCGCCAGCTGGATCCGCGCATCACCGCCAAGCGGCCGTTGCGCTTTTTTGCCTATGGTTGGGGCGAGGTCCAGGGTTTGGCGGGCACGCAGGGCGGCTTGTTCGCCGAGGCATCGGCGGGCGCGGCCCAGGCGTCGCAGTTGCCCGAAAAATCCCATGGCGCGATGCTGGACTGGCTCGCTTCGCTGGGGCTGCCGGTGAACGTGAAGCACAATCACCGCGCCAGCGGCGCCGAGGGCCTGATGGCCTTTTACGCCAAGGTCGGACAGTTGCGGGCCGAGCTGCCCTACGACATCGACGGCGTGGTCTACAAAGTGGATTCGCTCCCGGCTCAGAAGGTGCTGGGTTTCGTGGCGCGCGCGCCGCGCTTTGCGCTGGCGCATAAGTTCGCCGCCGAAGAAGCCACCACCACCTTGCTCGACATCGAAGTGCAGGTGGGCCGCACTGGCGCCATTACGCCTGTTGCGCGCCTGAAGCCGGTGTTCGTGGGCGGAGTTACCGTTACCAACGCCACCCTGCATAACGAGGACGAAATCCGCCGCAAGGATGTGCGCATCGGCGACACGGTCATCGTGCGCCGCGCGGGCGACGTGATCCCCGAGGTGCTGGCGCCCGTGCTCGACAAGCGGCCGGACGATGCCCGCGAATTCGTCATGCCCACGGCCTGTCCGGTCTGCGGTTCCGCCATCGAACGCCTGGAAGACGAAACCATCGCGCGCTGCACGGGCGGCCTGTTCTGCGGCGCGCAGCGCAAGCAGACGCTGTGGCACGCCGCCAGCCGCAAGGCGCTGGACATCGAAGGCCTGGGTGAGAAGCTGGTCGATCAGTTGGTCGACAGCGGCCGGGTCAAGACCTTGGCGGATCTTTACAGCTTGCGCCCGCTGGAGCTGGTGGGCCTGGACCGCATGGGCCAGAAGTCGGCCGACAATCTGGTGGCGGCCATCGACAAGGCGCGCGCGCCGGCGCTGAGCCGGTTGCTGTTCGCGCTGGGCATCCGCCACGTGGGCGAAACCACGGCGCGAGACGTGGCTCGCCATTTCGGCAGCATCGAGGCCATCATGGACGCCGATGAGGACGCCCTGTCCTCGGTGCCCGATGTCGGGCCGGTTGTGGCGGCGTCGATCCGCCGCTTCTTTGCCGAGCAGCACAACCGCGACGTCATCGAACAACTGAAAGCGCAAGGAGTGAACCCGGTAGCCGAGGCGGCGCCGCAAGGCACGACCCTGGCCGGCAAGACCTTTGTGTTGACCGGTACGCTGCCCAACTGGACGCGCGAAGAGGCCTCCATGCGCATCCAGGCGGCGGGCGGCAAGGTCAGCGGTTCGGTGTCCAAGAAAACGGCCTATCTGGTTGCTGGCGAGGATTCCGGCAGCAAACTGACCAAGGCCCAGGAACTGGGCGTGGCCGTGCTGGACGAGGACGGGCTGAAGGCCCTGCTGGGCGAGCAGGGCGGTTGAGGCCGCCCGGCCTGTAGAGCCGGTCAGATGGTGCTGCGAGGCATCATGTCGAGGATGGCAGCGGCTGCGCGCTGCAAGGCCGGCAAATGCTGCCGCTTCAATTCGTCGGGCTGGCGGGATCCGAGCACCATGCTGACGCTCAGGCCTGCCACCGCGCGGCCTTCATGGTTGTACAGCGGCACTGCCACGCCCGCGAATCCGTCCACCAATTCACTGACCGAAATGCAGTAGCCGTCCTGGCGCACCTGCCGGATCAGCTTGCGCAAGGCGCTGCGCGACACCGTGGTGTAGGGCGTCAGCCGCTTCAGGTCGGCGCTTTCCAGATAGGCATCGAGCGCCTCGTCGTCCAGCGTCGACAGCAGCGTGCGGCCCAGCGAGTGGGCGTAGGCGGGCAGGCGGCTGCCCACCGACAGGTCCAGCTTGAGCAGCTTGGGGCCTTCTTCGCGCGCCAGGAACACGACGTGTTGCCTGTCCAGCACGCCCAATGAGCAGGTTTCTCCGACGGTCTGCGCGACTTCGCGCATGGTCGCGCGGGTCAGCTTGGGCAGGCTCAGCGAAGCGAAATAGGCATACCCCAGATCCATGACCTTGGGCGTAGGCGAAAAATTCCTGCCGTCCTGCCGCACATAGCCCAGCTTTTCCAGCGTCAACAGTATGCGCCGCGACGCCGCGCGCGTGACGTCCAGTTGCTCGGCCGCTTCCTGCACCGTCACGCTCGCCACGCCCGTGGCATAGATCTGCAGCAATTGCAGGCCGTTGGCCAGGCTGTCGAGAAACTCCTCTTTTCTTTCTTTGGGTTCCGGCAATGTCGTGTCCATGTATCGGCGGTCTTGTCGTTGAAGGCTCGATTGTAGTTTGACATCCGCCGCAATCTTCATAAAATGCCAATTAGCGAACAATTGTTCGTTAATTAGATGGGTCGGCCAGGGCACCCCGCCCGGTACGCCCCGCATATATGGAGACATGCCATGTGCAGGAGACTAATGCGCGCCTTGGGCGCATGCGCCCTGGCGGCGGGGATGGCGGCCAGTTCCGCCGCCGGCGCGGCCGAGGCCTATCCCAGCAAACCCATCCGTTTCGTGGTGCCGGCAGCGGCTGGGGGACCCACCGAAATCGTCACGCGGCTGCTGGCCGAGCGCATGACGCAGAGCATGGGCGTATCCGTCATCGTCGAGGCCAAGCCTGGGGCGGGCGGCAATATCGGTGCGGACGCGGTGGCGAAGTCGGCGCCTGACGGCTACACCATTCTCATGGGCACCATCGGCACCAACGCCATCAACCAGACGTTGTACAAGTCCATGCCGTTCCAGCCGCTGAAAGACTTCACGGCGGTGACGCAGGTGGTGTCGTATCCGTTGGTCGTGGTGGTCAATCCCAAGCTCCCGATCTATTCGGTGGCGGATTTGATCGCCTACGCCCGTGCCAACCCGGGCAAGCTCAACCGCGCTTCGGGCGGCAGCGGCACGTCCATGCACATGTCCGGTGAGCTGTTCAACGAGATGGCGGGCGTGCAGATGCAGCACATCCCCTACAAGGGCAGCCTGCCCGCGCTGACGGACGTGATCGGCGGCCAGGCCGACCTGGCGTTCGACAGCCTGGTCATCGCGCAGCCGCTGATCAAGGCCGGCAAGCTGCGCGCCATCGCCGTGACCGGTCCGAAGCGTTCTCCCGCGGCGCCCGACATCCCCACCGTGGCCGAAACCGTGCCCGGATATGCCATGACGTCATGGATCGGCGTGTTCGCGCCTGCCGGCACCCCGCGCCCCATCGTCGATCGCCTGCAGCAGGAAATCGCCCGGGCGTTGGCCGATCCCCGAGTGCGGGAACAACTGGTCTCGCAGGCTGCCGACCCGGTGGCCAGCAAGCCCGACGACTTCGCCCGCTTTACCGCCGACGAAACCGAGAAATGGGCCCCCGTGGTCAAGGCCTCCGGCGCGTCGGTTTCCTGAATCCCCAAATAGGAGCGATACATGCAGTCCATCGATTTTCAGGCGCGCCGCAAGCGCGTTGCCCAGCACGCGCGCGAACTCGGGTTTGACGCCTATCTTGGCACTCGCCAGGGCGCGCTGCATTACCTGAGCGGGGCGTTCATGCCGTGGCGCGGCGCCGTGCTGGTCACGGCGGACGGGCGCTGCGAGTTCATCTACTGGGCCATGGACGCCTCGCGGGTGCGGGCGGAAGGCCACGAGATGGAAATGTACGAGTTCGAATTCTCGGACTTTCCGCAATTGATACGCCAGCGCCTGGAACACCATGGCCTGACGCGGGGCAAGGTCGCGCTGGACCTGTCGCATCCGGGCGCCGCGCAGGTGGCGCCGGGCATGCTCACCGCCGCCGAATACTTCGACCTGTCCAGCCACTTGCCCGACATCCGCTTCGAAAACGGCGTGGACGTTATCGACGATGTCATGCTGATCAAGGACGGGGCCGAGATAGAGCGCCTGCGCCACGCCGCGGAAGTCTCGGATTACGGCTTCGAGCAGGGCATGAATGCAGTGCGGGCGGGCGCGACCGAGAACGAAATCGCCGGGGAAATCGAGCGCGCGATCCGGCAGCGGGGCAGCACCTGGTCCTGGGCTGTGACCGGGGGCACCGAAGTGGGCGCCGGCGAACGCACGGGATTCCTGCGCGGCGTTACCCAGCAGGCGACGGACCGCGCCATCCGGCCGAACGAATTCGTGATCCTGGACCTGCATCCCTTGCTGGACCTATATATGGCGGATACCGCGTTGCCTGTCTTCCTGGGCAAGCCGGACTCCGTCCAGAGCAAGCTGATCGATTGCTGGGAAGACACCGTGCAGACCATGCTTGCGTCCCTTACACCCGGCCGCCCGATTGCGGAGTGCGCCAGCCGCGGCATCGCCGTGTTCGAAAAACATGGCTTGAGCGAGTTCGGGCTGCCGCTGTTCGGCCATGGCCTGGGCACCTGCGCGCGGACCCGGCCGTTTATCAATCTGCGCAGCCGCGACATCGTCACCCCGGGCATGGTGGTGGCGCTGGGCACGCACCTGTACCGCCCGGGCGTGGGCGGCATGCGGTTGGAATACCCGGTGTTGATCGGAGAGCATGGCGCAGAGCCCCTGGTGCGTACCGAGGCCCGCGTGCATCGCCTTCCCTGAACCTTGGCAGGAGTCTGATCATGAAAGCGATTCCCTTGAGCCCGCTGATCGGCGCGGCAGTGCATGGCGTGGACCTGGAAACTCTCGACGACACCGCGTTCGAGGACGTGAACCAGCTGTTCCTGCGCCACCAACTGCTGGTCTTCAAGAACCAGCGCCTGTCGCCCGAGGGCCAACTGCGTTTCAGCCGCCGCCTGGGCGAGCTGGATATCCATGTGCTGGCCCAGTACAACCATCCTGAATATCCCGAGATATTCGTGCTGTCCAACGAGGTAAAGAACGGCGTGCCGGCAGGCATCGCCGACGGCGGTTCGTACTGGCATTCGGACTTCGCCTTCCGCGAATGCCCGGCCAAGGCCACTATCCTCAATGCCCAATTGATCCCGCCGGAAGGCGGCAATACCTTGTTCGTCAACATGTACCGGGCATACGAGGAACTGGACGGCGGCATTCAAGCCCAGTTGGCAGGCTTGCGGGCAGTGCACCGCTACCGGCGCAAGAATACCCGCGCCGAGGAGGGCACCCAGGTAAAGATGGACGCGAGCCAGTTGGCCGGCACGCCGGACGTGGAGCACCCCATTGTGCGCACGCACCCTGAAACAGGCCGCAAGGCGCTGTACGTCCATCCCGGCATGACGGCCGAGGTGTCCGGCTGGGGCGAGGCGGACAGCCAGGAACTGCTGGAACGCCTGTTCGCGCATTGCACGCAGCAGAAGTACCAATACGCGCTGCAATGGGAGCCGGGCGACGTGGTCATGTGGGACAACCGCTGCGTGATGCACAAGGCGACCACGCGCGAACTGCCAGCCAGCATGCGGCGTACGATCTATCGCACGACGGTCATGGGCGAACGTCCCATCTAGGAGGGTCCGGTGTCCGCCAGCCCGTCTTCGGATCACGCCGCAGGCGTGATGCAATTCGACGCCCTGCCGCTGGAAAGCGGCAAGCGGCTCGCGCCGGCGCGGCTGGCGTGGTCCTGCTATGGTCCGGCGCCGGACCGAGCGCGCGCCGTGGTCCTGCTGCTGCACGGCATATCCGGCAGCCAGCAGGCGCTGAAGGCGGACGAGGGAGAGGCCTATCCCGACGCCGGGTGGGCGAGCCCTTGGCTGGGGCCCGGGGCGGCGCTGGACACACGCGATACTTGCGTGCTGGCGCCCAACGCGCTGGGTTCCTGTTTTGGCAGCAGCGCGCCGATGGGCGCGGCCGCCAGCACATTTCCCGACGTGTCGATTGCCGATGGGGTGCGCCTTCAGGGGGAATGGCTGCGCGCCATCGGCGTCAAGCGGCTGGACGCGGTGTTGGGCTATTCCTATGGCGGTTATCAGGCCTTCCAGTGGGCGGTGGCCGCGCCGTTGCCGATCGGGCGGGCGGTGGTGCTGGCCTCGGCGCCGCGTGGCGGTGGCAGCATGGCGGATGCGCAGCGCCTGCGCCGGATCGCTGCCGCCCTGGACGCGGGCGATGCGGATGCGAGGCGAGAATGGGTCGAGTTGCGGTGTGCGACCTTGCGGCGCTATGGCTACGCGCGATGGTTGGCGGACGCCCGCGAGCCCGATGCGGAATCGCGCTTGCAGGCCGAGGCGCAAGCCTGGGCGGGGCGCTTTTCGCCGTGGTCCATGGCGGCGCTCAGGACGTCCGCCTGCCGCTACGACGCCCGGGCAGCATTGTTGGAGACAGCCACGCCCGTGCGGTGGCTGCGCTGCGTGTCGGATGAGCTGTTTGCGCCGGATGATCCAGACGCCCGGGCCCAGGCCCCATATCCCGCTAACGTCGTCCAAGTCAGCGTGGACGGGCGCTATGGCCATCTGTCGCCGCTGCTGGAAGGGCGGTTGTGGGAACCCCATCTGAAGCAGGCGCTGGCCTAGGTTGGAGCCACGCCTATTGGGAATGGTCAACACAGGCGCAAAAAAATTGCCCGCATGAGCGGGCAATTTTCATTCTTGCGGCAAGGCTTACTGGATCTTGGCCTTTTCGCGCAGTTCCTTCTGGTAGTCGGCCAGGGTTTGCTGGCGCAGCATTTCTTCCAACTGCGGACGCACCTGGTCGAGCGGCGGGAATTCCACCGGACGGGTGTCGTCAACCATGATGATGTGCCAGCCGAACTGGGTTTGCACCGGCTTGTCGACCAATTCGCCCTTCTTCAGCTGCGTCACGGCCTGCGCGAACGGCTGGACGTAGTTGGTCGGGGGAGCCCAACCCAGATCGCCACCCTTTTCGGCGCTGCCGGGGTCCTTGGAGTTCTTCTTGGCCAGGTCGTTGAACTTGCTCTTGTTGCTCTTGATCTGGGCCAGCAGGTCGTTTGCCGTCTTCTCGTCTTCGACGAGGATGTGGCGGACCTTGTATTCCATCTTGCCGGCCTGTTCCTTCTTGATCTTTTCGTATTCGGCCGTGACCTTGGCGTCCGACACCGGATGCTTGGCCAGGTAGTCGGCCATCAGGGCGCGGACCAGGATGCCTTGGCGGGCCAGCTCGACTTCGGTCTGGACGTCGGCCTGCTTGGCGATGCCGCTGGATTCGGCGGCTTGCACGAAGATCTGGCGGTTGATCATTTCCTGCTTGACCTGTTCGCGCAGCTGCGGCGAATCGGTGGCGCCCTGGCTGACCAACAGCTTGACGAATTGATCCAGGCTCTTTTGCGAGATGGCCTTGCCGTTGACGGTAGCCACGTTCTGGGCAAAAGCCGGCACGGCGATGACGCAGGCCGCAGCCAGCATGACGATGCGTTTCATGAATATCCTTTTACTTTCTATTTGGGAGCCTGGGCATCTAGCGCAAGCGCATGAATCGGATAAGGGATCAAATCTTGCAAATGATGATACACCAGCCTATGCCGCGCAACGGCGGAGAGCCCCGCAAAGCAAGGCGCTACGATGATCACGCGATAGTGGCCGGCGCCGTTTTTACTGCCTTCGTGGCCGGCATGCAAATGCGAGTCGTCCAGGATCTCCAGGCTGACGGGTTCCAGGGCGGCTAGACGCTCCCGGATCAGGGACATGCGGTCGGTGGTGTCTGACATGGGGGGTATGGGTTAGTTCCGGCGCGCGGGGCCCGGGAGGCGGGCGCGCCGGTCTGGAAGTGAGGGGGCGTCAGGGTTGGCGGGGCGGCGTATCGGAGGAGGGGGCCTGTTCCTCCGTCTGGATGTGCTTGCCCAGCCAGATCGACTGGCCGATCACGAAGACGACCATCAGGCCCATCAGGCCGAAGGCCTTGAAGCTGACCCACTGCGATTCGGTGAAGTGGCCGGAAAATGCCACGTACAGGTTGAGCGCGCCCGCGATCAGGAAGAATCCGGCCCAGACCAGGTTCAGGCGTTCCCAGGCGGCATCGGGCAACTGGATCTGCTTTTCCATCAGGCGGCGGATCAGGTTGCGGCCGAAGAACAGGCGTGCAAAGACCAGGGCGCCGCCGAACAGCCAATACAGCACCGTGGGCTTCCATTTGATGAAGACGTCGCTATGCAGCCAGATCGTGGCGCCGCCGAAGACCAGGATGACGGTGAGGTTGATCCAGTGCATGGCCTCGGTGGCGCGGCCCGTGGCCTTCAACCAGACGATCTGCAGCACGGCCGCCGCCATGGCGACGCCCGTAGCGATGAAAATGTCCGTGTACCGATACGCAATGAAGAAAAGGAACAGCGGAAACAGGTCGAACAGGAACTTCTTCATTCAGTCTTCTATGGGTTCAAACGTCATCGACAGGGAATTGATGCAGTAGCGCAGTCCGGTGGGCTCGGGGCCGTCGGGAAAGACGTGTCCCAGGTGCGAGTCGCAGACGTTGCATAGGACTTCGGTGCGGACCATGCCGTGGCTGGTGTCGCGCTCCTCGCGCACCAGTTCCGGGTCCAGCGGCTGGAAGTAGCTGGGCCAGCCGCAGCCGGCATCGAATTTGGTGTCGGAAGCGAACAGCGCGGTGCCACAGCCCACGCAGCGGTAGATGCCAGGCGAGAACGTATTCCAGTAACGCCCGGTGAACGCCCGTTCGGTACCCTTTTCACGGGTGACGACGTATTCTTCGGGGGAAAGCTGGGCACGCCATTCGGCGTCGGATTTTCGTACTTTGTCCATATGAGCTCTTGGAGTCCCGATGCCCGAAATGGTTCGGGCATAATCCCGCCCCATGTTAATCGAGTTTGACCAGGCGGTTGTTTCCACGCCCCAGGCGCAAGTGCTGAATGGGGTGAGCCTGACGCTGGCCGAACGCCGCATCGGCATCGTCGGCCCCAACGGCGCGGGCAAGAGCACCCTCGCGCGCCTGATCAACGGATTGGTCCTGCCTTCCGCCGGCAGCGTGCGGGTGGGCGGCCTGGATACCCGGCACGACTTGAAGGCCGTGCGCCGGCAGGTCGGTTTCGTATTCCAGAATCCCGAGAACCAGATCGTCTTTCCTATCGTCCGCGAGGACCTGGCGTTCGGCCTGAAGCACCTGGCCCCGGACCGCCAGCAGCGCGAAGCCCGTATCGATGCCCAACTCGGCCACCTGGGCGTGGGCCACCTGGCGGACCGGACCAGCCACACGCTCTCCGGCGGCGAACGCCAGCTGGTTGCGTTGGCGGCGGTGCTGGTAATGGAACCGGCGCTGATCGTATTCGATGAACCCACCACCCAGCTGGACCTGCGCAACCGCAATCGCGTGCGCGATGCCATCGCGGGCCTTCCTCATGACGCCATCGTCGTCAGCCACGATCTGGAACTGCTGGAGGATTTCGACCGGGTGGTGGTGGTGCGCGACGGCGGCATCGCGGCCGACGACCAGCCGGCTGCCGCCCTGCGCTGGTACCGGGAGCACTGCGCATGATGGAACCGCTCTACGTCGCGGGCAATAGTGTCCTGCACCGCTTGCCGGCCTGGCTGAAACTGCTGGCGTTGATGGCGGCGGGCGCGGGCCTGTTCCTGCTGCGCGATCCGCGCTGGCTGGCGCTGGCTTTTCTGGCCGCTGCCGTGCTGGTCGGGACCACGGGCGTGACCGCGGCCGCGGTCTGGCGGCAGATCAAGGGATTGATCTGGGTGCTGTTGGCCGTCGGCCTCTTCACCGCCTGGTTCCAGGGGGGGATGGAGGCGCTGGCGGTCCTGCTGCGCGTGGGGGCGATGGTGGGCCTGGCCCTGGCCGTCACGTTGGCCACCCGCACGTCCGACCTGATCGCCGTTTGCGAAAAGGCGCTGATGCCGCTAGAACGCATGCGGCTGGTGGATGCCGGCAAAGTTGCGCTGGCCCTGGCGCTGGCGCTGCGCTTCGTGCCCGAAATCTGGCGCAATTTCCAGGAAATCCGCGAGGCGCAGGCGGCCCGTGGACTGGGCGCCAATCCCGTTGCGCTGATCGTGCCTTTGATCGTGTTAACGCTGAAAAGGGCGCAGGAAGTGTCCGAAGCGATAGACGCGCGCAGCCATTGAGGGGCCGCGCGCCCTGTTCCATCTCCCAAAGGGGAAAACCGTGAAATCCAGTAATACCGTGCTGATTGCGCTGTTCGCGGCGCTGATCGTCGTCCTGAGCCTGATTCCACCGATTCCGCTGCCCGCCATCCCGGTGCCGGTCACGCTGCAGACACTGGGCGCCATGCTGGCGGGGGCGATGCTGGGCCCTGTGCGCGGCGCGCTGGCGTGCCTGCTTTATTTAGCGCTGGCGGCAGTAGGGCTGCCCGTGCTGCCGGGCGGCCGGGGAGGGTTGGGCGCTTTCTTCGGGCCGACCGGTGGTTTTCTCGTGGGCCTGGTGGCGGGCGCTTTTGTGACCGGCTGGCTGGCGCGGCGCCTTGCCGGCCGCGCCACGGGCGGGGCGGCCAGGTTCGCCGGCTACGTGGCGGCTTGCGTGGTAGGCGGCATCGCCGTGGTCTACGCCTGCGGCGTGCCCTGGCTGGCTGCCGTGACCAAGATGGGCTTTACGAAGGCGGCGCTGGCGGTGGCCGTGTTCCTGCCGGGCGACCTGGCCAAGGCACTGGTTGCCGCATGGGTGGCGTCGCGGGTAGAGCGTGTGTGGCCCATGTTGGGGCGCTGAGACGCGCGGTGGCGCCCCAGGGAATCCCCCAACTGACGTCCGCCAAGCTTTTCTAGTACAAGTTCGCCATTAACGAATGCATTTGCTGAAACGCGTTTTTCGTAGCACATCAGGGAATTACCGGAGTTGCGCATCGTCATCTGATACTGTTTTAACCCTATAATATTTTTTTCTGTATAACTTTAACTAGGCTCGCCCTGCCTCGACCGAGGCGCTCCAGAGCCACCACAGGAGACAAAAATATGCGCAAGCACTTCGGCTTGTCCGCGGCGGCTGCCGCCATTGCCCTGGCCCTGCCGCTACTGGCGAACGCCCAGGTCAAGGTTGGCGTGACCGTGTCCAGCACCGGCCCCGCCGCGTCGCTGGGTATCCCCGAGCGCAATACCGTGGCACTGCTGCCCAAGGAAGTGGCAGGCCAGAAGATCGACTGGATCGTCCTGGACGACGCTACCGATACGACGCAAGCCGTCAAGAACTCGCGCAAGCTGGCCTCCGACGACAAGGTCGACGTGCTGATCGGCACCTCGGTCACGCCGGGCTCGCTCGCCATGGTCGACGTGGCCGCCGAAGCCAAGGTGCCCATGATCAGCGTGGCCGCCAGCGCCAAGATCGTCGAGCCCGTGGACGAAAAGCGCCGCTGGGTCTTCAAGACCCCCCAAAACGACGCCCTGATGGCCGGCGCCCTGGCTGACGCCATGGCCAAGTCCAAGGTCAAGACGCTGGGCTTCATCGGCTTTGCCGACGCCTACGGCGACGGCTGGCTGGACGTGATGCAGAAGGCCGCCAAGGCCAAGGGCATCGAGATCGTCGCCATCGAGAAATACAGCCGCACCGATACCAGCGTGACGGGCCAGGTGCTTAAGCTGGTCGGCGCCAAGCCCGACGCCATCCTGATCGCCGGCGCAGGCACGCCCTCGGCCCTGCCGCAGAAGGAACTGAAGGCCCGCAACTACGGCGGCACCATCTACCAGACGCACGGCGCCGCCAACAACGACGTGCTGCGCGTGTGCGGCAAGGACTGCGACGGCATGCTGCTGCCTGCAGGCCCGCTGCTGGTCGCGGCCCAGCTGCCGGACAGCAACCCGGTCAAGAAGTCGGCCCTGGCCTACGTGGAAGCGTACGAGAAGGCCAATGGCGCCGGTTCCACCAACACGTTCGGCGGCCACATGTGGGACGCCGGCCAGCTGGTCGTGGCCGCGCTGCCCGTGGCGCTGAAGTCGGGCGCCAAGCCCGGCACGCCGGAATTCCGCGCCGCCATGCGCGACGCCCTGGAAGGCGTGAAGGATCTGGCTGCCTCGCAAGGCGTGTTCAACATGTCGCCGACGGACCACGCCGGCTTTGACGAGCGCTCGCGCGTCATCGTCAAGGTGGAAGGCGGCAAGTGGGTCTACCAACCCGGCCTGTAATCCTCCAGGATCGCCCGATCCAAGGGTGAACGAAGCGCGGCGGCGCCCGCCGCGCGGCACCCCAGCAATGCTTCGCACCGGCCTTTCCGGCCGGTGTGTCGTATCAGTGTCCCGGGTGCGGCCGGAACACCAGAATAAATAAGGTTGTTAGATGGATTCCTCAATTGCGCTGATCCTGCTGCAAGACGGTGTCGTCAACGGCGCCATCTATGCCCTCCTGGGCATGGCTTTGGTGCTGGTTTTTGCCGTTACGCGCGTCATTTTCATTCCCCAGGGCGAGTTCGTGGCGTTCGGCGCCCTGACCCTGGCTATGCTGGTGGACGGCAAAGTGCCGGGCACCGCCTATCTTCTGCCGCTGCTGGGCGTCGTCTGCCTGGCGCTTGAGCTGCTGCGCGCGTTGCGTACCCGTAGCGCCGCCGCGCTGCCCAAGGCCTTCGCCACGTGCGTGGTCCTGCCGCTGGCGCTGCTCTGGCTGACCGTGACCTACACCGCGCCCGGCAATTCGCTGTGGCTGAACATGCTGCTGACGCTGCTGCTGGTGATCCCCATGGGTCCGATGGTCTACCGCATCGTCTACCAGCCGCTGGCCGAGGCCACCGTGCTGGTGCTGCTGATCGTTTCCGTGGCAGTGCACTTCGCGCTTACCGGCCTGGCCCTGGTGTTCTTCGGCGCTGAAGGCTGGCGCACTCCCGCCTTCGTCAGCGGGCAGGTCGACCTGGGCTTCATGACCTGGTCCGCGCAAAGCCTGTTCGTGGTGGCGACCTGCGCCATCCTGATCATCGGCCTGTGGCTGTTCTTCGGCAAGACGTTGTATGGCCGCGCGCTGCGTGCCACGGCGGTCAATCGCCGCGGCGCCCGCCTGGTCGGCATCAGCACCACCATGTCCGGCAGCCTGACCTTCACGCTGGCCGTGGCCATCGGCGCCATGTCCGGCATGCTGATCGCGCCCATCACCACCGTGTACTACGACACCGGCTTCCTGATCGGCCTGAAGGGCTTCGTCGGCGCCATCATCGGCGGCCTGGCCAGCTACCCCGTGGCCGCCGCGGGCTCGCTGCTGGTGGGTGTGCTGGAATCCTTCTCGTCCTTCTGGGCCAGCGCCTACAAGGAAGTGATTGTCTTTACCTTGATTATCCCGGTTCTGGTCTGGCGTTCGTTCAGCACCCATCACGTGGACGAAGAGGAATAAACGTCATGAACCGCATTCTGCTTGCCGTCTTCATCGTCGTCCTGGCGGGCCTGCCTCTGTTGCCGGTCACGCCCGAATTCTGGGTGACGCAACTCAACTATATCGGGCTGGCCAGCCTGGTGGTGCTGGGCCTCGTGCTGTTGACCGGCGTGGGCGGCCTGACCTCGTTCGGCCAGGCGGCGTTCGTGGGCCTGGGCGCCTATACCACCGCCTACCTGACCACGCAGTACGACGTTTCGCCCTGGTTGGCACTGCCCGCCGGGCTGATTCTGACGGCCATCGTGGCCTATCTGCTGGGCGCGATCACCCTGCGCCTGTCGGGCCACTACCTGCCGCTGGGCACCATCGCCTGGGGGCTGTCGCTGTACTTCCTGTTCGGCAACATCGATTGGCTGGGCAAGCATGACGGCATTGCCGGCATCGAGCCCATCAGCATCTTCGGTGTGTCGCTGGCCAGCGGCCGCCACATCTATTACCTGATCTGGGTGTTCGTGCTGCTGGCGCTGTGGGCGACCCGCAACCTGTTGAACTCGCGTCCGGGCCGTGCCATCCGCGCGCTCAAGAGCGGCGCCGGCATGGCGGAGTCCATGGGCGTGAACACGGCTGCCTACAAGGTCGTGATCTTCGTCTGGGCGGCGTTGCTGGCTTGCGTGTCCGGCTGGCTCTACGCGCACATGCAGCGTGCCGTCAGCCCCAGCCCGTTCGGCATCAACTACGGCATCGAGTACCTGTTCATGGCGGTGGTCGGCGGCGCGGGCTACGTCTGGGGCGCCTTGCTGGGCTCCAGCGTGATCCTGGTGCTCAAGGACCAGTTGCAGAACCTCTTGCCCAAACTGCTGGATACCAACGCCAACTTCGAAATGATCGTCTTCGGCGTGCTGCTGATCCTGATGCTGCAATACGCCCGTAACGGCCTGTGGCCGATCCTGGCGGGCTGGTGGAGCAGCATCACCGGGGCCGACGGTTCGCGCCGGAATCTCGCGCCGCCCGCGCCCGCGCCGGCGCTGCCGACGCGCGCTCGCCCGCAAGCCGGCCAGGTCGTGCTTGAAGTCGATGCCATCCGTAAGGAATTCGGCGGCCTGGTCGCTGTCAACGACATCTCCTTCAAAGTGGCATCTGGCGAAATCATGGGCCTGATCGGCCCCAACGGCGCCGGCAAGAGCACGACCTTCAACCTGATCAGCGGCGTGCTGCCGGTGACGCGCGGCAAGGTCACCTTCATGGGCCAGCGCATCGACAGCCGATCGGCGCGGGACATCGCCAAGCTGGGCGTGGGCCGCACCTTCCAGCACGTGCAATTGCTGCCCGGCATGACCGTGCTGGAGAACGTGGCGCTGGGCGCGCACCTGCGCTCGGATGTCGGCGTGCTGGCGGGAGCGATGCATTCCGACCGCGCTCGTGAAGCGCAGTTGCTGCACGAAGCCGCCGAGCAGATCAAGCGCGTCGGCCTCGGTGAATACCTGTACGAGCAGGCCGGCAACCTGGCTCTGGGCCAGCAACGCATCCTGGAAATCGCGCGCGCCCTGGCCGCCGATCCGGTGCTGCTGCTGCTGGACGAACCCGCCGCCGGCTTGCGCTACAAGGAAAAGCAGGACCTGGCGCGCGTGCTGGAGCAGTTGCGCGCAGAGGGCATGAGCATTCTGCTCGTCGAACACGATATGGATTTTGTGATGCGTCTGACCAACCACCTCGTGGTGATGGATTTCGGCACCAAGCTGGCGGAAGGCGTGCCGGCCGACGTGCAAAAGAACCCTGCGGTGCTGGAAGCCTACCTGGGCGGCATCGATGACGACCTGCCCGAAGCGGATCAGGCCAAACCCGTGTCGGCAGGAGGCGTGTAATGAGCTCTCCCGTACTCGAAGTCAGCAACCTGTCCGCCCGCTATGGCAAGGTGGGTGCGCTGGTGGGCGCTTCGCTCACCGTGCCCGCCGGCAGTATCGTCACGGTGATCGGCGCCAACGGCGCCGGCAAGTCCACCATGCTGAACGCCATGATGGGTTCGCTGCCGCAGACAGGCCACGCGGCCGGCACCGTGCAGTACGCCGGTACCGACGTGTCGGGCTGGCAGGTCGAACGCCGCGTCGCGGCCGGCATGTCGCTGGTACCTGAGCGCCGCGAACTGTTCGGCACCATGTCGGTGGAGGACAACCTGCTGCTGGGCGGTTTCCGCCGCTACCGCGCCCGCGAAAGCGGCTGGCGCGACACGCTCAACGAGGTATTCGATCTGTTCCCGCGGCTGCGCGAGCGCCGCGCCCAACAGGCGGGCACCCTGTCGGGCGGCGAACGCCAGATGCTGGCAGTCGGCCGCGCGCTGATGGCCAAGCCCAACCTGCTGATGCTGGACGAGCCCAGCCTGGGCCTGGCGCCGCGCATCGTGCGCGAGATCTTCCACATCATCGCGCGCTTGCGCGAAACCGGCGTGGCGATCCTGCTGGTCGAACAGAACGCGCGCGCGGCCTTGCAAGTGGCCGACTACGGCTACGTGCTGGAGACCGGAGAGGTCATCCTGCACGGCCCGGCGCGCGAGCTGGCTGGCGACCCCAAGGTCATTGAAAGCTATCTGGGACTGGGTAAGGGCGGCGAGGAAGGCTGAGCCGTTTTACCGCTGTTCGCGGAAAGAGAAAGGGACGCCGCGAGGCGTCCTTTTTTATCTTTCGAAGACTTCCACCACGCGGAAGCGCTCGCATACAAGCATCATGTCCGGCGCATACCCGCCGTTGCGTTCGAAATACGCGATGTGTCCATCGCGCCAGGCCTCGTAGGGACCTTCACCCTCGGCGACCGCGAACGCTTCGTCCACTTGGTCAAAGCGCTGGATCAGCACGCTGAGCGTTTCGATGACGCAGGCCGGGCGGCCCCGTCCGTCCAGCACGACGTCGCGCCGACCGGCCTCGGGCACGGGTTCTTGCGCATTGAAGTCGCGCAACGCACCGCAGGTGGCCGTCTTCGTGCCGGCCAGCACCAGCGCCAGCAATTCGTCGGCCAGCTCGGGCGAGTCGCCGAACTGGAACGTTACGGCGTTTTCATAGGGTGCGGGTGGTTTCATGCCAGGGGTGCCCATTGCAGTATCAGCTCTTGCCCCATCGCGGGGTCTGAGGTGGAGGGTGCGCCGGTCTCGATGCGTCCGGCCAGACGGCGAGTGTAGGCCGGGTCGCCGCCGTCGAGAACCGTCACGTCGTACCAGCCCCCGCTGCGCGTCATGTCCCAGGACAAGCTGACGCTCTCGCAGGGCCCGAGCTTGGTGTCGCTTGCTTGAGGATAGCCATAAGCATTGGCCTGGACTTGGAACGAACGGGCTTGCGGAGCGGGATTTCGTACCGTGAGTTGCAGGGATGCACCCGGTCCCTGGTAGGCGGCCGTGACTTCCAACGGTGGCGTGCCGGCGCGGCCTGTGCAATGGCGGTGGAATCCATTGGGGCCCAATATCCACAGATCGTAGCGGCCGTCGTCGGACGCGGTATGCCATGTTCCTTCCAACTGCGTGCCAGCTTCGACGGTGTAGCGGCGCGGGCCTTGCGCCAGATGCAGCCGGTCATACACATGGAATACTGCGCCGGCTGTACCGATGTTTTCGAAACGCAGCGCGACGCCGCCGTCATCCACGCGGGCGTGCACTTGCAGCGCATAGGGCAGGGGGCGTGACGGGCGCGTGCCGGCGGATTGCCGCGCCAGCGCGGGCTGTCTCGGCGCGGGCGGCGTGATCGTGCCCGGCAACGCAGAGGCCAGTCCGGCGCGTCCCGCCGTGGCCGGCAAGCCGCTGGGCAAGCCTGCGCCGTCCGGCGCGGAAAAGTCGAAGATCGATGTCAGGTCGCCACAGACGGCGCGGCGCCATGGTGAGATATTGGGCTCGGCCACTCCGAATCGCTGTTCGACGAAGCGCAGCACGGAAGTGTGGTCGAACACCTGCGAGTTGACCCAGCCGCCCTTGGTCCAGGGCGACAGCACATACATAGGCACGCGCGGACCCAAACCGTATACGCCGTGCAGATGCGCCAGGGTATCGTCCTTTTCCGCGCCCGCGACGATCTCGTGATATTCGCCGCGCGTGTCCACCGTCGAGGCTCCGGCCAACGCGCCCGAGGCATCGCGCGAGGGCGGTGCGGGCGGCGGCATGTGGTCGAAGAAACCGTCGTTCTCGTCGAACATCAGCAGCAGGACGGTCTTGCTCCAGACCTCGGGGTCGGCTGTGAGCGCGTCCAGTACCCGGGCGGTGTAGTCGGCGCCCTGGGCCGGGCTGGACGGGCTGGGATGCTCCGAGCCAGCCTTGGTCGCACAGATCCACGACACCTGCGGCAGCGTGCCGTCCAGCACGTCCTGGCGCAGCAGGTCCAGGTCGCGCGTGGTCAGGGCCTTGTCCTTCAGCGCGGCAGCCGAACCCGGCACGCCATGATAGGCATCGCGGTAGGCTTTGAACCCGGCCGTGGGATTCAGGGAATAGTTGTCCGCCATGTTCTGGTAGATGCGCCAGCTGACGCCGGCTGCCTCCAGGCGCTCGGGGTAGGTCGTCCAGGTGTAGGCGCGCGCCGGGTCGCCTCCGGTGAGCTTGTTGTAGGTATTGCCCAATGCCGGTCCGTTGCCGCGTCCCAGCCCGTCGTTGGTGCCCGTCCAGACGAACAGCCGGTTGGTATTGGTGCCGCCGGTGAACGAGCAGTGATAGGCGTCGCAGACGGTGAAGGCGCGCGCCATGGCGTACTGGAAGGGCATGTCCTCCGCCGTGAAATATGCCATCGAATGGTTTTTCTTGGCGGCAGGCCAGTTACCCATGCGGCCGGCGTCCCAGGCGTCCTGGGCGTTGGACCACGTATGCGGCGTGCTGGCCACGCGCATGGTCTCGAAGGCCTCGCGGGTGTCCAGGTGAAAGGGCAGCACCGTGCGCGGCTGGCCGTCATCCGGCTTGTCGTTGTACTGAGCCCAGACGCTGCGGTGGCGGGCATCGGGACTGTCAGGCACCGGGATCGGAAAGCGGTCGCCGAATCCGCGTACGCCGGCAAGCGTGCCGAAGTAGTGGTCGAACGAGCGGTTCTCCTGCATGAAGATCACGATGTGCTCAACGTCGCGGATCGTGCCCGTGCGGTGGTTGGCAGGAATGGCCAGGGCGCGCCGTATCGCTGCGGGGAACAGCGCCAGCGCGCTGCCGGCGCCGGCCAGGGCGGCGCTGTTGCGGAGAAAATCGCGTCGAGTCTGCATAGGCATTCCTGAGAAACGACGCTGCCCGCACGAGGCGGGCAGCGTTGAGGTTGGGGCTGAAGAGGCGGCGGACCCTATTTGGCGCCGGTGCTTTCCGCGTAGTCCATGTACAGCTTGTGTGCGCGACGTGCCATGGGGCCGTATTCGAGCGTGCGGTCTTCGACGCGGTTTACGTGCACCACCTTGCCATAGTTGCCCGACGAGAACACTTCGTCGGCTTCCTCGATGTCGGCACGGGTCAGGCTGCGTTCCTGGACGTCGACGCCATCGGCCTTCAGCAGGGCGAGCACGCGGCGGCGCGTGATGCCGTTCAGGAAAGTGCCGTTGTCGGCCGGCGTGGATACCACGCCATTCTTGGCGATCCACAGGTTGCTGGTCGCGAACTCGGCGATATTGCCGGCGCCGTCCAGCATGATGGCGTTGTCGAAGCCCTTCTCGGCGGCTTCGCGGATGGCGCGCTGGCCGTTCGGGTACAGGCAGGACGCTTTGGCGTCGGTGGGCGCCATATTGGGCCACGAGCGCGCATAGCTGGAGAAGCAGGCGGAGAAGCCCTGGTCGCCGGGCATCGGCACCTTGAACACGTGCAGCACGAACTGGGTCTTGTCGGCGTCCGGCAGCAGGAAGCCGTCGGCGCAGTAGAACATGGGCTTGATGTAGAGCTCGCTGCCCTGCGGGAATTTCGCCACGGCCTGCAGGCACAGCTTCTGGATTTCTTCCCAGCCAATCTGCGGCTTCATCAGCATTTTTTCGGCCGATCGCACCACGCGCTGGCAATGCAGATCCAGGTCAGGCGTCAGGCCGCGGAAGGCGCGCGCGCCGTCGAACACCATGCTGGCCATCCAGAAGGCATGGTCGGCCGGGCCGAGCAATTTGGGGTTTTCAGTGGTCCAGTGACCGTTGTGCCAGAACAGGGCGTCCATGGTTGTCTTCCTTCGCTTGAATTGGGTTGGCGCTATCGGCGCGCCGAAACGTCAGGATACATGAGGCGGCAGGCGTCATTCGCGCGCCAGCGCGGCCTGCACGCGGTCGGCCTCCTGCGCCGGCATCCACTGCCGCCAGACGGGGGAGTATTGCTTGAGGAAATAACGCGCGGCGTCCTCGGGTTCCTTGCCTTCGTTTTCCAGCCAGCCCAGCGTGGCGTCGATCGCATCGCTGGGCACCGTCAGCTTGCTCAGGAACTCAGCGACCTTCGGCGCCTGTTTCGCGAACTCGGCATTTACGCCGGTGACGACGGGATTGGGCTTGAATTCGGTGGCCACGGGCTTTGCGCATTTGGGATCGGTCATGCAGGTGTAGGCGGCCTGGTCGAAGGGCGGCAATTCCAGCTTCACCAGGTCCAGCGCGCCGACCAGCGAGGTGGGTGTCCAGTAGTAGAAGACGATGTCGCGCTTGCGCTTGTAGGCGGACACGATGGCGGCCTTTTGCGCGGCGCCGGAGCCGGGAGCGAACATCGTGTAGTCCTGTTCGAGGTTCAGCGCGCGCAGCAGGTTCTCGTTCAGGGTGCCGCAGGCCCAGCCTGCCGGGCAGCCGTAGATGCGGCCGCGGCCTGGCTCTTCGGGATCGGCGAAAACTTTCTTGAAGCGCGCCAGGTCGGCGGCGGATTTCAAGTCGGGATGGCGTTCGACCGTGTAGCGCGGCACGTACCAGCCTTCGCCGGCGTCGTATACGTGGCCCACGCCCAGCACTTTGCCGCTGGCCAGCGCCTTCTTCCAGGCGCCTTCGATCTGGCCGGGCCACACCTCCGGCGTGACGTCTACGTCGCCGCGTTGCAGAGCGGCCAGCATGGGAAGGGTCTCGCCGATCTCGACCGTGGTCTTGCAGCCGTAGCCGTGTTCCAGGACGTAGCGTTCGATTCCGGCCAGCACCAGGTTGGATTCCCAGTTCAGGCCGCTGAAGCGTACCGGCCGGTTGACTTCACAGACGGGGGCGCCGGATTCAGCGGCTTGCGCGGCCGCGGGGAGCAGGGCGGCGGCCAGCGCCAGGGCGCCAATGACGGGGGCGAGCGGATGCGGGTTGCGCATGGTCAGGCACCTGTTTGGTTGGGTGCCGTTCATTGTACGGGTGACGGGCGTCTCGCCAAATGGAAACGGGGCCGCATGAAGCATGCGGCCCCGTGCAAGCGGATGCCAGGTCTCAGGCGCGGGCCGCGCGCCGGCGATTGATGAACGCGCCGATCTCGCCCACGATGCCGCGGCGGAAGGCCAGCACGCAGATCACGAAGATTAGGCCGATCACGATGGTGACGGATTCACCCAGGCGCAGGAACCAGTCCACGCCGGTCAGCTTGGCCATCATCTGGCCGAAGTCGCCGACTTTGTTTTCCAGCAGCACCACGATGAAGGCGCCGAGGATGGGGCCGGTCAAGGTCCCCAGCCCGCCGATCAGCGTCATCAGGATGACCAGTCCGGACATCTGCCAGGTGGCGTCGGACAGCGTGGCCGACACGAAGACCAGGGTCTTGGTCGCGCCCGCCAGTCCGGCCAGCGCGGCAGACAGCACGAAGGCCAGCAGCTTGAAGCGGTCGACGTCGTAGCCCAGCGAGATGGCGCGCGGCTCGTTCTCGCGCAGCGCCTGCAGCACCTGGCCGAAGGGCGAATGCACCGTACGCCAGATGATGAAGAAGCCGATGATGAAGATGGCCATCACCAGGTAATACAGGTTCAGGTCCTTGGACAGGTCGATCAGACCGAGCAGGGTGCCGCGCGGCACGCTTTGCAGGCCGTCTTCGCCGCCAGTGAACTTCGCTTGCAGGAAGAAGAAGAACACCATCTGCGCCAGCGCCAGGGTAATCATGGCGAAGTAGATGCCGCTGCGCCGGATGGCCAGGGCGCCCATCGCCAGGCCCAGCAGCGCGGCCACGGCCACGCCGAACAGCAGGCCGATCTCGGTGGGAAAGCCCCAGACCTTGAGCGCGTGCCCCGTTGCGTAGGCCGCGCTGCCCAGGAAGGCGGCATGGCCGAACGACAGCAGCCCGGTAAAGCCCAGCAGCAGGTTGAATGCGCAGGCGAAGAGCGCGTAGCACATGATCTTCATGGCGAAGATCGGATACACCCCGACAAAGGGAAGAATGGCCACCACGACGGCCAGTACCGCATAGCCCAGGAATTGACGATTCATTTTTCTTTTCCGAACAGCCCGGCCGGGCGGATCAACAGAACGATGGCCATGATGATGAACACGACCGTGCTCGAGGCCTCGGGCCAGAACACTTTGGTCAGTCCTTCAATCACGCCCAGGCCCAGACCGGTCACGATGGCGCCCATGATGGACCCCATGCCTCCGATCACGACCACGGCGAACACGACGATGATGAGGTTGGAGCCCATCAGCGGGGAAATCTGCAGCACAGGCGCGGCCAGCACGCCGGCAAAGCCTGCCAGCGCGACGCCGAAGCCGTAGGTCAGGGTGATCATGCGGGGCACGTTCACGCCGAAGGCTTCGACCAGGCGCGGGTTTTCGGTGCCAGCGCGCAGCAGGGCGCCCAGGCGGGTGCGCTCGATGACGAACCAGGTGGCCAGGCACACCACCACGGAGGCCGCCACGACCCAGCCACGATAGTTGGGCAGGATCATGAAGCCCAGGTTGGTGGCGCCGCGCAGCGCATCGGGCGTCGGATAGGGCTGGCCCGAAACGCCATAGAAGCTTCGGAACAGGCCTTCGATGAGCAGCGTAAGGCCAAAAGTCAGCAGCAGTCCGTACAGGTGATCGAGCTTGTATAGATGCCGCAGCAACAGTTTTTCTATGATGATGCCGAATAGCCCGACGACCAGCGGCGCGAGTATCAGCATGATCCAGTAATTCAACCCCAGGTACGACAGGCCCATCCAGGCGATGAAAGCGCCCAGCATGTAGAGCGCGCCGTGCGCGAAGTTGATGACGTTCAGCAGCCCGAAGATAACGGCCAGCCCGAGCGACAGCATGGCATAGAAGGAGCCGTTGACCAGGCCTAGCAATAGCTGGCCGAACAAGGCCTGTATGGGGATGCCGAAAATGTCAGTCATCTTGTGAAAGTCCTGCGCGTACGGATGAAAGCGAGCTAGTCGAAAACGCGACCCGGTCAAAGACGCGGCCCGGCGCCTTGGGCTGCCGGGTCGCGCCTGGGATCACATGGGCTGGTTTATTTCTTGACCAGCTTGCAGGTGGACTCGGACAACTTGGTGTAGACCTCGTCGCCGGGCAGCGTCGCCACGACCTTGTAGTAGTCCCACGGGGCCTTGGATTCGGCCGGCGTCTTGACCTGCATCAGGTACATGTCGTGGATCATGCGGCCGTCTTCGCGCACATAGCCGCCCTGTGCGAAGAAGTCGTTGATCTTGTTCGACTTCATCCACTTCATCACGGCGTCGCCGTCATCCGTGCCCAGGGACTTGATGGCGTTCAGGTAGAAGGCCGTGGCCGAATAGTCGCCCGCTTGCAGCATGGAAGGCTTGCGGCCCACCTTGGCTTCGAACTTCTTCGACCAGGCGCGCGAGGCGTCGGATTGGTCCCAGTACCAGCCATCGGTCAGGTACATGCCCTGCGTGGCGGGCAGGCCCAGCGCGTGCACGTCGTTGATGAAGACCAGCAGGCCGGCCATCTTCATGGTCTTGGTCACGCCGAATTCGTTGGCGGCCTTGACGGAGTTGATGGTGTCGCCGCCCGCGTTTGCCAGGCCCAGGATCTGGGCCTTGGAGGCTTGCGCCTGCAGCAGGAAGGACGAGAAGTCGGATGCGCCGAGGGGGGCCCGCACCTGGCCCTTGACCTCGCCGCCGGCCGCCTTGACCACGGCCATGGTGTCACGCTCCAGGGCGTGGCCGAAGGCATAGTCCGCGGTCAGGAAGAACCAGCTCTTGCCGCCGTCCTTCACCACGGCGGAGCCAGTGCCGCGCGCCAGCGCCACGGTGTCGTACGCATAGTGCACGGTGTAGGGCGAGCACTGGGCGTTGGTCAGGTCCGACGCGCCCGCGCCAATGGCCATGAAGGGCTTTTTCTTCTCGGCGGCCACGCCGGCCATGGCCAGGCTGGTCGACGAGTTCGTGCCGGCGATGATGACGTCCACCTTCTGCTCGTCGAACCATTCGCGCACGCGCGCCGACGCGACGTCGGCCTTGTTCTGGTGATCCGCCGACACGACTTCGATCTTCTTGCCGTTGATCGAACCGCCAGCGTCTTCGATCGCCATGCGCACGGCTTCCAGACCGGCCTTGCCGTCGATGTCGGAATACACGCCAGACATGTCAGTGATGAAGCCGATGCGGATGACATCGTCGGAGATACCTTGCGCATGGGCGGTTGCCCCAGCAAATCCCAGGCCCGCCATGGCCAGTGCAGCAGTGATGGTGTGCAGCTTCATGGGATGACTCCTCTCTTCCCTACGGTGTAGTGTTGCCGGATTTCCGGCGGATGACACAGGTTCTAGACGCCCAGCAGTTCGTTGAGCGTGTCCTGTTTTTCTGAAAGTTCTGCGGCTTCGAAGTGCTCGACGATCTGGCCGTGCTCCATGACGTAGAAGCGATCGGCCAGCGGCGCGGCGAAGCGGAAGTTCTGTTCCACCATGACGATGGTGTAGCCGCGCTGCTTCAGCGCGGTGATCATGCGTGCCAGCGCCTGCACGATGACGGGAGCCAGGCCTTCCGAAATTTCGTCCAGCAGCAGCAGGTTCGCGCCAGTGCGCAGGATGCGCGCGACGGCCAGCATCTGCTGTTCGCCGCCAGACAAGCGCGTGCCCGGAGAATTCCGGCGCTCTTGCAGGTTCGGGAACATATCGTAGATTTCGGCCAGCGACATGCCGCCGCCCAGCGATCCCACGACCGGGGGCAGCAGCAGGTTTTCTTCGCAGGACAGGCTGGCGAAGATGCCGCGTTCTTCGGGGCAATAGCCCACGCCCAGATGAGCGATCTTGTAGGTGGGCAGATCGATGGCTTCGGTGCCGTGGATGCGTACCGAGCCCTTGCGCGAGCCCGTCAGGCCCAGGATGGCCCGCAGTGTCGTGGTGCGTCCGGCGCCGTTGCGTCCGAGCAGCGTGACCACTTCGCCTTGTCCAACCCGCATATCCACGCCGTGCAGGATATGCGATTCCCCGTACCAGGCTTGCAGGCCCGAAATTTCCAGTGCCGGGGTGCTCATGCGTGCGCTCCTTGAAGTTCGCCCTCGGTGGTGCCCATGTAAGCCTGCATCACGGCCGGATGGCGGGAGACTTCGGCGTACGATCCTTCGGCCAGCACGCTGCCGCGCGCCAGCACAGTGATGGTGTCGGCGATGGAGGACACGACATTCATGTTGTGTTCCACCATCAGGATGGTCCGTCCGGCGCTGACGCGCTTGATCAGCTGCGTGACGCGGTCCACGTCCTCGTGGCCCATGCCCTGGGTCGGTTCATCCAGCAGCATCAGCTCGGGCTCCATGGCCAGCGTCGTGGCGATTTCCAGCGCGCGCTTGCGGCCATAGGGCAGGTTGACGGTGGTTTCGTTGGCGAAGGCACCGAGGTCGACCTGGTCCAGCAAGGCGCGCGCCGGTTCGTTCAGCGCGGCCAGCTGTTTGTCGCTTTTCCAGAAGTGGAACGACAGGCCGGTCTTGCGCTGCAGGCCGATGCGCACGTTTTCCAGAACGGTCAGGTGCGGAAACACCGCCGAGATCTGGAACGAACGGATCACGCCGCGCCGCGCGATCTGCGCGGGTCGCTCGCCGGTAATGTCGATACCGTTGAACTTGATGGTTCCCGACGTGGGAGAGAGAAACTTGGTAAGCAGGTTGAAGCAAGTGGTCTTGCCCGCGCCGTTAGGCCCGATCAAGGCATGAATCTCGCCCCGCTTGATACGCAAATCGACCCCATTGACCGCGACGAATCCGCGGAATTCCTTGGTGAGGCCTTTTGTCTCCAGGATCGTGTCGTCCATGTTCGCTGCACCGGCGTTGTATTTATTTCGGTCTCCACCTGTCGTCGTTGCGTCAGGTCCCCGCAGGGTCCGGAAAACTGGCGAAGCCTCGCAGTTTTCTTATGAGTTGCCGGCGAGTATGCGCACCTCTTTATCAAAATTCCATGAGGGTTTGTCATAGGTTTTGCAGTGCGGAAAGGGCAATTGTCGGCAGGCCGACAATGCTTGCGCCACAAGGGAAGAGAGCCTTTCCATAATGGAAATGCATTGCAGCAAATACGCGTTGATCGTCATCAACGCGTCATGCATTTCGTAGCGAGGGAAAACCCGGTTTTCCGCAGGCCGATGCGGTATCGGCGTTCGCGGCGCAGGCGCTCAGGCGGGAGTTTTCTGCTTGAATTCGCAGAGGTCGGAAATGCCGCATTGAGGGCATTTGGGTTTGCGCGCCACGCAGACGTAGCGGCCCAGCAATATCAGCCAGTGATGCGCGTCCTGCATGTATTCGCGCGGCACGAATTTTTCGAGTTTCTGTTCGACTTCCAGCACGTTCTTGCCAGGAGCGATGCCGGTGCGGTTGGACACTCGGAAGATATGTGTGTCCACCGCCATCGTGGGTTGGCCGAAAGCCGTGTTGAGCACTACGTTGGCGGTCTTGCGCCCCACGCCGGGCAGGGCTTCGAGCGCCTCGCGAGTCTGCGGCACGTCACCGCCGTGCTGCTCGATCAGGATCTTGCAGGTGGCGATGGTGTTCTTTGCCTTGGTGCGATAGAGGCCGATAGTCTTGATGTAGTCGGCGAGGCCTTCTTCGCCTAGCGCCAGCAAGGCCTGCGGCGTGCCATAAGCAGGGAAGAACTTGCGCGTGGCGATATTGACGGATTTGTCGGTGGCTTGCGCCGACAGCAACACGGCGATCAGCAACTGGAACGGGGTGTCGTATTCGAGCTCGGTGGTCGGGTGCGGGTTGGCGGCTTGCAGGCGGGCGAAGATCTCTCGGCGTTTGGCGGCGTTCATGATTGCGTCGGGTTGCGGCGGGCCCGGGCGCGGGCCAGCGCGGATTCAATGGCGGAACGCTTGCGGTCCTCGTTGCGCGTATCGTCCGCGGCGGGAGCGGGCGTGGTCGCGTTTGAGGGGGCGGCGGCTTCGGGCGCCATCAGGCGCGCGTTGTCGGCGGCCAGGCGTTCGGTACGCGCCAGATGGCTGCGGTGGCGCTGGCGGCTGACGGTGGCGTCGTGCGGGCCCCAGGCGCGGCCTGCCGGCACCATCTGGATGCAATCGACCGGACAGGGCGCTACGCACAGGTCGCAGCCGGTACACCAGTCGGCCAGTACGGTATGCATATGCTTATTGGCGCCCACGATGGCGTCCACGGGACAGGCCTGGATGCATAGCGTACAGCCGATGCAATGCGCTTCGTCGATGCGCGCGACCAGCAACGGGCCGGGTTCCCCGCGGGTGGTGTCCAGGGGCAGGGCGGGCACGTCGAGCAGGGCCGACAGCGCGGCGATGCCTTCATCGCCTCCGGGAGGACAACGGTTGATCGGGGCGGCGCCGTCCGCGATGGCATCGGCGTAGGGCCGGCAGCCGTCGTATCCGCACTTGGTGCATTGCGTCTGGGGCAGCAAGGCATCGATGCGGTCGGCTAGTGAGCGACAGGACATGGATATGAAGAAAAAACCGTGGGACGGGAGCGCGAAGCACGGGGGCCAGGAATCCAAATGCGGATCGCGCGCAACCCATCAAGCAACGGTGATACTTCTAGCCACCGTAGTTTGATGGATTGCGCGCGTCGAAGGTCCGGGTGCTAGTCCAGGTTGACTCGCGCGATACCCATCCTACGCAGATTGCCGGATGAATTCGGCAATTTTAGGACAGATCATTTCGCGCCAGCGGCGGCCCGAGAAAATGCCGTAGTGGCCGCAGTTGGGCGCGGTGTAATGCATCTTGCGTTCGGCCGGAATGTTCTTGCACAGCTTGATGGCGGCGCGGGTCTGGCCCTGGCCCGAGATGTCGTCCAGTTCACCTTCGATGGTGAAAAGGGCGACGTTCTTGATATCCGCCGGCCGCACAAGCTTGCCGTCTACTTCCCAGGTGCCGTTGGGCAGCTGGAATTCCTGGAACACCATGCGGATCGTGTCCAGGTAGAACTCGGCCGGCATGTCCAGCACGGCGTTGTATTCGTCGTAGAAGCGGCGGTGCGCTTCGGCGTCGCTATCGTCGCCGCGCAGCAGGTCCAGGTAGAAGTCATAGTGCGACTTCATATGGCGGTCGGGATTCATGGCCATGAATCCGGCATGCTGCAGAAAGCCTGGATAGACCTTGCGGCCGGCGCCCGGGTAGCGCGGCGGCACGGGGTGGATGACCTGGTTCTCGAACCAGGCGTAGGGCTTGGTCGTAGCCAGGCGGTTCACCTGCGTGGGCGACTGGCGCGGGTCGATGGGGCCACCCATCATCACCATGCTGCGCGGTTGGCAGGGATCATTGGCGGAGGCCATCAGCGAGACCGCGGCCAGCACGGGCACCGTGGGCTGGCACACGGAAATGACATGCACGTCCGGGCCCAGGTGACGGATAAAGTCCTGCACGTAGCGGACGTAGTCATTGAGGTGGAACGGCCCGGCAGACAGCGGCACCATGCGGGCATCGACCCAGTCGGTAACGTACACGTCGTGGGCCGGCAGCAGGGCGCGCACGGTGTCGCGCAGCAGCGTGGCGTGGTGGCCCGACAGCGGCGCGACCAGCAGCACCTTGGGATCGTCACGTCCCGCGTGGCGGACATCGCGCTGGAAGTGCAACAGGCGACAGAACGGCTTGTCCATCGCGACGCCTTCGATGACGCGGACGGATTTGCCCTTGATTTCGGTGGTGGGCAGGTTCCAGGCAGGCTTCTGATATTCCTTGCCGATGCGGGTCATCAGCTCATACCCGGCCGCCATCTGACGGGAAATCGGGGTATAGGCGAGAGGGCTGTAGGGGCTGGAAAACAGCTGGGAACCGGCGTCCGTAAATGCTGCGAACGGAGTCAGGAAGGCGCGCTGCATTTCGTGCAATTGATACAGCATTTGAGAAAAGTCCTTCTGGGTCGTGCGTGTGTCCCGATTATTGCCCCGGGCACTAACGATATTTCTAAACAGCCTGAAGAAACGCCGACAAAAAAAGCAAATCTGTTGCTAAAAAGCGACCCATTACCCATTGGGCACCAGTTTAGGGCGCTTTTTGCGAGGTGTTGCAGCACCAAACGGAGGATTTATGCACTAAGTCGGGCGGCGTGGCGCTACCAGTAGTTTTCCACCGCCAGGTTGCCGGGGATGCCGCGGCGCCCGGGCTTGAAACCGCGCTCGCCCAGCAGCTTGCGGGCGTCCGCCAGCATGTCGGGATTGCCGCAGAGCATCACCTTGGCCTGGGCGGGATCCAGCCGCTGCCCCGCCAGTTGCTCCAGGCGGCCGTCGGCGATCAGCGTGGTCAGGCGTTCCTGGGGCATGCCCGGCAGGGCCTCGCGGGTCGCGATAGGCAGATAGATGAGTTTTTGCGGGTCGGCGGCGAAGAACTCGGCCAGCTCGGGCTCGACGCGCCAAGATTCGATTTCGCCACGGTAGGCAAGCTCCGCGGCGGTGCGCACGCCATGCACCAGGATGATGCGGCGGTAGGCGCGCCAGACGGCGGGGTCCCGCAGGATCGACAGGTAGGCCGACAGGCCCGTGCCCGAGGCCAGCAGCCAGAGATCGCCGCCAGGCGCGAAGCGTTCCAGGGTCAGGAAACCGTAGGGGTTCTTTTCCACGTATAGGGAATCGCCGGGCTGCAGCCGCGCCATGCGCGGGCTGAACAGGCCTTCGGGGACAACGATGGAATAGAACTCCAGCCAGGGCTGATGCGGTGCCGACACCATGGAGTAGGCGCGCCACAGGGTGGGTTCGCCTTCAGAGGCGCCGGCTTCCGGCAGACCGACCCGGGCGAACTGGCCCGGCAGGAACGTATACGCGTCGTCGCGCGTCACGCGCACGGAGAAAAGCTTGTCGGGCACCCAGGTATGAACGTGGGTTACGGTCTGGCGCGTGTATTTGGAGTCGTCGGTCATCGGCACATCGCGCGAGGCCGGCCGCCAGGCGGCGGCCGGCGTTCGCGGACTATTTTTCCAGGTATTGCAGCTTGTCCTGCTTGCCGTTCCATTCGTCGGCGTCGGGCAGGGGCTTCTTGGCGCGGCTGATGCTGGCGAACTCGGGGGAGAGTTCGGCATTCAGGGCGATGAAATTCAGTTGGTCCTGCGGCACGTCTTCTTCGGCGTAGATTGCATTGGCCGGGCATTCCGGGATGCAGACGGCGCAGTCGATGCATTCGTCAGGATCGATCACGAGGAAGTTCGGACCCTCACGAAAACAGTCCACCGGGCACACGTCTACGCAGTCGGTGTACTTGCACTTAATACAGTTTTCGGTGACAACGTGGGTCATTCAGGAACTCCGGGAGCGGCGGCATATGTGTCTTTGTTGGGCGGATTTTACCCAATGCGGCGCCGATGTGCCGGCAATACCCGTATTGACATAGTGGCCCTTCGCCCCGGACGGCGCGGGCTCTATGCTATGGTGTCGCGAAACGAAACGCGCCATCATGATAATCACTTCGCTGCTCGACACCGATCTGTATAAATTCAGCATGATGCAGGTGGTTCTGCATCAGTTTCCCGCTGCTCAGGTCGAGTACCGTTACAAATGCCGCACGCCGGGGATCGACCTGCGTCCCTACCTGGACGAAATCCGCGAAGAAGTGCACCAGCTGTGCCAGCTGCGCTTCACGGAAGACGAACTTAAATATCTGGGCGGCTTGCGCTTTATCAAAAGCGACTTCGTCGATTTCCTCGAGCTGTTCCACTTGCCGGAGCGGTGCATCCATATCGGCGAAGGCGAAGGCCCGGGCGAAATCAGCATCGAGGTCAAGGGGCCCTGGCTGCACACCATCCTGTTCGAAATCCCGGTCCTGGCCATCGTCAACGAGGTCTACTTCCGCAACACGCGCAAGAATCCCGACTGGGAAGAGGGCCGCAAGCGCCTGCAGTCCAAGATGCACCTGGTGCTGGACGATCCGGCGCTGGCCGACTTCCGCGTGGCTGAATACGGCACGCGACGCCGCTTCTCCAAGATTTGGCACGAAGAGATCGTGTCCACCATGAAAGCCCAGATGGGCGTGCATTTTGCCGGCACCAGCAACGTGCTGCTGGCCAAGCAGCATGAAGTGCTGCCGCTGGGCACGATGGGCCACGAGTACCTGCAGGCCTGCCAGGCGCTGGGTCCGCGCTTGCGCGATTCGCAGGTTTTCGCGCTGGAAGTGTGGGCCAAGGAGTACCGGGGCGACCTGGGCATTGCGTTGTCCGACGTCTACGGCATGGATGCCTTCCTGCGCGATTTCGACATGTATTTCTGCAAGCTGTTCGACGGCGCGCGGCATGACTCCGGCGATCCCTTCGTCTGGGGCGAGCGCCTGCTCGAGCACTACCGCAAGAATCGCGTGGATCCCAGGGCCAAGACGCTGGTGTTCTCGGATTCGCTGACTTTCCCGCGTGCCATCGAGCTGGCCCGCCAGTTTTCCGGCCGCTGCAAGGTGTCTTTCGGCATCGGCACCAACCTGACCAACGACCTGGGCCACGAACCCTTGCAGATCGTCATGAAGATGGTCCGCTGCAATGGGCAGCCGGTGGCCAAGGTGTCCGACGCGCCGGAAAAGACCATGTGCGACGATCCGGCCTACCTGGCCTATCTGCGCCAGGTATTCCAATTGCCTCCCGCCTGATGGCGGCTCGGGGTAAATTGCGGGTTCTTCTGCATTGTTCCACCCAACCCACTCGAATCTAGGGGACTATTCATGAGCAGCATCAAGCGCTTCCACGTGGCCAAGCGCCTGTCCGACATGGCCGTGTACAACGGCGTCGCGTACCTGGCCGGCCAGGTGCCGGACGATTCCACGCTGGATATCACCGGCCAGACCGAACAGGTGCTCGCCACGATCGACCGCCTGCTGGCCGAAGCCGGCACCGACAAGACCAAGATCCTGATGGCCCAGATCTACGTGGCCAACATGAAGGAATTCGATGGCATGAACAAGGCCTGGGACGCCTGGGTCGCCGACGGCAATTCGCCTCCGCGCGCCACCGTTGAAGCCCGCCTTGCCAATCCGGATTACAAGGTCGAAATCGTCGTGACGGCTGCCGTCTAAGACGCCTTCCCCGCGTTGGGCGCATCAGCGCCCGGCGCATGCCAGGGCGATCCCCTGGGGGCGGGTGTGCGCATCCGCCCATGCATGCCTCTTCTTCCGCTCTGCCGTCTATTGCCCCAGCAGCAGCGTCGCGGCCAGCAGGCCCCCTAATTCCTCGCACTTATCCAGGTCCGCGCCGGCCACCGTCTTCGGCGCCAGGATTTGCTGCGCGGTTTGAGCGCCCATGTTGACGATGAGCGGCGGCGCCAGCGATCGGAGCCGCCAGCCGGTGCAGATGCGTTCCACCTGCCGCGCCGCGCCCGTGCCGTCGCTGCCCGCGCTGATGGCGCAGGCGTAAGGCAATCCCTGTATCCGATCGAGCACCGCATAGTAGTTGCGGTCGAAGAATTCCTTCATCTCGCCGCTTAGCGTCGCCAGGTTTTCGGGCGCGCAGAACAGGTAGCCGTGGCTGGCAAGCAACTCCTCTGCCTGAACCTCCGCGGCCGGCCGCAGCGCGACGCTCAGATCGGACGCCTGATCCAGTTGGGTGGCGGCCGAGCGCGCGCCGCGCGCCGCGGCTTCGGCCATCTGCCGCGCGGCGCCGGTACGCGAATGCCACACGATCAGCAGCTGTTTCATGCGTAGCGTTCCAGCGGATCCTGCCGGTAGTAGGCCCGCAGCAGCCCATACCATTGCGGCAGGGCTTCGTGCATGGGGTAGGGATCCACGAAGAAGTGTTCCGAGCTGACCGCGAAGAACTCGGCTTCGTCGGTGGCGGCATATGGGTCCATCGGCAGTTGGCCGTACCAGGCGTCAGCAGCCTCGCTCTCGGGGTCGACGTCGTGCGGAATGGCTGCCTCGACCGCGTCCACGGCTGCAATGAAACGATCCAGGCTGTCGTCCAGGATGCGGCGCCAGGACTGCGGCTTGAGCTCGGGGTGGGCGGCCAGCGAGGGCATGCCGTCGGCGTAACCTGAGCGCAGGTCGAGTTTGTGGGCGAATTCGTGGATGACCACATTGAAGCCGCCATCGGAGAACTGCGTGTCTTCCCAGGACAGGACCAGCGGCCCGCCTTCCCAGGCCTCGCCGGCCGCGTCCTCCAGGTATTCGTGCACCACGCCATCGTCGTCCTGGCGCGAGCGCGGAATGCGGAAACTGGCGGGGTACACGATGATCTCGTCCCAGCCTTCGTACAGTTCCGGCGCCAGGTTGAGGATGGGCAGGCTGGCCTGCGCGGCGATACTCAGGCGCATGAAATCCGAGACCTCGAGCCCCTGCGCGCCGTTGATGTTCTTGCTGGCCAGCAACCAGGCCGAACGCGCCAGCAATTGAGCGGCTTCCTCGGCGGTCAACGCCGCCAGGAACGGGTGGGCGTCCAGCACCTGGCGCCACAATTCCGGCGAGATGCGGGCCTGCATTTCGGCCACCGCGGACGGGCGGGCACCCCGGCCCTTCAGCCAGCGCAACATAAGCTTTGGTTCCTTCCATATGCCGGGGCTAGCGGCTTGTTTTAGCGATAACAAACCCTAGTGTAGAGTGTCGGGATATCAAACTACATCTGCTCGACATCCGTCATGTCCGCCCCGCCTGTTCCCGACGCGCCTACGCCTTTCGACGCTTCCTGGCGGCAGGAGGTAGGCGCCGGCCTGGACGCCGACGGCATGGCGCTGATCGACCAGGCCGTGGCCTGGGCCGAGCCGCGTTTTGAAGGACAGCACGCCTTGACCGGCGAGCCCCTGGCCGGGCATGGCGCGGGCGTGGTCCGCATACTTGCAGCCTTGCATACCGATGCCGCCACCCGCGCGGCGGCGTTGCTGGCCGCCTTGCCCACCGACCTGATGGCGCCTGCGCCGTCCTTGCGCAACGATCCGGTCGCCGCCGCATTCGGCGCCGAGATCGCGCGGCTGGTGCAGGGCGCGCGCGCCCTGTTGCGGCTGGGCGTGGTGGCCCGGCAGGCAAGCGATGCCGCTGCCGAAAGCGGTTCGCAGAAGGAAATGCAGCGCAAGATGCTGCTGGCCATGGCGGCCGACTTGCGCATCGTGTTGATGCGGCTTGCGTCGCGCCTGCGCACCTTGCGTTGGCACGCGGAAAGCAAGGCGCCGTGCTCTACCGATTTCGCGCGGGAGACCCTGGATCTGTACGCGCCCCTGGCGAACCGCCTGGGGATCTGGCAGATCAAGTGGGAAATGGAAGACCTGGCCTTCCGCTTCCTGGAGCCCGAAAAATACAAGCAGATCGCCCGCCTGCTCGAAGAAAAGCGGGTCGAGCGCGAGGCCTTCATCGCCGGGGCTATCGAACGCCTGCAGACCGGCCTGGCCCGCGCCGGGGTCGAGGCCGAGGTCAGTGGCCGTCCCAAGCACATCTACAGCATCTGGAACAAGATGCGCGTGAAGCGGCTGGATTTCTCGCAGATGTACGACCTGCGGGCGTTGCGCATCATCGTGGACGACGTGCGCGCCTGTTATACGGCGTTGGGCATGGTGCACGAAATGTGGACGCCCATCTCCGAAGAGTTCGACGACTATATTTCGCGGCCCAAACCCAACGGCTACCGCTCCTTGCACACGGTGGTGGCCGATGACGACGGCCGTCCGTTCGAGGTGCAGATCCGCACGCGCGAGATGCACCAGTTCGCCGAGTACGGCATGGCCGCGCACTGGCGCTACAAGGAAGCGGGCGCCAAGGGCGGCCAAGTGGCCGCCTCCAGCGAATACGACCGCCAATTGGCGTGGATGCGCCAGCTGCTGGCCTGGAATAGCGATGTCGAGGGCGGTAGCGAACCCGCCAAGGCCGTGCCCGCCAAGCCGGCGTCGGGCAAGAGCCGTGGCCCCGCGGCAGCCCCGCCGCATACCGACGAACGCATCTATGTGCTGACGCCGCAGGCGCGCGTGATTGAATTGCCGGCGGGCGCCACGCCCGTGGATTTCGCCTATCACCTGCATACCGACCTGGGCCACCGCTGCCGCGGCGCGCGCGTCGATGGCCAGATGGTGCCGCTACAGACGCATCTGTCCACCGGACAGACCGTGGAGATCATTTCCGCCAAGTCTGGCGGGCCGTCGCGCGACTGGCTCAATCCTCAGCTGGGCTTTCTGGCGAGCCCCCGGGCCCGGGCCAAGGTGCGCATGTGGTTCAACGCGATCGAGCTGCAGCAACGCATTACGCAGGGCCAGGCCCTGGTCGAAAAAGAACTTCAACGTCTGGGCAAGACTGCCGTCAACCTGGAGCAGCTGGCGCAGAACCTCGGGTTCGCCCGCGCCGACGACCTGTACGTGGCGGCCGCCAAGGAAGAGTTCAGCCTGCGGCAGATCGATACCTTGTTCCAGCAGCCGGCGCCGGCCGCCGAGTCGCAACCGGCTGCCTTGCGCCATGCCAGCGCAGGCAGCGCTGAAAAAAGCGGCAAGAGCGGCGTGCTGGTGGTTGGGGTGGGATCGCTCCTGACCCAGCTGGCGCGCTGCTGCCGTCCGGCGCCGCCGGACCCGATTGCCGGCTTTGTCACGCGCGGGCGGGGCGTGTCGATTCACCGCAGCGATTGCCACAGCTATCTGGCTTTGGCGGCGCGCGAGCCCGAGCGCGTCATCGAGGTCGCCTGGGGCGAAACCGCCGATACCTTTTATCCGGTGGACATCAGTGTGCGCGCGCACGACCGTTCCGGCCTGCTGCGGGACCTGTCCGAGGTTTTTGCCCGGCTGCGCCTGAATGTGGTGGGCGTGAACACGCAGAGCAAGCAGTCGCTGGCCCACATGGTGTTCACGGTGGAAGTGCGCGGGGGGGAGTCGCTGTCCCGCGCCCTGGACGCCCTGGCCGAGGTGCCGGGCGTGTCGTCGGCGACGCGCCGCTAGGCGGGAAACCCGGGCCCTGCGGCCCGGGTGGCGGCGGGACTCAGTGGTCCAGCTGCTCGTGTGCGCGCTCGCGCATGTAGAACGCGGCGATCAGCCCCAGCGCCACGCCGAACATCACGTAGTAGGCAGGCGCCATCGGAGACCCGGTGGTCTTGATCAGCCAGGTCACGATGAACTGCGCGAAGCCGCCGAAAATCATCACGGCGACGTTATAGGCCAGGGACAGGCCCACCGAGCGCACGCGAGCCGGGAACAGTTCCGCCATCACGGTGCTAAACACGCCGAAGAAGGCCGACACGAACAGGCAGACCACCACTTGCACGGCCAGCAGGCGGCCGATGGACGGGGCGTCCGACAGCCAGTAGTACAGCGGGTACAGCACGATCAGGTAGCCGATGAGCGAGCCGATCACGATCGGACGGCGACCGACGCGGTCCGACCAGGCGCCCATGAAGGGCGTCAGCAGCACCATCAACGCCGCTCCCGCCATCTGCACCAGGAAGGTCTGGTTCAGCGGCAGCTTCAGGATTTGCGTGGAGTAGGTCACCAGATACGTGAAGGTGATGTAGATGGACACGGTCGCCGTCACCACCAGGCCCACGCCGATCAGCGTCTCCCGGGTGTGCGTCTTCAGCATCTGGCCCAGGCTCAGGCGTTGCACGTCGCCGCGCGCGGCGGCTTGGCGCTCTTCTTCCTTGAGCTGCTTGAAGGCGTCGGTTTCGTCGACGTTGCGGCGAATATAGATGGCGATGGGCACAATTACGAGGCCAAAGGCGAAAGGCAGGCGCCATGCCCAGTCCGCGATCTGCTGCGGCGTGAAGAACTCGGTGATGAGCGTGCCGCAGGCTGCGCCGATCAGCAGGGCCAGCATCTGGCCAGCCATCTGCCAAGAGCCATAGAAGCCGCGCTTGCCGTTGGGCGCCATTTCAATCAGCAGCGCTGTCGAGGTGCCGAATTCGCCGCCGGCCGAGAAGCCCTGCAGGAGGCGTGCGATCAGGATGAAGATCGGGGCGAGGATGCCTGCCGCATGATACGTAGGAGCGACGGTGATGAGCGCGATCGAAATGGCCATCAGCGAGGTCACCATGACCATGGCCGCCTTGCGGCCTTTCTTGTCGCCATAAAGGCCCAGGATGATGCCGCCGACCGGCCGCATGAAGAAGCCTACGCCGAAGATCGCCGTCGTCATCAGGATGGCGTTCAGCTCGCTGCCGGGAACGCTGGGGTCGGTGGGGAAGAACAGCTTCGAGATGATCGGCGTCATGAACGCGAACACGAGGAAGTCGTACCATTCGAGGGCATTGCCTATAACTGCCGCCACGATGTTGCGCGTGGGAACTGCTTTGTGCTGCACGGTTTCTCCTTGGGGGTTTGCCTAACCGGGCGACATTCTAGGCGCTTGCGCGCCGCACCCCGTCCGAGACGCGAACGCCCGCTGGCCTTACACTCCTGTTTTTCCCCAAGAGAGTAGTGACATGAACGCGCGCACCTGGCTGGAAACGCTGGTTGGCTTTGACACGACCAGCCGCAATTCCAATCTTGCCCTGATCGAAACCGTCCGAGATTGGCTCAAGGGCCAGGGCGTCGACGCATGGCTGGCGCACAACCCCGAGCGCACCAAGGCCAATCTGTTCGCCACCTTGCCCGCCCAGGACGGCGGCATGCAGGGCGGCATCGTTCTGTCCGGCCACACCGACGTGGTCCCCGTGGACGGCCAGGAATGGAGCACGGATCCGTTCAAGCTCGTCGAAAAAGACGGGCTGCTCTACGGGCGGGGCAGCTGCGATATGAAGGGCTTCATCGCCAGTTCGCTGGCGCTGGTGCCGGAATTCCTGGCCATGCCGCGCAAGAAGCCGATGCATCTGGCCTTTTCCTACGACGAGGAAGTCGGCTGCGCCGGCGCGCCCTACATGCTGGCCGACCTGCACGAGCGCGGCATCCGTCCCGAAGGCTGCGTGGTGGGCGAGCCCACCGGCATGCAGGTGGTCGTGGCGCACAAAGGCATTAACCTGTTCCGCTGCAAGGTGCACGGCAAGGCGGCGCACTCGTCCTTGACCCCGCGCGGCTGCAACGCCATCGAATACGCCGCCCGCCTGATCTGCCGCATCCGCGATCTGGCCGACAGCTTCAAGGCCAACGGTCCGTACGACCAGTTCTACGACGTGCCGTTCTCCACGATGACCACCAACCAGATCCGTGGCGGCATCGCGGTCAATACCATCCCCGAGCTGTGCGAATTCACATACGAATTCCGCAACCTGCCCGGCATGCAGCCCGACGAGATCCAGGCAGAAGTCGAGAAATACGTGCGCGAAGAGCTCTTGCCGCGCATGAAAGCCGAATTCGATGGCGCCAGCATCGAAATCGAGACGGGCGCCGCGGCGCCGGCCCTGGAAGCGTCCGAAGAGGCCGCCATTACTCAGCTGGTGCGTGCCCTGACCGAAGACCGTGCCACCCGCAAGGTCGCCTACGGCACCGAGGCCGGCCTGTTCCAGGGCATCGGCATCCCGACGGTGGTCTGCGGCCCAGGCCATATCGAACAGGCCCACAAGCCCAACGAATACGTGGCGCTGGACCAACTGGCCGCCTGCGATACCTTCCTGCGCCGCCTGGGGCAGTCGCTCTGACGGCAAGCTGACGGTTCCCGGCACGGCCACGGCATTGCGCCCGGCCGTTGCCGGCGTCAGGTAAAATGACGGGTTGCAAACCGGATTTGCGGCCGGCAGTGGCCTGCCGCGATACCCGGGGGAGATGCTTGGTGAAACCTTACGACTTTCCGGATGCCCAGGGCCATTTCGGCCCTTATGGCGGTGTTTTCGTGGCAGAAACGCTCATGCACGCGCTCGACGAGCTGCGCGCGGCCTATGACCATTACCGTCTCGACCCCGCCTTCCAGGAAGAGTTCAACTACGAACTCAAGCATTTCGTCGGCCGGCCCAGCCCGGTCTACCATGCCCGCCGCTGGTCGGAAATGCTGGGCGGCGCCCAGATCTGGTTCAAGCGCGAAGACCTGAACCATACCGGCGCCCACAAGGTCAACAACTGCATCGGCCAGGCATTGCTGGCCAAGCGCATGGGCAAGCCCCGCGTCATCGCCGAAACGGGCGCCGGCCAGCATGGCGTGGCCACGGCCACGGTGGCGGCCCGCTACGGCATGGAATGCGTCGTCTACATGGGCAGCGAAGACGTTCGCCGCCAGGCCTCGAACGTCTACCGCATGAAGCTGCTGGGCGCGACGGTCGTGCCGGTGACCTCCGGCTCGCGCACCCTGAAGGACGCGCTGAACGAAGCCATGCGCGACTGGGTCACCAACATCGAGAACACCTTCTACATCATCGGCACGGTGGCGGGTCCCGATCCCTACCCCCGCATGGTGCGCGATTTCCAGACCGTCATCGGCAATGAATGCCTGACGCAAATGCCCGAAGCCGTCGGCCGTCAGCCCGACTACGTGGTGGCGGCGGTGGGCGGCGGTTCCAACGCCATGGGCATCTTCCATCCCTACATCCCGTACGAAAACGTGCGCCTGATCGGCGTCGAGGCGGCGGGCGAGGGCATGGACAGCGGCCGCCACGCAGCTTCCCTGGCCGCGGGCCAGGTGGGCGTGCTGCACGGCAACCGCACCTACGTCATGCAGGACGCCGACGGCCAGGTCCAGGAAACCCATTCGGTTTCCGCCGGCCTGGACTATCCCGGCGTCGGTCCGGAGCACGCCTGGCTGAAGGACTCCGGCCGCGCCGAGTACGTCGGCATTACCGACGAGGAAGCCCTCAAGGCGTTCCACGATTGCTGCCGTATTGAAGGCATCATGCCGGCCCTGGAGTCGTCGCACGCCATTGCGCAAGCCGTGAAGATGGCCGCCACGCTGCCGCGTGACGCCATCATCCTGGTCAATTTGTCGGGCCGCGGCGACAAAGACATGCATACCGTGGCCGAAAAGGCCGGTATCGAGCTCTGAGGCCCCGTCCATGACCACTCGCATCGATCGTATCGCCGCCGCTTTTGCGCGCACCGCCGAATCCGGCCGCGCCGCGGCGCTGATTCCCTACATTGCCGCCGGCGACCCTTCGCCTGCCGCGACCGTCCCCCTGATGCACGCGCTGGTCGAGGCCGGCGCCGATGTCATCGAGCTGGGCGTACCGTTCTCCGATCCCATGGCCGACGGTCCGGTGATCCAGCGCGCAGCCGATCGGGCCATCGCTCAGGGCGTGGGCCTGGCCCGCGTGCTGGAGCTGGTGGGTGAGTTCCGCCAGGGCGACGCCTCCACTCCCGTGGTGTTGATGGGCTATGCCAACCCGATAGAACGCATGGGCCAGGCGGAGTTTGCGCGCCGCGCCGAGCAGGCTGGCGTGGACGGCGTGCTGGTGGTGGATTATCCGCCCGAAGAAGTCGTCGAGTTCGCCGCCACGCTGGGCGAACACGGCATTGCGCCCATTTTCCTGCTGGCGCCCACGTCGACGGAAGCGCGCATCAAAGCCGTCGCCCAAGTAGCGCGGGGCTACGTGTACTACGTGTCGCTCAAGGGTGTCACCGGCGCGGGCTCGCTGAATACCGATGACGTCGCCGAGCGGCTGGCCGTGATCCGCCGCCATGTGCGCGATATTCCGGTCGGCGTGGGCTTCGGCATCCGCGACGCCGAAAGCGCCCAACGCGTGGCGCGCGCGGCGGATGCCGTCGTGATCGGCAGCAAACTGATTGAAACCATGGAGCAGGCGGCGGCGGATGCCCCCGCGGCCCAGAAAACCGACGCTGCAGTCACCGCCGCCAGCGGCTGGCTGCGCACCATCCGGCAAGCGCTGGATCAAGTAAAACGAGAAAGCGCGTCGGCCTGAGCGGCGGGCGTGACCTCAAACGGGATGAATAATCAATGAGCTGGATCGAAAAACTCCTGCCTCCTCGCATCAACAAAACCAGCGATAGCGGCGCCCGCCGCGTTCCCGAAGGCCTTTGGGTGAAATGCCCGTCGTGCGAATCGGTGCTGTACAGCGAAGACCTGGCGGCCAATCTGCACGTCTGCCCCAAGTGCGACCACCACATGCGCATCGGGGCCCGCGCCCGCATCGATTCGCTGCTGGACGTGGAGGGCCGCGTCGAGATCGGCCAGACCACGCGTTCGGTCGACACGCTGAAGTTCAAGGACACGCGCAAGTATCCCGAGCGCCTGCAGGAAGCAGTCAAGCAAACCGGCGAGACCGATGCGCTCGTGGTCATGAGCGGCTCCATCCGTGGCGTGCCGGCGACCCTGGCCTGCTTCGAATTCGAATTCATGGGCGGTTCCATGGGTTCGGTGGTGGGCGAGCGCTTTGCGCGCGGCGCCCAGGCCGCCCTGGACAACAAGACGCCTTTCATCTGCGTGGCCGCCTCGGGCGGCGCACGCATGCAGGAAAGCCTGTTGTCGCTGATGCAGATGGCCAAGACCAACGCCATGCTGACGCGTCTGTCGGCGGCCGGCCTGCCGTTCATCAGCGTCCTGACCGACCCGACCATGGGTGGCGTATCGGCCAGCTTCGCCTTCATGGGCGACGTGGTCATCGCTGAACCCAAGGCGCTGATCGGCTTTGCCGGTCCGCGCGTGATCGAACAGACCGTGCGCGAAAAACTGCCGGAAGGCTTCCAGCGCGCCGAATTCCTGCTGCAGAAGGGCGCCATCGACATGGTCGTCGATCGCCGCCAGCTGCGCGAAGAAATTGCCCGTCTGCTTGCCTTGCTGACCAACCAGCCGGCAGATGTCGTCACCGCGGCCTGAGGGCCTGGTGATCCAGCCCATGCGCGGGTAGGGCAGATAGTGGCAGAAATGCCGCCGGCGGCATCGGGCTCCCGGCGGCATTTTCGTATGGACTGGGAGCCCGTGTGACGCTTGTTTTGCGGAACAGTGTTTTCCATCCGCGATGTTGCCTGCGTGCGACAAAGCGGGAGCCGTCCGGCCCGGATTTTGCTATGTTGCGTACTAGGATTGAAATCTACGGAGTTTCCCAATGCAGTTGACCAAGAAGAAGATGCTTACCGGCCTTTTGGGGCTTGCGCTGGCTGCTGGCGCGTCGTTGGCAAGCGCCCAATCGTCCACGGGTACTCAGGGCGGCGTCAGCGTGCATTACGGCATTGGAGACCACTACCAGCGTCTGACGATCAACTACGAGACGCCCTCGGTCTGGACGTACCAATTCGGCGGCAACTGGGGGCGCCTGGACCTCACGCCTGAACTCGGCGCGTCGTACTGGAAGGCGAGCGGCTCGCGTTCCCCGGGCCATGTCTGGCAACTGAACGCCATCCCGATGTTCCGCTGGTGGACCGGCGAGCGCTTCTACATTGAAGCGGGTATTGGCGCCACGCTCTTTTCCAGCACGCGTTTCGCCGACGAGAACATCAGCACGGCCTTCCAGTTTGGCGATCACATCGGCATGGGCTTTCTCGTGACGCCGAACAATCGCATCGGCGTGCGCTATTCCCACTTTTCGAACGCCAGCATCAAACGCCCGAATCCCGGCCTGGACGTGGTGCAGCTGACCTACACCTACCAGTTCTGATCCCCGGCGCGTTGATGCGCGCATGGCGCCGCCCGCGGGTGCGCCACACACACAGATCCACCCCCACCGGGGTGGATTTTTTTTTGGCGGCCGCCGCCCCGTTCTGCCGTTCGGGATCTGATTCGATTCAAGAACATAAAAATATTATGTTCTGACGGTGTGTACACATACTTGTTGGTAAGGGATGCAATCGCCAGAATGCCCTGGCATTGCCCAACACACACAATGGCCGCCCCTAGGCCTGGCCTCTCCGTCGCGCCCATGGCCGCGCGGGGGGGAGGGAAGAGACGGCGGCCGACGGAGACCAACACATGAACTACCCCTGTACGCCCGCGCGTCGCCTGGCGCGCATGGCCCCCGCCGTCTGCTTGGCCCTTGCGTTGTCCAGCGGCGCGTCCGCCGTCATGGCCGAGGAGTTTCCCAACAAGCCGCTGCGCATGGTGGTGGGCTTTGCTCCCGGAGGCGGCGCGGACATCGTGGCGCGCCTGGTGGGTGCCAAGATGGCCGAAAGCCTGGGGCAGCAGGTGGTCGTGGAAAACCGGGCTGGCGCCACCGGCACCATTGCTGCCGACAACGTCGCGCGTTCGCCAGCCGATGGTTATTCGCTGTTCCTGGGATCGCAATCCACCATGGTGGTCGCTCCGTCCCTGTTCCCCTCCCTGCCGTTCAAGCCTGAAAAGGACTTCGCGCCAGTGTCGCAGGTCGTGACCATGCCCCTGATACTGGTCGTCAACCCGGCACTGGTCGAAGCGAAAACCGTGCAGGAACTCACCGAGCACATCCGCAAGGCGGGCGATGGCGCGGTGAGCTACGCCTCTTCCGGCCAAGGGGGGCCACAACATATCGCCGGGGAACTATACGCGCACATGGTGGGCACCAAGGTCACGCACGTGCCCTACAAAGGCGAATCGGCGGCCATGGCCGACGTGCTGGGCGGGCATGTACCGTACATGTTCGCCAACCTGCCGGTGGCGCTGCCGCACATCAATTCGGGCAAGGTCCGGCCGCTGGCCATTACCAGCCTGAAGCGGGATCCCAAGGCGCCGACGATCCCGACGCTGGCCGAGTCGGGCTTCAAGGACTTCGAGGTGTCCACCTGGTATGGCGTTTTCGCGCCGGCAAACACTCCCAAACCCGTGGTGGGCAAACTCTCCAATTCCATTCGCGCCGCCCTGGAGCAGAGCGACATGCAGGCCAAGCTGAGCGAGCAGGGATTCACGGTCGTGGGCAGCGACTCCGAGACCTTCACGCGCTTCGTGGGCGCGGAGTTGCCGCGCTGGTCCGTCCTGATCCGCGACATAGGCATCAAACCCGAATAGCCGGCCCGCCCGCGCGCGAGCGTCCTCGGCCGGGCATCCGTTCATCCATACGAGAGCAAGACATGATCGATTTCACAGAAAAGCGCGCTGCCGGCCCTGTCATCCGGCTGCATTCCGCGGACAACGTCGTGGTGGCTCGCGTGCCTATCAGCATAGGGATGGCCGTGCCTTCCGAAGGCATCGTCAGCCGCAGCCAGATTCCGGCCGGGCACAAGATCGCGGCGCGCGACCTGCGCGCAGGCGAGCCCATACTCAAGTACAACGTGTGCATAGGCTTCGCGGCAAACGACATCCCGGCGGGCACCTACGTCCATTCGCACAATATGGATTTCCAGGAATTCGACCGCGACTATGCGCATGCCCGCGATTACGTGCCCACACCCATCCTGCCCGAGTCCGAGCAGGCGCGCTTTCTCGGCATCGTGCGCGCCAACGGCCAGGTCGCCACGCGCAACTACATAGGAGTCATGGCGACCGTCAACTGTTCGGCGACGGTAGTACACCGCATCGCCGAGGCCTTCACGCCGGCGTTGATGGCCGCTTATCCCAATGTGGATGGCGTGGTGGCATTGAGCCATGGCATGGGCTGCGGCATGGAAATGTCGGGTGAACCCATGGATCTGTTGCGCCGGACGATGGGCGGCTATGCCTGCCACGCCAATTTCGCGGCGGTGCTGATTGTTGGACTGGGCTGCGAGCGCAACCAGCTGGATGCCTTGCTCAAGGACCAGGGGCTGGAGGCGGGCGCGCGCCTGAAGACGTTCATCATGCAGGAGACCGGCGGCACTCGGAAGACCATCGAGGCGGGCGTCGCCGCCGTGCGGGCGCTGCTGCCCGAGGCCAACAATGTCGAGCGCGTGCCGGTACCGGCGAGTCATCTCACGGTAGGACTGCAGTGCGGCGGCTCGGACGGATTCTCTTCCATTACCGCCAATCCGGCATTGGGTGCGGCCATGGACATCCTGGTGCGCCATGGCGGTACCGCCATTCTGTCTGAAACGCCTGAGATCTACGGCGTGGAGCATACGTTGACGTCGAGAGCCCGGAACCGCGAGGTCGGCGAGAAACTGGTGCAGCGCATCCGATGGTGGAAGGAAGAGTATTCTCCCGGGCGGGACGTGCAGATCAACGGCAAGGTCAGCCCCGGTAATCAGATGGGCGGATTGGCCAACATCTTCGAGAAGTCACTCGGCTCCTCGATGAAAGGCGGCACGACGGCGTTGATGGAGGTGTACCGTTACGCGGAACCGGTGCGGCAGCCCGGGATGGTCTTCATGGATACGCCGGGCTTCGATCCCGTGTCCGCGACCGGCCAGATCGCCGGGGGCGCCAATATGATTTGTTTCACCACCGGTCGAGGCTCGATGTTCGGCGCCAAGCCCGTGCCGTCGATCAAACTGGCGACCAATACGCCGATGTATGAAAGGCTGACGGAAGACATGGATGTCAATTGCGGCGACATCCTGGATGGCACGGCCACTCTGCAAGAGGTGGCGCAGCGGATCTTCGAGGAAATCCTGCTGGTGGCCTCCGGCACCCGAAGCAAAAGCGAGCTCCTGGGACTGGGCGACCACGAATTCGTGCCCTGGAACATCGGCGTGGTGAGCTAAGGCCCACCCCGCGGCACAGGGCTACCGTCCTGTCCCGCAGGTACTGGCGTACCTGCGGGCGGGTTGGATCAGTTGTCGGCCAACGAGTCCGCGCCCGGCATGTCAAAGCCGTTGTCGTTCAGGGCGGCTTGCAGGGCGGAGCGTTGCTCGGCGTTCAGTTCCACCAGCGGCGGGCGCACCGTCGCCCAGGCGGGATCGCCGGACTTCCAGGCGATGGCGGCCTTCATTGCGGGAATCATGGGGAACTTCCCGAACACATTGCGGGTCGCGTTCAGCCCAGCCTGGCGGGCGTCGGCGTCTGCCTCCTGCCAGCGCTGCTGGAGCGCGACGATGGGGCCCGGATTGACGTTGCCGGTGGCGGTGATGCAGCCCACGCCGCCCGCGCGCAGGGTCTGCAGCAGGAATGCTTCACTGCCGGCATAGACCTGAAAGCCCCGCGGCGCAAAGCGTTCGATCATGGCGGCGGTATTGTTCCAGTCTCCGCCGCTGTCCTTTACGCCCGCGACCTGGCCGGGATAGCGGTCCAGCAGGCGGTCGATGAGGTCCAGGCTCAAGGGTACCTGGCTCACGGGCGGGATGTGGTACAGGTACATGCGCAGTCTGTCGTCGCCCACACCTTCGATCAGTTCGGCGTAGTAGCGGAACAGGCCCTCGTCGCTCACTCCCTTGTAATAGAAGGGCGGCAAGACCAGCACGCCCATGCTGCCGCTGTGCACGGCATGGCGTGTCAGTTCGATCGCGTCAGGCAGCGCGCAGGCCCCCGTGCCGGGCATCAACGCGGAGGGCTCCACGCCGGCTTCCAGCAAGGCGTCTAGCAGGCTGCGCTTTTCGGACAAAGCCAGCGAGTTTGCTTCCGAATTGGTTCCGAAAATGGCCAGGCCGACCGATTGTTCGCGCAGCCAGCGGCAATGCTTCACGTAGCGTCCCAGTGCCGGGCGATAGGCTTCGTCGAACGGCGTCAGGACCGGAGAAAAAACGCCGGGAATGCTGGCTTGGGTGCTCATGATCTGTACTCGCAGTCGGATGGATGGGGAAGACGCGCCATGGCGGCGCGCCAACAACATCTGATTCTGGCATCGAACCGGCCGATGAACATCTGCTGTTTAATTGCTTCAATCCATAAAATTGTTGTGGTTTGCCCTGGCGCAAACCGTGCATATAGAAAAAGGGGGGCGCAGTGGATACTCGGTATGTGCAGAGCTTTGTGTCGGTCGTCGAGAGCGGATCGCTGGCGGAGGCGGCTCGCAGACTGGACCTGACCCCGGCCGCGATCGCCGCGCGTGTGCGCACCTTGGAAGAAGAACTGGGCGCCATCCTGATCAAGCGCGTGGGCCGCAGCGTCAAGGCCACCGAGGCGGGGCTGAAGGTGCTGGAGCGGGCCCGCAGCGTGCTGCGCGAGGTGCGGGATCTGCGCGCCAGCGCAAGCGACGATGCACCGCTGGGCGAGCTTCGCCTGGGAGTGTCGGTGTCGGCGCTGACCGGCATCATGCCCACGGTCTTGGCGCGTCTTTACCGCCGCCTGCCCAAACTTGCCGTATTCGTGGAACCCGGCACTTCCAATCACCTGTATCACCGCGTGATCAATGGCGACCTGGACGCAGCCTTCATCGTCAAGCCCCAATTCAACCTATCCAAGGGCTACGCCTGGAAATTGGTGGCGGAAGAGCCGCTGGTAGTGCTGGCGCCGCCCGATACCGTGAGCAATGATGCGCACGAGCTGATGAGCACCCAGCCTTTCATCCGATACGACCGCAACGTCTGGGGAGGCCGCCTGGCGGACCAATACCTGCGGCAGCATGGCATCGTGCCGCGCGAACGCCTGGAGGTCGACGGCCTGATGGGTATCGCCTGCATGGTGTCGGAAGGGCTGGGAGTGTCGCTGGTGCCAGACTGGGCGCCGGATTGGCTGGACAGCCGGCGCGTCAAGCGCGTGCCTTTGCCCGGGCGCGCACCGTTGCGCCGCATGGGGATTATCTGGGCGAGGCATATGCCGCATTCGGCGTTGGCGGAGGCTTTCGTCGAGGAGGCGGGACTGGCGCTCAACCTGCCTGCTGACCCAATAGAAGGGGACTGAACAGCAGGGATGGATCCGATGGGGCAGGCTTGGGCGCGGCTGCCCCAGGTCCGCCATGAAAAACACCCCGGCGCCGGATCAGTGTCCAGCTTCCGGGGTGGCAGGCTACTGCAGCCACAAGCCCTTGCGGGCCTGGGGTTTAGTGGCGCGTTTCGACCTGAACCAAGGGTTCGTTGGAAACGGGGGCAACGGGCTTGCGCTCGCGGCCCAGACGGACCGGCGTATGCGCGGCGGCGATGCGCAACTGGGTCTGTGCGTGGCGGTCCGGATCGGTTTCCACCCACTGCAGGCCAGCGGCGTTCACCACGTCATGCAAGGCTTGCGCCTTGGCGGACGGCGCGGCTGCCGGCACCACGATGGGCTGGCTGGCGGGCGCCGCGGGCGCGGGCGCTGCGGCAACCGCTTCCTGGGCGACCGGTGCGGGCGCGGGGGCCGGGACAGGAGCAACCACGGGCTCGACGGCGGCAGCTTCCACCGGCGCCTGTTCGGACGCGGCGGGGGCGGACACCTCGCTGGCGGCCTGCACGGCGATCGGCTGCGTCACTTCAGGCGCGGCGGTCTGCACGGGCTGGGCCACCGGCTCGACCGCTTGCACGGCTTCGGCCTGGACGGGTTCTGCCTGCAGGGCCTGAACGGGAGCCTCGGCAACCTTGGCGGGTTCAACCGGCGCGGCTTCGGTCTGCTGGGCTTGCGCCGGGACGGTCTCGGCTTGTTGAGCCTGGGCGGGTTCCACGGCTTGCTCGGCGGTCGCGGCCGTCGTGACGGGCTGGGCGACAGCTTCTTCCGACTGGTCGGCGCTGTCGTCGTCGGCGCCATCATCCTGCTGCTCGTCGCTGCCGGCCAAGCCTGCTTCTTCCTGGCTGCGGCGGCCACGGCGGCTGCGGCGGCGGCGGCGCTTGCGTTCGGGATCGGCTGCGCCTTCGGCGCCTTCCACCGAGGGCACGCCATCGGCGGTTTGCTCAGCGGTGTCGGCGGTCTCGGCCACGACCGGGGCTGCTTCAGCGGCAGGCTTGGTCTCGGGCAGGGCGGTAGCGACGGTCTGGGCCAGGGCGGCGACCATGCTTTCCTGTTCGCTCATCGGAGCGTCGGACTGACCTTCTTCGCGCCGATTGCGGCCACGGCCGCGGCGGCGGTTGCGGCCGGCGCCGCTGTCCTCGGCACCGACTTCCGCGGCCTGCTCGGGACGGTTGGACGCCAGGGCGGCGTGCGTAGGCTGGGTATCGCGTTCGCCGCGGGCTTCGTTGCGGTTGTGGCGATCCGTGCGCTCTTGGCGTTCGCCTTCGGCGCGCCGGTTGCCGCGCACGTGGTGACGGCCGCCTTCGCTGCCCTCGGCGCCTTCGCCGCGCGATTCGCCGCGGCGGTTGCGGTTGCGGTCCGAACCGTGGCGTTCGCCACGGCGTTCCTGGCCATCATGGCTGCTGCGGCCCTTGCCGCGGCCGGAGTTCGCACGCTTGGCGCTGTCTTCCTGGGCGGCGGGGGCGGGCTTGGCCGTGTCGGCGCCGCCGCCCAGCCAGCCGAACAGGCGCTTGAACAGGCCGCCCAGGCCGCCGGTGGCCGCCGGAGCGGGGGCCGGTGCGGCGGGAGCGGGCGTCGAAACCGGAGCGGGCTGCGAGGGCGTGATGCCCTTGACCAGCGCTTCGGGACGCGACTTGATTTCGTGCTCGCGAGGCTGCCAGGGGGCGTCCGTGGCCGGAGCTTCAACCAGTTCGAAGCTGGTCTTCACTTCTTCCAGGCGCGGATCGTCGTGGCGCAGGCGTTCGATGTGGTGGTGCGGCGTTTCCAGATGCTTGTTGGGGATCAGCATCAGGTTGACCTTCAGGCGGGCCTCCATCTTGGTGATGTCGGCGCGCTTTTCGTTCAGCAGGTAGGTGGCCACGTCGACCGGCACTTGGGCGTGCACGGCGGCGGTGTTTTCCTTCATTGCTTCTTCTTGCAGCAGGCGCAGCACGTGCAGGGCGCTGGACTCGGCGTCACGGATCACGCCGGTGCCGTTGCAGCGCGGGCAGGTGATGTGCGAGCCTTCGTTCAGGGCGGGGCGCAGGCGCTGGCGCGACAGTTCCATCAGGCCAAAGCGCGAAATCTTGCCCATCTGGACGCGGGCGCGGTCGAAATGGAGGGCATCACGCAGGCGCTGTTCGACGGCGCGCTGGTTCTTGCTGTCCTCCATGTCGATGAAGTCGATGACGATCAGGCCGCCCAGGTCGCGCAGGCGCAATTGGCGGGCCACTTCGTCGGCTGCTTCCGAATTGGTGCGCAGCGCGGTTTCTTCGATGTCGGCGCCGCGGGTGGAACGGGCCGAGTTGACGTCCACGGAAACCAGGGCTTCGGTGTGGTCGATAACGATGGCGCCGCCCGAGGGCAATTGCACCGTGCGCGAGTAGGCCGTTTCGATCTGGTGTTCGATCTGGAAGCGCGAGAAGAGCGGAATATCGTCGCGGTAGCGTTTGACGCGCTGGACGTTGTCCGGCATCACCACGCTCATGAAGGCCGTGGCCTGGTCGGCGATCTCGTCGGTATCGATGAGGATTTCACCGATTTCCGGGGAGAAGTAGTCACGGATGGCCCGGATGACCAGGCTGGATTCCAGGTAGATCAGGATGGGCGCGGAGTTGTCGCGCGCGGCGCCGTCGATGGCCGTCCAGAGCTGCAACAGGTAGGACAGGTCCCACTGGAGTTCTTCGACGTTGCGGCCGATGCCGGCGGTGCGGGCAATGATGCTCATGCCCTGGGGCAGGTCGAGCTGCTCCATGGTGTCGCGCAGTTCCTGGCGGTCCTCGCCCTCGACGCGGCGCGATACACCGCCGCCGCGGGGGTTGTTGGGCATCAGGACCAGGTAGCGGCCAGCCAGCGAGATGAACGTGGTCAGGGCGGCGCCCTTGTTGCCGCGCTCTTCTTTTTCGACCTGGACGATCAGTTCCTGGCCTTCGCGCAGGGCGTCCTGGATACGGGCGCTGCGGACATCCACGCCTTCCTTGAAGTAGCTGCGGGCCACTTCCTTGAAGGGCAGGAAACCGTGACGGTCTTCACCGTAGTTGACGAAGCAAGCTTCGAGGCCGGGTTCGATCCGGGTGATGACACCTTTGTAGATATTGCCTTTGCGTTGTTCGCGGCCGGCAGTCTCGATGTCGAGGTCGATGAGTTTTTGCCCATCGACGATAGCGACGCGTAATTCTTCCTGATGCGTCGCATTGAACAGCATGCGCTTCATGAGAGGGGTTCTCCGTTGTCATGACGCGCCGATATCGGCGCGTGACCTCGGGTCACTCGGGCTGCGGGCTGAAGCGGGCAAGAGTTGCGGACCGTACCTGGGCGGCGCCCAGGCGTATCCGCCGCGGGTCAGGCGGGCACGTCGTGCCGTGGGGCACGGGGTTCTGTCAGCAGGAGGGTCAGCTTCACTGAATGTGGTTTGACGGAAAAGTGCTGTGAACGGCAGTTGCGGTCGGATTGGTTGCCCACACGCAGCTGGTGCTTTAAATATGCGACGATTCTTGCGGTGCTTCAGAGCCGCTTGCGGCATGCAACGGACCTGCTGGGACAGCGGGCAAAATGAATGCCACACCACTATCCGGCAGGGCGCGGTTGCGCCGGCGACCAAATGACCCCAGGGGTTGAATAAGCAGGCAGTACAATGGCGGCCCGCGCGCTCGACGGAGTTGCGTACAGTTGCATCTCTACGTCAGGCGGCTAGTTCAGCCCCTTTAGGCTGTCCCGATTATATGTCGCTTTCCGCAATGCGCAAAGAAACTTCCTCCTCGAAATCCCCCTCTAAAGCTCCCCCTGCCGTCCGGCTGGTGGAAGTCGACGCCGAGCATGCCGGCCAGCGCCTGGACAACTACCTGGCGCGTCTGTGCAAGGGCGTCCCCAAAACCCATATCTACAAAGCGATCCGCGGCGGTGAGGTGCGCGTAAACAAGGGACGCACTTCAGCCGACTACCGGGTCGCTGAAGGAGACGTGGTCCGTGTTCCGCCCCTGCGGCTGCCCGATCCGGGCAAGCCCCGTCCGGTGCCTGGCGCGGAGTTTCCGGTGGTTTTCGAGGACGAGGCGCTGCTGGTGGTGGACAAGCCCGCCGGCGTGGCGGTCCACGGCGGGAGCGGGGTGTCCTTCGGCGTAATCGAGCAATTGCGTGCGGCGCGGCCTGGCGCCAAGTTTCTGGAACTGGTCCATCGCCTGGACCGCGAGACTTCGGGCCTCCTGATGGTCGCCAAGAAGCGCAGCGCCTTGCTGGCGCTGCACGCCATGCTGCGCGAAGGAAAAGGGGACAAACACTATCTGGCCCTGGTCGAGGGCGATTGGGTCAACGACCGTCAGCACATCAAGCTGGGTCTGTCCAAGTGGACCACCCAGTCCGGAGAGCGGCGCGTCAAGGTGGATCCGGACGGTCAGTCGGCGCACACCATCGTCACCCTCAAGCAGCGGTTTGGTGGCTATAGTCTGGTCGACGCCGAGCTGCGCACCGGCCGAACCCACCAGATCCGGGTACACCTGGCCGCCAGCGGCTTTCCCATCGTGGGCGACGACAAGTACGGCCACGACGAGGTGCGGGCGCATTTTGCGCGCATGGGCTTTGGCAGGATGTTCCTGCACGCCCATCAATTGACCTTGGCCCACCCGGTGACGGGCGAGCCGCTGACGCTTACCGCCGAGCTGCCCCCAGCTTGCCGGAAAATACTGAAACAACTGGAGTCGGTCTGATTATGTCGTATTCGCTGGTCGTCTTTGACTGGGATGGCACCCTGATGGATTCCACGCACAGCATCGTGGCCGCCATCCAGGGCGCCTGCCGCGACCTGGGTCTGGCGGTGCCCTCGGCTTCCGACGCCAGCTGGGTGATCGGTCTGTCCCTGGAAAGCGCCCTGCGCCGAGCGGTGCCGGAACTGACGCAGGCAATGCTGCCGCGCTTCCTGGAGCGCTACCGCACGCACTATCTGCTGCGCGACCCGGAACTGCGCCTGTTCGAGGGCGTGCAGGAACTCCTGGCTGAGCTGGCGGGGCAGAACGTGCGCCTGGCGGTGGCCACCGGTAAAAGCCGAGTGGGCCTGACCCGCGCCCTGGCCGCCACCGGCCTGGGCCCGCTGTTCGACGCGACCCGGACCGCGGACGAAACCTTCAGCAAGCCTCACCCCGCCATGCTGCACGAACTGATGCAGGAGCTGGACGTGGATCCGGATCGCGTCGTCATGGTGGGCGATACCTCGCACGACCTGCAGATGGCGATTAACGCCGGCGTGCACGGCCTGGGAGTCACCTACGGCGCGCATACCCTGAAGGAACTTGAGGGTTGCTCGCCCCAGGCGGTGCTGGACAGCGTGCCGAAAGTGCGCGAGTGGTTGCTTCCGCGGGTCTGATCACCGCTGGGCGTGGAACGCCCGCCGCTGGCGCAGGTCTATAGGAAATACCCGCAATTGCTCGCCGCTGCGGAATATCATGGGGCGGCGCGGCGTCCATGGCTTGCGCAGGTGCGCCCATGACTAGGCGGGTGCCAGACCGGAGACCATGATGTTGATACGCAAGCCCGACGATATTCTTCCCTCCGAGATCACCTCCGAGGCCGTCTGGCGCTCGCGCCGAGAACTGATGTTGCGCGCCGGGATGGTTGCGGCTGCCGCGGGCTTGCCGGGATGGGCCATGCGCAGTGCGCACGCCCAGGAAGCTGGCGCCTTGCCGGGCAAGGCCAATGCCGCCCTGAGCGTCATGGACAAGCAGACTTCCCTGGCCGATGTCACTTCGTACAACAATTACTACGAGTTCGGCGTGGATAAGGACGATCCCGCCGCGAATGCGGGCAAGTTGCAGACACGCCCCTGGAGCGTAAGCGTTGAGGGGGAGGTCGGCAAGCCGCGTGTCTTCTCGATCGAAGAGCTGCTCAAGCTGGCGCCGATGGAAGAACGCGTCTATCGGCTGCGCTGTGTCGAGGGTTGGTCCATGGTGATTCCGTGGGTGGGCTATTCCCTGTCTGCGCTGCTCAAGCAGGTCGAGCCCACGGGCAACGCCAAGTATGTGGAATTCGTGACTGCCGTGCAGCGCGAGAACATGCCGGGCGTGCGGGCGGCGATCCTGGAGTGGCCCTACGTGGAGGGCTTGCGCATCGACGAGGCCATGAATCCCCTGGCCATGCTGGTTTTTGGGGTCTACGGCAAGGTATTGCCGAACCAGAACGGCGCGCCGCTGCGGCTGGCAGTGCCCTGGAAGTACGGCTTCAAGTCAGCCAAGTCTCTGGTGAAGATCCGCCTGGTGGAAAAGCCGCCCGTGTCGTCCTGGATCAAGGCCGCGCCACAGGAATATGGCTTTTATGCCAACGTGAACCCGGATGTGCCTCACCCGCGCTGGAGCCAGGCCACCGAGCGCCGCATAGGTGAAGACGGCTTGTTCTCGCCGAAGCGCAAGACCTTGATGTTCAACGGCTATGGCGAGCAGGTGGCCTCGCTCTACCAGGGCATGGATCTGAAGGCGAACTACTGAGGCGATTCCATGCCTGACGGCACCCCGCGGGCGGCTTCGGCCGCGCCGCCACGCAAGACGGCGCTTTCCGCCAAGACGGTGGGGCGCTTCAAGCCATTCCTGTTCCTGTTGGGGCTGGCGCCTTTCGCGCGCTGGATCTGGTTGGGCATGAATAACGGGCTGACGGCCAATCCCGTCGAGTTCCTGACCCGCTCATCGGGTACCTGGACCCTGGTCTGTCTGCTCGTGACTCTGGCCATTACGCCGCTGCGCCGGATCACCGGCCAGCCCGCGCTGGTGCGTTTGCGCCGCATGTGCGGGCTGTTCGCCTTTTTCTATGGCTTCATGCATTTCATGGCCTGGGTCTGGTGGGATCGCGGCTTCGACCCGGCGGCTATGCTGCGCGACGTCGGTGAGCGTCCCTTTATCACCGTGGGATTCGCGGCGTTCGTGCTGATGACCGCGCTGGCGGCCACCTCTACGCAATGGGCCATGCGCAAGCTGGGCAAGCGCTGGCAGACCTTGCATCGTGCCATCTATGCCATCGGCCTGCTGGCGGTGCTGCATTATTGGTGGCACAAGGCTGGCAAGAACGATCTGGCGCAACCTGCGCTTTACGCCGCTGTGCTGGCGCTGTTGCTGGGCTGGCGGTTGGTTGTGTGGCTGCGCAGCCGGCGCTAGCCCTGCCCGGCTTTACAGCATCGCCAGCATGATGGCGGCGGTTTCCGCGTCGGGTTGGCCGTCGTATAGCGCTGGCCGGTAATGCATCTGGAAGGCTGCCAGCGCGCCGATCGTCGCCGGGTCCAGCGTGCCATCCTGCGGGCAGGCGTAGCCCAGCCGCGCCAGTTGCTTCTGGAACCATGCCACGTCGGGGATGCCTTGGACCTGCAGGCGCGCGAGATGCGCGGCGGCTCCGCTTTCGTCATACCAGCGTCCGATTCCGGCTTCGGCCAGCATTTTCCACGGGAAAAGAGGGCCGGGGTCGACCTTGCGCTGGGGCGCGATATCGCTATGGCCCACCACGTTCTCGGGCGCGATGCCATGCCGTTGTGCGATGTCGCGCAGCAGTATGGTCAGGGCGCGCAGTTGCCGTTCGTCATAGGGGTGCCAGACAGGCTTGCCGTCCGTCCCCTCCGTCCAGCCCGGGTTGACGATCTCGATGCCGATGGAGGTGCTGTTCATGGCGATGTTGCCATACCAGGAACTGGCGCCGGCGTGCCAGGCGGCGCGGTTCTCGTCGACCAGCCGGTAGACGCGGCCCGCCTCGTTCACGAGGTAATGGGCGCTGACTTTGCCCTTGGAGAGCAATTCCATCGAGCGGGCGTCATCAACGCTGGTGTAGTGCAGGACGATGCTGCGAACCCGGCTGGCCTGGCTGACGGCAGTGACCGAGGTGTCCAGGTCCAGACCGGCAGGGCCGCGCGCGGCGCATCCCGCCAGGATGGCCGCGGCAAGCGGCGCAAGAATCAGGTGGCGCATGGTTCAGCGCGCCAGGAAAAGGAACAGGGTGGGCAGCTTGTCGAGCTGGGGCGCCGGCTGCTTTTTCCAGTCGGCCACGCTACGCGTGACGATCCATTCGTCCGCGGTGGTGACCGAGCGGGCCACGCACAGCTTGGTGTCGCCCTTCAGGCTGGTCAGCAGCGTCGCGAACATGGCGGCGTTGCGGTAGGGGGTCTCGATCAGCAACTGGGTCTGGTTGTGCTTGGCCGAATGCTGCTCCCAGGCCCGCAGCTGCTTGGCGCGTTCCGCCGGGTCCACCGGCGCATAGCCATGGAAGGCGAAGCGCTGTCCGTCCAGGCCGCTGGCCATCAGGCCCAGCAGGATGGAGGAGGGGCCGACCCAGGGTTTCACGGTGATGCCGAGTCGGTGGGCGGCGTCCGCGACCTTGGCGCCCGGATCCGCGACGGCGGGGCAGCCGGCCTCGGAAACCAGGCCGATTTCCGCGCCGCTCAATGCCGGCGTCAGCCAAGTCTTGATCTGGGCGGCGTCGACCTTGTCGCTCAGGGTGTGGATCGTGATTTCCTGCAGCGGCCGGGTGGTGCCGATCAGCTTGAGGAAGGCGCGGGCGGTCTTGGCGTTTTCAGCGATGTAAGTATCCAGCCGGCCTGCCAGGGCGCGGACCTCGGCCGGAAGCCAGCGTTCGGGCGGGGCTTCTCCCAGTCCGACCGGTATCAGGTGCAGCGCGCCGCTCATGCCGCGGCCCCCGGGGCGTCCAGCGGGTCCAGGCCGAAACGCGCCAGCATGCCGGTCAGCGCGATCAGGGGCAGGCCGATGATGGCCGTGGGGTCATCGCTCTGGATGCTTTCCATCAGGGCGATGCCCAGGCTTTCCGCCTTGGCGCTGCCTGCGGTATCGTAGGGTTCTTCGGCGCGCAGATAGGCTTCGATGGCGCGGTCCGTCAGTTGGCGGAAACGGCAGCGCGTGACAATGTCGGCTTTTTCCACCCTCTGGCCGTCGGTGACCGCCAAAGCGCTGTGGAATTCCACGATCTGACCCGACAGGGCCCGCAATTGCGCCAGGGCGCGCGGGAAATCTCCCGGTTTCCCGATAGGCTGTCCGTCCACCGTGGCCACCTGGTCCGAGCCGATCACGATGCTGCCGGGGTGGTTGGCGGCGACCGCCATGGCTTTGGCCACGGACAGGCGTAGCGCCAAGGCTTCGGGGGTTTCGCCGGATTGTGGCGTTTCGTCTACATCGGGAGAAATGGCCGTGAACGGCAGGCGCAGGCGGGACAGCAGTTCTTTGCGGTAACGCGAGCTGGACGCGAGGATCAGGCTGGGTTTTGAAGGCATGCGATATTTGACGTTAATACGTAAGTCACAGTATTATCTAACGTTTTGCGGGATTTTTGCATGAGCGGGCGCGAGCCCCGCGCTCTGAGAGGCTTTGGCCGACGCTTTATAAAGCAGACTGCTAAGCAGACTGCTTTAAGGGCGGACCGCTTAAGGGCGGACTGCTTAGGCAGACTCTAAGAGCGCCATGCAGGTGGTGTGTATGCGGCTAAGCATGTGGCAAGTAGCTGCGGCTGGCGAGAAGTAAAGAGCTGCATAGACGCCCCCGAATTTTTCCCGCGAATGCAAAGGACTGAAAATCAAGCGCATCGATGCCTACGCATTTGCCCAGATGGGCAAGGAAGCGCAAGGAACCATACCTCTTGTGCGGCTTACGCGCGTGGTTGACGGGCTGCCCGAACAACCGCAGGGCGATGCCGGACTCGTGACGTGGTCCGTGCGTGGCGAAATCGGCAAATCCGGCCTGATGCTGGGTCGGCCGCTGTTGCATCTCCATATACAGGCGAATCCTGTGCTGGTGTGCCAGCGGTGCAATGAGCCGTTCGTGTTTCCGATCGACAGCGAAGTCCTTTTGCAGCTGGTCAAGTCCGAGGCCGATCTCGACGACGATGCTTCCTACGGGGATGCATCCGGCGAGGACGACGAAGACGAAGAAGGAAATGGTTTTGTGTCCAACCTGCCTGAAAAGGTGGTGGGTTCGCATCATTTTGACCTGCTGGCCCAGGTCGAAGATGAGCTCATTCTGAGCGTTCCGTATGTGCCCAAGCATGATGTATGCCCGGGCGCGCTGGCCAAGGTCAGCGAAGCTTCTCCCGAGGAGCCCGCTGTCAAGCGTCCGTCGCCGTTTGCGGTGCTGGAACAACTGAAGCACAAAGATTGAGATCAACATCGGGCCGCATCGCGTACAATGCGCCCCGTTTCTAGGAGTCATCATGGCCGTTCAACAAAACAAGAAGTCCCCGTCCAAGCGCGGTATGCACCGTGCACACGATTTTCTGGTGAACCCGCCGACGGCGATCGAACCCAACACGGGCGAAACCCATCTGCGTCACCACATCAGCCCCAACGGCTTTTACCGTGGCCGCAAGGTCCTGAAGACCAAGGCCGACGAATAAGGCCTCCGGGCCGAACTCGTACTCGGACCATTTCGGCTGAGCGCTGATACCTGGCACCCGTGATACGCATCGCCATAGACTGTATGGGCGGAGACTTCGGTCTGCCCGTCACGATTCCGGCTGCGATCGAGTTCGCCCGGCAATTTCCGGATACCCGGCTATTGCTGGTCGGGCTTCCCGACGCCATCGAAGCGGCGCTCTCCGAGCACCGCGGCGTGGCGCGTGATCGCATTGAAATCGTGGCGGCTTCCGAAGTCGTCACCATGGACGACCCGGTCGAGGTCGCCCTGCGCCGCAAAAAAGACTCCTCCATGCGCCTGGCCGCCCAGTCCGTCAAGGACGGGCGCGCCGACGCCTGCGTTTCCGCAGGCAATACCGGCGCGTGGATGGCCATTTCACGCTATGTGCTCAAGACGCTGGACGGCATAGACCGCCCCGCGATCGCCACGTCCATTCCGAACCAGACGGGCCGCGCCACCACGGTGCTGGACCTGGGCGCGAATGTGGACTGCACGGCCGAGCACCTGCTCCAATTCGCCATCATGGGCGCCGCGCTGTCGCAGGCGGTCGACCATCGTGAGCGCCCGTCGGTGGGCTTGCTCAATATCGGCGAAGAGGTCATCAAGGGCAACGAAGTCGTCAAGGAAGCCGCCGAGCTTCTTCGGAGCAGCCCGCTCAACTTCTACGGCAACGTGGAAGGCAATGACATATTCAAGGGTACGGTCGACGTCGTCGTCTGCGACGGTTTCGTCGGCAACGTCGTGCTCAAGTCCGTCGAAGGACTGGCGAAGATGTTGTCCAGCGTCATTCGCGAAGAGTTCAAACGCAATCTGATCACGCTGCTGGCTGGCGCGGTGGCCAAGCCGGTGCTCAACCGCCTGCGCACCCGCGTCGACAACCGGCGCTATAACGGCGCCGCGTTGCTGGGCTTGCGCGGCGTGGTCATCAAGAGCCATGGTTCCGCGGATGTCTACGCCTATGGTTTTGCGTTGCAGCGCGCCCGCGAAGCCGTAGTGAGTAAACTGCTGGAGCGCACCGCTGAGACGGTCGCTCAGATTACCAAGCGCGTTCAATCTGGCGGGGGCCCTACGGCGCCGTTGCCAAACGTGGCTGGGGACACCGCTTGATGGATACCGCAATGAAATATTCCGTGATCGCGGGCACCGGCAGCTTCTTGCCGGAACGCGTGGTTTCGAATGACGAACTGGCGGCGGAGCTGGCGACGCGCGACATCGCCACTTCCGACGAATGGATCGTCGAGCGCACCGGCATCCGCCAGCGCCATCTGGCCGAACGCGGCGTCACGACCAGCCAATTGGCCACCGAGGCCGCGCGCCGCGCGCTGGCCGACGCTGGCGTGGAGGCCTCGGACATCGACCTGATCGTCCTGGCCACCTCGACTCCCGATTTCGTCTTCCCCAGCACCGCTTGCATCGTGCAATCCAACCTGGGCGCCAAGGGGTCGGCGGCATTCGACGTGCAGGCCGTGTGCAGCGGTTTCGTCTATGCGATGACCACCGCCGACAGCTTCATCCGCGCCGGCCGGGCGCGCTGCGCGCTGGTCATCGGCGCTGAAGTCTTTTCGCGCATCCTGGACTGGAACGACCGCTCCACCTGCGTATTGTTCGGCGACGGCGCCGGCGCCGTGGTGCTCAAGGCTTCCGACAAGCCCGGCATCCTGGCCGCGCAATTGCACGCCGACGGCAGCCAGGCCAAGATCCTGAACGCCGCGGGCAACGTCGCGTACGGTGACGTCACCGGCGATCCGTTCCTGCGCATGGACGGGCAGGCCGTGTTCAAACAGGCCGTCACCGTGCTGGACCGTTCCGCGCGTGATACCTGCGCCGAAGCGGGCGTGGAGATCGCCGATGTCGACTGGCTGATTCCGCACCAGGCCAACGTGCGCATCCTGAATTTCCTGGCGCGCAAGCTTGCCGTGCCGGTCGAGAAGGTCGTCGTAACCGTCGACAGCCACGCCAACACCTCTGCGGCCAGCGTGCCGCTGGCCTTGGACGCCGCGCGCCGCGATGGCCGTGTCAAGCCGGGTCAGCTGATTCTGATGCAAGGTGTGGGCGGCGGATTCACCTGGGGCTCGGTACTGGCCCGCATGTAAGGGCGCGGTCCGGCGTGGCGCGGCGTACCCGCCGCAGCCGCCGGAACGATGTGCCTGGCATTCCACACAGACACTGAATCAATCCATACGGTCAATCATGAAAATCGCTTTTGTCTTTCCTGGCCAAGGTTCCCAAGCTGTCGGCATGCTGGACGCCTGGTCTGGCGTTGCGGCCGTCACGGACACCGTGGCGCGGGCCTCACAGGCGCTTGGGCAGGACCTGGGCGCGCTGATTGCGCAAGGTCCCGCGGAACAACTCAACCTGACCACCAATACGCAGCCCGCCATGCTGACCGCCGCTGTCGCGATGTATGAGGCCTGGTGTGCCGCGGGCGGCCGCAAGCCCGATGTCGTGGCCGGTCACAGCCTGGGCGAGTATTCCGCGCTGACGGCAGCGGGTTCGCTCGCGCTTGAAGACGCCGTGCGCCTGGTGCGCGTGCGCGCCGATGCGATGCAGGCCGCCGTGCCGGTGGGCACGGGCGCGATGGCCGCCATCCTGGGCTTGGACGACGATGCCGTGCGCGCTGCCTGCGAGGCCGCCGCTCAGGGCGAGGTCGTCGAGGCCGTGAATTTCAACGCGCCTGCTCAAGTCGTGATCGCCGGCCACAAGGCTGCTGTCGAGCGCGCCTGCGAGGCCGCCAAGGCCGCGGGCGCCAAGCGGGCGCTGCTGCTGCCGGTATCCGCGCCGTTCCACTCCAGCCTGCTCAAGCCCGCCGCCGAAGTGCTGGCTGGCGCGTTGGCTGGCGTGGCCGTGTCCGCGCCGCAGGTGCAAGTGATCAACAACGTCGATGTGGCTTCGCCCGCAGACCCCGGGGCAATCCGGGATGCGCTGGTGCGCCAGGCATGGCATCCTGTGCGCTGGGTTGAAACCCTGCGCGCGATGAAAGCGCAGGGCGTCACGCACGTCATCGAATGCGGTCCCGGCAAGGTGCTGGCCGGCTTGACCAAGCGCATCGACCCCGAACTCACGGGCATGGCCATTACCGATCCTGCTTCGCTTGAAGCAGCGTTGGCCGCCGTCAACGGAAATTAAGAACATGGACAACACCTCGATCGAACTGCAGGGCAAGATCGCGCTGGTGACCGGCGCCACGCGCGGCATCGGCCGCGCCATCGCGCAGGAACTGGCCGCGCGCGGCGCCACGGTCGTCGGCACCGCCACGTCCGAATCGGGCGCTGCCGCCATCACCGAAGCGCTGGCCCCGTTCGGCGGCCGCGGCGTGGTGCTGGACGTGACCGACGCCGCTGCATGCGACGCGCTGATCGACACGCTGGGCAAGGAAGGCGGCGGTCCGCACATCCTCGTCAATAACGCCGGCATCACCCGTGATACGCTCGCAATGCGCATGAAGGACGACGACTGGTCGGCTGTCATCGACACCAACCTGGCTTCGGTTTTCCGTCTGTCGCGCGCCGTATTGCGCAACATGATGAAGGCTCGCTGGGGACGCATCATCAACGTTACGTCGGTGGTGGGTTCCAGCGGCAATCCCGGCCAGGCCAACTACGCGGCCGCCAAGGCTGGCGTGGCAGGCATGTCCCGCGCCCTGGCGCGCGAGCTGGGCAGCCGCAACATCACCGTGAACTGCGTCGCACCGGGTTTCATCGATACCGACATGACGCGCGCGTTGGGCGAAAATCAAACTGCGGCCCTGCTGCAGCAGATTCCGCTCGGCCGCCTGGGTTCGCCCGCGGACATCGCCCACGCAGTGGCGTTTTTGTCCGGGCCGCAGGCGGGTTACATTACCGGCACGACCCTGCACGTCAACGGCGGGATGTACATGCAATAAATCACGGATCGCGCGTAGGCGGCCCAGGCTGCCGTGCCGCCGCCGGACAACCGGCCAGGCAACGCGAGATTCAACCGGAAACGCCGCACACCGGTTTCCTGCGCCATTCCCGGCGACAGATCAAGTGCGCGGTGTTATTTTTGTCACGGCCAGGCGTCGCAAATCTCAGCGCTTGGCTATAATTCGCGGGATTTTTCCCAATTGGAGATCTGCATGGAAAGCATCGAACAGCGCGTCAAGAAGATCGTCGCTGAACAACTTGGCGTCAACGAAGCCGAGATCAAGAACGAATCCTCCTTCCTTGACGACCTCGGTGCCGATTCGCTCGACATGGTCGAACTGGTCATGGCTCTCGAAGACGAATTCGAGACCGAGATCCCCGACGAAGAGGCCGAAAAGATCACGACCGTGCAACAAGCGATTGACTACATCAATTCGCACGGCAAGCAGTAAGCTGGGCTTTTACCCTTCTGGTTGCCTCGCGACGCAAGTCGGGGCCAACCGGGAAATCGGGGCGGTTTCAGGAATTTGCCGTGTGGTCCGCGTGCGGGAAGGGCGTTGTAATGCCCGACCCGCTTTCGCGTGGGCCGCACGTGCAGCGCATCCCGAAAACCGCCTTTCTTTTGTCTGTTTGAGGAGTCATCCGTGAAGCGACGTGTCGTCATCACTGGCCTGGGTATCGTTTCTCCCGTCGGGAACGACTTGACCACCGCTTGGGACAATATCGTCAACGGACGTTCTGGCATCAGCCGCATCACCCGTTTCGATCCCTCGGCCATCACCACGCATATTGCTGGCGAAGTCAAAGACTTCGACATCAGCACCTATATCTCGGCCAAGGAAGCCCGCCAGATGGATACCTTCATCCATTACGGCCTGGCAGCAGGGATGCAGGCATGGCGTGACAGCGGCCTGGAAGTTACCGAAGCCAACGCGGAACGCATCGGCGTGATCGTGGGCTCCGGCATCGGCGGCTTGCCGCGCATCGAGGAAACGCAGGTCGAATACCTGTCCAAGGGGCCGCGTCGCATTTCGCCGTTCTTCGTGCCGGGTTCGCTGATCAACCTGATCTCGGGGCACTTGTCCATCGCCTATGGCATGAAGGGGCCGAGCTACGCCGTCGTGTCGGCTTGCACCACCGGCCTGCATTGCATTGGCGATGCCGCCCGCCTGATCGAGTACGGCGATGCCGACGTGATGGTAGCCGGCGGAGCGGAATCGACCGTGTCGCCGCTTGGCATCGGCGGTTTTGCCGCCATGCGCGCTTTGTCGACCCGCAATGACGATCCTCAGACGGCATCGCGTCCCTGGGACCGCGACCGCGACGGCTTCGTGCTGGGCGAGGGCGCGGGTGTACTGGTGCTGGAAGAGTACGAGCACGCCAAGAAGCGCGGCGCGCGCATCTATGGTGAATTTGCCGGCTATGGCATGAGCTCGGACGCGCACCACATCACGGCCCCCGACAAGGACGGTCCGCGTCGTGGCATCGTGAATGCGCTGCGTAACGGCGGCCTGAACCTGGAAGACGTCCAGTACGTCAACGCTCACGGCACCTCGACGCCCCTGGGCGACAAGAACGAAACCGATGCCTTGAAGCTGGCTTTTGGCGATCACGCCAAGAAGCTGGTGGTCAACTCGACCAAGTCCATGACCGGGCACCTGCTCGGCGCGGCCGGTGGCATCGAGGCGGTGTTTACGACCCTGGCCGTCTACAACCAGGTGTCGCCGCCCACGATCAACATCTTCAATCAAGATCCGGAATGCGATCTGGATTACTGCGCCAACGAGGCGCGGCAGATGAAGATCGAGGTAGGCCTGTCCAACTCGTTCGGCTTCGGCGGCACCAACGGCTCGATGGCCGTTCGCCGGGTCTGATTTGGAAGAGCCGCTCGGGGGACGCTGGGCGTTTCGCGTGCCTGTCCGACGGCCAGGAAGCGCCACGGCGCTTTTTGGCTTGGCGCTGGTCTCGGCAGGGGCCTGCGTGGTGACGGCAGCGTACTGGCACGGCATGGCATGGGTGGCGAGCGCGCTGGTTGCGCTCCTGCTCGTGCTGGCCGGGCTGTTACACTCGGCACGGAGCAGCCTGTCCCCGGTATCTGCATTACGTGCGGCCGCCGGGGCTGGGCGCTGGCAGGTGCGCCTGCCGCAAGGCTGGCAGGACGCGAGGCTGTTGCAAGGCCAGCGCGGTCTTGGCTGGCTGACGCTCACGTTGCAGCCCTTGCCCACCGGGAGTACGGCCTTTACCAATAGCACAATCACCCTCACCGTCTGGCAGCGGACGTTGCGACCCGAATCCTGGCGGCGCCTGTGCCTGCTGGCGGGCGCGGCGCGGCCCGCCCGTCCGGCGGCCACCCTGCGGGAGGCGTCATGAGCGAGCGCGAAGTCGACGCCGAGCTTGTCGCGCGCGTTCAGCGGGGCGACAAAAAGGCCTTCGATCTGCTGGTGCTCAAGTACCAGCGCAAGATTCTCCGTCTATTGGCCCGCATGATCCGGGACCCCTCGGAAATCGAGGACGTGGCCCAGGAGGCCTTTATCAAGGCTTACCGGGCCTTGCCCCAGTTCCGGGGGGAAAGCGCCTTCTACACCTGGTTGTATCGGATCGCCATCAATACGGCGCGTAACTGGCTGGCCTCGCAGGGCCGGCGTCCCAGCGCGCCCAATGCGATAGAAACGGAAGACGGTGAAACTTTTAACGAAACCGACAACCTAACCGATATAAGCACGCCGGAATCCATGGTTGCCAGCCGCGAAATCGCCGAGACGGTGAATGCGGCCATTGAGGAATTGCCGGAAGAGTTGCGTACCGCAATTGTCCTGCGGGAAATCGAAGGTATGAGTTACGAAGACATCGCCCAGAGCATGGATTGCCCGATCGGTACGGTGCGTTCCCGCATTTTTCGTGCGCGCGAAGCCATCGCCATCAAGTTGCGTCCATTGCTAGGCACCGATGCCGAGCGTCGCTGGTAAGGAGTGGCAGTCATGCAAACAGCAGCCAAATCCGTCGTGATCGCCGAGTCCTCCTGGGAGGAATCGGTTTCCGCCTGGATGGACGGAGAAGAATCCGACGACATATTTCCCGGTTTGTTGTCCCGCGAGGGGCGCGAGACCTGGGACACCTATCATTTGATCGGTGATTCCCTGCGCAACGCCGATCTGGCGCTGACCCCCAGCGCGGCCTTCCAGGCCCGCCTGGCACGGGCGCTGGACGCGGAATTGCCCATTGTGGCGGCGCCTCGGCGCCGTTCGCCTTTGCGCGTCGGGCTGTCGGGCCTGGCGGTGGCCGCGGCGGTTGCAACGGTTGCCTGGGTGGCGCAGCCTTACCTGACCGGCGAGCCGGCCACCGAAGTGCGCGTGCTGGCCGATGCCAGTACGCCGGCGTCGGCTGCCGACGACTCCGGCCTGCGCGACTATCTGGAGGCCCATCGCCAGATGGCCGGCCCCAGCGCCGTGCGCCAGGTGTCCTTTGACACCGGGGTGGGGCGCTGATGGCGCTGGTGCTTCCATCGCGTTGGCCGGTGCTGGGTCGGGCCGCCACGCTGCAGGCCCACCGCGCCGGCTGGTTTGCCGCAACGCTCCTGACCGCTTTCCTGGCCGCGCACGAACCCGCGCGCGCCGCCGATGCCGCTCCCGCCGCCACGGATGACGTGGTCCAGTTGCTGACCCGTATCCAACAAGCCGCCCGCAAGCAGGACTATGCGGGCGTCTTCATGTATCAGCAGGGCGAGACGATCCAGTCTTCTCGCCTCGTGCACGTCATGGATGGCACCGGCGAGCGCGAACGCCTGGAAATCCTCGACGGCCAGCCCCGCGAATACCTCCGCCACAACGAAGACGTGCAGTGCCTGATTCCCGAACGCAAGACCGTGCTGCTGGAGCGCCGCCGCGGCGACCGCTTCCCGGGCTTGTTGCTGGGAGATGCCGCCAACCTGTCCGAGCACTACAAGATCCGCGCCGAGTCTGCCCTGCATCGTGTGGCCGGACGTGAGTGCCGCCTGATCACGATCGAACCACTGGACAAGCTGCGTTATGGTTACCGGCTGTGCGCCGACGTCGAGACCAATCTGCTGCTCAAGGCCCAGACCCTCAATGCCGCACGCGGCGTGGTCGAGCAGGTGTCGTTCACCTCACTGCGGCTGGGCTCGGAAGTCGATCCCCAGTTGCTGACGTCGCGTTGGAGCACGCGCGACTGGAAGGTGCTAGAGCCTTCGATGAAGCCGGTGGATCTGGCCGCCCAGGGGTGGCGCATCCCGGCGCCCAAGGGATTCAAGGCCGTCATGCAGGTCGCGCGTTCGATGGGGCGGGGTGTAACGGTCAATCAGATGGTATTGTCAGACGGACTGGCGGCCATTTCCGTATTCATCGAGCCCTACGACAGCCAGCGCGGCCACCGCCCTCCCCACGGTGCGGCGCAGCGCGGGGCGATCACGGTATACGGCACCCGCATTGCTGATTTCTGGCTCACGGCCGTGGGCGAAGTGCCCGTCGCGACGCTGGAGCAGCTTGCGCAATCCACTGAATATGTGCCCGCCGCGCCTGCGGCAGCGGCGCCCGCGGCCGAATCCAAGTGATCGGCCGGGCGCGGCAAGCAGCAATTTCGGAGTAACACTTATGAAAGCAATGACAGTGTCGAATGCAGTTTTCCGGCGCTTTCTGGTGGCGGCCGCGGCCAGCGTCATGATGTCCGCCGCCTACGTGCCCGCCGCGGTGGCCCAGGCGCCGGCGGTAACGCTGCCCGATTTCACCAGCATTGTTGAGAAGGCCGACCCCGCAGTCGTGAACATCCGCACCACGGCCACCGTGCCGGTGCGCGGCATGGGGCCCGGCGGCGGCAGCGACCCTTACGAATTGTTCCGCTGGTTCTTCGGTCCTGAATTCCAGCCTCCGGGCCAACCCGGCCCGTCGCCGCGCCAGCGTCCCCAGCCTTCCCAGCCCGAAGAGCGCACCGTGCCTCGCGGCGTGGGTTCCGGTTTTTTCATTTCGGCTGACGGCTACATCCTGACCAATAACCACGTGGTGGTGGATGCGACGGACATTTACGTGACGCTTACCGACGGCCGCGAGTTCAAGGCCAAGGTCATCGGCACGGACGAGCGCACGGACGTGGCGCTGATCAAGATCGAAGCCAAAGACATGACGCCGCTGGTCATCGGCGACCCCAAGAAACTCAAGAAAGGGCAGTGGGTGCTGGCCATCGGTTCGCCGTTCGGCCTGGATTCCACCGTGACCTCCGGCATCGTCAGCGCCATCGGCCGCGACACCGGTGAATACCTGCCCTTTATCCAGACCGATGTGGCGGTCAACCCGGGCAACTCGGGCGGCCCGCTGATCAACCTGGAAGGCGAGGTCGTGGGCATCAACTCCCAGATCATCTCGCGCAGCGGCGGCTTCATGGGTATTTCGCTGGCCATCCCGATCGACGAAGCCATGCGCGTGGTGGACCAGTTGCGCGCCACGGGCAAAGTCACTCGCGGCCGTGTCGGCGTGCAGATCGGCGAAGTAGGCAAGGATGTGGCGGAAGCCATCGGCCTGCCCAAGGCCGAAGGCGCGCTGGTCAGCAGCGTGGAAGCCGACGGTCCCGCCGAGCAGGCGGGGGTGCAGCCCGGTGACGTCATCCTGAAGTTCAACGGCGAGCCCATCAAGCGCTGGTCCGATCTGCCGCGCATTGTGGGTGAAACCAAGCCGGGCACGCGCGCCGACATGGAAGTGTGGCGCAAGGGCAAGAATGTGACGCTGTCGGTCAAGGTGGGTGAAATCCCGACGGAGAAGGCGGCGAGCGCCAACAAGAAGGGCGCGACACCGGCGCCGGAAGTCACCAACGCGCTGGGCCTGGGCGTGATTGACGTGCCGGCCGACGTGCAGAAGAAGCTGCGCATCAAGGGAGGCGTCCAGGTGAAGGTCGCCGAAGGGGCTGCCGCCAAGGCCGGCCTGCAGGAAGGCGATATTGTGTTGGCCCTGAACGACACCGACGTCACTGGCGCCAAGCAATTCGGCGACCTGGTGGCCAAGCTGGACAAGGGCCGCGCCGCCGGATTGTTGGTACGCCGCGGTGACCAGACGCAATGGGTGGCCGTGCCAGCTTCAAAGTAAATTCGCTCAACGCCACGCCCCTGCGCGGCGGGTTATACCCCACCGGGGCGTGGCGCCTTTTTGCCTCAGGACGGTCCCGTCGGCAAAAAAGGTCCAAGACCGGCTAAAATGCCTGGTTGCCGCAAGAGGGGGCGCATGGCGCCCCCTTGTTTTGCCCGGGCCAGGCCCGTTGGCACCCTCCTCGTCAGCCGTGCGTACTCCGGCGGCGGTGTCTTCCGGCTCCGTGCCGAGTGTTCCGTCCCTTATAACTTCAAGCATGCAGCATATTCGCAACTTCTCCATCATTGCCCACATCGATCACGGCAAATCGACCCTGGCCGATCGCCTGATTCAGCGCTGCGGCGGATTGGCGGATCGCGAGATGTCGGCGCAGGTCCTCGATTCCATGGAAATCGAGCGCGAGCGCGGCATTACCATCAAGGCGCAGACTGCGGCTCTGCATTACAAGGCGCAGGACGGCAAGATCTACAACCTGAACCTGATCGACACCCCGGGGCACGTGGACTTCTCATATGAAGTCAGCCGTTCGCTGTCGGCCTGCGAAGGCGCGCTGCTGGTTGTGGATGCCTCGCAGGGCGTCGAGGCTCAGACCGTGGCCAACTGCTACACCGCGATCGAGCTGGGCGTGGAAGTCCTGCCCGTGCTGAACAAAATGGATCTGCCCCAGGCCGATCCTGATGGCGCCCGCCAGGAAGTCGAGGATGTGATCGGCATCGACGCCTCTGAAGCGGTGCTGGCCAGCGCCAAGACCGGCATGGGCATCGATGAGATCCTGGAATCCATCGTTGCGCGCGTGCCCGCGCCCAAGGGCGATCCGGACGCACCGTTGCAAGCGCTGATCATCGACTCGTGGTTCGACAATTACGTGGGCGTGGTGATGCTGGTGCGCATCATCAACGGCGTGCTCAAGCCCAAGGACAAGATCCTGCTGATGGCTTCGGGCGCCACCCACCTGTGCGAGCAGACCGGCGTGTTCACGCCGAAGTCGCAACAGCGTCCGCATCTGTCTGCGGGCGAAGTGGGCTTCATCATCGCTGGCATCAAGCAGCTGGAAGACGCCAAGGTGGGAGATACCGTCACCCTGGCCAACAAGCCCGCAGCCCAGCCGCTGCCTGGCTTCAAGGAAGTGAAGCCGCAGGTGTTCGCGGGCCTGTATCCCGTGGAAAGCTCCGAGTACGACCAGCTGCGCGATTCGCTCGAAAAGCTCAAGTTGAACGACGCCGCCCTGATGTTCGAGCCGGAAGTGTCGCAGGCGCTGGGCTTCGGCTTCCGTTGCGGCTTCCTGGGCCTGCTGCACATGGAAATCGTGCAGGAGCGCCTGGAGCGCGAATTCGACATGGACATCATCACCACCGCGCCGTCGGTGGTGTACGAGGTCGAACAGCGCGACGGCTCCGTGATCACGGTGGAAAGCCCGTCGCGCATGCCGGAAATCGGCAAGATCGCAGACATCCGCGAACCCATCGTGAAGGTCACGCTTTTCATGCCGCAGGACTACGTGGGTCCTGTCATGACGCTGTGCAATAACAAGCGCGGCGTGCAGGTCAACATGAGCTACCACGGCCGCCAGGTGCACTTGGTATACGAGATTCCGCTGGCCGAGATCGTGCTGGACTTCTTCGACAAGCTGAAGTCGGTTTCTCGCGGCTACGCTTCGATGGACTACGAGTTCCTGGAGTACCGTTCGGCCGACGTGGTGCGCGTGGACCTGCTGATCAACAACGACCGCGTCGACGCGCTGGCCGTCATCGTTCACCGCAGCAACGCCCGTCACCGCGCGCGCGACGTGGTCACGCGCATGCGCGGCCTGATCCCGCGCCAGATGTTCGATGTGGTCATCCAGGCCGCCATCGGCGCCGAAATCATCGCGCGCGAGAACGTCAAGGCGCTGCGCAAGAACGTGCTGGCCAAGTGCTATGGCGGCGATATCTCGCGCAAGAAGAAGCTGCTTGAAAAGCAGAAGGCCGGCAAGAAGCGCATGAAGCAGGTGGGTAGCGTGGAAATTCCGCAGGAGGCGTTCCTCGCCATCCTGCAAGTGGAAGACAAATAGAACCCAAAGAAGGCGGTTAGCTGATGAGTTGGAACTTTGCCCTGATTCTTTTTGTTTTGCTGGTATTGACCGGCATTATCTGGGTGCTTGATCTGGCAGTGCTGCGCAAGGGCCGCGAACGCCGGGCCCAGGCGGCGATGGCGCAGTACGATGCTGCCCTGGTCGGCGATGCGCAGGAAGCCGAGCGCTTGCGGCGCGAAGCCGGCGACGCCGCGCGCCGTGTGCCGTGGTGGATCGAATACGCCGTCAGCTTCTTCCCCGTCATCCTGTTCGTGTTCATGCTGCGCTCGTTCGTGGTCGAGCCGTTCCGCATTCCTTCGGGCTCCATGCTGCCGACCCTGCAGTCGGGCGACTTGATCCTCGTGAACAAGTTCAGCTATGGACTGCGCCTGCCGGTCATCGACAAGAAGATCATCGACGTGGGCAAGCCCCAGCGCGGAGACGTGTTCGTGTTCCGCTACCCCGTGGATCCGGACGTCGACTACATCAAGCGCGTGGTCGGCCTGCCGGGCGATGAGGTCGCCTACCTGGACAAAAAGCTCTACATCAACGGCGAATTGGTGCCGCATGTGCGCGACGGCGATTATTTCGAGCCGGATCGCGTTTCGTATATCGCGCAATTTAAAGAGAAATTGGGCGAAGTTGAGCACAAAATCCTGCTGGATGAGGGAAAACCGCAGGAATACGCACCGATGTGGCAATTTCCCAACCGGCAGAACTGCCAATACAGCCGTAATGGGGTACGCTGCAAAGTACCCGAAGGGCAGTTTTTCGCCATGGGCGATAATCGGGATAACAGCGCCGACAGCCGATATTGGGGCTTCGTTCCGGAATCCAATATCGTCGGCCGCGCGTTCTTCATCTGGATGAATTTCAGCGATCTCAGCCGTATCGGCCGGTTCAACTGATCATGTCGCTAGCCACGCTAGAAAACCGCCTGGATCACCACTTCAGTGATCCGGCATTGCTCGAACAGGCGCTGACGCATCGCAGCCACGGCGCGCGCCACAACGAGCGGCTGGAATTCCTGGGGGATTCCGTGCTGAACTTCGTCGTTGCCGCAATGTTGTTCGAGCGCTATTCGAAAATCGACGAAGGCGATCTGTCGCGCCTGCGGGCAAACCTGGTCAAACAGGCGTCGCTGGCGGATATTGCGCAGCGGCTGGAGTTGTCGCAGTACTTGCGCCTGGGCGAAGGCGAGCTGAAGAGCGGCGGTTTCCGCCGTCCTTCCATCCTGGCGGACACGGTCGAAGCGCTGTTCGGCGCCGTCTTCCTGGACGCGGGTTTCGATGCCGCCCGTCGCGTGATCGTGCGCCAGTACCAGCCGGTGCTGGCCTCCGTCGATCCCAAGACCCTGGGCAAGGATGCCAAGACCTTGCTGCAGGAATTCCTGCAGGGCCGCAAACTGGCGCTGCCGGTGTACACGGTGGTGGCCACGCATGGCGCGGCCCACAGCCAGCAGTTCGAAGTCGAATGCGCCATTCCGGCGCTCGAGATCAAGGTGATGGCGCCCGGCGCCAGCCGCCGCGCCGCCGAGCAGTCGGCGGCCAAGCTGGCGCTGGAGGCCGCATTGGCCGTCAGCCCGGCGACCAAGGCTGCCCGCAAGTCGGGCAAGGCGCGCAAAACCGCGCAATTGTCGCTGCCCGTGGCAGTGGCTCAAGAGACTAAATGAGCGATACCCCTTTTCGTACCGGCTTCGTCGCCATCGTGGGCCGCCCCAATGTGGGCAAGTCCACCCTGACGAATGCCCTGATCGGTTCCAAGATCTCCATCGTGTCGCGCAAGGCGCAGACCACGCGCCACCGCATTCACGGTGTGCTGACGCGCGAGCACGAGCAATTCGTCTTCGTGGACACTCCCGGTTTCCAGACCCGCCACGGCGGCGCGATGAACCGCATGATGAACCGCGTGGTCACGCAGGCCCTGGCCGACGTGGACGTGGTGGTCCACGTGGTGGAGGCCGGCAAATGGTCGGAGGGCGATGCCAAGCTGCTGCCGTTGCTGCCGGCGCCTGAGCGCACCATCCTGGTGGTCTCCAAGATCGACGCACTGAAGAACCGCGACGACCTGTTCGCCTTCGTGTCCAAGATCATGGCGCTGCATCCGTTCGGCGCCGTGGTCCCCGTCAGCGCCACCAAGAACCAGCAATTGGACCAGCTGTTGGAAGAAATCGCGTCGCGCCTGCCGGAAGGCGAGCCGATGTTCGAGGAAGATACGCTGACCGACCGTCCCATGCGCTTCATCGCCGCCGAGCTGGTGCGCGAGAAGATCTTCCGCCTGGTGGGCGACGAGCTGCCCTATGGCTGTACCGTCGTCATCGAGCAATGGGAAGAAACCAACAAGGGCGCCAGCATCAATGCCTGCGTGGTGGTCGAACGCGACAGCCACAAGCCCATCCTGTTGGGCACGGGCGGCATGCACATGAAGCGCATCGCCACGGAGGCGCGGCAGGACATTGCCAAGCTGCTGGACAAACCGGTGCACCTGGAGGTCTACATCAAGGTGCGCAAGGGTTGGTCCGACCGCGAGGGTGCGCTCCGCGATCTGGGTTATGAGTAGACGGGCGCCCCGCGTCCAGGATCGCCCCGGATACATGCTGCACGCCACCGCGTGGCGTGAGACTTCCCTTATCGTTCAGACTTTCTCCCGCGACCACGGCTGCGTAGCCATGGTCGCCAAGGGCGCCAAGCGCCCGTATTCCGTCCTGCGCCCGGTGCTGTCCGCGTTCCAGCCGCTGCTGCTGTCATGGACCGGAAACGGCGAGGTCAAGACCTTGACGCGGGCCGAGATCGCCGGCATCCGGCCGCTGACGGGCACCGCGCTGATGTCGGCCTGGTACATGAACGAGTTGCTATTGCGCCTGCTGCCTCGCGAAGATGCCCATCCCTTGTTGTTCGACGCCTACGATTTCGCCTTGCAGCAATTGTCCGGCGGCACGCGCGCCGCTGGCGCTCTGCGGCGCTTCGAATGGACGCTGCTGCGCGAGACGGGCTATGGCGTGGATGAGGCAGCCCCTGATTTCGACGACCCGGTGATCGAGCCCGCCCTGCGCCGCGACCTGCGCGAACGGCTGGCCGAAATCCTGGCGGGTCGTCCCTTGTCGACCCGGCGTGTGTTGCTGGATCTGCAACGCATCTGAGCGCATTGCGCCGCGGCCATGACCTTCACGCTAAAACAGGTCGAGACCTTCCGCACCGTCTATGAAACGGAAAGCGTCACAGCCGCCGCCCGGCGGCTGGACGTGTCGCCGGCCACCGTCAGCGCTACTCTCGCTGCGCTTGAAGCAAGCATCGAGCTGCGCCTGTTCGAACGCGTGCGCCAGCGCATGCAGCGCACGCCCGAAGCGACTCTGCTGTATGAGGAAATCCGCCGGCTGAATGTCGGGCTCGAAAGCCTGGGCCGCAAGATCCGCGCGATTCGCGGCGCGGCGCAGCCGCGGCTGCGCATCGGCTGCATCCATGCGTATAGCGGTGCGGTGATCAGCGACACCATCGCGCGTTTCCGTGAACGTTATCCCGATACCGGGCTTTATCTGCAGATCCGGGATTCCAACACCTTGCGCGACATGGTGGTGTCGGGCGAACTGGACCTGGCCGCAGTGGCCGACGAGTCCGAACTTGAAGGGTTGCGAGGCCACCGGCTGGCCAGCCTGCGCGCCGTGGTGGTCTTTCCGAAGGGCCATCCGTTGGCGCGGCTGGAACAAGTGGATTTCTCGCACCTCGCGGACGCCGACGTGATCGCGCTGAACGCAGAGGACGGGTCGCGCAAGCGCCTGGACGCGCTGCTGGCGCAGGCCGGGCAGAGCCTGAAGATCGCCATCGAAACGCCATACTCCAGCACCGTGTGCCAGCTCGCGCTGGCCGGACACGGGGTGGGCATCGCCAATCCGGCCACGGCGGTGGGCATGGCGCCCGCGGGCCTGTGCTATCGCCCGCTGGCGGCGCCCGTGCATTTTGAATGCCACATGATCCTGCACGGCAGCCGCCCCTTGTCCGAAGCGGGCAAGTTCTGGGCTACTTGCCTGCGCGGCGCGCTGGCGCCACTGACGGACAGCTTCGGCGTCTAGCGCGCTGCAGGCGGCTACGCGCGCGTCAACCCCGACGTCCGTCCGAGGTCACGATCAGCACGACGGACGATTCGGCATCCAGCAGACCTGAACGCCGCAGCCGGGAGACGGCAGCCAGCGCCGCCGCCGAGGACAGTTCGGTGGCCAGGCCCATGCGTTCCAGCCGCTGCTGCGCTTGAGCGGCTGCGGCGTCCGATACTTCCACGGGCGTGCCGCCGGAACGCGACAGGGCTTCCAGCGATTGCAGCGTGCTGGTGCCGCCCGCGATCGAGTATTGGTCCGTCACGCCGTCCCAGATCTTGCGCGCGTCGCCGGTGGCGCGGGCGCGCGACAGGCGGGCATAGGGTTCCACCGCATGAAGCCGGGGCAGGCGCGCAATGCGCCCGCTTTGCAGCAGATGCTGCCACCCCAGGAATATCCCCCACAGCAGATCGCCGCGCGCGGTGGGCACGACGATGTCGGTGGGCAAACCGCAAGTCTCCAGCAGTTCCAGGGCGATCGGCTTGTAGCCTTCCACGCCGTAGGGATGCGTGCCCACCGGCGGATTCAGGTAATTGGTGCCGGCGAAGGCGCCATGATTGCGGCACAGGTCTTCCACATGGGGCCAGCGGCTCAGGCTGTCTTCGAACGCGGTCAACCTGGCGCCAAAGCGTTGCATGGCTTCCCGCTGCAAGGGAGGGCAGTTGCTGGTGATGGCGATATCGGCCTCCAGCCGGGCGGCGGCGCAGTATGCCGCCAGCGAGACGCCGGCATTGCCGCTGGAGGCGGCCGCCACGCGCGTGGCGCCGGCCAGACGGGCGCGCGACACTAGCTGCGCTGCCATGCGGTCCTTGTGGCTGCCGGTCGGATTGGCGCTTTCGCATTTCAGCCAAAGCTGGCCCACACCCTCGGCTTGCGCCAGCGCGGGCGCATCCAGGCAGGGGGTGGCGCCTTCGCCCAGGGTGACGGCACCCAGCACCGGCACGGGCATGGTTTGCGCCGCGGAGGATTCGTAAAGGCATTCCAGGCTGGCGGGATGGCCGGCTTCCAGGCAACTGGGGCAGCCTTCGGGGTAATCGGCGGGGGGCCACAGGCTGGCGCAGCGGATGCAGCGCAGGCCGGACAAACTGGGGTTCATCTGCATGTTTCAGTACTTTGAAGCAAGAGTGTCGAGGGGAAGGGCGGGCGCGACCTGTAGCAGGCAATCGCCATCGTCGCTGCGGGCAATCGAACGCAGGCAGACGACGGTGCCCGCCTGCGGACTGGTCAGGGCGCGCGCGGGAGAGTCGGGGCGGGCGGGTTCTATCAATTGGCCGATACGCTGGCGCGCGCTTACGATCTGGCCCAGTTCGACGGCGGGTACGAACACGCCAGCCTCGTTGGCGCGCAAGGTGGCGGCGGCAGCGTCCAGATCGTAGAGGCGGACTTCGGGAGTGCTGACGGCAGGGCGGTCGGGCAAGAGGCCCAGCTCGCCCAGGCAGCCCAAAAGGCCGTCGCGGCAGCGATCCACCAGCGCCTGGCTGGTTTCGCGGCCGCCGCCGATTTCGGCGCTGAGCCGCAGCACGCCGTGGCGGCTGGCGGCGGCGGGCATCGAGCCAGCTTCCGTGCCGCGGAAGAACACGCAATCGGGCAGGCCGAACGCGCGTGCTAGGGCAGGCAGGCGTTCATCATAAGCATCGTTGCCGTAGCGCGTAATCACCGATGAGGGCAGGTAGCGCAGCGACGCGCCGCCGCTGTGCACGTCCACCAGCACCTGTATGCGGGGCAGCAGGCGGGCTTCCAGCGCGGCCGCCACGCTTTCCGTGTAGCCGCGCGCCGGGGCTCCCAGGAAAGCACGGTTGAGGTTGCCGTCGTCCGAGGGCGACAGGCGTGTGCCCGCCAGCGACGCTTCCGCATTGACCGCCGGCAGCAGATACACCGTGCCGCGCCGCAGGATGCCGGGCAGGTGGCGCCACAGGTCCAGGATGGCAGCCTGGCCTTCCCATTCGTCGCCATGCACGCCCGCCATCAAGGCGACGGCGGGGCCTGGCCCCGCCTCGATCCGCAGCATCGGGATGGTGACGCGCCGGTAGGCCGACGCGTTGGTGGCGGCGGCGCAGGAAAAGTCCTCGCGGCTTACCGTGGCCATGCGGGAACTCCTGCGCGTGACACCTGCCGGCTTAGTCCAGCGTCGTGCCGGCGGCTTTGATGATGCCTTCCCATTTGGGCAGCTCCTTGCGTATCTGGTTCTGTACTTCCTGCGGCGTGCCGCCCAGCGGTTCCTGGGAGCGGCTGCGCAATTCCTTGCTGACATTGTCCGAGCGCAACGCCGCATTCATGGCCGCGTTCAGCCGGGCGATGACCTCGGGCGGGGTGCCTGCGGGCGCGACCAGTGCGCTCCAGGCGGATTGCTCATAGTCGGGATAGCCTTGTTCCGCTACGGTGGGCACGTCCGGATTGGAGGCGGCGCGGGTCCTGGTGGTGACCGCCAGCGCGCGCAGGCGGCCGTCTTTCAGGTTGCCGATCAATGGAGGCAGGTTTTCCATCATGGAATCGACGTGGCCGCCCAGCAGGTCGGACAGTTGCGCGGCGGTGGCCTTGTAAGGAATCTGGCGCACGGCGGCGCCGGTCTGGGCAATGAAGAGCTTGACGCCCACCTCGCTGGTGGTGCCGGGGTCGGCAGACGTCATCGTCAGGCGCTCCGGTTGCGCGCGGCTGGCATCGATGAAGCCCTTCAGGTCTCGATAGGGCGAGGACGCATTCACCACGATGACATTGGGCGTTTCGGCGACCAGACCGATGGGCGCGATGTCGCGGTCCAGGTCGTAGAGCTGCTGCTTGAACAGGAAACGGTGCAGCACCAGCGTGCCGACGTGGGCGTAGCCGATGGTGTAGCCGTCGGCGGGCGCGCGTGCCACGGCCTGGGTGCCGATGCGGCCGCCCGCGCCCACGCGGTTTTCCACCACGACGGGTTGGCCGAGCTGCCGGCTCATTTCCTGGCCCACCAGGCGTGCCGTGATGTCGGCGTTGCCGCCGGCCGCCGCAGGCACGATGAGCGTAATGGCGCGTTCAGGATAGGCGGCCAGCGCGGCGGGCGCGGCCAGGCTGAGCAACAGGGCGGCAAAACAGGCGATGCGTTTCATGACGTTTCCCCAGGCATTGAAAGCTGCGCCATTGTGCGGTCGCCACCCAAGGAATACGTTTGCCTTAGTGATATGGATATTCAGGAAAATCTAAGATCCTTCGGCATTGCGCCGGTCCGCGGTCCGGCCCAGCCCATGGCCCACCGCCGCCGCCGCCAGGGCGCATGCGGCGCCCAGCATGGCGATCAGGACCACGCCGTGCCCCAGCATGTCCACGCCCGCCTTGACCCAGCCGCTGGCCGCGTCGCCCGCGCGGTAGACCACGGTGTCGATGACATTCTTGGTCTTGTACTTGTCTTCGGGCGGAACCGCGGTAAACAGCATTTCGCGCCCCGGCCGGATCAGCGCATATTCGCCAACGCGGCGCACGATCATGGCGGCCGCCAGCACGCCGAAGATGGGGAAGGCCGCCAGCGCCAGGAAGGCGATCGTCATCGTCAAGGGCACGGCGGTCAGCAGGAAGCGCAGTCCCAGGCGGGTGGCCACCCGGCCGGTGATGAATATCTGCGATAGCAGCGACAGCGCCTGCACCGTAAAGTCCAGCGCGCTGAAGACGCGGATGCGCTGGGCCGTGTCGGGAAAAGCATGCGCCACCAGGCGCGCCTGTTCCATGTAGAGAAACGTGTTGAGCGTGGCCAGCAGGATCACCAGCAGCGAAATTCCCAGCAGATAAGGGGACTGGAAGATGCGCGAGATGCCCGCGAGGATCGAGCCTTCTATCGGCTGCCGTATGTCGTCCGGGGCCGGGTCCTCGCGGTTGGCCGCGCGCCAGCGCAACAGCCAGCGCTTGAGAGGGAGCGTGGCTGCCAACAGCAGGGCGGACAGAAGCAGCAGGCCGGCGGGCCCCAGGGCGCCCGCCAGCAAGCCGCCCACAAGCGGGCCGGCCAGCCCGCCTGCACTGGCTCCCGCCGCGATCAAGGCAAACAGGCGCTTGGCGGAATCCAGGCGGAACACGTCGGCCATCAGGCTCCAGGCGATGGATACGACGAACAGGTTGAAGACCGACAGCCAGACGTAGAAGCTGCGCGCCGCCCAGACGCTGCCGGGCCGAAGGTGGAGCAAGACGGCGAAGCCCGCCATGCTGAGGGCGAAGGCGGCATAGACCCAGGTCACCAGCATGGCACGCGGCACGCGCGCCGATAACCAGCCGAATAGCGGCACCACGGCGAGCATGGCGACGAAGGTCGCGGTGAACAGCCATTGCAACTGGTCGACGCCCGCCTGGATGCCCATCGTCTCGCGTATCGGGCGCAGCATGAAATAGCCGCAGAACAGGAAGAAGAAAAAGGCGAAGCCGCAGGCGGCCGGCGCCAGTTCCTGCGGCGGGATGCCCAGCGCCCGCGCGGCGCGGCCCGGCAGGCTGGCGGGAGCCGGCGTCATGGCGTCAGGCCAGCAGGGCTGCGATGCGTTCGCGCATGGCGGCATCCGGGAGCCGCCCAAAACCGGCCTGCGCGTTGTCGACCATGTTGGCCGGTTTGGAGGTGGCAGGGATGACCGCGGTGACCGCGGGATGGCCGATGACGAACTTCAGGAAAACCTGGGCCCAGGACGTGCAATCGATCTCGGCCGCCAGCTCGGGCAGCTTCATGCCCTTGATTCGGCGGAACAGGGCCCCGTCCTGAAAGGGACGGTTGATCAGCACCGCCACGCCATTGGCCTGGCATGCGGGCAGCAGGCGTCTTTCGGCATTGCGGTCGCCGACGGACAGATTGACCTGCAGGAAGTCGGGCTTTTCCCGTTCGACCAGCGCGGTCAGTTCGTCGTGGGCGTACTCGGTGTAGTGGGTAATGCCGACATAGCGGATAACGCCTTGCCGCTTCAGGTCGCGCAGCAGCGCCAATTGGTTGACGGTGTCGATCAGGTTGTGCACCTGGATCAGGTCGAGCTTGTCGCTGCCGAGCGCCTGCTGCGACTGGCGTACTTGGCGCAAGGCCGATTCATGGCCTTGCGTGCTGATCTTGGTTGCCAGGAAGGTCCTGGCCCGCAAGGCGCCCTCGCGGGCCAGCAGCGCGCCGGTGACCGCTTCCGCCTGGCCGTAGCTGGGCGCCGTGTCGATAAGCTTGCCGCCCTTTTGCAGCAAGGTGTCCAGCACCTGCGCCAGGGGCGCCATGGCGGTCTTGTCGGCGGGGGACACGTTGAAGGTATCGGCGGTGCCCAGTCCGATGACGGGCAGCGTTTCGCCGGATGCGGGTATGGGCCGGGCGAGCATCGGTGTCAACACGCTGAGGGCGCTGGCGGTCCTGGCGGGCCCGATCAGGGCGGTGGCGGCTGCGGTCAGGAGGAAGCGGCGGCGGTCGGGCATGGCGGGGTTCCGACAAAGAGGGAGCACGGGCAAAGAAAAAGGGCCTACACGTCAAATGTAGGCCCTTTGTGCCGGTTTGGCTGGCTGCGATTATTCGCGGTTGCCGCCGAAGATGCCCAGCAGCATCAGCAGGTTCGAGAAGACGTTATAGACATCCAGGTAGATGGCCAGCGTGGCGGACACGTAGTTGGTTTCGCCGCCGTTGACCACGCGCTGCAGGTCGACCAGCATGAATGCCGAGAAGATGACGATGGCCAGGACCGAGATGGTCAGCATCAGGGCGGGCAACTGCAGGAAGATGTTGGCCAGGGCCGCCACCAGGATCACGACTGCGCCGATGAACAGGAATTTCTGCAATCCCGACAGGTCGCGCTTGATGGTGGTAGCCAGCGTGGCCATCGTACCGAACACGATCGCGGTGCCGCCGAAGGCCGTCATGACCAGCTGGGAACCGTTGCTCATGCCCATGACGAAGCCCAGCAGGCGGGACAGCATCACGCCCATGAAGAACGTGAAGGCCAGCAGCAGGACCACGCCCAGCGAGCTGTTCTTGTTCTTTTCGATCGCGAACATGAGACCGAACGCGCCCACCAGGAACACGATGGCGGACAGGCCAGGGCTGGCGCCCATGACGCGGTTGATGCCGGTGTACATGCCCACGGCAGCGCCCAGCACGGTCGGGATCAGCGAGAGCGCCAAGAGCCAATAGGTGTTGCGCAGGACCTGGTTGCGCGCGACCTCGCCCGGCGCGCCGGCCATGGTGCCGGAACGGTTAAAAGGGGACGGACGATATTCGTTCATGGAGAACTCCTGTGTACGGCAGAGTAATGGTTGCCTAGAAGGCTTAGATGGGTAGGATACCTTACAGTTCCCTGAAGAATCCAGCTCTGACTAGGATTAGACCAGAGGCGGGAAATAGGTTCCAGACGGGTCAACCCGGCCGGACGTCTTGCAGTACCCGGGCCACGATGCGCGGCAATTCAGCGTCCATGCGGGCCTGGATCTCTTCGATGGCGTCGGCCAGGGCCTCGCGCATCAGTTGTTCTATCTCGGCCTGCAAGCGGGCGCTCAGCACCGTGGCGTCCGGCAACGCGGCGGGCGCGGCCTGGGCAGGCGCTGGCGCGACGGCGGCGTTGTCCAGGGACGCATCAGGGCTGTCGGCCACGTCGGTCAAGAGCGGAAAGGCGTCGTCGTCATAGGCCGGCTCGTCGTCGGCCAGTTCGGTCAGTACGGGCGCGTCGGCGTCATCCTGGGCGGATGACGGGTACAGGGACGGTTCGGCCCGCTGGGTCAGGGTAGGAATGCCGGGATCGGCGGAGCGAGAGGGCATGATGGCTCCCGAAAATCGAAATGGCGCGCCGTAGGGGCTGGGCGGTCAGCCGTCCGGCTGCTGGCGGCTGAGGTCGTGGCTTTGCGGCGTGTGGCCCGCGGTCTGGTACGTACGCCAACGTTGGCGGGCTGCCTGCTTGTCTTCCGGGTCGTCGGAGACAATTTCAAGCAGCCGCTCGAAAGCCTCGAAACCGGGAGGGCAGTCGGTGTCCAGGTTCAGCAGCCAGGAAGGCTGGGGCTGCTCGCCCTGGCCAGCCGCGGCGGCTGCCTGCTGCGGATCCCCGGCAGTCAGGATCACCGGCGTTTCGGCTGCCAGGGGATCGTTGGCCAAAACATGCGGCACGAAAGACGTATCGTCGAACGCCCAGAGCATGCGGTCAAACGCGGCCAGGCGGGCACCATCCCTACAGTACACCACCAGCCGCTGTCCTGCCAGGTAACGCTTGCGCACCACCTGGCAGGCGGTGCGCAAGCGATCGGGCGCGCCGAAGGCGAAATCGATGCGCATCATGCAGGCTTCCGTTGCTGCCGCTTCAAGCCTGGTCCAGCAGGAACTGCATCAGCAAGGGCACGGGCCGGCCGGTGGCGCCCTTGTCCTTGCCGCCGCGCCAGGCGGTGCCGGCGATGTCCAGGTGGGCCCAGCGGTATGCCGTGGCGAAACGCGAAAGAAAGCAGGCCGCCGTGACCGCGCCCGCCGGGGGGCCGCCGATGTTGGCGAGGTCGGCGAAGTTGGACTTGAGCTGCTCCTGGTAGGCGTCGTCCATGGGCATGCGCCATGCGGTGTCCAGCGACTGGCGGCCGGCGGCGGCCAGCGCGTCGGCCAGGGCGTCGTCCTTGGAGAACAGACCGCTGTTGACGTTGCCCAGGGCCACGACGCAAGCGCCGGTCAGGGTGGCGATGTCGATGACGGCGGACGGTTTGAAGCGCTCGGCGTAGGTCAGCGCATCGCACAGCACCAGGCGGCCTTCGGCGTCGGTATTGAGGATTTCGATGGTGAGGCCGGCCATGCTGGTGACGACGTCGCCCGGTTTGTTGGCCTTGCCGCTGGGCAGGTTTTCGCAGGCGGGGATCAGGCCGACCACGTCCAGCGGCAGCTCCAGTTCAGCCAGGGCGCGGAACGAACCCAGCACGCTGGCGGCGCCGCACATGTCGTACTTCATTTCGTCCATGGTGGCGGCAGGCTTGAGCGAGATGCCGCCGGCATCGAAAGTGATGCCCTTGCCGACCAGCACAATGGGGCCTTGCGCGCTTTTGGCGGTTTTCTTGGCGGCCTTGTTGCCGGCGTGACGCAGCACGATGAAGCGCAGCGCTTCCTCGGAGCCACGCGCGACCGACAGGAACGACCCCATGCCCAGCGCTTCGACCTGCTTGCGGTCCAGCACTTCTACTTTCAGCGACTTGAATTCGCGGGCCAGGCGCTTGGCCGTCTCGCCCAGGTAGGTCGGCGTGCAGATATTGCCCGGCAGGTTGCCCAGCGTGCGGGTCAGGTCCATGCCGTTGGCGATGGCGCCGCCTTCGCGCAGGCCCTTCTGGGCCTGGGCCGCGTCGGCGCGTTCGACGACCTGGACGATCTTCTTCAGCTTGGGGCGGGCGTCGCGGTCGGGTTTTCCGAAACTGGCGTCGTAATGATAGGTGGCGTTGCCCGCCGCGATGGCGGCGCTGCGCGCGCGCGCGATGACGGCAACGTCTGCGATCGGGTTGGCGACGAGCGTCGACACGCCTTCGGTCAGCTGAGCGGATACGCAGGCGGCGGCAAAGGCCTGCTCGGCCGAAGCGTGCGCGCGGGCCGAATATTCTTCCTGCTTGCCCAGGCCGACCAGCACCACGCGCTGCGCGGACACGCCAGGCAGGTTGCGCAGGGTCAGCGTGGAGCCGGCGCGGCCGCGGAACTCGGCCTTGACCACCGAGCGCACGGCGCCATTGGAGGCGCGGTCGATGAGGTCGGCGGCGGGGCTCAACACGCCTTCCGCATATACCCCGACGGCCAGGGCGGCGGTCTTGACTTGGTGCAGGGAAGCAGTGGTCTGTGTGCTAAATTCCATGAGGGTTTCCCGTGTGCGTCTGTGTAGAATGCGGTCGATTATCCCGCATATTCTCCCATGTCTCTATTTAAACGCTCTGTCGTCAGCGAGATCACCAGTCACGCTGGCGTTGTCTTTTCCACGTTGCTCATCGTGTGGCTCAGCGTGTTGCTCGTGCGCCTGCTCGGTGAAGCGGCGGGCGGCAACATCGGAGCCGACGTTGTGCTGGTGCTGGCCGCGTTGTCGACCATCACGGCATTGCCGACCATCCTCGCGGTGTCTGTCTTCATCGCGGTTCTCACCACCGTCACGCGCAACTACCGTGAATCCGAAATGGTGGTGTGGTTCGCCAGCGGCCTGTCGCTGGCCGATTGGCTCAGGCCCGTGCTTCGCGTCGCTATCCCGGTGGCGCTGGCGGTGGCGGGGCTGACGCTGGTGGCGGCCCCATGGGCATACCGCCAGATCGGCGAATACCATGAACGTTTCGAGCAGCGTTCGGATCTGTCCAAGGTCACGGCCGGCCAGTTCGCGGAATCGTCGGGCGGCAACCGCGTATTCTTCGCCGAAGATCCCCTCGAACCCAGCGACGAACTGGGCAACGTGTTCGCGCGCGAAAACGGTCCTGAATGGCTCAGCGTGCTGACCGCCAGCAAGGCGCACAGCGAAACGCTTCCCAACGGCGACCGCTTCCTGGTGTTGGGCGAAGGCCACCGCTATGATCTGAAGCCGGGCACGCCCGAGATCCGCCTGGTGCATTTCGACAAGTACGGCCTGCGCCTGGAAAGCAAGTCGGGTGGCGACCCTGTGGCCGAAGCGCGCGCCAATGCGGAACGCTCCGCCAAGGCCCGCACCACGCCGCAGCTGATCGCCGACAACACGGACAGCAGCTGGTCGCAAGTGATGTGGCGGATCTCTTTGCCGCTGGCCGCGCTGAACCTGGCGCTGCTGGCGATTCCCCTGGGTGCGGTCAATCCGCGTCTGGGACGGTCGGGCGACCTGCTCATCGCCGGCCTGGTGGGCTTGCTGTACATGAACCTGATCAACCTGTCGCGTGCCTGGATTTCCAACGGCAAGCTCAGCTTCGGCATAGGCGTCTGGGCGATCCACGCTGCGGTGGCGATGCTGACGGTATTCCTGCTGATGCGGCGTTTGCGCGTCAAGGCGCCCAAGAACAGCGCTTGATGCCAGTTCGAACCGGCGCATTGCGGCCCGCCTGAGCGGGCCGCTGTGTTTTCAGGGCAGGTACTTCATTGTGCCGCCTTTGCCGGCCAGCAGGTCGGCGTTCTTCAGCACCGATTTGCGGATGAATTCCCACAAGGCGGTCACGCGCTTGAGCTTGCGCAGGTCTTCGTGGCAGTACATCCAGAACGAGCGCGTGATTTCGACGTCGTTTTCCAGCACCGGCGTCAGCCGCGGATCCTGTGCGGCAATGAAGCACGGCAGGATCGCCAGCGACTGGCCCTGCAGCGCGGCGTGGTACTGCGCAACCACGCTGGTGCTGCGCAAAACCACTTTGCTGGCGGGTAGCAGGTCTTCCAGGTAGCGCAGGCGCTCGCTGAACAGCAGCTCGTCCACATAGCCGATGAAGGTGTGGTCGGCCAGGTCCGCGCGTTCCCTGATCGGGGGATGGCTGGCCAGGTAGCCGGGCGTGCCGTACAGGCGCAGCGTGTAGTCGCACAGCTTGCTGCATACGTAGGGGCCGCGCTGGGGGCGCTCGATGGTGATGGCCAGGTCGGCCTCGCGCTTGGACAGGCTGACGAAGCGCGGCACCGGCAGGATGTCCAGGGTGATGTGCGGGTAGCGCCGCTGGAAATCCGCAGCCAATGGCGTCAGCACGTAGCTGCCGAAGCCCTCGGTGGCCCCGATGCGCAGATGGCCCGACAGCGCCTGGCCGATACCCGACAGGTTCTCTCGGGCGGAGTGCACGGTGCTTTCCATCTGTTCCGCATGGACGAACAGGCGCTGGCCGTCTTCGGTCAGCACGAAGCCGGCGCTGCGTGATTTCTCGAACAGCAGCGTGTCCAGTTCGGTCTCCAGCGCGCGGATACGCCGCGATACTGTCGTGTGCTCGACGCCCAGCTTGCGCGCCGCGGCGCTGGCCCGCTGGGTGCGAGCTACTTCCAGGAAATATCGCAGGCTGTCCCAATCAAGCACTTTCCGGCTCTCCAGGCCCGGCCGCGCTCCGCGCCGCCGGGCAAATTCTAGTTGTGCATGAATGCACAAGGAATGTGCATTTCTAGTGTTGCTTGTTAATTTTCACACATCTACACTGGGTCGGCGGGCTCAGGGCCTGTAGACGGGCTCTCCGGGGCCGAAACCCTGGAACCGCAGGCCGCGAAGACGGCGCCACAACGCATAAAAACTCAGGAGACAAATCCATGAAATTGCACGCACGCGGGCTGGCCGTAGGCTTGTGTCTGGGCGCCGCATTGGTCGGCCAGGCTCAGGCGGCGGACAAGCCGCCAGTGAAGATCGGCATTCTGACGGACATGTCGGGCACCTACGCCGGCATGGGAGGACCGGGTTCGGTAGCGGCGGCGCAGTTGGCGATCGACGATTGCCTGGCCGCGGAATGCAAGGGCATGAAGATCGAACTGGTGTCCGCGGACAACCAGAACAAGGCCGACGTGGGCGCGGCCAAGGCGCGTGAATGGTTCGATCGCGATGGCGTCACCGCCATTGCCGACCTGACCAACTCCGCGGTGGCGCTGGCGGTGCAGGGCATCGCGCGCGAAAAGAACAAGGTCGTGATGTTCTCGGGTCCAGCCACGACGGCGTTGACCAACAAGGAATGCTCGCCCGTGGGCTTTCACTGGATGTTCGACACCTACTCGCAATCCGCGGGCGGTGCGAAGGCCACGGTGAAGGCGGGCGGCAAATCCTGGTATTTCATTACCGTGGACTATGCCTTCGGCCATTCGCTGGAGGCCGACACCGCCAAGGCCGTGCAGGCGCTGGGCGGCACCGTGGCGGGCAGCGTGCGCCATCCCCTGAACGCGCCGGATTTCGCATCCTATCTGCTGCAAGCGCAGGCATCGAAGGCCCAGGTCGTGGCGCTGGCCAATGGCGGCCAGGACACGGTCAATGCGGTCAAGCAAGCGCGTGAATTCGGCATCGTGGCTGGCGGCCAGCGCCTGGTGTCGCTGCTGATCTTCCTGTCGGATCTGCGCGCGCTGGGCCTGGAAAGCGCCCAGGGCCTGTCGTATGTGGACGGCTTCTACTGGGATTACGACGACGCAACGCGCGAGTGGTCTTCGCGCTTCGAAAAGGCCTTCCGCGGCTTGAAGCCCACCATGACGCAGGCCGGCGTGTATTCCAGCGTGCGGCATTACCTGCGCTCGGTCGCTGCTTCGGGCAGCACCGATGGCAAGGTAGTGGCCGACAAGATGCGCGCCTTGCCGATCGAGGATCCGATCATGCGCAACGCCTCCATCCGTCCCGATGGTCGCGTGATACACGACATGTACCTGTATGAAGTGAAAAAACCGTCCGAGTCCAAGGGCGGCTGGGACTATTCCAAGCTGGTGGCCACCATTCCGGCCGCCGAGGCCTTCCAGCCCCTGTCAGATTCGACCTGCCCGCTGGTGAAGCAGTAGGTCCTGAAGATTCATGAACGCGGATTCCATCCGCATCGACTACGCAGTGTGAGGAGCATCAAATGAGTGAAGTCCCCCGCGTTCCGCTATTGATCGGCGGCAAGCTCGTGCAGTCCAAAACCACCGAATGGCGGGACGTGATCAATCCCGCCACCCAGGAGGTCGTAGCCAAGGTGCCTTTCGCCACGCGCGAAGAACTGGACCTGGCCGTCTCCAACGCCAAGGAGGCTTTCAAGACCTGGCGCAACAGCGGGCAGGGCGCCCGCATGCGCGTCATGCTGAAGTTTCAGGAGCTGCTGCGCGCCAATACCGGCAAGCTGGCCGAAATGATCACCCGCGAGCACGGCAAGACGCTGCCGGACGCCGAAGGTGAAGTCGGCCGCGGCCTGGAAGTGGTGGAGCACGCATGCTCCATCGCCAACCTGCAGTTGGGCGAGTATGCCGAGAACGCCGCGTCCGGCATCGACGTCTATACGCTGATTCAGCCGCTGGGCGTGTGCGCGGGGATTACCGCGTTCAACTTCCCGGTCATGCTGCCTTGCTTCATGTTCCCGATCGCCGTGGCCTGCGGCAATACCTTCGTGCTCAAGCCTTCGGAACAGGATCCGACGTCTTCGCTGTTCCTGGCGCAATTGGCGCTGGAAGCCGGCTTGCCGCCGGGCGTGCTGAACGTGGTGCACGGTGGCCCGGATACGGCCAATGGTCTGTGCGAACACCCTGACATCAAGGCGGTGTCGTTCATTGGCTCGACCCGCGTGGGCACCGAGATCTACAACCGCGCGTCTGCCGCGGGCAAGCGCTGCCAGTCCATGATGGGCGCCAAGAACCACTGCGTGATCCTGCCTGATGCCGATCCCGAGGTCGCGCTGAACCAGCTGGTTGGCGCCGCCTTCGGCGCGGCCGGCCAGCGTTGCATGGCCTCGTCCGTGGCCGTGCTGGTGGGCGAGGCCCGCAACTGGCTGCCCGACTTCGTCGAGCGCGCCAAGAAGCTCAAGGTCAATTCGGGGATGGACCGCGAAGCGGATCTCGGTCCCCTGGTTTCGCCCAACGCCAAGAAGCGCGTGGAAAGCCTGATCCAGAAAGGGGTGGACGAAGGCGCCAAACTGCTGCTGGACGGTCGCAGCCTGAAGGTTGCCGGCTTCGAGCAGGGCAACTTCGTGGGTCCGACGATTTTCGACGGCGTCACCGAAAACATGACTATCTACACGGAGGAAATCTTCGGGCCGGTCCTGTGCGTGGTGGGCGTGGAAACGCTGGAGGACGCCGTGGCGTTCATCAACCGCAACCCCAATGGCAACGGGGTGGCGCTGTTCACCCAGGATGGCGGCGCGGCACGCTATTTCCAGAACAACATCGACGTCGGTCAGGTTGGCATCAACGTGCCGATCCCCGTGCCGGTGGCCTGGTTCAGCTTCACGGGTTCCCGTGGTTCCAAGCTGGGCGACCTGGGCCCCAATGGCAAGCAGGCAGTGCAGTTCTGGACGCAGACCAAGACCGTCACCGCGCGCTGGTCGGCGCATGCCAAGAGCGTGAACACCACGATCTCGATGCGCTGAACTGGGGACGCCTTGCGTGTAAGCTTATATAAATAAGTTATATAGTAAGGCGTCCTTATTACTTATAATTGGCCCGTCTATCAGGGGCCAATTCATGAACCTGCAGCAATTTCGTTTTGTGCGTGAAACCATCCGGCGCGACTTCAACCTGACCGAAGCCGCCCGGATGCTCTACACCTCGCAGCCCGGGGTCTCCAAGGCGATCATCGAGTTCGAGGACGAGCTCGGCATCAAGATCTTCGAACGGCACGGCAAGCGCATCAAGGGGCTGACCAAGCCCGGCCTGGCGGTGTCCCAGGTCATTGACCGCATCATGCGCGAAGTGGACAACCTGAAGAAGGTCAGCGACGAGTTCGCGCGCCGCGACGAGGGCGGCCTGGTCATTGCCTGCACCCACACCCAGGCGCGTTATTTATTGCCTCGCGTCATTCCGGCATTCCGCAAGCAATTCCCGAAGGTGCACCTGTCGCTGGCCGAAGGCAGCCCTGCGCAGCTTGCGGAAATGGTGCTGCACGAGCAGGCCGACCTGGCCCTGGCGACGGAATCGCTGGCCTTGACGCCAGGCCTGGCGACCTTGCCGGTCTACGCCTGGGAACACACGGTGGTGGTGCGCCCGGACCATCCCCTGGCTGAACTGACCTCCAGCGCCGCCAAGCGCCTGTCCTTGGCCCAGCTGGCCGAGTATCCCATCGTGACCTACGACCGCGCCTTTACCGGCCGCAGCACGATCGACGAGATCTTCGCCAATCAGGGCATCCATCCGGACATCGTGCTGGAAGCCATTGATGCCGACGTCATCAAGACCTACGTCGACGTGGGCCTGGGCATCGGGATCATCGCGGGCGTGGCCTACGATCCGCGCCGCGACGGCAATCTGGTGGGGCTGCCGGTAGGCCATCTCTTCGGCACGCACACCACCCGCGTGGGTGTGAAGGCAGGGGTGTTCCTGCGTGACTACGTCTATACCTTCCTGGAAATGCTGGCGCCGTCGCTGACGCGCGCGGTAGTGACGGAGGCGGTGCAGGGCACCCCCAAGTAGGCACGGCTCTCATCGGTGCCAGAGGCGCGGCGCCAGGTGGGGCCGCGCCTTTTTTTGCGGGCGCAGGGCGGCTCGCGCTATCCCCTTTCCTATGCTCATAAAAATAATTAAATAAGAACTGATCTCATTTGAGTTGACTAAAAAATAGGAATCATTATCATTACATCCAGTCTCAACGACCCAGTGAGGTTCATCATGACGGCAGGATTAAGTGCAGTGGTAGTGGGCGCCGACCGCCTCGGCAACATTCCGGATCTGCTCAAAGGACACAATATCTCGATCACGCACCACATCAGCGGGCGTGATCCCTCGCACCAGAAGAAAACGTTGCAGCTGCCCTCGGGCACCCAGTTGGTCATCCTGCTGACCGACTTCCTGGGACACAACGTCATGAAGACCTTCCGTAACGCCGCGCAGCGCGGCGGCATCCGGGTCGTTGCTTGTCGGCGTTCGGTATGCAGCATGCAGCAGGCCCTGCAGCAATGCGGCCTGTGCCCGCGAGCGGGCTCGGTGCACTGATAACGCGGTCTGCCGCCGCCAAACAAGAAACTGGGGAGGCCGAAACGGCCTGCGGCCCCAAGGCCGCGAAGAGATATGAAAAACGCCGCCGGACTGGAAAGTCCGGCGGCGTTTTGCTTGTTGGGAGGACTGCCTGGCGGCTATCCTGGGAGCGTATCAGTCAGTTGGACGCGCGGGCGGACGCCATCAGGCTGTTGTCCAGGCGGCGGGCGCCGTTGTAACGCTTGGACCAGTAGGCCATGGTCATGTTTTCCACACGGACCACGCCACCGGCGCTGGGCGAGTGCACGAAGCGGTCGTCGCCAAGATAGATGCCCACGTGGGAGTAGCGGCGGCCCAGCGTATTGAAGAAAACCAGGTCCCCGGCTTTCAGTTCGTTCTTGTTGACGGAGGTGCCCAGTTGGGCCATCTCGGCGGCGTTGCGGGGCAGCTTCAGGCCCAGCGAGCGTTCGGCCGTGTAGGTGACCAAGCCGCTGCAATCGAATCCGGTGTCGGGGGAAGTGCCGCCGAAACGGTAGCGGATGCCCAGGTGATTCAAGGCTTCGCTGACCAAGGCGTTGTCGCTGCTGACGCCCGAGTGGGTCTTCTGGCGGTCGCGCTTGAATTTCTGGCTTACCAGCACGCCGATGGGGTCATCGGTAGTGGCTACCCATTCCGTTTCGTAGGGATCTATCTCGGACGTATGGGCGGTTGACTTTTGATTTGTACCAGCACAACCTGCCAGACCCGCCACGCAAGCAACCAACGCCAGCAAGCGCAGACCGCGATTTGCTTGGCCGGAGGATGAATTCAGTCTCGCGTGGTTGGAGTGTCGATGCATTCGCCTGGGGGTGATTTGCAGATAACGACAAAAAACACGGAATTCGCCGTGAATTTGGCCGAGATGTCAGCAAAATCAACATTTTTCTACAACTTCGCGGGGATTCTACCAAACTTTTAAGACCAGTTCGTGACGAAACCGGCGTTAATGTCCATGCAGCGTGGACATTCGGCAGAACTTTTTGACTTGCGGCAAGCCTCGTGCAAGGTTTGCCTACCAGAATGACCAAAAGATTCGAGAAGAAATCAATCAGCCTTAAGGCGTACGAACGATAACAGGAGACATAAATGCAAAAAACCCGGGATTTCCATTACCGCTCGATACATGACCGCGATGCGTTCTGGCGGGAAGAGGCCGGCCGCATCCACTGGGAGACGCCTTTCGAGTCCGTGCTGGACTACTCCCGGCCGCCGTTCGCCAAGTGGTTCACAGGCGGGCGCACCAATCTTTGCTACAACGCCATAGATCGCTGGCTGCCGACCCAGGCCGATTCGCCGGCCTTGATCTGGGTGTCCACCGAGGTGGAACGCGAGCGCGTCTACACCCGGCAGGAAATGTACGACGAGGTCAACGCTGCCGCCGCCATGCTCAAGGAGCTTGGGGTGGGGCGCGGCGACCGGGTGCTGCTTTACATGCCGATGGTGCCGGAAGCCGTATTCACCATGCTGGCGTGCGCGCGGATCGGCGCCGTGCACTCGGTGGTGTTTGGCGGCTTTGCGTCGGTCAACCTGGCGCAGCGCATTGACGATGCGGCGCCCAAGGTGGTGGTCTGCACCGATGGCGGTTCGCGCGGCGGCAAGGTCGTGCCGTATAAGCCATTGCTCGACCGCGCGTTGGCGCTGGCCAAGTCGCCGCCGGCCTCGGTAGTGGTGTTCGATCGCGGCCTGGCGCCGTTTGAACCCGTGGCGGGGCGCGACCTGGACTACGCAGCCTTGCGCCAGCGCCATATGGGGGCGCGAGTGCCGGTGGAATGGCTGGAGTCCTCGGAGCCCAGCTATATCCTCTATACCTCCGGCACCACGGGCAAGCCCAAGGGCGTGCAGCGCGATACCGGCGGCTATGCCGTGGCGCTGGCTTCGTCCATGGAGTACCTGTTCGACGGGCGCGCCGGGGATACCTTTTTCTGCACCAGCGACATCGGCTGGGTGGTGGGGCATTCCTACATCATCTACGGTCCCTTGATCGGCGGTCAGGCGACGGTGCTGTATGAAGGCACGCCAGTGCGTCCGGACGGCGCCATCCTGTGGAAACTGGTGGAACAGTACGGGGTCAACACCCTGTTTTCGGCGCCGACCGCGGTCCGCGTGCTCAAGCGACAGGATCCCGCACTGCTCAAGCGCCACGACTTGTCCTCGCTGCGCGCCGTCTACCTGGCAGGCGAGCCGCTGGACGAGCCGACCGCGCAATGGATTTCCAACGGCCTGGGCAAGCCCATCATCGACAATTATTGGCAGACGGAATCGGGCTGGCCGATTCTGTCGGCCCAGCCGGGCGTGGAGAAGGTGCCGACCCGCTACGGCAGCCCGTCGTTCCCCGTCTATGGTTTTGACGCCCGCATCGTCAGCGAATCGACCGGCGAGGACCTGGGTCCCGACCAGAAGGGCGTGGTGGCCATCGTGCCGCCGTTGCCCCCGGGCGCCATGTCCACCATCTGGGGCGACGACGAGCGCTTCGTCCAGACGTATTTCACGTCCATACCCGGTCGCCAGGTGTACTCGACCTTCGATTGGGGGCTGGTGGACGCCGATGGATATTGGTTCATCCTGGGCCGCACGGACGATGTGATCAACGTGGCCGGCCACCGCCTGGGCACGCGCGAGATCGAGGAATCCGTGAACAGCCACAGCGCGATTGCCGAATGCGCGGTGGTGGGCGTGGCGGACTCGCTCAAGGGGCAGGTCGCGATGGCCTTCGCCGTGCTCAAGAATCCCGCCGGGGCGGAGACCGAAGAGGGGGCAAAGCGGCTGGAAGGCGATATCATGCGGCTGGTGGAAGATCAGTTGGGCGCCGTGGCAAGGCCTGCCAGGATCCGGTTCGTGGGCGCGCTGCCCAAGACCCGTTCGGGCAAGGTGCTGCGCCGCGCGATCGTCGCGGTATGTGAAGGACGCGACCCCGGGGATCTGACCACCATAGAAGACCCAACCGCCCTGGAACAAATAAAGGAGTCGCTGCAATGAATACCAAGCCCGTGCTGAGCGCCGAGGACGTCAAGAAGATTTTGGCCGCGGCCGAAGCACACGCCCTGCAGAACAAGTGGGCCGTCACGATCTCCGTGGTCGATGATGGCGGCCACCTGCTGGGCATGCTGCGCCTGGACGGCGCGGCTCCTATTTCGGCGCATATCGCTCCGGCCAAGGCCAAGACCGCGGCGCTTGGCCGCCGCGAGTCGCGCGTCTACGAGGAAATGATCAACAACGGCCGCTACTCGTTCCTGTCGGCCCCCTTGATCGATGGCCTGCTGGAAGGCGGCGTGCCGGTCGTGGCCGATGGCCACGTGGTGGGCGCGGTCGGCGTGTCGGGCGTCAAGTCGAGCGAAGATGTGCTGATCGCTCAAGCTGGCATCGCCGCGCTCGGCCTATGAGCCACGGCGAGCCGTCGGAAGCGCCTGCCGGCGCTTCCGCGCTGCGCGCCGGAGCTGGGGGCGACGGCCCCCTGAATCCCGGCGTGGCCAAGCGCGAAGTCTGGGCCTGGGCCATGTACGACTTCGCCAACTCGGGCTATACCACCGTGATTCTCACGGCGGTGTTCAGCACCTATTTCGTCGGCGTGGTGGGCGGACGTGCTCCGTGGGCCACGCTGGCTTGGACGGCGGCGCTGTCGCTGTCCTATCTGCTTATCATGCTGACCATGCCCACGCTGGGCGCCCGCGCGGATGCGCGCGCCAGCAAGCGGCGGCTGCTTTATACCAGCACGGCGGGCTGCGTGGCAGCCACGCTGGTGCTGACGCAGGCCGGGCCGGGGGATGTCTGGCTGGCGTTGGCGGCTATCGTCGTCTCCAACTATTGCTATTGCGTCGGGGAGTCCGTGGTCGCGGCCTTCCTGCCCGAACTTGCGCGGCCCGCGGCGCTCGGGCGCGTGTCGGGCTGGGGCTGGAGCTTTGGCTACTGCGGCGGCATGCTCACCCTGGGGCTGTCCCTGGCCGTCGTGACCATGGCCGAAGCGCGCGGTGAAACCGCCGAGCATTTCGTTCCGTGGGTCATTGTCGTTACCTGCGCGGTGTTTGCGCTGGCGGCGCTGCCGTCGTTTTTCTTGCTGCGCGAACGCGCCAAACCGCAGACCGGCAAGCAGGAAGCGCTGCACATGCTCAAGCGGCTGGCATATGCCTGGCGCGAAACCGGGCAGCACTTTCCGGAGTTCCGCCGGTTGCTGATGTGCATCGCCTGCTACCAGGCGGGAATCTCCGTGGTGATCACGCTGGCCGCGGTCTATGCCTCGGAGGTGATGGGTTTCACCACGCCGCAGATCATGCTGCTGGTGTTCACGGTGAACATCGGCGCGGCGGCCGGCGCGTTCTCGTTCGGCTATGTGCAGGATCGCATCGGCCACAAGCCGGCGCTGGCCGTGACGCTGTGCGGCTGGATTGTCATGGTGCTGGTGGCCTACGCCGCGGTGACGGCGCCCGTGTTCTGGGTCGCGGCCACGCTAGCCGGCCTGTGCATGGGCACCACGCAGAGCGCGGGACGCGCCATGACCGGCGCGCTGGCTCCAGCCGGCCGGCTGGCCGAATTCTTCTCGCTATGGACCTTCGCGGTGCAACTGGCCGCCGTGATCGGTCCGCTTACCTATGGCCTGGTTACGTGGGCCACACACGGCAACCACCGGTTGGCCATTCTGGTGACCGGCCTGTTCTTCGTGGGCGGCCTCATTCTTTTGTCGCGCGTCGACATGAAACGCGGGCTGGCGCGGCGCGCCGCTTGAGGCGCGCGGTTCGCGCAGACCGCGCTGGCTGCTATCCTTATGGACTGTCCGGTGACGTCGCCCTTGCGTAGCGGCGGCGCGCGTTGATTGCCCGGCACCGTCCTTGCGCCGCGGGCTCTGGCCCGCATTTTGCGTAAGGTGCCCGTAAGAGCGTGGCGATACGGTTGCGGTTGGGTAATGGAACAAGCGGCACAAACAACAGAATTACCGATTGGAGACAAGATCATGTCGAACGCTATTGAGTCCGTACTGGTGGAAACCCGGGTGTTCCCGCCGCCCGAGCGCGCAGCACAAGGCGCCGCGATCCCCAGCATGGATGCCTATAACGCGCTGTGCGCGCAGGTCGAGAACGATTTCGACGGATTCTGGGCCGGGCAGGCGCGCGACAACCTGCAATGGACCAAGCCGTTCACGCAGGTCCTGGACGAATCGGATGCGCCGTTCTATCGCTGGTTCGGCGACGGCGAACTGAACGTGTCGGCCAATTGCCTGGACGTGCACCTGACCAACGGCAACGCCGACAAGACCGCCATCATCTTCGAAAGCGACGACGGCAAAGTCAACAAGGTCAGCTACCGCGAACTGCTGGCGCGCGTGTGCCGCTTTGCCAATGGCCTGGCGGCGCTGGGCTACAAGAAGGGCGATCGCGCCATCATCTACATGCCGATGTCCATCGAAGCCGTCGTGGCCATGCAGGCCTGCGCGCGCCTGGGGGTGACGCATTCGGTGGTGTTTGGGGGCTTCTCGGCCAAGAGCCTGCAGGAGCGCATCGTGGACGTGGGCGCTTCGCTGGTCATCACGGCCGACGAGCAGGTGCGCGGAGGCAAGACCATTCCGCTCAAACCCGCCGTGGAGGAGGCCTTCACGATGGGCGGTTGCGAGGCCGTGACCAAGGTCGTCGTCTACCGCCGCACGGGCGGCAAGGTGCAGTGGAATGAAAGCCGCGACCTCTGGATGCATGACGTTGAAGCCGGCCAGCCCGACACCTGCGAGCCCGTGCCGGTCAACGCCGAGCATCCGCTCTTCATCCTCTATACCTCCGGGTCCACCGGCAAGCCCAAGGGTGTGCAGCATTCCTCGGCAGGTTATCTGTTGTGGGCGCTGTTGACGGTGAAATGGACCTTCGACGCCCGCAAGGATGACGTGTACTGGTGCACGGCCGACGTGGGCTGGGTCACTGGCCATACCTACATCACCTACGGCCCGCTGGCCGCCGGCCTGACGCAGATCGTCTTCGAAGGCGTGCCCACCTATCCGAACGCCGGGCGCTTCTGGGACATGATTGCGCGCCACAAGGTCACTACCTTCTACACCGCGCCCACCGCGATCCGTTCGCTGATCAAGGCCGCCGAAGCCGCGCCCGAAGCGCACCCGCAGAACTACGATCTGGACAGCCTGCGCATCATCGGCACGGTGGGCGAGCCCATCAACCCCGAAGCCTGGATGTGGTATCACAAAAATGTGGGCCGCGAACGTTGCCCCATCGTGGATACCTGGTGGCAGACCGAGACCGGCGGCCACATGATCACGCCGCTGCCGGGCGCCACGCCGACAAAGCCGGGCTCCTGCACCTTGCCGCTGCCGGGAATCGCCGCCGCCATCGTCGACGAGACGGGCGGCGATGTCGAACAGGGCAATGGCGGCTTCCTGGTCATCAAGCGTCCGTGGCCCGCCATGATCCGCAACATCTGGGGCGACCCGGAGCGCTTCAAGAAGAGCTATTTCCCGTCTGAACTGCGCGGCTACTACCTGGCCGGCGACGGTGCGCAGCGCGATGCCGACGGCTACTTCTGGATCATGGGCCGCATCGACGACGTGCTGAACGTGTCGGGCCATCGCCTGGGTACGATGGAAGTCGAGTCGGCTTTGGTGGCGCACGAACTGGTCGCGGAGGCCGCGGTGGTGGGCCGTCCGGATGACACTACCGGCGAGGCCGTGGTGGCCTTTGTGGTGCTCAAGCGCTCGCGCCCCGAAGGCGACGAGGCGCAAGCCATCGCCAAGGTGCTGCGCGACTGGGTCGCCAAGGAAATCGGCCCGATCGCCAAGCCCAAGGACATCCGCTTTGGCGACAACCTGCCCAAGACCCGCTCCGGCAAGATCATGCGCCGCTTGTTGCGCGTGGTCGCCAAGGGCGAGGAAATCACGCAGGACGTTTCCACGCTCGAGAATCCGGCCATCCTGGACCAGTTGGCAAAGTCCTTGTGATCGCCGCCGTCCGCGCCATGGACGGGAAAGGTCCGCCCATGGCCGCCGGGGGCGGCAAGGCAGGCGCATAATGTCATACGCCCGTATCGGAACCTCCGGTACGGGCGTATTTGCTTTTTTTGCGTCCAGATTTTTTCTACGGAGCCGTGCCAGTGAGCCGCAGCAGTTTCGATCGTGCAGGGCTAGCCCTGATGTTCAGCACCATCCTGGTCTGGGCGGGCAGCTGGATCGCGATGAAACTGATCGTCCCCTACATCGGCCCCTTTGATTTCGTGGCGCTGCGCTACGTGTCGGGCGGATTGGTGCTGTTCGCGCTGGCATCGGCCATGGGGCGCCCACTGGCGATGCCGCCCTGGAAGCTGACCCTGCTGATCGGTTTGACGCAGACGGCGGGGTTCCAGGGCTTTGTGCAGACGGCGCTGGTGTCGGGCGGCGTGGGCAAGGTTTCGCTCATGGCCTACACGATGCCTTTCTGGGTGATCCTGTTCGCGTGGTGGCTGCTGGGCGAGCGGCCCACGGCGCGCCACGGGCTGGGCATTGCGCTGGCGGCCATCGGCCTGGTTTGCTTCGTGGAGCCCTGGAACGGGCTGGGCGACATCCGTCCCGTGCTGCTCGGGCTGGGCAGCGGGCTCTGTTGGGGCGTGGGCACCGTCCTGTCCAAGCGCATGTTCGAGCGCCATGCGCCCGATGTGATGACCTTCACTGCCTGGCAGATGCTATTGGGCGGACTGGTGATGACGCCGGTCGCTTTTCTCGTTCCGCAGATGTCCGCGCAATGGGGCTGGCAACTCTGGACCGGCATGGCGTATATCGTGTTGATCGCGACGGCCGCGGGCTGGTTGCTGTGGCTGCTGGTGGTGCGGCTGGTGCCGGCTTCCATCGCGGGCCTGTCCAGCCTGGGCGTGCCTGTCGTGGCCATGCTGTTCGCCTGGGCGCTGTTGTCCGAACAGCCTTCGTCGGCCGAGCTGGGCGGCATGGCGCTGATTCTCGCTGGCATCTGGGTGGTGAGCCGCGCAGCGCCTGCGGCGCGCGCCGACTAGCCCTTTTCAGAATTCCTTTTCCATCCTGGGACTTTTCATGATCGATCTGCGTAGCGACACAGTCACTCGGCCCTCTGCGGCCATGCTGCAAGCGATGGTATCCGCGCCCCTCGGCGATGATGTCATGGGTGACGACCCCACCGTGATCCGCTTGCAGGAGGCGGTGGCCGAGCGCGCGGGCAAGGCGGCGGGCCTGTTCTTTCCGTCCGGCACGCAAAGCAATCTGGGCGCCCTGATGGCCCATTGCGAACGCGGCGACGAATATCTGGTGGGGCAGCTCGCGCACACCTACAAGTACGAGGGTGGCGGCGCGGCCGTGCTGGGCAGCATCCAGCCGCAGCCCATCGAGCACGCGGCGGATGGCTCGCTGCCGCTGGAAAAGCTGGCCGCGGCGCTCAAGCCCGAAGGTGATCCACACTTCGCCCGCACTCGCCTGCTGGCGCTGGAAAACACCTTTCACGGCAAACTGATTCCCGCGGATTACGTGGCCGCCGCGACTGCCTGGGCGCGCCAGCATGGATTGGCCACCCACCTGGACGGCGCTCGCGTGTTCAATGCCGCCGTGGCCAGCGGCAAGCCGGTGGCGCACCTGTGCCAGCCATTTGATTCGGTGTCCATTTGCTTCTCGAAAGGCTTGGGGGCGCCGGTTGGGTCGGTGCTGGTGGGCAGCGTGGAGCTGATTGCGCGCGCTCGGCGGTGGCGCAAGATGCTGGGCGGCGGCCTGCGCCAGGCTGGCGTGTTGGCCGCGGCCTGCCTGTACGCGCTGGAGCACAACGTCGAACGCCTGGCCGAAGATCATGAGAACGCCCGCCTGCTGGCCGACGGCCTGCGCGCGATTCCAGGCGTCAAAGTCTTGAGCCAGGACACCAATATGGTGTTCGCCGAATTCGAACCCGCGCGCTGTGAGGAGCTGACGGCCAAGCTGGCCGTCGACGGCATCCAGATGCGCGCCGTCTATGGCGGGCCGACGCGCCTGGTCACGCACCTGGATGTGTCCGCCGCGGATGTGCAGCGGGTCATTCAGGCCGTGGCGCTGCATCTGGGATAGATCACGCGGACGCGTACGCGTCCGCGCGCAATACCTCCGACAGCACTGAGAACAATTCGTCGATCTGCGCGCGCTCGATGATGAGAGGGGGCGACAACAGCATGGTGTCGCCCGCCGAGCGGATCAGGCAGCCGCGTTCCAGGCAGGCCTGGTGCACGGCATAAGCCCGCTGGCCGGGCTTGCCGTCGAGGGGCTCCAGTTCAATGGCGGCCAGCAAGCCGATGTTGCGGATGTCCACCACATGGGGAAGTCCTTTCAGGCTGTGCGCGGCGTCCTCCCAATAGCGCCAGAGTTCGCGGCTGCGCTGGAACAGGCCCTCGCGGCGGCAAATGTCCAGAGTCGCCAGGCCGGCGGCGCAGGCCACGGGATGGCCGGAATAGGTGTAGCCGTGGGACAGTTCGATGGCGCTGTCCGGTCCTTGCATGAAGGCCTCATAGACATGTTGCTGCACCAGCGTGGCGCCCATGGGAATGGCACCGTTGGTCAGCCCCTTGGCGCTGGTGATGATGTCTGGCGTGACGCCGAAGTGCGATGACGCGAAGGCGCCGTCGATCCGGCCGAAGGCGCAGATCACTTCGTCGAAGATCAGCAGGATGCCGTGCGCATCGCAAATCTGCCGCAACCTCTGCAGATAACCCTTAGGGGGCACCAGCACGCCGGTGGACCCCGCCACGGGCTCCACGATGACGGCGGCGATGGTCGATGCGTCGTGCAGGGCGACGATGCGCTCCAGCGTGTCGGCCAGGTGGGCGCCCCAATCCGGTTGGCCGCGCGTGTAGGTCATCTGGCTGCGGTCATAGGTGTGCGGCAGATGGTCCACGTAGGGCAGGAGATTGCCGAAAGGCTTGCGGTGGCCGGCGATGCCCGATACCGACAGGCCGCCGAAACCCACGCCGTGGTAAGAACGCTCGCGTCCGATCAGGCGCACCCGCTGCCCCTGTCCGCGCACGCGGTGGTAGCCCAGCGCGATTTTCAATGCGGTGTCCACCGCTTCGGAGCCAGAGTTCGAGAAAAACACGTTCGAGAATCCCGGCGGCGCCTCCTGGCGCAGGGCTTCGGCCAGCTCGAACGCTAGCGGATGGCTCATCTGGAAAGACGGCGCGTAGTCCAGCTCGTGGGCGGTGCGGGCGATGGCATCGACGATTTCAGGCCGGCGGTGTCCGGCGTTCACGCACCACAGGCCCGCGATGCCATCCAGCACGCGGCGGCCGTCCGGGCGGATGTAGTGCATGCCCTCGGCGGCGCTGAACAGCACGGGCGCACGCTTGTAGCGCCGGTTGGCGGTGAAGGGCATCCAATAGGCTTCGGCGTTGAGGGCGGGGGCGGGGGCGGGGTGAGGCGCTGAGGAGGACATGGGAGATCCGGCTTGGAAAGATTTGGGCTTTCTATTTTGTATTAATCAAATAATAAATACAATACTGGTCGAGCCGATCGGGTGGCGGGGCTGCATGGCTCCCCTTGCCGCGGGGGGAGCCTGAGGGGATAGGAGTCCGTCAGCGCAGCCCCGTTGAGGGGGGCGCAGCAAGGGGGGGAGTCCTTCTTTTCAGGACACTTGGAGCGACGTCTTCAAGTGCCGGCGCATGAGCTGGGAAGCCCATTCCTGGTCGCCGGCTTCGAGGGCGTCGATGATCTGCAGGTGTTCGCTGCTGGAGTTCACGAAGCGCGCGTCGCGGTAGAACGCCGCATGTTCCTCCAGCCGGCGCAACTGATTTTGCTGCTGTACCGCCTGCAGGATGTAGCGATTGCCCGAGAAGCGCGCCAGCATCTCGTGGAATGAGGCATTCAGGCTGAAGAATTCGGTGGCGGAGATATCGGCGTCGCTACGCGCGGCAAGCGCTTCATGCGCGGCGCGCATGCGCGCCAGCGCCTCCCGGTCCAGGCGGAATGTGGGTTCCAGCAGGCCGGCGCATTCGATGGTCATCCGGAAGCGGTAGCTCTCGTTGAGCGCGTCGCGGTTCTCCAGCGACGGAGCGAACTGCCAGCCATGGCCTTTGCGTTTTTCGATCAGCCCGTCCGCCGACAGTTGCAGCAAAGTCTTGGCAAGCACGCTGCGCGGCGCCGGATAGCGTTGCTGCAGATCGCGCTCGGTGAAGGTTTCCGGCAGTTCGCGCGCGGCGCGGTCGTCGATCAGGCGACGGTACAGCTCGTCCTGCGTGGGGCCGGCCCCTTCGATGGCTGGGGGCGCCGCGACGGCATGGGCCGCCACCGTATAGCCGCTGTTGGGGCGGTGCGTAATGAGGCCTTGTGCGGCCAGCAATCTCAGCGCGCCCCGCACGGGCGTGCGCGATACCTCGTAGCTCGCCGCCAGCGTTTCTTCGGACAGGTGATCTCCGGGCGCATAACGCCGGGCCACGATGTCTTCCGCAATGTGGCGCGCCAGATCGACTTGCAGCGGGGTGGGGCGGGCGGGAGCGGCGTTGGGCATGGGCGAGCGGGCGCGATTGGCGACGGAGTCGGAATGGTACCGGAGAGCCTCTGGCGCACACGCGCCTGCAAAGCATTCGGGGAAACCCTTGTATTGAACTTTTCTATATATTAGTACAAAATTTGCCCGTCTTATGATTCTCGCGCCGGAGCCTTGAGCCGTGACTTTGCCTACCCCCTTCCCCCTGGTCGACGTACAGGGCAGTCCTTACGAACGGGGCCGCCAGCACGGCGCCGCCGTCCCGGAGCGCGTAGCGCGCAGCGTGGCCCTTTATCGTGGCCAGCTGGAGCGCCGCGGCGTCACCGCGGATCGCTTGAAGGCATTGGCGGCCGCCATGGTGCCCGTGGTGGGCGACTATGACGCAGCCTACCTGGAAGAGTTGCGCGGCATTGCCGACGGATCGGGTCAGGCGCTCGAAGATGTGGTGGTCATTAACTGCCGCACCGAAATGATGTTCGGCCATGCCGAGCTGGGCCGCGCCCGCAAAGGACTGGACGATGGGTGCACGGGGCTGGTCGTGCTGCCCGAGGCCGCCGCCGGCGGCAAACTCATGCATGCCCACAACTGGGATTGGCGCGAGGAATGCGTGGATACCGGCATCGTGTTGCGCATGCGCCGCGAAGATGGTCCCGATCTGTTGATGTTCACGGAGGCGGGCAGCCTGGCGCGCCACGGCTTCAACAGCGCGGGCGTTTCCCTGTCCGGCAACTTCCTGTCATGCGAGCACGATTACCAGCGCCCCGCCGAGGTGCCGCTGGTGCTGGTACGGCGCAAGATGCTCGAAGCGACCAATATCTGCAACGCTATGAAGGTGCTGTGGGCGTCGCGGCGCTTTTGCTCCAACAATCTGATGCTGGCCCAGGCGCAGGGCGAGGCGGTCGATCTGGAGTGCTCTCCCGACGAGATCTTCTGGATCACGCCCGAAGACGGCTTGCTGGTCCACGCCAACCATTGGATCAGTCCGCCTGCGCGCGCCAAGCTGTTCGACCGTGGCCTGGCGGCCAATCCGGATTCGATCTATCGCCAACGCCGTGTGCAGGACATGCTCGCGCGTGCCTCGGGCAGCATCGATTGGGACGCCATCAAGCGCATCCTGGCCGACGACTTCGCCGCTCCGGACGGTGTGCTGCGTTCGCCCAAGCCGGCCAGCTTCGACAGCATTTCGGCTACGGTGGCCACCACTTTGATGGAGCCGGCCAGCGGCGTGATGTGGATCGCGCGCAAGCCTTATGAAGGACGCAACTTCGCGGAGTACCGGCTCTTCTGAACCGGCCCCAGACCTGTATGCGGCGATTGCCGCTCCTGGAGTGATCCCTATGAATTCGCATGGTTCGCGCGTCAAGAGCGCGCTGCTGTTGTCCGCCGCGCTGGCCGGCGCCACGACCGGCTTGCCAGCCACGGTGTGGGCTCAGGCCGCCGCTCCCGAAATCCGCTACGCGGAAGGGTCCGGCACGCCCACCACGCTGCCGGGCGGACGGTCCCGCAACACGTCCACCGACAACGTGCTGGCGCACGTGGTGGAATCCCTGGTGGCGCTGCGCGCCGACATGAGCGTGGCGCCCATGCTGGCGGACAGCTGGACCCTGTCCGAGGACAAACGCGCCTATACCTTCAAGCTCCGCCAGGGCGTCACGTTCCATGACGGCGCGCCCATGACCTCGGCCGACGTGAAATGGACCTACGACTATCTCAATAGCGCCCAGTCCGAGTATTCCTGCAAAAACCTCTACGACGGCAGCAAAGGGGCGAAGGTCGTGGCGGTGGAGACGCCTGATCCGTCCACGGTGGTGTTCAGGCTGGATCAGCCCTACGCCTTGTTCCTGGATCAGATGGCCAGCGTCCAGTGTCCGATGCCGGTGCTGAGCGCCAAGAGTGTCGACGCCGAGGGCAAATGGTCCAAGCCCATAGGCACCGGTCCCTATGTCCTGGCCGAATGGAAGAAGGAACAATATGTGCTGTTGACCCCCTACGCCGGCTACAAGCCGCGTGAGGAAGCGCCCAGCGGCATGGCGGGCAGGAAGGTCGCGCAGGCCAACGTGCGCTTCGTCGTGATTCCGGATGCCGCGGCGCAGAAGGCAGCCTTGATGGCGGGCCAGGTCGATGCCTACAACGCGGACGAAGACAATCTTCCGGTGAAGGACCCGCGCTGGAACATCGTTACCGAACAGGGGCTGGATACCGTCAACCTGCTGATGCAGACGCGCGCGCCCTTGTTGTCGGACGTGAACATGCGTCGCGCCATTGCGCTGGCGCTCGATTTCCCCGGTATCGCCCGCGCCCTGAACAACGGCCAGGCCACCTATAACCCGTCGCTGGTGCCCGCGGCCAGCGTCTATTACTCGGACGCGGATCGCGCGGGCTACGAAAAGAACCTGCAGGAGGTCAAGCGCCTGCTCGATGCCGCCGGCTATCGCGGCGAGCCCCTCAAGTTGCAAGCCAACAAGCGCTATCCGTACCTGTACCGGGTCGCGGTCGTGACGCAGCAATTGCTGGGCAAGGCCGGCATCAAGGCCGAACTCGACATGCTGGAGTGGGGCACTCAGGTGACCAACTTCCGCGAAGGCAAGTTCCAATTGATGGCATTCGCCTATTCGGCGCGCACCGAACCGGCACTGATGTTCCGGGACGTGATCGGCGACAAGTCCAAGACGCCCATGGCCCAATGGGAAAGCCCCGAGGCGGCGGCCATCCTGGAAAGCATCGAAGCCGAGTCCGATCCCGCCGTACGCAAGCAGGCGTTCGACAAATTGCACTCTCTGATGCTGCGCGACACGCCACTGCTGATGTACTACAACAAGCCTGGCTATGTCGTGGTCTCCAGCAAGCTGCAAGGCTACACGGGCTGGCCGCTGCGCAAGCCGCGTTTTTTCAACGTGACGAAGAACTGAGGCGCCGTGCTGGGCTATCTACTCAAGCGCATCGCGGCGTCGGTGCCCACCGTGATCGTCGTCACGGTGCTTGTGTTCGCGCTGATACGCGCGATCCCGGGGGATCCGGCTTCGCTGATGCTGGGCGACATCGACAATCCGGCGCTGCTGGCTGAAATGCGCCACGCGTTGGGACTCGACCGTCCCGTCGGCGAGCAGTTCCTGATCTGGGTTGGGAATGCAATGCAGGGCGACCTCGGCATGTCCATCGCGCGGCGCGAACCCGTGATGCACCTGGTGTTGACGCATTTCGCGGTGACGGCTCAGGTGGTGTTGACCGCCACGCTGCTGGCCTGCCTGGTGGCGGTGCCCGCTGGCATGGTGGCCGCCTGGCGCCAGAACCGCCGCGCCGACACCGCGATCGTGTCGACTTCGATTCTGTTCGTGTCCATGCCCAGCTTCTGGGTCGGCATTCTCTTGATCTGGTTGTTCGGGGTCAAGCTGAACTGGTTGCCGGTATACGGCTTTGAATCCATCGCGCAAGGCGGCCTGGGGGCGGCGCGCTACCTGGTTCTGCCAGTGTGCGCCATTGTGTTGACCGAGATCGCCGCCATTACGCGCATGATGCGCGCCAGCACCATCGAAACCTTGCGGCTGGAATACGTAGCGCATGCGCGCGCCAAGGGCCTGCCGGAAAAGCGCGTCATGTTGCGCCACGTGCTGCCGAACTCCTTCGGCCCCACCCTGACGGTGATCGGCCTGATGTTGGGCCATCTGTTGTCGGGTGCCGCGGTTATCGAGACGGTGTTCACGCTGCCGGGCATCGGCCGGCTGCTGGTGGAAAGCATCTATGCGCGGGACTATCCCGTGGTGCAGGGCTGCCTGCTGTTCATCGCGCTTTTGTACGTGGCGGTCAACCTGGTGGTGGACCTGCTGTATCCGCTGTTCGACCCGCGCGTGAAGCTTCAATAGGATCATCATGGGCTTGAAACATACCAATGCCGTGCTGGGCGGCGCGCTGGTCGGAGGCGTCGTGCTGCTGGCTCTGGTCGGGCTGGTGTATACGCCGCACGATCCGTTGGAAGGGGACCTGCTGGCGCGTTTTTCGCCACCGTCGGCGGAGTATTGGCTGGGCACGGATGAGTTCGGCCGCGACGTGCTATCGCGGCTGATGGCGGGCGCGGGCGTCAGCGTGGCGGTCAGTGTGTTCTCGGTGTTGCTGGCGCTGCTGCTGGGCACGACGATAGGCGTCACCGCGGGCTATGCGGGCGGCTGGGTCGACCGTGGCATCACGGTGCTGGTGGAATCGCTGATGGCTTTCCCGGGTCTGCTGCTCGCACTGGGCATCATGACGGTGCTGGGGCCGTCCAAATGGGGCGTGGTGCTGGCGTTGGGGCTGGCCTATTCCCCGTCAGTGTCGCGCATCGCGCGCGGGGCCGCGTTGTCCTTGCGCCAACGCGATTTCGTCATCGCTTCGCGCGCCACCGGCCATAGCGGCTTATGGACGGTATTCCGCCACGTATTGCCCAATTGCCTGCCGCCTTTGCTGATCTTCGCGACGTCCATTTTCGGTTCCGCCTTGTTGGCGGAAAGCGCGCTGAGCTTCCTGGGCCTGGGCGTGCCGCCGCCGTTAGCCACTTGGGGGGGCATGCTGTCCGAAAGCCGCAACGCCATGGACCAGGCGATCTGGCTGGCCGTGTTCCCCGGCGCCATGATTTCGTTGAGCCTGCTGGGTATCAATCTGCTGGGCGATGCCGTGCGCGATCTGCTGGATCCGCGCATGCGGGGGGTGATGGCATGAACTCGCAAAATCCCATCAAGTACGAACGCCAGAGCGCGGGACATACGGGCAATCCGGGCGCTGCCGTGCAACCCCTGCTGTCCGTCCGAGACCTGGAGATCCGCTTTCCCGGCAAGCGGGATGCCGCGCCTGTCGTAAATCGTGTGTCGTTCGATCTGCACGCGGGTGAATCGCTGTCCATCGTCGGCGAATCCGGCAGTGGCAAGACGTTGATCGGAAAGACCCTGTTGGGCCTCTTGCCGGACTCGGCCCGCATTACCGGCGGGCAGGCGCTGTTCGACGGGCAGGACCTGCTGCGGCAGTCGCCACGCGATTGGTTGGCAATGCGCGGCACGGGCATTGGCATGGTGTTCCAGGAGCCGATGGTGTCGCTCAACCCGGCGTTCCGCGTCGGTGAGCAACTGATCGAGGCGCTGGTGCTGCGCCGGGGGATGGCGCGCCGCGAGGCCTGGGACGAGGCCGTACGCATGTTGGAACGGGTGCGCGTGCGCGACGCGCAAGATTGCATGAAGCGCTATCCGCATGAGTTTTCGGGCGGGATGCGACAGCGCATTCTGTTGGCCGGCGTGATGCTGCTCAAGCCGCGCCTGCTGATCGCGGACGAGCCCACGACGGCGCTGGATTGCGTGGTGCAGAAGGAAGTGCTGGACCTGATGTGCGAACTGACCCGCGAGCAGGGCACGGCGCTCATCTTCATCAGTCATAACCTGGCCCTGGTGGCCGCTTACACGCAGCGCGTGCTGGTCATGTGCCGCGGACGGGCGGTCGAGACCGGCCCGGTGGCCCGGGTGCTGTCACGCCCCGCGGACCCTTACACGCTCAGCCTGCTGGATGCGCTGCCCAAGCGTGGCCCGGCCCGGGCCGCCGTGCAAGGTCCGCCCATCCTGCAGGTCGACGGACTGGCGATCGACTACTCCGTGCGTGAGGGCTGGTTCCGCAAACGCGCCGTGCGCGCGGTGCATCGCGCGACGTTCGCCGTGGCGCCCGGGGAAACGCTGGCCATCGTGGGTGAATCCGGCAGCGGCAAGACCACGGTCATGATGTCCATTCTTGGCCTTGTCCCGCAGGCGCAGGGACGCATCGAGCTGGATGGCCGGGCCTTGTCCGCGGGTGGCACGGGACAGGCTTGGCAAGCGGCGCGCCGGCGCGTGCAAATGGTGTTCCAGGATCCATATTCGTCGCTGGACCCTCGCATGACCATCGGCGACCTGGTGGGCGAGGGCCTGAGGCTGGAAGCCGGCATGACGGCCGACGCCCGGCGCAAGCGCGTGGCGGAGGCGTTGCGCGACGTGGGCCTGGGCGAGGACTACGCAGAGCGTTATGTCCACGAATTGTCGGGCGGGCAGCGTCAGCGTGTCGCCATCGCGCGGGCGCTGGTGCTGCGGCCCGAGGTCATCATCGCCGATGAGCCTGTGTCCGCGCTGGACGTTACGGTGCAGAAGCAGGTGCTGGAGACCTTGATGGCGCTGCAACGCTCGTATGGTTTCGCGTGCTTGCTGATTTCGCATGACCTGGGCGTTGTCGAACAGATCGCGGACCGCGTGGTGGTTATGTTGCGCGGCCATATCGTCGAAGAGGGCACGCGCGACGAAGTGTTCGACCGGCCCACGCATCCCTATACGCGCCGCCTGCTGCAGGCAGTGCCGGAATTGCGCGGCAACCGGGCCGAGGGCTTTCGCGTGGAAGTGCGCGATCTGCCGGCGGGTTCCGAGCGCGACGAGGCCGATTACTTCGACCCATCGACCGCGCAGGGCTCGCCCGCGATGACCGCGGTCCTGGCGTCCGGCGCCACCCATAGGGTGGCATTGGCGGCCGCGGCGGCCGGGGCTTGAGACGCGGCCCTAGCCGTGCCGGTCGCGGCTGTCGGCGGGGGCTGCGTCGCGCTCGTTCATGCCGTAGTCGCGCAGCACCTGCGCCACGCGCAGGCGGTAGTTGGCGAAGACGCCGCCGCGCCCGGCTTCCTGGGCTCGGCGGTGCGACTCCAGCGTTCGCCAACGCTTGACCGCCTCCTCGTCCCGCCAGAACGACAGCGAAAGCAGCTTGCCCGGTGTGCTCAGGCTCTGGAAGCGTTCGACCGAGATGAAGCCGTCAATGGCTTTCAACTCGTCGATCAGGCCTGCGGCAATGTGCAGATAAGGGTTGGGGTCCCCATGGGCGGGCTCGACTTCGAATATCACTGCGATCATGGTGTCTGTTCCTCGGGAAAATCAAATTGCGGCACGCGCGCGTTCGGCAGCGGCCGATAGCGGAATCGAGACGCCAGCACGCGGGTATCCAGGCCCGCGCGCAGCAGGTGGGTGAAGGCGCTCGCGGCGTGAGTGCGAGCGGTAGGCCGGCCGGGGCAGGCATGGCCGAACGCGCCGAACGTCCAGTGCGCTTCAGGCTGCACCGTGGCTGCCGCGGCCAGCACCAGCAGCACGGTCTGGCCGGCCTGGATGCGCTGGCCGCCGATGTCGATATCGGCGGCGAGAAATCGGCGCGTATTGTGTAGCGGCGGGTCCTTGCGTTCGACCTCATCCATCAGCGCCAGCGCGTCATCGTCCGTGACGTCCGCCGGCAGGCCGCGCCGCCCGGCCAGGACGATTGCATTGCCCAGCAGCCCCGCGCCCGCCTCGCAGGACTGGAACAGCAGGCCGGCCAGATTGGCGGCCAGCAGCTCGGGGGCTACGCCCTGGCGCGCGCCGTCTTCGCGCAGCTTGCGCAAGGCCGGCGCAGCATCTGGCGCGTGCAGGTGCGCCTCCATGCGGGCATGGAGGCGCAGCGCGGCCGCATGACCCGCCTCGATGCGATCACTTGTGGCCAGCGCGGACAGAAAGCCCGCAATGTCCGTTGCGCAATCGGCATACAGCTGCCTAGGCAAACCCAGAAAGGCGGCTTGCGCATGCACTGGCGCGGCGCTCAGGTAGTGGTCGACCGCGGCGGCATCCAAAGCTCCGGGTTCTGGCCAGACGGGCGGACAGGCCTGCGCGCCTTGCTCGCGGATATAGCTGACCAGCAGGGATTTCACTTGCGAGTGCGCCGGGCTGTCGTTCATGCGCACGAAGCGGCCGAACAATTCGCCCGCAGGGCCGCCGCACAGTGCCTTGGGCACGGGTTCCGTGACCGGGCGCACGCGCGCGGCGGGGTGCTGCATGACGGCGGCTATCGTGTCCGGGTGGCTGGCGACCCAGAGGTCCAGCGCTGCCTCGCGGTATAGCGGTTGCTCCCGCGCCAGCGCGGCGTAGTAGGGGTAGGGGTCAGAGTGAGTGACCGCCTGCAGGGGGTGGACGGGATACATGGCGATGGCGGGTGGTGGATCTGGCCGCCAGTATCGGCCAGTCGTGCCTGCCATGATTCGATGCGCGTCGAACTATGCCTGCGGCACGTCCGCGCTGCCGGATGCCGCGATCAGCGCGGCATAACCCCGCCGCGAGTCCGGCCATTGCAGGGCGAACCCGGTGGCGCGCAGTCGGGCGTTGCTGAGCTTCTTGCTGCCGACATTCGCAGGCGCCGGGGCTTCGGGAGGCGCGGGCGCGCCGATGAGGCCGGCCAGTTCGGCGTATAGCTCATGCAGGGGCAGAGGCGTGTCGTCGCACCCAATGTAAACCGGCGCTACGTCCTCGAGTAGCGCGAGGTGGACGACGGCCGCGGCGGCGTCGTCGATGTGAATGCGGTTGGCCCAGTGCGCGGGGGAGGCCGGCGCGCCGGCCGCGCCACGACGCAGGCGGTCGATCAATTGCAGGCGTCCGGGGCCATACAGGCCCGCCAACCGCAAGGCGGTGGACGGCAGGCCGCGCGCGGCCAGCGCAGTTTCCGCCTCGAGCAGCAGCCGGCCATTGACGCCCAGCGGCGCGGGCGGCGTGTCCTCGTCGACCCAGCCGCCTTCGTGTTCTCCGTAGACCGCACTGGAGGAGACGAACACGACGCGTTTGAGGTGCGAGAGATCCAGCGCGTCCAGTACATGCTTCATGCCGTCGACGAACACCGCGCGGTAGGCGCCGGCCTCGCGCGCGCCGGGCGCGGGCAGATGGATCAGGCGGGTGACGCCCTGGGGCAGGGTGGGCAGGGTGTCGCTGCGGGAGATATCGCCTTGCAGCCAGAGAATGCCGTCCGCGCCGCCTGCCGGGGGATTGCGCCGTAGCGCAATGACTTCGTCGCCACGTGCCAGGAAGCGCCGGGCTACCCGCTGACCCAGGTCGCCGCAGCCGATGAGAAGTACGCGTTCGGTCATGGAATGGTCCTGCCTGTCGAAAAAAAAGCGCCCCGCGGGGCGCCTTTGATGGCCGGGCGCTGGCGTCCGGTCGAATTACATGCCGCTGTAGACGGGGCCTTCGCCGCCTTGCGGGGCCACCCAGACGATGTTCTGGGTCGGGTCCTTGATGTCGCAGGTCTTGCAGTGCACGCAGTTCTGCGCGTTGATCTGCAGGCGGTCCTCGCCGTGGTCGTCCTTGACGAATTCGTACACGCCCGCCGGGCAGTAGCGCGATTCCGGACCGCCGTACTTCGCCAGGTTGACCTGCACGGGGATGGACGGATCCTTCAGTGTCAGGTGGATGGGCTCGTTTTCTTCATGGTTGGTGTTCGAGATGAACACCGAGCTGAGCTTGTCGAAGGTGAGCTTGCCGTCGGGCTTGGGGTAGTCGATGCGCGCGCACTGCGATGCCGGTTGCAGACAGGCATGGTCGGGCTTGTTGTGGCGCAGGGTCCAGGGCATCTTGCCCTTGAGCAGCAACTGTTCGACGCCGGTCATCACGGTGGCGATGGTGCGGCCCTTCTTGAACCACTGCTTGAAGTTGCGCGCCTTGTTCAGTTCGGCATGAAGCCAGGATGCCTCGAATGCAGCGGGGTAGGCGGCCAACTCGTCCTGGCGGCGATCCGCGAGCAGGGCATCGAAGGCTGCTTCGGCGGCCAGCTTGCCGGACTTGATGGCGGCGTGGCTGCCCTTGATGCGGGAGGCGTTGAGGAAGCCGGCCTCGCAGCCAACCAGCACGCCGCCCGGGAAGGTCAGCTTGGGCAGGGCCAGCAGCCCGCCCGCCGTAATGGCGCGCGCGCCGTAGGCGATGCGCTTGCCGCCTTCGAAGGTGCCGCGGATGGCGGGGTGCGTCTTGTAGCGCTGGAACTCGTCGAAGGGCGACAGCCAGGGATTGGCGTAATCCAGGCCCACGATCATGCCCACAGCCACCAGATTGTTGTCCAGGTGGTAGAGGAACGAGCCGCCGTAGGTGTCGGCATCCAGCGGCCAGCCGGCGGTATGGATGACCAGGCCCGGCTTGGACTGGGCCGGATCGACTTCCCACATTTCCTTGATGCCGATGCCGTAGGACTGCGGATTGCGGCCATCGTCCAGCTTGTAGCGTTCGATCAGTTGGCGGCCCAGCTGGCCGCGCGCGCCTTCGGCGAACACGGTGTAGCGGGCATGCAGTTCCATGCCGGGCTGATAGTGGTCGGTATGCGAGCCGTCGCGGGCCACGCCCATGTCGCCCGTGGCCACGCCGCGGACGGCGCCATTTTCGTCGTACAGCAGCTCCACGGCCGCAAAGCCGGGGAAAATGTCCACGCCCAGCGCCTCGGCCTGTTCGCCCATCCACTTCACCACGTCGCCCAGGCGGACGATGTAGTTGCCTTCGTTGTGGAAACAGGGAGGAAGCAGCCAGTTGGGCGTGGTGCGCGCGCCGGTCTCGGACAGGAACATGAACTTGTCATGCGTGACCGGCACGTTCAGCGGGGCGCCTTTTTCTTTCCAGTCGGGGATGAGCTCGGTCAGCGCCAGCGGGTCCATGACAGCGCCGGACAGGATGTGCGCACCCAGTTCCGCGCCTTTCTCAAGTACGCAGACGCCGATTTCCTGATTCTTTTCAGCGGCCAGCTGCTTAAGACGGATAGCAGTGGACAGGCCGGCGGGTCCACCGCCAACCACGACCACGTCATATTCCATCGACTCGCGTTCAGACATTTGCAAAGCTCCCCGTATGTATTCCATATTTGGCTGGAAGTATTATCGGCGATTGTATTGCAGGCGGAGGTCATGTATGCCTTCGTATTTCTTTTAGCCATCAGGAGTAATTGGTGAACCCGGACAAAACGTCTGCGCGGACTCTGGCCGTGGGAGATACCCATCAGGTTGAATTGCCTTTGCGGTGGGGCGACTCCGACGCCCTGAATCATCTGAATAACGCGATGTATTTCCGGCTCATGGAAGAGGCCCGGATACAGATCCTCTATGGCGCAGGCTTCGCGCTGCCCTCCGACCAGGGCCTCATCCTGGCGCATGCGTCGTGCGATTTCCTGCGTCCCTTGACCTATCCCGCCACGGTGCGCGTGACGCACAAGCTCACGCGCCTGGGCCGCTCGAGCGCGGAATTCGAGTTGCTGCTGGAGAAAACGGGTGATGCGGGCGGTCCTTATGCCCGTGCGCGCAACGTGCTAGTCTGGATGGACTATGTGGCCAATGCGTCCGCCCCGTGGCCGCAAGAGGTGCTGTCCAAGCTGGGTGCCATGTTCAAGCCCGCGGCTTGAACAGGCGCGATGGACGGCCCGGCCAAAATAGCGCGTGCTTTGGCCGGGCATGCCGGTAAAATCTAGCGCAAAATCAAAAAAAGCAATAAGGGCGCGCCACCCACGGCGCCAGCCGTCACAGGGCCCCCCACGGAGCTTCTGGAACGGCGCCGGCAGCCGCGCCCTCTTCAGTTCGACCTTAACTAGGAGTTGGAGCGATGGACAAGGTTTTTGCAAGCGCCCAGGAGGCGCTGGCAGGCATCGTCAAGGACGGCCAGATGATCGCCGTGGGCGGTTTCGGCCTTTGCGGTATTCCGGAGGCCCTGATCGCCGCATTGCGCGATTCGGGCGTCAAGGACCTCACTTGCATCAGCAACAATGCGGGCGTCGACGGCTTCGGCCTCGGCCAGCTGCTCAACACGCGTCAGGTCCGCAAGATGATCGCGTCCTATGTGGGCGAGAACAAGGAATTCGAGCGCCAGTACCTGTCTGGCGAACTCGAGCTTGAGTTCACGCCCCAGGGCACGCTGGCCGAGAAGCTGCGCGCCGGCGGCGCCGGTATTCCGGCCTTCTTCACCCGCACCGGCGTGGGCACCATCGTGGCCGACGGCAAGGAAATCCGCGAGTTCGACGGCCAGCAGTACGTGATGGAGCGTTCGCTGGTGCCCGACGTTTCGCTGGTCAAGGCGCACATCGCCGACCGCAGCGGCAATCTGGTGTTCCGCAAGACCGCCCGCAACTTCAATCCGAACGTCGCCATGGCGGGCAAGTTCACGGTGGTCGAAGTCGAGGAAATCGTTGATACCGGCAGCCTGGATCCCGATCAGATCCATCTGCCCGGCATCTATGTGCATCGGATCGTGCTGAACGCCACGCCCGAAAAGCGCATCGAACAACGCACCACTCGCCCGGCCTAAGGAGAACAGACATGGCATGGTCCCGCGATGAAATGGCGGCGCGCGCCGCGCGCGAACTGCAAGACGGCTTTTATGTGAACCTGGGCATCGGCTTGCCGACCCTGGTGGCCAACCACGTGCCCAAGGGCATGGAAGTGTGGCTGCAATCCGAAAACGGCCTGTTGGGCATCGGCCCGTTCCCCACCGACGATGAAGTCGACGCCGACCTCATCAACGCCGGCAAGCAGACGGTCACGACGCTGCCTGGCTCCTCGATCTTCTCGTCGGCGGATTCGTTCGCGATGATCCGCGGCGGCAAGATCAACCTGGCCATCCTGGGCGCCATGCAGGTGTCCGAAAAAGGCGATCTGGCCAACTGGATGATCCCGGGCAAGATGGTCAAGGGCATGGGCGGCGCCATGGACCTGGTGGCGGGCGTGGGCCGCGTCGTGGTCCTGATGGAACACGTGGCCAAGAAGAAGGACGGCACCGAAGACATCAAGCTGCTGGCCGAATGCAACCTGCCGCTGACGGGCGTGGGCGTGGTCGATCTGATCATCACCGACCTGGGCGTGATGGAAGTCACCGAAAACGGCCTCAAGCTGCTGGAAACGGCGCCTGGCGTGACGGTGGACGAGATCAAGTCCAAGACGCAGGCCAAGCTGGACGTATCGGCGGTTCAGTAATCCGCCTGCCGCCCCAATCAAAAACGCCCCTTGCAGGGGCGTTTTTCATGCGCTTTCGTTAAGCCGCATCCCTATGTGCGGGATGCCGTCCTCGATGTATTCCTCGGTGACCTGCACGAATCCGTGTCCGCCGTAGTAATTGCGCAGGCGGGCCTGCGCGCCCAGGTACATGGCGCGGCCGGGCCAGCGCTGGCGCACTTCCTGCATCGCGCGGCGGATCAGCGCATGGCCCAGGCCCTGGCCGCGCGTCCAGGGCGCGGTGATGACGCGCCCGATCTCGATCTGGCCGTCCTTCAGCGACGGATCGAGGATGCGGCAATAGGCCGCGAGCTTGCCGTCCTGCCAAGCCATCAAGTGAGCGGTCTGGCCGATCAGGTCCTTGCCATCCATGTCCTGGAAGATGCAATTCTGTTCAATCACAAAGACTTCCGTTCGCAGCCGCAGGATGGCGTAGATCTCATTGATGGTCAGTTCCTGGTGCGGCTTGCAGATCCAATCGGGCATGGCGTCTTTCCGGTGTGGCGGGAGTAGAGCCCCGGGCGGGAGCCCGCTGGAGGGCCCTTCGGGGCGGGGCTTAGCGTAACGCAAACCGGCCCCGTTTTATTTGATGCACTGTTACATTTATTCAAGGGTATACCCTTGGTATGAAAATCTATTTTCTTCTCTAAAATTTGTTTGTAAACAGATTTACATAAACTCCCGCTACACCTCCCCACTCGATGACCAAGGCCGCACTTACGATTGCTGACCGGATCGCCCGGGCCCAGCCCGCGCTGAGCCGCACTCAGCACAAGATGGCCGAGTACGTGCTGGCGCACCAATTCCGGGCCGCCACCATGACCATCGATGAGTTTGCTGCGGCGGTCGGGGTGTCGGTGGCCTCCGCCAATCGCTTCGCGCGCGCCCTGGACCTGCCGGGCTATCCGCAGTTCCGCGCCGAGCTGGCGCGCGGCTTCGAGGCGGCGCTCGAGCCCGTGGAAAAGCTGCGTACCGAATTGGCGCACTCCGCCAGCGCCGTGCAGATCTTCGCCGCTACGCTGGAAGAAGATATCCGCAACGCGCAGCGCAATCTGCAGTCGCTGGACGCGGCGGCCTGCGAGCAGGCGGTGGATGCCATCTTGTCCGCGGACCGCGTTTTCATTATCGGTTTCGGCGCCAGTGGCTTTCTCGCGGGTCTGTTGCAGCGTGGCCTTTGCATGCATCTGCATTCCGTCGAATCGCTGGCAGGCCCAGGCGGCGTGTCGCACGCGGCACGCCAGATGGCCCGCATGACGGCCAAGGACCTGGTGATTGCGATCGGCTTTCCCCGGTACCTGGCGGACACCGTGACCCTGGCCGGCGCGGCCAAGCAGGCCGGCGTGCCCGTACTGGTGCTGACCGACAAGCCCACGTCTCCGTTGGCGCCCACGGCCTCCGTGGTGTTGTACGCGTACTCCGCGCGCCAGTTGAGTCCCAATTCCGAAACCGCCGCCCTGGGGCTGATCGAAGCCCTGTCGGCTGCGGTGGCCTATCGGGCCAAGAATTCCGTCGCGGCCGCCGCTGGGGTGACCCAGTCCGTCATGCCGTGGCTCATCCATGGAGTAGGTAAACGATGATTCAACCCGTGATCGCGATTCACGGTGGCGCCGGCGCGATGTCCCGCGCGGCCATGTCGCCCGAAAAAGAACAGGAGTACCTGAGCGCGCTGGAGTCCATCCTGAGCGCCGGCCAGGCTGTGCTGGCCAAGGGCGGCAGCGCCCTGGACGCCGTGACCGAAGCCGTCCGCCTGCTGGAAGACTGTCCGCTGTTCAATGCCGGCCATGGCGCCGTTTTCACCAGCGCGGCCACGCATGAACTGGACGCCGCCATCATGGACGGCGCCACGCTGCGCTCGGGCGCCATCGCTGGCGTGCACCACGTGCGCAATCCGGTTTTCGCCGCGCGCAAGGTCATGGAAAACAGCAAGCACGTGTTTTTCGTAGGGGAGGGCGCCGAAGCCTTTGCCAAGGAAGAAGGCGTGGAGCTGGTTGATCCGTCCTATTTCTCCACGGAAGCCCGTCGCGAGCAGTTGCTGCGTGTACAGCGCGAGACCCCGGAAGCCGCGGTCCTGGACCACGACGGCCAGGCCCTGGTCGCGCGCGGCCAGCCCGCGCCGGCGGATCCGCTGGACTCGGACAAGAAATTCGGCACGGTGGGTGCTGTTGCGGTGGACGCCCAGGGCAATCTGGCCGCGGCCACTTCGACCGGCGGCATCACCAACAAGCAGGTCGGCCGCGTGGGCGACGCGCCGCTGATCGGCGCCGGCACCTATGCCAGCAACAAGACCTGCGCGGTGTCCACGACCGGCACCGGCGAAATGTTCATCCGCATGGTCGCCGCCTATGACGTGGCGGCCCAGATGGAATATTGCGGCGCGTCGCTGGAAGCGGCCGCCGACCGCGTCGTGCATGAAAAGCTGCCCACCATTGGCGGCAAGGGCGGCCTGGTGGCCGTCGACGCCCAGGGCAATGTGGCCTTGCCGTTCAACACGGAAGGCATGTATCGGGGTTACGCCCGCGTCGGCGAGAAGCCGGTCACCGCTATCTACCGATAAGCGGCGGCGGGTTCGTTTTTTCAGTATTTGGGGAATCAAAAGAGATGGTTGATCGCGCAAACAGCCTGGCGCTGCCGGAAAACCGCGTGGTCCAGGTCGACGACCTGACAGTGCGCTTCGTGGGATCGGAGCGCACGGTCGAAGCCGTGCGCAATCTGTCGTTCCATGTGGACCGGGGCGAAACCCTGGCCATCGTGGGCGAATCGGGTTCGGGCAAATCGGTGACGTCCCTGGCGCTCATGCGTCTGGTGGAGCATGGCGGCGGACGCATCGCCCAGGGCAGCATGGCCTTGCGGCGGCGCAACGGCTCCGTGATCGACTTGGTGGGATCCAGCCAACGCGAAATGCGCAATGTGCGCGGCGCGGACATGGCCATGATCTTCCAGGAGCCGATGACCTCCCTGAACCCGGTCTTCACCGCCGGCGACCAGATCGCCGAATCGATCCGCCAGCACCAGGGCAAGGACGCCGCCGCTGCGCGCGCCGAGGCGCTGCGCATGCTGGAGCAGGTCCGCATTCCGGAAGCCAGGTCGGTGCTGGACCGCTACCCGCACCAGTTGTCGGGCGGTATGCGCCAGCGCGTGATGATCGCCATGGCGTTGGCCTGCAAGCCCGCGCTGCTGATCGCCGACGAGCCCACCACCGCGCTGGACGTCACCATCCAGGCGCAGATCCTGCAGCTGATTCGCCAGTTGCAGGAAGAAATGCACATGGGCGTGGTGTTCATCACCCACGACATGGGCGTGGTCGCGGAAGTGGCCGATCGCGTGCTGGTCATGTACCGCGGCGATAAGGTCGAGGAAGGTCCCTCCGACCAGGTGTTCGCAGCGCCGCAGCACCGCTATACCAAGGCGCTGCTGTCGGCCGTGCCGAAGCTGGGCGCCATGCAGGGCACGGACCTGCCCGCGCGCTTTCCGCTGCTGCAGGCCGAAGGCCAGGCCCAGCCCGAGGCCGCAGCCGTTCCCGTCAGCGCGCCCGCTGCCCCGGACGCCAAGCGTGAGCCCATCCTGAGCGTGCGCAAGCTGGTCACCCGCTTCGATCTGCGTGGCGGCATCATGAGCCGTGTGCAGCGCCGCGTGCATGCCGTGGAGCAGGTCAGCTTCGACCTGTATCCCGGTGAAACGCTGTCGCTGGTGGGCGAATCCGGTTGCGGCAAGTCCACCACCGGCCGTTCGCTGCTGCGCCTGGTCGACAGCCAGGGCGGCGAGATCCGCTTCGGTGGCCGCGATATCGTGCGTCTGAAGAACACCGAACTGCAATCCCTGCGCCGCGACATCCAGTTCGTGTTCCAGGACCCGTTCGCCTCGCTGGACCCGCGCGTGACGGTCGGCTTTTCCATCATGGAGCCGCTGCTGGTCCACGGGGTGGCCAAAGGCCGCGATGCCGAGCGCCGCGTGGCCGAACTGCTGGAGCGCGTGGGCCTGCCGGCGGAAATGGCGCAGCGCTATCCGCACGAGTTCTCGGGCGGCCAGCGCCAGCGTATCTGCATTGCGCGCGCCCTGGCCCTGAATCCCAAGGTCGTGATCGCGGACGAATCCGTGTCGGCGCTGGACGTGTCGATCCAGGCACAGATCGTGAACCTGCTGATCGACCTGCAACGCGACATGGGCATTTCCTTCCTGTTCATTTCGCATGACATGGCCGTGGTCGAGCGCGTCAGCCACCGCGTCGCCGTCATGTACCTGGGCCAGATCGTGGAGATCGGCCCACGCCGCGCCATTTTCGAGAATCCGCAGCACCCTTACACCAAGAAGCTGATGTCCGCCGTGCCGATCGCCGATCCGGCCCGCCGCCACATGAAGCGCACGCTGTTGTCCGACGAAATCCCCAGCCCCATCCGCAAGCTCGGCGACGAGCCGGTGGTGCAGCCGCTGGTGCAGGTCGGAACGGATCACTTCGTCGCCCGTCATCCGGTCGGCGGAGCGTATTGAGTCAGTCGTCGTACTTGTTTTTCTTCCACCAAACCCCCTAATTCCTCTTTGGAACCAGGAGTTGCAATGATGAAAGTTCTGCGCCCCACCAAACTGATGGCCGCCGCTGCGCTGGCCTTCGGCGTGATCGCGTCGCCGCTGGCGCATGCCGCCAAGGACGTGACGTTCGCCGTCTCCATCGCGCTGGAAACGCTCGATCCGTACAACACCAACAGCACGCTGAACCAGGCGGCCGGCAAGGCCTACTACGAAGGCCTGTTCGAGTTCGACAAGGATCTGAAGGTCCAGAAGGTCCTGGCGACCGACTACACCGTCAGCGAAGACGGCCTGGTCTACACCTTCAAGCTGCGTCCCGGCGTGAAGTTCCATGACGGCACCGATTTCAACGCCGAAGCCGTCAAGATCAACTTCGACCGCCCGGCCAATCCGGACAACCGCCTGTCGCGCTACATCCAGTTCAGCGTCATCGACAAGACCGAAGTGGTTGACCCGATGACCGTCAAGATCACGCTGAAGAAGCCGTTCTCGGCCTTCATCAACGCGCTGGCCCACCCGGCCGCCATGATGATCTCGCCCGCCGCGCTGGCCAAGTACGGCAAGGAAATCGGCTTCCACCCCGTGGGTACCGGTCCCTTCGAATTCGTCGAATGGAAGCCGGCCGAATACCTGAAGGTCAAGAAGTTCGACGGCTACTGGAAGAAGGGCTACCCCAAGGTCGACACCCTGACTTTCCGCACCGTGACGGACAACAATACCCGCGCCGCCGTGGTGCAGACGGGTGAAGCGCAGTTCGCCTTCCCGGTGCCGTTCGAGCAGGCCGCCGTGCTGAAGAAGAACGACAAGCTGGACGTGGTCGATCACCAGAACTCGATCATGGCGCGTTACCTGTCGATGAACACGCAGCAAAAGCCGTTCGACAACGTCAAGGTGCGTGAAGCCATCAACTACGCCATCAACAAGGAAGCCCTGGCCAAGGTCGCTTTCTCGGGCTATGCCACCATCGTCGACGGCGTCGTGCCGCAAGGCGTGGACTACGCGCACAAGACCGGCCCGTGGCCGTACGACATCAAGAAGGCCAAGGCCCTGCTGGCAGAAGCCGGCTACCCCAACGGCTTCGAAAGCCAGCTGTGGTCCGCCTATAACGATGGCACCTCGGTGAAGGTGGTCCAATTCCTGCAGCAGCAACTGGCGCAAGTCGGCATCAAGGTGTCGGTCGAAGTGCTGGAGTCGGGTCAGCGCGTACAGCGCGTCCAGCAGGTGCAGAAGCCTGAGGACGCCAAGGTCCGCATGTACTACGCCGGCTGGTCGTCCTCGACCGGCGAAGCCGACTGGGGCCTGCGTCCGCTGCTGACCACCGCTGCATTCCCGCCGGTGCTCAACAACGTGTCGTACTACTCGAACAAGTCGGTGGACGAAGGCATCCAGCAAGCCCTGGCCACGACCGACCGCGCCAAGAAGACCGAGATCTACAAGAACGTTCAGGAAACCATCTGGAAGGACGCCCCGTGGGCCTTCCTGGTGACCCAGAACAACCTGTACGTGAAGTCGAAGAACCTGTCGGGCGTGTACGTTGAGCCGGATACCTCGTTCTGGTTCGGCGACATCGATCTGAAGCAGTAAATCTGGCAGTAACTCTCGGGGCCTGCGCGCCCCTGTAAGGCCACATACGGCGGGGACGCGGTGTCCCCGCCGATGTTGCAGGAATTTCAATGCTGACCTACATCGTCAAACGTCTTCTGGGCATGATCCCCACGCTGCTGCTGGTAGCCGTGGTCGTGTTCCTGTTTGTGCACATGCTTCCGGGCGACCCGGCGCGACTGGCCGCGGGCCAGGAAGCCGACCAGCAAACCGTCGAGCTCGTGCGCAAGGAACTTGGACTGGATCTGCCCCTGCCGCAGCAGTTCGTGCGCTATTTCAGCCACATGCTGCAAGGCGACCTGGGTACCTCGCTGCGTACCAAGCGCCCCGTCTCGACCGAAATCGCCGACCGCTTCATGCCCACCCTTTGGCTCACGATAGCCAGCATGGTGTGGTCCGTGGTCTTCGGCATGGTTATCGGCATCGTGTCGGCGGTATGGCGCAATCGCTGGCCCGACCGTCTCGGCATGACGCTGGCGGTGTCCGGCATCTCGTTCCCCGCGTTCGCGCTGGGCATGATGCTGATGCAGATCTTTTCCGTGAACCTGGGCTGGCTGCCTACCGTGGGCGCCTCGACCTGGCAACACTACATTCTTCCGTCCATCACGCTGGGCGCCGCAGTGGCTGCCGTGATGGCGCGTTTCACCCGCGCCTCCTTCGTGGAGGTCGTGCAGGAAGACTTCGTGCGCACCGCCCGCGCCAAGGGGCTGTCCGAGCGCCGCGTCGTCATCAAGCATGCGTTGCGCAACGCGCTGATTCCCGTCGTCACCATGATGGGCCTGCAGTTCGGCTTCCTGCTGGGCGGCTCCATTGTGGTCGAAACGGTCTTCAACTGGCCCGGCCTCGGCCGTCTGCTGGTGGACGCCGTGACCCAGCGCGACTATCCGGTGATCCAGGGCCTGGTGCTGCTGTTCTCGCTGGAATTCATCCTGATCAACCTGATTGTCGACGTGCTCTATGGCGTCATCAATCCCAGCATCCGTTACAAGTGAGGCGGCCATGAGCAATACGACACCCGCCGCGACCATCGCCGCCGCTCCCAAGAGCGACGTGCGCACGCCCGCCACCGAGTTCTGGCGCAAATTCAAGAAGCAGAAGCTCGCCGTCGGCGCGGGCATCTTCGTCCTGCTGCTGGTCGTCGTCGCGATCTTCGCGCCGTGGATCGTGCCGTTCGACCCGGAGAACTTCTTCGACTACGACGCACTGAACGCCGGACCCTCCGCGACCCACTGGCTGGGCGTGGACTCGCTGGGCCGCGACATCTTCAGCCGCATCATCATGGGCGCGCGCATTTCGCTGGCCGCGGGTTTCCTGTCGGTTGCCATGGGCGCCATCGTCGGCACCTTCATGGGCCTGATGGCAGGCTATTACGAAGGCTGGTGGGAACGCATCACGATGCGTATCTCCGACGTGCTGCTGGCGTTCCCCGGCATGCTGCTGGCCATTGGCGTGGTTGCCATCCTGGGCTCCAGCATGGTCAACGTGATCGTGGCAGTGGCCGTGTTCAGCGTGCCGGCGTTTGCCCGCCTGGTGCGCGGCAACACCCTGTCGATCAAGCAGATGACCTACGTCGAGGCCGTCAAGAGCGTGGGCGCGTCCGATTGGACCATCATCATGCGCCATATCCTGCCCGGCACGATCTCGCCCATCGTTGTGTACGGCACGATGCGTATCGGCACCTCCATCATCACCGCGGCCAGCCTGTCGTTCCTGGGCATGGGCGCGTCGCCTCCCACGCCTGAATGGGGCGCGATGCTGAACGAAGCGCGCGCCGACATGGTGATCGCTCCGCACGTGGCCATCTTCCCGGCGCTGGCGATCTTCCTGACGGTGCTGGCGTTCAACCTGCTGGGCGACGGCCTGCGCGACGCGCTCGATCCCAAGATCGATCGCAAGTAATCCTGCCGCCGGCCCTTCTCGGAGGGCCGGCGTGGAGGGCGATTTTCCGCCGCCGCCTCCGTCCGCCAAGCGCGCCATATGCGCGTGACACGGACCCCGGGCGGCGGCGTTTTGCATTCTGGAGCGTGGCAACACGTAGCGAACATGGACAAACAAGCGCTGGATATCCCTCGCATCGGCGTAATGCCGTCGGGGCCGCTGGATTCGATCTGCGACGTGGGCGAGGTTACCGTCGGCCACTGCACGCTGGCCGATGGCCCGCTGCAGACAGGCGTCACCGTCGTGCGTCCGCACGGCGGCGATCCCTATCTGGACAAGGTGCCGGCCGCCGCCACGGTGCTCAACGGCTTCGGCAAAAGCACGGGTCTGGTCCAGGTTCAGGAACTGGGCGTGCTGGAAACGCCCATCGGCCTGACGAATACCTTCGGCGTGGGCACCGTGGCCAACGCGCAGATCCGCGCGGCGGTCGCGGCCAACCCAGGCATCGGCCGGGGCATGGCCACCGTCAATCCGCTGGTCTTCGAATGCAACGATGGCTACCTGAATGACATCCAGGCGCTGGCGGTAGAAGAATCGCACTACGCCGATGCGCTGGCAGCGGCCGCCAAGCAGTTCGAGCTGGGTGCCGTGGGCGCCGGACGCGGAATGTCCTGCTTTTCGTTCAAAGGCGGCATCGGGTCAGCTTCGCGCCTGGCTTCGGTCCAGCCGGGACTGCAGTACACGGTGGGAGCGCTGGTGCTGTCCAACTTCGGTCGTCTGCCGAACCTGACGGTGGCGGGCCGGCCTTTCGGCCGCCGGCTCGCGGAACAGTTGGATCGCGGCCTGGCGCAGGCAGGCGAGAACGCCGCCATCGCGCCGGAGAAGGGCTCGATCATCCTGCTGCTGGCTACCGACGCGCCCCTGGACTCGCGCCAGCTGCGCCGCCTGTCGCTGCGGGCAGGCGCGGGACTGGCGCGCACGGGCTCGGTGTTCGGCCATGGCAGCGGCGATATCGCGCTGGCGTTTTCCACGGCCTACACGGTTCCGCAATTGCCCGAGCAGCCCATGCCGGCAATCGCCATGCTGCATGAGGCCCGCATCGATCCCTTGTTCGAAGCGGCTGCCGAGGCCTGCGAACAGGCCATTGTTTCCGCGCTGTGGCACGCCGATGGCGTGACGGGGCGCGACGGCAACCACCGCGCTTCAATGCGTGACGCGGCGCCGCAGTGGCGCCAGTGGCTGTCCGACACCGCATTCTGAATTCATCGAAGGCTGACCCCATGAAGATCCTGATTTCCACCGATATCGAAGGCGTCGCCGGCGTCTTCCATTCCGAGCAAGTCCGCGCCGGCAATGGCGAATATGAGCGCGCCCGCGCCTGGATGACCGCCGAGGCCAACGCGGCCGTGCAGGGCGCGATCGCCGGCGGCGCCGAAGAAATCCTCGTCAACGATTCGCACGGCGGCTTTCGCAACCTGCTGCCGGACGGCCTGGACGAGCGCGCCCGCCTGGTACTGGGCAAGCCGCGCTACCTCGGCATGATGGGCGGCCTGGAAGAGGGCTGCGACGCCGTCTTCATGATCGGCTACCACTCGCGTTCGCAAGGCCGCGGCATCCTGGCCCACACCATCAACAGCTTCGCGTTCGCCCGTGTATTCATCAACGGCATGGAACTGGGCGAGGCCGGGCTCTACGGCGCGCTGGCGGGCGAGATGGGCGTGCCTGTCATCCTGGGCACCGGCGACGATGCCTTCATCGAGGAAACGCGCGACACGTTTCCGGGCGCCGAATGGGTACAGACCAAAGTGGCCCATGGGCAGGGCAGCGGGGTGACTCTGTCGCCGGCCGCCTCGCGGCGCGCGATTGCGGCAGCCGCCGAAACCGCCGTGAGAAATCTCAAAGGGGGCGTTTCTGCCTTGGGGCAGGCCGGCGGCAGAAAAGGCGTACCGGTTCCTTTCCGTATTCCCGCCCCTATAGAATGCCGGTTGCAGACGCAAAGCTCGGCTCTGGCCGACCTGTTCTGCATGTGGCCCACGCTGGAACGCGTGGACGGCGTGACCCTGCGATTCACCACGGATAGCATGCAGTCGGCCGTCCGCACGCTGAACAGCCTGGCCGCCATGTCTTTCATGTTGCGCTAAGGATCCCATCCCCCATGTCTAGCACCGACGCCCGTATCGCCCAATTGCGGCAGGCCATGAGCCGCCGCGGCCTGTCCGCCTATGTCGTTCCTTCCTCGGACCCGCATCTGTCGGAGTACCTGCCAGCGCGCTGGCAAGGACGGCGCTGGCTGACCGGCTTCACGGGCTCGGTCGGCACGCTGGTGGTCACGGCGGATTTTGCCGGCCTGTGGGTGGACAGCCGCTACTGGGTACAGGCCGAGGCGCAATTGGCCGGCACTTGCGTGCAGTTGATGAAGATCGCGCTGGCCACGACGCCCGGTCACGTGGATTGGCTGGCCGCCAATACCGGGGCGGGCCAGATCATCGGAGTGGACGGGCAGGTGCTGGGCCTGGGCGCTTTCCGCGCGCTGTCGGCGGCGGCGGCTTCCGCCGGCGCCATCCTGGAGATCCGCGAGGACTTGCTGGAAGACATCTGGACGGACCGTGCCGGTCTGCCCGATGCCGCCATCTATGAACACGTCGCGCCGCAGGCCTGCGTGACCCGCGCCGACAAGCTCGCGCAGGTGCGCGAGGCCATGCGGGCGCATGGCGCCGACGTGCATTTCATCAGCACGTTGGACGACATCGCCTGGCTCTTCAACCTGCGCGGCGCGGACGTGGATTACAACCCGGTGTTCGTCGGCCACGCGCTGGTCGGCCTGGACCACGCCACGCTGTTCGTGGCCAATGGCAAGATCGACGCCGGCCTGCGCGCCGTACTGGCGGCCGATGGCGTCGAAGTGGCCGATTACGTCCAGGCGGCCGATGCCCTGGCTTCGCTGGAACTGGACCAGAAGCTGCTGATCGATCCGGCCCGTGTGACCTGCGGCGTATTCCATGCCATGGATCCGGCGGTGCCGCGCGTCGAGGCCATCAATCCGTCCACACTGCTGAAGTCCCGCAAGACCGACGCCGAATTGGCCAACGTGCGCCAGGCCATGGCGCAGGACGGCGCCGCTCTCTGTGAATTCTTCGCATGGTTCGAAGGCGCGCTGGGCAAGGAAACCATCACAGAACTGACCATCGACGAGCAGATCACCGCCGCCCGCGCACGCCGGCCGGCCTACGTCTGCCCCAGCTTTGCCACCATCGCGGGGTTCAACGCCAATGGCGCGATGCCGCACTACCGCGCCACCCCCGAGTCGCATGCCACCATTGAAGGCGACGGCCTGCTGTTGATCGACTCGGGCGGCCAGTACCTGGGCGGCACGACCGACATCACCCGCGTGGTCGCGGTGGGCACGCCCAACGCCGATCAGAAGGTCGACTTCACGCTGGTGCTCAAGGGCATGATCGCGTTGTCGCGCGCTTCGTTCCCGCGCGGCACGCCTTCGCCCATGCTGGATGCCATTGCGCGCGCGCCCATCTGGGAGGGCGGCGCGGAATACGGCCATGGCACCGGCCACGGCGTGGGTTACTTCCTGAACGTCCACGAAGGTCCGCAGGTCATTTCCTATCGCGCCGCGCCCGGCCCGCACACGGCCATGGAACCGGGCATGATCACCTCCAACGAACCGGGCATCTACCGTCCGGGCCGCTGGGGCGTGCGCATCGAAAACCTGGTCGCCAACCGTGCCTGGCTGACCTCGGAACTGGGCGAATTCCTGTGCTTTGAAACGCTGACGCTGTGCCCGATCGACACGCGCTGCATCGAGCCTTCGCTGATGCGCGCGGACGAGACCGCGTGGCTTAACGACTATCACAAGACGGTGTTCGAACGCCTGTCGCCGCTGGTCGAGGGCGAGGCGCTGGCTTGGCTGGAACGCCGTACGGCAGCGATCTGAACGGTGGCGCACGGCGCATGAAAAAGGCCGCGGGCGTGATGCCCGCGGCCTTTTCTTCTGGCCCGCCAGTTCAGGCCTGGCGCGATGGGGCGTTGGCGCCGCGGTACAAGGCAAGCTTGCCTGCCCGGCAACCCACGACCAGCAGCGCGCCGTACGCCAGCAGCAGGACGGCTACTGTCATTTGCGATTGCGCGACGCGGACCAGCTGGCTCCAGGTCATGGCTTTGATGCTCAGGTAGCCCAGGCCGATCCCCAGCCCCTGGGCGATCCAGAACGCCAGGGTGCCGTGGATCGCCGCCCGGCCAGGGCCGGCGCGGCCCGTGTCAGGCGGCAGGATTTTCAGGCAGGCCCGCGCGCAAAGCGCCAGCACGGCCGCCGGCATCACCAGATAGCCCAGCGCGTAGGCCAGTCCACCCGCCTCGGGCGATTGCGCGTGCAGGTAGCCGCCCACGATGGTCGAGGCGTTCAACTGCCAGATCAGCACGACCAGGCCGGCGATCCAGGCTGCATGCGACCTGCCATATTCCGGCCCGCCGGCGGGGCCGGCTGGCCGCACCGTCCAGGCGGCGATACGCACGACTGCCCACGCGCCGATGATGTCCGTGAGGATGGTCAGCAGCTTGATCAGTACATTCAGCGCGATCATCTTGCCGATGAAACTCTGGCCGAACCAGCCATCCAGCACATCGCGATTGGCCAGCAGCCATTCCATCAATCGGGATTGGAGGATAGCGATGCCCGCCGACGAGGTCAGCGTGAAGAGCAGCAGCAGCGAAATGAAGGTGCCGTACAGCTTGCGCGGTTCGTCCACGGCCTGGGTCGCGTGGCGCGCGAGCCAGCGGTGCATGGTGCTCCAGACGACGAGCCCGACGACCGCGAGCGTGGCGACGGTGGTGGCCGCGAACTGCGCCAGGAACTGCGGGGTGCTCAATGCTTCCCGCATGGCGGCGCTTTGGGGCAGGCCGAACCAGGCATAGCCATGGGCCAGCAGCGTGTACGTCAGCTGAATCAGGACGGCTATGAGCGCCAGGCGTCGGGCGGGCAGAGCGGAAGATGGAGCAGCGGTCATCATCGATGTAGGAAGGGGCGAGTCCCTGGGAGGTCGTGGTGTTGCGAAACAACAGTGCTGAAAAAATTAGGGATCGACCATAGCACGCGGCTCGGCCCCGCCGCGCAAGGGGATGGGCTCCGCGGCATTTGGAGTGCTGCCAAATGTTACGCCCCGGAGCTAGGGGAAAACCCAAATAACCTCCGCCGCCCGGCTATAATCCAAATTTCCCGCACGCGCCCGCTCGTCCCGGGTGCTCATTACGATGACCAAATACGTATTTGTCACCGGCGGTGTGGTGTCTTCCCTGGGCAAAGGCATCGCCGCTGCGTCGCTCGCCGCCATCCTCGAGTCGCGTGGCCTGCAAGTCACCATGCTGAAGCTCGACCCGTATATCAACGTCGATCCGGGCACGATGAGCCCGTTCCAGCATGGCGAGGTGTTCGTCACGGAAGACGGCGCCGAAACCGACCTGGACCTTGGCCACTACGAGCGCTTCATTTCGGCTCGCATGCACAAGGTGAACAACTTCACCACCGGCCAGATCTACGAATCCGTGCTCCGCAAGGAGCGCCGCGGCGACTACCTGGGCAAGACCGTCCAGGTCATTCCGCACATCACCAACGAAATCCAGGACTTCATCGCCCGCGGCGCCGAAGCCGCCTGGAACGGCAACACCGACGTCGCCATCGTTGAGATCGGCGGCACGGTCGGCGACATCGAGTCCCTGCCGTTCCTGGAGGCCGCCCGCCAGATGAGCCTGCGTATGGGGCGCAACAACGCCGCCTTCGTGCACCTGACCCTGGTGCCCTTCATCGCTTCGGCCGGCGAACTCAAGACCAAGCCGACCCAGCACTCGGTGCAGAAGCTGCGCGAAATCGGTATCTACCCGAACGTGCTCCTGTGCCGCGCCGACCGCCGCATCCCGGACGACGAGCGCGCCAAGATCTCCATGTTCTCCAACGTGCCCCTGGACGCGGTCATTTCCGTCTGGGACGCCGATTCGATCTACAAGATCCCGGCCATGCTGCACAAGCAGGGCGTGGACAACATCGTCTGCGAAGCCCTGGGCCTCACCCCGCCGCCCGCCGACCTGTCCATGTGGGACAACCTGGTCGAGGCGCTGGAACATCCGGAACACCAGCTCACCATCGGCATGGTCGGCAAGTACGTCGACCTGACTGAATCGTACAAGTCGCTGACGGAAGCCCTGGTCCACGCCGGCATCCACACGCGCTCGAAGATCAACATCGAGTACATCGACTCCGAAGACATCGAAACCCGCGGCACCGACCAGCTCAAGCACCTGGACGCCATCCTGGTTCCGGGCGGCTTCGGCAAGCGCGGCACCGAAGGCAAGATCGCGGCCATCCGCTACGCCCGTGAAAACGGTGTGCCTTACCTGGGCATCTGCCTGGGCATGCAGCTGGCGGTCATCGAGTTCGCGCGCCACGTCGCCGGCCTGGGCGGCGCCAACAGCACGGAATTCGATCCCTCGGCGCCGCACCCCGTGGTCGCCCTGATCACCGAATGGATGGACCGCGAGGGCAAGGTCGAAAAGCGCAACTCGTCGTCCGACCTGGGCGGCACGATGCGCAAGGGCGCGCAACGCGTGCCTATCAAGTCCGGCACGCGCGCTCAGGCCATCTACGGCGACGAAGTGAACGAACGTCACCGCCATCGCTACGAGGTCAATAACGTCTATGTGCCGCGCCTGGAAGAGGCCGGCATGGTGATCAGCGCCCGTACGCCGAGCGAAAACCTGCCGGAAATGATGGAATTGCCGGATCACCCGTGGTTCGTGGGCGTGCAGTTCCACCCCGAGTTCACTTCCACCCCGCGTGACGGCCACCCGTTGTTCACGAGCTATATCCGCGCCGCCATCGAGCAGAAGGCTCGCCGCGGCCAGGAGGCGTAATGCACGCCTGCGGTCTGGAGTTCCGTAAGCGGATCTTCTGGACCGCGGGCCGCTGCCTCAGCGCCACCCTGTACGGCGGCGCTTCTTTCGGATACAACCGATTAGCATCAGATATGCGTCGCCAGGCCGCCTTGCGCGACACTGGCGGCTTCGCCCTATCCGGTGCCAGACCGAAACCAACGCAACTGCTCTGAAGGAACCCCATGAGTGCCTACCTCATCGCCGACGTCTCAGTGACCAAGCCCGCGCAATACGAGGATTACAAGCGTCTGTCCACGCTCGCCATGCGCGCGTACGATGCGAAGATCCTGGTGCGTGGCGGCGAATCCAGGCACCTCGAGGGCCGTGAGCCTGGCCGTACCGTCGTCATGGAGTTCCCCTCCATGACCGCGGCCCAGGCTTTCTACGACTCCTGGCAGTACCGCCGCGCCCGCAATGCCCGCGAAGGCGCGGCCGTCATGAATATGTTTATCGTTCAGGGAATGTAAAGTCATGAGTGCAATCGTCGATATCATCGGCCGCGAGATTCTGGATTCGCGCGGCAACCCCACCGTGGAATGCGATGTGCTGCTGGAGTCCGGCGCCATGGGCCGCGCGGCCGTGCCGTCGGGCGCATCCACTGGCGCCCGCGAAGCCATCGAACTGCGCGACGGCGACAAGAGCCGTTATCTGGGCAAGGGCGTGCTGCGCGCCGTCGAGAACCTGAATACGGAAATCTCGGAAGCCTTGATGGGCCTGGACGCCCAGGAACAGACCTTCGTCGATCGCACCTTGATCGAACTGGACGGCACCGAATCCAAGGAGCGCCTGGGCGCCAACGCCATCCTGGCCGCTTCCATGGCCGTGGCCCGCGCCGCCGCCGATGAGTCCGGGCTCTCTCTGTACCGCTATTTCGGCGGCAGCGGCCCCATGAGCATGCCCGTGCCGATGATGAACGTCATCAACGGCGGCGCGCACGCCAACAACACGCTGGACCTGCAGGAACTGATGATTCTGCCGGTGGGCGCGGGCAGCTTCCGCGAAGCCCTGCGCTGGGGCGCCGAAGTCTTCCACATGCTCAAGAAGCTGATCCACGGCCAGGGCATGTCCACGGCAGTGGGCGACGAGGGCGGTTTCGCGCCCAACGTGGCCAGCCACGAAGCCGCCATCCAGCTGATCCTGAAGGCCATCACCGAAGCCGGCTACGAGCCGGGCTCACAGATCGCCTTGGGCCTGGATTGCGCCAGCTCCGAGTTCTACCGTGACGGCAAGTACACGCTGGCCGGCGAAGGCGGCATCTCGCTGTCCTCGCAGGAATTCACCAATCTGCTGGCCACCTGGTGCGACAAGTACCCGATCATCTCCATCGAAGACGGCATGGCCGAAAACGATTGGGAAGGCTGGAAGCTGCTGACCGACCAGTTGGGCAAGAAGGTGCAGTTGGTGGGCGACGACCTGTTCGTCACCAACACCAAGATCCTTCGCGAAGGCATCCAGAAGGGCGTCGCCAACTCGATCCTCATCAAGATCAACCAGATCGGCACCCTGACCGAGACTTTCGCCGCCATCGAAATGGCCAAGCGCGCCGGCTATACCGCTGTCGTGTCGCACCGTTCGGGCGAAACCGAGGACTCCACCATCGCCGACATCGCCGTGGCCACCAACGCCATGCAGATCAAGACGGGTTCGTTGTCCCGTTCGGACCGCATGGCCAAGTACAACCAGCTCCTGCGTATCGAGGAAGAGCTGGCCGAAGTCGCGTCGTACCCTGGCTTGGAAGCTTTCTACAACCTGCGTTGATGAGAAGCGCGGCTCCAGGAGTAATCCCGGGGCCGCATCCACGCCACGACTGCTGAGGGTTCCCGCGTATGCGCCTGTTGTTCCTGGTGCTGTTCGTGCTGCTAGGCCTGATCCAATACCCGCTGTGGCTGGGTAAGGGCGGGTGGTTCAAGGTCTGGGATCTGCAACGCCAGGTGGCGGAGCAACGCGAGACCAATGAAGGCCTGCGCGCGCGCAACGCCGCGCTTGAAGCGGAGGTGCGCGACCTCGAGGGTGGCTCCGGCGCCATTGAAGAGCGTGCCCGCGGCGAGCTGGGCATGATGCGCGAGGGCGAGGTGTTTGTGCACATTTTGCCGCAGAACACCCCGGCCCCGGCTGGGGGCGCGTCCCTGGCAGCGGACGCCGCGGCCAAGCCCGCCACGCCCGCGCGCGCCAGCGCGCCGGCCGCCCGCCCGGCTGCGGCCTCGCCCAGACCGGCCAATCAGACTAACGCCCGGCACTGAACGCCGGCCGCCGTTACTGTTCATTCCCCATTTTGTTCAGCCGCAGCGCAAGCTGCGGCACCCGCCGTATACGATGCCGTCGGGCTGTGGAGTCCTGCGCGCCCAATCCACGGGGTGCGAGTGCATCTCCGTTTCCAGTTCCATGCGCATGGGCAGCAGGCCTTTTGCCTGCGCGTTGCCCGCATAGCTGTTGCCGTCGTGGCTTAACGCGGCAAGCAGCCCGCGCAAGGGTGGCAGCAGCGGTTTGTGCAGATAGGTCAGGCGCAGTTTCAACGTGTTGGCCTGGAAGATGGTCTGGCCGGCTGGCCCCGGCGGCCGGCGCGCATGCTGCAAGTCTTGATAGTTGTTGTCGATGGCGCGCATGCCCGCCGCCGCGGGTAACTGGAGTCCTGGGCGGGCATGCTCCCGGAACGACTGCTCGTCGGGCAGCAGGACCTCGATGCGCCAGGGATGCGTGCCCGAAATGGCGCTGAGTCCCGCTAGCTGGGCTTCTAGCCGGCGCCGAGCGCCAGCCAGGCCGTGCGCCCCGACGTAGCGTGGCAGCAGGGCCTGCAAAAAGGCGGCCCGCATGCGCGCGGGGTTGCCGTGCGAGGTGGCGCCGGCGCGCCCGGCTTCCATCAGCGCCAGATAAGCCATCTGACGCACGCCTTGCCAGTGGGCCGCCTCGATCGAGAGCAGGCCCAGCAGCAGCACCAGCGTGGCCGCCACGGCGAATTCGAGGGCGGCCGCGCCGGCTTGGCGGCCGGAGGAGGCGTGAAAAAAGGCGGTCATGGCTGCGCAGTCTGGCGCAGGCATGGCCGCCTGTCGATGAGGATAATCCGGCGTGACGGAAAGGTCCTGGCGGCTGGGCCGCCAGGACCGGTCAGTGGACCGTGGGAGGAGCGTCCGAAGCGGGCGCCGCGCCGGACGAGAACAAGGTGGCGCAGTCGACGGAATCAAACTTGTAGGGCTTGCCGCAGAAATCACAGGCGACATCGACCTGGCCGCGTTCGGCCAGAATGCTGTTGACCTCTTCCTGGCCCAGGGTGCGTAGCATGCTGGCCACGCGTTCCCGGGTGCAGGGGCAGTGCCAGCGCACGGACTGGGGATCGAACGCCACCAGGGTTTCTTCCCAGAACAGGCGGTGTATGAGCGTGTCGATGTCGGTGGCCAGCAGCTCGTCCTGCTTGATGGTGCCGGCTAGCGCGCAGGCGCGGTCCCAGGTTTCGGCGGCGTTCTGCTCGGAGAGTTCCGGCGTGTCCGAACCGCCATGGTGCGGCAGGCGCTGGATCAGCATGCCTGCGGCATGTTCGGCATCGGCCGCCAGCCACAGGCGGGTGTCCAGTTGTTCAGAGGCCTTCATGTAATGTTGCAGCGCCTCGGCCACGGTGTCGCCTTCCAGCGGCACGACGCCCTGGTAGGCCTGTTGCCCCGGCAACTTGCGCTGCGGATCCAGCACCACGATGAAGCGGCCGTTGCCGCCCGGATTCAGCAGGCTTTGCATGTCGCCGCTGCTAGGCACTTCATGGCCTTCGCGCATCTTCACGGTCGCGCGCAGGCTCAGGTCGCTGCGGCACTCCACTACCAACAGGGCAATCGGGCCGTCGCCCTGGATCTGCAGTACCAACGAGCCCTCGAACTTGATGTTGGCGGCCAACAGCGTGGACGCCGCTACCAGTTCGCCCAGCAGGTGGGTGATGGCGGGGGGGTAGTCGTGATTGGCCTGTGTGGCCTTCCAGGTTGCGTCCAGGCGCACGGCCTGGATGCGGACGCTGCGGTCTTCGGTAAGGTATTTTTTGAGCTGATCAGTCATGGGGAGATGTTAGCCGATCAGCCCCGCCTATTCCCCCTGCCGTCAGCAGGGTTGGACTGCCGCCCGGGGGCGTTCAGCCGATCCGTTTCAGAGCGGTCTTGTAGTGTTGGCCCCGCGCCACGTAATGGGCGGTGTTCTTGTGCAGATTGGCGATTTCTTCGTCCGAGAGCTCGCGAACGATCTTGCCGATGCCGATGACCAGGGAATTGTCGGGAATGACACGGTCTTCGGGGATGATGGCGCCTGCCCCGATCAGGCAATTGCGGCCGATGACGGCGTTGTTCAGCACGATGGCCTGCATGCCCACGAGTGCGCCTTCATGGATGGTACAGCCGTGCAGCATGGCTTGATGACCCACGGTCACGTTGGGGCCGATGGTCATCGGACAGCCGTCGTCCACGTGCAGCACGCTGCCCTCCTGGATATTGGTGCCGCTCTTGATCAGGATGGCGTCGTTGTCGCCGCGGATCGACACGTTGGACCAGATGCTGACGCCTGCCTCCAGCGTTACGTTGCCGATGATGTCGGCGCTGTCGGCCACGTAGGCCGCCGGGTCGATGCGGGGAATCAGGTCGTCGAGCTGGTAGATGGGCATGCCTTGGTCTCCGGTTGCACTATCAGGCCTTGGGAGCCTGCAGCGCGTCTGTCTGGCCCGCGGCCGTCCGCGAGCGTTCTTCTTCGCGCAGGCGCAGGATGCGGCGCTGGATTTTACCGGTGGTCGTCATGGGCAGTTCGTCGACGAATTCGATCTCCTTCGGGTACTCATACGGAGCGAGGCGCTCGCGCACGTGCTCCTGCAGGTTCTCGATGATGTCGTTGCGATCGCGCTGCGCGAACTCGGGCGTCAGCACCACATAGGCCTTGACCAGGGCGCCGCGCTCCGCGTCCGGCTTGGGTACGACGGCGGCGTTGGCCACGGCCGGATGCCCAATGAGGCAGCTTTCGATTTCCCCGGGGCCAATCCGGTAGCCGGCGGACTTGAATACGTCATCCGCGCGACCCGCATACCAGAGGTAGCCATCGGCGTCGACCTTCGCCAGATCGCCGGTCAGGCACCAGTCGCCTTTGAACTTGGCCTGGGTGGCGGCTTCGTTGCGCCAGTAGCCCAGGAACATCACCGGGTCGGGGTAGCCATGGATATCGTGCCGGTTGACCGCGATTTCGCCGGTGCCGCCCGGTTCCACTGGCTTGCCGTCCTCGTCCAGCACCGCGACGTTGTGGCCTGGATAGGGGCGGCCCATGCTGCCCGGTTTGGCAGGCCAGCGCTTCTGGCTGTTGCCCACCACGTAGTTCATTTCCGTTTGACCGAACATTTCGTTGGGCGTCACGCCCAGCGCCGATTGGCACCATTCGAAAACGGTCTCGCCCACGCTTTCCCCGGCGCTCATGATGGAACGCAGGGCCAGCTGATAGCGGTTGCGCGGTTCCGGCACCGCTTTCATCATCATTTTGAGCGCGGTGGGGAAGAGAAACGTGTTGGTGACCTGATAGCGTTCCAGGAGCTCGAATGCGCGCTCGACCGAGAAGCGCCCGCGCGTGCCGACGATGGGATGGCCGAAGTAGAGCGTGGGCAGCAAGGCGTCCATCATGCCGCCGGTCCAGGCCCAGTCGGCGGGCGACCAGAACACGTCCGCGGGCTTGGGGAACCAGTCCTGCGACGCGACGAAGCCCGGCAGGTTGCCGATCAGCACGCTATGCGGGAGCAGGGCGCCCTTGGGTGCGCCAGTAGTGCCGGAGGTATAGAGCAGGATGGCAGGGTCCGACGAGCGGGTCTGGACCATTTTGAATTCGTTGGGCTGGCGCGCCAGCAGGCTGCGCCAGGGCAGCACGCGCTCGTCGGCAAAGCCGATGCCGATGATCTGTTGCAGGTTGGGGCAGTCGTCGCTGACGGCGAGCAGGTTGGCGCTGGATGCGTGATCGACGATGGCGACGCGGGTTTCGGAATCGCGCAGGCGGCTTTCCAGGGCTTCCGGCCCGAACAAGGCCGACAGGGGCAGCACCACGGCGCCCACGCTGTAGATGGCCATGTGGGCCACCACGGTTTCGGGGCGTTGTCCCAGCACCACACCGACGCGGTCGCCGCGGCCCACGCCCATTTTCACCAGGCCGTTGGCCAGCTGATTGGCCGCTTCCGCCAGGCGGGCATAGGTCCAGACCTCGCGGTTGCCGGATTCATCTTCGTAGTAGATGGCAATGCGCCGCGCATCCGGACTGCTGGATGCCCAGCGGTGGCAGCACGCTTCCGCGATGTTGAACTGGGTGGGTACCAGCCAGCGGAATGTTTGGTAGAGCGCCTGATATTGGTCGTTCATGGCCCTATGTTGTGAGCATGTTGCAGCGTGAACGGGTCAGTTCGCCCGTTGCCCCAGATGCAAGCATGACCTAGAGGGCCGTGAACTGCAACATCCCCGTTGCGTAACGGGGACGCATACGGGTTATCACGGGTGTTTGCTTTGGCGGCGTAGAGCAGACGGCAGGGCGGGCAGCGTCAGCGAGCGCGGTGCGCGCTTGCTTGGGTCGGCCTCGTGTTCCGCCATGACCGCGGCCCAATCCAGCAGCTGGAGCTGTCCGTCGTGTGTCTCGGCCAGGGCGGACAGGCTTTCCACCCAGTCGCCGTCATTGCAGTAGAGGATGTCGCCCACATGGCGCAGCTCGGCCTTGTGGATATGGCCGCAGACCACGCCGTCCAGACCCCGGCGCCGGGCTTCGCCGGCCAAGGCTTCCTCGAAGTCCGTAATGAAGGAGACGGCGTTCTTGACCTTGTGCTTCAGATACTGCGACAGCGACCAGTAGTGCAGCCCCAGGCGATGGCGCAGCCGGTTGAAATGATGGTTGATCCACAACGCCAACTGGTAGAGCCCGTCGCCCAGGTGGGCGAGCCAGCGGCTGTGCTGGATGACGCCGTCGAACTGGTCGCCATGCAATACCAAGAGGCGCAGCCCCTTGGCGGTGACGTGCACGTCTTCGTCCAGGATTTCGATGTCGCCAAAGGCATAACCGGCGAACTCGCGCGCGAATTCATCATGGTTGCCAGGGATGAACACCACCCGGGTGCCGTTGCGCGCCTTGCGCAGAATGCGCTGGATGACGTCGTTGTGCGCCCGAGGCCAGTGCCAGTGTTTGCGCAGTTGCCAGCCGTCGACGATATCCCCCACCAGGTAAAGGGTGTCGGAATCGTTGTGGTCCAGGAAGTCGAGAAGGAATTCCGCCTTGCACCCGGCGGTGCCCAGGTGAATATCGGAAATCCAGAGGGCGCGCCAGTGCGCGGGGCGGATTTCGGTCACGGTCGCTTTCCCAGGGGCTGTGCTCATGCCTGGGAATGAAACCATCCGGCCATGACCGGAACGTGAATGCAGTATGACGCTGTTGTGACGGCGTGTCTTGCCACCGGCGGCGGCAGGCTGCCGCCGGTGGCAAGGCGTTATTCTGCCGGGCGATCAGGACTGCTGCTGGTTGGCTTTCTTGGCGCGCAGGCGTTTCCACAGGCCGCCGCCCAGCGCGGCTGCCGCCAGCACGCCGACCTTGGCGAACTTGGCCAGGAACGCGGCGATCACGGCGAACAGGCCCAGTTTCTTGGCAGCTACGCCGGCGACCAGGGCCGCCAGTCCATACTCAGCCACCTTGTCGGTCGACGAGTCGAAGTCCGCGTAGCGTTTGCCATCGACGTAGTTCAGGTTGTCCAGCAAGGTCAGCACAGCCGTCTTATCCTTGGGCACCATGTTTTTCTGCGTGATCAGGTCCAGCGTGATGTAGCCGTCGCGGCCCAGCGCATAGGTGTTGTAGTTGACGGTGGGGTTTTCCGTCGCGCTTTCGCCCTTGTGCTTGACGGCCACCGACCACACCAGCCGCTGCGTGTTGCTGTCGTACTTCGGCGCTTCGACCCAGCCGTCCATGATCAGCTCGGGAAAACCGCGCTTCTTGCGCTCTTCGTTGGATTCTTCGGTGCCTTCGCGCAGGCTGTCCAGCAGTTCGCTGACGTTCCAGTTCTTGGCGTCGTCGTCCTTGATGTAGCCGGCTTTGTCGAAATTGACGGTGATGACCCAGTCGTCATCATCGCTCTTGGGCATCACGACGCCCAGCAGCGAAGGATCCTTGCCATTCCCATAGGCTGCCATCAGGCGGTCCGCTTGCAGTCGCGGCACGAAGAACATCGATTCCGGCAGGCGTACAACGGCCTGGTCGCCCAGCTTGACGTCCGCGGGCCCTACCTGGGCGGCTGCGAAAGCGGCTTTCGTAGCTGCCTCGATTTCCTGTTGGGCCGCCGCATTCTGTGCATAGGCGCCGGCGGGCAGCAGGAACAGGGCGCTGGCGGCGGCCAGCGCAACTCGGGAAATGAAAGCGCGCATGATGGATTCTGAGGCGTCTGAAAAAAAGGGGCCCCATTGTCTTTGCGGTCGACTTTCAACTTTCTGAAAGCAAACAGCTAATTCGCCGCACGATGTTGCTGTTTGTCGCAGGATGTGTATGAGCCGGAAGCCGGATCACATCTAGCGGCCTTTCTTGCGTTGCGGCGCGTTGCGCAGGCGCGTGCCCAGGATGCGGTCGTGCAGGAACTGGCCGTCGGGATCAAACCAGGACCAGATGAAGATGGTGAAAGGCGCGGCGACGATGAACATGTCCATCGAAGGCCAGCCGGTGGCGCTGGCGGCTGCCCAGACCAGGGCTGCTCCGGCCAGGACCAGGGGCCAGGCGAGCACGTACCGCAGGACCAACCGGCCCGTGGACGGGGTGTTGCCGTCGCGGTCGACCAGACGGATGTTCCAGGTTTTCATGGGTAGCGTCTGGCCGCGGCGGCGCCAGCACAGAACGAAATACGCCCCAATGGCAAAGAACAACCATGCCTGCCGGGCACCGCGCAGTTCCAGCGCGTTTTTGCTCTGTGTGAGAGTGTCCAGGAGGTAGCCCGACAGAAACACCACGCCGAACAGCAGCACGGCTTCGTACATCATGCAGGCGAACCGGCGCAGCCGGTTGGGGGTCTGGTCGAGGAGGGCGTCGGTCATGGACGCGTATTATGCCCGGGAATGCCGGGCCTTCCCAAGGCGGGCCAGCCCCCTTGGGGGCAGCAAGCGCGCAACGCGCGCGCAGTCCGCCGGAGCGCTTGTTTGGTCCCCGCTAGAACAGCCGGCCCGCCGCCGGGCCGCCCCAAGGCGGGCCAGCCCCCTCGGGGGGCAGCAAGCGCGCAACGCGGAGCGGCTGTTGGTCCGGGCTAGAACAGCCGGCCCGCCGCCGGGCCGCCCCAAGGCGGGCCAGCCCCCTCGGGGGGCAGCAAGCGCGCAACGCGCGCGCAGCGTGGGGGCAAAAGCAACGCGCGCGCAGTCCGCCGGAGCGCTTGTTCGGTCCCCGCTAGAACAGCCGGCCCGCCGCCGGGCCGCCCCAAGGCGGGCCAGCCCCCTCGGGGGGCAGCAAGCGCGCAACGCGGAGCGGCTGTTGGTCCGGGCTAGAACAGCCGGCCCGCCGCCGGGCCGCCCCAAGGCGGGCCAGCCCCCTCGGGGGGCAGCAAGCGCGCAACGCGGAGCGGCTGTTGGTCCGGGCTAGAACAGCCGGCCCGCCGCCGGGCCGCCCCAAGGCGGGCCAGCCCCCTCGGGGGGCAGCAAGCGCGCAACGCGGAGCGGCTGTTGGTCCGGGCTAGAACAGCCGGCCCGCCGCCGGGCCGCCCCAAGGCGGGCCAGCCCCCTCGGGGGGCAGCAAGCGCGCAACGCGGAGCGGCTGTTGGTCCGGGCTAGAACAGCCGGCCCGCCGCCGGGCCGCCCCAAGGCGGGCCAGCCCCCTCGGGGGGCAGCAAGCGCGCAACGCGCGCGCAGCGTGGGGGCAAAA
>NZ_JAYJLE010000003.1:0-444824 GCF_035282245.1 Achromobacter sp. D10
GGTCCCCGCTAGAACAGCCGGCCCGCCGCCGGGCCGCCCCAAGGCGGGCCAGCCCCCTCGGGGGGCAGCAAGCGCGCAACGCGGAGCGGCTGTTGGTCCGGGCTAGAACAGCCGGCCCGCCGCCGGGCCGCCCCAAGGCGGGCCAGCCCCCTCGGGGGGCAGCAAGCGCGCAACGCGGAGCGGCTGTTGGTCCGGGCTAGAACAGCCGGCCCGCCGCCGGGCCGCCCCAAGGCGGGCCAGCCCCCTCGGGGGGCAGCAAGCGCGCAACGCGCGCGCAGCGTGGGGGCAAAAGCAACGCGCGCGCAGTCCGCCGGAGCGCTTGTTCGGTCCCCGCTAGAACAGCCGGCCCGCCGCCGGGCCGCCCCAAGGCGGGCCAGCCCCCTCGGGGGGCAGCAAGCGCGCAACGCGCGCGCAGCGTGGGGGCAAAAAAAACCCGCCGGTAAGGGCGGGTCTTAAAAGGGGCTGTGCAGCCCCCAAGGGGAAAACTGTTCAGGCCGAAAGCCTGGGGCCTTGCTTAGGCGGCGGAGTGCGCGTTCTTGGCGCTCGTCTTGCCAGCCAGGGCACGGATGCCGTGGGCCAGCTTACGCAGGCCGGCGGCCAAAGCCCGCATCGGATGCGGACGGAATTGTTCTTCAATAGCCTGGAGCATCAGTTGGCGCTCGAGTTCGTCGGTCAGGCGGATGGTGTTGTTCGGGTTGATCACAATAGCCTCCACGGGCTTGCACTGTTTGTTTAGCTACTAGGGATAACCCGAATTATAGGGGTTAACCCTGAACTTGTGCAAGTGGCCGGTGCATATTGGCAACACCCTGGTGCGATGATGCTCCCAAATGATGCGGGGGAACACCATAAGCAAAGATACGCCGCCCATGTTGCGGCGCTTTTACAACGGGCGGTGCCAAGTCGGCAGAGGGATGAGGGAGGCGCGTCCGTGGGGCGAGGGCCTCCCGGACGCGGCGCCCTCAGGCGTCGCGATAGCCGGCGGCGACCAGCTCGAAGCCGAACAGGCGGCAGTCCAACGAGCCGTTATGCAGGGGTACTCGGCGCTTGGGCTTCAGGCGCAGCTGATTGGGCAGCGTCAGATCGCTCGTGATGACGTGCAACTGCCAGCCGGCGAAATTGCGCTTCAGGCAGGTCGCCCAGTCGCGCCAAAGATCTGCATCTTGTTCCGTCCCCATACGCTCGCCATAGGGCGGGTTGGTTACGATCCAACCGTGCTCGGCGGGTGCCGTTACGTGGCGGGCATCGCCGACCTCAAACCGGATGGAGTCTTCCGTCAGCCAGGCGCGCTCGGCGTTGTTGCGGGCGAACTCGATGGCGCGCGGGTCCAGGTCGTAGCCGACCAGCGGCGCGTCCAGTTGCGGCAGGATGCGTGAGCGGGCGTCGTCCTTCAGGTCGCGCCAGCGATAGGCATCATGTCCGCGCAAGCGCTCGAAACCGAACGGACGCGAGATGCCCGGGGGCACGCCCAGCGCGATCCAGGCGGCCTCGATGAGTATGGTGCCGGATCCGCAGAATGGATCCAGCAGCGGCGCTGCCGGATCCCAGCCTGCCAAGGCCAGCATGCCGGCGGCAAGGTTCTCGCGCAGCGGCGCTTCGCCCTTGTCCAGGCGCCAGCCGCGCTTGAACAACGATTCACCCGAGGTGTCCAGGTACAGCGTGGCCGTATGTCCGGTCAGGAACAGGTGCACGCGAGCATCCGGACGCACCGTGTCGATGCTCGGGCGCTCGCCTTCCAGGTCGCGCAGGCGGTCGCAGATGCCGTCCTTGGCGCGCAGATTGCAGTACTGCAAGCTCTGCACCGGGCTCTTGATGGCGGAGGTGTCCACGCGCAGGGTCTGCTCGGCGCCGAACCAGCGCTCCCAGGGGGTGTCGCGGGCCAGATCCAGGATGTCGTCTTCGTGCGAAATCTCGGCATGCGCCACCTGTACCAGGATGCGGGTTGCCAGACGCGAATACAGGTTGGCGCGCTGGACTCCCGACCAGTCGGCGGTAAAGGAACAGCCGGCGCGGCCGGCCCGGGCATCCTCGAAGCCCAGCGCCTGCATTTCCGCCGTCAGCGCTTCTTCCAGCCCTTGCGGGCAGGGGGCGAAGATGGGAAACACTTCCGCCTGGCGGGTTTCGCGCGGCCGGCGGCTGCGAACCTCTACTGAGGGTTCGCGCTTGCCGCGGTGTTCGTCGCGGCCATGATCGGGGTAGCCGGCTTCGGCGGCGTCCGACTCCAGCGCGTGGTCGGATTCGGCGGGGAATTCGGGGGCAGGGCCGTCGTCTTCGAACGGGTCGTAGAAACGACCCGCCGGCGTGGCTGGCGCGATGTACTGATCGTCGCGCAGGCGCGGCGCACGCTGAGGGACCCGGCCGGAGCGGCCGCCTGGCTCGGCTTCGCGCCGCGGGCCGTCAGGACGCTTGCGGCTCGCAGCCGGCCGGTCCGCTGCGTCGCGCGAGGGCTGGCCGCGGCTGGCGCCGCGCGGACCTCGGGCTTCCTCGTCCTTGCGGCGCTGATAGGCGGCGGGATCCTTCTGGCGTTCGATATTTTCCTTGGTGCGCTCTTGCTGCGCCACCAGGCGGGCGCGTGCGCCCGAGCGGGTGCGCTTGGGCGCCTCGGCGGCGTGGGCGTCACGCGCCGTTTTCTTGATCGTCAGCGTCTTGCGCGGGCGGTCCTGTTCATCAGAGGACATACGAATCCTGGCGAATGTGCAAAGGTAGAGGGGGTATCAGAAGGGTTTGACGACGACCAGCGCCACCACCACCAAGAGCAGCAAGACGGGAACTTCGTTGAACCAGCGATAGAACTTGTGGGAACGGGTGTTTTTACCCTGTTCGAATTTGCGCAGCATCAGGCCACAGGCGTGATGGTAGCCGATGACGAGCAGGACGAAAAAGAGCTTGGCGTGCATCCAGCCATTGCCGGGGCCGACTCCGATGCCGTAACCCAGGTACAGCCACATGCCGAAGACAACTGCGACGACGGCCAGGATGGTGGTGAAGCGGTACAGGCGGCGCGCCATGCCCAGCAGGGTGGTCTGGACCGCGGGGTCCGATTGCTGCGCCAGGTTCACGAAAATGCGCGGCAGATAGAACAGGCCGGCAAACCAGGAAGCGATAAAGACAATATGAAAGGTCTTGACCCAAAGCATGGCCATGGCGCGATCCAGTCGAGGAAAGCCGCATTGTAAGCTGCGCCCTCGCGCCAGGCGGCCTCAAGCAAAGCCCTGCGGGCAGGGCTTTGCCGGATAGGCCTCAGATCACGTACAGGTCGACGTATTCGTGGACGGGCATGGATTCCAACCGTTCCTGGTCAAGCGAGATCTGCAGGATGCGGTCCTGCTGGCGGACCGGGAACATGCGCGCCAGATTCGTGCGGAACTTGGCTTCCAGCAGCGGTATGCCCTCGGCACGGCGGCGCTTATGGCCGATGGGGTACTCGCAGACGATTTCGCCCATGCGCGTGCCGTCCTTGAACTCCACTGTGAGCGCGTTGGCGATCGAGCGCTTGTCGGGGTCGTGATAATCCCGGGTATAGGCGGGATCTTCCACGCAGACGATCTTGTCGCGCAGCGCGTCGATGCGCGGATCCCGCGCGACCTCATCTTCGTAGTCGGCCGCGGTCAGGCGGCCGAATAGCGTCGGCACCGCCACCATGTACTGGATGCAGTGGTCCCGGTCGGCCGGATTGGCCAGCGGTCCCTTCTTGTCGATGATGCGGATGCAGGCTTCGTGCGTGCGTATCGTGATTTTCGCGATGTCGTCGGCGCTTTTGCCGGCTGCTTTCAGCCGGCCATGGAGCTCCATGGCGCATTCCACGGCGGTCTGGGCGTGGAACTCGGCCGGGAACGAAATCTTGAACAGCACGTTCTCCATTACATAGCTGCCGTAGGGGCGCTGGAACCGGAACGGCTGGCCCTTGAACAGCACGTCGTAGAAGCCCCAGGTCTTGGCCGTCAGCACGGACGGATAGCCCATTTCGCCGGTCCTGGCGATGAGCGCCAGGCGCACGGCGCGGCTGGTGGCGTCGCCCGCCGCCCAGCTCTTGCGGCTGCCGGTATTGGGCGCGTGGCGATAGGTACGCAGGCTCTGGCCGTCGACCCAGGCCAGCGACACCGCGTTGATCACTTCCTCGCGGCTCAGGCCCAGCATTTGCGCCACCACGGCGGTGGAGGCAACTTTCACCAGAACGACGTGGTCCAGGCCGACCTTGTTGAAGGAGTTTTCGAGCGCGATGCAGCCCTGGATTTCATGCGCCTTGATCATGCCGGTCAGCACATCGCGCATCAGCAGGGGAGGCCTGCCCGCGGCGACCGCGGTGCGGGACAGCCAGTCGGCGGTCGCGAGGATGCCGCCCAGGTTGTCGGACGGGTGGCCCCATTCGGCGGCCAGCCAGGTGTCGTTGAAGTCCAGCCAGCGGATCATCGTGCCGATGTTGAACGCGGCCTGCACTGGATCGAGCTGGAATTGCGTGCCCGGCACCTTGGCGCCGTGGGGCACTGCCGTGCCGGGGATGATGGGCCCCAGCAGTTTCTTGCACGCGGGATACTCCAGCGCTTCCAGGCCGCAGCCCAGCGTGTCGATCAGGCAGTTGCGCGCCGTTTCGTACGCCAGGCCGCTCTGGATTTCATACTTCAGGACGTAGTCGGCGATATCGACCAGAACCAGGTCGGGATCGGGACGGACGTTGGAGATCGGGGCAGACATAGCGGTACCTCTCCATGGAATGAATACAGGTGGCCATGCCGTGCCCTCGTCCGCGCCCTTGTGCCGTGGCTTACTTGCGCTTTTCCAGCGGCACGAACTTCTGGTCTTCCGGGCCCACGTAATTGGCGGTGGGGCGGATGATCTTGTTGTCGATGCGCTGCTCGATGATGTGGGCCGACCAGCCCGCCGTGCGCGCGATGACGAACAACGGCGTGAACATGGCGGTGGGGACTCCCATCATGTGGTAGCTGACAGCCGAGAACCAGTCCAGGTTGGGGAACATTTTCTTGATGTCCCACATGACCGTTTCCAAGCGTTCGGCGATGTCGAACATCTTGGTGCTGCCGGCCTTCTTGGACAGCTTCTTGGCCACTTCCTTGATGACCTTGTTGCGCGGGTCGGACACGGTGTAGACCGGGTGGCCAAAGCCGATGATAACTTCCTTGGCTTCGACGCGGCGGCGGATGTCGGCCTCGGCCTCGTCCGGGGTTTCATAGCGCTTCTGCACGTCGAAGGCCACTTCGTTGGCGCCGCCGTGCTTGGGGCCGCGCAGCGCGCCGATGGCGCCCGAGATGGCGGAGAACATGTCCGAGCCGGTGCCGGCGATGACGCGGGCGGTGAACGTGGACGCATTGAACTCGTGTTCGGCGTACAGGTTCAGCGAGATGTGCATGGCCTTGACCCACTCGTCGCTGGGCTTTTCGCCGTGCAGCAAGTGCAGGAAGTGGCCGCCGATGCTGTCGTCGTCCGTCTGCACGTCGATGATGCGGCCATTGTGGCTGTAGTGGTACCAGTACAGCAGGGCAGAACCCAGGTTGGCCATCAGGCGGTCGGCGATGTCGCGCGCGCCAGGGGTGTTGTGGTCGTCCTTTTCAGGCAGCACGCAGCCCAGCACCGACACGGCGGTGCGCATCACGTCCATCGGGTGGCTGGCGGCGGGCAGGGCTTCCAGCGCGGCTTGCAGCTGGGCGGGCAGGCCGCGCAGGCTGCGCAGCTTTTCCTTGTAGGCCTTCAGTTCGGCCTTGTTCGGCAGCTTGCCGTGGACGAGCAAGTGGGCGATTTCCTCGAACTCGCTGGCGTCGGCGATGTCCAGGATGTCGTAGCCGCGGTAGTGCAGGTCGTTGCCGCTGCGGCCGACCGTGCAAAGTGCGGTGTTGCCGGCGACGACGCCGGACAGCGCAACCGACTTCTTGGGCTTGAAGCCGGCTTTTTCTTCCGGCTGGGCGTCCGTCTTGGCCACTTGCTTCTTGGGAGCCGTGCTCATGTCTCTACTCCTTGCTTTCGCGATGGTCGTTGCTATGGGGTGGGCATGCAAGGCGCCGGGCAGCTGCCGCGGCGCCGGAAACAAGGGCTTGCTTAAGCCTTGCCTTTCTGGAAAAGCGCGTCCAGCCTGGATTCGAACTCGTGGTAGCCGATGCGGTCGTACAGTTCTTCGCGCGTCTGCATCAGGTCGACCACGTTCTTCTGGTGGCCGTCGCGGCGGATGGCGGTGTAGACCGCTTCGGCGGCCTTGTTCATGGCGCGGAAGGCCGACAGCGGGTAGAGCACCATGCCTACGCCCACGCTCTTCAGTTCTTCCACCGAGAACAGCGGCGTCTTGCCGAATTCGGTGATGTTGGCCAGCACCGGCACCTTGACCGCCTTGACGAAGCGGTCGTAGGTGGGCAGGTCGTAGGCGGCTTCGGCGAAGATCGCGTCAGCGCCCGCTTCCACGCAGGCCAGTGCGCGCTCGATGGCGGCATCCACGCCATGCGAGGCGATCGCGTCGGTGCGCGCGATCAGGTAGAAATCGGTGTCGGTGCGGGCGTCGGCCGCGGCCTTGACGCGGTCTGCCATTTCTTCGGTGGAAACGATTTCCTTGCCGGGGCGATGGCCGCAGCGCTTGGCGCCGACCTGGTCTTCGATGTGGCAGGCGGCGGCGCCGAACTTGATCAGGCTCTTGACGCTGCGGGCGATGTTGAACGCCGACGGGCCGAAACCGGTGTCGATATCCACCACCAGCGGCACGTCGCAGACGTCGGTGATGCGGCGCACATCGGTCAGGACGTCATCCATCGTGTTGATACCCAGGTCGGGCAGGCCCAGGGAGCCGGCCGCGACGCCGCCGCCGGACAGATAGATGGCGCGGTAGCCGGCGCGCTTGGCCAGCAGTGCGTGGTTGGCGTTGATGGCGCCGATGATCTGCAGGGGGCTTTCTTCGGCAAGTGCGCGGCGAAAGAGGGCGCCGGCGGATTCGGGTCTGGACATGGGTGGTCTCCGTAACTTGGACCGGGTGTTTTCATGGGCCCCGGATGGAACGACTGGACTGCGGACTGGCGGGCGGCAGGCCCGGACGGGACGTGTCCCGTCCTGATTCCTGACCTTACCGCGGGCCCGGAAAATAAATCTGTCCCCTTCGCGACATTCCTTGCCGAGGAGCAAAGGGACAGGTTTATGTTTCGGTCTTGCTTAGGAATTGGGCCCGCGCAAACGGGCCCAATTCTTTACTCGTGCGCTGCTTACTTCAGCAGGTCCTTGACGCCGTCGCGCTCTTCGAGGAGCTCTTTCAGCGTGAAGTCCAGGCGCTCGCGCGAGAAGGCGTCGATTTCCAGGCCTTCGACACGCTTGTACTCGCCGTTTTCGGTGATGACCGGCACGCCGTAGATGATGCCTTCGGGGATGCCGTAGGAGCCGTCGGACGGGATGCCCATCGTGACCCACTTGCCGTTGCTGCCCAGGACCCAGTCACGGACGTGGTCGATGGCGGCGTTGGCGGCCGAAGCGGCCGAGGACAGGCCGCGGGCTTCGATGATGGCGGCGCCGCGCTTGCCCACCGTGGGGATGAACGTGTCGCGGTTCCAGGCGTCGTCGTTGATCAGCTTGGACAGCGATTCGCCGCCGACGGTGGCGAAGCGGTAGTCGGGGTACATCGTGGGCGAGTGGTTGCCCCACACGACCAGCTTTTCGATGTCGGCGACGGCCTTGCCGGACTTGGCAGCCAGTTGCGACAGGGCGCGGTTGTGGTCCAGGCGCAGCATGGCGGTGAAGTTCTTGGCGGGCAGGTCCGGCGCCGACTTCATGGCGATGTAGGCGTTGGTGTTGGCCGGGTTGCCGACGACCAGGACCTTGACGTTGCGGCTGGCGACGTCGTTCAGGGCCTTGCCCTGGGCCGTGAAGATCTGGGCGTTGACCGACAGCAGGTCCTTGCGTTCCATGCCGGGGCCGCGCGGGCGGGCGCCAACCAGCAGGGCCACGTCGGCGTCCTTGAATGCGGTGCGCGGGTCGCTGTGGGCGGTGACTTCTTGCAGCAGCGGGAAGGCGCAGTCATCCAGTTCCATGATGACGCCCTTCAGGGCCTTTTGCGCTTTCTCGTCGGGGATTTCCAGCAGTTGCAGGATGACGGGTTGATCTTTACCCAGCATTTCGCCCGAGGCGATGCGGAATAGCAGTGCGTAACCGATTTGGCCGGCGGCGCCGGTGACGGCGACACGCAAGGCAGGCTTGGACATGGACGTTCTCCGTAATGGTTTGGCGAGAAAAAATCTCACCAATCAGTGTAATCGTTGGGCGTGAAAATCGACGCGGGTGCAACGGTGTGCGCAGCGGCGTATTCAGCGGTGCGCACAGTGGCAGGCGCGGAGCCCGGGCAGCGTTGAATCCTAGATCGAATTTACGTGTCCGTCAATTGCTCTTCTATCTTATATAAGACATAAGACGTTGGACAGCCTCCCGGCCGATATGCCACAATAGAGCGTTTATTCGAATGCGCCGCAACCTGGTTTTAGTTGCGCGCCTGTATCAAGCCAGAACACCGGCGGCAGCAGCGCATTGCGGATGGGTTCGCTGCCTTGCGCCGCCTTCCCATTTCCCCGGATAAACATGACTCAATCAAAAAGATCCATGGCAGAGCCCCGGCCCGAAACCTCCTTACGCATTCGCGCCGCCCGTACGGCGGGCGAGGGGGCCGCTTTCAGTCCGCTCTACCGGCAAATCAAGGATCTGCTTGTCCAGAGCCTGGAACGCGGCGAATGGAAGCCCGGCGAACTCATCCCCAGCGAAATCGATCTGGCTGCCCGTTTCCAGGTGAGCCAGGGTACGGTGCGCAAGGCGGTCGATGAACTGGCCGCCGAGCACATGCTGCTTCGCCGCCAGGGCAAGGGCACTTTCGTCGCCACCCACCACGAAGCGCGCGTGCGCTACCGCTTCCTGCGCCTGGCCGCTGATGACGAAGGCGAGGCCGGCCGGGCCGAAAGCCGCATCCTGGAATGCCGGCGCCTGCGGGCGCCCGCGGAGATCGCGCGCGCCCTGGACCTGCGGGCCGGCGAAACCGTTGTCATGATCCGCCGCCTGCTGTCCATGGGGCAGACGCCCACCGTCGTGGACGACATCTGGCTGCCTGGATCCATCTTCCGTGGACTGACCCTGGAGCTGTTGACCGCCAACAAGGCGCCGCTCTACGGTCTGTTCGAATCCGAATTCGGCGTGAGCATGGTGCGCGCGGACGAAAAGCTGCGCGCGGTGATCGCCCCGGCCGAGGTCTGTCCGTTGCTTAATGTTCCCGCCGGGACGCCGTTGTTGCAGGTGGATAGGGTGTCTTATACGTATGGTGACCGCCCCATGGAAATTCGCCGGGGGTTGTACTTGACCGATCGATACCACTACCGCAATAGTCTGAATTGATGAGTTTTTTACCTACGATTTGATACCGACCCTATCTCTGGGCGAAAATACCGTGTTTGCCCGCAAGGGCTACGGCATTTCCGCCGTAACGATTCCCTAGTTCCGAAACACCGAGGCCGTCATGTCCGACACCGCTGCCAAGCCACGTCCGCAGTTTCGCAATATTGGTATTGCGCAACTCGCCAGCTACCGCCTGCCCCTGGCCGGCAAGCTGTCCATTCTGCACCGCGTCAGCGGCGCGCTGCTGTTCCTCTGTCTTCCCTTGGTCATTCTGCCGCTGTTCGCGGCCAGCGTGGCCGCGCCGCAGACGTTCGCAGCCGTGGCCGCGTACGCTGGCAACCCGATCGTCAAGCTTGTCTTCCTGGTCCTGATCTGGGGCTATCTGCACCACTTCTGTGCCGGCATCCGCTACCTGCTGCTGGACCTGCACATCGGCATCGACAAGCTGTCGGCCAAGAAGAGCGCCGGCGTGGTTTTCGGGGTGAGCCTGGCGCTGACCCTGGTGTTCGCCCTCAAACTGTTCGGAGTGCTGTAATGGCCGACGTCAAAAACTACGGACCCAAGCGTCTGGTCGTGGGCGCCCATTACGGCGTCATGGATTTCATCATCCAGCGCATCACCGCCGTCATCATGGCCGTGTACACGCTGGTGCTGCTCATCGGCATCCTGATGATGCCGGCCTTCACGTACGAGCACTGGACCGCGCTGTTCAATTTCTACGTGGGCGTTCTTCCGGTTGGCCAGATCCTGGCCACCCTTGCATTCATTGCGCTGGCCTGGCATGCCTGGATTGGTGTGCGCGACATCTGGATGGACTACGTCAAGTCGGTGGGCGTGCGCCTGCTGCTGCAAGTGCTGACGATCCTCTGGCTGGTCGGTTCGGTCGTTTACTTCGCGCAAATCCTCTGGAGCATTTAAGCCGTGGTCTCTGTCATGAAATCCCTGCCGCGCCGCCAGTTTGATGTGGTGGTCGTTGGCGCCGGTGGAGCCGGCATGCGTTGTTCGCTGCAACTGTCCCAAGCGGGCCTGTCCGTTGCAGTGCTGTCCAAGGTGTTCCCCACGCGTTCGCACACGGTTGCCGCACAGGGCGGCGTGAGCGCCTCGCTGGGCAACATGAGCGAAGACAACTGGTACTGGCACATGTACGACACCGTCAAGGGTTCGGACTGGCTGGGCGACCAGGACGCCATCGAATTCATGTGCCGCGAAGCGCCGAACGCCGTGTACGAGCTCGAGCACTTCGGCATGCCGTTCGACCGCAACCCCGACGGCACCATCTACCAGCGTCCGTTCGGCGGCCACACCGCCAACTTCGGTGAAAAGCCGGTCCAGCGCGCCTGTGCCGCTGCCGACCGTACCGGCCACGCGCTGCTGCACACCCTCTACCAGCGCAACGTCGCCGCACGCACCCAGTTCTTCGTCGAATGGATGGCGCTGGACCTGCTGCGCAACGAAGCGGGCGACGTCGTTGGCGTGACCGCCCTGGAAATGGAAACGGGCGAAATCTACATCCTGGAAGCCAAGACCACGGTGCTGGCCACCGGCGGCGCCGGCCGCATCTGGGCCGCTTCCACCAACGCCTTCATCAACACCGGTGACGGCCTGGGCATGGCCGCCCGCGCGGGCATCCCGCTGCAGGACATGGAATTCTGGCAATTCCACCCGACCGGCGTGGCCGGCGCCGGCGTGCTGATCACCGAAGGCGTGCGCGGTGAAGGCGGCATCCTGCTGAACAAGGATGGCGAACGCTTCATGGAGCGCTATGCGCCCACGCTGAAGGACCTGGCCCCGCGCGACTTCGTGTCCCGTTCGATGGACCAGGAAATCAAGGAAGGCCGCGGCTGCGGTCCGGACGGCAGCTACGTGGTCCTCAAGCTGGACCACCTGGGCGCCGACGTCATCAACAAGCGCCTGCCCTCGATCCGCGAAATCGCCATCAAATTCGGCAACGTGGACCCGATCAAGGAACCGATCCCCGTCGTTCCGACCATCCACTACCAGATGGGCGGCATCCCGGCCAACTACCACGGCCAGGTGCTGACGCGCGAAAACGGCGAGAACAAGATCGTCAACGGCCTGTACGCCATCGGCGAATGCGCCGCGGTGTCGGTGCACGGCGCCAACCGCCTGGGCACCAACTCGCTGCTGGACCTGATCGTGTTCGGCCGCGCCACCGGCAATCACATCGTCAATTCGCACCCGGAACGCCAGCACGCGCATCAGCCCGTGCCGCAGCAAGCCGTCGAATTCTCGATGGATCGCATCAACAAGCTGGAATCGCGCACCTCGGGCGAAAAGACCCAGGACATCGGCAATGCCATCCGCTTCTCGATGCAGCGTCACTGCGGCGTGTTCCGCACGCTGGAGCTGCTGAACGAAGGCGTGACCCAGATCGAGGATCTGGCCAAGCAAGCCGACAACATCTATTTCAAGGACAAGTCCAAGGTGTTCAACACCGCGCGCGTCGAGGCGCTGGAATTGGCGAACATGACCGAAGTGGCCCGCGCCACCATCAAGTCGGCCGCCAACCGCACCGAAAGCCGCGGCGCGCACGCGCTGGACGACCATCCGACGCGCGATGACGAAAACTGGCTGAAGCACACGCTGTGGTACTCCGAAGGCAGCCGCCTGGATTACAAGCCCGTGCAGATGAAGCCGCTGACGGTCGAGTCCTTCCCGCCCAAGGCGCGTACCTTCTAAGTCCGGATTGAGCCCACTATGAGCACCAAGAGAATCGTCAAGTTCGAAATCTACCGCTACGATCCGGACAAGGACGAGCGCCCCTACATGCAGAAGCTGGAAGTCGAACTCCAGCCGACCGACAAGATGCTGCTCGATGCGCTGGTGCGCATCAAGAACGACGTCGATGACAGCCTGGCCCTGCGCCGCTCGTGCCGTGAAGGCGTGTGCGGTTCGGACGCCATGAACATCAACGGCAAGAACGGCCTGGCGTGCACGACCAACCTGCGCGAACTGAAGGAACCCATCGTTCTGCGTCCGCTGCCGGGCCTGCCCGTCATCCGCGACCTGATCGTGGACATGACGCACTTCTTCAACCAGTACCACTCGATCCGCCCGTACCTCATCAACGACACGCCGCCGCCCGAAAAGGAACGCCTGCAGTCGCCCGAGGCGCGCGAAGAGCTGGATGGCCTGTACGAGTGCATTCTGTGCGCGTGCTGTTCCACTTCCTGCCCGTCGTTCTGGTGGAACCCGGACAAGTTCGTCGGCCCGGCCGGCCTGCTGCAAGCCTACCGCTTCATCGCCGACAGCCGCGACGAAGCCACGGGCAGCCGTCTGGACAGCCTGGATGATCCGTACCGCCTGTTCCGTTGCCACACCATCATGAACTGCGTCGACGTCTGTCCCAAGGGACTGAACCCGACCAAGGCGATTGGCAAGATCAAGGAACTGATGGTTCGCCGTACGGTCTAGTTTTTATTAAGCGCATTTTGCCTCCGGCGGCATTTTCTTGCCGCCGGGCCGTCCCAAGGCAAAAATGCCCCCTCGGGGGGCAGCAAGCCCGCGTAGCGGGTGCGGCGTGGGGGCTTTTATAGGTGCAAAGTAGGATGAGCAAGCTTACTGAATTGGAGCGGGCGCGTTTGCGTTGGCGGGCGCGCCGCGGCTTGCTCGAAAACGACTTGATCATCACCCGGTATCTGGACGCCCACGAGGGCGAACTCACCGATGATGACGTGGCGGCATTGACGCAGCTTTTCGAGATGGGAGACAACGACCTCCTCGACTTGCTGCTGGCCCGCAAAGAGCTTGAGGGCGCGCTCGACACGCCCAGGCTTCGGCGCATTATTGGCCAGATGCGCGCGCTCTGATTAATTGAGAGGAATGAACATGAACCTGTCTGACAAAAAAGCCACTCTATCCTTCTCGGATGGCAGCGCCCCTATTGAGTTCCCTGTTTACAAGGGTACGGTCGGTCCGGATGTGATCGACATCCGCAAGCTGTACGGCCAGACGGGCATGTTCACGTTTGACCCCGGCTTCATGTCCACCGCTGCCTGCGAATCGGGCATCACGTACATCGACGGCGACAAGGGCGAACTGCTGTACCGCGGCTACCCCATCGAGCAATTGGCCGTCAATTGCGACTTCATGGACATCTGCTACCTGATCCTGAACGGCGAACTGCCCAACAAGGACCAGAAGGCCGATTTCGATTCGCAAGTGACCCATCACACGATGGTGAACGAGCAGCTGCATTTCTTCCTGCGTGGCTTCCGCCGCGATGCGCACCCGATGGCCGTGCTGACGGGCCTGGTCGGCGCGCTGTCCGCGTTCTACCACGACTCCACCGACATCACGAACCCGCAGCATCGCCACATCTCGGCCATCCGCCTGATCGCCAAGATGCCGACGCTGGTCGCGATGGCTTATAAGTACTCGCAAGGCCAACCGTTCATCTACCCGCAGAATGACCTGTCCTACACGGGCAACTTCCTGCGCATGATGTTCGCCACGCCGTGCGAAGAATACAAGGTGAACGAAGTCGTCGAGCGCGCGCTGGACCGCATCTTCATCCTGCACGCCGACCACGAGCAGAACGCTTCTACCTCGACCGTCCGCCTGTGCGGTTCGTCGGGCACGAACCCGTTCGCCGCCATCTCGGCTGGCGTGGCTTGCCTTTGGGGCCCGGCTCACGGCGGCGCCAACGAAGCTTGCCTGCAGATGCTGGAAGAACTGCAAGCCAACGGCGGCATCGCCAAGGTTGGCGAGTTCATGGAGAAGGTCAAGGACAAGAACTCGGGCGTGCGCCTGATGGGCTTTGGCCACCGCGTCTACAAGAACTACGACCCGCGCGCCAAGCTGATGCAGGAAACCTGCAAGGAAGTGCTCTCGGCCCTGGGCCTGGAAAACGACCCGCTGTTCAAGCTGGCCATGGAACTGGAACGCATCGCCCTGGAAGACCCCTACTTCGTGCAGCGCAAGCTGTACCCGAACGTGGACTTCTACTCGGGTATCGTCCAGCGCGCCATCGGCATCCCGACCTCGCTGTTCACGGCCATCTTCGCGCTGGCCCGCACGGTGGGCTGGATCGCCCAGTGGAACGAAATGCTGTCGGATCCCGATTACAAGATCGGCCGTCCGCGCCAGCTGTTCACCGGTTCGGTCACGCGCGACGTGCCCCCGATGGACAAGCGTTGATACGCAGCCTCGCTTGAACAAGAAACCGCCTTCGGGCGGTTTTTTGTTGTCCGTTCGCCATGTGGCCGCGGCGCGATGGTTTGGCGTGTACCATCCTTGCCATGATTCCGATAGCGTTGCCTTCCGCTGGCTTTTACATTTTTGTTTCCCTTGGGTTTCTGGCCGGCCTGGTGCTGCTGGCCTGGGCCGTGGTCCTGGTCGCCAGTGGCGGCGCGCGCCGCACGGTGCGCAAGTACTGGAAGACCTCATCCCTGGTGTTCGTCGTGCTGGCCGTGCCGTTTGCCTTCTATGCCTGGGTGCAGACGGTGATCTGGCAAATCGAGCGGGAAGGCGCCCGCGCCGAGGCAGCCCGCAATGTCACGCTGCAGGAAGCCACGACCGTCGGTGGCACCGCCATGCCCGCGGGCACACGGCTGAAGCTGCAGGACGAAGGGCAGCTGGAAACCTATGTCGAAGCGGAGTTTCCACAGCCCGTGGCCATGTATGGCGTGCAGGCGTCGAGCGCACGGCGTTATCTCAATTCTGACTATGACGACGCAACCTACGCCTTGCGGGGCCGCTATCCGCGCAACGTCATCCTGCGCGGCGCGGGCACCCAGACGGTGCTGGGCTGGCAGTGCGACGCCACTCAGGATATCGAGTTCGAGGTGGCGCGCGATGGCGCGATGACGGCGTTCGACAAGTGCGTGCTGGGCCCGGGCAATCGCGCCGAAGCCCTGGACCTCGCGCCGGGGTCCATCGTCTATGGCTCCAGCGGCACGGTCTATACCGACGGTTCACGCGATCCGGACCACTGGCGCATCGAGGTCAAGAATCCGATGGCCGTCCGGATATTCGGGCTGCCCTTGAGCGAGCCGCGGCTGTACCTGGACGAGACGCGACGCCTGCTGCGAGTCAGCGACGCGGAACTTGCCTGCCCGACGCGGTTCGGCGGCGTGAGCTATGCCGCTGGCACGCAGGTGAAGTCGATGCGACGCGGCCGCGGCGATGCACGCGAACCGTATCCGGGCGTGCTGGTGCTGAGTCCCTGGAATGGCGAGGCCGCCAAACGCGACGGCCAGGCCGATGTGCCGGAGGGCATGTCGGTGATGCAGACCTTGGCCGGCGAGGTCTTGGACGTGGTCCAGAACGACACGGTGGGCGTCTTCCACTTCGCCACCTTCGTTGTGGGCGACGAGGAATCCGAGCCTCGCCGCCGCGCATCCTGCCCTTGAGCGCAAGGGCCTCGCGGCAGGTGTTAGGCGCCGATGCCGCGTGCCATCAGCACGGCGAACAGCGGCAGGAAGATGAACAGGTGCGATTCGATCATGACCCAGCGGCGGGCGCGCTTGATGTCGGCTGCCGCAGGCACGAAGCCCGGCTGCTGGCGGGACTGCTTTGCCCATCGCAGGAAGGTCATCGTCGGGGGGATCGAACAGAGGCCGATGACGACAAACAGCGTGATCTTCGCGTGAAACCACGGGTTGCCCATGTAGAAGGCAGCGCCCTTGATGCCCAGGGTCAGGCGCAGCACGCCAGTAATGAGCACCACCACGGCGCTGGCCAGATAGAGGCGGTCGTAGATGGCCAGGCGCTTGACGCCATTGGCTGTGAGGTCGGGTCGCAGCAGCACGGCTTCGGCTGTCAGCACCACCACGAGCAGGAAAATGGCCAGGTAGTGAAACCAGGCATACAGGGCGTCGGCCAGCATGTGGACTCCAGAAAACAAGGTTGAACTTGGTTTTTACCATCAGCCCGGGTGGGCCGGCTATGCGATGAGCCGGCAGCGCGCAATGAAAAAGGGCGCCCCGAAGGGCGCCCCTGGCCTTGACGGCAATCGTTGATCAACGACGCTTCTTGGCGGCCTCGGCGGCTTCCTGCTGAGCGTCCACCACGGCCAGCGCCGTCATGTTGACGATGCGGCGCACCGTGGCGCTGGTGGTCAGGATGTGCACGGGGCGTGCCGCGCCCAGCAGGATCGGACCCATCGCGACGCCATTGCTGCCGGTCATCTTCAGCATGTTGTACGTGATGTTACCGGTGTCCAGCGTGGGCATGACGAGCAGGTTGGCGCGACCCTTCAGCGTGCTGTCCGGGTAGGCCAGGACGCGGATCTTTTCCGACAGGGCGGCGTCGGCGTGCATTTCGCCGTCGACTTCCAGGTCGGGAGCGCGGTCCTGCACCATCTGGCGCGCGGCGGCCATCTTGCGCGACGAATCCGTGACGCGGCTGCCGAAGTTGGAGTGCGACAGCAGGGCGATCTTCGGCACCACGCCAAAGCGCAGCATTTCATCGGCGGCCTGGATGGTGATGCTGGCGACTTCCTCGGCCGTCGGGTTTTCGTTGACGTGGGTGTCGGTGACGAACAGGGTCTGGTCGGGCAGCATCAGCACGTTCAGGGCGGCATAGGTCTGGCCTTCCTTCTTGCCGATGATTTCGTCGATGTACTTGAGCTGGTTGTCGTACTTGCTGGCCACCCCGCAGAGCAGGGCGTCGGCATCGCCACGGCGCAGCAGCATCGCGCCGATCAGCGTGTTGTGCTTGCGGATCATCGCCTTGGCGATGGCCGGGGTCACGCCTTCGCGGCCCTTGAGCTGGTAGTACGCGTTCCAGGTTTCATTGAAGCGGCTGTCGTCTTCCGGATCCACGATCTCGAAGTCCTTGCCGGCCGCCAGGCGCAGGCCGAACTTCTTGATGCGCATTTCGATGACGGACGGGCGGCCGATCAGGATCGGGAACGCCAGCTTTTCATCGGCCACGGTCTGCACCGCGCGCAGCACGCGCTCGTCTTCGCCGTCGGCATAGATGACGCGCTTGGGCGCCTTCTTGGCCTGGGCGAACAGCGGACGCATCAACTGGCCCGAGTGGTACACGAAGCCCATGAGCTTTTGGCGGTAGGCTTCGATGTCCTCGATGGGACGGGCGGCCACGCCGGAGTCGGCGGCAGCCTGGGCCACGGCCGGGGCGATCTGGACGATCAGGCGCGGGTCGAAGGGCTTGGGGATGATGTAGTCCGGGCCGAACGACAGTTCCTGGCCAGCGTAGGCGCGGGCCACTTCGTCGTTCTGTTCGGCTTGCGCCAGTTCGGCGATGGCCTTCACGCAAGCAAGCTTCATTTCTTCCGTGATGCGCGATGCGCCGGCGTCCATGGCGCCGCGGAAGATGAACGGGAAGCACAGCACGTTGTTGACCTGGTTCGGGTAGTCCGAACGGCCGGTGGCGATGATGCAGTCCGGGCGGGCGGCCTTGGCCACTTCGGGGCGGATTTCCGGCTCGGGGTTGGCCAGAGCCAGGATCAGCGGGCTCGCGGCCATGGTCTTGACCATGTCGGCGGTCAGCACGCCTGCGGTCGAGCAGCCCAGGAACACGTCGGCGCCGTTGACCACGTCGGCCAGCGTGCGCGCGTCGGTCTTCTGCGCGTAGCGCTTCTTGTTGACCTCCATGTTTTCATCGCGGCCGTCCCAGATCACGCCACGCGAGTCCACCACGTAGATGTTCTCGCGCTTGACGCCCAGGTGGACCAGCAGATCCAGGCAGGCGATGGCGGCGGCGCCGGCACCCGAGCAGGCCAGCTTGACCGTGCCGATGTCCTTGCCCACGACCTTCAGGCCATTCAGGATGGCGGCCGACGAAATGATGGCGGTGCCGTGCTGGTCGTCATGGAAGACGGGGATCTTCATGCGCTCGCGCAGCTTCTTCTCGATGTAGAAGCACTCGGGCGCCTTGATGTCCTCGAGGTTGACGCCGCCCAGCGTGGGTTCCAGCGCCGCGATGATGTCGACCAGCTTGTCGGGGTCGTTTTCGGCCAGTTCGATGTCGAACACGTCGATGCCGGCGAACTTCTTGAACAGGCAGCCCTTGCCTTCCATGACGGGTTTTGCGGCCAGCGGGCCGATGTTGCCCAGGCCCAGCACGGCGGTACCGTTGGTGATCACGCCCACCAGGTTGCCGCGCGAGGTGTACTTCGAGGCTGCGTCATCGCCCTGGTCGAAGATGGCCATGCAGGCGGCCGCCACGCCGGGGGAGTAGGCCAGGGACAGGTCGTCCTGGTTGGCCAGCGTCTTGGTCGGGGTGACCGAGATTTTGCCGGGAGTGGGGTAGGCGTGGTAGTCCAACGCCATTTTGGTGAGAGTTTCGTCCATGGGATACAGGCCTTGCGGGCGCTAAATGGAAAGAAAGGAGGAAAGGAAAGGAGGAAAGCGGATTGCAAAAAGCGGGCTCGCGGCCCGCCGTATTTTCTTGGAAATGCTTGGGAACACCCGTATTTCAACAGAAAGCGCGGGTGCTTGGTTGTTGCGGTGCAGCGAATGGACGATTTTGCTCAAAACCTCGCCGCACCGCGGTTTGCAATCCTAGAGCTCCCAAGGGGGTGTCTGGCGGGCGCCGGCGTTCAGCCGGACACGCAGCCCCTTGGCGTCTTCCTCGCGGCCCAGGCTGTCCAGGGCATGCAGCACGATCCAGTCGGCGCTGACTTCGAAGAAGTCGCGCAGCTGGGCGCGGGTGTCGCTGCGGCCGAAACCGTCGGTGCCCAGCGTGCGATAGGGGGCAGGCACCCAGGCGCGGATCTGTTCGGGCACGGCCCGTATGTAGTCGCTCGCGGCCACTACCGGGGCGTCGCTGCCGCCCAGGCAGTGCCGCACCCAGTCGTCGCTGGCATCCAGCCCCAGCACGCGGGCGCGCTCGGCCTCGCGTCCGGCGCGGGCCAGTTCGGAAAAGCTGGTGACGCTCCAGACTTCGGCGTCCACGCCATAATCGGCCTGCAATCGTTGCGCGGCCATTTCGGCCTCGCGCAGCATGGGGCCGGCGCCCAGCAGGCGCACCTGGGCCTGCCCTCGGGCGGGCCGCAAGAGGTACATGCCGCGCAGGATGCCCTCCCGCACCGCTTCGCCCGGCGGCATGTCGGGTTGCGCCAGGTTTTCGTTGGTGACGGTCAGGTAGAAGAATTCGTCGCGCTGCTCGTCGAGCATGCGGCGCATGCCGTGTTCGACGATGACGGCGACCTCGAAGGCATAGGCCGGGTCGTAGGCGCGGCAGTTCGGCACGGCGGCGGCCATGATGTGGCTGGAGCCGTCCTGATGCTGCAAGCCTTCGCCGCCCAGGGTGGTGCGGCCGGAGGTGGCGCCGATGAGGAAGCCGCGCGTGCGCTGGTCGGCGGCGGCCCAGATCAGATCGCCGATGCGCTGGAAGCCGAACATCGAGTAGTAGATATAGAAGGGCAGCATCGGCAACCCGTTGACCGAGTAGCTGGTGCCGGCAGCCGTCCAGGAGGAAATCGCGCCGGCCTCGGTGATGCCTTCTTCGAGGATCTGGCCGTCGCGGGCTTCGCGGTAGTACAGCACGGAGCCTATGTCTTCCGGTTCGTACAACTGGCCTTGCGCGGAATAGATGCCGATCTGGCGGAACAGGTTGGCCATGCCGAAAGTACGGGCCTCGTCCGCCACGATGGGCACGATGCGCGGCCCCACCGTGGCGTCCTTGAGCAGCGCGGTCAGCATGCGCACGATGGCCATGGTGGATGACATTTCCTTGCCATCCGCGGCCAGTGCAAAGCGCGCCCAATGTTCTGCTTGGGGGGGCGCCAGCCTGGGCGCCTCGATGTTGCGGCGGGGAATGTGCCCGCCGAGTGCGGCACGGCGCGCCTGCAAGTGGCGCAGTTCGGCGCTGTCCTCGGCGGGGCGGTAGAACTTCAGCGCCAGGCAATCGGCGTCCGAGATCGGCAGCGCGAAGCGGTCGCGGAAAGCCAGCAGGGCTACATCGTCCAGCTTTTTCTGCTGGTGCGTGGTCATCTTGCCCTGGCCGGCCGAGCCCATGCCGAAGCCCTTTTTGGTCTGCGCCAGGATTACCGTGGGCTGGCCTTGGTGGCGCACGGCGCGGTGGTAAGCGGCATGGATCTTCACCATGTCATGTCCGCCGCGGTGCAGCCGGTCGATGGCTTCGTCGCTCCAGTCTGCCACCAGCGCCGCCAGCTCGGGGTTCTGGTTGAAGAAGTGGGCGCGGTTGAAGGCGCCGTCATTGGCTGCGAAGGTCTGGAATTGTCCGTCCACGGTATTGGCGAACGCGCGCGCCAGCGCACCTCCCGTGTCGCGCCGCAGGAGAGCGTCCCAGTCGCTGCCCCAGACAAGCTTGATGACGTTCCAGCCAGCGCCGGCGTACAGCGTTTCCAGTTCGTCGATGATGCGGCCGTTGCCGCGCACCGGGCCGTCCAGCCGCTGCAGGTTGCAATTGACCACGAACACCAGGTTGTCGAGCTTTTCGCGCGCGGCCAGTGTCAGCGCGGCGATGGATTCGGGTTCGTCCATTTCGCCGTCGCCGAAGATGCCCCAGACCTTGCGGTCGGCGCCGGGCATGAGCGAACGGTGCTCGAGGTAGCGCATGAAGCGCGCCTGGTAGATCGCGTTGATGGGGCCGATGCCCATCGAACCCGTGGGGAATTGCCAGAAGTCCGGCATCAGCCACGGATGCGGGTAAGACGACAAGCCGCGCAGGCCGTTCGCGGAGGCGGTGATTTCCTGCCGGAAATGCGCCAAGTCCGCTTCGCTGAGGAAGCCCTCCAGATAGGCGCGGGCATAAACACCGGGGGCCGAGTGCGGCTGCATGTAGACCAGGTCTCCCGGGCCATCCTGGGTGCGCGCGCGAAAGAAATGGTTGAAGCCGACTTCGAACAGGTCGGCGGCCGACGCGTAGCTGGCGATGTGGCCGCCCAGTTCGCCATGCGCCTGGTTGGCGCGCACCACCATGGCCAGGGCGTTCCAGCGGTTGATGCGGGCGATGCGCTCTTCCACGGCCAGATTGCCGGGGAAGGGGGGCTCCTCGTCAGCGGGAATGGTGTTGAGGTACGCGGTGCGGGTCTGGCTGTTGGCGCGCAAGCCCAGCGACGCGGCGTGGCCGAGCAGGTTGTCCAGCACATAGCCCGCGCGCTCGGAACCTTCCGCCTGTACCAGTGCCTGCAGCGCATCGCGCCATTCGGCGGTTTCGGCGGGGTCGGAATCGTGCTGGATAGCTTGCCCGGGGCGGGCGGAACTGGCGTCGCGCATGGTCTTGTCGTCTCCTGGTTTGACGTCCATGCTAGACCCTAGCTTCAGGCATGGGTAATCAAAATTCTAGGGAGATTTCTGTAAATTCAGCATAATCTGTTGCAGGTTTTGTAGCTTGCGGCAGCTTCTGCCGAAGATGCGCCCGGCGACCGTCTTAGGGGATGTGGCCACTGGGTGGACGCGAAGGCGCTAGAATTCGCGGCTGGCAAGAAAGGAATGACTGCAATGACCCAACCCATCAGCGTCCCGGCAGAGGTCACGTTGCCCGAACTTACGTTCCGCGGCATCCTCCTGGGCGCAATCATCACCGTTATCTTCACGGCCTCCAACGTCTTCCTTGGACTGAAGGTGGGCCTGACGTTCTCATCGGCCATTCCGGCTGCGGTGATCTCGATGTCCGTCCTGCGCCTGTTCAAGGACGCAAACATCCTCGAAAACAATATGGTGCAGACCCAGGCCTCGGCGGCCGGGACCCTGTCGTCCATCATCTTCATCCTGCCGGCCCTGGTCATGATGGGGCACTGGCAAGGCTTCCCCTTCTGGCAGACGCTGGGCATCTGCGCGGCCGGCGGCATGTTGGGAGTGATGTTCACCATTCCGCTGCGCCACGTGATGGTGGTGCAGAGCGATCTGCCGTATCCGGAAGGCGTGGCCGCTGCTGAAATCCTGCGCGTGGGCAGCGCCGAGCGCGCGCAGGACGAGGCCGGGGACGACGGCCGGGCGCCGGCCAAGACCGAGACCGGCATGGGCGACATCGTGGCTGGCGGCCTGGTCGCCGCCGCGGTCAGTTTCGCGGCCAGCGGCCTGCGGGTGCTGGGTGACGGCATCAGTCGTTGGTTTGAAGTGGGCGGCGCGGTGTTCCGCCTGCCGATGGGCTTTTCACTGGCGCTCTTGGGCGCCGGCTACCTGATCGGCATCGTTGCGGGCCTGGCCATGCTGACCGGGTTGATCATTTCCTGGGGCATTGCCGTGCCCATCCTGAGCGCCATGGGCGATATGCCCGCAGGCCAGACCTTGGCGCAATACGCCACCGGGCTGTGGGCGTCCCAGGTGCGCTTCATCGGCGCCGGCGTGATCGGCGTGGGCGCCATCTGGACGCTGGCCACGCTGTTCATGCCGATGGCGCGCGGCGTCAAGGCATCGTTTGCCGCGTTGACCAAGGCGGGCGCCGCTCGCGCCGGGCAAGCGCGGCGCACGGAGCGCGACCTGTCGGCAGGCTGGATTTCGGCGGTGACGCTGGTGCTGGTGGCTGTTCTGGTGGTGACGTTCCAGGTCTTCCTGTCAGGCGCGCCGCTGTCGCCCGCCGGAATCTGGAAGCTGGTGGCCTATGCCGTGCTGTTCGCTTTCGTGTTTGGTTTCCTCGTGGCCGCGGCCTGCGGCTACATGGCGGGGCTGGTGGGATCTTCGACCAGCCCGATCTCCGGCGTGGGCATCGTCGCCATCGTGCTGGTGTCGCTGCTGATGCTGGCCCTGGGCGGCGAACTGCTGGGCGCGCAGAATGGCGTGCAGATGGCGATCGCCTTGTCGATCTTCAGCACCTCGGCGGTGGTGGCCGTGGCCTCCATTTCGAACGACAACCTGCAAGACTTGAAGACGGGTTGGCTGGTGGGCGCGACGCCGTGGCGCCAGCAGGTGGCCTTGCTGATCGGCTGCGTGGCCGGCGCGGCCGTGATTTCACCGGTGCTGGAACTGCTCTACAACGCTTATGGATTTGCCGACGCCATGCCGCGAGAAGGCATGGATCCGGCCCAGGCCCTTTCGGCGCCGCAAGCCACGCTGATGTTGGCGATCGCACGCGGCATCTTCACGCACCAGCTCAACTGGACCATGATCCTGATCGGCATGGCGGTCGGCGTGGGCCTGATCGTGGTGGACGAGATCATGAAGCGCACCTGCCGCGTGGCCCGTATTCCGGTGCTGGCGGTGGGTATCGGCATTTACCTGCCTCCGACCGTTGCCGCGCCCATCGTGGTCGGCGCGGTCCTGGCCTGGCTGCTGGAGGGGGCTTTGCGCCGCCGGGCGGCGGCGGCCGGCAAGCCCTACGAGCAATTTGCCGAGAGCGCCAATCGCCGAGGCGTGCTGATCGCCTCGGGACTGATCGTCGGCGAAAGCCTGGTCGGCGTGCTGATGGCCGGCATCATCGGCGCGTCCGGCACCGAGGCGCCGCTGGCGATCGCCGGCGAAGGCTTTGCGCAGACGGCGTCCTTCCTGGGCCTGGCCGTCTTCGTGGTGGTCGCAATCCTGTTCTGGCGCCGGGTAATGAAACTGGCGTGAGGCGCCAGGCCTGCCCTGCCGGGCGGCCGCGTCAGGCGGCGTCCAGCAGGTCGGCCAGTGTGCGTGCGATGACCTTGGTGGCGCGCCGCAAGTCTTCCAGCGCCACGCGCTCATCGTTGCGCTTGGCGTGAGATTCCAGCACGGTGCGCGGGCCAGCGCCGTAGATCACCCCGGGGATGCCCGCTTCGGCGTACAGGCGCACGTCGGTATAGAGCGGGGTACCCATGGCGGCGATAGGCTCGCCGAACACTTCCTCTCCATGTTTCTGGATGGCCCGCACCAGCGCTTGGTTGCCGGGCAGGGGGCGCATGGAATTCGCCAGCAGCAGGCGCTTGATGTCCACGCTGATGCCGGGCACCGATGCCGCGGATTCCTTAATGATGCGGCGGATGTCGGCTTCGACCTCTGCGGCGTTTTCTTCGGGAATCATGCGGCGGTCGAGCTTGAACACCACTTTGCCCGGCACTACGTTGGTATTGGTGCCGCCTTCGATGCGGCCGACGTTCAGGTAAGGGTGGCTGATTCCCGGCACGTCGGAGCGGATCTCCCGATAGCGCGCGTTCTGCGCATACAGCGCATTGAGGACCGTGACCGCGCCTTGCAAGGCGTCCACGCCGCTGCTGGGAATGGCGGCATGCGCCATCTTGCCGTGTACCGTCACTTCCATTTGCAGGCAGCCATTGTGCGCGGTGACGACCTCATAGCTGAAACCCGCGGCGATAAGCAGGTCGGGTTTGGTCAGCCCTTGCGACAGCAGCCAGCCGGGGCCGAGCAAGCCGCCGAACTCCTCGTCGTAGGTGAAATGCAGCTCAACCGCGCCTCGGGTGGGCCGGGCAACCGCCTCCAGCGCGCGCAACGCGAACGTGAAGCTTGCGAAATCGCTCTTGCTGACGGCGGCGGCGCGGCCGTACAGGTTGCCATTGTCGATTTCGCCGCCGTAGGGATCATGTTCCCAGCCCTCGCCGGGCGGCACGACGTCGCCATGCGCGTTGAGCGCCACGCGCAGCCCGCCCGCGCCGTACTCGCGGCGCACGATGAGGTTGGTGATCGATTGGAGTCCGTAATCCCGCACTTCCTGCGCAGGCACCGGATGGGCCTCGGCATCCAGGCCGAAACCTTGCAGCAGCTGAGCCGTGCGTTCCGCGTGCGGGGCGTTGTTGCCGGGAGGCGTGTCGGTGGGCACGCGCACCAGCTCCTGCAGGAAACGGACTTCTTCATCAAAGTGGGCGTCAACCCAGGCGTCGAGTCGGGTGTGGTCGGTCATGGTCGCTATCGGGTTTCTTGGGCAAGGTCATCGAGCAGGCGCAGCATTGCCAGCACGGCCAGCTGGATATCGTCGCTGGAGGTGGATTCGCGCGGGTTGTGGCTGATGCCGGAGTTCTGGCCGCGCACGAAAAGCATGGCCTGGGGCATGACCTCATGCAGCTTCATGGCGTCGTGGCCGGCGCCGCTGGGCATGCAGTGCACGGGCAGGCCCAGCGCATCCACGGCGCGTTCCCAGCGCTTTTGCCAGGCAGGATCGCTGGGCGCGGCGGCGGCGCGCATGGTTTCTTCCAGCGCGTAGTTCAGTCCGCGGCGCTGGCACACGGCTTCGAGCTCAGCGAGTACGTCGCGCGCCAGCGCATCGCGCTGGGCGTCGCTGGGCGCGCGCAGATCGAGGCTGAAACGGCATTCGCCCGGAACCACGTTGATCGAGCCGCCGGGCACTTCCAACATGCCCATCGTGCCCACGGAGTCGCCATCGCGGGCGGCGCGCCGCTCCACGTATAGCGCCAGTTCGGCGGTGGCGGTGGCGGCGTCGCGGCGGCGGTTCATGGGCGTGGTGCCGGCATGGCACGCGAGGCCGCTGATCCGGACCTGGTAGCGCACGCAGCCATTGATGGAAGTGACCACGGCCAGGGGCAGCCCCATCTCGTAGAGCACCGGCCCCTGCTCGATGTGGACTTCGACGAAGCCCAGGTAGCGGGAAGGATCGCGACGCAGTCCCGGGATGGCCTCGCTGCGCAGGCCCGCTTGCGCCATCGCGTCGCGCATGCTGATGCCGTCGGCGTCCTGCTGGTCCAGCCATTCCGGCTTGAAGTCGCCGATCAGCGCGCCCGAGCCGAGAAAAGTGGCGCGGTAACGCTGGCCTTCTTCTTCCGCGAAGCCGATGACTTCCAGGTGATAGGGCAGGCGCTTGCCCTGGCGGTGCAGTTCGCGCACGCAGGCCATCGGCACGAAGATACCCAAGCGGCCGTCATACCTGCCGGCGTTGCGCACCGTGTCGTAATGGCTGCCGGTCATTAGCGTGAGGGCGTCGGGGCGGTCGGCCAGATAGCGGCCGACCACGTTGCCCACGGCGTCGATGCCGACCTCGTCGAAACCGCAATCGCGCATCCACTGCGACAGCAGCTGGGCGCAGGCGCGGTGGGCTTCGGTGAGGTAGGTGACGGTCAACTGGCCCTTTTCGGCATAGCCCGGGTCGCTGTGGGCGGCCAGTTGCTCGCTCCAGTCCCAGATGTCATTGCCCATGGTGGGTTCGCCGCCAAACCGGTCGCGCAGGCGGATCTCGGCGATGCGATGCAGTTGCTGCATGGCCTCGTCGAATTCGAGATCGGGCGGGTTGTCCTTGCGGCGCATGAATTCGTCGATGACCTGCTGCCGCGTCATGCCCGCGCCACGCGGGCCGCGCACGGCGAGCACGAAGGGGAAGCCGAACCTGCTTTTGTAGGTGGTGTTCAGTTCCTGCAGGCGGGTCAGTTCGGTGGGCGAGCCTAGCGCCAGCCCGGCCAGGTCCTGTTCGCGCGCCGAGTCCGGATCCAGGGATGTGCCCGGCATCGTGCCGAGCTCGGGATGAGCGTGCAACAACGCCATGCGCGACGGCACGTCGGCTTGGCTGACGGCCTGGCGCAAGCGCTGTTCCAGGTCGGCCAGGGAACGGAAGGGCCGGGCGGCAAGCGCGCGCTCGGCGATCCAGGGCGCGTGCCCGTAGAGATTGTCGAGCATGGCTGCGGCGTCCGCGGGCGCCGCAGCATTGAGTTGGGCTAGGGTATGGGCCATGGCCGTCCTGTTCAGGCTTGAGGTGAGTAGGGGTGCGTGGCTTTCCAGTGGCGCGCAATATCGAGCCTGCGGCATATCCAGACGCGATCGTGGCTGGCGATATGGTCAAGAAAGCGCTGCAGCGCGGTGATGCGGCCGGGCCGTCCCAGCAAGCGGCAGTGCATGCCGATGCTCATCATCTTGGGCGCGTCCTCGCCTTCGGCGTAGAGCGCATCGAAGCTGTCCTTCAGGTACTGGAAGAAGGGGTCGGCGTGCGAATAGCCCTGCGGCAACGCGAAACGCATGTCGTTGCAATCCAGCGTGTAGGGCACGATGAGTTGCGGCACGACGCTGCCGTCCGTTTTTTGCACGCGCATCCAGAAAGGCAGGTCGTCGCCGTAATAGTCGCTGTCGTATTCGAAGCCGCCGTAGTCGGCAACCAGGCGCCGTGTGCGGGGGCTGTCGCGGCCGGTGTACCAGCCCAGCGGACGAGCGCCAGTCAACTGCGTGATCGCGTCCATGGCCAGGCGCATGTGCTCGCGTTCCGTGGCCTCGTCGATGTGCTGGTAGTGGATCCAGCGCCAGCCATGGCAGGCGATCTCGTGCCCCAGCTCGACGAATGCGGCGCTCAGTTCGGGATGGCGCTGCAAGGCCATGCCGACGCCGAATACCGTCAGCGGCAGGCCGCGCTTTTCAAACTCCCTCAGGATGCGCCAGACGCCCGCGCGCGAGCCGTACTCATAGATGCTCTCCATGCTGAGATGGCGCTCGGGATAGCTGGCGGGGTTGAACATCTCTGACAGGAACTGTTCGGATCCGGCGTCGCCATGCAGCACGCTGTTCTCGCCGCCTTCTTCGTAATTCAGCACGAACTGCACCGCGATGCGCGCCTGGCCCGGCCATTGCGCATGCGGCGGACGGCGGCCATAGCCGACCAGGTCGCGGGGATAGGGGAGCGTGGAATCGTAGGCGGTCATGAACAGGCGGGCGGAGTGGCCGGCGCGCGGCGGCCGGACGTGGGTTGGCGGACGACTTCCTGATGTGCTGCACCATAGCCGGAAATCTCAGTTTTGTATACAACTTATGTACATGATTTTTCGGGGAGGGCTGAGCCTTGCCCAGCGCTAACCTGGGCAAGGTGGCGCGACGCGTAAAGCCCAGCCGGCGGATTCCGCCGGCTGGGCTGCGTTTCCTGCATCCATCATGGGTGCTGACCGCCAGGGATGGCAAGCCCCGGGCCGCTGGGCGGGAACCTGCCATCAGCGCAGGTCGCCGCAAGGCCAGCCCACGGCGCCGTAGGCGCCTCTATCCGTTGCGGTAGAGAAAGCTGTAGGCGTTGATCGCCGGCACCCCTCCCAGGTGCGCATACAGCACTCGCGAGCCGGCGGGAATCTCGCCGCGGCGGACAATGTCCATCATGCCCTGCATGGATTTGCCCTCGTAGACCGGGTCGGTCATCATCCCTTCCAGCCTGGCGCAAAGGCGGATGGCCTCGTTGGTCTCGGCGGACGGCAAGCCATAGGCGGGATAGGCATAGCGGGTGTCCAGCACCACATCGCGCTCTTCGATGGCGCTGCCCAGCCCGACCATGTCGGCGGTGCGCCGCGCGATGCGCAGGATCTGCGCGCGAGTCTGTTCGGGCGTACCCGATGCGTCGATACCGATCACGCGGTCGGCGCGTCCGTCGGCCGCGAACCCCACCACCATGCCGGCTTGCGTGCTGCCGGTGACCGCGCACACGACGATATAGTCGAACTGGAACCCCAGCTCTGCCTCCTGGCGCCGAACCTCCTCGGCGAAGCCCACATAGCCCAGGCCTCCAAGTTCATGGTCCGACGCGCCTGCCGGAATCGCATAGGGCTTGCCGCCGCGTTTCCTGACGTCCTCCAGGGCTTCCTCCCAGCTGCGCCGAAAGCCGATGTCGAAACCCTGGTCCACCAGGCGCACGTCGGCGCCCATCAGGCGGCTCATCATGATGTTGCCCACCCGGTCATAGACGGCGTCCGAATAGTCCACCCAGTTTTCCTGCACCAGCACGCAGGCCAGCCCCAGCTTTGCGGCCACGGCGGCGACCATGCGTGTGTGGTTCGACTGGATGCCGCCGATGGTGACCAGCGTGTCGCAACCTTGTTCCAGCGCCTGCGGGATCAGGTATTCGAGCTTGCGCAGTTTGTTGCCGCCAAACGCCAAGCCGCTGTTGCAGTCTTCACGCTTGGCGTAGATCTCGACCTTGCCGCCCAGGTGCGCGGACAGGCGTTCGAGTTTTTCGATGGGGGTGTCGCCGAAAGTCAGACGATGGCGTGGAAATCGTTGCAGATCCATAGGGGGCTCTCCTGTGCCGGCCGGATGGCGCGGATGGAAAAATCATAGAAAGCCCACGGATTTATCGTCAATTGCGTATTTTTTTGATTTGAAAGTGAAATAGTTGAATAATTTTCTTTGATTCTATTTAATATTTTTCAATAAGATTAAAGAAAGAAATTTAATTTTCAGGGACATATCAAATGCCAGCGATTTCCGGCCTGGACCGCATCGATCGCCAGATCCTGCGCTTCTTGCAGCAGGACGCCCAGATCACGAACCTGGAACTGAGCACGCGCGTCCACCTGAGCCCGGCCGCCTGTCTGCGCCGCGTGGAAAAGCTCAGGGCCGAGGGCATCATCCGCAAGACTGTCGCGCTGCTCGAACCCGCCGAGGTGGATATGTCCACGCTCGTCATCGTGGGGGTGGTGCTGGACCGTTCCACGCCCGAATCCTTCACGGATTTCGAGGCCGCGGCGCGCGGCATCAGCGGTTGCCTCGAGTGCCATCTGGTCGCGGGTGAATTCGACTACTTCCTGATGCTGCGCATCCGGGACCTGGAGCGCTTCAACAAGCTGCACGCGGGCGAGATCATAAAGCTGCCCGGTGTCCGCCAGATTCGCACCTTTTTCGTCCTGAAAGAGATCATGTCGACGACCGAACTGCCGGTGTGAACGAGGCTAATGCGCAACACTGCCATTGCGGTGCTCGAAAATGATGCGTTGCGGCATTTTGGGATGGCGGAAATTGCTGGCGTGTAGACGGCGCAATGGAAGGGGTTGGCTGGACATTCCAATGCTGCATGACGGCATTCCGAATGCGCTTTTGCGTCACGCAAACGCAAGAAGACGGCTTTAAACTCAAAGGGCTATACTCTTGCACATACGGCTTTCAAGGCTTGTACGCGCCTTCTGCCCCTGCTATCCGCTTAACGGGAAGCCCGTGTCGCGGAAGGTTTTCCTGCATCGTAATCGAGTGAAGCACTCGTAAAGGTGAAGCGATTATGTCTTCGGAAATAGAATCCCTATCCACGTCTTACTTGTTTGGGGGAAACGCCCCCTACGTTGAGGAGCTTTACGAAGCCTACCTCGACAACCCCGGTTCGGTACCTGACAACTGGCGCGAATACTTCGACCAGCTGCAGCATGCTCCCGCTACCGACGGCCAGGAATCCACTCGCGACCAGGCCCACGCTCCCATCGTCGAATCGTTCGCCCAACGCGCCAAGGCCAATGCCTTCGTGCAACGCGCCGCCGAACCCGACCTGAGCGTGGCTTCCAAGCAAGTCTCGGTGCAATCGCTGATCGCCGCCTACCGCTCGCTGGGTTCGCGCTGGGCCGACCTGGATCCGCTCAAGCGCCAGGAACGTCCCCCGATCCCCGAACTCGATCCGGCCTTCTACGGCCTGACCGAAGCCGATCTGGACCAGACCTACTCGGCTACCAACACCTACTTCACGACCGCCAGCACGATGACGCTGCGCGACATCCTGAAGGCCTTGCGCGACACCTACTGCCGCAGCATCGGCGCCGAATTCACGCACATCTCCGACCCCGCCGCCAAGCGCTGGATCCAGGAACGCCTGGAAACCACCCTGGGCGCGCCCGCCTACTCGGCCGAAGAAAAGCGCCACATCCTGCAGCAACTGACCGAGTCCGAAGGCCTCGAGCGCTTCCTGCACACCAAGTACGTCGGCCAGAAGCGCTTCTCGCTGGAAGGCGGCGAAAGCTTCATCGCCTCGATGGATGAAGTGGTGAACCACGCCGGCGAAAACGGCGTCCAGGAAATCGTGGTCGGCATGGCCCACCGCGGCCGCCTGAACCTGCTCGTGAACATCATGGGCAAGATGCCCGGCGATCTGTTCGCCGAGTTCGAAGGCAAGCACGCCGAAGGCCTGACCGACGGCGACGTGAAGTACCACAACGGCTTCTCCAGCGACCTGTCCACCCGTGGCGGCCCGGTCCACCTGTCGCTCGCGTTCAACCCGTCCCACTTGGAAATCGTCAACCCCGTGGTCGAAGGCAGCGCGCGCGCTCGCCAGGAACGCCGCGGCGACACCGAAGGCAAGCAAGTGCTGCCGGTGCTGGTGCACGGTGACGCGGCCTTTGCCGGCCAAGGCGTGGTCATGGAAACCCTCAACCTGGCCCAGACCCGCGGCTACGGCACGGGCGGCACGCTGCATATCGTCATCAACAACCAGATCGGCTTTACCACGTCCGACCCGCGCGACTCGCGTTCGACGCTGTATTGCACCGACGTGGTCAAGATGATCGAAGCGCCGGTGTTCCACGTCAACGGCGACGATCCCGAAGCCGTCGTGTTCGTCACCAAGCTGGCTCTGGACTACCGCCTGCAATTCCGCCATGACGTGGTCGTAGACATCGTCTGCTTCCGCAAGCTGGGCCACAACGAGCAAGATACCCCGTCGCTGACGCAGCCCCTGATGTACAAGCGCATCGGCCACCACCCCGGCACGCGCAAGCTGTACGCCGACAAGCTGACCACGCAAGGCGTGCTGGCTGAAGGCGAAGCCGATCAGCTCGTGAAGGACTACCGCCAGCTGATGGAAGACGGCCAGCGCACCATCGAACCGGTGCTGACCGACTACAAGAGCAAGTACGCCATCGACTGGTCGCCGTTCCTGGGCGCCAAGTGGACCGACCAGGCCGACACCGCCGTGCCGCTGGCCGAACTCAAGCGCATTGGCGAACGCATCACCACCGTGCCGGAAGGCTTCACCGTGCACCCGCTGGTCGCCAAGCTGCTGAACGACCGCCGCACCATGGCCAAGGGCGAAATGAACCTGGACTGGGGCATGGGCGAGCACCTCGCCTTCGCGACCCTGGTGTCCTCGGGCTACGCCATCCGCATCACGGGCCAGGACTCGGGCCGTGGCACGTTCACGCACCGCCACGCCGTCCTGCACGACCAGAACCGCGAACGCTGGAACGACGGCACCTACATTCCGCTGCAGAACGTCTCGGAAGGCCAGGCTCCGTTCACCGTCATCGACTCCGTGCTGTCCGAAGAGGCTGTGCTGGGCTTTGAATACGGCTACTCCAGCGCGGAACCCAACACGCTGACCATCTGGGAAGGCCAGTTCGGCGACTTCGTCAACGGCGCCCAGGTCGTGATCGACCAGTTCATCAGCTCCGGCGAAGCCAAGTGGGGCCGCCAGTCGGGCCTGACCCTGATGCTGCCGCACGGCTACGAAGGCCAGGGTCCCGAGCACTCGTCGGGCCGCATCGAGCGTTTCCTGCAGCTGTGCGCCGACAACAACATGCAAGTGGTGCAGCCGACTTCGGCCTCGCAGATCTTCCACGTGCTGCGTCGCCAGATGATCCGGCCGTTCCGCAAGCCCCTGGTGCTGTTCACGCCCAAGTCGCTGCTGCGCAACAAGGATGCCGGCTCTCCGCTGACCGATCTGGCCGGCGGCAGCTTCCGTCCCGTGATCGGCGAAGTGGACGACACGATCGACGCCGCCAAGGTCAAGCGCGTGCTGGCTTGCTCGGGCAAGGTCTACTACGATCTGGTCAACGCCCGCCGCGAGCGTGGTGCCGACAATGTCGCCATCATCCGCGTCGAGCAGCTGTATCCCTTCGCGCACAAGTCGTTCGAAGCGGAGCTGCGCAAGTACCCGAAGGCAACCGAAGTGATCTGGGTTCAGGACGAACCGCAGAACCAGGGTGCCTGGTTCTACGTTCAGCATCATGTGTACGAAAACATGGTCGAAGGCCAGAAGCTGGGCTATGCCGGCCGCGCCGCGTCGGCATCGCCGGCCGTGGGCTACCTGGCCAAGCACCAGGAGCAGCAGAAGGCCCTGATCGAAACGGCTTTCGCGCCCAAGTTCAAGGTCATGTTGACGAAGTAACACTCGCTTGATGCACGCGCCGCGCGCGCAGGTTTCTGGAATTCCATTTCGGGGCTTGCCGCGCAGCGCGACCAGAACACAAACTTTACGGAACAAACAAAATGGCTATTACCGACGTCGTCGTCCCCCAACTCTCCGAATCCGTCTCCGAAGCGACGCTGCTGACCTGGAAGAAGCAGCCGGGCGCTGCCGTTGAAGCGGACGAAATCCTGATCGAAGTCGAAACCGACAAGGTCGTGCTGGAAGTGCCGGCTCCCGCCTCGGGCGTGCTGGCTGAAATCGTCAAGGGCGACGGCAGCACCGTCACCTCCGGCGAACTGCTGGCCCGTATCGACACCGCCGGCAAGGCTGCCGTTGCCGCCGCCGCGCCCGCCGCCGAAGCGCCCAAGGCCGCCGAGCAAGCCGCTGCCGCTCCGGCCGCCGCGCCTGCTTCGTCGGCTGCCGCCGGCGTGGCTTCGCCCGCCGCCGCCAAGATCCTGGCCGAGAAGGGCGTCGACGCCGCTTCCGTGGCCGGCACCGGCCGTGACGGCCGCGTGACCAAGGGCGACGCCCTGGCCGCCAGCGCGCCCGCCAAGGCCGCTCCCGCCAAGGCAGCCGCTCCGGTTGCTCCCCCGACGCTGTCGCTGGACGGCCGTCCGGAACAGCGCGTGCCGATGAGCCGCCTGCGTGCCCGTATCGCCGAGCGTCTGCTGCAATCGCAGCAGGAAAACGCGATCCTGACCACGTTCAACGAAGTGAACATGCAGGCCGTCATCGACCTGCGCAACAAGTACAAGGACAAGTTCGAGAAAGAGCACGGCATCAAGCTGGGCTTCATGTCGTTCTTCGTCAAGGCCGCCGTGGCCGCCCTGAAGAAGTTCCCGCTGATCAACGCCTCGATCGACGGCAAGGACATCATCTACCACGGTTACTTCGACATCGGTATCGCTGTCGGCAGCCCGCGCGGCCTGGTTGTGCCGATCCTGCGCAACGCCGACCAGCTGTCCATCGCCGACATCGAAAAGACCATTGCCGACTTTGGCCGCCGCGCGGCCGACGGCAAGCTGGGCATTGAAGAAATGACCGGCGGCACCTTCTCGATCTCCAACGGCGGCGTGTTCGGCTCGATGCTGTCGACCCCGATCATCAACCCGCCGCAATCGGCCATCCTGGGCGTGCACGCCACCAAGGATCGCCCCGTGGTGGAAAACGGCCAGATCGTCATCCGCCCGATGAACTACCTGGCCCTGTCCTACGACCACCGCATCATCGACGGCCGCGAAGCCGTGCTGGGCCTGGTCGCCATGAAGGACGCCCTGGAAGATCCGCAGCGCCTGTTGCTGGACCTGTAATCTCGACGCCCCGGCCCGGCGCCCAAGCGACCCAAGAGGTCCGCGGCGCCCCGGCCGGCTCTTCGCCGGCCAGCAGGGTGGGGCGTGTTCCACTCAATACCTCATCGCGAGAACACTATGTCCAAACAATTTGACGTCGTCGTCATCGGCGCGGGCCCCGGCGGCTATATCGCCGCGATCCGCGCTGCGCAGCTCGGCATGTCGGTGGCTTGCATCGACGCCTGGCAGAACGGCCAAGGCGGCCCGGCTCCTGGCGGCACCTGCACCAACGTCGGTTGCATCCCGTCCAAGGCGCTGCTGCAATCGTCCGAACACTACGAGCAAGCCAACCACCACTTCGCCGAGCACGGCATCGAAGTCAAGGGCGTCAGCCTGAAGCTCGACACGCTGATCGGCCGCAAGAACACGGTGGTCAAGCAGAACAACGACGGCATCCTGTACCTGTTCAAGAAGAACAAGGTTACGTTCTTCCATGGCAAGGGCGCGTTCGCCGGCCAGGTGGACGGCGGCTGGGCCATCAAGGTCACCGGCACCGCCGAGGAAGACCTGGTTGCCAAGCACGTGGTGGTCGCCACCGGCTCGTCGGCACGTGAACTGCCGGGCCTGCCGTTCGACGAAAAGGTCGTGTTGTCCAACGACGGCGCGCTGAACATCGGCGCCGTGCCCAAGACGCTGGGCGTGATCGGCGCTGGCGTGATCGGCCTGGAAATGGGCAGCGTGTGGCGCCGCCTGGGCTCCGAAGTCACCATCCTGGAAGCCATGCCGGAATTCCTGGCCGCCGCTGACCAGCAAGTGGCCAAGGAAGCCCTCAAGGCTTTCACCAAGCAAGGCCTGAACATCCAGATGGGCGTCAAGATCGGCGAGATCAAGGCGACCGCCAAGTCCGTCACCGTGCCCTACGTCGACGCCAAGGGCGCCGAGCAGAAGCTGGTGGTCGACAAGCTGATCGTCTCGATCGGCCGCGTGCCCTACACCGGCGGCCTGAACGCCGACGCCGTGGGCCTGAAGCTGGACGAGCGCGGCTTCGTTGCCGTGGACGGCGACTGCAAGACCAACCTGCCGAACGTGTGGGCAGTGGGTGACGTGGTGCGCGGCCCGATGCTGGCGCACAAGGCCGAGGAAGAAGGCGTGGCGGTTGCCGAGCGCATCGCCGGCCAGCATGGCCACGTCAACTTCGACACCGTGCCGTGGGTGATCTACACCTCGCCGGAAATCGCCTGGGTGGGCAAGACCGAGCAGCAGCTCAAGGCCGAAGGCCGCGAGTACAAGGCCGGCAGCTTCCCCTTCCTGGCCAACGGCCGCGCCCGCGCGCTGGGCGACACCACCGGCTTTGCCAAGGTGATCGCCGATGCCAAGACCGACGAGGTCCTGGGCGTGCACATCGTGGGCCCGATGGCCTCGGAGCTGATCTCGGAAGCCGTGACCATCATGGAATTCCGTGGCGCTGCCGAAGACATCGCCCGCATCTGCCACGCGCACCCGACGCTGTCGGAAGCCGTGAAGGAAGCCGCATTGGCCGTGGACAAGCGCGCATTGAACTTCTGATACGCGCATAGCCGATGCAAGACGGGGGCGGGTTTACGGATCCGCCCTTTTTTCATTCTGCTTTACCTGCTCCCACATGAACGTCCGCGAATACTACGAACACGCCTTGGCCGAGCGCGGCTACAAGCCCGACGAAGCCCAGAAAAAGGCGATCGACCGGCTGCAGCGCTATTACGACGAATGGGTCAAGTTCAAGTCGATGCGCTCGAATGCGCTGAAGAAACTGCTGAACCGTCCCGACGTGCCGCGCGGTGTGTATCTGTGGGGCGGCGTGGGCCGGGGCAAGAGCTTCCTCATGGATGCCTTCTACGCCACCGTGCCCGTGGTGCGCAAGACGCGCCTGCATTTTCACGAGTTCATGCGCGGGGTGCATCGCGAGCTCGAAGAAGTGAAGGGCATGCAAGACCCGCTGGACGAAGTGGCCAGACGCGTGGCCAAGCGCTACCGTCTGATCTGCTTCGACGAGTTCCATGTATCCGACGTGGCGGACGCGATGATCCTGCACCGCCTGTTGTTCAAGCTGTTCGAATACGGCACGTCCTTCGTGATGACGTCCAATTACGAACCGTCGACTCTATATACCGACGGGCTGCACCGTGATCGCGTGCTCCCCGCCATCGAGTTGATCCAGGCGCGGATGGATGTCATGAACGTGGACGCCGGCGTGGACTATCGCCGCCGCTCGCTGGAGCAGGTGCAGTGCTATCACACGCCCCTGGACGATCACGCGCGCCAGGCGCTGCAAGATGCCTTCAACAGTCTGGCCGATACTCCGCCGCAGGAGCCCGTGCTGCATATCGAGCACCGCGAAATCCGCGCGCTGGCGCTTGCCGGTTCGGTGGTGTGGTTCGATTTCGCCACGCTTTGCGGCGGTCCGCGTTCCCAGAACGACTACCTGGAACTGGCCAACCGCTTCCATGCCGTGATCCTGTCCGACGTGCCCCGCATGGGGCCGCGCCAGGCTTCCGAGGCGCGCCGTTTCACCTGGCTGATCGACGTGTTTTATGACCATCGCGTCAAGCTCATCATGTCCGCGGAATGCCAGCCCGAGGAAATCTACACGGAAGGCGCGCTGGCCAATGAATTTCATCGCACCGTCTCGCGCATTCTGGAGATGCAGTCGCGCGAATACCTGGAGTCGGAACGCCGCCTGACCGTGACGTTGTAGTCCCGCCGCATCCGCCCGCATTTTTCGGGCGGATCGCATTTGAAATTGGTAATACAAGTCATTATCAATTAAGATTTGGAGACCTCTGGTCAAGCACCGCCGTCTCCAACGTGTCCTCCCCCCTCCTGTCCGCATCGGCCGCGCGCGCCGATGCTCCCGCCGCGCCCGTCGATGGCCTGTACCGCGATCACCGTCCCTGGCTGTTCGGATGGCTGCGCCGCAAGCTGGGGTGCGAGCATCGCGCCGAAGACTTGGCGCAGGATGTGTTCCTGCGGGTGATCCAGGGCCGCAAGGCGGTGAGGGCCGGCGATGCCCGCGCGCTGTTGACGACCATTGCCAAAGGACTGGTGGTGGACCATCAGCGGCATGCGGCGCTGGAGCGCGCGTATCTCGCCTATCTGACCGCCATCCCCGAGGCCTATGCGCCATCTCCGGAAGAACAGGCCGAGCAACTGCAATCGCTGGCGCGGCTGGATCGATTGCTGGACGGGCTGCCCCCGAAAGCGCGTTCCGCCTTCCTGCTGTCGCAGCTGGACGGACTGACCTATCCCGAGATCGCGCAACGGCTCGACGTTTCCCTGAGTTCGGTGCAGCAGTACATGGTGCGCGCCATGACGGCTTGCTATGCGGCGTTCGATGACTAGCGCCGTCGATTCCGTGGCGGCCCAGGCGATTTCCTGGTGGGTGCGGCTGCAGTCCGGCATGGCAGGCGTGGCGGAGCGGCAATCCTGCGAGGCCTGGCTGGCGCAGGATCCCGCGCATCGCCTGGCCTGGGAGCGTTTGCAGCGAATCAGCCAGGATGCGCGCCGTGTGCCGACAGCCTTGGCGCATTCGGCGCTGTCCGCGCCCCGTTCGCATGGACGCCGCGCGGTGCTGTGTGGGCTGCTTGCCGTCGGCGGCACAGCCGTTACCGGCTGGGCGGGTTATCGCCACGCTCCGTGGCAGCGCCTGGCCGCCGACCTCAGCACCGACGTCGGCGAGCGGCTGGCGGTAGCCGTGGCTGATGGACTGCATATCACCCTGAACAGCGACACCGCGGTGCGCCTGCATTTGCAGGGCGACGCTCGCGGCATAGACCTGCTGCGGGGTGAAATGCTGGTACGCGCGGAAACGCGGCCCGCCATGGCGGCGTTGCGCGTGGACACGGGCCATGGCGAACTGCGTGTCGAACGGGCGCGCTTTGACCTGCGCCGCACCGCCGAAGGCGCGCGCGTGGGAGTGTATGAAGGCAGCGTCCTGTTGCTACGCGCTGGCGTCGCGACACATGCGGAGGCGGGCGAACGCCTGGAATTCTCGGAGCGGGGCGCGGTTGGCCGTTACGCGTCGGACCCCGACAGGCTGGCCTGGACCGACGGCCTGGTGGTGGCCAAGGACTGGCGCCTGGACGACTTTGCGCGACATCTGTCCCGGCAGCGCGTGGGCATGATCCGAGTGGACCTGGCGGTGGCCGGCCTCCGGCTGTCGGGCGTATTCCCGCTGGACGATGCCGAGCGCGCGCTCAGAGCCCTGGAACCCGCCTTGCCCATCCGCGTGACGCGGCATACCCGGTACTGGCTGCAGGTCGGTCCGCGCGAGGCGTGAGCGTTACAAAATTTTCTTGCCTGCGCATTGCAGGTTTTCGGATCCCGTACGGAAGGCACGGATAGATACCACCGTACAGGGAGATTTTTGTGTCCGCTTCATCTCACTCGCGCTTGCGCGCCCCCTTGTCCGCCGGCCGCATCGCCGTGCTGGCCGCCATGTGGGCGGGCGGGCTCGCCGCCGGCATGCCGCAGGCCTGGGCTCAGTCGGCGTCCGCCTCAGGATACGCGCAGCACAGCTACCAGATCGCTGCCGGCTCTTTGGCCGATGCCCTGACGCAATTCGCGCGCAGCGCCGGTGTCGTCCTGTCCTTCGACCCGGCATTGGTCCGCGGACGCCATTCCGATGGGTTGCAAGGCGCCTACTCGGTGGGCGCCGGCTTTGCCCGCATCCTGGCGGGCAGCGGCCTGCAGGCGCGCGCGCAATCGGGCAATACCTGGACGCTGGTGCAGGTGACGGCGCCTGCGGGCGATACGCCCACGCTGGCGCCAGTGACGGTGTCGGGCATGTCCGAGAGCGCCATAGCGACGGCCGGCTATGTGGCGACAGTGAGCGCCAGCGCCACCAAGACCGACACCCCATTGATCGAAACGCCGCAATCGATCTCCGTGGTCACGCGCGAGCAGATGACGGAGCAGGGCGCGCAGACCCTTAACCAGGTGCTGCGCTATACCGCGGGCGTCGCCACGGAGTCGCGCGGCGCCACCGCTACGCGTCTGGACCAGTTCAGCGTGCGCGGCTTCTCGGCGTCGACCTACCTGGACGGCCTGCGGGTCTTCGGCGGGCGGGACGCCTTGCCGCAGGTGGACGCCTATCGCCTGGAGCGCGTGGACGTGCTGAAGGGGCCTGCCTCGGTCATGTACGGCCAAGGCGGTCCGGGTGGTGTGGTCAACCAGGTCAGCAAGCGCCCGCTGGAAGAGACGCTGCGGGAAGTCGAGGTGCAGGTGGGCAACTATGACTACCGCCGCGCCAACTTCGATTTTGGTGGCCCCGTGGATGACGAGGGCAAGTTCCTGTATCGCCTGGTCGGTTCGGGGTACATGTCCGACGGCCAGGTGAAAGACACCAAGGAGCGCCGCTACTTTGTATCGCCGGCCTTTACCTGGAAGCCCAGCGGCGACACGACGCTGACCGTGTTGACGAACTTCCAGCATGATCCCGACATGGGGTCCTATGGCAGCGTGTCGTCCATGCGCACGCTGCTTTCCGCGCCCGATGGCATCCGCCTGCCGGCGGACTATTACGACGGCGACGCCAACTTCGAGAAGAGCGACCGCAAGAGCTATTCGCTGGGCTATGTGCTGGACCACCGCTTCAACGATACCTTCAAGGCCTCGCAGAGCCTGCGCTGGACGCGTTCGGAAGCGAAGTACCGCAGCGTCTATGGCGCGATGACGAACAACTACGGCTACACCGACAATACCTACCGCTACCAGCAGCGCGCGTCGATCGCGACCGATGTGGACGTGGGTGCACTGACCCTGGACAACAATCTGCAGGCGCGCTTTAACACCGGCCGGTTCGCCCACACTGCGCTGCTGGGCTTTGACTACCAGCACGTCAAGACAGACACGCTGTCCGGCTTCGGAACCGCACCCGCTCTGGACGTGTTGAATCCCGACAATCATCAGAACATTCCGACGCCGGCCTTCTCGTCGGACGCGACGTCCAAGCAGTATCAGACCGGGTTGTACTTCCAGGATCAGATCAAGATCGACCGCCTTTCGGTATTGCTGGGCGGCCGCTACGACTGGTCGCGCACGGTGGGCGAGACCACTGCGCTTGCCACCGGGCGCGTCACGCCGTCTTCACTGGACGCGGAGAAATTCTCTGGCCGCCTGGGCGTGATCTACAACTTCGACAATGGCGTGGCGCCGTACTTCAGCTATTCGGAATCGTTCGAGCCGCAGTCCGGAACCGGCTGGCAGAACAAGCCGTTCAAGCCCATCGAAGGCAATCAGTACGAGGTCGGCATCAAGTATCAACCGCCGGGCAGCGCTACGCTGCTGTCGGTCGCGGCATTCGACATCCGCCGCGAGAACATGACGACCACCGATCCGGATCCGACGCACATCTGCGGCACGGCCGGCGGGCGCTGCTCCATCCAGGCTGGCGAACTGCGCACGCAGGGCATCGAACTCGAAGCCAAGACCGAGCCCATGCGCGGGTTGACGCTGGTTGCGGCGTATTCGTTGATGGACAACGAGTATTCCAAAGCCTATCCCAACACCGCGGGCCTGAACCTGAAAGGCAAGACGCCCGTGGGCGTGCCTTCGCAACAGGCTTCCGCCTGGGCCCGTTACCAGCTGCAGGACGGTCCCTTGGCGGGCATGGGCGTGGGAGGCGGTGTGCGTTACATCGGCTCGTCGTACGCGAACGAAACCAACACCCTGAAGGTGCCGTCGGTCACGCTGTTCGACTTGATGCTGGACTACGACCTGGGCCGCGCTTCGCCCTCGCTCAAGGGCATGCAGGTGGCGTTGAACGTGCAGAACCTGTTCGACAAGGAATACATCGCGTCGTGCTCGGGCGATTCCTGGTGCTGGTATGGCTATCAACGCTCGATCAAGGCGAGCTTGCGCTATCGCTGGTAAGACCTAGCGCTATTTCGAAGTGAGAATGGTTATAATTTAAAACCTCCGAATCGGGCCCTGGCCGCGGGGCGGGCTCCGATCCGGTCCTCTAAAGGAAATCAACAATGACATTCGCAAGAACCTTGGCCGCTCTTGCCCTTCTGGGTACGGCGGGCGCCGCGCAGGCGCATTTCGTTTGGCTGGAACGCAGCGCCGAGGGACCGGCCAAGGCGTATTTCGGGGAGTGGGCGGATGATCTGCGCGAAAAGCGCGACGGTCTGCTCGGCAAGATCATGGTCGCGCCGGTCGTCACCGGCGCCGACGGCAAGGCGCTGAAGGCATCGGGCGAGGGCGCGGATTTCCTCGAATTCGCGGCGGCGGGCAAAGGCGACGTGCGCCTGCGCCAGCCCTATCAGTTCAAGGACACGCTGGTGCAATACGGCGCCAAGGCTGGCCGCGCGGACACCGAGGGCAAGCTGGACCTGGAACTGGTGCCGGTCTCGGCCGGTGGCAACGCCTTCGTCCTGCAGTTCAAGGGCAAGCCGCTGGCGAAAACGGAAGTCACCGTGTTCGGCCCGCCCAAGTGGGAGAAGCGCTTCCACAGCGATGAGAACGGCCGCATCGAAATCACCACGCCGTGGCCCGGCCAGTACGTCCTGGAAGCCGCCCACGTCGAAGACAAGGCGGGTGAGGCCGATGGCAAGGCCTACGCCAAGATCCGTTACGTTTCCACCCTGACCTTCAACGTATCCCAGTGAAAGCTCCCGCAGCCGGCGCAGGCATGATGCGCTACCGTCTGGCCGTCTTTTCCAGGGCGACCGCCGCCATCCTGGGCGGCTATGTCTTGGCGTCGGCCGCCGCCGCCTGCCTCGCGATCTGGCTGCCCTTGCGGCGGCCGGACGCCGTGGTCACGGCACAGATGCTGTCCTTCGTGTTCTACGCCTGCGGCGTGATCTGGGTCTTTGCCACCCGCAACGCCTGGCGCGCCTGGGCGGGCGTGCTGCTGCCCTCCGCGTTGCTGGGCGGCCTGTTCGCGATCGGCCGCGCTATGGGGGCGGCATGAAGGCGAAAGGGGAAAAGGCGCAAGGCGAAGAAGGCCTGCGCCAATCCATGTCCTGGCTGCATACGTGGTCGGGACTGATCTTCGGCTGGGTGCTGTTCGCGATGTTCCTGACCGGCACGCTGGCGTTCTTCCGACCCGAAATCACAAGCTGGATGCAGCCCGAGATCCAGACTCGGCCGGCGTCCGCGGCGCAATCCGTGGCCGCCGCACAGCGCTACCTGAGCGAGCATGCCTCCGATGCCACGCGCTGGTTCATTACGCCACCGTCCGACCGCGAACCGCTCATTCAATTGCTTTATCAGTCGCCCAAGCCCAAGCCGGGCGAGCGCGGCTTTGTGCGCGTGAAACTGGACCCGGCCACCGGCGAGGCCGTGACCGCGCGCCAGACGCGCGGCGGCGACTTTTTCTACCGTTTCCATTTCGAACTTGAAACCGCGTTTCCGTGGGGGCGCTGGCTGGCCAGCATCGCGGGCATGTTCATGCTGGTGGCCATCATCAGCGGCATCATTACCCATAAGAAGATCTTCACGGACTTCTTCACTTTCCGGCCCAGGAAGGGCGGGCAGCGCGCCTGGATGGACGGCCACAATGCCTTGTCGGTGCTGGGGCTGCCGTTTCACCTGATGATTACCTTCAGCGGGTTGGTGCTGTTCATGGCCATGCTGATGCCGGCCGGCATCCTGGCCGTCTACGAGAATCCGCGCCAGTATTCCGACGACGTTTTCAAAGCCTTCAAGATCGCGCCCGCGCGCAACGAGCCCGCGCCGCTGGTTCCATTGGCGCCACTGGTGGCGCAGGCGCAGGAGCACTGGCAAGGCCGCGTGGGCCGCGTCACCGTCAATCATCCCGGCGACGCCGGCGCCACCGTGACCCTGGTGCGCGATGCGGCCGATGGCGTCTCCTATGGCCGCCTGGCGCCGTACATGCGCTTTGACGGGGTGACCGGCGCGCTGCAGGAAGGCGAGGACGAACTGAGCGCCACCGTGCGCACTGCGGGCGTGATAACCGGCCTGCATCTGGGCCTGTTTGCCGAACCGTTGCTGCGCTGGCTCTATTTCCTGGTCAGCCTGGCGGGCACGGGCATGGTAGGAACGGGCCTGGTCCTGTGGATCGCCAAGCGGCGCCAGAAGGCGCGGCCAGGCGCCCGCGAAGCGTTTTCGCTGCGCCTGGTGGACGCGCTCAATGCCGGAACCGTGGCGGGGCTGTTCATCTCTGTGGCCGCTTTCTTTTGGGCCAACCGCCTGCTGCCCGCCGACATGCCGGGCAGGCAGCTCTGGGAAACGCGCGCATTCTTTGCCGTCTGGGGCCTGTCGCTGGTTTATGCGTTCCTGTTTCAGCACCGCAAGTGGCGCGACTTGCTGGCTGCCGCGGCGGCCACGCTCGCGCTGGTGCCCGTGGTCAATGCCTTGACGACCTCGCGTCACCTGGGCGTGTCGCTGCCCGCGGGCGATTGGGTCATGGCGGGCTTTGATCTGACCTGCCTGGCCGGGGCGCTGCTGCTGGCCTGGATGGCCCGCAAGGCTGCGCGCGCAGCCAAGGCGCCCGCCAAGGGGCGCCCCGCAGCCAGGCCCGTGGCCAAACCTGCCGTCCAACAGGCAGTTCAATCCGTGGCCCAGTCCGACATGGGGCCGCGACAGGGCGCCTACGAACCAAGAGGGGATACGCCATGACGCTTGCCGCCTTCTGCCTGGCCTATGCCGGCTTCTCGGCGCTGTGCCTGGGAATGGACCGTCACTATGAAGACCTGTTCGACCGGGCCTTGCCGCGCCGCCACCGGCTGCCATTGCGCCTGTTCGGCTGGATCGCTCTGGCCTTGTCCCTATGCGCCTCGGCGGCGGTCTGGGGATGGAGCTACGGCACCGTCGAGTGGATTGGCATTCTCAGCATCGCCGGGCTGCTGCTGATCTGGTTCCTGACGTTCCGGCCGCGCGCTGCGCTGACCGCCGGTGGCTTGTGTGCCCTGGCGGCTCCCGTCCTGGCGGTCCTGTAGGCGCGCGTCCGGCACGTTACACTGGACGTTTCTTCCAGCAAACGCCTCTGTCTCTCATGAATACCCGCGTCCTCACCGGCATCACCACTTCTGGAACTCCCCACCTTGGCAACTACGCGGGCGCAATCCGGCCCGCCGTTCAGGCCAGCGCGCAGCCCGGCGTGGACGCATTCTTCTTCATGGCGGATTACCACGCCCTCATCAAGTGCGACGACCCCGCGCGCGTGGCCCGTTCGCGCCTTGAAATCGCCGCGACCTGGCTGGCCGTGGGTCTGGACCACGAGCGCGTGACCTTCTACCGCCAGTCGGACATCCCCGAAATTCCCGAACTGACCTGGCTGCTGAATTGCGTCACCGCCAAGGGGTTGATGAACCGTGCGCACGCATACAAGGCGTCGGTGGACCAGAACACCGAGAAAGGCCTGGAGCCGGATGACGGGGTCACGATGGGTTTGTTCTCGTATCCAGTGCTGATGGCCGCGGACATCGTCATGTTCAATGCCAACAAGGTGCCCGTGGGCCGCGACCAGATCCAGCACCTGGAAATGGCACGCGACATCGCTCAACGCTTCAATCACCTGTACGGCCGCGATTACTTCACACTGCCGGAAGTCGTGATCGAAGAAGACGTGGCGACCTTGCCCGGCTTGGATGGCCGCAAGATGTCCAAGAGCTACAACAACACCATCCCGCTGTTCGAAGGTGGTGCCAGCGCGTTGCGCGCGGCAGTGATGCGCATCGTCACCGATTCGCGCGCGCCGGGCGAGCCCAAGGACGCCGAAAATTCGCACCTGTACACGATCTACCGCGCCTTCGCCACGCATGAACAGGCTGCCGCGCTGCGCAAGCAGCTCGAAGAGGGCATGGGCTGGGGCGAGGCCAAGCAGGCGCTGTACGACCACCTTGAGAATCTGCTGGCGCCCATGCGCGAAAAGTACTTCGACCTGATGGCCAACCCCGGCCGCATCGAAGACATCCTGCAGGCCGGCGCCGCCAAGGCGCGCAAGCTGGCAACCCCCTTCATGCAGGAGCTGCGCCAGGCCGTGGGCCTGCGCAACCTGCAGGCTGCGCAGGCCCCGTCCGTGCAACCCAAGAAAGAAAAGGGCAAGGGCGCGCGTTTCGTCAGTTTCCGGGACGATGACGGCAGCTTCCGTTTCCGCCTGTTGGGCGCGGACGGCGAGGAATTGCTGCTGTCGCAGCGCTTCGCCGATCCCAAGGAGGCGGGCGCCCTGATGCGCCGCCTGCAATCTGAACCGGCGGAGACGGTGCTCCAGGCCGACGGGCAAGGTTATTCCGCCATGATCGACGGGGTGGCCGTGGCGACTGCGCCTGCGGGCGCCCAGGACGGCTCCGGCGCCTCGCTGGCGCGCGCGCGCGCGGCGCTGTCGTCGCTTTCGCAGGAATAGGCGGCGGCCGCAGCAGCCGGCCAGGCCTGTCAGGCGGCGCGGGCGTTTGCCACGATGCGCCCATCGCGCACGTGGAAGCGCTGCGCGCTGCCTTGGCCGGCGATTTCGAGCATATCGCCTTCTGTGTAGCCCGTGACGTTGGGGCAATCCAGCCATTCCGGATTGATGAACGGAAAGTACTTCAGCGTGCCGCTGCCTTGGCTGGCGAAATCGAAGGTGGTGTTGGCCACCACTTCCGGGTCCCATTGGCTGGCATCGAAGGTCAGCGCGCAACCCGCGCCGATACGGTAGACGATGCTGGCGCCCATGCTCGCGAAGCCCAGCGCGCCCACATGCAACTGCGCGCCGTTTTGCAGCTCGATGATGCGACTGCCCAGCCTTTCCAGCGTGATGTGCTTGAAGGTCACTTCGGCGCCGTCGACAAGCAGATGCGAATACTGGCCCAGGGTAATTTCGCTGTAGACGCCGCTGGCACTGGCTTCCTTGGTGGTGATGGTTGCCGTTTCGTTGGCGGCAAGCGTGATGGAATTGGGCATGGCGGGGTGGATCTCCGGTCGGTCGGGGCGGGGCGCTGTTGTTCTTGTGCTGCTCCCGGGCAGGCGCTGGGCGCCATGGTTCGCCTGCTCATGGGCTTGTGTCGGCTTGGCGGCTGCGTACCGCGGGTTTTAGTATTTGGACACAATTAGATATTTTCTATCATTTTTACCCGTCATGGCTTGAGAGAACGCAAGCAAGGCCTCTCTTTACGGGTAAGCCCTAGGGAAAAAAAACGGCGCACGAGGCGCCGTTTTTTTTGGGGGCAAAGGCCAGGGGCCTAGCGCTTGAGCTTGGCGAAAGCATCCGCCATGGCGCTATTCATGCCGCCGCCGGCATTGCCACGGCCACCATCGCCCTGCGGGCGACGGTTGCGATCGCCGCCCTTGGGGGCGTCGCCGCTGCGCCGCGCAGGCGCCGCGGTATCGTTCAGGCGCATGGTCAGGGCGACACGTTTGCGCGCGACGTCCACTTCCAGCACCTTCACGCTGACCGTCTGGCCCACGCGCACGACGTCGCGGGGATCCTTTACGAACTTCTCGGCCAAAGCCGAAATGTGGACCAGGCCGTCCTGGTGCACGCCGATGTCGACGAACGCGCCGAAGTTGGCCACGTTGGTCACGACGCCTTCCAGCACCATGCCCGGATACAGGTCGTTCAGGGTTTCAACGCCTTCCTTGAATTGCGCCGTCTTGAACTCCGGACGGGGATCACGGCCGGGCTTTTCGAGTTCGGCAAAGATGTCCCGCACCGTAGGCAGGCCGAAGCGTTCGTCGGTGAAGTCGGACGGCGACACGCCTTTGAGGGCTTCGCGCTGGCCGATGATCTGCTTCACCTCAGCCTTGATCTTGGCGACGATGCGTTCCACCACCGGATAGGCTTCCGGGTGGACCGACGAAGCGTCCAGCGGATTTTCGCCGTTGGGAATGCGCAGGAAGCCGGCGGCCTGTTCGAATGCCTTGTCGCCGAAGCGCGGCACCTTGCGCAGGAACTCGCGAGTCGGGAAGGCGCCATTCTCGTCGCGCCAGGAGACGATGTTCTTGGCGAGCAACGAATTCAGGCCTGAAACACGGGCCAGCAGCGCCGCGGATGCGGTGTTCACGTCCACGCCCACGGCGTTCACGCAATCCTCGACCACGGCGTCCAGCGAACGCGCCAGCTCGCGCTGGTTGACGTCGTGCTGGTACTGACCGACGCCGATGGCCTTGGGATCGATCTTGACCAGTTCGGCCAGTGGATCCTGCAGGCGGCGCGCGATGGATACGGCGCCGCGCAGCGTCACGTCCAGGTCGGGGAATTCCTGCGCGGCGGTTTCAGAGGCGGAATAGACGGACGCGCCGGCTTCGGAGACCACCACGCGGGTGACCTTCAGGTCCGGGAAGCGTTCCATCATGTCGCCCACCAGCTTTTCGCTTTCGCGCGAAGCGGTGCCGTTGCCGATGGCGATCAGGTCGACCTTGTGGCGCGCGACCAGGGCGGCCAGCGTGTTGATGGTGCCGTCGCGGTCACGGCGGGGTTCGAACGGATAGACGGTGGTCGTGTCCACGACCTTGCCGGTCTGGTCGATCACGGCGACCTTGCAGCCGGTGCGGATGCCCGGATCCAGACCCAGCACGGCCTTGGGACCGGCGGGAGCGGCCAGCAGCAGGTCTTTCAGGTTGGCGGCGAACACGCGGATGGCTTCGGCTTCGCCGCTTTCGCGCAGGCGGCCGATCAGCTCGCTTTCAAACGCCGTCAGCAGCTTCACGCGCCAGGTCCAGCGGCAGACTTCGCCAAGCCAGCGGGCGCGCGGCGTGGCATCCAATCCGAACAGCCCGTTGCCCAGCTTCAGGAAGCTGGCGATGCGGGCCACGCAGGGATGCGGGGTCTGCGCTTCGAGCTCGGCTTCCAGGCCCAGGCGCAGTTCCAGCACGCCTTGCTGGCGGCCGCGCAACAGCGCCAGGATACGGTGCGAGGGCAGGGTGCGCAGCGGCTCGTTGAAGTCGAACCAGTCGCGGAAGTTGGCGCCTTCGGTTTCCTTGCCTTCGACCATCTTGGAGTAGATCAGGCCGGTGGACCACAGATGTTCGCGCAGGTCGGCCAGGAGGTCCGCGTTTTCCGCGTAGCGCTCGGCGAGGATGTCGCGCGCGCCGTCGAGGGCGGCCTTGGCGTCGTTGATGGATGCTTCGGGATTCAGGTACTGCGCCGCCAGCGTGGCGGGATCGCAGCCCGGATCGGCGAGGATGCCGTCGGCCAGCGGCTCCAGTCCCGCTTCGCGGGCGATCTGGGCCCGCGTGCGGCGCTTGGGCTTGTAGGGCGCATACAGGTCTTCCAGGCGCTGCTTGGTGTCTGCCGCGCCGATTTCCTGTTGCAGCTCGGGCGTCAGCTTGCCCTGCTGCGAAATGGATTCAAGAATGGCTCCTCGGCGTTCTTCGAGTTCGCGCAGATAGCCCAGGCGCACTTCGAGATTGCGCAGCACGGTATCGTCCAGGCCGCCAGTGGCTTCCTTGCGATAGCGGGCGATGAACGGCACGGTGGCGCCGTCATCCAGCAGTTCCACCGCCGAAGCGATCTGGGAGGCGCGCGCGCCAAGCTCGGTAGCGAGCTGCGCGACGATGCGGGCGTTGTCGACGCCGGCGGCGACGTTCGTGATAGCGGAAGTTTCAGACATCTCGATACGACGACAAAAAGGAAAAACAAGGGGCGGATTGTGCCATAAGCCGCTGTTACAAAACGTGCCAGGGGTGGGCGGATATGTCCCCCTTGGAGCACGATAGCGGCCAATCCGGAGCGAGGGCCTGCCGCGTAGCGGGTATCATTTGGTCCTTTCCCACACAAGTGTCTGGCGCCCGAACCGTAACCGGCACCGGTTCACCGTTGACTCGCTATGCTGGACCTGGATATCTCCGAATTCTTCGACGCGGACGGGCCATTGGCCACGGCCCTGCCCGGCTACAAGCCGCGACCCTCGCAGGTGGAACTCTCGCAGGCCATCGGCCAGGCCATCCAGGACCGCGCCACGCTGGTGGCCGAGGCGGGCACCGGCATCGGCAAGACCTGGGCCTATCTTGTACCCGCCTTCATCCAGGGCGGCAAGGTGCTGATTTCCACGGGTACCCGTACCCTGCAGGATCAGCTTTTCGCCCGCGACCTGCCGCGCGTGCGCGCGGCCTTGGCCGCGCCAGTGACCGCCGCGCTGCTAAAGGGGCGCGGCAACTATGTTTGTCATTACCACCTGGATCGCCTGCAGGGCGACGAGCGCGCCCTGAAGTCCCGCACCGAGATCCAGCAGCTGCGCCAGATCCAGGTATTTGCCGGCATTTCAAAGACCGGGGATCGCGGCGATCTCGCGCAGGTGCCTGAAGACGCCGACATCTGGCAGCGCGTTACGTCCACGCGCGAGAATTGCCTGGGCCAGGAGTGCCCGCGCATCCGCGATTGTTTCGTGGTGAAGGCTCGCCGCCAGGCACAGGAAGCCGACGTGGTCGTCGTCAACCACGCGCTGTTCATGGCGGACCTGGTGCTGCGCGAAGAGGGCGTGACCGACCTGCTGCCCGAAGCGGATACCGTGATTTTCGACGAAGCGCACCAGTTGCCCGACACTGCCACGCGCTTCCTGGGCAGCAGCGTGTCCACGCATCAACTGCTGGATTTCGGCCGCGCGATGGAAGCCGCCGGCCTGGCCTATGCCCGCGAGGCCGCCAAATGGAGCGACGTCAGCCGCCATGTGGAAACGGCGGCGCGCGAACTCCGCCTGGTCTGTGCTCCGCTGGACCGGATGCCGGGCCGCAAGGCCACCTTCGAAGCCATTCCCAATCCCGAGGAATTCGATGTGGCGCTGTTGGCGCTGCGCGAGGCCGTGGACAGCGCGGCAAAGGCGTTGGGCGCGGTAGCCGAAAAGCATCCGGACCTGATGGCGGCCGCGCGCAGCGGCGCCGAGATTTCGGTGCGGCTCAAGCGCTGGGCCACTCCCGGCCGCGCAGCCGCGGACCACTTCGATGAAGGCTGGGGCCGCGACGACCAGGCGCCCGAGCCCGCAGTGCAATCGGCGTTGGGAGACGGGTTGCCTACGCCCGCCGCCCTCCTGGAAGGCGCTGCCGCCGCGGATCAGTGGACGGGGCCGGCGGTCCGTTGGGTCGAACACGGTCAGCACCATGTGCGCCTGCATTCCGCGCCACTGTCGGTGGCCCAGGCTTTCTCCAAATACCGCAAGCCGGGCCAGGCCTGGATCATGACCTCGGCCACTTTGTCCGTGAACGGCGAATTCACGCACTTCACCAGCCAGCTGGGGCTGGACAAGGCGCGCACGGGCAAGTGGGAATCGCCCTTCGACTACCCCGAACAAGCCTTGCTGTTCGTGCCGCGCGGCATGCCCGAGCCGCAATCGCCGCAGTTCCTCGACCGTTTCGTCCAGACGCTGATGCCGCTGCTGGAGGCGAGTCCGGGCGGCACGCTGGTACTGTGCACGACCCTGCGCGCGGTAGACAAAGTCGCGAATCTGCTGGCCGACGCCTTCGACGATGCCGGACACGAATGGCCCTTGCTGAAGCAGGGCGAGGGCACGCGCCGAGACCTGCTCGACCGTTTCTGCAAGCTGGAGCACCCGGTGCTGGTGGGCAGCGCCAGTTTCTGGGAAGGCATCGACCTGCCCGGCGACGTGCTGACGCTGGTGGCGATCGACAAGCTGCCGTTTGCTCCGCCCGATGACCCGGTCATCGAGGCGCGGTTGCGTGCATGCCGCGCGCACGGGGGCAATCCTTTTGCCGAATATCAGCTTCCGGAAGCGGCTATCTCGCTCAAGCAGGGCGCGGGCCGCCTGATCCGTACGGAATCGGACTGGGGCGTGCTGATGGTGGGTGACGCGCGCCTGGTCGAAAAACCTTATGGCAAGCGGCTGTGGCGGGGGCTGCCGCCGTTCGCGCGAACCCGCGAACTGGAAGAAGTGCTGGCCTTCTACCGGCGCAAGCAAGAGCCGCAGGACTGAACGCGGCCTTGTCTGGGCAGGTCTTGCATCGGTTTGTTCAGGCGACGGCTCGTTCGCCTCTGCGCGACAAGGCCCACCAGCCCGTCATGAGCGCGGCCAGGCCCACGATGGGCAGCATGGCGGCATTCAGCGTTTCCCAACCCATACGCGCCAGGGCCGGTCCGGCGGCCAGCGTGGCCAGCGCCGTGGTGGCATAGCGCAGCATTTCGGCGGCCCCTTGCACGCGGGCGCGCTCGGCGGGGCGGTAGGACTGGGCCAGCAATGTGGTGCCGCCGACGAACATGAAGTTCCAGCCGACTCCCAGACAGAACAGCGCCGCATGAAACGCGGCAAGCGAAGTCGATTGCATGGCGATCAACGAGCAGGCCGCGTTCAGCGCCATGCCCAGGCCGAGCACGCGCGGCAGCCCGAGCCGATTGATCAGCGCGCCCGCGAAGAAGGCCGGGGCATACATGCCGATGAGATGCCACTGCATGATGCTGGCTCCGTCCGCGATGCTGTGCTGGCAGGCGACGGCAGCCAGCGGCGCGGCCGTCATGATGAACATCATCGAGACCGACCCTACGACATTGTTGGCCAGGGCCGCCACGAAGATGGGTTGCCGCATGACCTCGCCCAAGGGACGGGCCGGCAGGCCCGTGCCCTGCGCATCGGCGGACTGGCCGCCATCGCCCTCCTGGTCCCGGTAGGCCACGAGCAGCAGCGCGCTGGCCGCTCCCAGCAGCCCCACCATCAGGTAGGCGCCGGAAAAGATCGCCGCAGGAAAGAGGTCCTTGGCCCAGGCCGCCAGGGCGGGCCCCGCGATCGCGGCGATGACGCCGCCCGTCAACACTACGGAGATGGCGCGGCTTTTGGCTTCGGCAGGCACGGCATCGGCGGCGGCCAGGCGGTAATACTGAGCAAAGGCCTGGAACACGCCGACCAGCGCCGTGCCCAGGCAGAAGAGCCAGAAATCGCTGGCAAAGACCGCGGCTACGGAGATCAGCCCGCCGACCGCGCCGGCCAGCGAACCCAGCATGAAGCCCGCGCGGCGGCCGATGCGTTGCATGAGCAATGACGCATACCAGGTGACCGCGGCGCCCGCCACCGTTATCAGCGCAAAAGGCAGCGTCGCCAACGCCGGATGCGGCGCCAGCATCTGGCCCGTCAAGGCCGTCAACGTGAGGTCGATGGAGATGGCCGCGATGTACAGGCCTTGGCAGATGGCGAGGATGCGGGCATTGCGCAGGCCGCGCGAGGAGGAGGTCATGACGGTGAACGTCCGAAGGATTGACAGGCCCCACTCTAGCGTCGGAAACTCTGGCAGGAATGACTATTTTCCCTCGTTTCTTGCCATAGACCTCCGCTATGCCCCATCGCGTCTGCATCCTGCCCGTCCCTGACTTCCAGCTGCTGGATATGGCTGGGCCGTTATCCGTCTTCCAGATCGCCGCCGAGCTGGTGCCGGGCGCTTATGAGGTAGCCGTGGCATCGGCCGAGGGCGGGCTGGTCCGGTGTTCGGCCGGCGTACCCGTGCTAACCCGTTCGTGGCGCGGCCTGCGCGCCGATACCGTGCTGGTGCCCGGCGGCCAGGGCGCGCGGGAGCCGCGGGCGGCGCCGGCCATGCTGGCCTATCTGCGTGCCGCGCATGCGCGCGGCCGGCGAGTCGCCAGCGTTTGCACGGGCGCTTTCGTGCTGGCGCAGGCCGGCATCCTGCACGGGCGCAGGGTGACCACCCACTGGCGTCATGCCACCGAGCTGCAGCAACGCCATCCGGCCCTGGCGGTGGAAGCGGATCGCATCTATGTCGAGGACGGGGCGGTGTGGACGTCGGCGGGAATTACGGCCGGCATAGACCTGGCGCTGGCCATGGTGCAGGCGGACCACGGCGAGGCCGTCGCCCGCGCCACGGCCCGCGAAATGGTGGTCTATCACCGGCGCACCGGCGGGCAGTCGCAGTTCTCGGCGCTGCAGGATCTGGCGCCGCCCAGCGGACGCATGCGCGAGGTATTGGCCCACGTGGGCCAGCACCTGGATGAAGTCCTGGACATCGAACGCCTGGCCGGCGTGGCCTGCCTGAGTCCGCGCCAGTTCTGCCGTCAGTTCAAGCAGGAAACCGGCCAGACGCCCGCCAAGGCGGTAGAGCGGGTGCGCGCCGAGGCGGCGCGCGAACTGGTGGAGGAGGGCGAGGCCGGCATGGACGCCATTGCGCGGCGCGTGGGCTTTGGCGATACGGAGCGCATGCGCCGAGCCTTTCTGCGCATCTACGGGCAGCCGCCCCAGGCCATGCGCCGCGGCGCGGCCCAATAAAAAAAGCCCCTGTCGCGCAGGGGCTTTTTCGGAAGGCGAGGGCGGTTCAGTCGAACGGATTCCACCAGCTGCGGTCGGCCTTCAGCCCCTTGGTCTTGAAGTCGCTGTTGGGGAAGTTCTTGTCGTACACGCGCTGCGAGTCGTTCTTCAGTTCGGTCAGGCCGAGCTTGTCGTAGGACTCGACCATCAGGTAGAGCGCTTCTTCGGTGGCGGGGGCGCCTTCGAAGTCGGTGATGACGGTCTGTGCGCGGTTGGCCGCGGCCACGTAGGCGCCGCGCTCGTAGTAGTAGCGGGCGACGTGCACTTCGTTCATGGCGATGGTGTTGACCAGCCAGGCGACGCGCTGTTCGGCGTCACGCGTGTACTTGCTGTCGGGGTAGCGCTTGATCAGCTCGTTGAACGCATCGTAGGAGGCACGCAGGCCCTTGGGGTCGCGCTCGGCCGGGTCCTGGCCCGTGATGCTGCTCATGAAGGCGCTGGTCGGCGTGAAGTTGATCAGGCCCTTCAGGTAGAGCGCGTAATCGGTGCCGGGGTGGTTGGGGTAGAGCTGCTGGAAGCGGTCGATCGCGGCCAGGGCCTGTTCGTTTTCGCCGTCCTTCCAGTTGACGTAGGCAAGTTCAAGCAGGGCCTGCTGGGCATAGACGCCGAACGGATAGCGGCTTTCGATGGCGGTCAGCCGCTCGCGCGCTTCCTTCCAGCCGCCCGACGCCATTTCAGACTTGGCGTCCGCGTAGAGCTGTTCGGCGCTCCAGTTGGTGGTCTTGTCGTATTTGCTGTTGGTCGAGCCGCAACCGGCGATGACCATCACGGCAAAGAGCGCGATAACCACGCGCAAGACCGGCCCGCTTCGGGAGGCGGGATTCGAGGGAGCTGCGGAGTGGTGAATCACGAGAATCGTATCCTTGGTGTTAGCATGGCAGGCTGATTATATGATTTGTCTCCATGTCTGATACAGCCTCCGGCGCAGATCTCGTTTCCGACGACGAACTCCTGGGTATTTCCGAGGAAACTCCCCGGGGGGAGCCGCAATTTGTAACCGTACCTTCCAGTACCCGCGCCGACCGGCTTGACAAGGTGCTGGCGGGGTTGCTGCCAGAGCATTCCCGCAGCCGGCTGCAGGGTTGGATCGAGGCCGGCAACGTCCATGTGAATGGCGCGCCCGGCAAAGTCCGCCAGACGGTTGGCCCGGGCGACGAGCTCACCGTCTGGCCCCAGCCCGCCCCGGAAACCCTGGCCTTCGCGCCCGAACCGGTGGATTTCGCGGTAGTGGACGAGAGTCCCGACTGGATCGTGGTGAACAAGCCCGCAGGGCTGGTCACGCATCCCGGCGCCGGCAACTGGAGCGGCACGCTGCTCAACGGCCTGCTGTACCGCTACCCCGAACTGGCCCAGGTCGCCCGCGCCGGCATCGTGCACCGTCTGGACAAAGACACGTCCGGCCTGATGGTGGTGGCGCGCAACGAAACCGCCCAGACGCACCTGGTGCGCCAATTGCAGGCGCGCAGCATGGGCCGGGAGTACGTGGCCCTGGCGCATGGCTGGCTGGCCACGGCCGGCAAGGTCGACCGGCCCATCGGCCGCGATTCGCGCGTCCCGGTACGCATGAGCGTCGAGCGCCCGGTGGCGCCCAAACCGGCCATCACGCATTACACGCCCGCCCGCCGCGGCGAGGCGGATCCCGGCGGCCGCGTCACCGAAGTCGTTTGTCGCCTGGAAACCGGCCGGACCCACCAGATCCGGGTGCACATGGCCAGCCTGGGACATCCGCTGCTGGCCGACACGATATACGGCGGCAAGAACATCGCGGGCGCGCAACGGCAGATGCTGCATGCGCGCGCGCTGCATTTCGAAGATCCGGGCGGCCGTGGCGAAGTCGAGTTCGCCGCGGCCGTGCCTCCCGACATGAGCTTGGTCCAGGAAGAGATTGCATGGAACGCGTAGTGGCAGGCCTGCCGGTGGTGACCGGACCCGAGTGGGCTGGCGTGAACTATTTCTGCACAACCCGGGCAGGGGGCGCGGGCGTCGCGCCGCACGACACCTTGAACCTGGGCCGTCGCGCAGGAGACGATCCGGACACCGTCACGGAGAACCGACGCCGAGTGCGCGCTGCGTTGCCGGCCGAACCCCTGTGGCTGCGCCAGATCCACGGCAGCGAGGTGGTGGACGCCGATCAGGCGGACTTGCCGGATGAACCCGCGGCCGACGCCAGCGTCACTGCGCGTGCGGGCCGCGTCCTGGCCGTCATGGTGGCGGACTGCCTGCCGGTAGTCATCGCGGATGCGCAAGGGACGGTTCTGGGCGCGGCGCACGCGGGTTGGCGCGGTCTTTCGGGTGGCGTGCTGGAAAAGACCCTGGCGGTCATGCGCGCCAAGGCGCCGCAAGCCTCGGGTTGGCGAGCTTGGGTCGGGCCGGGCATCGGCCCGCAGGCGTTCGAGGTCGGCCAGGACGTACTGGACGCCTTCTCCAAGGACGATCCGGCAACCCTGCGCTACTTCACGCCGCGGCAGGGCATCTCCGGAAAATGGCTGGCGGATCTCGCCGGATTGGCCGATTTCCGCCTGCGCCGGGCCGGAGTACAAGAGGTGTCCTTGAGCGGGATGTGTACGGTGGCGGAATCGGACCGATTCTTTTCGTACCGGCGCGACGGCGAAACCGGACGCATGGCCATGCTGGCCTGGCTCGGCCGGGTTTGATCTGGCGCAAGGCCGGCGGCCGGCCTTGCGGCATACCCTGTCAGGCCTCCTTGTATACCCGCATTGACAGCCCCCAACCCGGAATGCAACATCAATCGCGTAGTTTCGATAACAAGGTGTCGAAGTGAATGCCAATCTCTCCGCAGGGCCCATTCCGGTGAGCGTGGCACCGGAAGTCCTGGCCGACATCCAGGCCGAATTTTCCCGCGAGTGGCAACGCCTTTGCGATGACGCCCGCCGTGGCGCGCTTGCGCCGCCGCCAGACCGCCGCTTTTCCGGCGATGCCTGGGCCTCCAATCATTCGCATCTGTTGCTGGCGCATACTTATCTGCTGTCGGCCCGCGCCATGTCGCGCATGGTCGACGCCGCACAGGTCAGCGAACCCATGCGCGACCGCCTGCGCTTTTCCATCATGCAATGGGTCGACGCGCTGTCGCCGTCGAATTTCCTGGCGCTGAATCCTGATGCCCAGCAATCCATTGTTGAAAGCGCAGGACGTGCGCTCAATGAAGGGCTGGCCAATCTGCTGGGCGACGTCAAGAAAGGCCGCATCACGCAGACGGACGAGTCGCAGTTCGAAATCGGCCGCAACGTCGCGGTGACGCCGGGCGAAGTGGTGTTCGAAAACAGGCTGTTCCAGCTTATCCAGTACGCGCCATCGACCGCCACCGTGCACGAGCGGCCGCTGGTCATCGTGCCGCCGAACATCAACAAGTTCTACATCCTGGACCTGCAGCCCGAGAATTCTTTCGTCCGGCATGCGGTGGACCAGGGCTACACGGTATTCCTTATTTCGTGGCGTAATCCGGTGTCCAGCGATACCGATGGCGTGGACCGCGCGACCTGGTCCGAGTACCTGGACGATGCGGTGCTGCAGGCGCTGCGCGTGGCAAGCGACATCACCAAGCAGCCGCAAGTCAACGCGCTGGGCTTTTGCGTGGGGGGCACGATGCTGGCTTCCGCGCTGGCCTTGGCCGAGGCGCGCGGCGAGCACCCCGTGGCGTCGCTGACCTTGCTGACCTCGCTGCTCGATTTCCACGATACCGGCATCCTGAACGTCTTCGTCGACGAGGCCCACGCGCTGCTGCGCGACCACCAGCTGGGGCAGGGCGGGCTGATGCCTGGCCGCGACCTGGCCACCACGTTCTCGTTCCTGCGCCCCAATGAACTGGTCTGGAACTACGTGGTCGGCAACTATCTGAAAGGCCAGAAGCCGCCCGCGTTCGACCTGCTGTTCTGGAATGGCGACAGCACCAATCTGCCCGGGCCGTTCTTCTCCTGGTACTTCCGCAATACCTACCTGGAGAACAACCTCAAGGTGCCGGGACGCGCGCACGCGGCCGGCTTGCCGCTGGACCTGACGCGGCTGGAAATGCCTGCGTACATCTTCGGGTCACGCGAAGACCATATCGTGCCCTGGGTCTCGGCGTATGCCTCCACCCAGGTGCTGCGCGGACCGCAACGTTTCGTGCTGGGCGCGTCCGGCCACATCGCCGGCGTGGTGAATCCGCCGGCCAAGAAGCGCCGCAGTTATTGGGTGGCTGACAAGCTCGAGCAGTCTGGCCACCATCTGCCTGGAGATCCGAACGCCTGGTTCGCCCAGGCGGTGGAGATGCCGGGCAGCTGGTGGCCCGATTGGACCGGCTGGCTATCGGGCCATTCGGGCAAGCAGGTCAAGGCGCGTGCAAAGTTGGGCAATGCCAAGTACCGGCCGATAGAGCCGGCGCCTGGCAGGTATGTGAAAGTCCGGGCGGCCTGAGGCCGCGGCAGCGGTCAGGCCCGGATGGAAGAAAGTTAATTAACGAGGCGTCCGTCGCACACAGGAGGAAGTCCAATGAGCGGAAAACTGGCTTACGTAACAGGCGGGATGGGCGGTATCGGCACCTCTATTTGCCAACGCTTGGCCAAGGATGGCTTTCGCGTGGTGGCAGGTTGCGGCCCCAGCCGCAATTACCAGCAATGGCTGGATGAGCAGGCAGCGCAGGGCTATACGTTCTACGCGTCCGTGGGCAATGTGTCGGATTGGGACTCCACGGTAGAGGCCTTTGAACGGGTCACCAAGGAACTGGGTCCGGTCGACGTGCTGGTCAACAACGCGGGCATTACCCGCGATGGCCTGTTCCGCAAGATGAGCGCCGACGATTGGCGCGCGGTCATCGACACCAACCTGAACAGCTTGTTCAATGTGACCAAACAGGTGATCGACGGTATGGTCGAACGCCAGTGGGGGCGCATCATCAACATCAGCTCGGTTAACGGGCAGAAGGGCCAATTCGGCCAGACGAACTATTCGACGGCCAAGGCTGGCATCCATGGCTTCACCATGGCGCTGGCCCAGGAAGTGGCCAGCAAGGGCGTCACCGTCAACACGATTTCGCCCGGCTACATCGGCACAGACATGGTTCGCGCCATTCGCCCCGACGTGCTGGAAAAGATTGTCGCCACCATCCCGGTGCGCCGCCTGGGCACGCCGGAGGAAATCGCGTCCATCACGTCGTGGCTGGCCTCGGATGAGTCCGGTTTTTCGACGGGCGCGGACTTCTCGCTCAACGGCGGCCTGCACATGGGCTGACGCATCGCGGACCGCCAGCAGGCGGTTCGTCGGCGCCGGAGGGCCTTGGGGAGAAGGCCCTCCGGATTACACTAACCCTATCTGAAGCCTTAGAGATCGCCCGATCCGGGGACAACCATGACGCAAGCACAAACCGGCGCCAGCCTGCGCCTGATTAAAAAGTACCCCAACCGTCGCCTGTACGACACCCGGACCAGCACGTACATCACCCTGGCAGATGTCAAACAACTGGTCCTGGCCAATGAAGAATTCCAGGTCGTCGACGCCAAGAGCAGCGAAGACCTGACGCGCAGCATTCTCCTGCAGATCATTCTTGAAGAAGAAAGCGGCGGCATGCCCATGTTCTCGTCCAACATGCTGTCGCAGATCATCCGGTTCTACGGGCATGCCATGCAGGGCATCATGGGTTCCTACCTGGAAAAGAACATCCAGGCCTTCATGGAAATCCAGCAACGCATGGCGGAGCAGTCCAAGGGCCTGTATGGCAGCCAATTCGGTCCCGAGGCCTGGGCCCAGTTCATGAACGTGCAGACGCCCATGCTGCAGAACATGATGAACAACTACATCGACCAGAGCAAAAATCTGTTCGTGCAGATGCAGGACCAGATGCAGGATCAGACGCGCGCCATGTTCTCGACCTTTCCGTTCACGCCCGGCGGCACGCAAGGGCCCGGACGCAAGTAACGGCGTGGCCGCGTCAGGCGCGGCTTCATCGATCGTCAGCACCCCAAAAGCCGGACAGCGGTCCGGTTTCTTGGGGTGTTTTTTAATCACCGCTTGCAGGCTTCGACTTGGGCGGCAAGCGCAAGAACAGTCACCCGGGAGTGCAAGCATGAGACTGAACAAGATGTTTTCCCGCTTGGCCTGCTCGGCGTTAGCCGGACTGACGGTCCTGTCCGCATCGCCCGCCACCTGGGCCTGCACGCGCGTCGTCTTCCACGGCGCCGGCGATCAGGTGGTTACCGCGCGGTCCATGGACTGGAAGAACGACATCACCAGCAACCTGTGGGTGTTGCCGCGCGGCATGGCTCGCAGCGGCGAGGCCGGCCCGAACTCCCTGCACTGGACGTCGCGCTACGGCAGCGTGGTCACATCCGGCTATGACGTCTCGACCACCGACGGTGTGAACGAAGCGGGCTTGAGCGCCAATCTGCTGTGGCTGGCCGAATCGCAGTACCCGCAATTCGATGCTAAGAGCAAACCCGGCCTGACCATTGCCGCGTGGGCGCAGTACGTGCTGGACAACTACGCCACCGTCAAGGAAGCCGTGGAGGCATTGGGACAGGAACCCTACACCATCGTTTCGGACAACGTGCCGGGCGAGGACCGCCTGACGACGCTGCACCTGTCGATCTCGGACGCCAGCGGGGACAGCGCCATCATCGAATACATCGGCGGACGCCAGGTGATCCACCACAGCCGCGACTACCAGATGATGACGAATTCGCCTCAATTCGAACAGCAACTGGCGCTCAATGCCTATTGGCAGCAGATCGGCGGCACCACCATGCTGCCGGGCACCAATCGCGCCGCCGACCGTTTCGTGCGGGCATCGTTCTATATCAACGCCATCCCCAAGGACCCGGATCCCAACAAGGCGCTGGCCAGTGTCTTCAGCGTGATACGCAACGTCTCTGTGCCCTATGGCATCAGTACGCCTGGACAACCCAATATTTCGTCCACGCGCTGGCGCACTGTCTTCGACCACCGGCGCAAGTTGTATTTCTTCGAATCGGCCCTGACGCCCAACACATTTTGGGTGGATCTGAAGGCTCTGGACTTCAGTCCGGAAAGCGGCAAAGTGCTGAAGCTGGACCTGGGACCAGACCAGCGCCACACGTTTGCGGGCGATGCCACGCGCGCCTTCCAGCCGTCGGCGCCGTTCAAGTTTCTCGGGCTCTGAACCCAGGGGGCGAGCTTTTTTTACCGCTTGATCAAACGCAATGATCCGCGGAATTTCCTGGCGCCAGGTTCAGGGTTCTGTCAGTTGATTTCGTTACATTAATGAAAACGGTTCTTGTTTGTGTTTTGAGAACCGTCGTCCCATTTGTGTTTCAAGGATTATGCACATGATCAAGAAAGCCTTGGCCCTGGCCATTGTCGCTCTGAGCGTTTCCGCCGCCAACGCGGCCGAATACCCTATCGGCAAACCGGTGGAAAAGGGCGGCATGGAAATCGGCGCGGTGTATCTGCAACCGATCGAAATGGACCCCCCGGGAATGATGCGCCCGGCCAAGGATTCGGATGTGCACCTTGAAGCCGACATCCACGCCACTGCCGGCAACAAGACGGGCTTTCCCGAGGGCGAGTGGGTGCCTTACCTGGTCGTGAAGTACGAAATCCAGAAGGTCGGCAGCCAGAATGTGCAGAAGGGCACGTTCATGCCCATGGTCGCCAACGACGGTCCCCACTACGGCGAAAACGTCAAGCTGGAAGGTCCGGGCAAGTACAAGCTGAAGTACACGGTACTGCCGCCCACCGCGGACAAGATGAGCCACTTCGGCCGCCACGTCGACAAGGAAACCGGCGTGGGCCCGTGGTTCGAGCCCTTTGACCTGGAATATGAATTCGTCTACGCCGGCACGGGCAAGAAGGGCGGTTACTGATCGTGCGCAGCCTGCTTCGCCTTGCCGCCGCATTGCTGATCGGCCTGGCCGGACTGGCCGGCGGCGCGCCCGCGCAGGCTGACGAGTTGCCCACGTTCACGCTGAAGTTCAAGCCGGACGGCACCTTCGAACCCGCCACGCTGGAAGTGCCGGCGGGTCGTTTCAAGATCGAGCTCATCAACGAGAGCAACGAGCCGGTGGAATTCGAAAGCATTCCGCTGCGCAAGGAAAAGGTGCTGGGGCCGGGGGTGAAATCCTTCGTCGTGATCACCATTTCCCGCCCGGGCGAGTATCCCTTTTTTGACGATTTTCACCAGAGCGTGAAAGGCACCTTGGTCGTCAAGCCCAAGGAATGACGCGGTAGCACTATATGGAACAGGTACTTTTCATCGTCTGGCGCGAAAGCGTCGAAGCCATGCTGGTGGTGGGCATCCTGTACACCTGGCTGCGCGCGACGCCCGAGGGCAAGCGCGGCCTGACCTATTTGTGGGGCGGCGTGGCCGCCGGCCTTGCGCTGGCCGTGGCCTTGGCCCTGGTGCTGCTGGGCGTGTCCACCTGGCTCAGCGACGAAGGCCAGGAATGGTTCCAGGCCATCATGTCGCTTGCCGCCTGCGCGCTGGTGGTGCAGATGGTCGTCTGGATGAAGAAGCATGGCCGCACGCTCAAGGGCGAACTCGAGAGCGGGGCGCGGGCTTCCGTCGCCAATGACAACTGGTGGGGCCTGTTCGTGCTTGTAGCCATCGCCGTGGCGCGCGAAGGCAGCGAGACCGTCGTGTTCCTGTACGGCACCGTGTCGGCGGGCGAGGGCGGCAGCGACATGCTGAAGCTGGCGCTGGCTGGCATTGCCGGCTTCGTTGTCGCGTTGCTGACGTTCTGGCTGTTGCAGCTGGGCGGCAAGCTCATCACCTGGCGCCGCTTCTTCCGCGTGACCGAGATCCTTTTGCTGTTGCTGGCCGGCGCATTGCTGGTGGGCGGCCTGGATCACCTGATTTCGCTGGACGTGCTGCCGACCATCGTGGACCCGGTGTGGGACAGCTCCTGGCTCTTGAGCGACAGCACCGGCGTGGGCAAGGTCTTGGCCGACTTCGCCGGCTACCGGGCCCTGCCTGCGCTGAGTTCCGTGCTGTTGTGGGTGGCTTACTGGATCGTCGTCTGGGCGCTGCTGCGCTGGGTGGGAGGCAAGCCCGCAGGGGCGACCGCCGCGGCCCGCAGCGCTTCCTGAACCCGACTGTTGCCGGACTGAATATTTGAAGGTTTGACCATGGCAGCTGCACTCGGGAGGGCAACCTCCCGTATCGCCGACTTCCTTCGTGACCATGCCCCGCTGTTGCGCAAGCTGCAGTGGGGCATTGTTGCGATATACGCTTTCCTTTTGATCGTGCCCGCCATCCTGCCCTTGCCGGACAATGCGGCCTCGGTGTTCAACAACCTGACCATCGTCGCGCAGTTCGCGTTCTGGGGAGTGTGGTGGCCGTTCGTGCTGATTTCCATGCCCATTCTTGGCCGGGCCTGGTGCGGCTGGCTCTGCCCCGAAGGGATGCTGACGGAATGGGCCAGCGAGCGCGGCCAGGGGCATGCGATCCCGAAATGGATGCGCTGGGGAGGCTGGCCTTTTGTTGCCTTCGCGCTGACCACCGTCTACGGCCAGCTGGTCAGCGTGTACCAGTATCCGCTGGCGGTGCTGGCGGTGCTGGGCGGTTCCACCGTGGCGGCCATGATCGTCGGCTGGCGCTACGGCCGCAGCAAGCGCGTGTGGTGCAAATATCTGTGCCCGGTCAATGGCGTCTTCAACCTCCTGGCCAAGCTGGCGCCGTGGCATTTCAAGGTCGATGAAGAAAAGTGGCGCCATCCGGTCATCCGCATCGAACCCATCAACTGTGCGCCGCTGGTGCCGTTGCGCCATATGAAGGGCGCGGGCGATTGCCATGTCTGCGGACGTTGCAGCGGCTATCGCGGCGCGATCGCGCTGACGCCGCGTTCGCCCGAAGAAGAAATCGTGCATGTCACGCACGGCGATCCCTGGCAGACGGCGCTGCTGTGCTTCGGCCTGATGGGCATCGCGATCGGTGCCTTCCTCTGGAGCGCCAGCCCCTGGTACGTGACCGCCAAGCAGTGGGCCGCGACCTGGCTGGTCGAACACGACATCATGTGGCCGCTGATGGACAACGCGCCCTGGTTCATCCTGACGCATTACCCGGAAGTGAATGACAGCTTCTCGTGGCTGGATGGGGCCGGCATTCTGATGTTCGTGGTGGGCGCTACGGTCTGCGTCGGTGGGGCGACCTTCCTGTCGCTGTGGATTGCCGATCGCCTGGCGCCAGCCGTGCCCGTGCCGGACGAGCCGGCCACGCGCTGGGGCCGTCCCGGCCTGCATAAATTGGCCCAGGCATTGATTCCTTCGGCCGGCATCGGCGTGTTCCTGGGCCTGTCGGCCACCACCGTGAATCTGCTCAAGCATGAAGGCATGCAGGCCGCCTGGGCCGCGCCCGTGCGTTTTACGTTGTTGAGCTTGGCGGTGCTGTGGACGCTGCGGTTGTATGCGCGGCTGTTAAAGCCCCGTGTGGCGAGCGCATGGCGCAAAGGGCTGGCCTGGACGGTGCTGGCTGCGGGCCTGGCGCCGTTCTGTCTGGCCTGGGTGCTTTTCTTCGCGATCTGGTAGCAGGGCCCCGAGGCTTGCGATAAAGTGGGGCATTGCGCCGGCGTTGGCCGGCGCAACGCTTTCAACCCCTTGTTACCGCCATGGCCTCTTACGCTTTCCGCCTGCTCAACGTTTTCGCTTCCTCCACTTTCAGCGGCAACCAGCTTTGCGTGTTTGAAGATGCGCGCGGCATGGACGACGCCACCATGCTTAACCTGGCGGCGCAGTTCAACTTGTCCGAAACCACTTTCATCCTGCCTTCGGACAAGGCCGCGGCGCGCGTGCGCATCTACACGCCGGGCTTCGAGATGAAGTTCGCTGGGCATCCGACGATCGGCACCTCGCAGGTGGTGCGGGACTTGCAGCAAACGGGCGATGAGCTGACCCTGGAGTTTGCCGCGGGGGTAGTGCCGGTGACCGCGCATGGCGATGCCTGGACCTTTACCGCGCCCTGTCCCGGCGGTGTGCAGACCGCCCCACCGGCGTTGGACCGCGCCGAAATCGCAAGTCTGCTCGGTCTGGATGCCGCCGATCTGCTGGGCGACCCGATCTGGGTGGATACGGGCGCCGACCAACTGTTGATTCCTGTCGCCAGCGTTCAAGCCGTGCGCCGCATCGCTCCCGATGCCTCCCGGCTGGACCGCTGGCAGGCCAACAGCCTGGGACGCAAAGTCATGTACGCCTTCGCCTTTGACGAAGGCCGCCAGCAGGACGGGCGGCAGGTCGTGGTGGCGCGCTACTTCTACGCCAAAGCGGGCGGCGGCGTGAACGAGGACGCCGGCACCGGTTCCGCCTGCGCCAACCTGGGCGGCTGGCTGCAGCATCGGAATCATGCCTTGCCCGCCCGCATCCTCGTGGAGCAGGGCGACCATATCGGCAGGCCTTGCCGGTTGTTGCTGGACGTCCAGGCCGATGGCCGGATCCAGGTGGGCGGCCGAGCGCTCGAAATAGGCCGCGGGGTGGTCGATATCTGAATCGAGCGACACGACGGACTCTTGCCCAGAACAATGCAAAGCGGCGCCTGTGTATGACACAGGCGCCGCTTTGTTTTCTGGATAGGGCTGGCAAGCCCCCGCTTTACTTCTTGTTCTTGGCCGGGTCGACCTTGATGTTGTTCATCACCTGCTTGACGCCTTCGACGCCGCGCGCAACGGTGGCTGCATGATCAGCTTCGGCCGCTGTGCCGACGGTACCCGTCAGCTTGGTGACGCCCGCATTGGTTTCGACCGCGATATCCAGCGCGCTCAGCTGCTTGTCGGCCACGATGGCGGCCTTGACCTTGGTGGTCACGGTGGCGTCGGACGCGTATTCACCCACGGACTGTTTCGGCTTGCCGTCGTCGGCGGCAAAAGCCATGGAAGTGAAGACGGCGCCCGTGCCCAGTGCAGCGGCGGCGATCAGCTTGCGAAATTCCATAGTCATGCTCCTTGTTAGTGATTCAGCGCGTCGATACGCGAGGATGGCGAAGTATCTTGGGTACGAGTTCTATTTCTTGCGGAATGCGCCGCCGAGAATGGACAGCAGCGCCAGTACCAGGAAGACGAAGAACAGGATCTTGGCGATGCCCGCAGCGCCGGCGGCGATGCCGCCGAAGCCCAGGACAGCCGCGATGATGGCGATGACGAAGAAAACTACGGCGTAGTGCAGCATGTCAGCTTCTCCTGGTGGTTGGACGGATCAGGGATTCCGGTCGAAGAAGTCGCGGACTTCCTTTTCAGCTTCTTCGCGAGTCTTGCCATAACGCTCCTGGATCAGGCCTGCCAGCCGTTCGGCGTTGCCTTCGGTGCGGGTCAGCTCGTCGTCGGTGAGTTCACCCCAGGCGGCTTTGGCTTTGCCCGTCAGTTGCTTCCATTTGCCAGCGATGATGTCGTTGTTCATGGTGACCTCTCCTTTTGCTTGCGGCATCCGGTTTGCGGCCTGTAAACCGGAGTGCCGCGGTTGAATTGGACACTGATCAGCTAGGGCCTGTCGGTAAAAAGGTTTCCGTTCAGGCCATGCACTTACCGTACGAGCACGCGGCGCGGCCGTCAAACCTGGCTGTGGGTAAATGTAACAACGCGGAGGGCAGGAAAATAGCCGCTTTCCAGCGGGAAGAGGTTGCAGGCGCACTAGAAGCTGCAGTTACATTCCGGCAATGTCTTGTCCGCTTTTGAGGGAGGCTGGTAACTGGATTTGCGGGGGTGGACCGGGGTGTCCGCGGTTGGCTTGGGCGCGGGCGCAACGGTATAGTCATGGCGGAACCCGCAAGCAGGTTCGGCCTCAGAATAGGAAGAGGAATTCGCATGACGCAACGACTTTGCAGCGCAATCTTGCTGACACTGGCCGCGATGACGGCAATGGGATGCACGCACGTGACCGACAGGTACCAGGCGGCTGTGCCTGCGGCGTCAAGCGCCAGTTGATCGGCCGCACGCCGATGCCAGACGCGAACGGGGCGCCCAAGGGCGCCCCGTTTCGCTACGGAAGGCCGCGATCGGCTCAGGCTTGCGCGATGCGGCGCGCGATGTGATCCAGCGCTTCTTCGACCTGGTCGACGAGGATCAGGCAGAGGTCGCCAGCGCCCAGGCGCGCCAGTGCGGTGTCGATGGCGAGAAACTCGCCATGGATCTCTTCGACATGCTTGCTGCGGGTGGCGTTGACCAGGCCCTGCTGCAATAGCGCCAGCACTTCGCCGTCGGCGCGGCCGCGCTGGCATTGGTCCTGATACAGCAGCACGTCGTCGAATGCTTCTCCCAGGATCTCGGTCTGCATCCGGATGTCTTCATCGCGGCGGTCGCCCGCGCCGCTGATGACCACGGAGCGCCGCTTGGCGGGCATGGCGTCGACGGCCCGCACCAGCGCCAGGATGGCATCGGGATTGTGGCCGTAGTCGGCGATCACCGTGGCGCCGCGGTAATCGAACACGTTGAAGCGTCCGGGAGCGGTCTGGGCATCGTTGACGAAGGTCGCCAGGCCGCGGCGGATGATGTCCGTGTCCAGCCCCAGCGCCCAGGCGGCCGCGATCGACGCCATGGCGTTTTCCACCTGGAAGGTGATGGTGCCGTTGCGCGTGAGCGGAATGGAAGCCAAGGGGTAGCGGGTCTCGTCGGCACCTTGGGCGGTCACGATGGAGTCGCCGTCGCGGTAGACGCAGCGCAGGCCTTGCGCGCGGTGCGTCGCCAGCACGGGATGGTTGCGGTCTTCGGCGAAGTAGGTGATCGAGCCCGGGCAGCTCGCGGCCATTTCGGCCACGATGGGGTCCGCCGCGTTCAGGACCGCGGTGCCCGTGGGATGCACGTGCTGCACGATCACGCGCTTGACCACGGCCAGGTCTTCGACCGTACTGATGTAGCCCAGCCCCAGGTGGTCGCCCATGCCGATATTCGTGACGATGGCCACGTTGCACCGGTCGAAGGCCAGCCCTTCGCGCAGGATGCCGCCGCGCGCGGTCTCGAACACGGCTGCGTCCACGTCCGGGTGCATGAGCACGCTGCGCGCGCTGCGCGGACCGCTGCAATCGCCGGTGTCGATACGCAGGTTGTCCACGTAGACGCCGTCGGAATTCGTCATGCCTACGCGATTGCCGGCAACACCCAGGATATGGGCGGTCAGGCGCACGGTAGTGGTCTTGCCATTGGTGCCCGCCACGGCCACGACGGGGATGCGGCCGTCATCGCCGTCGGCGTACATGTTGGCGATGATGGCTTCGCCCACGGCGCGGCCCTTGCCGAAGGACGGGTTCAAGTGCATGCGCAGGCCTGGCGCGGCGTTCACTTCCACGACGCCGCCGTTCTGTTCCTCGAGCGGGTACAGCACGCTCTCCGCCACGACGTCCACGCCGCAGATGTCCAGCCCGATCATGCGGGCCGCCGACACCGCGCGCGCGGCCATCTCGGGATGCACTTCGTCGGTGACGTCGGTGGCTGAACCGCCGGTGCTCAGGTTGGCGTTGTTGCGCAGGAAGATCAGCGTGCCGGAGGGCGGCACGGAATCGGCATCGAAGCCTTGCTTCTTGAGGGTGGCCAGGGCGATGTCGTCGAAGCGGATCTTGGTGAGCGAGGTGGCATGGCCGTCGCCGCGCAGCGGGTCGGCGTTGACCTGATCCACCAATTGGCGGATGGTCTGCACGCCGTCTCCGGTGACCTGGGGCGGATCGCGCCGCGAAGCCGCGACCAGCGCGCCGCCCACCACTAGCAGACGGAAATCGTGGCCGGGAATGTAGCGCTCGACGATGACCTCGGAGCTGATCTCTTCGGCTACTTCAAAAGCCTGGATCACGCGTTCGCGCGTTTCAATGTTGACGGCGACGCCACGCCCCTGGCTGCCGTCGCGCGGCTTGACCACGACCGGGCCGCCCAGTTCTTCGGCGGCGGCCCAGGCTTCCTCGGCGGTGGTTACCGAACGGCCCATCGGCACTGGCACGCCGGCTGCGTCCAGCAGCATCTTCGTCAGGTCTTTGTCCTGCGCGATGGATTCGGAGATGGCGCTGGTCAGGTCGGTTTCGGCGGCCTGGATACGGCGCTGCTTGCTGCCCCAGCCGAACTGCACCATGCTGCCCTGGGTCAGGCGGCGATAGGGGATGTTGCGGGCCGTGGCGGCGTTGACGATGGAGCCGGTGCTGGGTCCCAGACGCACGTCTTCGTCCAGGTCGCGCAGGCGCTTGAGGGCATCGGCAAGATCGAAGGGCGTGTCGTCCAGCGCGGCGCGCACCAGCACTTGCGCCAGTTCCATCGCCAGCCGGCCGACTTCCTCTTCGCTGTATTCGACCACCACCTGGAACACGCCAGGCTCGATGGTGGAGGCGGTGCGGCCGAACGTGACGGGGCAGCCAGCGTGCGCCTGCATCGTCAGCGCCACGATCTGCAGCACGTGGGCGATGGAGACGGCGCCTTGATGGCCTTCCGGACGCAGCAGGCCGGTCTGGGGCAGCCGCGCGCGCAGGCGCGCTTCGAAGTCAGGCAGGTTGTCGATGGAGCATTCGGCGTCGGCGCAGGAAACAATGGCCTCGATCGCGGTGTTCTTGCTCCACAGATTGGGACCGCGCAGTGCTCGGATACGGGAAACTTCCATGGCAGGTATTCCTGTCTAGCTTACGCGCGCCCGCCGCTCGGGCAAGGGCGCGCGCAGATATTGTCAGTATTGCTGAATCCAGCGGCGGACCAGGTCGATGGTGGGACCGGAGAAGGCTTCGTCCGATTGCAGCAGGACGAAATCGCCCGCGGCGATGCCGTCGAGTTGGCTCTGGATGGCCTTGCCGTGGTCGGGTTCTTCCTGGATGTCCTTGACGCGGGCGCCTTGCGCCAGGCCCTGCCGCAGCAGCGCGCGCGCCTGGCCTTCGGGGCGTTTGCTACGCACGGTCAGGTCGTCGTAGAGCACCACGCGGTCGAAGGCGTCGCCCAGCAGCTTGCCCTGTTCGATCAGGTCCGCGTCGCGGCGGTCGGCGCCGGCCGAATAGACGGCGGCGCGCGTGGTCGCGGGGAACTGATCGATGGCGGCGATGAGGGGGCGCAGCGCCGAGGCATTGTGCACGTCGTCGACCACCACGGTGCTGCCGTTGCGTTCGAACAGCGTGAACTGCCAGGGAGCGTCGGCCTGGTCGATGTCGAAGGTTTCGATGCCGGCGCGGATCAGTTCAACCGGAATATCCAGCGCCCAGGCCGCACCCACCGCGGCCAGCACATTCTCGACCTGGAAAGCCACGCGTCCGCCATGGGTCAGCGGGATAGCGGCCACGGCGGCCAGGCGTTCCTCGCGGCTGCCTTGCGCAAGAACGATGCTGCCGTCGCGCACGAACACGGCGCGGCCATCCTGTTGCAAGTGCGCGGCGATGGCTGGCAACGCGGGATCGATGCCGAAGAAAATCACCGAGCCGTCGGACAGTTCCGCCATTTCCACCACGCGCGGATCGCGCGCGTTCAGCACGGCGGCGCCGCCGGGCAGCACCACGTCCACCTGTGTGCGGAACACGTTGAACATGCGTTCCGTTTCATTGATGTCGAAGTCGCCGAGATGGTCGGCATCGTCGATGTTGGTGACCACGCCCACCTGGCAGCGGTCGTAGGCCAGGCCTTGGCCCAGGATCACGCCGCTGTCGTTTTCGATGACGGCGGCATCCAGGTTGCGGTTCATCAGCAGGCGCGTGCCGGAGGCGAAATCGGCGCGGTCGCCTTTTTGGACCAGGCGGCGGTCCAGGTAGAGGCCTTCGCTGCAAGCCAGGCCGGTGCGCTTGCCCGACAGGCTCAGCAGGCGGGCGACCAGACGCGCCACCACGGTCTTGCCGTTAGTGCCCGTTACGCCCACGATGGGAATGCGGCCCGCATCGCCCTCGGGGAACAGATGGTCCACGATGGCGCGGCCCACCGGGCGCGGGGTGCCGTCCGCGGGCTTCAGGTGCATCAGCAGGCCGGGGCCGGCATTGACTTCGACGATGGCGCCGCGCTGTTCATCCAGCGGGCGCGAAATGTCCTCGGCCACCAGGTCGACGCCGGCGATGTCCAGGCCCACGATGCGCGCGGCCAGGGTCACGGTCGCGGCGATGCTGGGGTGCACGCGGTCGGTGACGTCGAAGGCGACGTTGCCGCTGCGTTGCACCAGCACGCGCTGGCCTTCGGGCGGCACGCTGTCTTCCGACAGGCCTTGGCGCGCGATCTCGAGCCGCGCGGCGGAATCGAGGCGCACCGGGTTCAGCGGGTGGTTCTCGGTGCGGCCGCGGCGTGGATCCGTGTTGATCTGGCTGTCGATGAGTTCGGAGATCGTGGATTTGCCATCGCCCGTGACCCAGGCGGGTTCGCCGGCGGCAGCGGCCACCATGCGATCGCCCACGACGAGCAGGCGATGTTCGTTGCCCAGCACGAAGCGTTCGACGATCACGCCGCTGCCTTCGTCCACCGCGACGCGATAGGCCGACACCACTTCCTCGCGGGTCGTCAGGTTGGTGAATACGCCGCGGCCATGGTTGCCGTCATAGGGCTTCACGACCACCGGCAGGCCGATGTCCTCGGCCGCTTCCCAGGCGTCGTCCTCGCTGCGCACGAGGCGGCCTTCGGGCACCGGCACGCCGCAGGTCGACAGCAGTTCCTTGGTCAGGTCCTTGTCGCGCGAGATGCCTTCGGCGATTGCGCTGGTGCGGTCGGTTTCCGCCGTCCAGATGCGGCGCTGGGCCGAGCCGTAGCCGAACTGCACGAGGTTGCCTTCGAACAGGCGGATGTAGGGGATGTCGCGGTCGTCGGCGGCATCCACGATGCAGGCGGTGCTGGGGCCGAGACAATGCTTGTCGATCAGGCCGCGCAGCTTCGAGATGGCAGCGGGCACATCGAAGGGGCGGTCTTCGATGGCGGCCATGACCAGGTCGCGGGCTTCGTTCAGGGCGGTGCGCGTGACCTGTTCCTGCCAGGCGCGCACGACCACCTTGTAGACGCCGCGAGTGGAGGTTTCGCGGGCCTTGCCGAAACCGCCGCGCAAGCCGGCCAGGTTCTGCAATTCCAGGGTGACATGCTCAAGAATATGGCCGGGCCACGTGCCTTCCTTCAGGCGCGACAGGAAGCCTCCCCGGACCCCCGGGCTGCAGCGGTGCTCGATCAGCGTCGGCAGCCATTCGGTCAGCCGCTCGTAAAAGCCGGGAATGGTATTGGAGGGGTAATCCTCCAGCTCGCCGATATCCACCCACGCTTCAAGTACCGGACGGTACGTCCAAATGTTCGGGCCGCGCAAAGCCACGACATCGAGAAATTCAATGTCTTTCTTTTTCATGTTTTAATTTACGAGAGAAGCAGGTTGGCACGCGCGGACGCCCCTATGCAAGACCGCGAATTTATTGGGGTTGCGCCTTTAGAATAATGCCAACGAGTGGGGGATCCCAGATATTCCTAATTAGAAAAATCGGCTGATACTATACGACGCCTTCAAGGCGTGAACTCGTTGTGTTGTAAGGAAGGGACACGTTTGCCGCCGCCTGAGGTTGCGAACCGGTTGCCGCCTAGTAGGGCAGAGTCCTGGCCCGGTATGCGTTCCAATGAAAAAACCAAACCTGCTTTCCGGCCTTGCCGAAGCCTTTCCTGCCCGCTGGCGGGATGAAATCCGCGCCGAACTGGCGGATGGCGAAACCTTATTGGCCTGGGTCGAGATAGACCTGGACCAGCGCTTGAAGTTCCGGCCGGGGCTGATCGCCGCTACCGACCGCCGGCTGCTGGCCCGCCAGCCCGACGAGGCGGGCTGGGATTCCTGGGCATATGGCCCCCAATTAAAACTCAGCCTGACCGACCATGCCGGCGCCGCGGTGCTGGAATTGCACGACGACAGTTCCCGCCTGGGCGTGTGGCGTTTCACGCTGGCCCGCAACCCGGCCGCGCTGCGCCTGCTGGCGCAGTTCGAGACCCAGCAGGCGATCCGTCTGTCCGGTCATCAGGCGGAGGAGCCGGCAGAGCGCACCTGCACCATCTGTAATAACGTCATACCGGCAGGTGAGGAAGAGTGCCCAAGCTGCAACCAGGAACAGGCGGCGCCGTCCTCCACCTGGGCGCTGCTGCGCCTGTGGCGCTTTGCCCGGCCTTACCGCGGCCCGCTATTGGCGGGTTTCATATTGACGCTGCTGGGCACTGCCGCGACGCTGGTGCCGCCGTACCTGACCATGCCGCTGATGGACGACGTGCTGATTCCGTTCCAGAACGGCGCGCCCATCGATTACGACAAAGTGCGTCTTTACCTGGGCGGGCTGCTGGCCTCGGCCTTCCTGGCCTGGGGCCTGGGCTGGGCCAGGACCTACATCCTGGCATGGGTCAGCGAACGCATCGGCGCAGACCTGCGCACCACCACGTACGAGCACTTGCAGCAGTTGTCCCTGGAGTATTTCGGGGGCAAGCGCACGGGCGATCTGATCTCGCGCATCGGTAGCGAAACCGACCGCATTTGCGTGTTTCTGTCGCTGCATCTGCTGGACTTTGCAACCGATATCCTGATGATCTGCATGACCGCGGTCATCCTGGTGTCCATTAATCCGTGGCTGGCGCTGGTCACGCTGGTGCCGCTGCCCTTCATTATCTGGATGATCCACGCGGTGCGCGACCGTCTGCGCCACGGCTTTGAAAAGGTCGATCGCATCTGGTCGGAAATCACCAACGTGCTGGCCGACACCATACCGGGCATCCGCGTGGTCAAGGCTTTCGCCCAGGAAAAGCGCGAAGTCGCGCGCTTTCGCGAAGCCAATAATCGCAACCTGGAAGTCAACGACCGTGTGAACACCACCTGGTCGCTGTTCTCGCCCACGGTCACGCTGCTCACCGAAGTGGGGCTGCTGGTGGTGTGGATTTTCGGCATCTGGCAGGTGTCCCAAAAACAAATCACCGTCGGTGTGCTGGCCGCTTTCCTGGCCTATATCGGGCGGTTCTACATGCGCCTGGATTCGATGAGCCGTATCGTTTCGGTGACGCAAAAGGCCGCGGCCGGCGCCAAGCGCATTTTCGACATCCTGGACCACGTTTCCAGCGTGCCGGAACCGCAGAATCCGGCCAAACTGCCGCACATCAACGGCCGCATCGAATTGCGCGACGTGGGCTTTCGCTATGGCAACCGCCAAGTCATCCGCGGGCTGAACCTGAACATTGCCCCTGGCGAAATGATCGGCCTGGTGGGGCACAGCGGCTCGGGCAAGAGCACGCTGATCAACCTGATCTGCCGCTTCTATGATGTGTCCGAAGGCGCGGTGCTGGTGGACGGCGCCGACATCCGTTCGGTGCGCGTGGCGGACTACCGGCGCAACATCGGGTTGGTGCTGCAGGAGCCGTTCCTGTTCTTCGGCACCATTGCCGAAAACATCGCCTATGGCAAGCCGGACGCCACCCGGGATGAGATCGTAGCCGCCGCACGCGCCGCGCACGCGCACGAATTCATCCTGCGGCTGCCGCACGGCTACGACTCGCTGGTCGGCGAACGCGGCCAGGCGCTGTCCGGCGGCGAGCGCCAGCGTATCTCGATCGCGCGCGCGTTGCTGATCGATCCGCGCATCCTGATCCTGGACGAAGCGACCTCGTCGGTGGATACGACCACCGAAAAGGAAATCCAGAAGGCGCTCGACAATCTGGTGCGCGGCCGCACTACCATCGCCATCGCCCATCGCCTGAGCACCTTGCGCAAGGCCGACCGTCTGGTGGTGCTGGATCGCGGCCAGATCGTGGAACAGGGGCCGCACGAAGAACTGATGGCCCGGGAGGGCGCCTACTACCGTCTGTACCAGGCGCAGGCGCGCCAGGCCGAGGCCGACGCGCAAGCGTCAGGCAGCGAAGACATGGCCGCCGTGGCCTGACGCGGAACCGGAATTATCGTCATGACCTTGCCGTCTTTTCAGTTGCGCCGCAATGCCTTCGGACGTCTGGAGTTCCAGTCCGCCGATGGCGAGATGCACGAAGGCGTGTTGCCCGTTCGCGCGTTTCCGATCAGCGAGGCGGATCGTGGCCTGTCGCTCGTGACCGTGGACGGGCACGAATTGCTCTGGATCGAACACCTGTCCGACGTGCCCGCCCCGCAGCGCGCCTTGATCGAAGAAGAGCTGGCGAGCCGGGAATTCATGCCCGAGATCCGCAAGCTGGCCAGCGTGTCCACGTTTGCCACCCCCAGCACCTGGCAGGTCGATACCGATCGCGGCCCGACGTCGTTTACGCTGCGGGGCGAAGAAGACATACGGCGGCTGAGTCCGCAGACCCTGCTGATCGCCGACAGCCACGGCATCTTCTATCTGGTGCGCAACATCCAGGCGCTGGACAAGCACAGCCGCAAGCTGCTGGACCGTTTCCTGTAGGCCTCAGTCTTCCCGCGGCCGCTTGAACGGAGAGTGCGTTTCCAGCTCTCCCAGATAGTCCGTCACCGCCGCGGTTTCTTCGTCCAGGAAGGTCTGGATCGCGTCCGCAAACCCCGGGTGCGCGACCCGGTGCGCGGACCACGTGGGCGTGGGCAGCAGCCCGCGCGCCATCTTATGTTCGCCTTGCGCGCCGCCTTCGAAGCGCGCGATGCCATGGGCGATGCAATAGGCGATGGACTGCATGTAGCAGGTCTCGAAGTGCAGGCCGGGCACGTACTCGGTCGCGCCCCAGTAGCGCCCGTAAAGCGCGTCGCCGCCTGCAAGGTTCAGCGCGGCCGCCACCGGTTGGCCGTCGCGCTGCGCCAGGATCAACACGAAAGCGTCCGCAAGTGCGCGATGCGCGCGGCGGAAGAACTCCTGGTTCAGGTAGGGCGGATTGCCATGGCTGAAGTAGGTGCGGCAATAGCATTCATAGAAGAAGTCCAGTTCGGCCGCGCCGATTTCGGCGCCACGCAGCCAGCGGTAGGACAGCCCGGCGGCGGCCACCTTCTTGCGGTCCTGGCGGATTTTCTTGCGCTTGTCATGGCTCATCGCGGCCAGGAACGCGTCGAAGTCCGCGTAGCCGGGATTGGTCCAGTGGAACTGCACGCTTTCGCGGATCATGAACCCGGCTTCGCGCAGCGCGCGCACGTCCGCATCCGCGGGAAAAAGCAGATGCAGCGAAGAAACCTTGATCTCTTCGGCAAAGGCGATCAGCCCGCGCACCAGGGTGTCGCGATCCTCGTCGTTGCGCGCCAGCAGCCGGGGGCCGGTCACCGGGGTGAATGGAATCGCGGACAGCAGCTTGGGGTAGTAGCGCAAGCCGTGGCGCTGGAAGGCGTCGGCCCACGCGTAGTCGAAAACATACTCACCGCGCGAGTGCGACTTCAGGTAGAGCGGGGCGGCGGCAGCCAGCGCATGGTCTCGCCACAGCGCAAGATAATGCGGCGCCCAGCCGGTGCCTGGCGCGGCGCAGCCGGTTTCATGCAGCGCGCACAGGAACGCATGGCGCAGGAAGGGCTGCTCGCCCGCCAGCGCGTCCCACTGCTGGGCGTCGATGCGGGACAGGTCGGTCTCTATGGTCAAGCGCAGGGAATCCATGGGTGAATGATAAAGTCTCCGTGTATGCGCGAGGCCTGCGGCCCCGGCGCTTTCACGGGATTTCGGGGCAGCTTGAGGCCGCCCGGCACAGAGAGAGTATGGACAGCACTACGACGCCCGCCGCGTTCGGGCACGGCCTGGACTGCCTGCGGGGGCAGGCGCTGGCAGCCTTGGCTGCCACGGCATGGCAGGACAAGCTGGCGGCGGTGCGCGCCATTTCGGATGAGGCCGCGCTGGATTGCGAGCGGGTGTACGCGCCTGTTGCGGGACTGCCCGGCCGTCCTTCGCTGCCGCAACTGGTGCCTCCCGCCCAGGTCAAGCATCGCTCGATGGCCACGCCGCAAGGGCGCGCGGCCCTGCTGCACGCCCTGGCGCATATCGAATTCAATGCCATCAACCTGGCGCTGGACATCATGTGGCGCTTTGCCGGCATGCCGGAAGCGTTCTATCGCGATTGGCTACGGGTGGCGCGCGAAGAGGCCTATCACTTCGATCTGCTCAGGCAGCGCCTGGCCGCCATGGGGCACGCCTATGGCGACTTTCCCGCCCACGACAGCTTGTGGGACATGGCGCAACGCACGCAGGAAGATCTGCTGGCCCGCCTGGCCCTGGTGCCGCGCACGCTGGAGGCGCGCGGCCTGGACGCTTCCCCCATGATCCGCGCCAAGCTGGCCGGGGCAGGAGACAGGGAAAGCGCGGCTATCGTCGACATCATCCTGGCCGACGAAATCGGTCACGTGGCTATCGGCAACCATTGGTACAAGCACCTGTGCGCGCTGGCGGGCAAGGATCCCGTCGCCTGCTATGCCGAACTGGCCCAGCGCCACGATGCCCCGCGCCTGCGCGGTCCCTTCAACCTGGAGGCGCGCCGCGCCGCCGGATTCGACGATGCCGAACTTGCCGCGCTGCAGTCCGGCTGACAGGACAACATGAGTATCGATCCTTCCATCAAGACACCGCAGGTTCGTCTGCTGCGCCCGCTGGCCATTGCCTTGGCGGGGGCTGCGCTCATTTCACTGGCGCCCGCCGCGTCAGCCGCCGACTCGTTCGCGGCGTGCCTGGCGCAATTGCGCGGCCCGGCGCTCAAGGCAGGTGTGTCGGGCGCCACGTTCGACACCCACACCGCGGGGCTCGCGCCCGATATGGCGGTGATCGATCTGCTGGACGCCCAGCCGGAGTTCAAGACGCCCATCTGGGACTACATGGCGGCCCTGGTCGACGATGAGCGCGTCTCCGACGGCCAGGCCGGCATGGCGCGCTGGCAGTCCGACCTGGACCGCGCCGCATCGCGCTATGGCGTGGACGCCGCCACCATCGCCGCCGTTTGGGGCGTGGAAAGCAACTACGGCCGCACCTTGGGCGGCCGGCCGCTGCTGACCTCCCTGTCCACGCTGTCCTGCTATGGCCGGCGCCAGGCCTATTTCCGGGGCGAGTTCTTTTCCACCCTCAAGATCATCCAGGACGAGCACATTGCGCCCGAGCGCCTGACGGGCTCCTGGGCGGGCGCCTTTGGCCAGACCCAGTTCATGCCGTCGACCTACTTGCGGCTGGCGGTGGACTTCGACGGCGACGGGCGCCGGGATCTGGTCGACAGCGTGCCGGACGCACTGGCCTCCACGGCCAATTTCCTCAAGCGCGCGGGCTGGAACGCCGCGCTGCCGTGGGGCTTTGAAGTCCGGCTGCCGGCGGGCCTGGACACCTCGGGCACCGGCAGGAAGAACAAGCGCGCGATGTCGTATTGGGCAGGAAGGGGCGTAACGCGCGCCGACGGCCAGCCGCTGCCTGCGGGCGACACGCCGGCGGGCCTGCTGCTGCCGGCGGGCCGCGGCGGCCCCGCCTTCCTGGTCACGCGCAACTTCGACGCCCTGTATTCCTACAACGCGGCGGAAAGCTACGCCTTGGCCATTGCCCACCTGTCCGACAGGCTGCGGGGCGGAAGTCCCTTGGCGCAAGCCTGGCCCACGGACGATCCGGGGCTGTCGCGGGCGCAGCGGCGGGAACTGCAACGGCTGTTGATTGCCCGCGGCTATGAGATCGGCGAACCCGATGGCATGATCGGCACCCGCACCCGGCAGGCCCTGCAGGAGGCGCAGCGCGAGCTGGGCCTGAAGCCGGATGGGCGCGCCGGCCTGAAGTCGCTGCAGGCTTTACAGGCAGGAAAGACGCCAAACTGAATTGCCTGGCCGGAATGGACAAGCTTTGTAAAGATGCCGGGAGTCATCCTTCAGATGACAGGCAGGGCGGCGGGCATGGGCCTATACTGATTCTCCGATTTTTCAGGAGCACGATGATGAGCCTATTGGATACCTTGGCCTCGATGGCCGGCGGCGGTCAACAAGGGGGCTCGGCTTCGCTGTTGCCCGCCCTGATCGAGCAACTGAACAAGTACCCGGGCGGCCTGTCCGGCTTGATCGCAAGCTTCCAGAAGGGCGGCTTGAGCGAAATCGTGGCCTCGTGGGTGGGCACGGGCCAGAACATGCCCGTCAGCGCAGACCAGCTCGGTTCCGTTCTGGATCCCGGCGTCGTCAACGAACTGGCGGCCAAGACCGGACAGGACACGGATTCGGTACTGGGCTCGCTGTCCTCGCTGCTGCCGCAACTGGTCGACCAGGCCACGCCGAACGGCGAAGTGCAAGGCGGCCAACAGTTCAATCCGGCCGAGCTGCTGGCGTCGTTGTCGGGCATTTTCGGCAATCGCGCAGGGTAGTTCCTATCGCCAGGCAAGCCATGCAGGCGTCAGCGCCTGCTTCCATCGACCGGCGGCGTTTGTTGCAGGGCCTGGGCGCGGCGGCGCTGGCCGCCAGCCTGCCCGCCTGCGCGCCGGCGTGGTCGGTGCAAAGCACCTTCTGGCAACTTTGGCCCAGCCATTTGGAATTGAATCCGCAGGCTTGGCGCGAGCGCATTGCCGCCATGCACGGGCTGGGCTTTCGCGAAATCATCATCCAGTGGGTCGGGGCTAGCGGGGGCGCGCAGCCCTGGCAATTGCCCGCGTCCACCCTGGCGCTGATATTCGAGGAAGCGGAACGGCTGGGCATGGGCCTGCAGCTGGGGCTGCCCTACGACGAGCGCTGGTGGCGGCAATTGGGCAATGCCGACGACGCCGCGCTCGCCGGTTTCCTGCAGGAGGCTCAAGCGCAGGCGCTGGCCTATGCGCGCGCTTCGACTATCGCCGGCCACGCGGCTTTCCGCGGCTGGTACATCCCTTACGAAATCGAACAGTACAGTTGGGCCGCGCCCGAAAGGCAGTCACACCTGGCGCGCTGGCTGCGCGAAATGTCGGATCCTCTTTTGCAACAGACCGGACGCGTACCCGCCATATCCACCTATCACAGCAAACTGCCGGGACCGTTGAGCCTGGCCGATCTTTGGAACGGGCTGCTGGATGCCGCGAGGCTGAGGCCCATGTTGCAAGACGGGGTGGGGGTGTCCGGTATGGCAGCGTACGACGCGCTGGAGCCGCTGCACCGCATGCTGCTGGCGCGCCGCGTGCCGTTCGACCTGATCGTAGAACTGTTCGAGGAATTGCCGTCCGAGCGCCAGGACGGCACCACGTTCAACGCCCGCTCTGCCGATAGCGCGCGCGTGCGCCAGCAGTTGCGCATCGCGCGGCGTTACCGCGCGCAAAGCGTGGTTGCCTTTGCCGCGGACCCCTGGCTGATCGGGCCCACGCCCGAGGCCGAGCGCCTCAGGCGGGACTGGCCCCCGTCGTAGGTGCGGCGAAAAGCGGACTTAAGCCGCCTCAATACGACAGCGTCATATTCATGAACCAGCCCTTGGCGCGGTCGCTTGCACCACCGCCCAGGCTGGCCCGGTACTGGACGCCGAAGTCCAGATAGGAGCGCGGCGCGTTGTAGTGGTCCTCGCGGAACCAATAGCGCACGTTGAATCCCGGCCCCACCCCCAGCGACCATGAGGAATCATGGTCGGACAGGACCACGGACTGGCTGCCGTAACCAGCCAGGTCGTCGAGCTTGGCCACGCTTTTCTGCCACAGCCAGTCGGCGCCAATGACGGCATACGGAAACAGGACCAGCTTGTCGCTGATGCTGGTAGCGCGGAAGCTGCGGCCCACGCGTAGTTCACCGGACAGGAAAGCCTGGTCGCGCTTGAGGCGGCCCGACGAGCTGCCCAGTTCCTGCTGGCGTTGGCCTTTGGAGTCTACCGAGTAGGCCGTATAGCGGGCGCTGTTGTCATCCCAGGCGTAGCCGGCCTGCGCATAACCTTCGATGGTGAGCCAGCTCGGCACGTCCACGCGCAGTTCGCGGCCCTGGTAATAGCCGTAAGTCACGTAGGACATCCAGCCGCCGGCATTGCCATTGAGTTTGTAGCGCGCCACGGCGCTCTGGTCCTGCAGATTGGGATACGCGTTGTGAAAGGCCTGCTGGGCCGCGCACTGCACGGCACTGGATTCGGGATAGGCATAGCCTTGGCGGGTGGCGGACCCCAGGAAGAAGCGCCGTTCTATGCCGAAGGTCACGCCGGTATCGGCCAGCAGATAGCGCAGGCCCAGAGCGCCGATGGTACTGGGAATGCCGGACGCCGTACTGTTGTTGCGGAAGCGTTCTTCGTTGGAGCGTTCGTCCGGCGTGCTTTCTCCAGTGCAGGGATCCACGTTGCGGCGCGACTCATACGTGCTGCCGCTGTCGTACAGCGTGTTGGAACTGCGCGCGTAGGCCTCGAGCATGCCCCAGCGGTTGTTCAGTTGGGGCGGACGCCAGAAGATCTCCGCGGTGCTGAAGATCACGTCGCCCGGCGTGTTGATGGCGGCTCCGCCCAGGCTGGAACTGGCCGGCCTCGCGCCGCGATAGGAAGCGGAGAAGGAGCCGCCCCATTCGCGCGACAGGGCGCCGACCGCGCTGCGCGTGTTGTAGCGCTCAAGCGGCGTCAGGCCCAGTTGGCCCGCGTCGTCCATGTCGATGGCCTGCTTGAGCGAGTCCGTGGCGGCGCGATTGTCGCCCATCGCGGATTGCGCATAGGCCTGGTCCAGGATCAGGCGGGGCGGCGCCTGGCCGGTTGCGCGCGCGGCCGCGAAGTCGGACGCCGCGCCCGCGGGCTGGCCCAGGCGCTGGCGCGCATAACCGCGTTGCGCAAGCAACTGGGCCGAGTCCGGCTGGCGGGAGATTGCGTCGCTGAGCCGGGCTTGCGCTTCAGCGACTTGCGCGGTAGTGCCTGCGGCCAGCGTGGTCGTCAGGAGTTGGGCGTAGCTCTCGTTGTCCGGCGCCTCGGCCACCGCCTGGCGGGCGAGCACGATGGCTTCCTGGTAGGCGCCTTTGTCGTAGGCTGCATAGGCGCCCGCAGCGGCGGCGCTGCCCGGAGCGGGCGCGGCCGGCGCCTGGTTTGCCGCGAGCTGGCGATCGAACGCCTGTTGCCTGGCCTGCAGCGCGGCCTTGTTAGGCGCGCCCAGCGCCAGCGCCGTGTCGACGGCCTGGCTGGCGTCCAGATAGCGTTGCTGCGCGCCCAGCGATTCGACCCACAGCAAGGCCCATTCGCCTTGCCTGGGGACGGCGCGGAAGGCGCGCTCGGCGCCCGCGGCTGCTGCGGCGTAATCCTGGCGCGCATAGTCCGCATAGGCGCGCGCCGCTACGGGATATGCCCGTTGATATGGAGTCTGCGGCGCGGGCTTGCGAGGCGTCGCGGGTGTTTGCGCGGCGGACGTTTGCGTGGGCGTTTGCGGAGGCGGCGGGGCGGCGGGCGCGGCCACGGCTGTCGGGCGTTGCAGATTGGCCTTTGCCTGGCGCAGCTCGGCCGTGTCCAATCCTGCGGCTATCGCCGCGTCCGCGGCGCGCACGGCCTCCTGCCGCTTGCCCTGTTTTTCCAGGGTGTATACCAGCAGCAACCGCAGGCGGGCCACGTCCGGCCGCAGGCGGATGGCGTTCTCCGCCATGATTTGGGCGGTTTCGTAGTGGCCCGCATCGTATTGCTTGTAGGCCTGGTCGGCTAATTGGTAGGCGTCGCCTTCAAGGGGGCGCTCGGCGGCAGCCGCGGCTTGCCCGGCAGCTTCGGGCGCCGCCGCCGCGCACAGCAGCAAGGCGGAAAAAGCCAGCGAACGGGAAATGACGGTCATGGAGACGTGGGCCTGTGCGATAGCGGATCCGCGGGGGGCTCGGTTTGCGTCGGGGCGCCTTGCTGGAATGACAGGGCTTCGTGCAGCGTTTTCTCGTCGAGCCAGCCGTGCTCCATCAGGATTTCGCCGAGCGGCCGCTTCTCGCGCGCCTGGATCTCCAGCGCCTGTTCCAGCATCTGGTGGTCGATCGCCTGCCAGGACAGCAGCAGGTCGCCCAGGCGCTGGCGCTGCTGCGCCAATTGGTCGGTTGAAGGGAAGTCATGCATGGTCTTGTCCCAGGCCAGCCGCTTGCCGGTGACGAGGTGGACGATGAACAGGCGCCACGCCCGCGCCGCCGCCATGGCATTGATGAAGTTGCCCACGATCATGCGGGGCATGGAGAGCAGGGCATGTTCCCAGCCATACATGCGGCCGACGAAATAAGCGCGTTGCACCACCCGCAGCAACAGGGCGCCCGCGTTCAGCCACATCAGCGTCACCAGCCAGCCGCCGGGGCGGAAGTAGGAAGGGTAGTAGACCTTCCACCAGCCGAAGCGGTCAGCCAGGTAGAAGAGGAAAAAGTTGGCCAGCAGCAGATAGGCCAGTATCGCGATGAACGAAGTGAACAGGCCCTTGCGGTCGCGGAACAATAAATACTTGGTGGCCAGCGATCCCGTCCATCCCACCTGCTGCCAGCCTTGCAGGCCGATGCCCAGCGTCCAGCGGGCCTTCTGCCGGTACGCCGTGCGGAAGGTGTTGGGAAAATATTCGCGCACGCCCAGCGGCATCTTGATGGTGGAGATTTTTTCCCGCCCCAGGCCGAACCAGGAGCGGCGGCGGGTCACGTACTCGACCTCGAACTTGCCGAAGATCTGGCGCATGCCGCGCTGCGCCAGGCGCGCGCCGATGTCATAGTCCTCGGTCAAGGTATCCGTATTGAAGGGCTGGTTGTTCGTTTCTGCCGCCAGCTCCTGCAGCGCGTGGCGCGAGAAGCAGGTGCCCACGCCGGCGGACGGCACCATCTTGGACAGGCTCTCGCGCACCACCAGATCTTTGGTGTGCCATTCCGCGAACTCATCCATGTAGGTGCCGGCAACCAATTCGTGCCATTCCCGCTCAAGCGAGGTCACCGGCAACTGGATGAAGTCGATGCGCGGCAGCAGGTAGTTGTAGTACTTCAGTTCCAGCGGGTGCAGCACGTCTTCGCTGTCGTGCAGGATCACGCCCGCGAAGGGCACGGGCTGCCGGGTGTCCTGCGCAAAGATGGCCTGCACGATCCAGTTCAGGCAGTCGGCCTTGCAGGTCGGCCCGTCATGCGGGACTTCCACGCGTATCAATTGGCGGTAGCGCCGCCGCATGCGCTCCACCTCTTTGATCGTGCGCTCGTCGTTCTGGTAAGTGCCCGCGAAGATCATGTAGTTCTTGTATTCCAGCGTGGACACCATGTTCTCGAGCATGGGCGCGATCACGTCGTACTCCAGCCACGCCGGCACCATGATTGCCAGCGGCTGTTCCGGCTTGGCGCGCAGTTGCTCCGCGGTCAGCGCCGCATACTGGCGCTTGACCGTCAGCCCGCGGCGCAGTTCGCGCAGCCAGAACCAGCCATCGATGAACAAGTCGTCCAGGCTGGACAGCAAGATGATGACGCCGACCACCGCCGTCACGATCTCCAGTCCGCGGTAGTAGTCGGCGATGAGGTAGGGCCAGTAAAGCGAGGACATGGCGCCAGCGCCTCCGGGTTACTTGCTTTCCTTGTTCTTCCTGCGGGTGATGCGCAACGCGGCGATCAGGATCAGGAGCAGGACCAGCAGGCCGACGCTCAGGGCGGGCACGCTCCATGATAGATAGCGGCGCCATTCGAAGAAGGCGCTGGCGCCCGCGCCCGGAGGCTGGCCGGCCCCGGGGTTGGCGCTGTCGATCCAGGCCAACGGGCCCGCCGCGCCGATGATGGCGATGTTGCCGCGGTTCAGCACGAAGGGCGCTTGCGGGATTGCCGGGCGCTGGCCCAGCGTGTGCCACAGCAGGCCGTCCTGGCCGCCCGCCCGGACGACCTCGGCCGTGCTCAGGTTGTCCAGCCCGGAAACGTCCAGCCAGGGCGCGCTCTTGCCGTCCACGGTCAGTTGCTTGCGATCCGTAACCTTGACGAGTGGCTTGGCGCCGTCCAGCGCCACTTCCATCGCCACGAAAGGCCCGCCGGGCTTGGCTGCCTGGCCTGCCGGCGTCAGCGACAGCGTCGCGCGCGTGGCCGACAGCCCGCTGGCCGCGGCGATCCCGATCACGCGCTGGATGCTGGCCGGGGCATCCGCCAGATAGGTGTCGGGGACGAGCAGCTGGGGGCTGCCGGCAAGCAGCGGCAACAGCCCCACGAAGGTGCCGTCCGGCTGCGCGCGGCCAGGCTTCACGTAGCTCGTGGGCAGCACGTTGACGGGATAGCCCTGCGGGATTTCGTTGCAGTCCACCGATACCGGCTGGCGCTGGAAGGTGACGCGCACCGCGTTGGTCGAGCCCAGGACGTAGCCGGGCACGCGCGCCGTCACGCGCTCGGGATGGCCGTCCGCGTCCATCTGCTTGGCGGCCAGCAGGATGCCGTTCCAGAACACCGAGGCGACGGGCCGGGTGGCGGAGGCGCCGGGCGCGGCGGCCAGGTCCATGACCAGCTCGTCGGGCATGCTGCCGTCCGCGGAGACGGCGGCCAGCGGAAATGTCGCGTTCCAGTCGCCGCGCGCGACGACGTCGAAGCTGGCGGATGATCCCCCCAGCGTCGTCAGGCGCATGCCGTCCTGGCCAAGCGACTGTGGCGGTTCGGCCGCCTTGACCTGCGCCTGACGGGTGACGAGGATGCGGCGCCAGGCGGTGTCGAAGGCGCCCGCGCCCTGTGCGCCGGCGTCGGCGGCGACCGCGATCACCGCCTGCCGGCCCAGCGGCGACAGGCGGATTTCCTTGGGCTGCAGGTCCTGGCCGGCCAAAGGCATGCGCCGCTGGCGCCATGCCTTGAAGGCCTCGGCAGCATCGGCGTCCTGCGCCAACTGAGCCTGCAAGGCGTCCAGCGCCTCGTTGTACCGGGCGCGCAGCGCGGCATCCGCGATGACCACGTCGCCGCTGACGGCGGGCGCACCCATGACCAGCAAAGCGCCGATCTCGGCGGGGCTGGCCAGTTTGTGCTTGTCATTGCCCGCCAGGGCCGCAAATGCGGGCACCTGGCCGAGTCCGTTCGGGGCCTGCAGGCCCCGCGTGTCGATCTCGTCTCCCACCGAGGGGAAGGCCCGCACCGTGACGCGCTTGCCGCTGCGTTCGAGCGCCACACCCATGCGCCAGGCGCTGTCGAACGCCTGTTGGTCGAGCTTTGTGCCCGCCACCATCAGCACGGCTCTGCCCGGCAGTATGCTCCAGGCCTCGTCCAGGCTGCCGATGGACGAGGGCGCGTAGCGATAGCTCAGGCGCGTCCGCGGCGAAACCATCAAGGCGTTTGCCGTGGCGCGGTTGCTCTCGCACTGGCGCTGCGCAACCTCCGATTGCCAGTCCACGGCCAGGCGCACGAAGCCGGTGTCGCGCACGCGCGGTTCCACGTTGAGCTTGCGCGTGGCGGAACCTTCGCCGTCGGCGACGCGTTGCGCGGTCTGGGGCACGCCGTCCACCCACAGCACCATGCTGGCGCGGCCTGGCTCGCCCTTGATGTACCGCGCATCGAAGTCCAGCGTGGCGTCGGCTATCGGCACGCCGCGGGGCACGGGCAGGTAGAACTCCTGGCGCGCATCGCTGTCGCTCAGCACCACGGGCTCGCGGATGCCCAGGTCTTCCAGGCTGGTGTCGCGCGTGACCCAATCGTCGCCCCCCAAGCGCCGCAAGGCATCGCCCGCAGGACTGGCCAGCGCTCCCAGCGGGAGCAGCAACCCGGCGGCGATCAAGGCGCGGCGCAGGGTGCGGGCGGCGTGGAAATGCGGGGCTTTGGGCATGAGGGCTCCGGAGATGGGATACGTAGGGCGGCCATTAACGGGCCGCGGCCGGTCCTGGCAATGAAAATTCGGATACCGCACGGCCACAGAGCGCATCCACGATGCGCTGGCTGGCGTGGCCGTCGCCATACGGATTGATACGGCGGGAGAACGAGGCATGGAGATCCGGGTTGTCGAGCAGCCGGTTCACTTCCGCGAGGATGCGCCCGGTATCCGTGCCCACCAGCGTTACAGTGCCGGCTTGCACGGCTTCCGGGCGCTCCGTGACGTCGCGCATTACCAACACTGGCTTGCCCAGGTAGGGCGCTTCTTCCTGTACGCCGCCGGAGTCGGTCAGGATCAGATAGGCGCGTTGCATGAACCAGACGAAGTCCAGGTAATCCAGCGGGGCTATCAGGTGCACGCGCGACAAGCCATCCAGCTGCGCCATCACCACGTTGCGCACCTGTGGATTCAAGTGCACGGGATAGACGATCTGCAGATCCTCGCGCCGCGCCAGTTCTGCCAGGGCGGCGCAGATGTTGCGGAAACCGTCGCCGAAGCTTTCGCGCCGGTGCCCGGTGACCAGCAGCAGTCGGCGCTGCGGATCCAGCCAGCCGTAACGCGCCGCCAGCTGCTGTGCAAGCGCGCCTTCCGGAGCGAGCTTGGCGCACGTCATGGCCAGCGCGTCGATCACGGTATTGCCGGTGACCGTGATGCGGCCCGCCAGGTTTTCACGCAGCAGGTTGCCGCGCGATTGCGCCGTGGGCGCGAACAGCCAGTCGCCCACCGCATCGACCACGCGGCGGTTCATTTCCTCGGGGAAGGGCTTGGCCAGGTCGCCGGTGCGCAGGCCTGCTTCGACGTGGCCGATGCGCGCGCGGCGATGGAACGAGGCCAGCGCGCAGGCCGATGCGGTGCTGGTGTCGCCATGGACGAGCACGCAGTCGGGCTGTTCCGCTTCCAGCACGCTGTCCACCCGGCTGATCAAGCGCGCGTACAGGCCGTTGAGCGTCTGGTTGGGCACCATGATGTCCAGGTCATGCTGCGCCCGCAGATCGAACAGCGCCATTACCTGGTCCAGCATCTCGCGATGCTGGCCCGTCACGCAGACGACACTCTGGATCTGGGGCTCGCCTTGCAGGGCGGACACCAGCGGCGCCATCTTGATTGCTTCGGGACGGGTCCCGAATATCGAAAGGACTTTCATCACAAGAGCGGGCCCCCTACGCCGGTGGCATTTTCTTGCGTAGATTATGGATTGAAAGTTTTCGTAATATGTGACAGTTTATTTCATTGGGGGCAGATTAGGACAGAATTTAGGGACAAACTGTTGCTTTCGCGCGGTGTCCGGGATTATTTGCCCAGCGTCAGGCCTCCATCGATGGTGACGACGGAGCCCGTCATGAACAGGAACGGCGGCCGGGTCAGCGCAATGATGGATGCCGCGATTTCCTGGGTGGTGGCAAGGCGATTCATGGGGTGCATGGCCGCCAGCCGCGCCTCGTCCAGTTCCCCGGCATCGATGGAATGCTGGATCAACGGCGTCTTGACGTAGCCGGGCGCGACCGCGATGACGCGGATGCCGTCCTCGGCCCATTCGTTGGCGAGCGAGCGCGTCAGCGTCGCCACGCCGGCTTTCGATACCGCGTAATGGGCGCGGCCTTTCATCATGACCATGCCGGCGACCGAAGCGATGTTGACGATGACGCCGCCGCGGGCACGCAGGCCGGGGTACAGGGCGTGCGCACAATGGAAGGTGCCGTTGAGGTTCACCGCCAGGACCTGGGCCCATTCCGCCGGGTCCTTGTCCGCGACGGGGGCGCGGCCGCCAGCTATCCCGGCGGCGTTGATCAGCAGATCGACGCCGTCCAGCTGCGCGGCTGCGCGGGCAACGCTGGCGTAGTCGGAAACATCGACGGCCACGCCGCCGTCCGCGGCGCTCCGATCCCACACGATGACCCGCCACCCCTCGGCGCGCAGTTGCCGCGCGCATTCCTGGCCGATGCCGCTGGCGCCGCCCGTGATGACCGCGGTTCTTGCTTGCGTATTCGCATTCATGTCTGACTCCCTATGCAGGTTGGATCGATTTCAGGTGCTGGACGCAGCGACCTGCGCGCCTCGCGCGGCGCCCCGGTTGCGCACGCACAGTATTGCCAGGCCAGCGCTTGCCAGCGTCGCCAGCGCGAACACCTGGGCCGCGAGTTCCCATTCGCCTCCACTGGCCTGCATGACGGCGCCCGTCAGGGTCGGGCCAAAGAAGCCTCCGAGTGAGCCTATGGTCGTAACGAGCGCAAGCGGGCCGGCGCTGGCGCCGATGTAGTTCTGCACGGCGGCATTGAGGGGGCCGTAGTACGCGATGGTGTAGCCCGTAATGACCGACACCACGGCCAGGAATGCCGCCAGTGATACCGTTGCCGCGCCGTGCAGCATCATGAATCCGCCAGCGCCCACCAGGCAGACGACGGCCAGGTGCCAGCGGATGTCGCCCGTGCGTTCGCTGCTGCGCCCGATTACGTAGCTGAACACCAGCGCCACCACGTTGGGAATCATCAGCAGCGTGCCGATTTCCAGGGGCGTGATGCCGTACAACTGCTTGAGAATGGTGGGAAGGAAGTACGCCAGGGCGAAGGTTGCGGCGTAGGCCGCCAGCAGTATCAGCAGAATGCCCCATAGCATCGGCTGGCGGAAGACCGCGAATCCGTGCGTCCAGGACGCGGCCGGGGCGGCCGCGCGGGCGGGGGCTTCATGCTCCATGACCGCAAGCAAGCCCTGGCGCTGCTCATCGCTGAGCCATCGCGCCTCGCGCGGGGTGCCGGGCAGGTAGCGCAGGATCAGCAGGCCCAGCAGCATGGTCGGCAGGCCTTCGATGAGAAACAGCCAGCGCCAGCCTGGCATGCCGAATTCGATTTTGAGCAGCATGCCCGCCAGCGGACCGCCGAAGATCATCGCCAGCGGCAGCGCCATGATGAAGATCGAGTTGATCCGGCTGCGATAGCGCGGCGGTATCCAGGATGCAATATAGAAATTGACGGCGGGAATGAAGCCGCCCTCCGTCACCCCTAGCAGGAAGCGCAGCACGTAGAACGATTTTTCGCCATGCAGCGCCGCCATCAGGCAGGAAACCAGGCCCCAGGCGAGGAACATGAACGCCAGCCAGCGCCTGACGCCGAAGCGTTGCAGCGCCAGATTGGCCGGCACGCATACGCTGGCGTAGCCGATAAAGAACAGCCCCGCGCCGAATCCATAGGCCGCCAGGGAAATGCCCAGGTCGACGCCCATCTGCAATTGCGCGTAGCTGATGTTGGTTCGGTCCAGGAAGTTGAGCAGATATCCTGCGAACAGCAGGGGCAGGACGCGGTTGCGAAAGCCGGCGACAGCCCGTTCGGCGTTCGCCAGATCTTCATTGCGGATCATGGTTGGTCTCCAGTCGTCCACCTTCGTGGCGGATCTCGCTAGGCTTGGATTGGGACGGTGCCTGGCTGCGCACCGCCGGTCTTGGTTTCAGTGGCGCCCCGTGACCTGGGCGTACAAGTCAGCGTCCGGCCAGGTTGCGCCGCGCCAGGCGACGTGCTGGTCGGGCCGGATAAGGGTGAGCGGGGCAGGGTAGAGGTTGGCGATTCCGCCTTCGGTCGGACGGATCAACGTCAGCGGCACCCCCGCGGCTCGAGCCGCGCGTACGGCGGAATCGACGTCCCTCGCGGCTGCCGCAGGCAAGGCCAGCAATGTGAATCCCGGGCCGAAATGGTCATAGAGGGAGCTGCCGTCGTGCAGCCAGGCGTGGGGGGCGAGGGCGCCGGGATGGGACGAGGGCGTGTAGTTAATGAAGTCGCGGGCAGGCGCGGGGCTGCCATCCGGCACGATGACGGGGGAGTCCGCGTACCGATAGCCCAGCACCACGCCCAGCGTGGCGAACTCGCGCATTTTCGCTGCCTGGATGCGCGCGCCGGCTTCGTGGCGCGCCTGTTCGCCCGCCGCGCCGGCATCTTCAAGGTGCTCGGCCAGCAAGTGATTGCCCAGTATCGAATGGTTGTGCTCGGCTTCATCCAGCACCCACTGGTGTACCGGCCGGCGTTCCAGTTCATAGCTGTCGAGCAGCGCGGGGCCGCCCCAGCCTTGCAGCACGGCGGCCAGCTTCCAGCCCAGGTCCACGCTATCTGCCACGCCCATGTTCATGCCGTAGCCGCCGAAAGGCGGGTGCAGATGGCAGGCGTCGCCAACCAGGAAGACGCGCGCCTGCCGGTAGCGGTTGCCCAGGAGTTTGCTCGCGGTCCACTCATCGCTGCTGAGCACCTCGTAGGGCAGGTCGATGCCGGTGGCGCGGGCGATCAGTGCGCGCGCGTCGATGTCGCTGGCTCGCTGTTGCGGATCTACGTGCGTGGGCATGAAGAACCAGGTGTCGCCGCCGTCCATCGGACCTATCAGGCTGGGCGCGTCGCCATTGACCTGCCAGTACATGATGGCGGGCCCGTGCTTATGCGCCTGTGCCAGGCCGGGCGCGCGGAACACGATGTTGTAGTTGCGGGACAGGCCGTGCCTGCCTTCCATGCGCGTGCCGATCAGGTCCCGTACCAGACTGCGGGCGCCGTCGGCGCCTGCCAGGTAGTCCACTTCCAGTTCGACGTCGCGGCCCTGCGCCAGATCGCGCAAGCGGACGTGCACGCCGCGGGCATCCTGCGACAGGTCCAATAATTCGGTGCGGAACCGGATTTCAACACCGGGCAGGGTGGCCGCATGCGAGCGCAGCACCTCTTCCACGGTGTATTGAGGAATCCATTGCGCATGTTCCGAGTACAGGGGATTGCGGCCGGGGGCGCAGTACATGGCGTTCTCATGCCGCCCGAGTTCGAAGCCCGCCAGGCGGGTGCAGAACACCACGTTTGAAGGGTAGTAGGCGCCCAGCGGCGATGCTGCCCGCAGGCGGTCGGCGATGCCCCAGCGCCGCAGGTGTTCACGCGTGCGCACGTTGGTTGTCTTCGCCCGTGGGGCGTATCCCACGCGGTCGTTGCGCTCGATGAGCAGGCACGGAATCTTCCTGTGCCCCAGTTCAATCGCCAGACTCAATCCGGCCGGTCCGGCGCCCACGATCAGCACGCGGGGCGAGGCTCGCTTTTCCACCTTAGGTCTCCTGGGTTGCCTGCTTTTTCCTGCAGGTTTTGGACGCATCCTAGGCCTATGCCTCCGATGCTTAAAGATGGCAGAATTAGCTTACTGATATCAAATTTGATTCGCTATCCATGAAGCTGAACACCCTGCGGGATTTCCTGGCGGTGGCCGAACGTGGCGGGGTCAGGGCTGCGGCTCGTCACCTGGACGCGCCGCAGCCTGCAATTTCCCGCAGCATCCGCGAACTCGAAAAAGAACTGGGATGCGTGCTGTTCGAACGGCACGCCACGGGCGTGCGCCTGACGCCCATGGGCGAGGTTTTCCTCAGGCGGGCCAACGCCATACGCCACGAGCTTCAGCGTGCCCGCGACGAGATCGGCCAACTGAACGGCGAGTCCCGCGGGCGCGTCACGCTCTGCATGTCGACGGCGCCCCATCTGGGCCTGTTCGCCGAAGTGTTGCGAGAGTTCCGGGCGCGCTACCCGGATATCCATCTGGAAATCATCGATGGGGTTTATCCACGGGTGGAGTCGTCCCTGCTCGACGGTACCGTGGACTTCTACATCGGGCCGGTGCCTGCGCGCACGCCGGGTGAACTGCAGGTCGAAAAGCTCTTCGACAACATGCGCGTGATTGTCGGGCGCAAAGGGCATCCGCTTGCGCGCGCACGGTCCCTGCGCGACCTCGCGGGGGCGCAATGGATCACTACCTCCATCACGCACAAGGCCGAAGAGGAACTGGGGCCGCTTTTCGAGAAGCATGGCTTGCCGCCACCTCACCTCGCCCTGAAAGCGCAGTCGGCGCTGACCTTCATCACGGCCCTGACCAATTCAGACTTGCTGATGATGCTGCCGGTGCAATGGTTGCAATATCCCCTATTGCAGGGGGTGTTCCAGGAAATCCGCGTCAAGGAACCGCTGCCGGCGCCGCCGGTGTGCATCGTGCAGCGGGCCGGCTTGCCGCTGACACCTGCGGCCGATTACTACTGCACGCTGGCGCGGCGCGCCAGCGCGCGGGCGCAGGGCTAGCCGCGGGCCGGCCAGTCGCGATCGGGCGCCGGCCTACACGCGCCGGTCCCGGCCAGCCCAGTAGGGCTCGCGCAGTTGCTGCTTCAATACCTTGCCCACCTGGCTGCGCGGCAGCTCGTCGCGGAACTCCACCGACTTTGGCGTCTTCATGCCGTCCAGCCGCGCACGGCAATATGCGATGGCGTCTTCCGCATTCCACCGCGCGCCCGGTTTCAGTTCGATGATGGCCTTGACTGCCTCACCCCAATCTTCGTCCGGCACACCGATCACGGCGCAATCGTTCACCAGGGGATGCGCCCACAGAACTTGTTCGATTTCACCCGGCGAGATGTTGAAGCCGCCCGAGATGATCAAATCTTTCATGCGGTCGACGATGTAGAAAAAGCCGTCGGCGTCGCGATAGCCGACGTCCCCGGTGTGCAGCCAGCCGCCGCGCAAGGCTTGCGCGGTGCCTTCGGGGTTGTTGTAGTACCCGGCCATGACCAGGTCGCCCTGGACCACGATTTCGCCGCGTTCGCCGGGGCCGAGCAGCCCGCCTTGCGGATCCATGATCTCCACTCGGACAAATGGGCCGGCCCGCCCGCAGCTGGCCAGCCGGTGTTCCGTGTCCTGCCGCAGCGCGGCGACGTGATCCTCGGTGGTCATCGTGGTGCAGGTGAAGGGGGCCTCGGCCTGGCCGTAGCACTGCACCATGACGGGACCGAAGATTTCCAGCGCCAGCTTCAGCTTGGCCGCCGACATGGGCGCGGCCGAATAGACGAAGTAGCGCAGCGCGTCGTAGCGCCAGCGGCGTACCTCCGGGTGAGCGAGCAGGCGGTAGATGACGGTGGGTGGGCAGAAAAGCTGAGTAACGCGATGCCGTTCCATGGCTTGCAGAATCGCTTCCGGGCGCGGCGATGGCAATACGATGTTCACGCCCCCATAGGCCAGCGTGGCAAAGGCCACCATGCCGGCCGCATGAGTCAGCGGCGCCACGACCAGATGCACGGGCGTTTCGCGGACCGGCATGGCGGCGAACCAGTTGGCGAGCAGGGTGGCGTACATGCGATGTGTGACCAGCACCCCCTTGGGCATGCCCGTGGTGCCGCCGGTGCCCCGGATCGCCACGATGTCATCGCCGCCGCCCTCGGAGGCCACGGGTGCCGCGCTCTGCGCGGCGGCCCATTGCTCCAGTCCCGGCGCTGCTCCTTGCGGGCCGTCGATGATGATCAGGCCCTTCAGGTCCGGCAGGGCGGCCCGGATCTTGTCCAGGTCGCCCGCGAAACTGCTGTGCAGGAACAGGAAGGCGCAGTGGCCACGCGCGAGTACATGGAGGTTTTCCTCGATGCTGTTGCGTGCATTGACGGGCAGCCAGATGCCGCGGGACCGGACGATGCCGAGCACCGCGACGAAGGTCAGAAGATGGTTGGGGCTGAGCAAGCCGACCTTGTCGCCCGGGCCCACGCCCGCCGCGTGCAGGCCATTGGCGATGCGGTGGGACAGATCCGCCACCGTGCCGTAGTCCAGGACGCGGCCGCCGGGTTCCGCGAAGCAGGGCGCGCTTGCGGACATCCTCAGGCCGCGCTCGAAGAAATCGATCAGATGGGCCATGGCCTATACGGCATCGGCCGCCGGCCACTGGAAGCGCTGCGCCACCTTGTCGAGAAAGCGCCCGGCCGCCTCGCGGTGGTAGTCGGTGGAGCGGGCCACGCCCTGGCCGGCCGCCTCCAGGTCCAGCATGGTGTTCAAATCGCTGTTGAGCGAAGCGTTGAAAGCGCGTTTGGTGATCGCCAGCGCCGCCATGGGCAGTTCCGCCATCGACAGCGCGATCTGGCGGGCGCGCTGGTGGATCCGTTCCTGCGGCTGGATCTCGAACACGATGCCCATGTCACGGGCTTCCTGCGCCTGGAACTCGCGGGTGGAGAAGGCCAGTTCCTTGGCGCGCTGCAGTCCCACCATGCGCGGCAGGGTATACAGCGTGGCGCAATCCGGGATGGCCCCCAGCCGCAGGAACGACAGGCAGAAGCGCGCGCGCGGCGAGGCCAGGATCAGGTCGGCGGTCAGGGCCAGGCCCAGCCCGGCGCCATAGGCCGCGCCGTCGACCGCTGCGATGACCGGCCGGTCCAGCGTGATCAGGCCTTCGATTGTCACGAGCAGGCTGGCCATGCGTTCGTGCGCTTGCTCGGCGGAGCCGCCGCAGCCCATGGTGGAGATATCGCCGCCAGAACAGAAGGCGCCGCCGGCGCCGGCCAGGATCACCACGCGCACCCCGCGATCGCGCCGGATCTCGCCCACCAGGTGGGCCAGTTCTTCACGCATGGTCAGGTCCAGCGCGTTGCGCTGGGCGGGACGGTTCAGGGTGATGGTGGCGACGCCGCCTTCCACGGCATAGAGCACGGTCTTGAACTCGCTTGAGATGACTTGCATCGGGTAAGTCTCCATGTCTGCCTTCCATGATGGCCAGGCCGCATGCGGGCCCGGCCGCAAGCTGTCGCGGGCCGTCAGGCGATGGCGCCACGCTCGCGCAGGGACTGGATGTCGTCCTGGGTCAGCCCCAGTTCCCCCAGCAGCGCGTCCGTGTGCTCGCCCGGCGCTGGCACTGCGCGGGCCTGCCCCGGAGTGCGGGAAAAGCGCGGCGCGGGGGCGGGGTGGACAGTGCCGGCAGTTTCGATGAAGCTGCCTCGCGCCTGGTGGTGGGCATGCTGCGGGGCTTCCTCGAAATCGAGCACCGGCGCGAAGCAGGCGTCCGTGCCCTCAAGCAGCGCGCACCATTGTTCTCGAGTCCTGCCGGCGATAATGCCAGCGAGCTTGGCGCGCAATTGCGGCCACTGCGCGCGTTCCCATTGCTGCTGGAAATCCGGGTCGTCGATGCCGCAGCGCTCCAGCAGCAGGCGGTAGAACTGCGGTTCGATTGCGCCGATCGACACGTACTTGCCGTCCGCGCACGCATAGCAGCCATAAAAATGGGCGCCGCCGTCCAGCATGTTGGACTGGCGCTGGTTGATCCAGTCGCCGCTTCGCAGCTTGCCGTGATAGGCGCTGGCCAGCAGCGAGGCGCCGTCGCAGATCGCGGCGTCCACCACCTGGCCTTTACCGGTGCGGCCCGCTTCGAGCAAGCCGCACAGCACCCCGAAGGCCAACATCATGGCGCCGCCGCCCATGTCGCCGACCAGGTGCAGCGGCGGCGCCGGTGGCAGTTCGGCATGCCCCATGGCGTGCAGCGCGCCAGTGATGGCGATGTAGTTCAGGTCATGGCCGGCCGCTTGCGACAGCGGCCCGTCCTGCCCCCAGCCCGTCATGCGTCCGTACACCAGGCGCGGATTGCGCGCCAGGCACTCGTCGGGCCCCAGCCCCAGCCTTTCCATCACGCCGGGCCGAAACCCCTCCAGCAGCGCGTCCGCCTTGTCCAGCAGTCGCAGCACGATATCGGTCGCGCCGGGCTTCTTGAGGTCCAGCGCGATCGTGCGGCGGCCTCGGTCGATGATGGTGCCGCCGCCGCCCAGGAATCCCGGGGCAAGCCGGTCGATGCGGATCACGTCCGCGCCCATGTCCGCCAACATCATGGCGCAGAAGGGACCGGGCCCTATGCCAGCCATTTCCACGACGGTAAATCCGCTCAGGGGACCAGCCATGTCTATCGTCACTCCATGATGAAGCGGGTTGTCAGGATTCGAAGAATTCCGCGCGCGCGTCCAGGATGATCTGGGTGTACTTTTCCATGTTGGCGTCCATGCGGTGGGTCGGCCCCACGATGGAGAGAGCGGTCAATTGCCCGCCTACGCGTCCCGCGATGCCGACGGCAGAGACGCCTTCGTTGCCTTCGTCGCGGGTATGGAAGTACTTCTTTTCCAGTTGGGATTCGATCTGCGTGCGCAAGGTGCCAGGGTCGGTAATGCTGCTGGCCGTAACGTGTTCGAACGGCAGCGCGTCGATCAGCGCATTGCGTTCCTCGGCGTCCATCTCGCCCAGCAAGGCCTTGCCCAGCGCCGCGACCTGCAGGTCGAAGGTGGTACCCGGCTGCACCACGTAGCGCAGGGCGCGCGGGCTTTCCTGGCTGGCGTAGATCTTCACCTTGTTGCCGTCGAGCAGGCCGCACATCGAGGACTCGCCAGACTGGCGCGTCAGGATCTCCAGCGCTTCGGAGGCAAATGCCTGCAGCGGGTCGGCCGCCGAGATGCCCTGGGCCACATCGAGCAGCCTGCCTGTCGGGTGGAAGTAGCGGGACTTCGGCGTGCGCAAAAGGTAGCCGGCCTGGCGCAGCGTGTAGAGCAGGTCCGAGCAGCTGCTGTCGGCCAGATCGAGAAAGCGCGCCATTTCCGAATTCGTCAGCGGACGGCGTTCGCGCGCATAGACTTCGAAGACTTGCAGCACGCGTTGCGCGGTAGGGAGAATTTGCGGCATAGGATGTCGGAGTTGAGTGGGGAGCCGGCCCGGGCTTTTACATCGTCGGTCATTTCAACGCGGAAATGCCTAATACGCTTTGCGCCATGAGGAGGGCCTGGATCTGGTTGGTGCCTTCGGCAATGCTCAGGTGGCGGGCGTCGCGGTAATGACGCTCGACGGGGAACAGCGTGGTGTAGCCAGCGCCGCCATGTACCTGCATGGACAGTTCGGCTACGCGCAGCACGGCATCGGTGGCATGGCGCTTGGCCATCGAACATAGCATCTGGCTGTCGGCGGCATTGCGGTCCAGCGCGTCGGCCGCGCGCCAGCAAAGCAGGCGCGAGGTTTCGACCAGCGTCATCATGTCGGCGATCATATGCTGCACCAGCTGGAAGCCGCCTATGGGCCGGCCGAACTGGACCCGGTCGCCGGCGTATTTTACCGCCGCCTCATACGCCGCTTCGGCGATGCCCAGCGCCGAAAACGCCACCACGCAACGGCCGATGTTGAGGTATTTCTTGGCCAACGCGAACCCCTTGCCCTCGGTGCCGATCAGGTTGGCCGCGGGGATCTCCACGTCTTCGAACAGCAGTTCGCCCAGCGGGCAGCTCAGCATGCCCATCTTGTGGATGGGGCTGGACGAGAAGCCTGCCATCGCGCGCTCGAACAGCAGGCACGAGACCCCACGTTCGCCGCTTTGCCGCTGGGTTTGCACGAACACTACGCCCAGCTCGCAGACCGTGCCCAGGCTGATGTAGAGCTTGCGGCCATTGACCCGCCAGCCCGTGGCGGTTTCCACCGCGCGCGTCTCGACGTTCGCGGCGTCGGAACCGATATTGGGTTCGCTCAACGCAAAGCTGGCGATGGCGTCGCCCGACAGGACGCGCGGCAGGTACTTTTCCTTGAGATAGGGCGAGCCCCCATCGCTCAGCACGGAGGCGGCAAGATTGCTGGTGCTGACGATGCTGCGCAGCGACGGCCAGACCCGCGCCAGCTCGGCGATCAGCAGGCCGTAGGTGGTCATCGGCAAACCGTAGCCGCCATCCTTCTCTTGCAACATGCCGCCCAGGAGACCGAAGTCGCGCATGGCGCGCACCATTTCCTGTGGCACCACGCGGCCTTCGGCTTCGTAGCGGTTGACGATGGGCGCGACTTCGGCCGCCAGGTAGCGGCGCAGCGAGTCGCGCAGTTCGGTCTGGGTGGAATCCAGTGAGAAGTCCATGCAAGTCCTAGGCAGATAGGGGCGGGAATGGGGATCTGGCGGTGTTCATGCCGGGCGCGGGTCCGAACTGGATTCCGCGGCTTGGCGCAGACCGATCAGCGCGTCCAGCGGCACCGCGCCTTGTCCTTCGGCGCCGACCCAGACCGGATTGAGCTCCATTTCCTGCAGTGTGTCGCGGTGGCTCCAGGCAAAGTCGGAGACCCGCAGGACCAAGTCTTCCAGCGCGGCGAGATCGGCCGGCGCCTGGCCGCGCACGCCATCCAGCATTTCGGCATAACGGATCTCGGCCAGCAGCGCGCGCGCATCCTCGCGCGACAGCGGGACCATCCGGTGGGCCACGTCGCGAATGGTTTCGACGAAGATGCCGCCCAGGCCAAAGGTCAGCACCAGGCCGAAAGCCGCGTCGCTGTGCACGCCGACCAGCACCTCGCGTCCGCCGGGCGGTAGCATGCGCTCCACCAGGATGCCGTCCACGATCGCGCCAGGGCAACGCTGCGCGACCGATTCGTGGATGGCGGTATAGGCCTCGCGCGCCGCGCCGGCGCTCGCAATGCCGAGCTTGACGCCGCCTGCTTCCGTCTTGTGCGCGATCTGGGCGCTGACCACTTTCATCACCACCGGAAAGCCCAGATGCTCCGCTTCCCGGGCCGCCTGCTCAGCGCTCGTGACCACCCGGCCTTCTGGTATCGGCAGACCGGCTTCGCGCAGCATGGATTTGGCGTCGGCTTCGCTGAGCATGCGGGGCCCCCCGGTGGCGCCGTCGTCCCCATGTCGGGGCGCCGCGGCAGCCGCGCGAGCGGGGCGTTTCCACGGAATGGCCTTGGACAGGGCCGAGATTGCGTCTGACAGGGACAGGAACGGCAGCAAGCCCGCGGTTTCCAGCAACTGGAAGCCGCCGCCCAGGCGCCGGCTCATCCAGACGGGCACGATCAGGGTGTCGGTTTCGGCCGCAACCGTGGCGATGGCCTGGGCCATGCCGTCGGTAATGACGCCGTAATCCATGGGAATCGGGAACAGCACCGTGCCCACTGCGGAGTCGGCGCATATTGCGCGCAGGCATGCGGCCGAGGCTTCGGGGTTGCGCAGGATGTCGGCGGTGGTGTCGACCGGATTGTCCATGCTGGCGAAATCCGGCAGCAGCTTGCGCAGGGCGGCCTTGGTGTCAGGCGAGAATGCCGCCATCGGCAGCCCGGCGGCGCCGGCGATGTCCGCGGCCAGCGCGGCGGTGCCGCCCGAAAAGGTGTAGATGCACAGCCCGTTGCCGCTCTTGGGCGTAATCCGGGTCAGCAGGCGCGAGGCGGCCAGGAGCTGGTCCAGGTCGTCCACCTCGATCGCGCCGAATTGGCGGAACACGGCGCTGTTGACGGCAGCCGTGCCAGCCACCGATGCCGTGTGCGACTGCGCCGCGCGCACGCCGGCTTCGGATCGGCCGACCTTCAGCACCACCACCGGCTTGTTGCGCGCGCGCGCCAGCTCAAGCGCAGCCGTCAGGCGCCGGCCGTTCTTGACGCCTTCCATCAACAAGGCGATGACGCTGATTTTCGGGTCGTTCGCCATGTGGGCGATGAAATCGGGAATCTCCAGGTCGACCTCATTGCCAGCGGAGAACCACAGGCCCACGCCCTCGCCAAACGACAGGCCCTGCAGCAAATTGCGGCCCAGCCCGCCGCCCTGCGTCGCCAGGCCGATCGGGCCGGCATTCAGATCGTCCTTGAACGCGGGTGAAAAGGTCATGCCCAGGCGATCGCGCACATTCACGAAACCCGGACAGTTCGGTCCATAGACGTGCAGGCCCGTGGTCTGGCACAGCTCGGCGATCTCGCGCTCCAGGCGCTGGCCTTCCGTGCCCGCTTCCGAGAACCCCGACGTCATGACCACTGCAAATGGAATCCCGCGCGCCACGCATTGCCGCAAGGCATCCAGCACCAGCGTGGCGTTGATCATGATCAAGGCCACGTCGATCTCGGCTTCGGGCAGCGCGCTGATGGACGGCCAGCAAGGCCGGCCGCCGATCTCCTGATAGGCGGGATTGACCGCGTAGACCTCGCCAGGCACGGAGGAATGCAACACCAGGTTGTCGTACAGGCGACGCCCCTGACTGGATTCGCGGGCCGAAGCGCCCACTACGGCCACGTTGCGCGGATTGATGAAGCGGGTCAAGTCAGCGAAGGGCTTCATGCCGCGCCCTCCATGGACCGCAGCACCATCGCGAAGTCGGCCTGCACGACGACCTCGCCGCGCTGGTTGATGGCTTCGCGCCGGAACACCACCTTGTCCTTGCCAGGCCGGTACTGGCCCGTCTTTTCCGTCACTGTCACGCGAACGACGATGGTGTCGCCGATGAAAGTGGGCTTGGGAAAGCGGCAATTGATGTCGATCAGCGCCAGCACGTAGGGCTCCAGCTGGCGGTAGCCGCTGGACTGGGTGGTCAGGCCCGACAGCACGGACAGCACCAGCAGCCCGTGGGCGATGCGCTGGCCGAACGGGGTGGCGCTGGCGTATTCGTGGTCGACGTGCAGGCGGTTGAAATCGCCGGACAGGCAGGCGAAGTTGACGATGTCGCTTTCGGTGATGGTGCGGCCGGCAGACTCGAAGCTGTGGCCGACCTGCAGGGGCTGCTGGGGGGGAAGCGGGGACTGGCTGGCAGGGCTTGCGCTTTGCATGGCTGATCGGATTCCGTAAGGGGGCGCGGGAAGGGCGGTTTACGAAGCGTAGCGGCCGCCGGTCACGTGCAACAGTTCGCCCGTGATGAACGAGGCGCGCTCCGAAGCCAGGAAGGCCACCGCGTTGGCGATGTCCTCGACCGCGCCCAGGCGCGGCACCGGCTGGCGCGCCAGCGCGTTGGTGCGCAGCGTCTCGTAGGTCGACAGCCCGCGCACCAGCGGCGTTTCGATCAGTCCCGGGGCGATGGCGTTGGCGGTGACGTTGAACTTGCCCTGTTCCAGCGCCAGCGCGCGGGTAAAGCCGATCAGGCCCGCCTTGGCGGCCGAGTAGTTGGTCTGGCCGGGGTTGCCCCAGTGCGCGCGCGAGGCGATGTTGATGACGCGGCCCCACTTCCTTTCCATCATCGACGGCAGGGCGGCCTTGGTGCAGTAGTAGGCGCCCTTCAGGATGGTGTCCACCACCGAATCCCAATCTTCCACCGGCATCTTGAGCAGGTACTTGTCACGCGTGAAGCCGGCGTTATTGACCAGGATGTCGATGCCGCCGAACGCATGCGCCGCCAGATCGGCCATGGTCTGGACCTGTTCGGGATCGCAGACGTCCAGCACGGCGCCGATGGCTTCGTGGCCGGCCTGCTTCAGGCTGCCGACCGCCTGTTCCACCGATTCGGGGTTGATGTCCGTAATGACGATCCGGGCGCCTTCCTGCGCCAGGGCCAGCGCCGACGCGTAGCCGATGCCGCGGCCGGAACCCGTGATGACAGCGACTTTACCGGTGAGTTGCAGGTCCATCTCCATTCCCCTTCTGTAGCTGATGAGTGTCGAATTTATTCCGAGGTTCCGAACAAATATACACATCACCGGAAATATTGACAATTAATATCGGCACGTCGTTATACTGTTCGGCATGTCGGAATAAGTTGGCCCGGCATTCCCATATCTCTAAAAAAACGGAAGGAGATCGACTCATGGCAATGTTGAAGGGATTGTTGGCCGCGGTACTGAGCCTGGCTGCTGTCGGAGCAGCCAGCGGGGCCGACACTTATCCAGACAAGCCGGTGCGGGTGTACGTGGGCTTCGCGCCCGGCGGCGCCACCGACCTGCTTGCCCGCCTGTACGCCAAAAAGCTCGGCGAGCGGTTCGGCCAGACATTCATCGTGGAGAACCGCCCTGGCGCGGGAGGCAATATCGCGGTCCAGGCGCTGACGCAGGCCCCGGCCGACGGCTACACCATCGCGATGGCGGCCAACTACGTAGCAGCCAATGCCGCCATGAAGCGCAACCCTTATGACTGGGAGCGCGACCTCATGCCCATCGGCATGGTGGCGTCCACGCCCAATATCCTGGTGGTGCCGCCCGGCTCCAGCATCCAGAGCGTGGATGACCTGGTCCGCAAGGCCAAGGCAGGCGGCAACAAGCTGACCTTCGCGTCGGCGGGCATGGGCTCCTCCATCCATCTGGCGGGCGAGCTCTTCAAGGTCATGGCGGGGGTCGACATGACCCATGTGCCCTACAAGGGTGTGTCGCCGGCGGAAGTGGATCTGATGTCGGGCACGGTCGACATGATGTTCGGCAGCGTCTCCACCGCGATCCCCCTGGTGCAGTCCAAGAAGTTGAAGGCCCTGGCCGTCACCGGGCGCGAGCGCATGAAGGCAATGCCGGACCTGCCCACCATCGAGGAGGCGGGCCTTAAAGGCTATGACGTGGAAGCGGTGTACTTCATGGCGGCGCCCGCCAAGGTGCCGGCGCCGGTCCTGAAGACGCTGGCCGATGCCGTGGCCGACATCAACAAGCAGCCGGATGTGCAGGAATTCATGGACCGGATCTACGCCCGCCCATTGACGGGCGGCCCCGAAGAGGCCCGTGCCTTCCTGAAGACCGAAGTGAAGAAGTGGCAGGGCGTGGTCGACGCCACCGGCATGAAGGTGGACTGAGGCGCGGCACCGGGTCCGATCTCCGGATCCACGACAGCGGGCGCCACAAGCCCGCGGAACACAAGACTATCAGGAGACACACATGAACACACGCAGGCGAGTCGCGCTGGCAGTGCTGGCCGGCCTGATGACTACCTTGGCCGTGCCGCAGACCTCGCGCGCAGCCGATGGCTATCCAAACAAGCCCTTGCGCCTGATCGCGCCCAGTTCGCCGGGCGGAATCCTGGACATTACAAGCCGGGTGATAGGCAAGAAGCTGTCCGAACGGCTGGGCCAGCCGGTGGTGGTGGAGAACGTGCCCGGCGCGGCCGGCATTCTGGGCATGCAGAGTTTGCTGCGCGCGGAGCCCGACGGCTACACGATGATCATGGGCAGCAGCGGGCCGAACGCCGTGAACTACACGCTGTACAGCAAGCTGCCGTACGCCATGTCCGACTTCGCTCCGGTGGCGCGCATCATCACCATGCCGAACGCGCTGGTCGTCAATGCCAACGCGCCGGTCAAGACGCTGGCGGAATTCCGCGACTACGCCCGGAAGAAGCAAGGCAACCTGTCCATGGCCGTGTCCATGATCGGCACGTCCGGCCACCTGGGCGGAGAACTGTTGAAGAACCGCCTGGACTTTACCGCGGTCACCGTGCCGTACAAGGGCGCGGCGCCGGCAACCAACGACCTGGTCGCGGGCCAGGTCGATTTCACCGTCGAAAACGTGATCACCGTGGCCCCGCTCGTCAAGGCTGGCAGATTGCGGGCGCTGGCCGTCACCACCCGTGAACGTAGCCAGATCCTGCCCGACGTGCCTACGTTGGCCGAGCAAGGCTATCCCGACGTGGATGTCGGCGCGTGGCTGGGCGTGCTGGTCGCGGCGCGCACGCCGCCGGCCGTGGTCGCGCGCCTGAACACGGAGCTCAACGCAGTCCTGGCCGACGAAGAAGTGAAAAAGCAGCTGGCGCAGCAAGGGGGCATTCCGCTGGGTGGCACGCCGGCCGAGTTCGACAGCTTCATCCGGTCGGAAAAGGACCGCTGGGAAAAAATCATCAAGGCCGCCGGCATCAAGGCGGAATGACCAGCATGCCGGCGGCGGCAACGCGCCGCCGGCATGCGTTGGGAGGCACGATCCATGGCAATTGATTATCAAAACCTGCGCAACTGGAAGTTCGACGACCGCGTCGACCGCTATACCGCGCGCGACTGCATGATCTATGCATTGGGCCTGGGCTACGGCAGCGATCCCGCCGACGAGGCCGAACTGCGCTATGTGCATGAAGACGGGACGGCCGTGGTGCCGACTTTCCTGGCCACCATCGGGGCGCCCAACGGTTGGGCGGCCGATCCGGCCACCGGCATCGACTGGGTGAAGATCCTGCATGGCGAACACCGCATGACCTTCCATGCGCCGTTGGCGGCCTCAGGCGCCGTGCGCAGCCAGACGCGGGTGACTCGGGTGGTGGACAAGGGCGCCAGCAAGGGCGCGCTGGTGGTTACCGTGCGCGACATTTCGGACGCCGACACCGGCGCGCCCCTGGCCACGGTGGAGCATGTGTCGTTCTGCCGCGCCGACGGCGGCTTTGGCCAGGGCGACGAGCCGCCCGAAGCCTTGCCCGCGGTGCCCGAGCGTGACCCTGACCAGGTCGTGCTGCTGCCCACGCTGCCGCAGCAGGCCCTGCTTTACCGGCTGAACGGTGACCTCAACCCGGTGCATGCGTTGCCGAACATGGCGCGCGCCGCCGGCTTCGATCGGCCCATTCTGCATGGCCTGTGCACGTATGGCATGGCGGCGCGCGCCTTGCTGCAGGCCTGCGCGCCCGTTGCGCCACAACGGCTGGGCGGAATCGCCGCGCGATTTTCCGCGCCGTTCTTCCCCGGCGAGACGCTGCGCGTGGAGCTGTGGCGCGACGGCGACAGCCTGCATTTCCGAGCCCTGGCCCACGAGCGCGGCACGGTGGTGTTGAGCAACGGCGTCGCCAACCTGGCCCATTGAGCTAACCCGAGGTGAACCATGTCTGCACTTGAAGTCCATGCCCGGGAGATGCCCGACCGCATCGCCTACCGCATGATTCCGTCCGGAACCACGGTGACGTGGCGCGAGCTGGAACTGCGCACCCGCAAATGCGCGGCGGCCTTGCTGGATGCCGGCCTGCAGGCCGGCGACGTGATCGCGGTTTTCCTGGAAAACCATCCGCGCTTTTTTGAACTGTTGTGGGCGGCGCACCGCATCGGCCTGTACTACACCACCATCAGCCGCCACCTCAAGCGCGACGAAGCGCGCTACATCATCGAGAATTGCGACGCCCGGGTCCTGTTCTATTCCGGCCACACGCAGGCTGAAACGGATGCGGACGGCCTGGACCGGCGCGGCGTGCTGCGCGTCTGCATGGACGGCGCCGATGCCGGCGCGATCCAATACGAAGCCTGGATCGGCCGCTATGCGGATGACGTAACGCTGCCTGAGACCCCGGAAGGCACGGACTTCCTTTATTCGTCGGGCACCACCGGCCTGCCCAAGGGAATCAAGCGTCCGCTAACGGTGGCCAATCGCTACTTCCGCGTGGGCGACGCGCCCAGCAGCGCCTGGAAGGCATTCGACCGCGACACGGTCTATCTGTCCACGGCGCCGTTCTATCACGCAGCCCCGGTGCGCTGGAACATGGCGGCGCTGCGCGCGGGCGGCAGCTGCGTCATGATGGAAAAATTCGATGCGGAGGCGGCGCTCGAAGCCATCGAGACCTACGGCGTCACCCATTCGCAATGGGTGCCGACCATGTTCATCCGCCTGCTGCGCCTGCCGCAGGAAACGCGCCAGCGCCATGACCTGTCCACCTTGCGCTATGCCGTGCACGCGGCCGCGCCGTGCCCGGTCGATGTCAAAGAAGCCATGATCGCGTGGTGGGGGCCCATTCTGTACGAGTATTACAGCGGCACCGAACTGGTGGGGCGAACTTCTCTGGGGTCCGAGGAATGGCTGACGCACCGAGGTTCGGTCGGCAAGCCCGAGTTCGGCCAGGCTCACATCATGAGCGAGGACGGCCTGACCGAATTGCCCGCGGGCCAGCCCGGGGTCATTTACTTTTCGGGCGGCGGCTCCTTCGAATATCACAAGGATCCGGAGAAGACGCGCGGCGCCTACAACGCGCGCGGCTGGGCCACCTATGGCGATATCGGCTATCTGGATCAGGACGGCTATCTGTACCTGACCGACCGCCTGTCCAACATGATCGTGTCGGGCGGCGTCAATATCTATCCGCAGGAAGCCGAGAACCTGCTCTGCACGCATCCCGCCGTGGCCGACGTGGCGGTGGTCGGCGTGCCCAACGACGAGTTCGGCGAGGAGGTCAAGGCGGTTGTGCAATTGCGGGACCCGGCCGCGGCCAGCCCCGACCTTGCGCAGCAGCTGATCGCCTATTGCCGTGACCGCATCTCGCCCATCAAGTGTCCCAAGAGCGTGGACTTCTCCAGCGACATGCCGCGCACCGAGACCGGCAAGCTGCTCAAGCGCCTGGTCAAGCAGCGCTATTGGCCGCAAGCGTAGGCGGCCACCATGACAGATCAGGAGGCAGCATGAACCGGCAGCGCAAGCTTTTCTCGGCGGACCATGAATTGTTCCGCGATACCGTGGCGCGCTTCATCGCGGATGAGATCACGCCCAACCACTACCAATGGGAACAGGAAGGACTGGTGCCGCGGGATCTCTGGCGCAAGGCCGGCGCGGCGGGCATTCTGTTGCCCAGCACACCCGAGGAATACGGCGGGGGCGGGGGGGATTTCCTGCATACCATCATCGTGGTGGAGGAAATCGCGCGCGCGTTGGCCACCGGTGTCACGGGCTTCACGACCCATTCCGACATCGTCGCGCCCTACCTGTTGAACTTCGGCACTGAACGCCAGAAGCAGCGCGACCTGCCCGGCATGGCGCAGGGCGACATCGTGGCGTCCATCGCCATGACCGAGCCGGGGGCGGGCAGCGATGTCAAGGCGATACGCACCGCGGCCGCGAAGGCGCAGGGCGGCTACGTCATCAATGGCCAGAAAACCTTCATCACCAACGGCTTTCATGCCGACCGCGTGCTGGTGGTGGCCAAGACCGATCCCGCCGCCGGCGCGCGCGGCATCAGCCTCTTCTGGGTCGACACCGCCACGCCAGGATTCACGCGCGGGCGTCTCCTGGACAAGGTCGGGCAAAAAGCGCAGGACACGGCGGAGCTCTTCTTCCAGGACATGTTCGTGCCGGACAAGGACATGCTGGGCGAGCCCGGGCAGGGCTTTGGCTACCTCATGAAGGAACTGGTGCGAGAACGCCTGATGATCGCGGTGCGTTGCGCCATGGCGCTGGAGAGCGCGCTGCAATGGACCGTCGACTACACCAAGGAAAGGCGCGCCTTCGACAAAGCCCTGATCGACAACCAGCACATCCGCTTCAAGCTCGCCGACATCAAGACCCTGACGGCCGCAACCCGCGCCTTCGTCGATGGCTGCGTGCAGCAATACCTGGACGGCGAGCTCGACGCGGGGGGCGCCGCCATGGCCAAGCTGTGGGCATCCGAAGCCACGAGCGCCATCGATGACCTGCTGCAGTTCCATGGCGGCTACGGGTACATGTGCGAATACCCCATTGCGCGCGCCTACACCGACGTGCGGCCCAACCGGATTTATGGCGGCGCCTCGGAGGTCATGCGCGAGCTGATCGCCCGGACGCTTTGACCCTTCTTTTTCGACCTCGACAGGAACAGATCCCTACATGACCAAGCATCTCTCGAAATCGGTCGCCATCGTCGGCGCCGCCGAATCGGACCTGGGGAAAGTGCCCGGGATGACCTCGCTGGACCTGCAGGCGCAGGCGTCTGCCCGCGCGCTGCGCGATGCCGGACTGACGCTCAATGACGTCGATGGCGTGTTCGCGCACGTGGACGACAAATTCGCCGGCCTGCATCTCGCCGAATACCTGGGCATTCGTCCGCGCTACGTGGATTCGACCAGCGTCGGCGGCATGTCCAGCGTCATGCACATCCGCCACGCCATGGCCGCCATCGAGGCCGGCATGTGCGAGGTGGCGCTGGTGGCCTATGGCAGCACCCAGCTCTCGGACGGCACGCGCAAGGTGGGCGGCACGCCCGAAGACATGCGCATGCCGCGCGGCCAGTTCATCACGCCGTATGGCCAACTGAGTCCCATCGGCTATTACGCGATGGTGGCGCAGTTGCACATGCAGCGCTACGGCACCACGCACAAGGATCTGGCCGAGGTGGCGGTGGCGGCGCGCAAGTGGGCGCAGCTCAACCCCAAGGCCTACCGGCGCGAGGACACCTCGATCGATGAAGTCATGGCGTCCAGGATGATCGCCGACCCCTTGCGGCAGCGCGATTGCTGCCTCGTGACCGACGCAGGCGGCGCGGTCATCATCACGTCTGCCGCGCGCGCCCGCGAACTCAAGCGTCCGCCAGTCTACGTGATGGGCATCGCAGAATCCTTCTCGCATCACTACACGCCATTCAACACGGCGGACTGGCTGGATACCAACGTGGCGCAGACGGCCGACGCCGCGCTCGCCATGGCCGGCGTTACGCGCGCCGACATCGACGTGGTGCAGATCTACGACCACTTCACCATCGGCGTGATCCAGTCGCTGGAAGAGCTGGGCTTCTGCAAGCGTGGCGAAGGCGGTGCTTTCGTGGCGGACGGGCGCTTGGCCCCCGGCGGCGACTTCCCGATCAACACCTCGGGCGGCGGCCTTTCGTACAACCATCCCGGCCAGTTCGGCATGCTGCTGCTGCTGGAGGCCGTGCACCAATTGCGCAAGGAATGCGGCGAGCGCCAACTGCCCCGCGCCGAGTTGGCCCTGGTGCATGCGCCCGGCCTGGTTTTTTCTTGCAACACCACCCTGATACTCGGAGTCTGACCATGGACCAAGCCCAACGCCCGCTGCCGCAACCGACCCGGATCACCCAGCCGTATTGGGACGCGGCCAGGCAAAACCGTCTGGTCGTCCAGCAATGCGGTTGCTGCAAGACGCGCCAGTTCTATCCGCGCGAATTCTGCACGGCCTGCCTGTCCGATAGCCTGGAGTGGATCGACTGCGGCGGCGGAGGAACCGTCTACACCTACACCATCAACCGGCGGCCGAGCAACGCCGCCTTGAGCGAAAAAGTCCCGTATGTCGTTGCCATGATCGACCTGGACGAAGGGGTGCGCATGATGGCCAACATCATCGACAGCCCACCCGAGGCCGTCAGGATAGGAAGCCGGGTGCGGGTCTGCTTCGAGCAGGTGTCGGAAGACATCACCTTGCCGCAGTTCCGGCTGGAAGGGTGATCGCGGCTTTGAGCCGGCAAATAAAAAGGCCGGTCCGATTGAAAGATCGGACCGGCCTACTGCGGTATTTGGTGGAGCCGGGGGGAATTGAACCCCCGTCCGCAAGCCCTCCGCAACCAGTTCTACATGCGTAGTCGATTTATTTGGTTTTAACCCTGGACTTAGCCAACCGACAGGCCGGACCAGAGCGATTCACGTAATTTAAATTTGAACCGTGTGACCCCAGTTCAAACCGATTCCTTGTGAATGTCGCTGCTGCGGTTCGAGGGTTGCCCCCCTAGGAAGTTGCCTTCCTCCGCCTGACCCAAGGACAGATCAGTGCAGCGGCTCACCGCTTAAGCGGCGAGAGCGAAACGCTCGTCGTTGGCGTTTGTAGTGTTCCAGTGGTTTAACGAGCGTACTGGTGCTCGGCATGCCCTGAGTTGTTTCGCGACCCACGTCGAATCCGGATCGGCCCCAAGAACTCCTATTGTACTGGTAAACGCAATAGCCTGCTGTATCGCCTGCGCGGCCTTGCCCTGGCGTGGCGCGGACGATACAGGCGGGATCAGGTTGCGTTGGCGCAGACCGTCTTGGATTCGCGGCTGGGGCGTGAAGCGGCCATTAATACGAAGGCCAGGCCCACGGACACGCCCACGATGGCGGCAGCCGCCCAACCCAGCGATGCCAGCCCATAGTTATCGATGACATGTCCGCCGACTACGGCGCCCAGGCCAATGCCGATGTTGGCGCCCGAAATATTCAGGGACGCGGCAAACGCGGGCGCTTCGGGCGCGGATTTCATCAGGCGCACGTGGCAGACGATGAAGAGCGCGGCTTGCGCGATCCCCCACACGCCCAGCGCCACCGCCAAAAGACCATGCGACTGCATCACGGGGGCAACCACCGCCAGTCCAGCCGCCATCAGCGCCGAGAACAGGGCGGTCGCGCCCAACGGACTGCGGTCCACCAGGCGGCCGCCCAGCGTGTTGCCGATCAGGCCGACGGCGCCAAACGCCATCATGGTCCAACCTACGATCTGGCCGTTGAAGCCCGCCAGCCGCTCCAGCATGTCCGCCAAATAGGTATAGGCGGTAAACATGCCCGTGAAGACCAGCAGCGACAACAACACATGGCCCACCACGATAGGGTTGCGCAGGATGCGCAGCTGCGTGATGAGCTTGACGCTGTCGGCGCGGATACGGGTGCTGGGGAAGGCGAACAGCAGCAGCACGGCCTTGGCGAACGCTACGACCGAGAGCACGCCAAAGGCGGCGCGCCAGCCGAAAGCGTCCGAGATCAGCACGCCGATGGGGATGCCGAACACCGTGGCCGCCACGATGCCGAACGCGACCATCGAGATGGCGCGGCCGGCGCGGGCCGGGCCGACCAACTCCACCGCCGTGGCGCTGGCCAGCGACCAGAACACCGGCAGGGCCAGGGCGGGGACGAAGCGGGCCACGGCCATGACCCAGATGTTGGGAGCGGCGGCGGCCAGGGCGTTGGACAGGCCGAACAGCACCAGCACGCCGATGAACAGGCGCTTGCGTTCGACATTGGCCATGAGCGCCGTAAGCAGCGGCCCCGTTGCCGCTACGGTGAACGCGAACAGAGTGACCAGCAGGCCCGCCTGGGAAACGGTGACGTGCAGGTCGCGGGCCAGGCCCGGCAGCAGTCCGACGATCAGGAACTCGGTCGTCAGGATGGTAAAGCCGGCGGCAGAAAGTAACAGGATGGGCAATAGCATAGGCATTCCTCTGGCGCGACGCTGGAGGGCGGCGCGCGGGCGGCGTTGTAAGTGGTCTAAAAAGGTCAGGGGTGCGCCGGCCTGAGTGCCGGGCAAGTGCATCGGGGCCGAAGGGCGCCGGTGCGCGGGATCAGTGGCGAAGGACGGTGGGGTCCGCGGCCTCCGGCATCAGCCGGAAAAGGCAATTGGGAAGCTCCCGAATGCCTTGCATGGATCACACTTTAAGTGACTTCGGATGCAGGATAAAGGCCCTGGCTTCGGAAAGATTGTTCGAGCAACTCAACTAATGGTTGGCGAACAATCGGAGGGGGAACGGGCCGCGGGGCGACCCGTCCGGCAAGGCTTAGCGCAGGTCGCTGGGCAGCAAGGGCTGGATGGCCGACCAGAGTTCCTCCGGTGAGTTGGCGCAGGTTTCCGCTTCCCAGGTAGTGATGTTGTCGTCTTCGCCGACGTAGCCATAGGCGGCCGCAACGGCGGGCATGCCCGCCGCGTGCGCGGCCTGGATGTCGCGCAGGTCGTCGCCCACATAGACGCAGCGGTCGATGGCGAAGCCGGCTTCACGCGCGGCATGTTGCAGAGGCAAGGGGTGCGGCTTGGCGTGCGCGGTCGTGTCGCCGCAGACCAGGACCGCGCTATTGCGCGTCAGGTCCAGGTATTCCAGGATGGGCAGGGTCAGATAGGTGACCTTGTTGGTCACGATGCCCCAAGACAGGCCGCGGCCGCGGATGTCCGCCAGCAGGGCCTCGATGCCGGGAAACAGCTTGCTGTGGACCGTCGAGCCGGCGGCGTAATCTTCCAGGAACTGCAGCCGGGTGGGTTCGTAATCGGCGTCGCCGGGCTTCAAGTCCAGCGCCACCCGCAGCAGCCCGCGAGCGCCTTGGGACGCAACCGGGCGCAAGGCCTCGTAAGGCATCGGTTCCAGGCCCTTGCGGGTGCGCTGGCGGTTTGCCGCGGCGGCCAGGTCGGGGGCGGTGTCGGCCAGCGTGCCGTCGAAGTCGAACAGAATCAGGGCGCTCATTTGCGGGTAGCCATCAGGTAATTGACCGAGGTATCGGACGACAGGGTATAGATCTGGGTAATCGGGTTGTATTCCATCCCGCGCATGCTCACCGGTTCGAGGTTGGCGCCGCGGGCGGCCGCCGACAGTTCGCTGGGTTTGATGAATTGGTCATAGCTGTGCGTGCCGCGCGGCAACAGGCGCAGGACGTACTCGGCACCCACGATGGCAAACAGGAAGGACTTGGGATTGCGGTTCAAGGTGGAAAAGAACACCCAGCCGCCGGGTTTGACCAGGGTCGAGCAGGCGCGCACGATCGAAGCCGGATCGGGCACGTGTTCCAGCATTTCCATGCAGGTCACCACGTCATAGTGACCTGGTTGTTCCGCCGCGAGTTCCTCGACGGGAACCTTGCGGTACTCGACTTTCACGCCCGATTCCAGGCCGTGCAGGCGAGCCACCTTCAGGGATTTGTCGGCCAGGTCGATGCCGGTGACTTCCGCGCCGCCGCGCGCCATGGCTTCGGACAGGATGCCACCGCCGCAGCCCACGTCCAGCACCCGCTTGCCCGCCAGGCTGCCCGCGCATTCCTGGATCCATTCCAGCCGCAGCGGATTGATGGCATGCAGGGGCTTGAACTCGCTTTCGGGGTCCCACCAACGGCTGGCCAGGGCGCCGAACTTATCCAGTTCAGCCTGATCGGCGTTGATGGCGGGGCGGGCGGTGTCGTGAGTTTGCGTAGTCATGGGCAGGTTCAGCGTAAGGCGACTCTATGACTCTATATATAGAGGACCGTCGCGCCAGGCGAGGGGAGGGTCACGGCTCTGCACCGGTTTGGTGCGTGGCCGGCGAAAAAAAGGGCCTCGCTATGCGAGGCCCCCTTATTGTAGCTAGTCCAGCAATTACTTGCGGCTACCCACGATTTCGATCTCAACGCGACGGTTTTGGGCGCGGCCTTCCTTCGTCTTGTTGGAAGCGATCGGGTTCAGCTCACCCTTGCCTTCCGTGTAGATACGGTTCGGGTCGATACCCTTGCTGACCAGGTAGGACTTGACCGAAGCGGCGCGGCGCTCGGACAGCTTCTGGTTGTAGGCTTCGGTACCGATCGAGTCGGTGTGGCCCACAGCAATGATGGTTTCGAGGTCGATACCGCGAGCTTGCTGGGCGACTTGGTCCAGCAGCTGACGGCCTTCGGGCTTCAGCGTCGACTTGTCGAAGTCGAAGAACGTGTCAGCATTGAACACGACCTTGGCCGCCATCGGGGCCGGCTTCGCCTTCTGTTGTGCAACCGGAACGCCGTCGCAGCCGGGGATGCCGGTGGCCGGGGTCCAGAAAGCATCGCGCCAGCACAGTTCGTTCGTGCCGTTCTTCCAAACGTCACCGAACGGGTTGCGCCAGTTGTCCACGGTTTGCGCGGAAGCTACACCAGAGGCCGTGACGGCGGCGAAGGCGAGCGCCAGAGCGAATTTGGAGGGTTTGTTCATGTTTCTCCTCGTTGAGCTTGAAGCTGGATAAGTGACTCGCAGCGAACCCCCGCCGCATATCAGGAAAACGGGGCCAGTATAGCAACGCCAAGAGCTGGTTCAAAGGAATAGCTACTGGGTTTCCTGCGTGCTGGAAACAATCTTAAGGCATTTGGGGGGCTTTGGCTTCCCTGGAGAGGCGCATTGGTGCTGGATATGACGTTTTCGGCACTCCATCGGTTTTCCATGTTGGTTTTTGACAACAGGCCCGCAGGACGCGGCCGCGCGCAACGTCGGCCACCTCTTCATGTCTTTCGGTCCGGTCCGCCAAGCGGCCACTTCGGGAGGCCCTTCTGACCGCTCCGGGAATCGGATGATAGAATTTCCTGTTTACCCGGCCCGGGTTCCTCCTTACACGATTCTGTCGTTATATATATGGATTCCTTTGCCAAGGAGACGCTTCCGGTATCGCTGGAAGAAGAGATGCGCCGCAGTTACCTCGATTACGCAATGAGCGTGATCGTAGGGCGGGCGCTACCGGATGTGCGGGACGGCCTCAAGCCTGTCCACCGGCGCGTGCTCTACGCGATGCACGAACTGAACAACGACTGGAACCGCGCCTATAAGAAGTCCGCGCGTATCGTCGGGGACGTCATCGGTAAATACCACCCCCACGGCGACCAGTCCGTCTACGACACCATCGTCCGCATGGCGCAGGATTTCTCCATGCGCTACATGCTGGTCGACGGCCAGGGCAACTTCGGCTCGATCGACGGCGATAACGCCGCGGCGATGCGTTACACCGAAATCCGCCTGGCCAAGATCGCCCACGAACTGCTGGCCGACATCGACCAGGAAACGGTGGACTTCGGCCCCAACTACGACGGCAGCGAGCAAGAACCGCTGCTGCTGCCCTCGCGCCTGCCCAACCTGCTGGTCAACGGCAGCTCCGGGATCGCGGTGGGCATGGCCACCAACATTCCGCCCCACAACCTCCAGGAAGTGGTCGACGGCTGCCTGTACTGCCTGCGCAATCCGGGCTGCTCGGTCGATGAGCTCATGGAGCTCATCCCGGCCCCCGATTTCCCCACCGGCGGCGTCATTTACGGCATGTCCGGCGTGCGCGAAGGCTACCGCACCGGTCGCGGCCGCGTCATCATGCGCGCCAAGACCCACTTCGAGGACATGGAGAAGGGCAATCGCCAGGCCATCGTGGTCGACGCGATTCCCTACCAGGTCAACAAGAAGACGCTGCAGGAACGCATCGCCGAGCTGGTCAACGACAAGAAGATCGAAGGCATCTCCGATATCCGGGACGAGTCCGACAAGGACGGCATGCGCCTGGTCATCGAGCTCAAGCGCGGCGAAGTGCCCGAAGTGGTGCTGAATAACCTGTACAAGAATACCCAGCTGCAGGATACCTTCGGGATGAACCTGGTGGCGCTGGTCGATGGCCAGCCCCGCCTGCTCAACCTGAAGCAGATGATCGATTACTTCCTGCAGCACCGCAGGGAAGTGGTCACGCGCCGCACGGTGTTCCAGCTGCGCAAGGCCCGCGAACGCGGCCACGTGCTGGAAGGCCTGGCCGTCGCGCTGGCCAACATCGACGATTTCATCGCCATCATCAAGGCGGCGCCGACCCCGCCGGTCGCGCGCCAGGAACTGATGGCGAAGTCCTGGGACTCGTCGCTGGTACGCGAAATGCTGTCGCGCGCCGATGGCGACACGCCGGGAGGCCGCGCGGCCTTCCGTCCGGACGACCTGGGCGCCGAGTTCGGCCTCCAGGGCGACGGCATGTACCGCCTGAGCGATACCCAGGCCCAGGAAATCCTGAACATGCGCCTGCAACGCCTGACCGGGCTGGAGCAGGACAAGATCGTCGGCGAATACAAGGACATCATGTCCACCATCGCCGACCTGCTGGACATCCTGGCGCGCCCTGAGCGCATCACCACGATCATTGGCGAAGAGCTGCAGGCCATCAAGGCGGAGTTCTCCACCGGCGCCAAGGACACGCGCCGTTCGGAAATCGAACTCAACGCCACCGAGCTCGACACCGAAGACCTGATCACGCCGACCGACATGGTCGTGACGCTGTCGCACGGCGGCTACATCAAGAGCCAGCCCTTGTCCGAGTACCGTTCGCAGAAGCGCGGCGGACGCGGCAAGCAGGCCACGGCCATGAAGGAAAACGACTGGATCGACCAGTTGTTCATCGCCAACACGCACGACTTCCTGTTGTGCTTCTCCAACCGCGGCCGCGTCTACTGGCTCAAGGTCTGGGAAGTGCCGCAAGGCACGCGCAACTCGCGCGGCAAGCCCATCGTCAACATGTTCCCGTTGGCCGAAGGCGAGAAGATCACCGTGGTGTTGCCGGTCAAGGAATTCAGCGAAGACCACTACGTCTTCATGGCGACCTCGCGCGGCACGGTCAAGAAGACCCCGCTGTCCGACTTCTCCAATCCGCGCAAGGCCGGCATCATCGCCGTGGACCTGGACGATGGCGACTACCTGATCGGCGCCGACCTCACCGACGGCCAGCATGACGTCATGCTGTTCTCGGACGCAGGCAAGGCTGTGCGCTTCGACGAAAACGATGTGCGCCCGATGGGCCGCAACGCCCGCGGCGTGCGCGGCATGATGCTGGAAGACTCCCAGACCGTCATCGCGCTGCTCGTGGCTGGCGATGAAACGCAAAGCGTGCTGACGGCCACTGAAAACGGCTACGGCAAGCGCACCCCGATCACCGAGTACACGCGCCACGGCCGCGGCACCAAGGGCATGATCGCGATCCAGACCAGCTCGCGCAACGGCAAGGTCGTCGGCGCCGTGCTGGTCATGCCTTCGGACGAGATCATGCTGATCACGACCGGCGGCGTGCTGGTGCGCACCCGCGTCTCCGAAATCCGCGAAATGGGCCGCGCCACGCAAGGCGTCACGCTCATCAACGTCGACGACGGCAGCTCGCTGTCCGGCGTGCGCCGTGTCGTGGAAAGCGACGCGGACGATGACAGCGACCTGGGCGATGACGGCCAGGATGCGGATGGCGGCGACGACAACGGCGCAGCGGACTCGACGGATTCGACGGAACCTACGGAGCAATAATGGCCCGCCCCTGGAACTTCTCGGCAGGCCCCTCGGCCTTGCCCGAGGTGGTGCTGCAGCAAGCCGCTGCAGAAATGCTGGACTGGCACGGCAGCGGCATGTCCGTGATGGAAATGAGCCATCGCGGCAAGCATTTCGTGCAGATCTGCGATGAAGCCGAGTCCGACCTGCGCGACTTGCTGGGACTGCCGGCGGATTACGCCATCATGTTCATGCAAGGCGGCGGTTCCGGGGAAAACGCCATCGTTCCCATGAACCTCATGGGACGCCGCGGCACGCCGGCGGCTGATTTCGTCGTGACGGGCCATTGGTCCAAGCGTTCGTACAAGGAAGCCGGCCGCTACGGCAGCACCCATGTGGCAGCGAGCAGCGACCAAGCCATCCAGCTGGACGGCCGCGAGCAGGCGCCGCTGACCTGGGTGCCGCCCGTCGACTCCTGGCAGGTGCGGCCGGAATCGGCCTATCTGCACCTGTGCAGCAACGAAACCATCGGTGGCGTCGAGTTCATGGATTGGCCCGATACCGCCGCGCTGGGCGCGCCCGACGTGCCGCTGGTCGTCGATGCGTCCTCGCACTTCCTGTCGCGTCCCATGGACGTGACGCGTTGCGGCATGCTGTATGCCGGCGCGCAGAAGAACGCCGGCCCGGCGGGTGTGACCATGGTCATCGCGCGCCGCGATCTCATCGGCCACGCTTTGCCGATCTGCCCGTCCGCGTTCGATTACGCCAACGTGGCCGCGGAGCATTCGCGCTACAACACGCCGCCCACCTTTGCCATCTACGTCGCAGGACTGGTGTTCAAGTGGGTCAAGGCGAATGGCGGCGTCGCCGGCATGGAAGCGGCGAACAAGGCCAAGGCCGATCTGCTCTACGGCTACCTGGACAGCACCAGTTTCTACCGCAATCCCATCCACGCGCCCGTGCGCTCGCGCATGAACGTGCCGTTCGTGTTGCACGACGAATCGCTCAACGATGCCTTCCTGCAAGGCGCGGACGCGGCCGGCCTGACGCAGCTCAAGGGCCATAAGAGCGTGGGCGGCATGCGTGCCTCCATCTACAACGCCGTGCCCCTTGCTGGAGTCGCGGCGCTGGTCGAGTACCTCAAGGAATTCGAGCGTCGCTATGGATGACGATCTGCAGCGCAAGCTGCTTCCCCTGCGCCAGCGCATCGATGCGCTGGACGCTCAGATCCTCGACCTCCTGACGCAGCGCGCGAGCGCCGCGCTGGAAGTGGGCGAGGTCAAGCATGCCGCGAACGCCGACGGCCCAGTTCTGCGTCCCGAGCGCGAAGCCGACGTGATCCGCCGCCTGCAGCAGACCAATCCCGGCCCGTTTCCGAATGCCGGCGTGGCGGCGGTTTGGACCGAAATCATCTCCGCCTGCCGGGGCCTGGAACGCGGCATGACGGTCGCCTTCCTGGGGCCGCAAGGCTCGTTCTCGGAGCAGGCCGCGCAGGAGCATTTCGGCCACGCCGTGCAGAAACTGCCATGCGCATCCTTTGATGAGGTCTTCCGCGCCGTCGAAGCGGGGCAGGCCGACGTGGGCATGGTCCCGGTCGAGAATTCCACCGAAGGCGCGGTCAACCGCAGCCTGGACCTGCTGCTGAATACGCCGCTGAAGATCCTGGGCGAGCGTTCGCTCGTCATCCGCCATTGCCTGATGTCGCAGTCCGGCAGCATGGACGGGATCAAGACGATTTCCGCGCACCCGCAGGCGCTGGCCCAATGCCAGGGCTGGCTCACGCGCAACTACCCCGACGTGGCGCGCGTGGCCGCGTCCAGCAATTCCGAGGCTGCTCGCGCGGCGGCGGCCGATCCGAGCATCGCGGCCATTGCCGGCGAGGTGGCGGCGCCCGCCTGGAACCTGCAGATTGTCGCCGCGGGCATCCAGGACGATCCGCACAACCGCACGCGCTTCCTGGCGATCGGCAATATCGAACCGCTGGTCAGCGGCAAAGACAAGACCAGCCTGATCCTGGCGGTGCCCAACCGCGCGGGCGCCGTCTACGAAATGCTGGCGCCGCTGGCGGCCAACGGCGTGTCCATGACGCGCTTCGAGTCGCGGCCCGCCCGCACCGGCCAGTGGGAATACTATTTCTATGTGGACGTCCTGGGTCACCGCAATGATCCGAACGTCGAACGCGCCCTGGCCGCCTTGCAGGCGCAGGTTGCCTACCTGAAAGTGCTGGGTTCCTACCCGGCGCCGTGAGTCCCTCCGACATGACCACCGCATCCAAGCCCCTCGTTGCTCCCGCGCACGTCAGCGCCATTGCGCCCTACCAGGCGGGCAAGCCCATCGAAGAACTGGCCCGCGAATTCGGGCTGGATCCCGCCGGCATCGTCAAGCTGGCGTCCAACGAAAACCCGCTGGGCATGCCCAAGTCCGCGCGCGCAGCCATGCTGGCCGCGGCCGAGTCGCTGGCCCGCTATCCGGATCCCAATGGCTTTGACCTGAAGGCCGCGCTGGCCGAGCGCTACGGCGTGCCGATGAACTGGGTCACGCTGGGCAACGGCTCCAACGACATCCTGGAAATCGCGGCGCTGGCGCTGCTGGAGCCGGGCGTGTCGGCCGTCTACGCACAGCATTCGTTCGCCGTCTACCGCCTGGCCACGCAGGCGCGCGGCGCGCGCCACATCGTGGTGCCGGCCAAGGACTACGGCCATGACCTGGACGCGATGTTCGATGCCATCGCCGACGACACGCGGCTGCTGTTCATCGCCAACCCGAACAACCCGACGGGCACGTTCGTGCCGGGTGACCAGATCGCGGCCTTCCTGGAGCGCGTTCATGCCGCCCATGGCGATCGCGTGACGGTTGTGCTGGACGAGGCCTACAACGAATATCTCGATCCCGAGTTCCGCTTCGACAGCACCGCCCTGGTGCGCCGCTACCCGAACCTGATCGTGTCGCGCACGTTCTCCAAGGCTTATGGCCTAGCGGGCCTGCGTGTGGGCTTCGCGGTCGCGCAGCCTGCCCTGACCGACCTGCTGAACCGCGTGCGTCAGCCGTTCAACGTCAACACGCTGGCGCAGGCCGCGGCCATCGCCGCGCTGCGCGATGCGGCCTATCTGGAAGAGGCCTACGCCTCCAACAAGGCGGGCAAGGCGCAACTGTGCGCCGCGTTCGAACGCCTGAAGCTGCGCTACGTGCCCAGCTACGGCAATTTCGTGCTGGTGCATGTGGGCGACGCCCCGCGCATCAACCTTGAACTGCTCAAGCGAGGCGTGATCGTGCGTCCGGTCGCCGGCGACGGCTTGCCGGAGTGGCTGCGGGTCTCCATCGGGCTGCCGCAGGAAAACGAGCGATTCATCGACGCCTTGACTGCCATTCTTTCCGCATGAACGACGCGTCACCGAAATCCGATCAGGGGGCCGCCGGCCCCCTGATTCCTGTATTGGCCGTCGTGGGGGTGGGTCTGATCGGCGGATCCTTCGCCGCAGCCTTGCGCCGCGCCGGGCAGGTCGGCCGGGTGCTGGGGGTAGGGCGCAATGCGCAATCCCTGGCGCGCGCCATTGAGTTGGGCCTGATCGACGAGGCCGCGAGCGCCGAGGAAGCGGCCGCGCGCGCCGACCTGATCCTGCTGGCGACGCCGGTGGGCGGGCTGGCGGACGCGTTGGCACGCATGCGTGCGCATTTGCGCCCCGGTACCGTGCTGACCGATGCGGGCAGCACCAAGCTTGAAGTGGTTGCCGCGGCGCGGGCCGCCTTGGGCGACCGGGTCGCGCAGTTCGTGCCAGGCCATCCCATCGCGGGCGCCGAGCGCACCGGACCCGAAGCCGCCGATGCCGGCCTTTACCGCAAGCGCACGGTCATCCTGACGCCTCTGGGCGAGAATGCGCCGCCCTCGCTGGACCTGGTGCGCCGCGCCTGGCAGGCTTGCGAAGCGGATGTGATCGACATGGACGCCGACGCCCATGATCGGGTGCTGGCGTCGGTCAGCCACTTGCCGCATCTACTGTCGTCCGTTTATATGGCTCAGGTGGCCGAGGCCGCCGACGCGCCGACGCGCCTGGGGCTGGCGGGCAGCGGCTTTCGCGACTTCACGCGCATTGCCGCCGGTTCGCCGGAGATGTGGCGCGACATCTTTCTTTCCAACCGTGACGCAATGCTGGCCGAATTGGCTGACGTGCGCGCGGTGCTGGATCGTGCCGAGCGCGCCATTGCCGAGGGCGATGGCGCGGCGTTGCTGACGTTGCTGGACACGGCGGCCCGCGCCCGCCGCGGCTGGCGCAAGGAGTAGCTGACATGGGCGCTTTGCCTTATCTCGATCTGCCGCGCGTGCGGCAAGCGCGGGGCGTGATCGCCTTGCCTGGTTCCAAGAGCATTTCCAATCGCGTGCTGCTGCTCTCCGCCATCGCCGAGGGCACCACGGTCATCACCGGATTGCTGGATTCCGACGACACCCGCGTCATGCTCGGCGCTCTGCGCCAGTTGGGCGTGCAGGTATCGGAACTGGAGGCGGGCAGCGTCACGGTGCAAGGCGTGCGGCGTTTTCCCGTGGAAGGCGCGGACCTGTTCATGGGCAATGCGGGCACCGCGATCCGTCCGCTGACCGCCGCGCTGGCGCTCATGGGCGGCGACTACCGTTTGTCCGGCGTGCCGCGCATGCACGAGCGCCCCATCGGTGATCTGGTCGACGCGCTGAATGCTCTGGGCGCGCGCATCGATTACCTGGGCCAGCCCGGCTATCCGCCCCTGCGCATCGGTCGCGGAGACATCGCGGCGGACGCGGTCACGCGCGTGCAGGGCTCGGTATCCAGCCAGTTCCTGACCGCCTTGCTGATGGCCGCGCCGCTGCAAGCGGGCCGCAGCGGCAAGCCCGTCACCATCGAGGTGCTGGGCGAACTCATCTCCAAGCCCTATATCGAGATCACGCTGAACCTGATGGCGCGTTTCGGCGTGCAGGTCCGCCGCGACGGCTGGAGCCGCTTCGTCATCGAGGGTGGGGCGTCTTATCGCAGCCCGGGACGGATCGCGGTCGAGGGCGACGCCTCCACGGCATCCTATTTCCTGGCGCTGGGTGCGATCGGCGGCGGACCGCTGCGCGTTACTGGCGTCGGGGCGGACAGCATCCAGGGCGACGTCGCTTTTGCTGGCACGCTGGCGGACATGGGCGCCATGGTGACCTACGGCCCCGACTGGATCGAGGTGTCCGGCGCGCGGGTCGCCCAGGGCGAACGCCTGAAAGCCTTCGATACCGATTTCAACCTGATTCCGGACGCCGCCATGACCGCGGCCGCCCTGGCCCTGTACGCCGACGGGCCGTGCCGCCTGCGCAATATCGGCAGTTGGCGCGTCAAGGAAACGGATCGCATCCATGCCATGCAAACCGAGCTCGAAAAGCTGGGCGCCCAGGTGGAATCGGGGCCGGATTGGCTGCGCGTGACGCCGCCGGCGCCGGACGCCTGGCGCGACGCCCACATCGGCACCTGGGACGACCACCGCATGGCCATGTGCTTCTCGCTTGCGGCTTTCGGGCCGGCGGCCGTGCGTATTCTCGATCCGGGCTGCGTCAGCAAGACCTTCCCGGGTTACTTTGATGTTTACGCGGGCCTGGTAGCGGCCTAGCGAAGAATTGCCCATGACTTCGATTCCCTCTGATATTTCCTCTGTCGTGCCTGTCATCACCATCGACGGCCCCACCGCGTCCGGCAAGGGCACGGTGGCCCACCGCGTCGCCAAGGCGCTGGGGTGGGCGGTGCTCGACAGCGGCGCTCTCTATCGCCTGACCGCCTTGGCGGCGCTCAACCGTGGCTTGTCCGCCGAAGACGAGCCCGCCGTGGCGCGCGTGGCCGAGACCCTCGATGTGCGATTCGAAGGTCCCCATGTCTACCTGGAGGGCGTGGAAGTCGGCCATGAAATCCGCCGCGAGGAAGTCGGCAATTTCGCCTCGCGCGTGGCGGCCTTCCCGGGCGTGCGCCAGGCCCTGCTCGAGCGCCAGCGCGCCTTCCGGCTCGCGCCGGGGCTGGTGGCGGACGGCCGAGACATGGGCACGGTGGTGTTTCCCGATGCGCCCCTGAAAGTGTTCCTGGTGGCCGATGTGGTCGCGCGGGCGCAGAGGCGCTGTAAGCAGTTGATCGAAAAGGGAATTTCTGCTAATCTTGATGACCTTCTGCGGGATATGCGCGAGCGGGACGCCCGCGATATGGGGCGAACTACGGCTCCCTTGGCCCCCGCAGCAGATGCACACGTGCTGGATTCGTCCAATTTGACGGTTGCGGAAACGGTGCAGGCAATACTGGATTTCTGGAAGAACGCCGCCGCGGATTGACGTATAGGTCCCGGACTTTCCCCGCGAATCCTCCGCAGGTTTTCTATTTTTATCGGCCCTGTTCACGCCAGGCGCAGCCCCCACGGGACACCCCGCAAGGGTAAACCGGCAAGCAGGTATTTTGACTCCACTGTGGCGGGCAATCCGCTGCGGTGTGTTTTTAACGGCCATTTCGGCCCAATGGATTTCAACCCCATGTCTTCCGTTTCCACTACCGCCACCGGCGGCGAAAGCTTCGCCGACCTTTTCGCACAAAGCCTCAAGAGCCAGGACATGAAGTCCGGCGAGGTCATCAGCGCCGAAGTCGTGCGCGTCGACCACAATTTCGTCGTCGTCAACGCCGGCCTGAAGTCCGAAGCGCTGATCCCCCTGGAAGAGTTCCTGAACGACCAGGGCGAGCTCGAAGTGCAACCCGGCGATTTCGTCTCGGTGGCCATCGATTCCCTGGAAAACGGCTACGGCGACACCATCCTGTCGCGTGACCGCGCCAAGCGCCTGTCGGCCTGGCTGCAACTGGAAAAGGCCCTGGAAAACGGCGAGCTGGTTACCGGCACCATCACCGGCAAGGTGAAGGGCGGCCTGACCGTCATGACCAACGGCATCCGCGCGTTCCTGCCGGGTTCGCTGGTGGATCTGCGTCCGGTCAAGGACACCACCCCGTACGAAGGCAAGACCCTCGAATTCAAGGTCATCAAGCTCGACCGCAAGCGCAACAACGTCGTTCTGTCGCGTCGCCAGGTGCTGGAAGCCAGCATGGGCGAAGAGCGCCAGAAGCTGCTCGAAACCCTGCACGAAGGTGCTGTGGTCAAGGGCGTGGTCAAGAACATCACCGACTACGGCGCGTTCGTGGACCTGGGCGGCATCGACGGCCTGCTGCACATCACCGACATGGCCTGGCGCCGTGTGCGTCACCCCTCCGAAGTCCTGCAAGTGGGTCAGGAAGTCGAAGCCAAGGTGCTCAAGTTCGACCAGGAAAAGAGCCGCGTCTCCCTGGGCGTCAAGCAACTGGGCGAAGATCCGTGGGTGGGCCTGGCTCGCCGCTACCCGCAAGGCACCCGCCTGTTCGGCAAGGTCACCAACCTGACCGACTACGGCGCGTTCGTTGAAGTCGAAGCCGGCATCGAAGGCCTGGTGCACGTCTCCGAAATGGACTGGACCAACAAGAACGTCGATCCGCGCAAGGTCGTGACCCTGGGCGAAGAAGTCGAAGTCATGGTCCTGGAAATCGACGAAGACCGTCGTCGCATCTCGCTGGGCATGAAGCAATGCCGTCAGAACCCGTGGGAAGAGTTCGCCACCAACTTCAAGCGTGGTGACAAGGTCCGCGGCGCCATCAAGTCGATCACCGACTTCGGCGTGTTCGTCGGTCTGCCCGGCGGCATCGATGGCCTGGTTCACCTGTCCGACCTGTCGTGGACGGAAACCGGCGAAGAAGCCGTGCGCAACTTCAAGAAGGGCGACGAGATCGAAGCCGTGGTTCTGGGCATCGATACCGACAAGGAACGCATCTCGCTGGGCATCAAGCAGCTGGAAGGCGACCCCTTCAACAACTTCGTTGCCACCTTCGACAAGGGCGCCGTTGTTCCGGGCACCATCAAGTCCGTCGAAGCCAAGGGCGCTGTTGTCACGCTGTCCGTGGACGTCGAAGGCTACCTGCGCGCTTCCGAGATCTCCTCGGGCCGCGTCGAAGATGCCACCACCGTTCTGACCGCCGGCGAGAACATCGAAGCCATGATCGTCAACATCGACCGCAAGACGCGTTCGATCCAGCTGTCGATCAAGGCTCGCGACAACGCCGAAACCGCCGAAACGATCCAGCGCATGTCCGACGCCAGCGCTTCGTCCGGCACCACCAACCTCGGCGCGCTGCTGAAGGCCAAGCTGGACCAACAGCGCAACGACGGTTAATTCGTGACCAAGTCGGAGCTGATCGCCGCCTTGGCGGCCCGCTATCCTCAGCTGGCCGCCCGCGACACCGATTACGCGGTCAAGACCGTGCTCGACGCAATGACCCAGGCCCTGGCCTCGGGTCAGCGCATCGAGATCCGCGGTTTTGGCAGCTTTTCACTGTCGCAGCGGTCTCCCCGCATCGGTCGCAATCCGAAATCCGGCGAACAGGTGCTGGTGCCTGGAAAACAGGTGCCGCACTTCAAGGCGGGCAAGGAACTGCGCGAGCGGGTGGACTTGGCCGGCGGCAATGATGAGGACGCTCAATCCTCTGGATCGAGTGAACCGATGCCGTCGATGGTGAGTCTGCACGCCATGCATTGACGGCACGGCTGAAAGGCCGCCTTCGGGCGGATCGGACCGAAAACCTGGCCCCTTGAGCAATCAAGGGGCTTTGTTTTTTGGCGGCAGGCGGGATCCGTCGCTTACAATTGATAGTCTCGAATTCTTTGGAGCATGCGCCATGCGCTACCTTGTCTGGGCCCTGCGATTGCTCGTGTTTGTTGCAGTATTGATGTTTGCGTTGAAAAACACGGACCCGGTCGCCGTGAAGTTCTACGCCGATTACGTGGTGCAGGACGTTCCGCTCATCGTCGTGATGCTGGTCGTGTTCGTGTTGGGCGCCTTGTTCGGCTTGCTGCTGACCGTGCCTGCCGCCATGCGCCGCCGCCGTGAAGCCATGCGCCTGCGCCGCGAACTGGACCGCGTGCAGGCCGCCGTGAATGGCACCACGCCCGCCGTGCCGCCGGAGGCCGTTGCCCCGATGTCGCCGCTGTGATGTGCACGCGCCGGCCCTGAATCCTTTTCCGCACTGACACCGCAAGAGCCCGCATAGTGGATTTTGAACCTTGGTGGTTGATTTTCGTGCCGGTATTGTTCGCGCTGGGCTGGCTGGCCGCGCGCTTCGATATCCGGCAAATGCTGCGGGAAACCCGCAGCCTGCCCGACTCCTATTTCCGCGGGCTGAATTTCCTGCTCAACGAGGAGCCGGATCGCGCCATCGACGCCTTCGTCGAAGTGGCCAAGCTGGACCCCGAAACCACCGAGCTGCACTTTGCGCTTGGCAGCCTGTTCCGGCGCCGGGGCGAGATGGAGCGCGCGATTCGCGTGCACCAAAGCCTACTGAACCGCTCCGATCTGCCTGCGGCCGAGCGCGAGCATGCGCAGCACGAGCTGGCGCAGGACTTCCTCAAGGCCGGCATGCTGGACCGCGCCGAAAGCGGCTTCGAACAGCTCAAGGACACCCGCTATGCCTTGCCCGCGCTGCGTTCGCTGATCCGCATCTATGAATCGGAACACGACTGGCCGCGCGCCATCGAAGCCGTGAAGACGCTGCAAGGCCTGGTCGACGAACCCGTGCCGCAGATCGTGCACTACTACTGCGAACAGGCGCAGACCGCATTGGCGGCCAAGCCCGCCGATATCGACGCAGCCCACAAGGCGCTGGATGCCGCCGACCATGCGCTGTCGACCATCGATCCCGGTTCGGGCAAGGGGGCCATGGTCCGCACCGCCATGCTGCGCGCCCGCCTGGCCTTGATCGAGCAGGATCCCAAGCGCGAGAGGCTGTATCTGGAGTCGATCATGACCGACGCTCCGGAGTATGCCGGCCTGGTGGCCGAACAGGTCCTGGCCAACTACCGCGCGGCCAACCAGGAGGAAGCCGGGCTCGACGTGTTGCAGAAGCAGTACGAGCGCCATGCCTCGCTGGACCTTTTCAATGTGCTGTTTCGCGAACTCCGCGTCCAGAAAGGCGCTTCGCCTTCGTGGGCGTTCGCCCGCAACGCATTGCGCAGCCACCCATCGCTCCTGGGGCTGGACCGCCTGCTGGAGGCCGAACTGGCCAATTCGGAAGGTAGCGTCGAGCAAGGTCCCGTGCCCGGCGCCGACCTGACGCTGTTGCGCAGCCTGATCCACAAGCATACGCAGCGGCTGGATCGCTACGCATGCCGCAGTTGCGGTTTTCAGGCGCGTCGCTTTTACTGGCAATGTCCCGGCTGCAATGCCTGGGAAACCTATGCGCCGCGCCGTCTGGAAGAACTTGAATGAACTCTTTTCCCGCCGAAGCCATTTCGCATAGCCGTGTCCTCGTGGTGGGCGACGTCATGCTGGACCGTTACTGGTTCGGCGAAGTCGAACGCATTTCGCCAGAAGCGCCGGTTCCCGTGGTGCGCGTCGCGCGCCGCGAAGACCGCCTGGGAGGCGCCGCCAACGTCGCGCGCAACGTGGCGGCCCTGGGCGGCCACGTGACCCTGGTAGGCGTGCTGGGCGAAGACGAGGCAGGCGACAGCGTCAGGCGTTTGTCCACCGAAGCCAGCATACAGACCGAGCTGATCGCCGATCCGTCCCTGCACACCACGCTGAAAATGCGCGTGTTGGGCCGCCAGCAGCAGTTGTTGCGCGTGGATTTCGAGCAGCATCCCGCGCAGGCGGCATTGGACAACGTGGATGCGGCCTTTGCCCGCCATCTGGCCAACCATGACATCGTCGTGCTGTCCGACTATGCCAAGGGTGTGCTGGCGCGGGTCGAATCGCTGATTGCCCTGGCTCGTAGCGCCGGGGTCCCGGTGCTGGTGGATCCCAAGGGCCACGATTACACCCGTTATCGCGGCGCTACCCTGGTCACCCCCAATCGCTCGGAGATGCAGGAGGCCGTGGGCCGCTGGAATTCCGAGGCCGAACTTACCAGTCGGGCGCAGCGCCTGCGCGCCGACCTGGATCTGGAAGCCTTGCTCGTGACGCGGTCCGAGCAAGGCATGACTTTGTTTACCGACGCGGGGCGCGATCACATCGATGCGCAGGCGCATGAAGTGTTCGACGTGTCCGGCGCAGGCGACACCGTGCTGGCGACGCTGGCCGTATCGCGAGCCATCGACTTGCCGTGGGTCGACGCGATGGGCTGGGCCAATAAGGCCGGGGGCATCGCCGTGGGCAAGCTGGGCACCTCCATCGTCACCGCCGCGGAATTGGCAGGAGTATCCTCATGATCGTCGTTACCGGAGCCGCGGGCTTCATAGGCAGCAACCTGGTGCGCGGACTCAACCGCCGCGGTATCCAGGACATCATCGCAGTCGATGACCTCACCGAAGGCGACAAGTTCGTCAATCTGGTCGATTGCCAGATCGCGGACTACATGGACAAGGACGACTTCCGCCGCCGAATCCTTGACGGCAGCCTGCGCGAAGTGCGAGCCGTGCTGCATCAGGGCGCCTGCTCGGACACGACCGAGCGCAATGGCCGCTACATGCTCGATAACAACTACCGTGTCACGCTGGAGCTGTTCGAGTTTTGCCAGGCACGCCGCATTCCGTTCCTGTACGCCTCGTCGGCGGCGGTCTACGGCGGTTCGTCGATCTACGTGGAAGATCCGGCGAATGAAGGCCCGCTCAACGTCTACGGCTATTCCAAACTGCTGTTCGACCAGGTCCTGCGCCAGCGCATGGACAGCCTGACGGCACAAGTCGTGGGATTGCGCTACTTCAACGTCTATGGCCCGCACGAACAGCACAAGGGCCGCATGGCCTCGGTGGCGTTCCACAATATGAACCAGTTCCTGGAGCACGGACACGTGCGCCTGTTCGCGGGCTGGGACGGTTATGTGGATGGCGGCCAGAGTCGCGACTTCATCTCCGTCGAGGACGTGGTGGCCGTCAACCTGCATTTCCTGGACCATCCGGAGCAGTCGGGCATTTTCAACTGCGGCACCGGCCGGGCGCAGCCGTTCAACGATGTGGCGGCTGGCGTAGTCAATGCGCTGCGCAGCGAGCGCGGCGAATCCGAGCTGACGCTTGCGCAATTGGTCGAGCTGGATCTCATCCGCTACATCCCGTTCCCGGACGATCTGAAAGGCCGCTACCAGAGCTATACGCAGGCCGATGTCACGCGCCTGCGCGCGGCGGGCTTCCAGGCACCGATGCGCGACGTGCGCACCGGGGTGACGGAGTACGTGCGCTATTGGCGCGCCCGCAAGTAAAGAGACACGGGCGGCCAGCGCCGCGACAGCGCCGTTCCTGAAAAGCCACCGGCCCCCGGTGGTTTTTTTTGCCCTGTGGTTTGCCGGGGCGGACGTATACGTTCACTGCACGGACGCGGGCGGCAAGGTCCTCGGCATGATCTGGGCGTGGCGTGACAGCCGTTGCGCCAGACTCCAGGGAGACCTTCCATGAATCCATTTCTTCAATCCGCCACGGCGCGGCCTTCGTCCTATGCGCGGTGGCGCAGGCCGCGAGCGCCCATCGGTTCCGGCGCCGGCGCGCGTCCCTTGCGACAGGCGGTGGGCGCGCTATTGATGACCGCGGGGCTGGGTTTCGGGGCGTCGTCCGCGCATGCGGTGGACGTCAACCAGGCCAACCCGCAGCAGCTCGAAGGCGTTCGAGGCATTGGCCCGCGCATGGCGGAAATCATCGTGAAGGAGCGCGAGCGGGGAGGGAAGTTCGAGTCCCTGAACGATCTGGCTGAGCGGGTGCGCGGCATAGGCCCGAAAAGAGCGCAGGCCCTGCAGGAAGCCGGCCTGCAGATAGGCGGGGCGGCGTCACAGGCCGCGCCCGGCGAGCTCCGTGGCAAGCCTGCGCCGGGCAGGGCGGGGGCGGTCAAACCGGAAGCCAAGCCCGAAACGAAGGCGGTGGCGTCTCCGCCCGCAGCCCGCGCCCGGCCCTGACGACGGCCGGCCAGTACGGGTAGCCCTGGCGGGAGCGCGGCTTTTGGCGCCGCGTGCCGCCAGGCAGAGTTATTATCGTCCGCATGACTACTACCTATCCCACTATCGAGCAAACCGTCGGCAACACGCCGCTGGTACGCCTGCAGCGCATCCCCGGGGCCGCGGGCGCTGCCCGAGGCAATGTCATCCTGGCCAAGCTGGAGGGCAACAACCCCGCCGGCTCCGTGAAGGATCGGCCGGCCCTGTCGATGATCGCGCGCGCGGAAGAGCGCGGCGACATCAAGCCCGGCGATACCCTCATCGAAGCGACCAGCGGCAATACCGGCATTGCATTGGCCATGGCGGCCGCCATGCGCGGCTATCGCATGATCCTGATCATGCCGGACAACCTGTCGGTGGAACGCCGCGCGGCCATGACGGCCTACGGCGCCGAACTGATCCTGACGCCTGCGGACAAGGGCGGCATGGAATATGCCCGCGATCTGGCGTCGGCCATGCAGGCCGACGGCCGTGGGCTGGTGCTGGATCAGTTCGCCAATCCCGACAACCCGCGTGCCCACATTGAGACTACCGGGCCGGAAATCTGGAACCAGACCGACGGGCGCGTCACCCACTTCGTTAGCGCCATGGGCACCACGGGCACCATCATGGGCGTGTCGACCTACCTGAAGTCGCGCAATCCCGCAGTGCAGGTGGTAGGCGCGCAGCCCGCCGAAGGGTCGTCCATCCCGGGCATCCGCAAGTGGCCCGAAGCCTACCTGCCCAAGATTTTTGATCGCAGCCGGGTGGACGCCTACGAATCCATCGAGCAGAAGGACGCCGAGCAAATGGCGCGCCGGCTGGCCGCGGAAGAGGGCATTTTCGGCGGGATTTCCTCGGCGGGCGCATTGGTTGCGGCGCTGCGCGTGGCGGAGCGCGTGAACGACGCCACCATCGTGTTCATCGTGTGCGACCGCGGGGACCGCTACCTGTCCACGGGCGTTTTCAACTGACTTTCCGTATCCGGGTCAAACAAAACCGCCATGCCGGGCTGGCCCCGGGCATGGCGGTTTTTCATTGGACGGGAGCAGCAGTCGCGCGCTCTCTCGTTGCCGCTTACTCGGGCTGGATGCCGGCGTCCTGCATCACCTTGATCCAGCGTTCGCTTTCCGCGAGACTGAAGGCTTCGGCCTCCTGGTAGCTCATGGCGCTGGGCATCGTGCCTTGCGATTTCAGGGCCTCCACCACCTTGGGCGATCGCGACGCTTCGATCATGACCTTGTTCAGCTTGGCGATGATGGGCTGCGGCGTATCTTTTGGCGCCCACATGCCGTACCAGGTGACGATGTCAAAGCCGGGCAGGACGCTTTCGGCGATCGTGGGCACGTCGGGCAGTTCGGCCAGCCGCGCCTTGGTTGTGACCGCGATCGGGCGGATCTTGCCGCTTTGGATGAGAGGCAAGGCCGGCGCCAGCGGCGCGTACATCAGGTCCACGTGGCCGCCCGCGACGTCGGTCAGCGCCGGGCTGCTGCCGCGGTAGCCGACGTGGGTGATCTTGGCCTTGGTGGAGGTATTGATCAGCTCGCCCGCCAGATGCGGCAAGGTGGCGACGCCGGGGGAGGCGAAGGTCAGCGAGCCAGGCTGTGCCTGGCCTTGCTTGATCAGGTCGCCGAAGGTCTTGAACTTGGAATCGGGCGGGACGACGGCCACCATTGGCACCGTGCCCAGCACGCCCACCATCCGGAAGTCCTTGATCGGATCAAAGCTCAGATTCTTGAATTGAGCGGGGTAGATGCCTTGCACCGAGGGATTCATCAGCAAGGTGTAGCCGTCGGCAGGCGCCTTGGCCACCTGGGCGGTGCCGATGGTGCCGCTGGCCCCCGCGCGGGTTTCGATCACCAGCGGCTGACCCAGTATCTCTCCCATCTGGACCGCGATCACGCGGCCGACCACGTCCGTCGGCCCGCCCGCGGCCCACGGCATGATTACGCGGATGGGCTTGTCCGGATAGTCCGCCTGCGCATAGGCAGTTGCGGCCGGCAGGGCCGCCGTGGCAATCGCCGAGCATGCCGCGGCGAGGAAGGTGCGTTTGTTCATCTACTGTCTTCTCCTACAAAAGTGAGGTTGGCCGAGGGCAGCGCCGCGTGCAGCATTGCCTTGACCTCGGTCAGCTGTTTCCCCGTGGTGGCTTCATTCTTTTGCATTCGGCCTAGCGGGCCGGCCACCACAATGGCAAATGGTTGTTCATAGGCCCGGAACCCGAGCGAAATTGACATCACGTCCTCGACGTTCTCGCCCACCGATCGCTGCCAGCCGCGCGCCACGCCCGCTTCCAGGTCCCGGTCGAAGGCTTCCCGGCTGGTCAGCGTGCTGTCCGTGTAGGCGGCAAAACCGCTGTAGGCCTTGAACCATTTCTCTCGTTCGTCCTGGGACAGGACGGACAGGAGCGCCTTGCCGGAGCTGGTGGCGTGCACCGCCTTGAAGCCGCCCGGCTGATGAGAGAAGCGGATCGTCTGTTTCGATTCCGCGACGATCAGGTATACGACCTTGTCGTCGGCGAGCTTGGCCAGCAATGCGGTCTCTCCGGTCAGGTCGCGCACCTGGGCCAGCACGGGCTCGATGACTGCGTTGAGCGGGTCGCTGTGACAAATGAGCGTGGCCACGTGGATCAGTTTCTGCGTCGGGTAATAGCCATGTTTCTTGCCGATTTCATACAGATAGCCGCGCGCCACCATGGTCTTCAGGAGACCGTGGCAGCTCGAGAGCGGAATGCCCATTTGCGCGGCAATTTCGCTGTACAGCAAAGGCTTCTGCTCCTCGGCGAAGAGGTTCAGTACGTCCAGGACTCGGCCAGCAGTTTTCACATCCATGATGTTAGTATCCTATACGTGATAAATTTATGTCAAACAGCATTCAATCGCCAAGGAGTCGCTACGCATGAGATGGAAGAACCGTCCTGAGGGATCGAACTGGGGAGATTTCGGGCCTGACGACCAGCGAGGTTGCCTGAATTACATCACCCCCGCGAACGTGCTGAGCGGCATACGGGAAGTCCGCGAAGGACTGACTTTCTGCCTGTCGCTGCCGCTGGATTACCCGGGCGGCAACGGGGTGAACGTCCGGCGCCATCCGCCGAAGCTGCGCCCCACCGAAAGGGACGGCGACCAATACTTGAATTTTCCGCTGGGACGCCTGCGTCCCGGATGCGTCGACGTGTTGAGCGACGACATCGTGGAAATGAGCTTGCAGTACTCCACGCAATGGGATTCGCTGGCGCATGTGGGCGCGTTGTTCGACGCCAACGGCGACGGCCTGCCCGAGCGGGTTTACTACAACGGTTACCGGCCAAACGAGCACGTGGTGGGGCCGGTGGACTATGACGTGGACAATGGCTACGCCAAGACCGATCTGGGCCAAGGGCCGGCCTCCAATGCCAAGAAGCTGGATATCACGCAGTTGGCCGAGTCGTGCCTGCAGACCCGGGGCGTGATGGTCGACCTAGCGCGCCATTTCGGCCGAGAGCAGAAGTCGGTCGGCTATGACGATCTGATGCGGATACTGGAAGCGGACCGAATCGAGATCGAGCGCGGCGATATCGTGTTGTTCCACACGGAATTCGGCGATGCCTTGCTGGAGAAGAACCGCGAGCCCGACGCGCACACCCTGCACGAGATCTGCGCCGGCCTGGACGGCAGCGACGAGAAGCTGCTGCAGTGGATCACGGACTCCAAGGTGGCGGCCATGGCGTCGGACAACCATGCCCTGGAAATCTACCCCACCCAGAAGCCCAATGCCTGCTGCGCGGCGCTGCCGCTGCACCACCATTGCATCTTCAAGCTTGGCATGCCGATAGGTGAGATGTGGTATCTGGGCGCGCTTGCGCGCTGGCTTGCCAGCAATGGCCGCAGCCGCTTCCTGCTGACCGCGCCGCCGTTGAACCTGCCTGGCGCCGTGGGTTCGCCGGCGACGCCGGTCGCCACGGTTTAAGACAGGGCCGCGGCGGTCGGCGCCGCGGCCCCTGGTGCGCTCAGCGGCCCACGCGCGCTTCGATTTCGCTAGCCAGATCCGCGACCGAGGTTGCGTAGAAGTAGCTGCGGTTGTACTTGGTGAGCGCGAAGAAGTTCGGCGTGCCGACACGGTATTGCGCCGTGCCCCGGGCTTCTTCCACCAGGTCGACCACGCCCAGCGGCTGGCTGCTCCACCCGGCGGCAGATGCTCCTGGCTGCAGGCGCGCGCCCGCCGCGGTGAGCGTGCCCCAACTCTGCTTGGGTTCCAGTCCGCCGTCCACGAGCGGGGCCGGATCGCCAGGCAGCACCACCGGTGCGAACACGGGCAGGCCACGCTGCCAGCCATGCTGCGACAGGAAGCTGCCCACGGACATGATTGCGTCGCGGGTATTGTTGGTCAGATCGATATGGCCGTTGTCGTCGCCGTCCACGGCGTAATGCATCACGCTGGTGGGCATGAACTGCGGCATGCCGATGGCGCCGGCATAGGAGCCGCGGGTTTCCAGCTCCAGTTTGTCCTGCATGACCAGGGTCAGGAAGTCGGCGAGCTGGCCGCGAAACATGGTGGCGCGCTCGGGCTTGGCGGGGTCCGGGTAGTCGAAAGCCAGCGTGGTCAACGCGTCGAGCACGCGGAAATTGCCCATATTGCGGCCATAAAGCGTTTCGACGCCGATGATCGAGGCGATGATGGGCGCCGGCACGCCGAAGCGCTGCGCCGCCTGATTGAGCAAGTCGCGATTTTCGTTGTAGAAGTCCACGCCCCAGCCTATGCGCTTGGGTTCGACGAAGCGCGAGCGGTAGGTCAGCCAGCTGCGCCAGATCTTTTTACCCGGCGGGGATGGCGCGATTAGGCGCGCCACCGTGGCGTTGTAGCGCGATCCGGCCAGCGCTGCGACCATCGGGTCCAGCGGCAACTGGCGCTCGGCGGCCAGGTTTTCCACGAAGGAGCGGACTTCGGGTCGCAGCGCGCCATTGGCGCCCAGCGCGGCCGGGGCGTCGTCCGCCAGCTCGGGGCCAGGTGTCGGCGCACTGGGTCCGATGCGGATGGGGGCCGGGGTTGAATCGGAGGCCGGCTGGCCGGCGGCGGTATTGGGGGCAGTGGGGGCGGTGGTGGAGCAGCCCGCCAGCAGGGCGGAGAGCGTTCCGAGTTGCAGTAATCGCCGACAGATGAACATAATCTTCCTTATGGAGACCATGTATCTTACCCACCCGGCATGCCGCTTGCATGAAATGGGCAGTTGGCATCCCGAAAGCCCCCAGAGGCTGGACGCCATTTCAGACCAGTTGCTTGCCAGCGGCTTGATGCCTTACCTGGATGACCGCCAGGCGCCGCAGGCATCGCGCCACGACATCTTGCGTGTGCATACTGTCCAGTATCTGAACAGTTTGAGCGAACATTTGCCGGAGCAAGGGTATTTCCCTATCGATCCGGATACCTTGATGAATCCGCACACCTATGAAGCCGCCCTGTACGCGGCGGGGGCGGGGGTGGCAGCGGTGGACGCGGTAATCGGTGGCGAAGCCCGCACGGCCTTTTGCGCAGTGCGGCCGCCGGGTCATCATGCCTGCCGTTCCCAGGCCATGGGATTCTGCTTTCTGAACAACGTCGCCATTGCAGCGCAGCATGCGCTGGACTTCCATGGCCTGTCGCGGGTGGCCATCGTCGATTTCGACGTGCACCATGGCAATGGCACGGAAGACATCTTTGCCGGGGACGACCGGGTGCTGATGTGCAGCTTCTTCCAGCATCCCTTCTTTCCCAATAGCGGCACCGAGAATCCCGCCACGAACATGCTGAACGTGCCCGTTGCCGCATATACCGGCGGGGCGGCGGTAAGAGGCATCGTCACCGACACCTGGCTGCCGGCGCTGGAAGCGCACCGGCCCGAGCTGATCCTGGTGTCGGCGGGCTTCGATGCGCATCGCGAGGACGACATGGGGCAGATGGGCCTGGTCGAGGCCGATTACGCCTGGATAACGGAGCAGCTTGTGGAGGTGGCCGAGCGCCACTGCCAGGGGCGGATCGTCAGTACCCTGGAGGGCGGTTACAACTTGTCAGCCCTGGGCCGCAGCGTGGTCGCCCATATACGAGCGCTGGCGAAGCTGTAGAATCAGGAAAAAATTGTGCAATGCGATCCCGGCGCATGCCGGGTAATTATTTTCCATTTGGAGGCAGCGGGATGAAGGTGTTGGTACCTGTCAAGCGCGTCGTTGACTACAACGTCAAGGTGCGCGTCAAGTCTGATCAAACCGGCGTGGATATCGCCAATGTGAAGATGTCCATGAACCCCTTTGACGAAATCGCCGTCGAGGAAGCGACCCGCCTGAAGGAGAAGGGTGCCGTTGCCGAAGTCGTGGCGGTTTCTTGCGGCGTTGCGCAATGCCAGGAAACGCTGCGCACGGCCATGGCCATTGGCGCCGACCGCGGCGTGCTGGTGCAGACCGATGCCGAGCTCCAGCCCCTGGCCGTGGCCAAGCTGCTGAAGGCGCTGGTCGACAAGGAACAGCCGCAACTGGTCATCCTGGGCAAGCAAGCCATCGATGACGACGCCAACCAGACGGGCCAGATGCTGGCTGCGCTGCTGGACTGGCCGCAAGCCACGTTCGCCAGCAAGGTTGAACTGGCCGACGGCAAGGCTACCGTGACCCGCGAAGTGGACGGCGGCCTGGAAACGCTGACCCTCAAGCTGCCGGCGATCGTCACCACCGACCTGCGCCTGAACGAGCCGCGCTACGTCACGTTGCCGAACATCATGAAGGCCAAGAAGAAGCAGCTGGACACCGTCACCCCTGAAGAACTGGGTGTGGATCCGGCTCCCCGCCTGAAGACGCTGAAGGTCAGCGAGCCGCCCGCCCGCAAGGCCGGCATCAAGGTGGCCGATGTCGCGGCCCTGGTGGACAAACTCAAGAATGAAGCGAAGGTGGTCTGAACATGACGACGCTGGTTATTGCCGAACACGATAACGCCCAGCTCAAGGGCGCAACCCTGAACGCCGTCGCCGCCGCCGCCAAGATCGGAGGCGACGTGCATGTGCTGGTCGCCGGCGCCAATGCACGCGCCGTGGCCGACCAGGCCGCCGCCGCCGCGGGTGTCGCCAAGGTCCTGCTGGCCGACGCGCCGCAGCTGGCCGACGGCCTGGCCGAGAACGTCGCCGCACAAGTGCTGGCCGTGGCCTCGGGCTACAGCCACATCCTGTTCCCCGCCACCGCATCGGGCAAGAACGTGGCCCCGCGCGTGGCTGCCAAGCTGGACGTGGCGCAGATCTCCGACATCATCGGCGTGGAATCCGCCGACACCTTCCAGCGCCCGATCTACGCCGGCAACGCGATCGCCACCGTGCAGTCGGCCGACGCCGTCAAGGTCATTACCGTGCGCACCACCGGCTTTGACGCCGTGGCCGCGCAAGGCGGTTCCGCCGCGGTGGAAGAAGTTGCCGCCGTTGCCGATTCGGGCCTGTCCACTTTCGTGGGCCGTGAAGTCGCCAAGAGCGATCGTCCGGAACTGGCGGGTGCTCGCGTGGTGGTGTCCGGTGGCCGTGGCCTGGGCAGCGCCGAGAACTTCAAGATCCTGGATCCGCTGGCCGATAAGCTCGGCGCCGCGCTTGGTGCTTCGCGCGCTGCGGTTGACGCTGGCTACGCGCCTAACGACTGGCAAGTCGGTCAGACCGGCAAGATCGTCGCGCCGCAGCTATACGTGGCGGTGGGTATCTCGGGTGCTATCCAGCACTTGGCCGGCATGAAGGATTCGAAGGTCATCGTCGCCATCAACAAAGATCCGGAAGCGCCGATTTTCGGCGTGGCGGATTATGGCCTGGTGGGCGATCTGTTCCAGGTCGTGCCTGAATTGACCGGCGCCCTGTAAGCCGCAACGCGCTGTTTTATTCAAGGCCCGCCAGCTTCACGCTGGCGGGCTTTTCCGTTTTTGGAGACAGTGGTTTGAACTCATTCAGTCCAGACTCTCCAAATCTTTTGCTTTATCGAAAGTTTCTGATAATGTGTTTCGCGCGCAGCTAGATTCGCGCAAGTGCTTGGCCTGTACAGAACGAAGGAGATTCGGGATGGAATGGTTCTTTGACACTCTGCGAAAATATCCGGAACTTGCGATATTCCTAACCCTTGGTCTCGGGTACTGGATAGGCGCCAAGAAGATTTTCGGATTCAATCTGGGAGCCGTGACTGGCACATTGCTGGTGGGCGTGCTGGTGGGGCAGCTCAATATCACGATCGCTCCCGTCCTCAAGCAGGTCTTCTTCCTGCTTTTCCTTTTCGGTCTTGGTTACGGCGTCGGACCGCAGTTTTTCCGAGGCATGAAAAGCGATGGCCTTCCCCAGGTCATCTTCGCCGTCATTCTGTGCGTGATCTGCCTTTTGGTAACGTGGGCGACCGCCGTCGGTTTCGGCTTTGACGCCGGCACGGGAGCAGGGCTGCTGTCCGGAGCGCAGACCATTTCGGCGGTCATGGGCGTGGCGACGGACACCATCAACGGCTTGAGTATCGATGCCGCGACCAAGAAGCAATGGATCGACAGCATTCCGGTCGCTTATGCGGTCTGCTATATCTTTGGCACGGTGGGAAGCGCCTGGCTGCTGGCCTCGCTGGGGCCCAAGCTCATGCGCGTGGACATCGTCAAGGAATGCCAGGAGTACGAAGCCAAGATGTCCGGCGGCGCCGACTCGATGGAACTGTCCGGCTATCGCAAGTTCATCGCGCGTGCGTACAAGCTGGACCGCGCCGAGTTCGCGGGCAAGACGGTGGGAGAGCTGGAGTCCCGCTTCGTCGAGGCCCGGGTATTCGTGGAACGCATCCGGCGTGGCGACCAGATTATCGACAGTGACGCCAAAACAGTATTGCAGGAGGGCGATGTGCTGGGCGTGACCGGCAGGCACGACGCGCTCGTCATGCAGGCCGCCGGCATCATCGGCACGGAAGTCGAAGACCGCGACCTGATCAGCCTGCCCGCCGAGGTCGTCGAGGTCGTGCTGACCAATAAGAATATCGCCGGCAAAACGATCAAGGAGATCGCGGAAAGTGAGGCAGGCCGAGAGTTGGGACGCGGCGTGTTCCTGCGCAAGGTCGTGCGCGGCGGACACGACATGCCGATCAACTGGGGGCTGAAGCTGGACCGGGGCGACCGCCTTTTCGTGCTGGGTGCCAAGCGCGACGTCGAGCGTGTGGTGGGTCGGCTGGGTTACGTGGACCGCGCCACCAGCCAGACCGATATGGTGTTCGTCGGCTTCGGCATCCTGCTCGGCGGCCTGTTCGGCTCGCTGGTGCTGACCGTGGGCGGTATTCCCGTTACCTTGTCGACCTCCGGCGGCGCGCTGATTTCCGGCCTGATCTTCGGCTATCTGCGTTCGGTGCATCCGACTTTCGGCCGGGTGCCGGAGCCGGTGCATTGGTTCCTGACATCGGTGGGGCTTACGACCTTTGTCGCGGTGGTGGGCATATCGTCCGGACCCGGATTCGTCCAGGGATTCCAGCAATTGGGAGCCAAGCTCTTTATTGCCGGCATCATCGCCACCAGCGTGCCGATGATCGTGGGCGTGCTCATTGCAAGGTATGTTTTCAAGTTCCATCCCGCCATCGCGCTGGGAGTCTGCGCCGGAGCCCGGACCACCACCGCGGCCATCGGGCAGATCACCGAGACGGCAAAGAGCCAGGTGCCCGCCTTGGGCTACACGGTGCCTTACGCCATCGGCAATACCCTGCTCATTATCTGGGGGATTGTCATCGTCATGCTCATGTCCTAACAGGATGCCCCGCGAGCCCAGAGCTTGCGGGGTGCTCTGCAAGCTGCAAGCGCGCCGGCGCGGCCGGCGACGCCCGCCCAGTGCTTGTCACCATGCAAACCAGGAGTACTGAACAATGGCTTCCACCACGCCTCTTACCGTCAGCCTGGCCTCGGCCTTGAAAACGACCCGCTCGCGCCAACGCGACCTCGAACAGCTTTCTCCCTTCGAACTGAAGGATTATCTGATTACGTTGGCCAAGGAAAACCAGCAGACTGCCGCGATCACCATGTTGAACGCCGGCCGTGGCAATCCGAACTGGATTGCCACCGAGCCGCGCGATGCGTTTTTCCTGATGGGGCAGTTCGCCATGAAGGAGGCGCGCCGCGTGCGCGACGAATCCATTCTCGCGGGCATGCCAGCCAAGAAGGGCTGCGCGGACCGGTTCCGTAAATTCCTGACCAAGCACAAGGGTCTGGACGGCTACGATTTTCTGGTCGGCGTGCTGGAGTACGGCGTGAAGGTCAAGGGATTCGACCCCGATGCGTGGATCCATGAGCTGACGGACAGCCTTATCGGCGACAACTATCCCGTGCCGCCGCGCGCATTGGTCCACCTGGAACAGGTGGTGCACGATTACCTGATCAAGGAAATGTGCGACGGCCGGCCGCCCAAGGGCAAGTTCGACTTGTTCCCGGTCGAGGGCGGCACGGCGGCCATGTGCTACATCTTCGACTCGCTGATGCAGAACGGCCTGCTGAAGCAGGGCGATACCATCGCGCTGTTCCTGCCGACGTTCACGCCCTATATCGAGATCTCGCATCTCGAACGCTTCCAGTTCAAGATCGTGCCGATCAACGCCAGCAGCATGCGGGCTGACGGGACTCACGACTGGCACTACCCGGCTTCCGAAATCGCCAAGCTGGAAAATCCCAAGATCAAACTGGCGGTCACGGTCAACCCCAGCAATCCGCCGTCGGTGGCGTTCAGCCCGGTCGAGATGAAGCAGATCGTTCGTCTGATCCGCAAGAATCCGGACCTGGTGCTCGTGACCGACGATGTGTACGGCACCTTTGTGCCGAATTTCCGATCGTTGATGGCAGAGGTGCCGCACAACACGATATGTGTGTATTCCTTCTCGAAGAATTTCGGCTGCACGGGATGGCGCCTGGGCGTGATCGCGACCCATGAAAAGAACACCATGGACCGCCGCATCGCTGAGTTGCCGGCGTCGTGGAAGCAGCGCCTGAACAAGCGCTATGGCGCCATGACGATGGAGCCCGAAAAGCTCAAGTTCATCGACCGGCTGGTGGCCGACAGCCGCAACGTCGCGCTGAACCATACCGCGGGCCTGTCTCTGCCCCAACAGGTGCAGATGGGATTCTTTGCGCTGTCGCACTTGATGGATCTGAAGGACTCCTACAAGCACCTGACGATGAAGATCGTGCGGGCACGCCGGGATGCGCTTTGGCGCGGCCTGGGCATACCCATGCCGCCCGAAGATCCGATGCGCGCCTGGTACTACGTCGAACTCGATTTCATGGTCTGGGCCAAGGTCACCTATGGCGACGCGTTCTGCAAGTACATGACGGCCAACTATGAGCCAGTCGACTTCCTGTTCCGCCTGGCGGAAAAGTCGGGAGTGGTGCTGATGGATGGTGGCGGCTTCGGTGGCCCGCCCTGGTCGATCCGCGTGTCGCTGGCGAACCTGGACGACGGCGATTACGCCAAGATCGGCAAGTACATGGTCGAAGCTGCGACCGAGTACGTCGAGGCGTGGAAGGCCGGCGAGCTGGTGCGTTCGGGCCCGACGGCCGGCAAGGGGCAGACGACCAAGGCCCCTGCAGCCAAGCGCAAGGCGGGCAAGACCGCAGCCGCCAAGAAGGCGGTCAAGAAAGCGGTGAAAAAGGCCGGCGCGGCGGCGAAGTCCGCCAAGAAGGCTGTGGCGCGCAAGTAAGCAGGCAAGGTAGCAACCTCCAGGGCGACATGACGACATGACTTGCACGGTCGGGTTTTTCAATAGCGTTCCCATCGCAGTGCTGTTCGTGACGGTGGGATTGGGATACCTGATCGGCAAGCTCAAAGTCGGGCCGATACAGCTGGGCGGCGTGTGCGGAACGCTCATCGTCGCCCTGCTGATCGGTCAGACGGGTTGCCAGATGCGGGGCGACCTGAAGGAGGTTGCATTCGCCTTGTTCATTTTCGCGATGGGGTATTCGGGCGGTCCACAGTTCTTCGCGAACTTGAACCGCTCCAGCCTGCGGTACATCGCGCTGCCTCTTATTGAAGCCTTGCTGGTGTTGACGATCGTGCTGGTGGCGGTGCCGCTGTTCGGTCTGGACGCCGGGACGGCCGCCGGCCTGGCGGCAGGCGCCGCCACCGAGTCGGCGGTGGTCGGTACCGCTGCCGAAGCACTCAAACACCTGGGGTTGGCGGATGCCGATGTTCAGCGCATGGAAGCCAACATCGCCACTGCCTATACGCTGACCTACCTTGTGGGTCTGATCAGCATCGTGTTCTTCACCAGCCAGATCGCGCCGGCGCTCTTGCGGATAAACCTGCGCGAAGCCTCCAAGGCGCTGGAGGAGAAGCTCGGGGTAGCGGCGGGTGAAGGCGAAGAATCGAACATGCCCACGCTGCCGCGGCTCGTGGGGCGCTCGCACGTGGTCAAGGACGCCGATGGCAAGAGTGTCGCCGAGGTCGAGGCCGAGCTTGGCGGGCGCACCGTCATCAGCCGTATCCTGCGCAATGGCGAAGCAGTGGACGCCACGCCTGACGACAGGCTGGCCACCGGCGACGTCGTCGTGGTGCTGGGCTTGCGGCGTTTTGCGCTGCGCGCGGGCTCCGTCATCGGACCCGAGATCCAGCTGCCGGAGGCGCATGCGGACGACCTGCAGCTGAGCGAGCTGGCCGTCATCGTGAACAAGAAGGCCGTCAACGGCCATACCGTCGGCGAACTGGCAAAGCGGCCGAACGCCCAGCGCGCGCGCGGCGTGTTCCTGCAATCGATCGTGCGCTCGGGCCACTCGCTGCCCATCACGCCGTCCACCGTGGTGCAATACGGCGACCTGGTCACGCTGGTGGGCGCCGAGCCGGAACTATCCCAGGCCGGCGCGGCGCTGGGCAACGAACTGCGCCGCAGCGGCGTGACCGATCTGGTGTTTCTGGCATTCGGCATCCTGGCCGGCCTGCTGATCGGCAGCCTGAGCGCGCGGCTCTGGGGCATTCCCGTCTCGCTGGGCAGCGGCGGCGGGGCGTTGGTCAGCGGTCTGGTCTGCGGCTGGATCAACGCCAAGCGGCCCTCGATCGGCCATATGCCGGAACATGCCGTGCAGCTGCTGAAGGATTTGGGGCTGGCGGTGTTCGTGGCTTGCGTCGGCCTCTCGGCGGGGCCGGAGGCCATTGCGCTGATCCGGGAGCACGGCGCGGTGCTGCCGCTCATCGGCCTGCTGGTGTCGTTGGGCCCGGCTTGCCTGTCGCTTTGGGTGGGCCACAAGATCCTGAAGATCGAGGGGCCGCTGCTGGTCGGTGCGATTGCTGGCCAGCATGTCAGCACGCCGGCCATCAGCGCCATCCTGACCTCCAGCGGCAGCTCCGTGCCGCTATTGGGCTACACAGTGACCTACGCCATCGCCAACGTGCTGCTGCCGGTGCTGGGCCCGATCATCGTGTCGCTCGCGCATCACATGAGCTAGCGCCGATCCTGATTCAGCAGCGCGCATCCCCGCCACGCCTGATCGTTGATCAGGTGTTTTATTTCATCCTTGCAGATTGCGATCACCTGGTCGACCGCAGGGGTTGGCGGCAGGCTCTCGCCGGCGCATAACACCAGTTCGCGCGATAGCGACGCGTCCAGCGCATGCGCCACGATGGATCCTTCCTCGATCTCGGGCTGCGCGGCTGAGCAGGGCAGGATAGTCGCGGCCATTGCGCTGCGCACTGCGGGCACCAGAATGGCCGAGGTGCTGGCCTCCGCAAACAGGTTGCAGGTCAGGCCCGCAGTCAGGAAAGCGTGGTCCAGGCGCGCGCGCAGCGTGTTGGGCAAGCTGGGAAGAACCAGGGGCAGCGGCGCAAAGTCCGCGATGGCCAGGGTGCGGCGGGGTAGTTTGACGCTGGCATGAGCCAGCAGGAACAGGCTTTCCCGAAGGAGTGGCGTGCGCACCAGGCCCTGCATCGGTTGCTGGTCGGGGGACAGGGAAAAATCGATGCGGCCCTGCAGGACCAGCTTCGTGAGGTCCGCGCTGGGCACATCGACGATTTCCAGCACCACCGAAGGCAGCTCCGCCTTGGCCCGCCGCATCAGTGGCAACGCCAGCATGCGGGCGGTGCTGGAAGCCAGACCTATCGATACGGTCCCCGTGACTTGGTCCCCGGTCTTGGAAAGCAGGCTGCGCGTGCTGTCGACCTGGCGCAGGATGGTTTGCGCGTGCCGGTACAGCAACAGGCCTTCCGCGGTGGGCTGGACTCCCTTGACTCCGCGCACCAGCAATGCGACGCCCAGGCTTTCCTCCAACTGCGCCATCTGCTGGCTGAGCGCGGGTTGGGCCACATGCAGGCTTTCGGCGGCGCGGGTCATGTTGCGCATTTCAACGACACGGACAAAGTACTTGAGCTGTCGCAGATTCATGAGATAAGAGAATCTTATGGATGGATCGGAAAATAGTATTTTCGGGGCCTGTGATGCGCTGCCTAGAATGGGCTTCGTATCACGGGAGGACGAATATGAGTCTGCCGTTGGCAGGGCTGAAAGTGCTGGATCTGACTCGGGCTCTGTCCGGGCCGTTCTGCACAATGATTCTTGGAGACCTGGGCGCCGAGGTTGTGAAGGTGGAACCCATGCCCGCAGGCGAGATGGCGCGGCAGTGGGGCCCTTTCGATGATGACATAAGTGTTTATTATCTTAGCGCCAATCGCAGCAAACAAGGCATAGGCGTGGATTTCCGCAAGCCGGAGGGGCTGGCGCTGTTGCGCAAGATGGCTCTGGCTTCCGACATCGTGGTCGAGAACTTCAAGGTCGGGACGATGGATGCCATGGGCTTGGGATACGCGTCACTGGCCCAGGATCACCCCGGTTTGATCATGGCATCGATTTCCGGCTTTGGCAGCAAGGGACCGGCGCGGGACTGGGCCGGGTTTGACCAGGTGGCGCAAGGCTATTCCGGATTCATGAGCCTGACGGGCACCCCGGAGTCCGGACCGACGCGCGTGGGCGTCGCCATCGGCGACCTGACCGCTGGTATGTGGCTGGTCATCGGCATCTTGTCCGCCGTGGCGCAACGCGCATCGACCGGGCGCGGGCAGCACGTGGAAACCTCGCTGCTGGCAGGCCTGATGGCGCTGCTCAGCGTGCAGGGCCAACGCTATCTCAGCAAGCACGAGGTGCCGGAGCCTTGCGGCAATGTGCACCCGGTGATTGCGCCCTACGGCACATTCGAGACGGCCGATGGGCCGCTCAACCTGGCGCCGGCGACCCAGGCCATGTGGGTGCGGCTCTGCGGCATTTTGGGCTTGTCCCATCTGGTGTCGGACGAGCGCTTCCTCACGAATGCGGAGCGCATGCAGCATCGCTACGAACTGAAGCTGGAACTGGAGGCGGGGCTCAAGCGCAAGACGCGCATGGAATGGACCGCGCTGATGATTGAAGGCGGCATTCCCGCCGGACCCATCAACACGCTGGAGGATGTGTTCGCCGATGCGCAGGTGCAGGCCTGCGGGCTGGTGCAGTCTTTGACGCACCCGGTGCTGGGCGAATTGCGTCAGGTGGGCCTGCCCATCGGGCTGAACGGCGCCGAGACGGCAAGCCGCCGCGCGCCGCCCGTGTTCGGTCAGCATACGCGAGAGGTCTTCGCCCGCTACGGCATGGCCGATGCCGAGATCGATCGGCTGCTGGCGGAGGGCGTGGCGCATCAGGCGGAGGCCCTGGCATGACGGACTTCGCGGAGACGCCCGATCTCTCCATCGACCAGCATATAGCGACCATTCGCCTGCGCCGGCCGGGCCATGCCAACCGGCTTGGGCCGCAGGATCTGGCGGCACTCAGGCAACATCTGGACAGAGTGAACGCGGACGACAACGTGCGGGTGCTGCGCTTCCTGTCCGGCGGCAAGTATTTTTGCAGCGGCTATGACATTTCGTCGCTAGCCTCGGACAGCGCGCCAAGCTCGCTCTATTTCGGCCAGACCATGGACCTGATCGAGGCGGCGCGTCCCGTGACGATCGCGGCCATCCAGGGCGGCGTTTATGGCGGCGGAACGGATCTGTGCCTGGCATGCGACTTCCGTATCGGCACGCCGCAGGCCGACATGTTCATGCCGGCCACGCGGCTCGGCCTGCATTTTTACGCGGGAGGCATGTCGCGCTATGTGACGCGGCTTGGCCTGGATCAGGCCAAGCGCCTGTTCTTGACGGCACAGAAGCTGCAGGCCGACGAAATGCTGCGCATCGGATTCCTGACGGAAATGGTGCCGGACGACATGCTGCCTTCCCGGCTGGACGCCTTGAGCCAACAGATCGCCGGGATGGCGCCGATACCGCTATTCGGCGTGAAGGCCCATCTGAACCGCATTGCGCGAGGGGAGATCGATCTGGCCGCAATAGAAGAGGCGGTCCTGCGCTCCGAGCGGTCCCGCGACCTCGCCGAGGGCGCGAAGGCATGGAAGGAGAAGCGTCCGCCGAATTTCACTGGCTGCTGAAGCGGCCGGTGCATGAACAGAGAGCCGCGCCACAAGCGGCTCCGATGCCATCAAAGGAGACACTGATGAAACCTGCTATTGCCGTTTGCGGCGCCTTGCTTGCCGCCATCGCGGCGTCCGCCACGCCCGGCGGCGCGTATGCCGCCGAGCCCTATCCCACCAAACCCCTGACCTTGGTGATCGGATTTCCGCCTGGCGGCGGCGCCGACCAGGTGGGCCGAGTCTACGCGAATGCGCTGGCCCGGCAATTGAAGCAGCCCGTGGTCGTCGAGAACCGCCCCGGCGCGGGATCCACCATCGGCGCCAGCCTTGCGGCGCGCGCCGCAGCTGACGGCTATACGCTGTACCTGGGGAACTCCAGCGTCATGGGTAGCGACAGCGCCTTGTACAAGGTGGATTACACGCCGGACAACTTCGTGCCCGTGGCGCAGCTGACCACCGGTCCCATGGTCTTGATCGCGAATGCCAAGCTGGGGCTCAAGAGCGTGCAGGACCTGATCGACCGCGCCAAGAGCAAGCCGGGCACCATTAACGTTGCATCGTCTGGCAATGGCGTCATTACGCATCTGGCGGCGGTTGAGTTCATGACGCTTACCGGCGTGAAGCTGATGCATATCCCCTTCAAGGGCGGCGCGGCGGCGGCGCAATCCGTGGCGGCGGGCGATACGGATATCTCGTTCGCAACGGCGCCCTCGGCCAAGTCGGTGATCGATACGGGCAAGGTCGTGGCGCTGGCGGTCACCTCTGGCCAGCCCTCGCGGCTCTTGCCCTATCCGCCCATTTCGCAAACTGTGCCCGGCTACGACCTTTCCAACTGGTGGGGCATCTTTGCTCCCAAGGACACTCCGCCTCAAGTGCTCGAAACCCTGTTCAAAGCCAGCAACGAGGTGCTGGCGCTGGCCGATGTGCAGCAGGGCATGGCGGCCGGATACGAGGAAGTGACCCCGTCCGCGTCCCTGGCCGCTTTCGGGGAGTACGCCCGCAAGGAAGGAAGCAAGGGTTTAAGATTGGCCAAAGAAAGCCTAGAGACTGCCAATTGACGGAGACCCCATGCCCTACGTAACCCCGCTGCAGGACTTCCGCTTTGCCTTGAAGGAGCTGGCCGGACTCGACGAGGTCCTGAAGCTGCCCGGCTTTGAAGAAGTCACGCCCGATCTGGTGGACGCCATCCTGGAAGAGAATGGCCGCTTCGTGGAACAGGCCGTCGCGCCGCTGAATGTGCCGGGCGATACGCAGCCGCCGGTCTGGAAAGACGGCCGGGTCACCACCACGCCGGGTTACGCGCAGGGGTTCAAGGACTATGCGGCGGGGGGCTGGCAGGGCTTGCAGCATCCCGCCGAGTGGGGCGGCCAGGGGCTGCCCAAGCTGGTTGCGGCGGCGCCGGGCGAGAACATCCAGGCGGCCAGTCTGGCGTTTTCCTTGTGCCCCATGCTGACGGACGGCGTGATCGAGGCCTTGCTCACGGTCGGATCGGACGCGCAGCGCAAGCAGTATGTGCCGCAGCTGATCGGCGGCAAATGGACTGGCACGATGAACCTCACCGAACCGCAAGCCGGTTCGGATCTGGCACAGGTGGCGACCCGCGCGGTGAAGCAGGACGACGGCAGCTACCGCCTGACCGGGCAAAAGATCTTCATCACCTATGGCGACCACGACCTGGCCGAGAACATCATTCACTTGGTGCTGGCGCGCACGCCGGACGCGCCGGCCGGCGTGAAGGGTATTTCACTGTTCATCGTGCCCAAGTTCCTGGTGCAGGCCGACGGCAGCCTGGGCAAGCGCAACGACGTGTGGTGCGCGTCGCTGGAACACAAGCTGGGTATCCATGGCAGTCCTACCGCCGTGCTCCTGTACGGTTCGGGCAAGGGGGAGGTAGGAGAGGGTGCCATCGGCTATCTGGTCGGTGAGCAGAACCGCGGCCTGGAATACATGTTCATCATGATGAATGCGGCCCGTTACTCGGTGGGGCAGCAGGGCATAGGTGTGTCCGAGCGTGCCTACCAGCATGCCCTGGCCTATGCGCGAGACCGCGTGCAGGGGCGCGCGGTGGAAGGATCGGCCGGGCCGGTAGCGATCGTGCGTCATCCAGACGTGCAGCGCATGCTGATGACCATGAAGGCGCTGACCGAGGCGGCCCGCGCCGTGTCCTACGTGACCGCGGCCGCGCACGACAAGGGCACGCATCATCCCGATCCGGAATTGCGCGCGCGCAACCGCGCCTTTTATGAACACATGGTGCCCATCGTCAAGGGCTACTCGACCGAGACCGCGGTCGAGGTCGCGTCACTGGGCCTGCAGGTGCATGGCGGCATGGGCTATATCGAGGAAACCGGGGCTGCGCAGTATTACCGCGATGCGCGCATCCTGCCCATCTACGAAGGCACGACCGCGATCCAGGCCAATGACCTGGTCAGCCGCAAGACGCAACGCGATGGTGGCGCCACGGCCCACGCGGCGATCTCGGCAATGCGGGAGACCCTGCGTGCCGTGGAAGCCGAGGTGACGCGCGCGTCCGCGGACGAGCGGGAGGGGCTGCGTCTGCTGCGCGACAACCTGGATAGCGCCATCCAGGCCTACGAGGCCGGAGTGGCGTTCATCCTGGAGCAATCGCCGACCAACATCCGGGCGGTCTATTCCAGCAGCGTGCCGTACCTGATGCTGGCCGGAGTGGTGCACGGCGGCTGGCAGATGGCGCGAGCCGTGCTGGCCTGCCGCCGTCATCTGGCGGCCGGGTCCTCCGATCCGTTCCATACAGGCAAATTGGCGACGGGATTGTTCTACGCAGCCCATATCCTGCCGCGCGCGCTGACCCTGTCCGCAGCCGTGCGTGCTGGGGTCGTCGCGGACGCCTGCGGCGCCAGCCTGAATATTGCATAAGGTTATATGACTTGCGTATTTCCTCGGCTAAAGGTTTGATGGAAGAATCGTTTCACAGGCGCTACGCTGCGCCATGAAACGCGGTTCCTGCGCCGCCCTCCCGACGGACGGCCAGCTCCCCCAAACCTGCATCTGCACACAGGAGACACCATGAGTCATCTACGCCTGGGCGACACTGCCCCTGATTTCGAACAGGAATCCTCGGCTGGGCCGATCCGTTTCCATGAGTATCTGGGTAACAGTTGGGGGGTGCTGTTCTCGCACCCCGCCGATTTCACGCCTGTCTGCACGACCGAACTGGGCTACACCGCCAAGCTCGCCGACGAGTTCGCCAAGCGCAATGTGAAAGTGCTGGCCCTGTCGGTCGACGGCACCGATTCGCACACCAAATGGATCGAGGACATCAACGATACGCAGTCCACCAAGGTCAACTTTCCGATCCTGGCCGACAAGGACCGCAAGGTGTCCGAGCTCTACGACATGATCCACCCGAACGCCAACGCCACGCTGACCGTGCGTTCGGTGTTCATCATCGACCCCAACAAGAAGGTGCGCCTGACCATCACGTATCCGGCCAGCACCGGTCGCAACTTCAACGAAATCCTGCGCGTCATCGATTCCCTGCAACTGACGGACAGCCACAGCGTGGCCACGCCGGTGAACTGGGAAGACGGCGATGACGTGATCATCGTGCCGTCCCTGCAGGACGAGGCCGTGATCAAGCAGAAGTTCCCGAAAGGCTACAAGGCGGTGCGTCCGTATTTGCGCATCACGCCGCAGCCGAATAAGTAAATTCGGAAATCGCGGGGGCGGCCCCCCCGTACGCAACCGCCGTCTTCTCCTGGGGAAGACGGCGGTTTTTCATTGGGGGACGCGAGCGGAGCGGGCGATGTTCCCATTGCTGGGACTGCGGTCCTATATGCCTGCGAGCGATGAGCAACCAAATAATGATTCGTTCCGTTCAGAACGTCCAGCCAGCACACTTGCTCCCACATTGCCGAACACAGGGAGCAAGGGATGTCTTTCAGGAAAGCCGGATGGTTGGCCGCCTTGGCCGCAGTGACGATGTCGTTTGCCGCGATTGCGCCGGCCCAGGCGCAGCAGAAGCAGACACTCTTGAATGTCTCGTATGACCCGACCCGCGAGCTGTATCGCGCCATCGACGACGCATTCATCAAGGAATACAAGGCGAAGGCGAACGTCGACCTGACCATCCGCCAGTCGCACGGGGGCTCCGGCCGCCAGGCGCGGTCCGTCATCGATGGCCTGGAAGCCGACGTGGTGACGCTGGCCCTGGCCTATGACATCGATGCCGTTGCCGACCGCGGGTTGCTGCCCGCCGACTGGCAGGCTCGCCTGCCGCAGAACAGCTCGCCCTACACCTCTACCATCGTGTTCCTGGTGCGCAAGGGCAATCCCAAGCAGATCAAGGACTGGGACGATCTGGTCAAGGATGGCGTGCAGGTCATCACCCCCAACCCCAAGACCTCTGGCGGCGCGCGCTGGAATTACCTGGCCGCCTGGGCCTATGCGTTGGAGAAGAACGGCGGTAGCGAAGACAAGGCCCGCGCCTTCGTGGGTGACCTGCTCAAGCACGTGCCCGTGTTGGATACCGGCGCGCGCGGCGCCACCACCACCTTCGTTGAGCGCGGTGTGGGCGACGTGCTGCTGGCCTGGGAGAACGAGGCATTCCTGGCGCTTGAAGAACTGGGGCCGGACAAGTTCGACATCGTGGTGCCGTCGTTGTCCATCCTGGCCGAGCCGCCGGTGGCCGTGGTCGACAAGGTCGTGGACAAGAAGGGCACCCGCGCCGCGGCGCAGGCCTACCTGGAATTCCTCTACACGCCCGCTGCGCAGGAAATCATTGCCAAGAACTACTACCGGCCTATCGACAAGACCGTGGCCGCCAAGTACGAAAGCAAGTTCCCCAAGGTCAAGCTCGTGACTATCGACGACAAGATCTTCGGCGGGTGGCGCAAGGCGCAGAAGGATCACTTCAGCGATGGCGGTACGTTCGACCAGATCTACCTGCCGCAAAAGAAATAAGCAAATAACGATCGGACGACGGCCATGACGATAGCCTCGAACCCGATGGCAAGCGGCGCGCAAGCGCCTTTTGCCTTTCGGCGCAACAGCCCGGGTGTGCTGCCCGGATTCGGTATCTCGATGGGTTACGCGGTGCTGTACCTGAGCGTGCTTGTGCTCATTCCGCTGGCGGCATTGCCGATCAAGAGCGCCGGGCTGGGCTGGCAGGGCTTCTGGGATGCGGTGACCGCGCCTCGGGTGCTGGCCTCATACCGGCTGACCTTCGGGGCCTCGTTTATCGCGGCGCTGGTCAACCTGGTGTTCGGCACGGTGGTGGCCTGGGTCCTGGTGCGTTACCGCTTCCCGGGCAAGAAAATCCTGGACGCGCTGGTCGACCTGCCGTTCGCGCTGCCCACCGCCGTGGCGGGTATCGCGCTGACTTCGCTGTATTCGCAGAAGGGATGGCTGGGCGGGCCGTTGGCCGACTGGTTCGGCTGGAAGGTGGCGTTCACGCCGCTGGGCATCGTCATTGCCCTGATTTTCATCGGCGTGCCGTTCGTGGTGCGCACCGTGCAGCCCGTGCTGGAAGACGTGGAGCGCGAGATCGAAGAGGCCGCGGCCAGCCTGGGCGCCAACCGTTGGCAGACTATACGGCGGGTGCTGCTGCCCATCATCATGCCGGCCTTGATGACCGGCTTCGCACTCGCGTTTGCGCGCGCGGTGGGTGAATACGGTTCGGTCGTGTTCATCGCCGGCAACATGCCCATGGTGTCCGAGATCACGCCCCTCTTGATCATCGCCAAGCTCGAGGAATTCGACTACGCCGGCGCCGCTGCCATCGCCACGGTGATGCTGGTGCTGTCATTTGTGCTGTTGCTCGTCATCAACCTGTTGCAGGGCTGGCAGGCCCGCCGCAATCTCGGGAGGCTCGCATGAGCGCCGCGGATCGTCCCGCCCATCTGACCGAGCCGCGCTGGGTGCGTGGCGTGCTGCTATTCGTCGCGCTGGGTTTCCTCGCTCTGTTCCTGCTGGTGCCGCTGGCGGCCGTATTTGCCGAGGCCTTCAAGAAAGGGTGGCAGCTGTACCTGGACGCCATCATCGAGCCGGACGCGCTCGCAGCCATCCGGTTGACGCTGCTGGTCGCGGCCATCGCGCTGCCGCTGAACCTGGTGTTCGGCGTGGCCGCGGCCTGGGCGATCACCAAGTTCCAGTTCCGCGGCAAGCAGTTCCTGATCACGCTGATCGATCTGCCGTTCTCGGTATCGCCAGTGGTCGCGGGCCTGGTATTCGTGCTGCTGTTTGGAACCCAGGGGTGGTTCGGCGGATGGTTGCAGGCGCACGACATCAAGATCGTCTATGCCGTGCCCGGCATCGTGCTGGCGTCGCTATTCGTGACTTTTCCGTTCGTCGCGCGCGAGCTGATTCCCCTGATGCAGGCACAGGGCAGCGAGGAAGAACAGGCGGCGCTGACGCTGGGCGCGAGCGGCTGGCAGATCTTCTGGCGGGTGACCTTGCCGAACATCAAATGGGGCCTGCTTTACGGCGCCATCCTGTGCAACGCGCGCGCCATGGGCGAGTTCGGCGCCGTGTCGGTGGTGTCCGGGCAGATCCGGGGCCTGACCAACACCATGACGCTGCACGTCGAGATTCTCTACAACGAATACCAGTATTCCGCGGCGTTTGCCGTGGCGTCGTTGCTGGCCCTGCTGGCACTGGTGACGCTGGTGGCCAAGAACGTCGTGGAATGGCGCAATGCGCGCTTTCAGCAAGCCGCCGACCTGCCGGTCGAGTATCCCGGCCAGGCGGCCGCCATCAAGCCGGCCATAGCCTGAGGCGGCGGCCCGGAAGGAGACAAGCATGAGTATCGAAGTCCGCAATCTATCCAAGCGCTTCGGCCAGTTCCGAGCGCTGAACGACGTTTCGCTGCATATCGAAACGGGCGAGCTGGTGGCGCTGCTGGGCCCTTCGGGCTGCGGCAAGACGACGCTGCTGCGCATCATCGCGGGGCTGGAATCGGCCGATGCCGGCAGCGTGCTGTTCGCGGGCGAGGACGCGACCGCGGTGGATGTGCGCCAGCGCCAGGTCGGCTTCGTGTTCCAGCACTATGCACTGTTCAAGCACATGACGGTCTTCGAGAACGTGGCCTTTGGGTTGCGCGTCAAGCACCGTTCTCAACGTCCCTCGGAAGACGTTATCCAGCGCAAGGTGCATGACCTGTTGGGACTGGTGCAGCTGGACTGGTTGGCGGACCGCTATCCCGCTCAGCTCTCGGGTGGCCAACGCCAGCGCATCGCCCTGGCGCGCGCGTTGGCCGTGGAGCCGCGGGTGCTGCTGCTGGACGAGCCCTTCGGCGCCTTGGACGCCAAGGTGCGCAAGGAGCTGCGTCGCTGGTTGCGGCGTCTGCACGACGAACTGAACGTGGCCAGCGTGTTCGTCACGCATGACCAGGAGGAAGCGCTGGAAGTGTCGGACCGGGTGGTTCTGATGAACTCGGGCCGCATCGAGCAGGTGGGCACGCCGCGCGAAGTCTGGGAAGAACCGGCCACGCCGTTCGTCTATGGTTTCCTGGGCGACGTGAACGAGCTGCAGGGCTTTGCCACGCGAGGTGTCTGGAACGGGTCGGGCCTGTCCTTGCCCGCGCCGGAACTGGCGCAGGCCGAAGCCCAGCGCGCCACCGCCTATGTGCGGCCGCACGAGTTCGACGTCGAGCGCTATCGCGCCGGCGCGGACGGTATTCCCGTGCGCCTGGCGCACGCCTATCTCGCGGGTCCCAGCGCCTACCTGGAGCTGGCCAGCGAGGAATCCGACGCCATCATCGAAGCCGAAGTCCCGGAGTCCCGTTACCGGGAGCTGGGCCTGCGGGATGGCGAAATCCTGTTGGCGCGTCCCCGCCGGGCGCGCATTTTCGCGACGCAATCATGAGCACGACCGATCTCACCCTTGACCTCGATGCGGGCCTGGCGGCGCGCTGGCGCGAGCTGGGCGCGCGCCTGGCCGATGTGCAGCAGCGTTATCCGGACGCCGCGCTGGCGTCTTCGCTGGCGGCCGAGGACATGCTGCTGACGCAAGCGATCTATAGCGCGGGCCTGGACCTGGAAGTTTTCACCCTGGACACGGGCCGTCTGCATGCCGAGACGCTGGGCGTGCTGGATGCCGTGCGCGAGCACTATGGCCGCGAGATCACCGTCTACCGGCCAGTCGCAACCGCCGTCGAGCAACACGTTGCCGCCCACGGCGCCTACGCCTTCTACGAAAGCGTCGAGCTGCGCCGCGCCTGTTGCCAGATCCGCAAGGTCGAGCCGCTCAAGCGCGCGCTGGCCGGCCGTGGCGCCTGGATCACCGGCCAGCGGCGGGCGCAATCCACGACCCGCGGCGAACTGCCGCTGGAAGAGGACGACAAGACCTTCGGCCTCTACAAGTTCAATCCGCTGGCCGATTGGAGCGAAGAGGACGTCTGGTCCGTCATCCGCGCGCTCGGCATCCCATACAACCCGCTGCATGACCAGGGCTATCCGTCCATCGGCTGCGAGCCCTGTACCCGCGCCATCCGACCGGGCGAAGACCTCAGGGCAGGGCGCTGGTGGTGGGAGTCGTCGGACTCCAAGGAATGTGGCCTGCATGCGGGCAACCGGGTCATAAGCATTGCGGCGCGTGCCGATTGATGCGGCCCACGAATTCAAAATCTGTCTTAGGGGAAGTGCATATGTCTGCTGTGATCCAACGCAGCCACCTGGATTGGCTGGAATCGGAAGCAATATTCATCCTGCGCGAGGTGGCCGCCGAAAGCGAGAAGCCCGTGCTGCTGTTCTCGGGTGGCAAGGACTCGGTCGTGCTGTTGCGCCTGGCTGAAAAGGCCTTCCGGCCGGGACGGTTTCCGTTCCCGCTGATGCATATCGACACCCGCCACAACTTCGACGAAGTGATCGCCTTCCGGGATGCGCGCGCGGCTGAACTGGGCGAAACCCTGATTGTGCGCAGTGTCGAAGATTCGATTGCGCGCGGCAGCGTGGTGTTGCGCCGCGAAACCGATTCGCGCAATGCCGCCCAGGCCGTGACGCTGCTGGAGGCGATCGAGGAATTCGGCTTCGACGCCTGCATAGGCGGAGCGCGCCGCGACGAGGAAAAGGCTCGCGCCAAGGAACGCATCTTCTCGTTCCGCGATGAATTCGGCCAGTGGGATCCGAAGGCGCAGCGTCCGGAACTCTGGAACCTGTTCAACACACGCGTGCATCGCGGCGAGAACATGCGCGTCTTTCCGATCTCGAACTGGACCGAGCTGGACGTCTGGCAGTACATCCAGCGCGAGCAACTTGAACTACCGTCCATTTACTACAGCCACGAGCGCGAGGTGGTGCGCCGCAAGGGCCTGCTGGTGCCGGTCACGCGGCTGACGCCGCCACAGGATGGCGAACAGGTCGAACGCCTGCAGGTGCGCTTCCGCACGGTGGGCGACATTTCCTGCACCTGCCCGGTGGCGTCCGATGCCGCCGACACCCGGGCCATCATCGCCGAGACCGCGGTGACCGACATTACCGAGCGCGGTGCCACGCGCATGGACGACCAGACTTCCGAGGCCTCGATGGAGCGCCGCAAGAAGGAAGGCTATTTCTGATCGCAGGAAGTGCCGGCGTTTGCCGGCGATGAGGGACGCACATGAATGCACTAAACGATTCTTTTCTTTCCGGCGCCGACACGGGCGTGCTGCGCCTGATCACGGCGGGTTCGGTGGACGACGGCAAGTCGACGCTGATCGGCCGCCTGCTGTACGACAGCAAGGGCGTGTTCGCTGACCAACTGGACGCGATCTCGCGCGCCAAGCACAAGCGGGTGGCCGGCGACGGCATCGATTTCTCGCTGCTGACCGATGGCTTGGAGGCAGAGCGGGAGCAGGGCATCACCATCGACGTGGCCTACCGCTATTTCTCCACGCCGGCGCGCAAGTTCATCATCGCCGATGCCCCGGGGCATGAGCAGTACACGCGCAACATGGTGACGGGAGCGTCGACGGCGGACGTGGCCGTCATCCTGATCGACGCCACTCGCGCCGCCGACGGCGTGCTGCTGCCGCAAACGAAGCGGCACAGCACCATTGCGCGCCTGCTGGGCATCCGCCACATCGTGGTGGCCGTCAACAAGATGGACCTGGTGGACTGGGATCGCGCGGTGTTCGAGCGCATCCGCGATGCGTACGGCGACCTGGCGCGCAAATTGGGCATCGAGCATTTCGATGCGCTGCCGCTGTCGGCGCTGAACGGCGACAACGTGGTGACGCTGTCGCCCCAGACGCCATGGTACGAGGGACAGCCGTTGCTGGCCTTGCTGGAATCGCTGGACCTGGCCAGTGACGGCCGCGCCTTGCCGTTGCGCTTTCCGGTGCAGTGGGTGGCGCGCCACGATGGCAACCGCAAGGACGATTTTCGCGGCTACGCCGGCCGTGTGGCGAGCGGCGTGCTGCGTCCCGGTGACGAGATCGCCGTGCAGCCCTCCGGCGTGACGGCTGTGGTGCGGGAAGTGCGCGCCTTCGATCGAGCGCTGGATGAAGCGGTGGCGGGCGACTCGATTACCTTGGTGCTGGACCGCGACGTGGACGTGTCGCGCGGCGACGTGATCGTGCACGTGTCTGCGCCCGCGCAGGTCACGCGCGAGTTCGAGGCAGAGTTGTGCTGGCTCGATGCGCAGGCCCTGAATCCGGCTCGCAAGTATTTGCTGAAGTCGGGCACGCGCCTGACCTCGGCGAAGATACGCGCGGTGCTGTCGCAACGTGATATCCACGAATTGCAGGAAGTGGAGAACACCGAAGGCACGCTGCGCATGAACGACATCGGACGCGTGACGCTGACCACGCGCGAGTCGCTGGCGGTCGATCGCTATGCGGATGTGCCCGCGACGGGCGCATTCATCCTCATCGACGAAGCTACCCACCAGACGGCGGCCGCCGGCATGTTGCGCTAGCGGTAGAGGCCGGAAAACAACGGATTTTTGGTGCGGCAGAGTCTGTTGTTTTTCCGCTAAATCCAATGTTGGCGCGGCTTTCCAGGCGATCTCGCCTGGTGAAATCGATTTGTCCGGACGGCGTCAGCGTCTTGCGGTAAAGTGGGGCTGTCTTACGAAAAGGCTTTTGGTGCTTGTCAAAACTACTGTGTTTTTGTACAGTAGTTTTCATGGCACGCACCGATCATTCTTTTCCCGCCGGTTCTGGGTCCCCGGCTGCCGCCCCCGCCGCCTTGCGCGGTCGGGGTGCGGTTACTAATGTTCGGCATCGCTTTCAGCGCGATGACCGCGTGCAGGTCGACGACGGCTGGTCTTCGTCGGGTCTGCCCGCCGATTATGTGGATCCGGCCTACGTAGATCCCGACTGCGCAGACGCTGGTTGCACACACGCTGCTTGCGCAGATTCAGTCCCCAATACAGATTCAGTCCCCAATATTTTTCCCGAACCTGCCATCGGCGGTTCCGGTGCGCGGGTCATTCCCGTCCTGCCCGACGTCCGCGTCTCGCCCGTGGCCCCCAAGACCACGGTCACCGCCGAAGAAGCGCGCAAGATGCTGTCGCGCAACGATTCGCCCGACATTCCCTTCGACGTCGCGGTCAATCCGTACCGTGGCTGCGAGCATGGTTGCGTCTATTGCTACGCCCGGCCCACCCATTCCTACCTGGGGCTCTCGCCCGGGCTGGACTTCGAAACCCGCCTGGTGGCAAAGGCCAACGCGGTTCAGGCCTTGCGCGCCGAACTCAGCCGGCCTGGTTACAAGCCATCTCCCATCAACATCGGTTCCGCCACGGACGCCTATCAGCCCATCGAACGCGAATGGCGCCTGACCCGCGGCCTGCTGGAACTAATGCTGGAAACGCGCCATCCGCTCACCATCGTTACCAAGAACGCGCTGGTCGCCCGTGACCTGGACCTGCTGGCCGCGCTGGCCGAGCAGAAGCTGGTGGTCGTCTACATGAGCATCACCACGTTGGACGCCGGCATGGCCCGCACGCTGGAACCGCGCGCCGCCGCGCCGTGGCGCCGTCTGGAAGCCGTGCGCAGCCTGACGGACGCCGGCGTGCCGGTGGGCGTGCTGGTGGCGCCCATCATCCCGTTCATCAACGACGAATCCATGGAACACATCCTCCAGGAGTCCAAGGCGGCTGGGGCGCATTACGCCAGCTACACCGTCTTGCGCCTGCCCTGGGAGGTCAAGACCCTTTTCGAGGACTGGCTCAATGCCCATTTCCCGGACCGGGCCCAGCGCGTGCTGCATCGCATCGAAGACCTGCGCAATGGCCGCCGCAACGATCCAAATTTCGGGTCACGCATGCGAGGCACCGGCGTCTGGGCCGATCTGCTGCGTCAGCGCTTCACCATCGCCACGCGCAAACTGGGTCTGAATCGCCACCGTCTGGCGCTGGACTGCGACCGTTTCCTGCCCCCCGCCGCGGTTGCGGCGAAGGCTGCCGATTTTCTATCCCCGGCTGGCGTGCAAGCGTCTTCAGGGGTCCCTTTTCCTGCCGTATCGCCCGCAGCTGGCGGCGCGCAAGGGCGCGCCGCGCGCCGCTTGCAAGCCATGGCCGCAGGCCAGTTGTCATTGTTCGATTGACCGCCGGCTGCTGCCGCGGATGCATGCCGGGCGCTTCGCCCTGGCGCTGGACCGTCTTTCCAAGGAGTTCCCATGAACACCGCTGATATTTCCGTCTTGTCGGATGAGCTCGTCGTCACGCTGAACCCGCTGCGCCGCGGCACACATCGCGCCCGCGCCTGGTGCGCCAAGGTGGCTGGCCTGGCGATGCCCTGGAACACGGCTGCGGCCAACGCCGGATCGGGCCGTCGCGCCCGCCCAGGCTCGGCACCGGCCAGGTGGCCCTTTCCGCCCGCGCCGGCCGACACGCAAGCCTTGTCCGGCCGCGCCATGCCCCTGCCCATGCCGGTACCCGAGGCTGCCGTTGGTGCCGCCGGGGCGCCGGCAGCGGTCGGGCCGATTGCCGCGCCTGCCGCGCGTGACCGCAGCCTGGGCAACGCCACGGTGGAACCGGTGACGGCTCAGGTCAGCGTCAAGGCCATGGTTATCGATGTCTTGATGGTGCTGGCCTGGGGAGCGATCATCCCCGGCCTGATGTGGCTGGGCGCGGCCGCTGGATTTTGAGCCTGCGCTCGAATCCCGTGCCGGACCCCGTGCTCGCACCTCGTACTCGAGCGCAGCAGTCGCGCCCCGTTGTCCGGCCTTAGCTGACCGGTCAGCTTGAGCCCAGCAGGATGACCCCTGCAAGAATGGACATGCAGCCCGCCAGACGGCCAAGCCCGACCTTTTCACGTAGCAGGAACATGCCGGCCAGGGTGCCCAGCATCATGGACATTTCCCGGGCGGGCGCCACCAGGCTCAGCGGCGCGCCGTTGCGCAAGGCGTACAGCACCAGGATGTACCCCAGCGGCGACAACAGCCCGACCGCCAGCGCCAGATGCCAGTGCCCACGCATGGCCTCCCAGGCCTGGGGGCGTCGACGCAGCATATGCGGGGTCATCATGGCCGTGCGGGTCACGCAGGTAAACCAGTCGAACAGCACCGGGCTGATCAGCAGCACCTTGACTCCGTAGGCATCGACGACGGTATACGCGGCGATGAACAGGCCGATCACCACGCCCCAGCGCACTCCCACCCAGGCCTGCGCCTGCTTGAAGATCGCCAGCCGGCCCTGGGTGGCGATGAGCAGCACGCCGGCCACCACGCAAAGCATGCCGATGATGCCGGTGGTGGTGGCGGGTTCGCCCAGCAGCAAGAAAGCGCCAGTCGTGGATAGCAGCGGGCCGGTGCCGCGGGCAATCGGGTAGACCACGGACAGGTCGGCCACCTGGTAGCCCTTTTGCAGGCACAAGCTGTAGCCCAGATGCAACAGGCTGGAGGTCAGGATGGCGCCGACCACGGGCCAGGTCCAGGTCATGCCGTCATGCAGCAACACCCAGATGACCCACGGCGCATACAGCACCGAAGCGCACAGGCCATAGGCGAAAACAAAGGGAGCGCCCACCATGGCCGCACGTTTGGCGAGCAGATTCCACGTGGCGTGGGCCATTGCCGCCAGGACGACCAGTATCAGGGACGAGTACGACATGAGGGAACAGCGTCAGATGACGTGTTTGTTACAGAAGACGGAAGGGTACTCCAAACCGGCAGCACGGGGGACATGTTACCGCACGCCCAGAGCGTTTTTTGGTGTAGAATCATTGGTTTGCCAAATCTCATCCTCTGCTTGCGGCACATGCAACAGGGGCTGGCCTTACCGCCAGCCACCCGTGCCACGCGACGGATGCGGGCTCAGCGCATAGCGCTGTTTTCCGCGGAAACCGCGTGAACAACATCGAACGGCAAAAGTTTTAGTCCGCAAAGACATGATGATCTAGGAGTTCTCATGAACCTTATCGCTATCCTGGAACAGGAAGAAATTGCCCGTCTGACCGGCGGTCAAGCCAAGCCTGAATTTGCTCCTGGTGACACCGTCATCGTGAGCGTGAACGTCGTTGAAGGCACCCGCAAGCGCGTGCAGGCTTTCGAAGGCGTCGTGATCGCCAAGCGCAACCGCGGCCTGAACTCCGCGTTCACCGTGCGCAAGATTTCGTCGGGTGAAGCCGTGGAACGTACGTTCCAGCTGTACTCGCCGCAAATCGCCGGCATCGAAGTCAAGCGCCGCGGCGACGTGCGCCGCGCCAAGCTGTACTACCTGCGCAACCGCTCGGGCAAGTCGGCGCGTATCAAGGAAAAGCTGGTCAGCAAGCAAGCCTCGGCGGCTTGATCGCTTATCGGCACACGGCCCTACCAGTGTCGGACGTTCACGCCATCCCGCGTTTTCGTTCGGCACGGGTTTCCGGGTTAAAAAGGCACCTGCGAGGGTGCCTTTTTCTTTTTGCAGAGCCGTATGTCTGATTCCTCGTCTTCCCCGCGGCCCCGGCGGCCGCTGGCGCGTCCCGGCTTCGATCCGGCGACGCAACCCTGGGTCGTGGCCAACGAGTCCTTGCCGGCCGTGCCCGCCAGTCTGTTGACCCCGGATTCGCTGCGGGGCACGCTCAGCCAGCCATCCACCTGGAGGCTGGAGCTCTCGCGCGATACCGATCTGCGCTATCCGGGCCGCGAAGGCGTGCCGGTCCCCGCGGCGGTGCTGATTCCGCTGGTGACACGTGATAACGGCGTGCACATCATGCTGACTCAGCGCGCGGCGCACCTGCACGATCATGCGGGCCAGATCAGCTTTCCCGGCGGACGCATCGAAACCAGCGACTCCACGCCGGAGGCCGCGGCGCTGCGAGAAGCGCAGGAAGAAACCGGCTTGCCCGCCAATCACGTGGAGGTTCTGGGCAGCATGCCGCCCTACCTGACCGCGACGGGTTTTTCCATCATTCCGGTGGTGTCGTTGGTGCGCCCGGGTTTCGATCTGGCGCCTGACGCATTCGAAGTGGCGGAAGTGTTCGAGGTGCCGCTGTCGTTCCTGATGGACCCCGCCAATCATCGGCTGTATGAAGCCCGGCTGGACGATGGCCGGGTGCGCCAGTATTACGGCATGCCTTACGGCAAGCATTTCATCTGGGGGGCCACCGCCGGGATGTTGCGCAACCTTTACCATCTGCTGCGCCACGGCTTTACGCCACGTTGAGGTCATTCGACCGCTGAAGCCTATGCATGACGGCCCCGGATGGGGCCGTCATGCATTGCGGGACGCCTCGGCGCTAGTAGCGCTGCTGGCCTGCCAGGTTTTCTTCGAGGATGCGTTGGTACAGGGCGTAGCGCGCCGGGTCGATAGCTCCGGCCTGCAAGGCCGCCACCACGCCGCAGCCGGGTTCCTGCCGATGGGTGCAGTTATAGAAACGGCACTCCTCGATGGGTTTGGTGAACTCCGGAAAGCCGCGGATGATGTCTTCGCGGCTCAGGTGCTGCAGGCCGAAGGCCTGAAAGCCCGGGGAATCGATCAGGTCGCCACCCGGAGCGGGAAGGTGATAGAGCCGGGTGCTGGTGGTGGTGTGCTTGCCCATGTCCAGCGCGGTGGAATGCTCGCGGGTGGGGGCGGCGGCGTCCGGCACCAAGGCGTTGAGGAGCGTGGACTTGCCCATGCCGCTTTGGCCCAGCAGCAAACTGGTGTGCCCGGCCAGGCGGGGCGCAAGCAGCGTATGCACCTTCTCGGGTTCCAGCGCGCTGAGTTCAATGACGTCCACGCCCAGGGCGGCAATGGGTGCCAGCCGCGCGCGCGCCGCCGGCAACTCGTCAGCCAGGTCCGTCTTGTTCAAGATGATGATGGGCGCGATGCCCGCGCTCCAGGCGCCCGCCAGGGCGCGCCCGGTCAGGTCGTCCGAAAAAGTGGGTTGCACGGCGACAACAATCAGCAACTGGTCGACATTGGACGCGAACTGCTTGGAACGCATCTCGTCCGAGCGGTACAGCAGGTTGCGCCGCGGGAGGATGGCGTCGATGGCGCCTTCGTCCTTGCCCTGGGGCGTGATGCGCACGCGGTCGCCCACGGCGGCGCCAGCCTTCTTGCCACGCGGAAAACACTTGCGCAGCGTGCCGTCGGCAAGTTCCACGGTGTAATGGCGCCCGTGTGCGGCGATGATGCGGCCTTCATTGAGCCCGGCTGTAGTCGCGTTCATGCAGCGGCCGCCGTCAGGTGGCGGATGCGCACGGCGGCGGGCGGATGGCTGTCGTAGAAGGCTGAATGCACGGGATCGGGAGTCAAGGTGGCGGCGTTATCGTCGTAGAGTTTGACCAGCGCGGACACCAGGCGTTCCGGCGAACTCTGTTCGGCCGCATAGCGGTCCGCTTCGAATTCGTCGCGGCGCGAGTACCAGCTGGCCACGGGCGTGAGCATGAAAGTGAATACGGGGATGACCAGGAAGAACAGCAGCAGCGCCATCGCGTCGTTACGCCCGCCCAGCTGTGGCATGACGCCCAGGCCGACGTAAAACCACGGCTGTTGGGAAATCCAGCCCAGGATGGCGAAGAATACCAGCGCGGCGGCGAAACTGAACACAATGCGCTTGATGATGTGGCGCTTGGCGAAATGGCCCAGCTCGTGCGCGAGCACGGCCTCGATCTCGTCGCCGTTCAGCCGCGCCAGCAGAGTGTCGAAGAACACGATCCGGCGCGAACGGCCGAATCCAGTGAAGTAGGCATTGCCGTGGGCTGACCGGCGCGAGCCGTCCATCACGAAAAGGCCATTGAGCGCAAAGCCGCAGCGTTGCGCCAGGCGCTGGATGCGTCCAGCCAGTTCAGGATCGGACAGCGGCGTGAACTTATTGAAGAGTGGTGCAATGAACATCGGGTAAATGATCAGGAGCGCCAGGTTGAACGCCGTCCATAGCGCCCAGGCCCACACCCACCAGTACGCGCCCGCGCTGCCCATCAGCCAGAGGACGGCGGCCGCCAGCGGCAAGCCGAGCACCGCGGCCACCAGCAGACCCTTGGCGGCGTCGGCGGCGAACAGCGCGGGCGTCATGCGGTTGAAGCCGAAACGCGCCTCGAGCTTGAACTGGCGCCAGAGCGTGAACGGCAGGCCCAGGACTCCCAGCAGCAGCGCCACGACGACCAGCAACAGCATCTGCCGCAGGAAGTCGTTGCTGGTAAGCTGGGCCACCATCAGGTCGATGAATTGCAGCCCCCCCATCAGGGTCAGGCAGACCAGCAGGATGGCGTCGTAGGTGCGTTCCAGCATGCCCAGCTTGACCCGCGCCACCGTGTAATCTGCCGCGCGCTGATGGCTTGCCAGTCCGATACGGTGAGAGAATTCGGACGGCACCTGGTCGCGGTTGCGCGCGACGTGACGAATCTGGCGCGACGCCAGCCACAGGCGCACGGCAATATCGGTCAGCAGGAAGGCAACAAACAGCAGTGTGAACATGGGCGATGCGGCTTGGTCAAGTAGTTATGTGCGAAAATCGTGTGTTTTACCGCCGGGCCGCCCTTAGGTAAAAAGCGCCCCCTTGGGGGCAGCAAGCCGAAGGCGCGGCGTGGGGGTAATCTTTACCGCCGGGCCGCCCTTAGGTAAAAAGCGCCCCCTTGGGGGCAGCAAGCCGAAGGCGCGGCGTGGGGGTAATCTTTACCGCCGGGCCGCCCTTAGGTAAAAAGCGCCCCCTTGGGGGCAGCAAGCCGAAGGCGCGGCGCGGGGGCAATCTTTACCGCCGGGCCGCCCCTAGGTAAAAAGCGCCCCCTTGGGGAGGCAGCAAGCCGAAGGCGCGGCGCGGGGGCATCCCTTATAGGCAAATTATATGGCTGTGAACGAAAACCGCCTGGTTTGGCTGGACATGGAAATGACCGGCCTGGATCCCGAAAAAGAACGCATCATCGAAGTCGCCGTCGTGGTGACCGAACCCGACCTGACCGTTGTGGCGGAAGGCCCGGTGCTGGTGGTGCATCAGCCCGATAGCCTGCTCGACGCCATGGACAGCTGGAACAAATCCACGCATGGCAAGAGCGGTCTGATCGACAAGGTCAAAGCATCCACGATTTCCGAGGCGCAGGCCGAGGATACGCTGTTGGCGTTCCTGGCGCAGCACGTGCCCGCGGGCAAGTCGCCCCTGTGCGGCAACACGATCAGCCAGGACCGCCGCTTCATGTTTGCTTACATGCCGCGCCTGGAGCAGTTCTTCCATTACCGCAATCTGGACGTGAGCACCCTGAAGGAGCTGGCGCGCCGCTGGGCGCCTGCCGTCTACAAGGGCTTCGAGAAAAAGAGCCGCCACGAAGCGCTGGCGGACATTTACGAATCGATCGACGAACTCAAGTATTACCGCGAGCACTTCCTGAAGGTGTAGGCGGTACACGCCCATGCCCGCCGCCTCATCCGCCTGCGAGCCGCTCATCGGGGATCACCCGTCGATGGCGGCTTTGCGCGATCTGGTCGGCCGGGTGGCGCGCAGCAAGGCCAGCATCGTTCTCATTTACGGTGAAACCGGCACCGGCAAGGGTCTGGTGGCCCGTAACCTGCATGCGCAGTCCGCGCGGGCGGCCAAGGGCTACACCGAGATCAACTGTGCAGCCATCCCTGGCAATCTGCTCGAGTCCGAGCTGTTCGGCCATGAACGCGGCGCGTTCACGGGTGCCGTTGCGCGCAAGACCGGGCTGCTGGAAGCCGCCAACGGCGGCACCGTATTCCTGGACGAGATCCGCGAACTGGATCCCGTCATGCAGGCCAAGATCCTGACCTTGCTGGACAGTCGGCGCTTCCGGCGCATCGGTTCCGTGCAGGAAGTCTCGGTCGATGCCCGCTTCATCGCCGCCACCAACAAGATCCTGCTGGGGGAAGTGCAGGCAGGACGTTTCCGGGACGACCTTTATTACCGCCTGCAGGTCGTGTCGATCAATCTGCCGCCGCTGCGCGAGCGAGGCGACGACGTCATCGTCCTGGCGCAGCGCTTCCTGGAACGTTACAACGCCACCCACGGCAGCCGCTTCACCGCCATCGACGCTGAGGTCCGGCGCATCTTCAAAGCCTACGCCTGGCCGGGCAACGTGCGTGAGCTCAGCAATCTGCTGGAGCGGATCTGCATCCTGGAGGATGGCGAGACGGTCCTGGCCCGCCATTTGCCGCAGCGCATCCTGCGGGAAGCAGGCAAGCCCGCCCTCGCGGCTACGACCGTGGGCGGGGGCAGTTATGCCGACCAGTCCGCGCAGTTTCAGCGCGGACTGATTCGCGCGGCGCTCCAGGCCCAGGAGGGCAACCTGGGCCGTGCCGCCGAGTCCCTGGGCTTGACGCGGCATGCCCTGCGCCACCAGATGCTCAAGCTGGGGCTGGACGGCTGAAGCCTATTCCGCGCTGATGTTGTGCTTGCGCGCGATGCCCTGCCACAGGGCCAGCTCTTCGCGCACGCGCGTGCCGAACTCGGCGCTGTCCATGCGGGTGGGCACCGTTCCGTCCAGATCCAGCAATGCTTTCATCTCCGGCGATGCCGCGATCTCGTTGAGGGCGGCGTTGAGCTTGTCGATATAGGGCTGCGGCGTGCCCGCGGGGGCGAATACGCCCACCCAGATCTGGACCGAATAGCCCGGCAGCGCCTGCGCGGCCGGCGGCAGGTCGGGGAACGCCGGGGAGGGCGCTTGCGCCGTGGTGGCCAGCAAGGTGACCTTCTTGCTCTGCACCACCGGAGCCAGCGTGCTGTAGTTGGACAGCATGACGTGGATCAGGCCGCCAGCGAGGTCCGAGGCGGCATTTGCCGCGCCCTTGTAGGGCACATGCGTCATTCCCGTGCCCGCGGCGTCATCCAGCATGACCGTGGCCAGGTGCGCCAGTGAGCCCACGCCCGCGCTGCCATAGTTCAGGGCTCCCGGCTTGCCGCGGGCGGCTTCCAGCAATTGCTTCAAGGATGTGTAGGGGGTCTGCGCCGAGGCCGCGATGACCAACGGACCCTGTCCTATCATCGCCACCGGCGCGAACTGCTTCAGCGGGTCGTACGGCAAGTGCGGCTGCGTGGCGGCGGTGGTGAGGAAGGTCGACGAGGTCAGGAGCAGCACCGAGCCGTCCTTGGCCGAGCGGGCGACGTACTCGGAGCCGATCGCCCCGGCCGCGCCGCCACGGTTTTCCACGATGACCGTGTTGCCGAGACGCGCAGCGAGCTGTGGCGCGATCGCGCGGGCGATCGCGTCGTTGCTGGCGCCGGCGGTGAACGGCACCACGATCTTGACCTGCTTGGGCACTGCCGTCTGGGCCGCTGCCGCGCCGGCCAGCAGGGATGCCGCCAGGAACAACGTTGTATGCATTAGCGCTTTCATGATCGATTCTCTAGGAGAGCGGAGGTTGGAGCGGGCGCCGGACATGGCGCCCGCAGCGTTCAGTCCGGCATGGGGATGGCGACGTCCAGTAGAGGCGCGTACTGCTGGGCGCCGAAGATATCGCCATCGCCCGCGGACCCGCTGGGAGCCAGCCGGTAGATCGTGAATTTGATGGCCAGGCCGGGATCGTAATGCACGAAGTCCGAGATGCGGCTGTCGTCGATCCGGTAGAGAGCCGCCATGCTGGCGCGTGTCAGCACGCCGGAGCTTTTGACCGCCTCGTAGGTCGCCGGCTCGCGGAAGATGATGTCGAAGGTAATCTTGTTGACGCCCGCATTCTTGCTGCGGATGGTCTTGGCCAGGGTGCTGAGTTTCTGGGTGCTCATGGTCTTGCTGGCTCAGGCGCCAGCCTCGGTGAGGTGGGTCGGAAAGAGTTCGCCTGCGTCTTGCACCGGCAGCGTATGGTTCAGGGTCCAGCGATAGGCCGCGCTGGTGCGCACCACCTCGTCCAGCGGAAACGATACGGAGCCGGCCGTGCCCTTCACGTCGGGCAGGCGGGCATAGAACATCTGGCGCAAGCCCGTGAGCGTCAGTTCCTCGGCCATCTCGGCGGTCGGAGCGACACCCTGGACCATGACGCAAAGCTCATGGCCGGGTTGGTCCCTCAGCGGTTCCAGGTCTCCCATGACGCCGTCGCGCCCATAGACCTTGTAGTGAAGCTCATAGCCTGAATCGCCGAAGCGCTCGCGCACCTTGTCGCGCGCCCAGGCGATGACGCGGTCCACGTTGGCGATGGTGTAGGGGTCGCGTATGCCGCAAAGCCCCATGTAGCGCTCGCCGACCTTGCCGGAGCCTTCCAGCTTCACGCGCACCTGGGTGGCAGGCTCGAAGCGCGAACCCGTGATGCGGGTAGTCTTTTCGCTGAGCTGCTCGTACCGGCATTCGGCCATGTCCAGCCGGCCGCCCGCGAAGAACTCTTCGTAGGGATTGGAGCGTTCATACATCGCGTGGCCCGCGACCGAGGCGATGGTGCAGCGCTGGTCGGGGTGCATGGCGGTAACGCGCACGTCTTCGGCCGAGATTTCGCCCATCACGGTCTCTTTGCCGCCATAGGGTTCCGCGCAGAAGGACGCGCATTCCAGCACCTTGCCCAGGTAGTAGGCCTTGTCCGCGTGGTAGCCCCGGTGCAGCGCGGGGGCGGCGAACACGGCGGCGTCCGAACTGCGGCCGCCGATGATAACGTCCGCGCCGGCCTCCAGCAGCTTGATGTAGGGATGCACGCCGGCCACCGCCACGATGCGGTCGCTGGCATCCAGCTCGGCCTCGGTCAAATCGGCGTAACCGTCCAGCCCCGCCACCTGCTGGCCGTCGCGCAGGGCGCGGCGCACGCGCTCCTTGTCGACCTCTGAATAGAAATAACCAACCTTGAACGGCGCCAGCTTGTGTTCCGCCGCGATTTCCTTGATCAGGCGCACATACAGGTCGACGCGGCTGTTGGAACCGGTATCCCCCGCCGATCCGATGATCATGGGCACGCCCAGCTTGCGCGCCGCCAGCAGCATCTGCTCCAGGTCGTGGCGCTGCCACGCCTGCGGGCTGGTTGAGGTGTCGGAGCCCAGCGGCACGGGCCCCACGTCGTCGCTGCCCGAGTCGGCGGCGATGCAGTCCGGCCCGGCGGCGACGCCGAGCTGAAAGCTCTCGGTGCGCAGGGGGGCGAATCCTAAATGCCCGTTCGGGCAGATGATGCTCATGGAACGCATTGGTATAGTCTCTTCGGTTGAGTCGTCCGGTCTCGCTCGTACCGGCCTCGACTACAACGCAAAATGCATGCCAGCCTGCAGATGCCGCGCGCCCTGCGTGTTTGCTGCGTGTCCTGCTCGGCGCGTGCCGATTTGTTGGTAAATTTTCACGCAATGCGTGAATTTCACGCGTAATCCCAACCATGTCGACTTCCTATCCCGTTGCCCGGATCCGCGAGGCCGAACGCCAGGCTTTGGCGCAGGGCCGGCGCTTGATGCCTCTGGCAGGAGCCGCCGCCGCCCGCTATGCCGCGGCGCAGGTCCGGCCGGGGACGGCGGTGCTGGCGCTGGCGGGGCCCGGCAACAACGGTGGCGATGCGCTGGAAGCGGCGGCCGGCTTGCGCGCGATGGGCCACGATGTACGCGTGCTGTTGCCATCGGGCGCGCGCGGCCTGCCCGCCGACGCCGCCCATGCCCATGCCAGGTGGCAGGCGGCGGGCGGCGAAACCTGGTCCACGCTGGAACCGGGTTTTATGCCTGGGCTGGTCATCGACGGCCTGTTCGGCATCGGACTGAATCGTCCGCTGGGCGCGGATTGGCAGGCGCTCGTGGACAGGGTCAACGCTTGGGATGTGCCGGTGCTGGCGCTGGACGTACCCAGCGGCATAGACGCCGACACCGGGCAGGCCCTGGGCCGGCCGATCCGTGCGCATTGGACGCTGTCCTTCATCGGACGGGCCAGAGGCCTGGAACTGCCGGGACCAGGACGCGACGCCTGCGGCGTATCCGAGGTGGACTCGCTGGGTGTGGTAATTCCGGACGCGGACGGCGCCTGAGCGCGGCGCCCGGCAGATTTCCTAGACGGGCTTGCCGCCGAAGCGTGTGGCGATGTCGGCCGCCAGCGGCGCGTAGCGCTCGTTGTCGCGGCCGGCGAGGGCGTCCAGGTGCGCTTCCGAGGCGTCGAACACCCGCCAGTAGATGCGCCCGCAGATTTCCCGCGCGCCATGGCCGGGCCAGTCGTCGGGCAGCATGGGGCCGGGCAGTTGCGGATCGTGCAGCACGATCCGGCGCCAGCTGTGCAGCAGCATGACTCGCACGATGAAGGCCTCGGCGGGCGAGGGCGGGGTCTCCAGCAGCTTTTCCAAGGGGCCGAAATTCTTGGCGAACTGGCGATACTGTTCAGCCAGTTCGTCCAGGTTCCAGCATTGCGTGGCCAGGCTGGCGATGGGCAGGCCACCCGCGCCGGCCAGGTCGCGCGCCGAAAGCACCAGCGCGCGGTCTGGAATGCCCAACTTTTCCAGGATGTCGTGGGCGGCGCTGGCCTCTGTGTGTGGATGCGCGAACAGGCCAGGCGCGATCATGCCAAATCCTTCCCACACCAGTTCCTTGCGGAGCTCGGCGCGCTCGGCCAGCCCGTTGCCGGTGCGCGGCAGGGCGACCAGCGTCCATTCTCCATTCCATTCCTGGGGCGGACCCACGTAGATGCGCTGGGAGGCGTGCGCGGTGTGGCGCAGACCCTGATCGGAAATCAGATAGAGGCTGCGCCGGCCGTGCCGCTCAGACTGCAGCCAGTTCTGGGCGACCAGTCGGAACACGCTGGTGCGCAGCAGGCGTTCGTTGATGCCCAGCGGGGCCAGCAGTTCGATCAGATCGCCCAGCCAGATGGCACCGCCGTGCGGCGCGAGTGCGTCCCCGAGCAGGCTGACGCAGAGCGATTTTGCGCGTGGCGGATCGTTCTTGATCAGGCGTGACAGAAAGCGGTCCAGGGGCGACTGAGGGTTTGCCATTAGAGGGGGCCGCAGGCGGCCGATATCGGGATCCTCAATATGATACATAAATCCAATGTGATACAGATTTGAGTTTGACAATGAATTTTTTGTATTAAATAATCCGCCTATGACATGACGGCACTGCGGAACGTTTGCTTTGCGTTTTCGCAAACCGTCTTCAAGGAGACAGACATGTACGCTCAACTCGTCGAAACCGGCGTCAAGCAGGTCAAGACCGCGGACCAGCTCGAAGGCCGGGAACAGACGTTCCAGCGCCGGATCGACGACGGCGTCCGCATCGAAGCCAAGGACTGGATGCCGGATGCCTACCGCAAGACGCTCGTGCGCCAGATTTCCCAGCACGCGCACTCCGAAATCGTAGGCATGCTGCCCGAAGGCAACTGGATCACCCGCGCGCCTTCGCTCAAGCGCAAGGCCATCCTGCTGGCCAAGGTCCAGGACGAAGCCGGTCACGGCCTCTATCTGTACAGCGCCGCCGAAACGCTGGGCGTGTCGCGCGACGACCTGATCGACGACCTGCATGCCGGCCGCGCCAAGTACTCCAGTATCTTCAACTACCCCACGCTCAGCTGGGCCGACATCGGCATGATCGGCTGGCTGGTCGATGGCTCCGCCATCATCAACCAGATCCCGCTGTGCCGCTGTTCCTACGGCCCCTATGCGCGGGCCATGGTGCGCGTCTGTAAGGAAGAGTCCTTCCATCAGCGCCAGGGCTACGACCTGCTGATGCAGATGTGCCTGCACGGCACGCCGGAGCAGAAGGCCATGGTGCAGGATTCCCTGAACCGCTGGTGGTGGCCGGCGCTGATGATGTTCGGTCCCTCGGATGCCGATTCGCCCAACAGCGCCCAGTCCATGGCCTGGAAGATCAAGCTCTTCTCCAACGACGAACTGCGCCAGAAGATGGTGGACCAGACCGTGCCCCAGGCCGAATTCCTGGGCCTGACCATTCCGGACCCCAAACTGAAGTGGAATGCCGAGCGCGGTCATTACGACTTCGGCGAGATCGACTGGAGCGAGTTCTATGCCGTGCTCAAGGGCAACGGCCCCTGCAACCGCGAACGCCTGGCTGCGCGTGTCAAGGCGCACGAAGACGGCGCCTGGGTGCGCGACGCCTTGGTCGCCTACGCCGACAAACAGGCCGAGCGCAAGGCTGCGTGAAAGGATAAAGCCCACCCCCGAAGCGCTGCGCGCTTACCCGTCAAAGGGGGCGCCGCAGCGGACCGGCAAAGCCGGCTCCGCGCTGAAGCTGCGGTAGGTGAGCTTCCAGACTCACACTTCTAAACATTGCAGATCAGGGCGCGCGGCGCGCGCCCGGTATTCGAGGACATCCATCATGAGTAAAGACTGGCCCCTGTGGGAAGTGTTCATCCGCAGCCAGCACGGCCTGGCGCACAAACACGTCGGCAGCCTGCACGCGCCCGACGCTGAAATGGCGATCAACCACGCCCGCGACGTCTATACCCGCCGCAATGAAGGCCTGAGCATCTGGGTGGTGCGGGCGTCTGACATCTCGGCCAGCAGCCCTGGCGACAAGGATCCGCTGTTCGAACCCGCCAACAGCAAGGTCTACCGGCATCCCACGTTCTTCCCGATGCCCGAAGAAATCAAGCACATGTAAGACGGCGGGGGAGACATGGACAAGACTCTGTTTGAATACCTGCTGCGCTTGGGCGATTCCTCGCTCATCCTGTCGCAGCGGCTAGGCGCCTGGACTGGCCACGGCCCGATCCTGGAAGAAGACCTGGCGCTGACCAATACCGCGTTGGACCTGCTGGGCCAGGCCCGCATGTGGCTGACGCTGGCGGGCGAGGTCGAAGGAGCCGGCCGCGACGAAGACGCGCTGGCCTACCTGCGCGATGCGCATCAATTCCATAATGTGCTGCTCGTCGAACGCCCCAATGGCAACTACGCCGACACCATGGCGCGCCAGTTTCTGTTCGACGTCTGGCACTACTTTCTGCTGCAACGCCTGGAAAAGTCGAGCGACGAACGCATTGCCGGCATCGCGGCCAAGTCCATCAAGGAAGTGACTTATCACGTGCGCCGCTCCTCGGACATGGTGGTGCGTCTGGGTGACGGCACGGCGGAAAGCCACGCCAGGATGCAGGCGGCGATCGATGACGCCTGGCGCTTCACCGGCGAGCTGTTCGCCGACGATGCCGTGGATCTGGACGTTGCCTCCCGCGGCATCGGATGCGAGCTGTCGGCCTTGCGCGAACCCTGGCTGGCGCATGTATGCGAAGTGCTGGAAGAAGCCACCCTGACCGTGCCCGATGAGTCCGCCGCCAACCATGCGGCGTACCGCGGCGGCCGGCAGGGCAAGCACACCGAGGAACTAGGCTACGTGCTCGCCGAAATGCAGTTCCTGCCGCGCGCCTATCCGGGAGCCACCTGGTGAACGCCCTGGCGCCCGTTTCCGCCGACCAGGTGTACGCCTGGCTGCAAGAGGTCCCCGATCCGGAGATCCCCGTGCTGTCCGTGGTGGATCTGGGCGTGGTGCGTGACGTGTCCTGGGACGGCGACGCCTGTGTCGTGGTCATCACGCCCACGTATTCCGGCTGCCCGGCCATGCGCGAGATCACGCAGGACATCCAGCAGACGCTGGCCCGTCACGGTATCGCCGAAGTTCGTGTGCAAACCCGCCTCGCCCCGGCCTGGACCACGGACTGGATGAGCGAGAAGGGGCGCGAGGCGCTCAAGGGCTACGGCATTGCCGCGCCAGCCGAACGCGCCGTCGACATCTCGGGCATCAGCCGGCGCGCGGCCGGCCCGGCCATCGCTTGCCCGCGCTGCGGTTCGAAAGATACGCGCCTGGTCAGCAACTTCGGGTCCACGTCGTGCAAGGCGCTGTATCGCTGCGTGTCTTGCCGCGAGCCTTTCGATTATTTCAAGACTCACTGAGAGCGGTTTCGCAATGAGCCAGAACCAATTCCATTCCTTGACGGTGGCCTCGGTGGCGCGCAACACGCGCGATGCCGTCGTCGTGACCTTCGACCTGCCCGAGACGTTGGCGGAGGAATTCGCCTTCCTGCCCGGCCAGTACCTGACGCTGCGCACGCAATTGAACGGCCAGGAACAGCGCCGTTCCTACTCCATCTGTTCCGCGCCCCACGACAAGCTGTTGCGCGTGGCCATCAAGAAGGTGGACGAAGGCGTCTTTTCCAGCTGGGCCAACCATGAGCTGCAACCGGGCCAGACCCTGGAAGTCATGGCGCCGGCCGGCAACTTCACCGTCGATTTTTCCCCTGAAAACAAGCGCCACTATGTGGCGTTTGCCGTAGGCAGCGGCATCACGCCGGTGTTCTCCCTGGTCAAGACCGCGCTGTCCACCGAGCCCAACAGCAAGTTCACGCTGTTCTTCGGCAATCGCGCTTCGTCGGCGGTGTTGTTCCGCGAAGAGATCGAGGACCTGAAGAACCTCTACATGGAGCGTTTCTCCCTGGTCTACATCATGAGCCGCGAGACCCAGGACATCGAACTCTTCAACGGTCGCCTGGACGGCGACAAGGTCGATCAACTGATGTCGGCCTGGATGAGTCCCGAGGATATCGATTACGCTTTTGTCTGTGGTCCGCAGACCATGACCGAAAGCGTGGTCGAGCGGTTGCAGGCCCGGGGTATTCCGAAGTCGAACATCAAGTTCGAGCTTTTCGGCGCGCCCAAGGGGCCGCGCGCGTTGCGCACCGGTCAGGAAGCCCGCCAGGCGCCCGGCAAGGGGCAGTGCGAGGTGACCGTGGTGCAAGACGGCCACAGCCGTATGTTCGTGATTGAAAAGAATAAAGACAGCGTGCTGGATTCGGCGCTGGCGCAAGGGATCGAACTGCCGTATTCGTGCAAGGGCGGGGTGTGCTCCACCTGCCGCTGCAAGGTCATCGAAGGCGAGGTGGATATGGACGCCAACTTCGCCCTGGAAGACTACGAAGTCGCGCGCGGCTTCATCCTGAGCTGCCAGAGCTTCCCGGTCAGCGACCGGCTGGTCATCGACTTCGACCAGGAAACCTGATCCGGCCCGCGCCAGGCAGAAAACCATATTTATCTGGAGAGACGCAGTGTCCCAACAATTCTTCGAACGCCACCAGCCCCTGCTGGAGCAAGCCATGGCCGCAGCCTCCCTGCGCGGCTACTGGAGCCCCTTTGCCGAATCGCCCAGCCCCCGCAACTACGGCGAGACCGCCAACGACGAGGGCCGCGCCGCTTTTGAAGCCCTGAAGGGCAAGCCTTTTCCGCTGAACCTGCATGATGCCGACGGCACCGTGGGCGGCGAAAAATCGCCCTATGGCTTCGACCTGGGCATTAGCTATCCGCACGTGCCGGTCGATAAGCTGATTGCCGCCTCCAAGCGCGCGCTGGAAGACTGGCGCCGTGCCGGTCCGCGCGCCTGGGTGGGCGTGTCGCTGGAAATCCTGGCCCGTCTGAACAAGCTGAGCTTCGAGATCGCCTATGCGGTACAGCACACCACCGGCCAGGGCTTCATGATGGCATTCCAGGCGGGCGGCCCGCACGCGCAGGACCGCGGCTTCGAAGCCGTGACCTACGCCTGGCAGGAAATGTCGCGCATCCCCGGCTTGGCCGTCTGGGAAAAGCCGCAAGGCAAGAACGACCCGATCCGCATGGAAAAGCAGTTCACCGTGGTGCCGCGTGGCGTCGCGCTGGTGATCGGCTGCTCCACGTTCCCGACCTGGAACGGCTACCCAGGCTTGTTCGCCAGTCTGGCCACCGGCAACACCGTCATTGTCAAACCGCACCCTGGCGCCATCCTGCCCTTGGCCATCACCGTGAAGGTGGCGCGCGAAGTCCTGCAGGAAGCGGGTTTCGATCCGGACGTGGTGCTGCTGGCCGCGCATGAAGCCGGCGACGACACCGCGCAGAAGCTGGCGCTGGACCCGGCCGTCAAGATCGTTGATTTCACTGGCAGCACCGCCAACGGCGACTGGCTGGAAAACAATGCCCGCCAGGCGCTGGTCTACACCGAGAAGGCCGGCGTGAACCAGGTCATCATCGATTCCACCGACGACCTGAAGGGCGTGGCCCGCAACCTGGCGTTCTCCCTGGCCCTATATTCGGGCCAGATGTGCACCGCACCGCAGAATATCTATGTTCCGCGCGATGGTATCCAGACTCCGGAAGGCCGCGTCAGCTTTGACGAAGTCGCCGCCGCCCTGGGCGCTGCCGTCGAGAAGGTGGGCGCCGATGCGGCCAAGGCCGTCGAGCTGACCGGCGCCATCCAGAATGAAGGCATTGTCGAGCGCATCGAGAAGGCCCGCGCGCTGGGCCTGCCGGTGGTTGCCGACAGCAAGGCGCTGACGCATCCGCAGTTCGAGAATGCCCGCGTCCGCACGCCGCTGCTGTTGCGCACGGAAGCCGGCAATGCCGCCATCAGCCAGGAATGGTTCGGCCCGATCGCCTTCGTGGTGGCCACCGATTCCACCACCCACAGCATCCAGTTGGCGCGCGACAGCGTCATCAAGCATGGCGCACTGTCGCTGTCCGCCTACACCACCAGCGACGCCGTCGCCGACCAGGTGCAGGACGCGGCGGAAGTCTCCGGGGTGTCCCTGTCGCTCAACCTGACCGGGGGCGTGTTCGTTAACCAGACCGCCGCCTTCAGCGATTTCCACGGCACCGGCGCCAACCCGGCCGCCAACGCCGCGCTGTCCGACTCGGCCTTCGTGTCCAACCGCTTCCGCGTGGTGCAAACCCGCCGCCATGTTTGAGGATGAGGCCCACCCCCGAAGCGCTGCGCGCTCCCCCCTCGAGGGGGAGCAACTGCGGACCGGCAAAGCCGACTCCGCGCTGCCCGGCTAGGGGGGGCTGATGATTTTTGACGTGAGTGGCGTGCCCGCCATGGATAACTGATATGACCTATCAAGACATTCAATTTGACCTGTCGGGCGGCATCGCGCGCTTGACGCTGAACCGTCCGGACAAGCTGAACAGCTTCACGGCCAACATGCATGGTGAAGTGGCCGATGCCCTGACCCGCGTGGAAACCGAAGGTGCGCGCGTGCTGGTGTTGACCGGCGCCGGCCGCGGCTTCTGCGCCGGCCAGGACCTCAGCGAACGCAAACCCGCGCCCGACGGTACGCCGCCGGATCTGGGTGAGACCGTCGACAAGTTCTACGGACCGCTGGTGCGCCGCGTGAACGCCTTGCCGATGCCCGTCGTCGTGGGTGTGAACGGCGTTGCCGCGGGGGCTGGCGCCAACCTGGCGTTCGCCGGAGACATCGTCATCGCCAAGGCTTCGGCCTCGTTCATCCAGTCGTTCTGCCGCCTCGGGCTTATTCCCGACACCGGCGGAACGTTCGTGCTGCCGCGCCTGGTTGGCCGTGCTCGCGCCATGGGCCTGGCCATGCTGGGCGACAAGCTCAGCGCCAAGCAGGCAGAAGAATGGGGCCTGATCTGGCAATGCGTGGCGGACGACGAATTCGACGCCACGCTGGAGCGCCTGGCCCAGCACTTCGCCAAGGCGCCCACCAAGGGCCTCGCCTACACCAAGCGGGCCATGCAGGCCAGCCTGGGCAATGACCTGTCCACGCAGCTGGACCTGGAGCGCGACATGATGCGCGAACTCGGCCGCAGCGCTGACTATGCGGAAGGCGTGGCCGCCTTCCTCGGCAAACGCGAACCGCAATTCAAGGGGCAATAAGAATGAATGCACATGTTCCCGCGGTCGAAGTGCCGACCGATCCCCAGGAGCTGGCGCAGGCCGTCGGCACCGTGATGTACGCGGGTGACGCGGCGTCGCAGGGCCTGGATATGAAAGTCGAAGAAATGGCACCGGGTTATGCGCGCCTGACGATGCGCGTGCGCGCCGACATGCTGAACGGCCACAAGACCTGCCACGGCGGATTCATCTTCGCCTTGGCGGACAGCGCCTTCGCCTTTTCCTGCAATTCGCGCAACGTCAGCACCGTGGCCTCGGGCTGCACCATCGACTACCTGGCCCCAGGCTTCGAAGGAGACCTGCTGACCGCTGTTGCCCAAGAGCGTTCGCTGGCCGGCCGCACCGGCGTCTATGACGTGACCGTGACCAATCAGGACGGACGCAACGTGGCGTTGTTCCGCGGCCGCTCCTACCGCATCAAGGGCCAGATCGTCGGGGTTCCGGCGGACGCTTGAGGCAGCCATCCAACCAAAGATACGGCCGCGGGCCGGATTGATGGCTTGCGGGTATCCCGCCCGCCAGGCAACCGGACCCCGCGCAGAGAGAATTTCAGGAGAGAGATAACCATGTCCAACACCATGAGCAAGCCGGGGCTGGACCCCATCGAGCATGCCAGCGAGGATGAGCTGCGCGCGCTGCAGCTGGAGCGGCTGAAGTGGTCGCTCAAGCATGCTTACGAAAACGTTCCGCACTACAAGAAGGCCTTCGATGAAGCCGGGGTGCATCCCGACGACTTGAAACAGCTTTCCGATATCTCGAAGTTTCCCTTCACCACGAAGAAGGAATTGCGCGAGAACTATCCCTTCGGCATGTTCGCCGTGCCGCGCGAGCGCATCTCGCGCATTCATGCCTCCAGCGGCACCACCGGCAAGCCCACGGTCGTGGGCTACACCAAGAGCGACCTGGACAACTGGGCCAATCTGGTGGCGCGCTCGATCCGCGCGGCGGGCGGCAAGCCGGGCGACACGGTGCACGTTGCCTACGGCTACGGTCTCTTCACCGGCGGCCTGGGCGCGCATTACGGCGCGGAACGCCTGGGCTGCACGGTCATTCCGATGTCGGGCGGACAGACGGAAAAGCAGGTGCAACTGATCAATGATTTCCGTCCGGACATCATCATGGTCACGCCTTCCTATTTCTGCAATATTCTGGAGGAACAGCGCCGCCAGGGGATTGATCCGCGTCAAAGTTCGTTGCGCATCGGGATTTTCGGCGCCGAACCCTGGACCGGGCAGATGCGTGCCGACATCGAAGCCGAAGCGGGCATCGATGCCGTCGACATCTACGGCCTGTCGGAAGTCATGGGCCCGGGCGTGGCCAGTGAATGCGTCGAGACCAAGGACGGTCCGGTGGTCTGGGAAGACCACTTCTACGCGGAAATCATCAATCCCGACACGGGCGAACCCGTGGCCGACGGCGAGCCGGGTGAGCTGGTGTTCACCTCGCTCACCAAGGAAGCGATGCCCATCATCCGCTACCGTACCCGCGACCTGACGCGCCTGCTGCCGCCAACCGCGCGCAGTATGCGCCGCATCGGTAAGATCACCGGCCGCAGCGACGACATGCTGATCGTGCGCGGCGTCAATATGTTCCCGACCCAGGTCGAGGAGCTGGTGCTCAAGATCGCCCAGCTGGCGCCACACTACCAATTGGTGTTGTCGCGCACCGGCAATATGGACGAACTGGAAATCCTGACGGAACTGCGCGCGGAATTTTCGACGCTGTCGGATGCGGAACGCGCCAATCTGGGCAAGCAGCTCCAGCACGCGGTCAAGACGCACATCGGCGTCAGCGCGCGCATCCAGGTATCGGATGCTGGCCACGTGGAGCGCACGCTGACCGGCAAGGCGCGCCGCGTGATCGATAAGCGGCCGAAATAATAATAGGGCCCCCCCCACGCCGCGCCCGCTGCGCGGGCTAGCTGCCCCCCGAGGGGGCGGCGCCGCCTTAGGGCGGCCTGGCGGCGGCGCGAGCCCCCAACGCCGCGCCCGCTGCGCGGGCTAGCTGCCCCCCGAGGGGGCGGCGCCGCCTTAGGGCGGCCTGGCGGCGGCGCGAGCCCCCACGCCGCGCCCGCTACGCGGGCTAGCTGCCCCCGAGGGGGCGGCGCCGCGAGCCCCCAACGCCGCGCGCGTGTTCCAGGAAGCGGTAGTGAAAAAGCAGCCGCAAGGCTGCTTTTTTTACTTGATTGTCCCGCGCACGATGCGCCGATACCAGTAGTGGAGCAGGGCGGCAGAGAGCCCCAGGCCGACCATGGCCATCAGCCACATGCTGCCCGCGCCTTGTGGCGATCCGGGGACCAGGATGGCGCGCACGCCGTCCAGGCCGCCGCGGCCCGGGCCGAAGCCGAACCACCAGCCGCCCACCAGTCCCACGCCCGCCAGCGCAACGACTTGCAGCAGCAGGGGAACCACCGCCACCTTGTAGGCGCGCAGCAGATAGGAGTTGATGCATTGCATCGAATCGAACAGATGGAACAGGGGCAGGACGGCCAGCAGCGTGGTGGCTACCGCAGCCACTTCGGGGTTGTCGGTGTAGGCGGCCAGGATGAGGGGACGGCCGGCCAGCAGTACTCCCGCCGTCAGCAGCGCTCCCAGCAGGCCCAGCGCCAGTCCGGCCATGCCCGTGCGGTGCGCATGGGCCAGGTTGCCGGCGCCGATGGCCTGCGCGGTCAGGGCCGCGGTAGCTACGCCCAGCGCCATGGGCATCATGTAGCAGAGCGCGGCCAGGTTGGACATGATTTGGTGGCCGCCGGTCACGTAGGTGCCTTCGCGCGCCACCAGCAGCGCCATGAATGTGAAGGCCGACACCTCCACCAGGTACGAGCCGCCCATGGGAATGCCCAGCCGCAGCAGTTCCTTCAGCGTTTTCCAGTCGGGCTTGCCCACGTGGAGTTTGAAGCGCCGGTAGTAGCGGTCATGCGTAATGACCCAAAGGCCCAGCCCCAGGCTCATCCATGACACGACGGCCGTGGCCAGCCCGGCGCCGGTGGCGCCCATGGCCGGCAGTCCCAGCTTGCCGTAGATGAAGAGCCAATTGAAGAAGGCCTTGAAGCCGATGGCCGTCAGGTTGATCGCCATGACCAGCTTGGGGCGCGAGACCGAGGTGCCCAGCGCGTAGATGGTGCGGAACACCAGCGCGGCGGGCAACGCCAGCACCAAGGCCTGCAGGTAGGATCCGATGCGTTCCCGCACGCCGGGGGCGACTTCGCCCGACATGGACAACCACATGTCCGGAAACAGCATCAGCACGGCGCCGACCACGGACAGCCCCAGCGCCAGCCACACGCCCTGGCCCCAACTGCGGCCGACTTCGAGATTGTTGCCGGCGCCGAAATGCTGGGCCAGGATGGGGATCAGGGCGTGCACCACGCCCATCAACCCGACGAAGATGGTGATGTAGATGGAGGCGGACAGCGCCATGGCCGCCAGGTCGGCCGCGCTGGAGTGGCCCGTCATGGCGGTGTCCAGCACGCCAAAAGAGATGCCCGCCCATTGGCTGACCAGCACCGGCCAGGCCTGCCTGGCGATGCCGCGCAGGGTGGCGCCGAAACTCATCGGCGCATTGGGGGCGGGTGTCATCGGGGGGAGCCGACTCTGAGCAGGCGGAATACTTCCTGACGGTCCGCGCGGCGGCCTCCCTGCCACAGCACTTCGGCGCCGTCGCTGTAGGCGGCCGTGTTGTCGCGCAGGCTCTGGTTGCTGGTCTGTTGCAGCACCAGCGTGCAGCGGGAGTCGAAGGTGAATGTCAGGTGATTGAAGATGAGGAACGAGGCGCGCTGCCCGCTGCCCAGGCTCAGCCCGCGGACGCATTCGCCGGGTCGCACGTGCTGTTCCAGCGCCTGGGCCAGTTGGCCCGACACGGTGCGATAGCTGCGGGCGTAGTCCACTGCCGGCTGCCATAGCAGCACCAGGAGGATCCAGGTCACGGTCAGGCCGCCGGCCGACAGCACGGTGCCTCGCCACAGCGCTTGCGGCCGCACCCGCAGTCGCCACACCACCAACGCGATCCAGCCCACCGTAAAGCCTACGGCGAGCGCAAACGCGATCCAGGAGATCTCGGGCTGGTAACCGGTGGTCTGGCGGGCGATGTTGCGGGAAATCTGCGCCGGCCACTGGAAGTGCAGGGCGACCCAGCCGAGCCAGACCGTCGCTGCGGTCAGGGAAAAACACATGACGGCGAACCAGTCCAGCGTATTGACCACACCGCGGCGCAACGTGGGCAGGGAAAACGCGCCCAGTACCGCGCACGGCACGGCCAGCAGCACGTACTCGGAGTCGGACGCTTCTTCCAGTCCGAACAGCACCAGCGCCGCGCAGGCCAACATGGCCAGGGGCAGCCAGATGTGGGGCGCGTAGAGCCATGCGCGCCAGCGCCACACGGCCAGCAGGGCCAGCGGCCAGGTCGGCCACAGGTACCAAGGCAGGTCGCGCAGTGTGCGGCCCATGTCGTGCCAGTTGGGGGCGGCAAACGACGCCAGGTTCCAGATCTTCCAGTTGCGGATCCAGTACTCGCTGCTATGGCTGGCCGGAATCCACCAGGCCAGGATCAAAAGGGCGGTCAGCAGCACGGTCCAAGGTAGCCAGCGCCGGCATTTCCACAGGCGGCTGTGAGGGTAGAACGCCAGGGCCGCGCCTACCATGATGGGCAAGGCGCCCACCCAGCCGCGGGTGAGGAAACTGGCCGCCAGGGCAATACCCAGAGTGGTGCTGCCGGTGAACGGCCGGTCGATGCTGCGCGCCAGCGAATAGAACGCGAGCGCCTGCCACGCCATGATGGCGGGCACGACGGTGGTTTCGTGAGTGCGCTGCAGGATGCCGACCGTGGCCAGCAGCAACAGCAGCGCGGCGTCCGCCAACATGCGCCCATAGTCGCGGGGCTCGGGTTCGCCGCCGAATGGCAGCGCCAGCGGTTGGGCCTCGGCCCGGCGGCCCAGCAGGTAAGTGCCGTACCAGACGCTGGTGGCGGTGATGCCAAACCAGAGCAGGTTGGGCAACCGGCCGGCGGGGATGTCGCCGATGAACGGGCCGAACAGCCAGATGCATATCGCGCCCACCCAGGTGATCAGCGGGCCTTCCTCGGCATGGGCCAGGTGTCCCACTTGCGGCAGCAGCCAGGTGATGCCGCCTTCGCGGATCGCCGTGAGCATGGTTGCCAGCCCCACCGCATCGTCGGTTTTCCACGGGTCGCGCATGAACAGACCGGCCACGATGTAGGCCAGCGACAAGCCCAGCAGGATCAGCCTGGGCAGTTTTGCGGTGGCCACGGACGTGAGCCGGGCCGGAGTGGAAATGGAAAGTGGGGACACGGGCGTTAATGTAACCGAGTGGTCTGGTTGCGCTAGTACCCAGCGTCGAAATCGGACGGCCTGGGAGAAAAAAAAGCAGCCCGGAGGCTGCCTTTTTGCTGCGGCTCCCGCGGGAGCGACAGGATCAGGAAGCGGACTTGACCGTGCCGGCAGTGCGGGCGAAGCGGGCGCGGAATTTTTCCACGCGGCCGGTTTCGACGATGCGGGTTTGAGCGCCCGTGTAGAACGGATGCGATTCGGAGGTCACGTCGCACTTGAAGAGCGGGTACGTCTTGCCATCCATTTCGATGGTTTCGCGCGTTTGCACGGTCGAACGGGTGATGAACTTGTTGCCCGTTTGCAGGTCGGCGAAGACGACTTCGCGGTATTCGGGGTGAATGCCTTCTTTCATGGTGCTTTCCTAGGGCTCGATCGAGCCTTGCAAGTTGTTAGGGTCGCCAGCCAAAATGCCCGGTATCTCGCCTGCTTGGGTAATGGGTGCCCAGCGGCAGGATAGTCGTAAGCCGTTCTAGCCACGTATCCAAAAAGTAACCCCAAATTCTAGCATGGGAATTTTGGCCAGGCCAAGGGGGGGAAAGGCCCCGGATGGGGCGCTTCCTTGCTAAAAATCAGGGTCGGATAAGAATTCGCCTGGACCTTCAGGCTAGGATCTAGAGATCCGTGCGCAGCTTCCAGATCTCGGGAAACAGCACCACTTCCAGCATGCGCCGCAGGTAATCCACCCCCGAGGTGCCGCCTGTGCCGCGCTTGAACCCGATGACCCGTTCGACGGTGGTGACGTGGCGAAAGCGCCACAGGCGGAACGCGTCTTCCAGGTCGGTCAGCTTTTCCCCCAGTTGATACAGGTCCCAGTAGCGGTCGGGCTGCCGGTATACGGTCAGCCAGGCGGCTTCCACCCCCGCCGAGGATTCATAGGGCTGCGTCCAGTCGCGCTCGAGGTGATCGGCCGGCACGTCCAGGCCATGGCGCGCCAACAGCCGCAATGCCTCGTCGTACAGCGAGGGGGCTTCATAGGCGCTGCGAACCTGGGCAAGCAGGTCGTCGCGGTGCGCATGCGGCTTGAGCATGGCGGCGTTCTTGTTGCCGAGCAGGAATTCGACCTGGCGGTACTGATAACTCTGGAATCCACTGGAGCGCGCCAGATAGGGACGCAGCGCGGAATATTCGGGCGGCGTCATGGTTGCCAGCACATCCCAGGCATGGACCAGCTGTTCCATGATCTTGCTGACGCGGGCAAGCATCTTGAAAGCGGGCTGGAGGCGATCGGAGGCCACGTTTGCGATGGCGGCGCGCAACTCGTGCAGCATCAGCTTCATCCAGAGCTCGCTCGTCTGATGCTGGATGATGAAGAGCATCTCGTTGTGTTCGGGCGACAGCGGATGCTGCGCGCCCAGCAGTTCGTCCAGATGCAGGTAGTCGCCATAGGTCATGTCGCGCGTGAAATCCAACTGCGCTTTTTCCTGGCGGACGATGTCTTCGGGGCGTTCGGGGTGGGTCATGCGCGGCCTCCGTGGCAGGGCGGTGCCGCGCGACGGGCGGAGGCGGGCAGCGCGCGCCAGTTGGGCGCGTGCGGGCGGATGCGGCCGAGCGCCGCATGCGAGGCTGAATTTTTCTTCATGGTCGTGCTTCCAGAATGGGCGGCTGAATTTCCGGATCAGCCGCGCAATGGCCAGCGGACCAGCCTACAGTTCGCGCAGGACGGCGCGAACCGGGCTGGCATCGGCCTGGACCAGCGCCAACGGCAGTGCGATCAACTCGTAATCGCCTTCCGGCACGTCGTCGAGCACCAGGTTCTCCAGTACCCGCATGTCGTGCCGCAAGATCGTGTGGTGGCTGTCCAGGGTCTTGCTGGACGCGGGGTCGATGCTGGCCGTATCCAGGCCGATCAGCATGACGCCGCGCTCAGCCAGCCATTCAATGGTCTGGGGCGCGTAGGCGGAGAAATCGTCGGTCCACCAGTCCTGGGCAGCGTGCTTGGCGGTACGGACCAACACGCGGGGCGGCAGGTTCAGGGCCGCGTGGGCAAGATGGTCCACCGTGATGAGGGGGCCGCAATCGATGGCGTGGATGACGCGACAGGGGCCCAGGAACGGTTCCAGCGACACCGCCCCGATGGCGGCCGCGCCGTTCTCGTAGTGCAGGGGAGCGTCGGCGTGCGCGCCGATATGCGGGGACAGCGTGATTTCGCTGACATTGACCGGGCAGCCGGGCGTCAGCGACCATTTCCATTGCTGGCGGTACGGCGTATCGCCGGGGAAGACTGGCGATGCCGTGGAGACGGGCGGGGAAATGTCCCACAGGCGTTTCATATCGGGCGGAAATGGTCTGGAGATGCGTTAAGCCTAAAGCAATTGCGGGCGGTAGTCTAACGAATTCCGGGGCGGGCCGCAGCCTCTACAGGGCGCCGAGTTCGGCCATGGACACCACCGCGCCGGCCGCGACGACCAAATGGTCCACCAGCCTGATTTCCACCAGTGCGAGCGCCTGTTTCAGGTGCCGGGTGAATTCGCGGTCCGCGGCACTGGGTTCCGCCAGGCCAGAGGGGTGGTTATGGGCGATGATCAGGGCGGCTGCATGGTGGCGCAGGGCCTCGCGCACGACCTCGCGGGGGTAGACCGATGCCTGGGAGAGTGTGCCGCGCGCCAGTTCGCCGGTTGCGATCAGGCGCAGCCGGTTATCCAGGTACAGCGCGATGCAGTGTTCCACCTGGCGGTGTCCCAGCGCCATCTGGCAGTACTGCTTGACCTGCAGCGGGTGGTCCAGGTTGTTGATGCGGGCCAGGTCCTCCTCGATGGCGCGGCGGGCCAGTTCCAGCAGGGCGGCCAGCATGCAGGCCTTGGCCGCGCCCAGGCCGGGAACCGCCGTGAGTTCCTCGGGTGTGGCGCCCAGTAGCCCCCGCAGGCCGCCGAATCTTTCCAGCAGCCGAGTGCCCAATCCCACGACGTCCAGTCCGGGAATGCCGGTGCGAAGGGCGATGGCGAGCAGTTCCGCGTCCTGAAGCGCGGCGGCCCCCAGGCGCAGCAAGCGCTCCCTGGGGCGCTCATGTTTGGGGAGGCGGGCGGACAATTTCATAAGAGGCTCTAAAATCAAGGTTTATTCAATTGCATATACGGTGGCAGATCGTGAGCATCGCCTCTAATGAAGTGAACGTTTTGGTCCGTCCGGATTCCTACCTGACCCTGCACTACCGCATCACGCTGGCCTCCGGGCCGGGCAAGGATTCCGTGTTCGCCGACACCTTCGACGGCCGTCCCGGTACGCTGCAGATGGGCAGCGGCCAGTGGGCGCCTGGCCTGGAGGCGGCGCTGGTCGGCCGTGCCGAAGGCGAGCGCTTCAGCGTCACGGTGGCGCCGGCCGACGCCTACGGCGACCGCAATCCCGAACTCATCCAGCGCGTTACGCGCGCCATGCTGGCCGAGCATGCCGGCGCTGACGCCACCTTCGAGCCGGGCGATCTGGTGGAATTCACCGCGCCCAATGGCGGCCGCTATTCGGGCGTCCTGAAGGAAATCAATGATGAATCGGCCCTGTTCGATTTCAACCACCCGCTCGCGGGCATCAGCTTGCGGGTCGACGTGGCGCTCTTGGGAGTCCTCTGATGAGCCAGGCTGTCACCGCCGCGGGCGCGGAAGTCCTGCTGGCCCAGCCGCGCGGCTTCTGCGCGGGCGTGGATCGCGCCATCGACATCGTCGAGCGCGCGCTCGAGCTGCACGGCGCGCCTATCTACGTGCGCCATGAGATCGTCCACAACCGCTACGTGGTGGAAGACCTGCGCGCCAAGGGCGCCATCTTCATCGACGAGCTGGACGACGCGCCTGCGGGCGCCATTGTCGTGTTCTCGGCGCACGGCGTGTCCAAGGCAGTGCGGGCCGAAGCCGAATCCCGCGGACTGCGCGTGTTCGACGCCACTTGCCCGCTGGTCACCAAGGTCCATATCGAGGTGGCCCGCATGCGCGCGGCCGGCCGCGAAATCGTCATGATCGGCCACAAGGGGCATCCCGAGGTCGAGGGTACGCTGGGGCAGGCCCAGGGGGGCATGTATCTGGTCGAGACCGTTGAGGACGTCGCGGGCCTGCAAGTGGCCGATCCCGATAACCTGGCCTATGTTACGCAGACCACCTTGTCGGTGGATGATGCGGCGGCCGTGTCGCGGGCGCTGAAGCAGCGTTTCCCCAACATCGTCGAGCCCAAGAAAAGCGATATTTGCTACGCCACCCAGAACCGCCAGGACGCGGTCAAGGTCATGGCGCCGGATTGCGATCTGGTGCTGGTGGTGGGCAGTCCCAACAGTTCCAACTCCAACCGGCTGCGCGAAGTGGCCGAGCGCAAGGGGGTGGCGTCTTATCTGATCGACGGCGCGCAATCGATCGATCCGGCCTGGCTGGTGGGTCGCAAGCGCATTGGCGTGACCGCGGGCGCTTCCGCTCCGGAGATCCTGGTGCAGCAAGTGATCGACCGGGTCAAGGAACTGGGCGCGTTGTCGGTGCGCACCATGCCGGGCCTGGAAGAGAACGTGGCATTCCCGCTGCCCAAGGGACTATCCCGAAAATCGGCCCAGACGGAATCGCTGGAATAGTCGGGCGCACGATCGCCGTATCAGAACAAACAGAGTACCAAGGAGACTTCATGCAGTTGTACAGCTACTTTCGCAGCTCGGCCGCGTATCGAGTGCGCATCGCCCTCAATCTCAAGGGACTGCCGTACGAATATCTGCCCGTGCATCTGTTGAAGGATGGCGGTCAGCAGTTGTCGGCGGACTACCGCAAGGTGAACCCGACGGCGCTGGTGCCCACCTTGGTCGATGGCGACGCCGTCATCGGCCAGTCGCTGGCCATCATCGAATACCTGGAAGAAACGCACCCCGACGTGCCGCTGTTGCCGGCGGACGCGCTAGGCCGCGCGCGAGTGCGGGACCTGGCGCTGGGTATCGCTTGCGATACGCACCCGCTGAACAATCTGCGCGTATTGAAGTACCTGAAGCACACGCTGGGCGTGGACGAGGCCGCCAAGACCGCCTGGTACAAGCACTGGGTGCACCAGGGCCTGGAAGCCCTGGAGGCTCAGCTGGCGGGTTCTCCCGCCACCGGCCGTTTCTGCCATGGCGATACGCCCACGATCGCCGACCTGTGCCTGGTGCCCCAGGTGGCGAACGCCCAGCGTTTCGATTGCGACCTGTCGGCCATGCCCAATGTCGTGCGCATCGATGCGGCCTGCCGCGCGTTGCCGGCGTTCGACGCGGCCGCGCCGGGCAAGCAGCCCGACGCGGAATAAGGCAACCCGGGCGCGGGTCGGCTTAGCCGATCTGCACCGGCACGAAGATCTTGTCTTCGCCGCGTTGCACCAGCAGGGCGACCGTCTTGCCTGCCTTGGACAGCGCCTCCTTGACCTGCGCGACATTGCGTACCGGCACGCCGTTCAAGGACAGCAGCACGTCTCCCGGCTCGATCCCCGCCTTGGCGGCGGGGCCGATAGAGCGTTCGATCAGCAGGCCCTCGGCACCCGCTGCCTGTTGCTCTTGCGGGCTTAGCGGACGCAAGGCCAGGCCGAGCTGGCCGCGCTGCACTTCCTGATCGCCCGCTGAGGCCTGTGTCCTGTCCTTGGGCACGCCGCCCAGGGTCGCTACCAGTTCCTTCTGCGAACCATTGCGCCAGACGTCCAGCTTGATCTTTTCGCCCGGCGTGGCAAGCGTGATGGTGGAGGCCAGGTCGCCCGAGGATACGATGGTCTTGCCGTCTATCTTGCGAACCACGTCGCCGGGTTGCAGGCCGGCCTTGTCGGCCGCGCTGCCTTTCTCCACGCTGGAGACCAGCGCGCCCGAAGGGGTATCCAGCTTGAAGGAGTTGGCCAGGTCCTGGTTCACTTCCTGCACGGTCACGCCGAGCCTGGCGTGCTGCACCTTGCCGTGCTCGAGGATCTGATCCTTGATCTTGTAGGCCACGTCGATGGGGATCGAGAACGACAGGCCCTGGAATCCGCCGGTGCGGCTGTAGATCTGCGAATTGATCCCCACGACTTCGCCGCGGTCGTTGAACAGCGGGCCCCCAGAGTTGCCGGGGTTGACCGCCACGTCCGTCTGGATGAAGGGCACGGACGTATCGTCGGGCAGCGAGCGACCCTTCGCGCTGACGATGCCGGCAGTGGCCGTGTTCTCCAGGCCGTAGGGCGAGCCGATGGCCAGCACCCATTCGCCGACCTGCAACTGGTTGACGTCGCCCACCTTCACGACAGGCAGGTTCTTGGCGTCGATCTTGAGGACGGCTACGTCGGTCTGCGGGTCCGAGCCCAGCACCTTGGCCTTGTATTCGCGGCGGTCGGTCAGTTTCACAGTGACTTCCTTGGCGTCCTGTACGACGTGCGCATTGGTCAGGATGATGCCGTCGGCGCTGACGATAAAGCCGGAGCCTTCGCCCCGCATCGGCACTTCGCGCGAAGGCATCTGTCCGCGTCCGCCGGGGAACTGGCCAAAGAACTGGGCGAAGGGATCGCCTTCGTCTGCGGAGACCTTGCGGGTGCCGCTGACGCTGATGTTCACCACGGCCGGGCCAAAATCGCGCGTAATCTGCGCAAAGTTGGGCGGGCTGGAAGTGCCCGGCGCCTGGATGGAGGAAGTGATGGCCGGCGCGTTGGCCGCCATCGAAACGCCGCCGGTGAAGGCGGTTGCGCCCGCGCCGCCAATGGCGCCGGCAGCCAGCAGCGCCAGCACCAGGCGCGAGGGTTTCATTTGGGTGGTCTTCATGTCGGCTCCTGCGTTCATGTTGAAGGACATGGCGCTATCTTCGGGCCTGACACTTAGGGGAGTCTTAAGTCGGGAAAACCACCTTCACGCGCAGGCCTTCGCCCGTGGGTGTGTCCAGTAGCTCGATCGAGGCGCCGTGCCGCTCGGCGATGGCACGCGCGATCGCCAGTCCCAGGCCGCTGCCGTGCTGCGCATTGCCTTCCACGCGATAAAAGCGGTCGAACACGCGCTCGCGTTCTTCCCGCGCGATGCCGGGGCCTTCGTCGTCGATCAGCAACGCGGCCTCATGGTCGGCCTGCTGCAGGTGGAGGTGGATGCGCTTGCCGGCGGGCGTGTACTTGACTGCGTTATCCAGCAGGTTGCGCACCAGCAGGGCCAGCGCGTCGCGCTGTCCTTGCACCCATGCTTGCGGCGCGCCGTCCAGGTCGATGCTGATCGACTTGGCGTTCGCCTGGGGCAGCATTTCGGACAGCGCCTGGCGCAGCACGTCGGCCAGATCGACCGCTTCGGAAGGGGCCTGTCCGGCCGCGCTCTCGTGGCGCGCCATGGACAGCAACTGCTCCACCAGGCGTGTGGCGCGGTCGATGCCGGCGGCCAGACGCTGCTCGGCCAGCCGGCGGGTGTCCGCGTCGCCCGCGCGCTGCAGTGCCTGCAATTGCAGGCGCAGCGCAGTCAGTGGCGAACGCAATTCGTGCGCCGCGTCACCCACGAATTGTTTTTGCTGTGCGAAGGCGCCGCGCATGCGTTCCAGAAGCAGGTTCAGCTCCTGCATCAGGGGGCGGATCTCATCCGGCAGGCCTTGCACGCTGATGGGGGAGAGGTCCTCGGGTTGGCGTGCGGCGACCTGTGTGCGCGCGCGCTTCACGGGCCGCAGCGACCAGCTGACCACGCACCAGACGATCAGCATGAGCAGGGGCGCGGCGGCGGCGATGGGCGCGATGGTGCGCAGCGCCAGCGCACGCGCCATGCTCGTGCGTACGTTCATGTCCTGCGCCACCTGGATGACCTGAAACGGGGTGGCCAGCGAATACACGCGGTAGGTGCTGCCTTCCATCTTGGCGTCGGAAAAGCCGAGCACGATCTGGTCCGGCAGCGGGCGGCGCGAGCGGGAATTGAAGACGCGCACGCCGTCCGGTGTCCAGATCTGGATGATCAGGTCGTCGGCCACGGGGGAGCCCGCCCCGCGGGCGTGCGACACCCCGGTGCTGAGCAGTCCGTCTCCGGTGCCCAGGGACAGGGCGGTGCGCTGCAGCAGGGAGTCGAAGATGTCGTCCGCTTGCGCCAGCGTGCTGCGGTAAGCGATGGCGCCCTGCACCAGCGCGCCGATCACAATGGCGGCCAGCAGGAAAAAAAGCAGCCTGGCTCTCAGGGAGTAGCTAAGCGGAATGCTCATGTTTTGGGGATGACATAGCCGACGCCTCTGACGTTCTGGATCAGGTTCGGACCCAGCTTCTTGCGCAGGCCATGAATATAAACCTCAACCGCATTGCTGCTGATGCTGTCTTTCCAGCTGTACAGCTTTTCTTCAAGTTGGGCGCGCGAAAAGATCATGCCCGGACGCGCGATCAGCGGTTCAAGCACGGCCCATTCGCGGGCGGTAAGCGTGACGGGGCTGCCGTCCACCATGGCGGCGTGGGACTGCGGGTCTATGGTGATGCCTTCGTGCTCGAATACTGGTTCGGCGCGGCCGGCGCTGCGGCGGATCAGCGCGCGCATGCGGGCCAGCAATTCGTCCACGTCGTAGGGTTTGACCACATAATCGTCGGCGCCCGCATCCAGACCGGCGATCCGGTCGCTCACGGCGTCGCGGGCAGTGGCGATCAGCACCGGCGTGCGGTCCTTGCGCGCCCTCAGGTCGCGCAGCAGTGACAGGCCGTCGCGCTTGGGCAGGCCCAGGTCCAGCAGTATGAGGTCGTAGGTGTCGGTGCGCAGCGCAAGTTCCGCGGCGTTGCCGTCCTTGACCCAATCGACGGCGTAATGTTCCGCGCGCAGGCAGTCCAGCACGCTCTCGCCTATCATGAGGTCGTCTTCGACAAGAAGAATACGCATGGTGGTGTTCGCCAGGATGGTCCAGCAAGTTGGACGCGAGGCGACGCGCGGGAGTTCCCGCGGCGGGCAGGGCGCGGAAATGAAAAAAGCAGCCCGAGAGGGCTGCTTTTTGGAATCTGGTGCCGGCAATAGGAGTCGAACCTACGACCTTCGCATTACGAATGCGCTGCTCTACCAACTGAGCTATGCCGGCAAGACCATTTGCTTCGTTCCCGCTTGGAATCGTCCAGGGCTGGAACCGCAAGCAAAACATCTTTGTTTTTCCGGTTCGCTGCCCTGATTTTTGGGGCCCGATCTGGAAAGACCGAGATCATATCAGAGTTTTTTGGCGATGGGCAAGCAGGCGTGCAAAATGCCCCGAAAAATTTGCGATTTGCACAGTTCAAATTTTTAGTTCATAATCTCATTTCTTAGCAGTTCCCCGATAGCTCAGTCGGTAGAGCGACGGACTGTTAATCCGCAGGTCGCTGGTTCGAGCCCAGCTCGGGGAGCCAAAGAATTCAGGGTCATTCACGCAAGTGAATGGCCCTTTTGGTTTTTGTCGGCATCGGATTGGCGGACGTGGAAGATCGGACATGGAAGGCGACAGGCGCATCGGCGTGACGGTGATTTCCGGTTTCCTGGGCAGCGGCAAAACGTCGTTGCTCAACCGGCTGCTGCGAGATCCCGCTTATGCGGACGCGGTGGTCATTGTCAATGAATACGGCGAAGTGGGCGTCGATCACCACTTGGTGCGCCAGGCTCGCGACAACATTGTGCTCGTCGAAGGTGGCTGCCTTTGCTGCGTCGTCAGTGGTGCGGTGGTCGATGCGCTGCGCGAGCTGTTCATGTTGGCGCTCAGCCGCAAGATCAGGCCCTTTCGACGTGTGCTCATCGAAACCAGCGGGCTGGCCGATCCTGCTCCCATCCTGTTTACTCTCAAGCACGACCGTTTCCTGGCTGAGCGGTATGTGTACCGGGGCGCGATCGTCGTGGTGGATGCGCGCAATGGGCTGGATCAGCTAGAGCGGCAGCCCGAGGCTGCGCGGCAGTTGGCCCTGGCCGATGTCGTGGTGATCAGCAAGCCGGATCTGGCGGATGCCGCCAGCCGGGATCGGCTGGCGCAGGCTGTCGCCGCCATCAATCCGGGGGCGCTGGGTTGCGTGCAATGGCCTGATGCGCCTCTTGCCGGTGCGCTTCGCGCGGATCTGGATATGCGGGGCCGGCGCGATGGCGTGGGTCTCGCGAACTGGCTGCGGCCCTTCGCGCAGCCCCGGGCGACAGGGCATGGAAACGTGAGCAGTTTTTCCCTGATATTGGCGGTGCCGCTTGGGCGCGCGGCCTTTCTCGCGGGCGTGTCCCGCATCCTGGAGGAGCACGGCCAGGATTTGCTGCGGATGAAGGGGCTGGTGTGTTTCGATGGGGAGCCGCTGCCGTGCGAAGTGCATGGCGTGCATGGCGAGCTCTATCCGGTGCGTCGCCTTGATCAATGGCCGGATGCGGATCGGCAGTCGCGCCTCGTGTGCATCCTGCGTGGTTCGGATGCGGCTGGAGTTCACGCTTCCGTGTGCGCCGCGCTGGGGCAGCCTGTTCCCTGACTGCCTGCGCCGGATTGCCCGGCCCTGCCTGCATCCTCTGGTTGGCGGTCTCGATTTTGGTGTCGTCGTTGCACCAAAATACGTTATAACCGGAGCAGTCTGGTGCAAGAATCGAGACAATCATGGATCGTCTGAAGGCCATGCAGGTATTCGTGGAGGTCGCTGACAGGGGCAGCCTGTCGGCGGCGGCGATTCATCTGGACATGTCGCGCGCCATGGTGTCGCGCTATCTGGCGGAAATGGAGCAGTGGGTCGGGGTGCGCTTGTTGCATCGCACGACGCGGCGTCTGAGCCTGACGCCCGCAGGCGCTGAAACCCTGCCGCGCTGCCGGCAGATGCTCGACATGGTGGGTGATCTGCGCAATGCGGTATCGACTCCTGATGACAGCCCGCGGGGGCTGTTGCGCATCACTACCAGCATGTCGTTCGGGTCCCGCCATCTGGCCAGCGCCATCACCGACTATGTCAAGCTGCATCCGGGCACTTCGGTGGACCTGATGCTGGTCGATCGCGCTGTCAATCTGGTGGAAGAGCGCGTGGATCTGGCGGTGCGCATTACGAATGACCTGGATCCCAACCTGATTGCCCGCAAGCTCGCCGTCTGCCGTTCGGTGGTCTGTGCTTCGCCGGAATATCTGCAGCGCGAAGGCGTGCCTGCGCGTATCGAGGATCTGTCGTTGCGCAACTGCCTGACTCATTCCTATTTCGGCAAGAGCCTGTGGCGATTTGAGCGAGACGGCGAGCCGGTGGATGTGCCAGTCAGCGGCAATATCAGCGCGAACGAGGTGTCCGTGCTGTCGCGCGCGGCGGTGGAGGGGGCGGGGATCGCCATGCTGCCGACGTACTACGCTGCGGACTACATTGCGTCGGGCCGTTTGCGGGCCATCCTGACGCAAAGCAAGCCTCAGGAATTGGGTATCTACGGCGTTTACGTCTCGCGCCGTCAGATGCCCTTGATCTTGCGGTCCATGCTGGATTTTCTGGTGGCTCGCCTTGAATCCACGCCGTGGGACAAGCCTGCTCCGTAGTTTTCGCGCCTCGGATGACGCCGTCCAGGCTTGAGGGCGGGGTATATGGCGGTATAATCACATTACTGCTTGAACATGCTTGGCGCGGTGGCTTCGGGGGTTTTCCGGCTGCCGTATGCAGCGGACTGGCGTCCGTCGCGCATGTGGTCTTAGAAAATATCCAAGAATCGTGGTTGCGGCCCGAAATGGGGCGCGGCATCGCGGAATCGGTTTCCGTGTGCACCGGGGGAGCGTGTCGGGTGTGTGGTTTGCGGCGGTCTGTTCGCCGTCCACGGAGCCCGATCCTTGAAGATTCAGGTCCTTGATATCGATTGCCGCAGGAAGATAACGCCGGTTTGCTGGCGTGCTCCGCAGGCTGGTCGGCGATTTGTGCCGGCTTTTCCAGAATTTGCTTGAGTGTTTGCTGCGCGGGTCGTGGCAGGCATTCCGCCCAATCCCGATTGGCGCGGTCGTTTCGGCGCATGCCCGGGATACGTGTATCCGGGGCGCGTGGCGGTAAACACAGGAATCCAGTGAGAAATTCGCAAACCCACGCTATCTTTTGCTGGCGAGCCGCCCAGGCCGTCGGTGCGGCGGTGGGTGCCTGTGCGGGCGTGCTGGGCGGGCGGGCGCTGTCGGGTTTGCTGTTTTCGCAAACTTTTACCGGCGCCGCAAATGAAAAAGGCCCGGCGCATTCGCCAGGCCTTGATCAATTTGGTTGCGGGGGCAGGATTTGAACCTACGACCTTCGGGTTATGAGCCCGACGAGCTGCCAGACTGCTCCACCCCGCGTCTGAGAAATGAATAGTAGCCTTATTTTTAACCTAGCGCAAGTTAGCCCTTTTGAATTTGAATGTCGATGAACGATAGCGAGGCAATACTCGTATTGGAAACCGCGCTGCTTTGCGCGGCGCAGCCGATGCAACTGTCCGATATGCGCAAGCTATTCGGGGACGATGAACAATTCGATAACAGTGCGTTGCGCACGCTTCTGGAGACGCTGCAGGCCAATTGGGCCGATGGTGGTCTGGAGCTGGTGCAATTGGCTACCGGGTGGCGCTTTCAGAGCCGTCCGCGCATGCAGCGCTACCTGGAGCGCCTCAATCCGGAAAAGCCACCGAAGTATTCTCGCGCGGTGATGGAAACGCTTGCCATTGTTGCGTGGCGCCAGCCGGTGACTCGAGGCGATATCGAGGATATCCGCGGCGTCACGGTGTCTTCCCAGATCGTGAAGGCGCTCGAGGATCGCGGCTGGATCGAGGTTATCGGCCACCGCGATGCGCCGGGCCGGCCTGCCTTGTTCGGCACTACCCGTCAGTTTCTTGATGACCTGGGCCTGCGTGCTCTGGACGAATTGCCTGCGCTGGAGTCTGCTCAGGCGGCTGCGGCGCTTGCCGGGTTGGACTTGGGCGAAGTGCAGCAGGTGATGGGCACGGAAGAGCCCCTGGCTCCGGGCGAGGGCGACGCGCCCGCCGGGGATGGTGCAGCGGCTGCGGAGCAGTCCGAGGCCACCGCCGGGGATGAGGCCGTGGTCAGGGACGAGGCGGTTACGGAGGGTGAGGCTGCTGCCGAGGGCGAGCAGGCTTCCAAGGGCGAAGAGGCTTCCGAAGGCGAAGAGGCTTCCGAAGGCGAAGAGGCTTCCGAAGGCGAGGCATCCGCCGTGGCGCAAGAAACTGACGAGGCTGGCTTGAGTATTCCGGTTGCGGAATTGTCTGTTTCGGAACAGGATGTACCCATAGCCCCCGTCGATAGCGTAGAATCCGTGCTTTCGCGCACAGAAGAAGGCGCGGATCCCGCAGACGAACTCACCGTCCGGGAGCAAGCCGAAGGCTTGTCCAATACGTCAGCCATGTCCGGTTTTCCCGACGACGCGGCTGACAACGACATTTCCGATATAGCCGCCGATGCCCTAGAAGCCGGTGCTGCAAAGGAAAGCGTCGAGAACGCAAAACACGCGGAACCGACCGACCCGATTGACGAGACCGACACCGTGGCGCCTGACGCCGCCGGGCATGAGCCCGCTTCCGGTCTTGGCGATCCTGTTCGGCCTGGCCCGGATGCCGCCTCTCCGGAATCGGACGAGGCAGGTTTCGAGCGGCCCGAGGCCGACCGAGAGCCGGTGTCCCCAGATGATGAAGAGCCTGCCGCAGGCAGGCCCACCCAAGTTTGAAATTCGGAGCTGTCCCAGTGACAACGAATACAACAATGCAGGACGACAATCCCCGTTCGGATGATCCCGTTTCCAACGGCCAACCGGAGTCCGCCGCGCGCGAGCCGGCGGCAGAAGGCGAGGCGGGTGCCCGTGGCCGCGGCCGCAAGTTGAGAACGCCGTTCCGCCGCCGTCGCGGCGATGCCGCTGCCGAGCAGGCGCCGGCGGGCGAAGCCCAGCCTGCAGCGCCGGCAGCCGTCCAGGCCGAACCCCAGGAATCCCGCGGCACCGAGCAGGAAGCCGAGCAAGCGTTGTCCTATCTGGAAACCGCTGACCGCATGGAGCAGCGCCTGGGTAAGTATCTGAACAGCGATTCGGTCATGCCCAAGCTGCACAAGGTGCTGGCCGACGCCGGCATCGGTTCGCGCCGCGAGATGGAAGAGCTGATCGTCGCCGGACGGGTTTCCGTCAACGGCGAGCCGGCCCATATCGGCCAGCGCGTGGCGCCCAATGATCAAGTGCGCGTCAATGGCAAGCCCATCATGCGCGTGAATACGAAAAAGCCGCCGCGCGTGATCCTGTATCACAAGCCGGCCGGCGAGATCGTCAGCCACGACGATCCGGGCGGTCGCGCCAGCGTCTTTGCCCGCCTGCCCAAGCTGCGCACGGGCAAGTGGCTGTCGGTGGGGCGCCTGGACTTGAACACCGAAGGTCTGTTGATCTTCACCACTTCCGGCGACATGGCCAACCGCATCATGCATCCGCGCTACGGTACCGAGCGCGAATATGCAGTCCGCGTGTTGGGCGAAATGGACGAAGCCCAGCGCCAGTCGCTGGTCGATGGCATCGAGCTCGAAGACGGTCTGGCCGCGTTTGGCGCGTTGGACTACCTGGGTGGCGATGGCAGCAACCGCTGGTACCGCGTCACGCTGCAGGAAGGCCGTAATCGCGAAGTGCGCCGGATGTTCGAGGCGGTGGGTGTCACGGTCAGCCGGCTGATCCGCACGCGCTTTGGCGACGTGGTCCTGCCGCGCACGCTGCGCCGCGGCCGTTGGGATGAATTGGATCCCTCCCTGGTTACGGCGCTGATGGTCCAGTTGGGCCTGTTGCGCGATGACGACGAATCTGGTGGCAATCGCCGCCGTTCCAAGCAGCCACAGTCCCATGACAGCGCCTTGCCCCCGGGCTTTGGCACCATGGATCGCAATGGCATGAATGGCGCTCGCATCGGCCGCCGCGGCAAATTGCAAGGTGGCCGCCTGGGCAGCGCGGGTCAGGCAGCCGCGTGTCCGTCGGACCCATTCGGCACGGGCTTGATGATCGCAGGCGGCTATGCCAACGGTCATCCGCTGTCGGGAGAGGGGGCGGGTGGTAATCGCAAGGGCGGCAAGTCCGGCGGCCGTTCGGCGGCGCCTGGTGGCCGTTCGGGCGGCAAGCAAGGCGGCAAGCCGGGCGGTAAATCGGGTGGCAAGCCGCGTGGTCCGCGTGCTGCGGCAGCCGGAGGGCAGCCTGGCAATGTCGCATCGGCCGAAGTGGGCGCTGGCAATGCGGCCGAAGCGCCGGCGGGCAATCGCCGGCCGGCGGGCGGCAAGCCTGCCGGACCTCGCGGCAACGCTGGCCGTGGCGGCAAGCCGGCGGGTGCTGGCGGCGGCCGGGGCGGTAACAAGTCGGCCGGCTCCGGCAATAAGGGTCCGGGTGCTGGCGGCAAGCCGCGCGCGCCCCGCAATGCCTCGTCCGCCCCCCGCGGCGATGACTGGCAACCGCGCGGCGCATCCGCGCACGAATCCCGCCTGGGCGTGATGGGCGGGCGTGGTCGCCAGGGGCGTTGAGCACCTCCGGGCGGCGCGCTGGCCGCGCCGCCGCGTGGGATATGTCCCACATAAACGTAAGCCCGTGAGGAATCAGGCGTTTTTCCAGTTTATCTGGTAAAATCAATGGTTTTCATGGCTTCGTGTCGTTGCCGTTTGCGTGCCGCAGGGCCGCGCTGCATTGCAACTGTGATTGCAAGCGCGGGAAAAAAGCGCGGGACAAACTGCGGCAATTACGCGCAAAAGTGCGTCGGCGGCAGCCTGGCGGTTGGCATCGGACTTTGCGCCAGATGCCGCCTGGTCCGGATTGCGGACCGGGGCGGCGGGTCAGGACTGGCCTGGGGCGGCGCAAGCCAAATTTAGGTCGCAATATAGGGCACTGCCCAGCATTGCTCCTTACGTGCAGTAGGGTAGCGGCTGGGCGCTGTGCAATACGGTGGGCTGGGCGTGCAGCCCATTTTTTTTGAGTATATGGCTGATTTATTCGCATTGACCAAAGAGGCTCTGGCCGGCATGGACGTCGAACTCGTGGACGTCGAGCGTGCCGCCCTGGGCCTTTTGCGCGTCACGATCGATCGGGTCGGCGGTGTGCGCATCGAAGACTGTGAACAGGTGTCCCGCCAGTTGTCGCGGGTGTTTGAGGTCGAAAACGTCGACTACAAACGGTTGGAAGTCGGTTCGCCGGGCGTGGACCGCCCGTTGCGCAACGAGGCCGATTTCCGGCGCTTCGCAGGCGAGCGCATCGAAATCAAGCTGCGCGAGGCATTGGACGGCCGTAAGGTCTTTGCCGGCACCCTGTCGGTGCCCGAAGACGACGCCGCAGCCTCCGACGCGGCCGCTGGGGTGCAAAAGACCGTGTTCGGTCTCGAATTTGAGGCAAAAAAGAACGAAGTCCAGGTGTTGAATTTCACGGTCGATGATATCGAACGTGCAAAACTGGATCCCGTTCTGGATTTCAAGGGCAAAAAGCGATGAGTCGCGAAATTCTTCTGTTGGTCGATGCCTTGGCGCGTGAAAAGAACGTCACGCGCGACGTCGTATTCGGCGCGCTGGAAAGCGCGTTGGCCTCGGCGATGAAAAAGCGCTTCAAGGATGATGCGGACATTCGTGTCGCCATCGATAGGGACACGGGCGATCACGAAGGCTTCCGCCGCTGGCTGGTCGTGCCTGACGAAGCTGGCCTGCAAGAACCCGACAAGCAGGAAATGCTGTCGGACGCGCAGGAAATCGTCCCCGGCATCAAGGAAGGCGAATACATCGAAGAGCCGCTCGAACCCATCGAGTTCGGCCGCATCGGCGCGCAGGCCGCCAAGCAGGCCATCCTGCAGAAGATCCGCGATGCCGAGCGCGAACAGGTGCTGAACGACTTCCTGGATCGCGGCGAGACCATCGTGTCCGGCACGATCAAGCGCATGGACAAGGGCGACGCCATCGTCGAAACCGGCAAGATCGAAGCGCGCCTGCCGCGCTCCGAAATGATCCCCAAGGAAAACCTCCGGGTGGCCGATCGTGTCCGCGCTTTTGTGTTGCGCGTAGACCACGCCGCTCGTGGCCAGCAGGTGATCCTGTCGCGCACCGCGCCGGAATTCATCCGCCAGCTGTTCGAGAATGAAGTGCCCGAGATCGAGCAAGGCCTGCTGGAGATCAAGGCCGCGGCCCGCGACGCCGGCGTGCGTGCGAAGATCGCCGTGGTGGCATACGATAAGCGCATCGACCCGATCGGCACCTGCGTGGGCATGCGCGGTTCGCGCGTTACCGCCGTGCGCAACGAGCTGGGCGGCGAACAGGTCGATATCGTGCTGTGGTCGGAAGACCCCGCGCAGTTTGTCATCGGCGCCTTGGCGCCGGCCAACGTCGAGTCCATCGTCGTTGATGAAGACAAGCACGCGATGGACGTCGTGGTGGACGAAGAAAACCTGCCCAAGGCCATCGGCGCCAAGGGTCAGAACGTGCGCCTGGCTTCCGAGCTGACCGGCTGGCAGATCAACATCATGACGCCGGAAGAAAGCCTGAACCGCCAGGAAGTCGAGCGGTCCGGCCTGCGCACCACGTTCATGAGCAAGCTGGACGTCGACGAGGAAGTCGCAGACATCCTTATCGACGAAGGTTTTACCGGTATCGAGGAAATCGCCTACGTGCCCATGCAGGAACTGCTGGAAATCGAGGCTTTTGACGAAGACACCATCAATGAGTTGCGCGCCCGTGCCCGCAATGCGCTGCTGACCGAGGCGATCGCCCAGGAAGAGCGCCTTGAGACCGCGCAGGATTTGCTTGAACTCGAAGGCATGACGCCCGAGCTGGCTGCCAAGCTGGCCGAGCGCCAAGTGCATACGCGTGATGATCTGGCTGAACTGGCAACGGACGAACTGGCGGAAATCGCCGGTCTGACCGAACAGGAAGCCAGCGATCTCATTATGCGTGCCCGCGCCCATTGGTTCGACGAAGAATAACCAAAAGGACACGGGTCCGCGGCGGGCGGAATGCCATCCGCCGCGAGTTCACGTTGTTTGTAATAGCTGCATATAGGGAAGAGAGAGCCTAATGTCGAGTAATACCGTCGCGCAGTTCGCTACCGAGCTGAAAATGCCTGCCAATGTGCTGCTGGAACAGCTGCGCTCGGCCGGCGTTGACCTCAAATCGGTCGACGATTCCGTCACCGACAGCGACAAGGCGAAATTGCTCGAATCGCTGCGTCGCGCCCACGGCGCGACCGAAGGCAAGAAGATCACCCTGACGCGCCGCCAGACGTCCGAGATCCGCCAGGCCGACGCCACTGGCCGTTCGCGCACGATCCAGGTCGAGGTGCGTAAAAAGCGCGTGTTCGTCAAGCGTGATCCCTCCGAAATCGCCCTGGAACAGGCCGCGTCCGCGCGTGCCGAAGAAGAGGCCGCCGTCGAAGAGACGCCGCTGGTGTCGGCGCCTGCCGCCGCGCCCGAGGCTCCCGCCACGGCCGCTCCTCGCGAGGCCGCTCCCGTCCAGGCCGAGGCTGCAGCCCCGGCCAAGGCGGAAGAACCCGTTGCTGCAGAAGCGCCCGCGCCGGTTGAAGCGCCCGCTCCTGTTGAATCCGTCGCGGCCGAAGCGCCCGCACCCGTCGAGGCGAAAGCCGCCGAAGTCCAGGCCCAGCCTGAACCCGAACCGACGCCCGCGCCTGCTCCTGCCGAGCCCGTGGCCGAAAAGGCCAAGCCCGAAGTCAAGACTGAATCCACCGAGCCCAAGGCTGAAGAAGCCAAGCCGGAACCCGTTGTGCTAGCCAATAAGTCCGAACCATCTTCCTCCCAGGCCGCCGCGCCTGTCGCCCAGGCTCAGCCTGCCGCGAAGTCCGAACCCGTCAAGTCCGCCGCGAAGCCCGAGCCCGCCGCGCCCGCCGTCAAGGTGGGCAATCGTGCGGACAACCGCCGCGCCGGCCCGCCTCTTGCCGCCTCCGCCACGTCGGCGGCTCGCGACGAGGCTCGCCGCGCCGCCGAGGCCGAAGCCGCCGCGCTGCGCGAGATGCTGAACCGCCCGCGCAAGGTGCTGCGCGCTCCCGAGCCGGAAGCGCCCGCCGCCGCGGCGCCGATTTCGGGCACGCTGCACAAGCCCGCCGGCAAGCCGGGCGCCGCTCCTGGCGCCAAGAAGGACGCCAAGCCCGCCGCGCCCGGTGCGAAGAAGACCATCAAGACGGCCGAAGTCGCTTCGACCTGGTCCGAGGACTCCTCGCGCAAGAAGCCCGCCGACAAACCGGCAGCCCCGGCCAGCCGTGACGGCTGGCGCGCTGGCGGCAAGGGTGGCGGCAAGGGCGGCCGAGGCGGCCGCAACCAGCAGAACGATCGCCGCAGCGAACCGGCACCGCAGGAATTCATCGCGCGTGAAGTCCACGTGCCGGAAACCATCAGCGTGGCCGACCTGGCCCACAAGATGTCCGTCAAGGCCGCCGAGGTCATCAAGCAATTGATGAAGCTGGGCCAGATGGTCACCATCAACCAGGTGCTGGACCAGGAAACGGCCATGATCGTGGTCGAGGAACTCGGCCACGTGGCGATCGCCGCCAAGCTGGACGATCCGGAAGCCTTCCTGGACGAAACCTCCAACGTGTCGGAAGCCGAACAGCTGCCGCGCGCGCCGGTCGTGACCGTCATGGGCCACGTCGACCACGGCAAGACGTCGCTGCTGGACTACATCCGCCGCGCCAAGGTTGCCGCGGGCGAAGCCGGCGGCATTACGCAGCACATCGGCGCCTACCACGTTCAGACCGAACGCGGCATGGTGACCTTCCTCGACACCCCGGGCCACGAAGCGTTTACCGCCATGCGTGCCCGCGGCGCCAAGGCGACTGACATCGTCATCCTGGTTTGCGCGGCCGACGACGGCGTGATGCCTCAGACCCGCGAAGCCATCCACCACGCCAAGGCCGCAGGTGTGCCCATGGTCGTGGCGATGACCAAGATCGACAAGCCCACTGCCAACCCCGACCGCGTCAAGCAGGAACTGGTGGCCGAGGAAGTGGTGCCGGAAGAATACGGCGGCGACGTGCCGTTCGTGTCCGTGTCGGCCAAGACCGGCGAGGGCATCGACGATCTGCTCGAGAACGTGCTGCTGCAGGCCGAAGTGCTGGAACTGAAGGCGCCGGTCGACGCGCCCGCCAAGGGCCTGGTGATCGAAGCCCGTCTCGACAAGGGCCGCGGCCCGGTCGCGACCATCCTGGTGCAAAGCGGCACGCTGCACCGCGGCGACGTGGTGCTGGCCGGCGCGAGCTTCGGCCGCGTGCGCGCCATGCTGGACGAAAACGGCAAACCCATCCAGGAAGCCGGTCCGTCGATCCCGGTGGAAATCCAGGGCCTGACCGAAGTGCCTGCCGCCGGCGACGAATTGATGGTGCTGTCCGACGAGCGCAAGGCGCGAGAAATCGCGCTGTTCCGCCAAGGCAAGTTCCGCGACGTCAAGCTGGCCCGCCAGCAGGCCGCCAAGCTCGAGTCCATGTTCGACAACCTCGGCGAAGGCACGCAGACCCTGGCCCTGATCGTGAAGACCGACGTCCAGGGTTCGCAGGAAGCGCTGGTGCAGTCCTTGACCAAGCTGTCGACCGACGAAGTGCGAGTGCAGGTCGTGCACGCGGCCGTGGGCGGCATCTCGGAAAGCGACATCAACCTGGCCATTGCCTCGAATGCTGTCGTGATCGGCTTCAACGTCCGCGCCGAAGCCAGCGCCAAGAAGCTGGCCGAGACCAACGGCATCGACGTGCGCTACTACAACATCATCTACGACGCCGTGGACGAAGTTAAGGCAGCCATGTCGGGCATGCTGGCGCCCGAGAAGAAGGAAGAAGTCATCGGCTTGGTCGAGATCCGCGAGGTTTACAGCATCTCCCGCATCGGCAATATTGCCGGTTGTATGGTGCTGGACGGCCTGGTGCGTCGCGATTCGCAAGTCCGCCTGCTGCGCAACAACGTGGTCCAATGGACCGGCCAGCTCGATTCGCTGCGCCGCTTCAAGGACGACGTCAAGGAAGTCAAGTCGGGCTTCGACTGCGGCCTTACGCTGCGCGGCAACAACGACATCCAGGTGGGCGACCAACTGGAAGTCTTTGAAATCAAGGAAATCGCGCGTACGCTGTAAGGCGTCCGCGAGGCATTTTTTCTAATGAGCCGTCACAAGTCCAAAGCCATCCCCGGCCGCAATCTGCGGTTGGCCGACCAGATCCAGAAGGATCTGGCCGGGATCATTCAGCGCGAGATCGACACGACCCGCGCTGGACTGATCACGCTCTCTGGTGTGGAACTGTCGACCGACTACGCGCATGCGAAGGTGTATTTCACGGTTTTGGGTGCTGAGCCCGAAGCCGCGACCGCCTTGCTGAACGAAAAAGCCGGTTGGCTGCATTCCCAGCTGTACAAGCTGCTGCACATACATACTGTCCCCACTTTGCGCTTCTTCCACGACGAGCAAATCGCCCGTGGCATCGAGATGTCGATCCTCATCGACCGCGCAAATCGGCCCGGCCCGCACTCGGGCGTGCCCGACGAACCTGAAGACCAGTCCTGATCGGGCTGTCGTCACTGCTTTAAAACCGGATTCCGACGATGGCTAAACGACGCGGGCTTACGCTCGACGGTGTGCTGTTGCTCGACAAACCCGTAGGTTTGTCGAGTAATCACGCCCTGCAACGCGCCAAGCGTGCCATGGACGCGGCGAAAGCCGGCCATACGGGCACGCTGGATCCCTTCGCCACCGGCCTGCTGGTGTGCTGCATGGGCCGCGCAACCAAGATTTCCGGCGCGATGCTCAACGCCGACAAGGCATATCGCGCTACGCTGCAATTTGGCTCCGAAACCGATTCGGGCGACCTGACCGGCAATATCGTTTCTACCGCCGAGCCCGGGTTTACGGTGGATGAACAGGCACTGCGCGACGCGCTGTCACGATTCTCGGGCACGATCGAACAGATTCCGCCCATGTATTCGGCGCTCAAGCGCGACGGCAAGCCTTTGTACGAGTATGCGCGCGCCGGCATCGAGCTGGAACGGCCGCCGCGCCAGATCACGATTTACCGCATCGAACTGCTGTCCTTGAACGGGACGCAGGCAGAGATCGATGTGGCATGCAGTAAAGGCACATACATCCGGACACTGGCCCAGGACATCGGGCGCGTGCTGGGCTGTTACGCCCACCTGACGGCGCTGCGGCGCACGCACGTCGGGCCGTTTTCCCTGGATCGCGCCGTTGCGCTGGATGCCTTGCAGGCCATGCCAGACCCCAAGCAGGCATTGCTTGCATTGAACGAATTGCCGGCGGGCTTGCTGCCCGCCACCTGAACTTAAAGGACTCGCTATGACTCGCGCCTTGCGCAACGTCGCCATCATCGCCCACGTGGACCACGGTAAAACCACCCTGGTCGACCAGTTGCTGCGCCAATCCGGTACCTTCCGCGAAAACCAGGCGGTGGCCGAACGGGTCATGGACTCGAACGACCTGGAAAAGGAACGCGGCATTACGATTCTGGCCAAGAACTGTGCCGTCGAATACGAAGGCACGCACATCAACATCATCGACACCCCGGGACACGCGGACTTTGGCGGCGAAGTCGAGCGCGTGCTGTCCATGGTCGACGGCGTGTTGCTGCTGGTGGACGCGGTTGAAGGCCCCATGCCTCAGACGATTTTCGTGACCCGCAAGGCGCTGGCCCTGGGCCTGAAGCCCATCGTCGTGGTCAACAAGGTCGACCGCCCGGGCGCTCGCACCGATTACGTCATCAACGCCACGTTCGACCTGTTCGACAAGCTGGGCGCCACCGACGAGCAGCTGGACTTCCCGGTGGTCTACGCCTCGGGCCTGTCGGGCTACGCCGGCCTGAACCCGGATGTGCGCGAAGGCAATATGCGTCCGCTGTTCGAAGCCATTCTGGAACACGTGCCGCAGCGCGACGACGATCCCAATGGTCCGCTGCAAATGCAGATCATCTCGCTGGACTACAACAGCTACGTCGGCAAGATCGGCGTGGGCCGCATCAACCGCGGCCGCATGCGTCCCGGCATGGAAGTGGCCTACAAGTTCGGCCCCGAAGGCCAGGGCGGCCGCGGCCGCATCAACCAGGTGCTGAAGTTCCATGGCCTGGAGCGCATCGTCGTGGACGAAGCCGAAGCCGGCGACATCGTGCTGATCAACGGTATCGAAGACCTGGGCATCGGTTGCACGGTGACCGATACGGCCGTCCAGGATGTGCTGCCGATGCTGCGCATCGACGAGCCCACCCTGACCATGAACTTCATGGTGAACACCTCGCCGCTGGCCGGCCGCGAAGGCAAGTTCGTGACCAGCCGCCAACTGCGCGACCGCCTGGATCGCGAACTGAAGTCCAACGTGGCGCTGCGCGTGCGCGATACGGGCGACGACACCGTGTTCGAAGTGTCGGGCCGTGGTGAACTGCACCTGACCATTCTGCTGGAAACGATGCGCCGCGAAGGCTACGAGCTGGCCGTGTCGCGTCCGCGCGTGGTGTTCAAGGACATCGATGGCGTGAAGTGCGAGCCGTTCGAGTCGCTGACCGTCGACGTCGAAGACGCCCACCAGGGCGGCGTGATGGAAGAGCTGGGCCGCCGCAAGGGCGATCTGCAAGACATGCAGCCGGACGGCCGTGGCCGCACCCGCCTGGAATACCTGATTCCGGCTCGCGGCCTGATCGGCTTCCAGAACGAATTCCTGACGCTGACGCGCGGCACGGGCCTGATGAGCCACATCTTCCACGAATACGCGCCGATCAAGGAAGGCTCCATCGGCGAGCGCCGCAATGGCGTGCTGATCAGCCAGGACAACGGCGATGCCGTGGCCTACGCGCTGTGGAAGCTGCAGGATCGCGGCCGCATGTTCGTGAACCCGGGCGATGCGCTGTATGAAGGCATGATCATCGGCATCCATAGCCGCGACAACGATCTGGTCGTGAACCCCATCAAGGGCAAGCAGCTGACCAACGTGCGCGCCTCGGGCACCGACGAAGCCGTGCGCCTGGTTCCGCCCATCCAGATGTCGCTGGAGTACGCCGTGGAATTCATCGACGACGACGAACTCGTGGAAATCACGCCCAAGTCGATCCGTCTGCGCAAGCGCTTCCTGCAGGAAAACGAGCGCAAGCGCGCCGCGCGCGAAGCCGCTGTCTAAATGGCATGAAGCGAAGCGCGGCTCCGCTCCATTGCACGAGAAACCGCAGCCTACGGGCTGCGGTTTTTTTTCGCCAGGCGGGACTATCCGTGCTGGTGCCGGTATTCCTGTGTTCGTCCGCCATATCCATAGGCAGCCGCTCGCGCGTCGATCACGTGGACGTACGAGCAATCGTGCAGTTCACCCAGAATTTCCTGGAACGCTGCATAGATCTCCTTGATGTAACGCGCCTTCTCGGCCTTGGTATTGGTTTCATCGGTGACGCTGATGTCCAGGTGAAAGGCATTTTGTCCCAGTTCGGACAGCGGGCGGCCACCAATGAACCAGCGATCATGGGGGATGTGTTGCAAGGTGATTGCGATGACGGGCAGTTGTTTGCCCAGTACGGATTGGGTCAGGCCAGCCACGGCCTGCACCACGCGGCGGTTGATGGCGTCATCGGATTGGCCGGACAGGTGAACGACGATATGAGGCATGGCGAAACTCCTGTTGTGTGAGAGGACGAAATCAGTTTAGGGGCTGGTTTGACATCGGAAAAGCGGGAATTTACGATTTAATCCATCGATAATTCCGTTGGATAAGCCATGTCCGGATTCGACCTGGACCAGTTGCGCACGCTGGTGGCAGTGGTGGAGGCGGGGAGCCTCACGGCGGCGGCGCCCAAGGTCTTCCTGTCGCAGTCGTCCGTCAGTGAACAGATGCGCAAACTGGAAGAGCGGGCGGGGCAGCCGTTGCTGTTGCGCGGCAAGACCGGCGTGATCGCCACCCCGGCGGGTGAACGATTGCTGAGCCACGCGCGGGCAATCCTTGCCCTGAGCGACGAGGCCTATCGGGATCTGCGCGGCGTGGCCTTGCGCGGCCAATTGCGGCTATGCATCACGGACTATTTCCGTCCCGGCGACGTGGCGCGCATGCTGCGCCGGCTCAACGAGCAGTATCCCCAGGTGCGGCTGCACGTCACCATCATGAAGAGCGGCGCGATCGAGACGGCCTACGAACGCGGCGAGATCGACGTCGGTATTTCCATGCGCATCATGGAGCGCGGCGCCGCGCGGGGCAGGGCGCATGGGGCGCTGTTGCGGCGGGAACCCTTGATGTGGATGGCGGCGCAGGATGCCGCCCCGCCGGTCGAGGATGTCCTGCCCTTGCTGGTGTTGCCGGAAACTTGCGCCTTGCGCCAGTATGTGGAGCGCCTGCTGTCACGCCGCGACGTGCCGTATTCGGTGGCGCATGTCGCGTCTGGCGTGGCCGGTTTGCAGTTGGCCGTGGCGGCGGGGCTGGGCGTGGCATGCCTGAATGAATCCGCGATGGCGCCCGGCATGGTCCGCCTGCGCGCGCCCGGCCTGCCAGCTTTGCCGATGGCGGAATTCCGCCTGTTGCCGGCACGGCCGGGCGAAAGCGAGTTCATTGGCCTGGCGCGCGCCGCCATCGTCAAGGCACTGGGCTAGGCGCGAAATCGGCACCGTGATCGCGGCCTTCCCGCGCGCGGCCTGTCAGGCGCGCGGCGCGGCCGCGGCGCCCGGCAGGCGTTGCACAGCGTTCAGCAGCCGCGCGGCAAACTCCTGCGCTGCCCGACTGCGCGATGCTTCCTTGCGCCACAGGATGGCTGCGCGGCGCACGGTGGTAGGGTCGGTGAGGGCGATGCTCTTCAATTCCGAGCCGGCGGCGCCGGCCGCATGCTCGGCGGCGATGGTAGCCAGTTCTCCTTGCCGGCACAGGTGGATCAGGGCGTCCACCGATTCCATTTCTACACGGACTTCCGGCGCCAGCCCCGCCGTGGCGCAGGCCGCGTCTATCATGCGGCGCGTCGCGAAACTGCGCGGCAACAACGCCAGCGGCACGCCAGCCAGGTCGCGCATGCGCAGGCTGCGCCGAGATGCCAGCGGGTGCTGCTTGCCAACCACTACGCGCAGGCGTTCGTCGAACAGGGGCTGTGCCTCGATTTCCTCGCGCATCGCGGGATGGAATGAAATGCCCAGGTCCAGCTGGCCGCTGACCAGCAAATCTTCGATGGGACCGGCCCGCAGATCGCGGACGTGGACCTGGACCTTCGGAAAGGCCAGGCTGAACGAGGCCACCGCGTCCGGCACGAAATGGGTCAGGAAGGTTGGGATGACGCCTATGGTGAGGGACCCGGCCTGCAGCCCAGCCAGGTCCGCGAGGGCCATTTTCCCGGCCTCGATTTCCTGCAGCGCGCGGCTGGCGTGATCCCTCAGGACGCGGCCCGCCTGCGACAGGCGCAACCCTCTGCCTATGCGGTCGAACAAGGGCATGCCCAATTCTTCTTCCAGTTGGCGCAGTCCGTGGGAGAGGGTGGATTGCGTGACGTGCAGCGCGTCGGCCGCACGGGTCAGGTGCTCGGTTTCGGCAACGCTGAGGAAGTAGCGTAGCTGACGCAATTCCATCGGAAACTCCAGGAGTAAAGCCGCGCGGCCCGGCCGGGGCGGTCGATGATTGGCGATTTATCATTCGATGATATCGAACAATTAATGCAATATAAATCATTGGATGCAAAACCGGCCGAGCCCTAATCTTGCCTGCATCATTCATGGCAGGGCTTCAGGCTTTATGACACCCGTTTCAACCCAGGCGCCGGCACGGACGCCGCTTACGCAAAGCGATGCCTCGTGGCGCATCGATCGCATCCACGCGCGGATCGTCGACATTCCGACCATCCGGCCGCACAAGTTTTCCTTCGGCGCCATTAACCGGCAAAGTCCGGTCATCGTGCAGCTCTGGCTCGCCAACGGCGCTTGCGGCTATGGCGAAGCAGCCACTATAGGCGGGCCGTCGTGGAACGAAGAATCGCCCGAGTCCATTCTGCACGCGATCCAGCAATACCTTGCTCCGGCGGTAGCCGGCGCCGACGCCCGCAGGTTCGCCGATCACATCGCCCGCTTCGAGGCGGTCTGCAAAGGCAATACCTTCGCCAAGAGCGCGGTCGAGATGGCGCTGGTGGACGCGGTGGCGCGCAGCCTCGGCGTGCCGGCCTGGCAATTGCTGGGCGGCAAGCGGATCGAGCGTTTGCCGCTCGCCTGGACGCTAGCCAGCGGTGATTCGCAGCGCGACCTGGACGAGGCCGAAAAGATGATGCAGTCGCGCCGCCATCGCTTGTTCAAGCTCAAGATCGGCGCGCGCAGCCCGGCGGATGACGTGGCGCACGTGACCCGCATCGCGCGCGGCCTGGACGGCCGCGCCGATATGACAGTTGACGTCAACCAGGCCTGGGACGGCAACACCGCCCGCCGCTATCTGCCGCAACTGGTGGAGGCGGGGGTGACGTTGATCGAACAGCCGGTGGCCAAATGGGACGTGCAGGCTTTGCGCGAGGCGACGCAGTCGCTGGGCGCTGCCGCGCTGATCATGGCGGACGAAACCGTATGTTCGGCGCAAGACGCATTCATGCTGGCCTCGCAGCGCGCGTGCCACGTGTTTTCCCTGAAAGTGGCCAAGCACGGCGGCCTGCTGCGCACGCGCGAAGTCGCAGCCGTGGCGCAAGCCGCCGGCATCGGCTGGTACGGCGGAACCATGCTGGAGACCTCGCTGGGAAGCGCGGCTTCCGCACACGTGTTTGCCACGCTTTCCGACCAGCACCACGGGTGCGAACTGTTCGGCCCGCAACTGCTGGTCGATGACATCGTCGAGCAACCCATGGCCGTGCGCGACTTCGAACTCCAAATGCCCGACGGCCCAGGCTTCGGTGTCGTCGTGGACGAAAAGCGGCTGGACCGTTTTGACCGCGCCAGGGCAGGCCTGACGCCGACGACGGTCGACTTCGGCCGCAGCGGCGAGCCCGCCGCAACCTGACCCACCATCTTCCCGATCATTCAAAAAATGCAGGAGACGCATCATGGCTGAATACACCCAGCAACAACTACTGGATCTGGTCAACAGCTCCCAAGTCAATCCGGGCGACGAACGAGTGCGGCAGATCACGCAGCGCATTGTGTCGGACCTGTTCCGCGCGATCGATGACCTCGACATCAAACCCGATGAATTCTGGGCTGGCGTGGATTGGCTTGCACGCCTGGGCGCCAGCGGCCAGCTCGGCCTGATCACGGCCGGCCTGGGCTTTGACCGCCTGATCGACATCCGCGAGGAAGAGGCCGACGTGGCCGCTGGCCGCGCCGCCGGCACGCCGCGCGCGATTGAGGGGCCGCTCTACATTGCCGGCGCGCCGCTCTCGGACGGCCAGGCACGCCTGGACGAGGATCCCGCGCAGGGCACCGTGCTGGTCATGGAAGGGCAGGTACGCGACGTGGACGGCAAGCCTGTCGCCGGCGCGCTCGTCGATGTCTGGCATGCCAACGAGCTGGGGCGCTATTCGCACTTCGATCCCGACCAGGAGGACTATCACCTGCGCCGCAAGATCAGGACCGACGCGCAGGGCCGCTATCGCTTCCGCAGCTTCATTCCGCCGGGTTACGCGATTCCGCCGAACAGCCCCACGTCCGAACTGTTCGAGGCCCTGGGCCGCCATGGCAACCGGCCGGCCCATATCCACTTTCTGGTGGCGGCCGAAGGCCTGCGAACCCTGACCACGCAGGTCAACATCCCGGGCGACACCTTCCTGGACGATGACTTCGCCTTCGCCACGCGCGATGGACTGGTGGTCGAACTGCAGCCGGACACGCCGCCCGCCGGCTATGAGAGCCTGGGCGTGGACGCCCCTTTCACACGCGTCTGTTTCGACTTTGTGCTGCAGCCGGCGCTGGACGCCGACGAGGCCCGCCCGCAAGCCCGCATGGACCGCGCCACCGCCTGATTACGCTCTGATCACTGCCTGGGCGGCGCCCGTTCGCGGCGCCGCCATTTTCCCCTGACACCTCATAACAACCCGCAGGCGCGAGGCCGGGTTCGGCCGCGCCATGGAGACAACCATCATGACCGCTACTTCCAGCTGGTCGATTCCGACGCTGATCGATCAGGAGCGACTGGGCGCCTTTCAATGGCGCGTGCTGATCCTGTGCTTTCTTATCGCGCTGTTCGACGGATTCGATACGCAGGCGATCGCCTTCACCGGCCCGGCCATCCTGGCCGCTTTCGATCTGAAGGCAGGCGCGTTGGCACCCATCCTGACCGCCGGTATCGTCGGCATGACGGTGGGTGCCATGACCCTGGGCCTGATCGGCGATCGCATCGGCCGCCGGCCGGCCATCATGCTTGGCCTGGCTCTGTTCGGCCTGTCCACGCTGGCCACGGCCTGGGCCACCGATACGACCCACATCCTCGTGCTGCGCTTCATTGCCGGGCTGGGCATGGGCGGCTGCACGCCCGTGCTGCTGGCGCTGGCGGCCGAGTACGGCCCGGCCCGGCTGCGTGGCGCCATCATGACCGGCGTGTTGTTGGGCCTGCCCGCGGGCGCCATGCTGGGAGGGCTGCTCGCCGCGCGCATGTTGCCCGTCATCGGCTGGGAAGGCATCTTCGTGGTGGGCGGCCTGGCGCCCTTGGTCCTGCTGGCCGTCGCCGCCCTCATGCTGCCCGAGTCCCTGTACTTCAAGGCCACTCGGCGAGACCCGGAAAGCCAGCGCTACATCGCGCGAATACTCTCGACAATATCGCGCCGCAAGCTGGACGCCGACACGCAGTTCACCGTGCCTGAGGAATCCGTCGCCAAGGCCAGCGTCGGCGCGTTGTTCTCCGGCGGGCACGGCGGCAAGACCGTGGCGATCTGGGCGGTGTACCTGTTGAACTGGGTGGCCTGGTTCATGTTGTTGTCCTGGCTGCCCACGGTGCTCAAGGCCGCCGGCCTGCCCGCTGAACAGGCTCCCATGGGCACGGTCATCGTTAATGCCGTCTTCATCATCTGCGCGATTCCGCTGTCCTTCGTGCTGCCGCGCGTCAACACCCGGCGCTTGCTGGGCGGGATGTTCGCGTTGGGCATCGCAGTGGCCGTCGGCTTGAGCTATGCCGGCGACAACTGGACGCTGGTCTTCATCCTGGTCGGCGCCGCGGGGCTGGGCATAGGCGGACAGCAGATCGCGCTGAACTATCTGATCGTGGGCGCGTATCCCACCGCGCTGCGCGCCACGGCGACCGGCTGGGCTATCGGCATGGGACGCGCGGGTGCGATCGCGGGTTCGGCCATCGGTGGCACGTTCCTGGCCTGGGGCGGACCGTCGGGATTCTTCATGGCGCTGGCGGTGCCCCTGGCGGTCGCGGCCCTTGCGGTGCTGAGCCTCAAGCTGGCGCACGCGCGGCCGGACGGCGCGCTTTCGGCGGCGCACTGATTATCTGCAAGGACGATGCAAACATGAATACACAACAACGTTTCAAAGGCCAGGTGGCCCTGGTCACGGGCGCCGCCCAAGGCGTGGGCCGGGCAACGGCGAGACGCCTGGCGGCCGAAGGCGCCCACGTCGTGGTCGTGGACCGGGCAGAGGAGCAGGGCGCTGCGGTGGCCGAGGAAATCCGGGCTGCGGGCGGACAGGCCCGCTTCGTGCAGGCGGATCTGGAAACCCATGAGGGCGCGCAGTCCATGGTGCGGGCAGCGCTGGAAATCAACGGCCGGATCGACGTATCCGTGCATAACGTCGGCGGCACGATCTGGACCCGGCCCTTCTGGGAGTACACGCCCGAGCAGATGCAGCGCGAAGTCAATCGTTCGCTGTGGCCCACGCTGTGGTCCTGCCGCGAAGTCATACCGGTGATGCGGGTCCAAGGCGCGGGCGCCATCGTCAACGTGGGTTCCAATGCTACGCGGGGCATCTACCGCGTGCCATATTCGGCGTCCAAGGGCGGCGTGCATGCCGCCACTGTCTGCATGGCGTTGGAGCTTGCGAAATCCGGCGTGCGCGTCAACTGCGTGTCGCCCGGCGCGCTGGACAATGGCGTGCGCGCGATCCCGCGCAATCATGAGACGCCGTCCGAGCAGGAGACCGCATGGGTGGGCGAGATGTACGCGTCGTGCCTGCGGGACACGCCGCAGGACCGACTGGGCCAGGCCGAGGAAGTCGCCGCGGCGATCTGCTTCATGGCCGCGCCTGAGGCCTCCTACATCACCGGACAGATCATGTACGTGGCTGGAGGGGATATCGGCTGAGCAGGCGCGCGGCCGTTTCGAACCGACCGGTGCAGGCTCAGCCGGCCTGGCGGTTCGCGGCCAGCCAATCCAGGAAATCACGGCCCGGACCCTGTTCACGCGCGATTGCACCGATGGGTTGGAACGAGCCCGGCGATTCGATGGGCACTCGCTGGAAATGGCCATGCTGCACATACCAGTTGGCCAGGGTTTGCGGCACCATCGCCAGCGCTTCCTGGGCCTGCATGATGGCGATGAGCAAGGGCATGGGCGGGGCGGCGCTGCTCAGCCTGCATAGCCGGGGCAGTACGCCGGCGCGTTCGAAAAAGGCCTTGAACACCGCATGGATCGCCAGTTCCGGACGCGGCTCGATCCAGAGCTGGGAGGTGACTTGCGCCAGCGTAGGCGTGCCGCCGGGATCCAGCAGCGGGTGGCCCGCGGCGGCTACGATCACCGCCCTGTCTTCCTGCAACGCCACGAATTCCAGGCCCGCCGGGACCGCCTCCGGACGCCGGCATAGCAGCATGTCCAGGCTGCCACCGGCCGCCTGAGGCAGCAGTTGTTCCCGGCTTCCTTCCACGATCTCCACCTGCAAGCCCGGGCGCGCCTTCATGTAGGCGGGCAGGCGTTCGGCCAGCAGCCCCCCGGTGGCGGCCGGGATGGCGCCCAGGCGCAGGCTGCCGGTAGCGCCCTGGCGCAGCGCCGCAACCGTATCGGTGGACGCGCGCAGTGTCGTCAGCATGCTCCGGGCGCACTCCGCCATGAGCTGGCCGCTACGCGTGGTGCGCATGCCGCGGGCGTGGCGTTCGAACAGCCGGACCTCCAGCAGATCCTCGATATCGGCCAGCGCGTGAGTCGCCGCAGGCTGGCTCAGGCCGATATGGCTGGCCGCCTGTTGGATGCTGCCCAGGTCCGCAATGCTGGCCAGCAATTGCAAGTGGCGCAGGCGGCCCTTGGCCAGCAGGCGCGACAACAGGGTGGCGGGGGCGACGTCCATGGCACGGGAAAAATAGCTATTCAAAACGCGAATATATCCACGCATTAATATATTTGAAATAAGGATATGCCCTGGCCACAATGCAGCGATCCCGTTCATCGCTTCCGTTCCCAGGAGTGGCTGGTCCATGAAGTCCCGTTTGCTGCATGCCCTTGTTTGCGCCGTAACTTTGAGCGTTTCGTCCTTGGCCGCCGCCCAGGGCAACTATCCTTCCCAGCCCGTGCGGCTCATCGTGCCATTTGCGCCCGGCGGCTCCACGGACGCCCTGGCCCGCGCGGTGGCAGAGGGCCTGCGCAAGGAGCTGGGCCAGAGCGTGGTGGTGGAGAATCGCGCTGGCGCGGGGGGGCTGCTCGGTACCGAGGCGGTAGCTCGGGCCGAGCCGGACGGCTATACGCTGGGCATGGCCACGGTCAGCACCATGGCGGTCAATCCCCTGCTGTACGGCACCAAGCGCGTCGATCCGCAGACGCAGTTGGCGCCCGTGGCATCCGTCGCCACGGTGCCGGTCGTATGGATGGTGAATCCGGCGTTTCCCGCGCAGGACTTCGCGCAATTCCTGGCGGAACTGCGCGCCCATCCCGGAAAGTACTCCTACGGCTCGCCCGGCGTGGGGTCGCTCGGCCATTTGAACCTGGCGGCCATGAACGCCGACCTGAAGGTCGATGTGTTGCACGTGCCGTACCGCGGCATGGGGCCGGCGCTGACTGCCGCCGTGGGCGGCGAAGTGCAGGTGCAGCAGGACCAGTACGCATCGGCGCAATCGCTGGTCAAGGCCGGCAAGCTCCGTGCCATCGCGGTGTCCGCGCCAGCCCGGCTGCCCGACATGCCGGAACTTCCGACCATGACGGAACTAGGGTATCCGCAGCTCAACGCGCTGGGCCAGACCTGGTTCGGCCTGGTCGCGCCCGCGGGAACACCGGAGGCCGTGGTGCAGCGCCTGAACCAGGCCGCCGTGCGCGCACTGGCCGATCCGGCCCTGGTGCAGCGCCTGGCCGGCATGGGCGCGCAGCCGGACGCGGGCACGCCCCAGGCGTTCGCCGACCGCATCGCGCAGACGCTGGCCGCCAATCGCAAAATCATTGAAACTGCCGGCATCAAGCTCGACGAGTGACCTGACCGGTTTTTTCCCCGCCACACCAGCCACAGGAGAAACAATGGGTGCCATCGACAAACTTGCGCCGTTCATCGACGCGCGCAGCGAGCGCTACGCGGAACTGAGCGACCGCATCTGGAGCCTGGCCGAACTGCGCTACGACGAACACAAGTCCGCCGAGTTGCACATCGCGATGCTGGAGGAAGCCGGTTTTCGCGTCACGCGCGATGCCGCTGGCATTCCCACCGCTTTCGTGGCCGAGGCCGGCAACGGCGGACCCGTGATCGGCATCCTGGGCGAGTACGACGCGCTGTCCGGCCTGAGCCAGGAAAGCGGTGCGTACGCCTGCCAGCCGTCACCGGAAACGCCGAACGGCAATGGCCATGGCTGCGGCCATCATCTGCTGGGCACGGCTGCGCATTTCGCCGCGGTGGCGGTGAAGGAGTTCCTCGAGGCCAACGGCCTGCCCGGCACCATCCGCTTCTACGGCTGTCCCGCGGAAGAGGGGGGCTCGGGCAAGACTTTCATGGCGCGTGCAGGGCTGTTCGACGATCTGGACGCGGCGCTGACCTGGCACCCGGCATCGCACACGGGGATCTTCTATCAGTCCTCGCTGGCCAACATCCAGGCCTATTTCCGCTTCCGCGGCGTGGCCGCGCATGCCGCCAATTCGCCGCATCTGGGCCGCAGCGCGCTGGACGCGGTGGAACTGATGAACGTGGGGGTTAACTATCTGCGCGAACACATGGTGCCGGATGCGCGCGTGCACTATGCGGTGACCAATAGCGGCGGCATTTCACCCAACGTCGTGCAGGCGCGGGCCGAGGTGTTGTATCTGGTGCGCGCACCCATCAATTCGCAAGCCGCGGAACTGTACGAGCGCGTGCAGAACGTGGCGCGCGGCGCCGCGCTGATGACGGGCTGCGAACTGGAAATCGTATTCGACAAGGCGTGCTCGAACTACATTCCCAATGGCGTACTCAACCAGATCATGTACGACAACATGCTGGCGTTGCAGGGGCCGCAGTACACCACTGGCGAACAGCAGGCCGCGCGCCGCATGTGGGACGCGATTTCCGCGGACGATATCGACAACGCCGGGAAGAACCTCGGTGCGGTATTGCGTAATCCGACGCCGCTGTTCACCGGCGTGGCGCCTTACGAACCAGGCAAGACCGAGATCACCTACGGTTCCACCGACGTGGGCGACGTGAGCTGGGTCGCGCCCACCGCGCAATGCTGGGGCGCCTGCTATGCCTACGGCACGCCGTTCCATTCCTGGCAGATGGTGGCGCAGGGCAAGATGTCCATGGCGCACAAGGGCATGGTGCACGCGGCCAAGATCATCGCGGCGACCGCCGCGGACCTGTATACGCAGCCCGAGGCGCTGGCCCGCGCCAAGGCGGAACTGACGGAAACGCGCCGCGGGCAGCCGTATGTCTGCCCGATTCCGGCGGACGTGCTGCCTTCGTTCATGCGCCGGTAGGCGTGGGAGAGGGCGGCGCAAGGCCGCCCCGGTTGACATCAAGCGGGCAGGGATGGCGCGTATTGCGCGTCCGAATGCACCTTGGCGTGGAATTCCACGACCTTGCGCACCACCTTGACGGGATCGTCTTCAATGATGAAGAGGTCCAGGTCGTGCGCGCCTATCATGCCGTTGGCCAGTACCTGGCCTCCCAGCCACTCGACCAGGCCGGACCAGTACTCGCTGCCCACCAGCACGATGGGGGCGGGTGGAACCTTGCCCGTCTGGATGAGCGTCAGCGCTTCGAAGAGCTCATCCAGGGTGCCGAAACCGCCAGGCATCGCCACATAGGCGAAGCTGTGCATGAAGAAGGTTGCCTTGCGCGAGAAAAAATACTCGAATGACAGGCTGATGGTCTGGTATTCGTTGTTGTGCGCTTCATGCGGGAGACTGATGTTCAGCCCGATGCTGGTGCCCCCTGCCTCGAATGCGCCCTTATTGGCTGCCTCCATGATGCCGGGACCGCCGCCGGCGATTACCGCGAAACCCGCATCGGCCAGGGCGGCGGAGATTGCGACGGTGGCTTCATAGTGAGGGGAATTACGGCTGACTCGCGCACTGCCGAAGACGCTGACAGCAGGCCCGATGTTCGCGAGCTTGTCTGCCGCCGTCCGTATCTCTGACATAATCAGCGGAATTTGTTTGTTGGCGGGTGTTTCCGCAGCTATTGCCATATCTGCCTTTGTAACCATGAAAAAAACCTTATTACTGGTCGACGGTTCAAGTTACTTGTACCGCGCTTTCCACGCTATGCCTGATTTGCGCAACGCGCAAGGCGAACCCACGGGGGCGCTCTACGGCGTGGTGAATATGCTGCGCAAACTTGTCTCTGATCATAAGGCAGAGTATGCCGCATGTATTTTCGATGCTCGCGGCAAGACCTTCCGGGACGATATCTACCCGGAATACAAGTCCCACCGCCCCCCCATGCCGGAAGACCTGGCGGCGCAGATCGAGCCCATCCATCGCGCCGTGCGCGCGCTTGGCTGGCCGGTGCTGGCCATAGAAGGCGTCGAGGCCGATGACGTGATCGGTACCCTGGCCAAGCGCGCGGCCGAGCATGACGTGCACACCATCGTGTCCACCGGCGACAAGGATCTGGCGCAACTGGTCAACAGCCACGTCACCCTGGTCAACACCATGACGGGCGAAGTGCTGGACGAGGCCGGCGTGGTCAACAAGTTCGGCGTTCCGCCGGACCGCATCGTGGATTACCTGATGTTGGTCGGGGACGCCGTGGACAATGTGCCCGGGGTAACCAAGGTGGGCCCGAAGACCGCGGTCAAGTGGCTTACGGAATTTGGCTCGATTGACAAGCTGGTGGAAGGCGCGGACAGCATCAAGGGCGTGGCGGGCAGCAACCTGCGCGAGGCCATTCCGAATTTCCCGATGACCCGCCAATTGCTGACCGTGAAGTACGACTGTGACCTGGCAGGCCACGTCGACGGTGTCGCCGATCTCACGCCACGTGAACGCGACGTTGCCACGCTGACCGAACTCTATGAGCGTTACGGCTTTCGTACCTGGCTGCGCGATTTGACCGGTGATGCCGAGCGCGTGCCCACGGGCGACGCGCGCGTCGCGCACGAGGCGCCGGCCGCGCCCACGGAGCTGGACTACCAGATCATTTCCGATTGGGCCGCGTTTGACGCCTGGATGGAAAAACTGAAGGACGCGCCGCTTGTTGCGGTGGACACCGAGACCACCTCGCTGGATGAAATGCAAGCCAGGATGGTGGGCATGTCGCTGGCGGTATCGCCAGGCGTGGCATGCTACATCCCGGTGGCGCATCGCGGCCCCGACAACGCGCCGCAACTGCCCAAGGCCGAGGTTCTGGCGCGCCTGAAGCCCTGGCTCGAGGACGCCTCGCGAGCCAAGCTGCTGCATCATGCCAAGTACGACGCGCACGTGTTCGCCAACGAAGGGATCAAGCTGGCCGGCATCACCGAAGACACGATGCTGCAGGCCTATGTGCTGGAATCGCATCGCGGCGTGGGCCTGAATGACCTGGCCCAGCGCTATCTGGGCCGCAGCGGCGTGTCCTACGAGGACCTCTGCGGCAAGGGGGCCAAGCAGATCGGCTTTGATGAAGTCGCGGTGGACAAGGCCGGCCACTATGCCGCTGAAGACTCGGACTTCACCTTGCAGCTGCATCAGGTGCTGCGCCCGATGGTGGCGGCCGACGAAGGCCTGAACCGCATCTATCTGCTGGAAATGCAGGTATCCACCGTGCTGACCACGATCGAGCGCAATGGCGTCAAGGTGGATGCGGCCGAGCTGGGACGCCAGAGCCACAAGCTGGGCCAGGAAATGCTGCAGCTCGAACAAAAGGCCTATGAGTTGGCCGGCCAGCCGTTCAACCTGAATTCGCCCAAGCAGTTGGGCGAGATCCTGTTTGGCCGCATGCAGCTGCCGGTGGTGCGCAAGACGGCCAGCGGCGCGCCGTCCACCGACGAAGAAGTGCTGAGCAAGCTGGCGCAGGATTACCCATTGCCGCAGGTCCTCTTGGAATACCGCGGGCTGTCCAAGCTGAAGTCGACTTACACCGACAAGCTGCCGCGCATGATCAATCCGGACACGGGCCGAGTGCACACGCACTATTCGCAGGCGGCGGTGATCACCGGTCGTCTGGCATCGTCCGATCCCAATCTGCAAAACATTCCGGTGCGCACCGAAGCCGGCAGGCGGGTGCGCGAGGCCTTCATCGCCGAGCAGGGCATGCTGATGTCGGCGGACTATTCCCAGATTGAACTGCGCATCATGGCGCACGTGTCGGACGACGCCAATCTGCAGCGCGCCTTTGCCGCCGGCGAGGACATTCACCGCGCCACGGCCTCGGAAGTGTTCGGCGTTGCGCTGGCCGATGTCTCCACCGAACAGCGCCGCGCCGCCAAGGCCATCAACTTCGGCCTCATCTACGGCATGGGCGTGTTCGGGCTGGCATCGAACCTGGGCATCACGCGCGACGCCGCGCAGGCCTACATCGACCGTTACTTCGCCCGCTATCCCGGCGTGGCGATGTACATGGAGGACACCCGCCGCCGCGCGCGCGAACAGGGATACGTGGAAACCGTCTTCGGACGCCGGTTGCAATTGCCCGAGATCCGCGGCGCATCCGGTCCGCGCCGCCAGGCAGCCGAGCGCGCGGCCATCAATGCGCCCATGCAGGGCACGGCGGCCGACCTGATCAAGATGGCCATGGTGGCGGTGCAGGACTGGCTGGAAGCCGAAAACCTGCAGACGCGCATGATCATGCAGGTGCACGATGAACTGGTGCTCGAGGCGCCGGACTCCGAACTGGAACTGGTCAAGGAAGCGCTGCCGCGCCTGATGTGCAATGTCGCCACGCTGCGCGTACCGCTGGTGGCCGAAGTGGGCATGGGCAAGAACTGGGAGCAGGCTCACTAGGCACGGGGGCCTGCCGTACAGAGGGATGGGCCGCCGCGTGCGGCCCATTTCCGTTTTTGGTATTGCAACAATATAATGTTGCGCTTCCCCGCCTTAAACACGTCCCCCAAATGTTGCTGCTCTGGGTTTTGCTCGCCACCGTCACCGGCGGGCTTATCGCCGTACTTGTCGCCAGCTGGCTGGCCTACAAGGTCTTCGCGCAATATCTGCACCACATGGTCAGCCTGTCGGTGGGCGTACTGCTGTCCGTCGCCCTGCTGCATCTGCTGCCCGAGGCGTTCGAGACCGGCGTGGCCGATGCCCACGTGCTTTTCGGCTTGATGCTGGCGTCGCTGATCGGTTTTTTCGTGCTGGAGAAAATTGCGCTGCTGCGGCACAGCCATCATCACGAAGGCGATGGCCATCACCATCACAAGGGACATGACCGCCATGAGGCGGGCCGGGGCGGCGTGCTGATCCTGATAGGCAGCTCGCTGCACAACCTGTGCGACGGCGTGCTGGTGGCTGCGGCTTTCCTGACCGATCCGCTGCTGGGCGTATTGACTGCGGCGTCCATCATCATCCACGAAGTGCCGCACAAGCTGGGCGACTTCGTGGTGCTGCTCAATGCAGGCCTGGCGCGGCGCCGCGCGTTCTCCCTGATTCTCTTCACCAGCTTGTGTTCAGCCGTGGGCGGCATAATAGGGTACTTTGTGCTGCAGCAGGCGCAGCAATGGGTGCCGTATGTGCTGGTGGTTGCGGCAAGCAGCTTCCTGTATATCTCGGTGGCCGACCTGATGCCGCAGATGCACGAACGGGTATCCCTGGCCGACGCCGTCCCGCAGTTGCTGCTGGTCGGCGTGGGCGTGGTGCTGATCTACAGCGTCACCACGGTGATGCACCATGGGCATGACCATGGGGCCGAAGTTGGCCATGGCGCGCCGCAAGTGGAGCATACGCACCGGCATTGAGACCGGCCGGGGCCATGCAGGCGCTGGTGGGATATCCGGCTTGGTTGATCATCCCTACACAGGAGTTCTTCATGAGTTTTTCCGCCGCAGCCGGCAATGTCGCGCCCACCGTGATCCACACGGACACCCGGGGCCTGGTCCACGGGGATTTCAAACTGCCCGTGGCCGATGGTTCGATCGATGCCTATTACGCCGCGCCCGAAGGAAAGGGCGACCTGCCCATCGTGCTGGTGGTCCAGGAAATCTTCGGCGTGCACGAGCACATCAAGGATCTGTGCCGCCGGGTCGCCAAGGCGGGCTATCTCGCCGTGGCCGCCAATCTCTATGAACGCCAGGGCGATGCTTCTGTCTATACCGACATCCCGAAACTTATCGCCGAACTGGTCAGCAAGGTGCCGGATGAACAGGTCTATGCCGACCTCGATGCCAGCGTCGCCTGGGCTGCCGCGCACGGCGGCGATCCCAAGCGGGTGGCGGTGACGGGTTTCTGCTGGGGCGGCCGCCTGACCTGGATGTACGCCGCGCACAATCCCGACGTCAAGGCGGCCGTGGCCTGGTACGGCAAATTGAGCGTGGGCCACGGGCCGCTGATCAAGCGCTTCGCCTTCGACGTGGTCAATGCGTTGCATGCGCCGGTGCTGGGCCTGTATGGCGGCAAGGACGCCAGCATTCCTTTGGCCGACGTCGAGACCATGAAAGCCAAGTTGGCCGCCGGCAACGACAACGCGCGGCGTTCGGAAATCGTGGTGTATCCCGAAGCCGACCACGCCTTCCTGGCGGACTATCGCGCCAGCTACAAGGCCGAGGCCGCGCAGGATGGCTGGAAGCGCATGCTGGAGTGGTTCAAGCGTTATTTGTAGGATCCGGGGCGCAGCGAAAGCTGCCCGGGAGCGCGGTGAAAAAAGCCGACCACATAAGGTCGGCTTTTTCGTTCTGCTCAGTTCCCCGCTTCACGCAAGCGGCTGGGCAGCAGTTCGCCGTGCCGCGCCAGCAGGGGGTAGGCCGCTGCGCCGACCAGATGGGAATTGATGCCCTTCATGTCGCGCAGGATGTCCAGGTAGAGCGCGCCCACCTCGGCGGCGTCGACTTCGCCGCCCTTGATTTTCTGCAAGTGCGTGTCCGCGGCATTGGTTTCGATCGAGCGGAAGCGGGCCTTTTCACCCGCCAGCGCGCGGGCCTGGCGCAGGTCGTCGTTGACGAACAGGGCCGCGGCCGTGCGCTGGTTCGCGATCAGTTGGCCCAGCGTGTCGTCCAGGCTGGCACGCTGCTCGGGCGAGAAGACCCAGCCCTGCTTGCGCAGCTTGGCCACGTGGCTGAGCAGGCCGTGGTGGGCAATGTCGCCGGCATGGCCGATATTGCTGGTGAAGGCCAGGATGTCGTCCAGGCGCTGCACGTCTTCACGGGTCATGTTCTCCTGGTCCAGCGTGGCCAGGTAGGTCGTGATGGCGTTCTCCAGTTTGTCCAGCGCGACGTCGAGCTGCCGCGCCTGCACCATGCGGTGGCGGTTGTCGCGCTTGAAGCCGGCGCGGGCATAGAGCAGCAGCGTCTGCAGCATGTCGGCCATGCGCAATGCTTCGCGTGCGGCGTTGCCCAGGGCCACGGCGGGCACGTCGTGGGCCCACTCGTCCAGGTACTGGGGGCGCGACGGGTCGTTCGGGTCGGCGCGCTTGGGCAGCCAGCGTGTCAGCAGGGCGGCATAGGGTGTCAGCAGCGGCAGGAACACCAGCGCGATGACCGCGTTGAACAGCGTGTGGAAATTGGCCACGGCGCGGGCCGGGTCCGCCGCCAGTTCGCTCATCATCGGCTGCAGATAGGGCAGCAGCATCAGGCCGGCCAGCACGCCCAGCACGCGGGTCAGGAGGTTGCCCAGCGGCAAGCGGCGGGCAGCGGGGTCATCGCCGGTTACGCCTTCGATCATGGGATTGATGGCGGTGCCCAGGTTGGCCCCCAGTACCAGGGCAAAAGCAACATGCGGGGCCACCATGTGATGGCTTGCCAGCGACATGACCAGCACCACTACGGCCACGCTGGAGTGCGCGGCCCAGGTGAAGGCGGCCGCCAGCAGCACGGTGGCCACCGGCTGGGTCGCCAGCGCGTCCAGGATCATGCCCAGCATGGGCGCGGTCTGGAAGGGCTGGAACAACTCGACCAGCTGATGCAGGGACAGCAGCAGCAGCCCCAGGCCGATGAAGACGCGGCCCAGGTCGCGCGTGCGGCCCGGCGGATAGCGGCGGAACATCCAGACCCCCACGAGGATCAGGATGGGGGCGAGCGAGGTCAAGTCGAAAGACAGCAGCTGGACGATGAGCGTGGTGCCGACATTGGCGCCCAGCATGGCGGCCAGGGCCGGCGCCAGCCCGACGACGCCACCCGCCGCGAAACCGGTGATCATCAGGCCCGTGGCGGTGCTGCTCTGCAGCGCGGCAGTAATGCCCAGCCCTGCGGCGAAGGCCCGCAGCCGGGTGCCCAGGGCCTTGCCCAATGCCGCGCCCAGCGCGGCCCCAAAGGCGCGTTGCACGCCTGTCTGGACCATGTGCACGCCCCACAGGAGCAGGGCGACGTAGCCGGCGAAGTCAAGCAGGGTAATAAGTCCGGACATCCTGGCGTGTTTCCATTCTTTTTATGACAAGAAATAATTCTGTAATGATCGCATGCGCGGCACGGGCGGGGGAACCTGTCCCTTCAATACAGCATACGCCTTACGCAACAGGAGGCTAGCTGCGCGCGGGCTGGCCTGCGCGTATCATTGCCCCATCAATCGCTGATGTACTGGAGTTTTGCGTGGCCGTTTCCGTTTTCGACCTGTTCAAGATAGGCATAGGTCCGTCTAGCTCCCATACGGTGGGGCCCATGCGGGCTGCCCTGTTGTTCGCGCAAGGCCTGGAGCGTGACGGACTCATGCCCAATGTGGCCTCCGTGCGCGCCGAACTCTACGGATCGCTGGGCGCCACGGGCAAGGGCCACGGCACCGACAAGGGAGTGTTGCTGGGTTTGATGGGCGAAGCGCCCGACACCGTGGATCCCGCCGCCATTGCCGGCATGATCGCGTCGGTGCGCGCCAGCCGCCAATTGCCGCTGCTGGGGCGCTATCCGGTTCCTTTCGTGGAAAAGGAACACCTGATGTTCTACCGCCGCGAAGCCATGGCGGAGCATCCTAACGGCATGAAGTTTCATGCTTTTGACGCCGACGGGGCATCGCTGCGCGAAGCCCGCTATCTGTCGGTGGGCGGCGGTTTCGTGGTGACGGCTGGCGCCTCCAACAGCCAGGTCATCGCAGCGCACGATCAGCTGCCGTATCCGTTCCGCATGGGCCGCGAGCTGATGGCCATGTGCAGCGAAAGCGGCCTGTCGGTGGCGCAGTTGATGATGAAGAATGAATTGACCTGGCGCGACGAGGCCGAGGTACACGCCGGGCTGGACCGCATCTGGCAAGTCATGCAGGACTGCGTGTCGCGCGGTTGCGGCATCAATTACCCCGAAGCCGACGGCGAACTGCCCGGCCCGTTGCGCGTGCGCCGCCGCGCTCCCGAGCTGTACCGCAACCTGACCCAGCGGGCCGAACGCACCTTGTCCGATCCCTTGTCCGTCATGGACTGGGTCAATCTGTACGCCATGGCGGTCAACGAAGAAAATGCAGCGGGCGGCCGCGTGGTGACGGCGCCGACCAACGGCGCCGCCGGCATTATCCCGGCCGTGCTGCACTACTACGACCGTTTCGTGCCCGGCTCCAATCGCGACGGGGTGCGTGATTTCCTGCTGACCGCGGCCGCCGTGGGGCTGCTGTACAAGTACAACGCCTCATTGTCGGGCGCCGAAGTCGGCTGCCAAGGCGAGGTCGGCGTGGCCTGCTCGATGGCGGCGGGCGGCCTGGCGGCGGCCTTGGGCGGCACGGTCGAACAGGTCGAGAACGCGGCAGAAATCGGGATGGAGCACAATCTGGGCCTGACCTGCGACCCGGTGGGCGGGCTGGTCCAGATTCCCTGTATCGAGCGCAATGCGATGGCCTCGATCAAGGCCGTCAACGCCGCGCGGATGGCGCTGCGGGGCGATGGCCAGCACTACGTGTCGCTGGACTCCGTCATCAAGACCATGCGCGAAACCGGCGCCGACATGAAGACCAAGTACAAGGAAACCGCGCGCGGCGGCCTGGCGGTGAACATCGTCGAGTGCTGAAGGGCGCGGCTGTCTTTGCGGAGGGCGTCCAGGCAACCGGCCGCCCTGCCGCGGGCCTGGCTGGTTAGATCACGCGCGCATTCTGCAGCGCGGCGATACGGGCCGGAATCGGCGGGTGCGAGGCGAACATGGCGGCCAGGCCGCCCTTGCCGGTGATGCCCGAGGCTTCGAAGGACTTGGGCAGTTCGCCCGGCTCCAGGCCGCCCAGGCGGGCCAATGCGCGGATCATGGGTTCGCGGGCGCCCATCAGGTGGGCCGAGCCGGCGTCGGCGCGGTATTCGCGCTGGCGCGAGAACCAGGCCACGATGATCGAGGCCAGGACGCCGAAGATGATTTCACAGACCAGCACGGTGATGTAGTAGCCCGGGCCGATGCCGCGTTCGTTCTTGAACACGGCGCGGTCGATGAAGTAGCCGACCACGCGCGCGAGGAACACCACAAAGGTGTTCACCACGCCCTGGATCAGGGTCAGCGTGACCATGTCGCCATTGGCGATGTGGGCGACTTCGTGGGCCAGCACGGCGGCGACTTCTTCTTCGCTCATGCTTTCCAGCAGGCCGGTCGACACGGCGACGAGGGAGTCGTTCTTGAATGCGCCGGTGGCAAATGCGTTGGGGGCGCCTTCATAGATGGCGACCTCCGGGCGGCCGATGCCGGCGCGGTCAGCCAACTGGTGCACGGTGTCGACCAGCCAGGCTTCGCGTTGGTTGCGGGGCGAGTTCGGGTCCAGAACCTGGGCGCCGGTGCTCCATTTGGCCATGGGCTTGCTGATCAAGAGCGAGATGATCGCGCCCGTGAAACCCACCACCGCCGAAAAAATCAGCAAGGCATTCAGGTTCAGGCCATTGGCGGTGATATAGCGGTCCACGCCCAGGATGCGCAGCGTGGCCGACAGCACGAGCATGACGGCCAGGTTGGTCAGGACGAACAAGACAATGCGTTTCATGTTTTTTGTGTTCCTCTGCGAGCAGGATATGCCGGGATTCGACATCGCGGCGGCCCGCCAGTTCCCCGACTCGCCGGCGCCGCTTCCGGTGACGGAGAGTATAGTATCGCTTTCCCTTATTCCTCCTCACTTTTCCCTTAGCGTAGACCCCCATGCAGGCACTTTGGATGTTGCTGGCGTCCGCCATGTTCGCCATCATGGGTTCGTTCGTGAAACTCGGCACCGAGCACGGCGCCTCGTTGCCGCAAGTCGTGCTTTTTCGCGGACTGCCCTCGGTCATCCTGCTGCTGATCTGGGCCCGGGCCGGCCGCCAGTCCATCATTCCCGTCAGCTGGAAACTCCACCTGTGGCGCAACCTGTCCGGCGTCACGTCCATGTGGCTGGGGTTCTTCGCCATCGCCCATCTGCCCCTTGCCACCGCCACCAGCCTGAACTACACGGCGCCGCTGTTCATCGCCTGTTGGATGCTGGGGTGGGGCGGCGCGCAGCGCGACCCCGTGCGCATCCTGGCGGTGGCATTGGGGTTCCTGGGCGTGATCGCGGTGCTGCGCCCCAGCATCAACGAAGACCAGTGGCTGGCCGCGCTGTTGGGGATGACCGCTGGCGCCATGTCCGCCATCGCCATGATGCAGATCCGCCAATTGGGCCGGGTCGGCGAACCGGAATGGCGCACGGTGCTGTTCTTCTCCGTGGCGGTTTGCGTGTCCAGCCTGGCCGGGCTGGCGTTCGAAGGGTGGGGCCAGGCCGATTGGACGGGCTACCTGTCGCTGTTGGGCGTGGGCCTGTCGGGCCTGTTCGGTCAGTTGGCCATGACGCGCGCCTTCGGCCTGGGCTCGGCGCTGCTGACGGCGGCGCTGCAGTACAGCACCATCATCTTCGCGGCCCTGCTGGGCATGGGATTCTGGGGCGAACAGCTGGACGCCCTGGCCTGGGCCGGCATGGGCCTGATCATTTTCGCGGGTCTGCTGTCGATATGGCGCACCATGCGCGACCCCAAGCCGGCCTGACCCACGGTCGCCACCTTCCCTCACAGGAGCACACCGAATGACGATGACCCTGATTTCCGCCGCCGACCTGGCCAAGCGCCTGGACGCGCCCGACGTGCGCGTGTTCGATGTGCGGCACGATCTGAGCAACCACGCCGCGGGCCGCCAAGCCTACGATGCCGGCCATATTCCCGGCGCGCGCTACCTGGACCATGAAACCGAGCTGTCCGCGGCCCGCACTGGCAAGAACGGCCGCCATCCGTTGCCCTCGCGCGCCGAACTGGCCGCGCTCATGGCTGCCCACGGCGTGACGCCCCAGACCCTGGTGGTGGCGTATGACGGTAGCGGCGGCATGTACGCGGCGCACCTGTGGTGGATGCTGCGCTGGATGGGACACGATCAGGTGGCCGTGCTGGATGGCGGCTGGCAGGCATGGACCGCGGCCGGGCTGCCCACCACGACAGTAGCGGCTGCCCCCGTGCGCGCAGGCCAGCCGGTCGAACCCGGCCCCTCGCTGGCGGCTGCCGTGGACGCCCGGACGGTGCTGGAGAATATCTCCAGCCCCGCGTTTACCGTGATCGATGCGCGCGCGGCCAACCGTTACCGCGGCGAAGTCGAACCCATGGATCCGGTGGCCGGCCATATCCCTGGCGCCCTGAACCGCCCCAATGGCGAAAATCTCCAGCCCGACGGCCGTTTCAAGCCTGCCGAACAGTTGCGCGAGGAGTTCGCCAGCCTGCTGAATGGCCGAGATCCTGCTGCCATCGTGCACCAGTGCGGGTCCGGCATCACGGCTTGCCACAATCTGCTGTCCATGGAGATCGCGGGCCTCTCCGGTTCTCGGCTGTACCCGGGATCCTGGAGCGAATGGTGCAGCGACCCGTCCCGCCCGGTGGCCAAGGGCGCATAGGTCCTCGAAGCCAGGGAGCATGCCCTGGCTTTTTTTATCGGCGTCCTCGACCGCCCGGCTCGGCTCGCGCATTGCCCTCTGCGAACACCCTGGCTCCAAGAAAGTCCACCAGCGCCCGCACTTTAGGTGACGGCTGCCTGCTGGCGGGCCAGAGCATGTGAAAGACGTTGGTGCGTTCCACTTGCCCCGCCAGGACCTGCACCAGGCTGCCATCCGCCAAGGGTTCGCGGATGGCGAAGTCCGGCAGGTAGGCGATGCCCAGGCCTTGCAGCGCGAAGCAGGCGCGTGTCTCGATGTTGTTGCAGATCATGGAGACAGGCAGTGGCAGTTCGGGTTCGCCGGGTCCTTGCCGCACGCCCCAGCTCTCCAGCTTGCCGCTGCTGGGAAAGCGATAGTGCAAGCAGCTGTGATGCAGCAGGTCGGCCGGCGCCTTGGGGGCGCCCCGGCTGGCTAGATAGGCGGGCGAGGCGACCAGCAGAATTCGGAATGTGCCCAGGCGGCGTGCAGACAGGCGGGAGTCGGCGGGTTCACCCGTGCGCACCACGGCGTCGAAACCTTCTTCGATGACATCGACCATGCGGTCAGTGAAGTCCAGGTCGAGTTCGATTTCGGGATAGGCGCGCATGAACTCGCCCAGCACCGGCAGCACCAGCCCGCTGACCAGCGGCAGGCTGACGCGCAAGCGTCCTCTCGGGGCGGCGGCTGCGTGTGACAGTTCCAGTTCGGCCGCCTCGATCTCGGCCAGGATGCGGCGGCAGCGCTCCAGGAACAGGATGCCCTCGGCCGTCAGCGTGACGCTGCGCGTACTCCGGTGGAACAGGCGCACGCCCAGCTTGTCCTCGAGCCGCGCCACGCTCTTGCCAATAGCGGATGCCGACACGCCGAGAAGTCGGCCTGCGGCCACGAAGCTGCGTGTTTCTGCCACCTGTACGAACACGACAAAGCCATTGAGGCTTTCCATCTATTTCCTCGATTGCGGACATTTGGTTCCGCATAAGAAGGAAATGTAGCCTACTTTTTCTTTAATCGCGGGGCTTTTATCGTCTCGGCACCAAGCTTCAACGAGATGCCTGACATGAAGAAATCGACGAATTCACCGCGCCCGCAAACTGCGTACGCGCATCCCGCAGCCCCTCGCGACCGGCTGCCGCTGGGCCCGCTGCTGGCGCTGGCCATGGCGGGCTTCATCACCATCCTGACCGAGGCGCTGCCTGCCGGACTGCTGCCGCAGATGGCGCAGGGCCTGGCCGTATCCCAGGCCAGTATCGGCCAGACCGTGACTATCTATGCGATCGGCTCGCTGGTGGCGGCGATCCCGCTGGTCGCCGCCACCCGGGGCGTGCGGCGGCGGCCGTTGCTGCTGATGGCTATTGCCGGATTCGTGTTGGCCAATACCGTGACCGCGCTGTCATCCGCCTATGTGCTGACGCTGGCTGCACGCTTCCTGGCGGGCGTGTCGGCGGGGCTGTTGTGGGCGCTGCTGGCCGGTTACGCCGCGCGCATGGTGCCCGCGCACCAGCAGGGGCGGGCGATTGCCGTGGCGATGCTGGGGGCGCCGCTGGCGCTGTCGCTGGGCGTGCCGGCTGGAACCTTCCTGGGTGCGCTTTGGGGCTGGCGCGCGGGCTTCGGCATCATGAGCGGATTGGCGTTGATGCTGATGGTCTGGGTGCGCCTGCGGGTGCCGGATTTCGCGGGACAAGCCCGGGGCCGGCAATTGCCGCTACGACGCGTATTCCTGCTGCCCGGCGTGCGTCCGGTGCTGTTCGCGGTGCTGGCTTTCGTTCTGGCGCACAACATCCTCTATATCTACATCGCGCCGTTGCTGGCATCGCTAGGGATGGCCGCAAGCACCGAGCTGGTGCTGCTGGTGTTCGGACTGAGTTCCCTCGTCGGCATTTGGGTGGTCGGGACGCTGATCGACCGCCATCTGCGGGTGCTTACCCTGGCCTGCATCGCGCTGTTCGGCCTGGCCGCGTTCGCGCTGGGTACCGTTGGCGGCATGCCGGCCATGCTTTATTTGTCGGTTGGCGCTTGGGGCGTGGCGTTCGGCGGCTCGCCGACGCTGTTCCAGACTGCGTTGGCCAAGACGGCGGGCGAGGCCGCGGACGTTGCGCAGTCCATGCTGGTGACCGCGTGGAATACGGCGATTGCCGCGGGCGGCGTGGTCGGTGGCGCATTGCTCGAACGCGTGGGAGTGGCCGCTTTCGTGCCGGCGCTGCTCGCTCTGCTGGCGGCGACGCTGGCGGTCGTCTGGACCGCCAGGACGCACGGCTTTCCCGCCAGCCCTACCAAATGGCAGCCAGCTTGACCCGCCCGGAGACGCTCTCGGCGATCTCCAGGAAGTGGTCCAGGGGCGGTGTGGCCAGGCCGGGAACCTTGGCCATGTCGTCCCAGCGCCTCAGGCGAATCGCATCCGGCGCGCCCGGCATGCTCGCGAATTCCACCGCCTGGCTCGCATCGAAACTGCCCCCCTGCAGCGCCAGGCTGCGTTTCGAATCCTCCGAAAGCGACGCTTCATATTGCGGTTCCACATAGCAGAGGTAACGCTTGGCCTCCACATGCAGCCGGATCGGATCCAGCACCGCCGAGCTGAACAGGCCGCGCAGGAAGGGCAGCACGAAATACTGGTGTTTGTCGTCGATACCGCGCAGCGTAGGGGTGCCCGGCCTGTCGGCGATGAGGTGGCCCAGGTCATGCAGCAGGCTGGCGGTGATCAAGTGCGCGCTTGCGCCGTGGCGTTCGGCCAGCGCCGCGGTCTGCAGCGCGTGTCGCAGATGGCTGACGGATTCGCCGTCATAGGAGCGGTGCCCGCGCTCCAGGAAAATCTGCTCGATATCTTGCAAGGTCAAGGCCATGGTTGTCTCCTGAGTGGCCGCATAGGGGAGGGCGGCGCTCAGCCGGCGGCTGGCGCCATCTCCAGAAAGCGCGCGATAAGCTGCACCGGTTGGCGCTCGCGCAGGCAGTACAGGTATTCGTGCATCACGATGTCGGCGCCCTCGATGTCCAGGGCCGCCAGATCGGGATGGGACGGGATTTCGCGCGAGGGAATCAGGCTGATCCCCAGCCCGCACAGAATGGCCTGGCGGATCGATTCGCGGCTGCCGATTTCCAGCGTGCGGCGCACGCTGACGCCAGCCGCAAGCAAGGCGTCCTCCGTCAATTGCCGCGTCATGGAGCCGGGTTCGCGCAACAGCAGCGCGTGATCGGCCAGGTCCGCCAGGCAGAGGCGACCATGGCGCGCGAGAGGGTGATCGCGGTGCGTTACGACACGGATGGGGTCGGCGGCGATCATGCGCCGGTACAGGTGCTTGTCATCCATCAGAAAAGACGACGTGGCAATCTCGATCCGATAGTCATGGAGCGCTTGCAGCATGCTCTGCGAGTTGCCGATGGCCAGGGTCAGATCGATACCCGGGTAGCGCTGGTTGTAGGCGCGCACCGTGTCCATGATGTAGTAAGGGCCGGTGGCGCCGATGCGCAGATTGCCCTCGCGCAAGTCACTGGCGTCGCGCAGGCGGAAATCGATCTCGGTTTCCTGCTGGACCAGCTTTTCCACCATCGGCATCAGGCTGTGGCCGGCATCGGACAGGCGCATGCCGCGGCCCTGGCGGTGGAACAGCTCGACGCCGTAGCGGGACTCCAACTGGCGCAATTGCCCCGTCACCGTGGGCTGGCTGACTCCCAATTGGGCGGCAGCCTTGGTGACGGTGCCGCAGCGGGCCACGGCGTAGAAGGATTTGAGTTCGGCGACAAGCACGGTGCAGGGGGCGGAATAGGGGCGCAATGCGCAAGACCGCCAGTACACCAAAATAATTTGATGTTTTTATTACTGCATTTGCGCGAAGTGTCATAAACACTCAATACGCGTCTTCCATACTGCCTTCGTTCCCAAACCGGAGGCCCCATGGCCGAACGCGATACCGCATTTCTCTCTGTCAGGCATCTTGTGAAGCGCTTCGGCAGCCATACCGCGCTGTCGGACGTCTCGCTCGACATCCGTGCCGGGGAACTGGTGTGCCTGCTGGGTCCCTCGGGCTGCGGCAAGACCACCTTGCTGCGCGCCATTGCGGGCCTGGAGCGCCAGGACAGCGGCACGATCGTGCTGTCCGGCCGCGATATCTCGCACGCCGAACCGCAGGCGCGCGACTACGGCATCCTGTTCCAGTCCTATGCGCTGTTCCCCAACCTGACCGTGGCCCAGAACGTGGCCTACGGCCTGAGCGGCAAGCGCGCACACCGCAACCACGTCGCCAACCGCGTCGAGGAAATGCTGACGCTGGTCGGGCTGGCCGGCGCGGCTGGAAAGTATCCGGGACAGATCTCGGGCGGGCAGCAGCAGCGCGTGGCCCTGGCGCGCGCGTTGGCGCCGTCGCCCTCCCTGCTGTTGCTGGACGAACCCATGTCGGCCCTAGACGCCCGCGTGCGCGAGCATCTGCGCATCGAACTGCGGGCCTTGCAGAAGCGCCTGTCCATCACCACGCTGATGGTCACGCACGACCAGGAAGAGGCCATGGTGATGGCCGATCGGATCGCCGTGATGAATGGCGGAATCATCGAGCAATACGGCACGCCCCGAGAACTCTATCGCCAGCCCGGCTCGGCCTTCATCGCCGATTTCGTGGGCGAGGCGAACTGGCTGCCGTTCGAGCGCGTCGATGCGCACCGTGCCCGCGTGGGCCGGCAGGAGCTGGATGTGGATGAGGCGCTGGGCGCCGCCAGCGGCAAGTTGTTCGTGCGGCCGGAAGCGGTGCGCGTCAGCACCGCGCGTCCGGACCAAGCCAACGCTATGCTGGCCGACGTGCTGGACGGCGTGTTCCTCGGCCGTGGCTACCGCCTGGCCCTCCGCCTGGAAGGCGTGCCCGGCAGCACGGTGCATTCCATCGTGCCCCCCGAAATTGGAGACGCCCTGCTGGGCCCTCACGCTGCCAGCCGCTGCTGGGTGGAGCTGCCGCGCCATGCGATACGCGCCTACGCTTGACCCCGCCATGAGCCATTCCTCCAAGCCGGGCCCCGCGGCTGCGGGCAGCTTCGCTGCGCCCCTGCCGGCGTTGGGCCGCCGTCCGCTGCCGGCATGGATCGGCGCCTTCGGCCTGAGTGCGGGGCAGGGCGCCCTGGCGCTGGGCCAGCTGCTGTTCCTGGCGCTGCCGCTGGCCGCGATCCTGATCAAGTCCGTGACGGACAGCGATGGCGCCTGGGCTGGCCTGTCGGTACTTGCGGGCATCATCGGCGGCGACGGATTCATGAGCATGGTCGGGCGCAGCCTGGCGGTGGGCGTCGTGACCACGCTGCTCGTCGTGCCGTGCGCCTACGGATTCGCCTACGGCCTGACGCGCACGCGCCTGCCGGGCAAGGGGCTGCTGCGCACCATCGCCTTGCTGCCTTTGCTGGCGCCGTCCTTGCTGCCGGGCATCGCGCTGGTGTATCTGCTGGGCAACCAGGGCCTGCTCAAGGGCCTGACCGGCGGCGCGACCATCTACGGTTTCTGGGGCATTGTCGTGGGCGAGGCGTTCTACACCTTTCCGCACGCGCTCATGATCCTGTTGACCGGCCTGGCCCTGGCCGACGGCCGCCTCTACGATGCGGCGCGCGCCATGGGCGCAGGCCCTTGGCGAACTTTCCTGACCGTGACGCTGCCGGGTACCCGCTATGCCGTGTTTTCGGCCTGCTGCGTGGTATTCACGCTGACCGTGACGGACTTCGGCGTGCCCAAGGTGGTTGGCGGCGATTACAACGTGTTGGCGATGGAGGCCTACAAGGCCGTGGTCGGCCAGCAGAACTTCCCCAAGGGTGCTGCCATCGGCATCCTGTTGCTGCTTCCCGCGATCCTGACCTTCGCCCTGGACCGGCGGTTGCGCGCCCGCCAGGGCGCCCAGATGAGCGGCCGGGCCCAGCCCTATGCCGCAGGCGTCCACCGCCGCCGCGATGCTGCCTTCCTGGCGCTGGCCGGCGTGCTGGCGGCATTCCTGCTGCTGATTATCGGTGTGGCGGTGTGGGCCTCGTTCGTGAAGATGTGGCCCTACAACTTGTCGATGTCGCTGCGTTCGTATGACTTCGACAATATGGACGGCGGCGGCTGGCTGGCCTGGCGCAACAGCCTGAAACTGGCGTTCTGCACCGCGCTGGCCGGCACGGCCGTGGTTTTCACGGGCGCCTGGATGATGGAAAAGGTGCCGGCCCGCAGCTCGGTCACGCGGGGCCTGCGCGGCATGGTCGGCATGTTGGCGCTGATGCCCATGGCCGTGCCGGGCCTGGTGCTGGGCCTGGGCTATATCTTCTTCTTCAATAGCCTGTCGAACCCGCTGAACGTTCTGTACGGCACCATGCCGCTGCTGGTCCTGTGCACCATCGTCCATTTCTACACCAGTGCGCATCTCACGGCGGCCACGGCGCTCAACGCGCTGGACCCCGAGTTCGAAGCTGCCTCCGCCTCGCTGAAGGTGCCGCGCCTGACGACCTTCCTGCGCGTGACGCTGCCGATGTGCCTGCCCGCCGCGCTGGATGTGGCCCGCTATCTGTTTGTTTCCGCCATGACGACGGTCTCCGCGGTAGTGTTCCTGTACAGCCCTTCGACGGTCTTGGCCGCGGTCGCGGTGCTGAACATGGACGACGCCGGCTTCATCGGCCCTGCCGCCGCCATGTGCACCGTGATCATGGCCAGTTCGGCCGTCGCCGCCTTGGTCCTGCACCTGGCAAGCCGCGCGCTGGTGGCGCGCAGCCAGGCCTGGCGCCGCCCCGTGGCCCATTGAACGAATTTATTGAAGGATGACTCTCATGACTGTTTCGCCTTTGCCCGTCCGCCTGGAAGCGGTGATCTTCGACTGGGCCGGCACGCTGGTCGACTTCGGCTCCTTTGCGCCCACCAAGGTGTTCGTGGATGCGTTCTCGCAGTTCGGCGTGGAAATGTCGCTGGCCCAGGCGCGAGGCCCGATGGGCATGGGCAAGTGGGACCACATCCGCACGCTCTGCAACGATCCCGTGATCGCCAGCCAGTACCAGGCGCAGTTCGGCCGCTTGCCTGGCGATGACGATGTGACCGCCATCTACGAGCGCTTCCTGCCGATGCAGCTGGAAAAGGTCGCGCAATACTCCGCGGCGATACCCGGAGCGGCCGAGCTGCTGCGCGCCCTGCGCCAGCGTGGCCTGAAGATCGGCTCGTGCTCGGGCTATCCCGCCAGCGTCATGCGCCGCGTGGTCGAGCGCGCCGCCTCCGGAGGGCTGGAGCCCGATTGCATCGTCGCCAGCGATGACGTGCCGCGCGCGCGCCCGGCGCCCGCGATGGCCCTGAAGAATGTGATCGAGCTGGGTATCTCCGACGTGGCCGCCTGCGTCAAGGTCGACGACACCGCGCCCGGCATCGAGGAAGGGCGCCGCGCCGGCATGTGGACGGTGGGCCTGCTGCTGTCGGGTAACGCCGCCGGCCTGACACTGGAGGAATACCTGAGCCTGGACGAAGCGGGTCGCCAGCAAGCGCGCACCGCCGCCAGCCAGGAACTGTCGCCCGTCGCGCCGCATTACCTGATTGACACCGTTGCCGACCTGCCCGCCGTGATCGCCGACATCGAATCCCGCCTGTCCGCGGGCCAGCGTCCCTAACCGTTCTTCTCCCTGATTGCACCGCTTGCCGGGGCCGGTTCCGACCAGCCCCGGGGGCCTCCCTCAGCCATTTTTTCCGCTTACCCACGGAGTCACTTCATGAATCGCTACAAGCTGCTTGCACTGGCCGCCGCCCTGACGGCCGTGATGGGCGCCGCCTCCGCCGAGACCACCCTGACGGTCTACACCGCGCTCGAAGCCGACCAGATCAAGGCCTATCAGGCCGCCTTCGAGAAGGCCAATCCCGACATCAAGATCCAGTGGGTGCGTGATTCCACCGGCATCATTACGGCCAAGCTGCTGGCCGAGAAGAACAACCCCAAGGCCGACGCGATCTGGGGCCTGGCCGGCACCTCGCTGGGCCTGATGGACAAGGAAGGCATGCTGCAGCCCTACGCTCCCAAGGGCCTGGACCAGATCGCCGCCAATATGCGCGACGCCAAGGCCGAACCCACCTGGGTCGGCATGGACGGCTTCGCCGCCGCGATCTGCTTCAACACCATCGAAGCCGAAAAGCAGAAGCTGCCCAAGCCCACTTCGTGGCAGGACCTGACCAAGCCTGTGTATGCGGGCAAGATCGTGATGCCGAATCCGGCTTCGTCGGGCACGGGCTTCCTGGACGTCAGCGCCTGGCTGCAGATCTTCGGTGAGGAAAAGGGCTGGGCCTACATGGACGCCCTGCACAAGAACATCGGCTCGTACACGCACTCGGGTTCCAAGCCCTGCAACATGGCCGCCGCGGGCGAGTTCCCGATCGGCGTGTCGTTCGATTACCGCGCCGCCAAGCTGAAGGCCGACGGCGCGCCCGTCGAAGCCGTGTTCCCCTCGGAAGGCCTGGGCTGGGAAGTGGAAGCCACCGCCATCATGAAGGGCACCAAGCATCTGGAAGCCGCGCGCAAGCTGGCCGACTTCTCCGCCAGCCGCGAGGCCAATGAACTGTACAAGGCCAACTTTGCCGTGCTGGCCATCCCGTCGATCGCCACGTCCAATCCGAACCTGCCGGCCGACCTGATGCAACGCATGATCAAGAACGACTTCACCTGGGCCGCGACCAATCGCGACCGCATCATCGCCGAGTGGACCAAGCGCTACGACGGCAAGTCCGAGCCGAAGAAGAAGTAAGGCTGTTTGACCGCGGCGGCTTCGGCCGCCGCGCCTCGGGGGCACCCGCGAGGGCAGCCTCAACGCATTCCTCTTGCACTGTTCCACAGATGAAAAATTTCGACGTAGTCGTGGTGGGCGCCGGTATGCTGGGCATCGCCCATGCCTGGGCCGCCGCCAAGCGCGGCCTCTCGGTGGCCGTCATCGAACGCAGCCGCCAGGCTCACGGCGCCACCATCCGCAACTTCGGCCAGGTCATCGTGACGGGCCAGGCTCCCGGCATGATGCTGTCTCACGCCCAGCAGGCGCGTGAGCTGTGGCTGGAACTGGCGGACCGCGCGGGCTTTCATGTGCGCGCCAATGGCGCCCTGGTGCTGGCGCGCAATGCCGACGAGGCGGACGTGCTGCAGGAGTTCGCCGAGACGCGCATGCGCCAGGAAGGGTATCGCGCCGAACTGCTCTCGGGCCGCGCGGTGGCCGGGCTGTATGGCGGTCGATTGGCGCATCATTGCGCGGCCCTGCAAGGCCATGACGACCTGCAGATCTATTCGCGCGAGGCGCTGCCCGCCATTACGCGCTATCTGGCGGAGTCGCTGGGCGTGGAGTTCGTCACCGGCACGCTGGCTCGGGCCGTCGAAGGCGGATTGGTGAGCACCTCGGCGGGCGAATTCAAGGGCAGCCACGTGTTCGTCTGCCCCGGGCATGACTACCTGACGCTGTTGCCGGAGCGCTTTGCGCCGATGAATCTGGAGGTCACGCGCCTGCAGATGTTGCGCGCGGCATTCGAGACTCAGCCTCTCGCGCTGGACCGACCCTTGTTGACCGGCCTGTCCTGCGTGCACTACGGCGCGTTCTCCGACCTGCCGTCGGCGCTGGCGCTGCGCGACCTGATCCAGGCGCGAACGCCCATGCTGCTGGAAAACGGCATCCACCTGCTGATCAGTCCCACTCCCTATGGCGAATTGATCATCGGCGATTCGCACCGCTACGGCCAGGACGCGCCGCCGTTCAATGACGAGGCGGTCGACAATGCCATGCTGGACCTGGCGACCCAGGCCCTGGGCGCGCGCTTGCGGGTGCTGGAGCGCTGGCAGGGAGTCTATGGCGCGCACGGTCCGGCGCCGTTCTCGGTCATGCCGGTCGATGCCGCCACGACGGTGGCGGTGATGCACTCGGGTGTGGGCATGACGGTGGGCCTGGCCATCGGCGAGCGCACGGTCGCGGGCGTGCTGGGCCGCTGATTCCGGCAGTTGGCAAAAGAAAAGGCCTCGCGTACGCGAGGCCTTTTGCATGGGAGCGGCGTCGAAGCGGGCTTCAGACGCGTTCCTGCATGATACGGCGATACCATTCGTGGAAGTGCTGCATGCCGTCTTCCATGGGCGACTGGTACGGTCCGGTTTCGTTCACGCCTCGCAGCATCAGCGCCTTGCGGCCCGCGTCCATGCGTTCGGCGATCTCATCGTCTTCGATCGCCGTTTCCATGTAGGCGGCGCGCTGGGCCTCGACGAATTCGCGCTCGAAGGCGGCGATTTCCTCGGGGTAGTAGAACTCGACCACGTTCACCGTTTCCTGGGGACCCTTCGGATACAGCGTGGAGAGCACCAGCACGTGCGGATACAGCTCGATCATGTGGGTCGGGAAGTACGTGACCCAGACCGCGCCGAAATCGGGCGCATCGCCTTCGCGGAACGCCAGCAGGCGGTCATGCCATTGCTTGTACACGTCGGAGCCCGGCTGCGCCAGGGCGTTGTGCACGCCGACCTTCTGCAGGCTGTACCAGTCGTTGAATTCCCAGCTCAGGTCGTCGCAGGTGACGAATCGGCCCAGGCCCGGATGGAACGGACCGACGTGATAGTCCTCGAGGTAGACCTCGATGAAGGTCTTCCAGTTGTAGTTGCACTGGTGCACTTCGACGTGATCCAGCACGTAATCGCCGAAGTCGAATTCCGGACGCGAGAACAGCGGCGCCATGTCGGAGGCCGGATCGCGCGGGCCTTCGAACAGCAGGCCATGGCAGTCACGCAGGCGGAACTTCTGCAGGTTCATGCAGGGCGTGGTGGCGAACTGGGGCGCGCCCAACAACTCGCCCTGGTTGTTGTACGTCCAGCGGTGCAAGGGGCAGACAATATTGCCGCCCGTTGCCTTCAGATTGCCATGCGTATTGCAGTTGCCGGCCACATTGCCGGCCTCGCCGCCAAGCATCAATGCCTGACGGTGGCGGCAGACATTTGAGATGAGTTCGACGCCTTGCTGGTTGCGAACCAGCACGCGCCCTCCGTCTTCCTGAACCAACGTACGCCAATCCCCAATTTCGGGCACCACTTTCTGGTGGCCGACGTATTGTGAGGATTGCTTGAAAATGAGTTCTTGCTCGCGGGCAAAGAGGGCTTCGTCAAAATACGCGCTGACGGGTAGCTGGGTGCGAGCTGGCACTACATGTGCCATCCGACCGATGTCGGTCATGATTCCCCCCGCTCGGATAAAAAAGCCAGGACGGAGGAGCTTTTGCCGGGCGGCTTTGAAATCCGCTGGCTGCGTTCCGTGCTGGCGCGAAGAAAAATCGGTGTCTGGCCGATCAAGTAAGCCGTGAATTGTACCCCAAGCCCTTACCCTGCGCCCGTGAAGAACTGCGAAGCTTGGTGAAGTTATGCCGAGGCCGGCTTAACCATGCGGTGCGCGGCATAACCCCTTGAAGATGTAGGCCTTTCAGACGAATCTGCGCGTCGCGGGATGCCGCCTCAGCAGCCAGCAGCTGGCCGCCGACAGCGCGAACACGACTGCGGCCTGCAAGGGCAGCGTCCAGGCGTCCGCGCGCGCGCCGGTAAGCGCGCCGGCGCGGCGCGCCACGTCCAGGAACAGTGGATGGATCAGGTAGATGCCGAAAGTCAGCGGGGCGAGCGAGGCCATCCGCGGCAAGCGCGGCGACGAGACGATCCACTGGAACGCGGCCAGCGACATGAACGGCACGGTGAGGCTGAAGTAGTCGTAGAAGTAGGTGTCGAGTGCGCGATTGCTGGACATCGCATAGACGCCCAGCGCGGTGGCCGCGACGCTGGCTGCCAGCATCAGACCGGGACGCGGGATGCGCATCTGGCCGTCGAAGATCAGGCGGCCCGCCACGAAGTAGCCCAGGTAGGGCAGGAACCAGGTCAGGAAAAAGCCCGCGGGCGCGCCCAAAGCGCGACGGTACAGTGCGTCCAGGATCGCCACCCCCAGGATGCCCACCACCCACAGCGCGCGGGCGCGCGGCGTGCTGCGCGCATACAGGATCCGCACCAGCGGCGCGAACAGATACAGGCCCACGATCATGTACAGGTACCACAAGTGATAGTAGGGCTCGCCTTGTACCAGCTTGCGCGGCCAGAACGAAAAATCGATGCGGCCGTCGTCCCACCAATCCAGCGCCGTGCGCCACGCCAGGTAGAAGAACGTCCAGAACAGCAGCGGCGCGCAGATTCGAGCCATGCGCCGGCTGTAGAACTGGCGCGCATCTTGCGGCTTGTCGGGATCCAGCAGCAGGGCGCCGCTGACCATGACGAACACAGGCACGCACCAACGCGCCGCCGAGTCGTACAGGTTGGCGGCCAGCCAGGCTCCGCCACCGTAGACGGCGGGGTTGCTGACGATCATGGCCGCGCTGTGCAGCAGCACGACGGCCACCGCCGCCAGCCAGCGGGCGGCGTCCAGGCGCGCATATTTCTCTTCGATGTACGGCATCGGGCTCCCGTTGCGGTGTTTGCCTTTTCACCATAGCAGCGGGGAGCGCCCCGGTTCTGTATCCAGGGGTTAGAGGGCATATCGGCTGCGCACGAAAAACCGGCAGGGGCCACTGGGGCCGCTGCCGGCGGGAGCCTTGCGGCTCGGCGCATTCGTCGACGGGCCGGGGCCCGCCAACGTTTTGTCACGAAACGGCCGGCATCGTCATTGCAAAACGATATTGGCCTGCTTGATCAGCTGCGCCACGATGGGCTGTTCGGTCTGGATCTGCTTGTCCAGTTCGGCCGCCGTGCCCGAGCGCGGATCGATGCCCATGTCCAGCATGCGCTTTTTGATCGTTTCATCCTGCAGCGTTTCGACAAGCGCTTGCTGCAGTTTTTCCATGACTGGGGCGGGGGTGCCCTTGGGGGCCACGAAGCTGAACCAGGCGGTCATGTCGAAGGCCGGATAACCTTGTTCGGCAAGCGTCGCCAGCTTCGGCTGCGTGGGCAGGCGCCCGGGGCTGGTAATGGCGAAGACCTTGACCTTGCCGGCATCGGCCTGCGGCATGCCCGTGGCCACCATGTCGAAGAACAGGTCCACGTCGCCGCTGACCAGGGCCGGCAGGGCCTGGGTCGCGCCTTTGAACGGCACGTGCAGGATGTCGATGCCGGCGCGCTCCTTGAAGAGTTCGCCCGCCAGGTGCGAGGACGTGCCGGGGCCGAAGGTGGCGAAGGTCAGCTTGCCGGGATTCTGCTTGGCGTAGGCCACCACGTCCTGGGTGCTGTTGAACGGCCGCTTGGGGCTGGACAGCAGCACCAGCGGCCCCACGCCGACCATGCCGATGCGGGCGAAGCCGTCGGGGTCGTAGGGCAGTTCCTTGTATAGGTAGCGGTTCGTGACCAGGGTGGAGTTGGTCGCCATCAGGATGGTGTAGCCGTCCGGCGCTTCCCGCGAAACAAAGGCCGCCCCGATCGAGGTGCCTGCGCCCGCCTTGTTCTCGACGATCATGGGCTGGCCCAGCGTCTTGGCCATGCGTTCGGCCAGTATCCGGGTCAGCACGTCGGTGGCGCCGCCGGCCGGGAAGGGCGAGACGACCTTGATCGGGCGGGCCGGATAGGTCTCGGCCTGGGCGCCCAGGGCCGCCGCGCTGAGCAACAGGGTGGCCAGCAATTTGAAGCTAGTGCGAATCATGTTTTCCCCTTGAAATCGCGTGCATGAGTGGAGGGTCGGGCCGGGCTTGGCGTTGCGGGCAACGCTTGCCAGGTCTCGCGCCTTGCTTTAAATTCCGTAAAATGAAATTTAATTTTGTTATTCGAAATAAACTATAAAAACGAAGCGAATAGAAATGCAATCTTTTTCTGACTCCAAGCGCATCGCGCATCCCGCCGCCAAACCGGACAGCAAGGTCGAGCTCAGCCTGCCCGCGCGCCGTAAGCGCGTTGCCGGCTCGGGCGAGGGCGCCAACTCCCCCGACTTCATTACAGCGCTGGCGCGCGGACTCGATGTGCTGCGCTGCTTCCGCCATGGCGTGGCGGCTCTGGGCAACCTGGACCTGGCGCGCCTGACCGGCTTGCCCAAGCCCACGATCAGTCGTATTACCTACACCCTTACCGAATTGGGCTACCTGCGCTATCACCCGGACACCGGCAAGTATTCGCCCGGCTACGGCGTCCTGGCCCTGGGTTTCGGCCTGTTGGCGGGGCTGGAGGTGAGGGAGCTGGCCAAGGCCTCAATGACCGAGCTGGCGCGGGCTACCGGCGGCGCAGTGGCGCTCGGTGCCTTCGACGGCGACGCCATGACCTACGTCGAAGCCATCCACGGCTCTTCGGCGCTGTACCTGCGTTTGCCGGTCGGTTATCGCGCCAGCCTGGACAGCGCCATGGGCCGGGCCTATCTGGCCAGCCTGCCGCCCCAGGCTTGCGCCGACGCGCTGACCCGCCTGGGCGAGGCGGCGCCGGCCGCAGAGGCCATCGAGCGCGCCCGCGCGGAACTGCGCGATACGGGCTGCTGCTACGCGATCGGCGAATGGCAGTCGGGGATCAACGCCGTCGCCGTGCCGTTCTCGTCCATCACCGGCGAAGGGGTCTTCGTCATGAGCTGTGGCGGACCCGCAAGCCTGTTGCCGGAGGCGGACCTGCGCACGCGCGTGGCGCCCTTGTTGCGAGCCGCCATCGTGGGGTTGGCGGGCGCCGCGAGCTGAGACGCGCGGCGCATGGCGGCAAGCCCGACGCTCTTGCGGGTATCTCGTACAATTCACGGATTGATCCACCCCTAGCGCCCTCGGAGACCCGTTTGGCCAAGCCTTCACAAGCCGATCCGCAGATCGATGACCGTCCCATGCCCCAGGATTTCGAAACGGCGTTGGCCGAACTCGAATCGCTGGTAGCGGCCATGGAAGACGGCTCGTTGCCCCTTGAGCAGTCGCTTGCCGCCTACCGGCGCGGCGTGGCGCTCACGCGGGTCTGCCAGGAACGCTTGGCGCAGGCCGAACAGCAGGTCAAGGTCCTGGAGGGCGACTTGCTGCGTCCGCTGGACCCGGCGGCGCTGGATGACGAATAAGAACCCGATGAAGCAAATTCAACTCGCCTTCCCGGAATGGTTGCAGGGCCGCGTGCAGCACGTCGAGGACGTTCTGGACGATCTCTTGCCCCCGGCTGACGCGTTGCCCTCCCGGTTGCACGAAGCCATGCGTTACGCCGTGCTCGGCGGCGGCAAGCGGGTGCGCGCCGCGCTGGTCTACGCCGCGGGGCAGGCATGTCCCGTCAGCGGTAGCGTGCTGGCTGTGCAGGCATCGCTGGACCGCGCCGCGGCCGCGGTGGAACTGATCCACGCCTATTCGCTGGTGCACGACGATCTGCCCTGCATGGACGACGACACGCTGCGCCGCGGACGGCCCACTACCCACGTGCAATTCGACGAAGCCACTGCCATGCTGGCCGGCGACGCGCTGCAGCCGCTGGCCTTCGATCTGCTCGCCTCGATGCCGATCGCGCCGGCCCTGATCGTGCAGGCGACCCAGTCGCTGGCGCGCGCCGCGGGCAGCCAGGGCATGGCGGGCGGGCAGGCCATCGACCTGTTCAGCGTCGGCCACGCGCTGTCGCGCGACGAACTGCAAACCATGCACAGCATGAAGACGGGCGCCATGCTGGCGTGCAGCGTGGCGTTGGGCGGCATCGTGGCGGGCGCAAGCTCCGCCTCGCGCCAGGCGCTGGACGCCTATGCGCAGGCGGTGGGGCTGGCTTTCCAGGTCGTCGACGACATCCTGGACGTGACCGCGGATAGCGCCAGCCTGGGCAAGACGCCCGGCAAGGACGCCGCCGAGAACAAGCCCACGTATGTATCGCTTCTGGGGCTGGACGGCGCGCGCGCGTTCGCCCAGGAACTGCGAGAGGACGCGCTGGCCGCCCTGGCTCCGCTGGGCGAGGCTGGATCGCGCCTGGCTGAACTGGCCGACTTCATCGTCCTACGAGACCGCTGAACCGGGACCAGCCCGGGCTGGAGGCAGGCCGGGCCAACGAACCACATAAAAGCATGACGACAGATTTACTGGACCGCATTCAATCCCCGGCTGACCTCAAGCGCCTGGATCGCCGCGAGCTGAAGAAACTGGCGGACGAGCTGCGCGGCTTCGTGCTGGAGTCGGTATCCAAAACGGGCGGGCACCTGTCGTCCAACCTGGGCACCGTCGAACTCACGCTGGCCCTGCATCAGGTATTCGACACGCCGCATGACCGTATCGTCTGGGACGTGGGCCACCAGTCCTACCCGCACAAGATCCTGACGGGGCGTCGCGCCGGCATGGCCAAGTTGCGCCAGCAAGGCGGAATTTCCGGCTTTCCCAAACGCAGCGAGTCCGAATACGACGCCTTCGGCACCGCGCATTCGTCCACATCGATCTCGGCGGCGCTGGGCATGGCGGTGGCGTCGCGCAATGCCGGCGTGCAGCGCCAGCACATCGCCGTCATCGGCGACGGCGCGATGTCCGCGGGCATGGCCTTCGAAGCCATGAACAATGCCGGCGTCACTCCCAATATCAACCTGCTGGTGATCCTGAACGACAACGACATGTCGATCTCGCCGCCGGTGGGGGCGCTGAACCGTTATCTGGCGCGCCTGATGTCGGGCCGCTTCTACGCGGCCGCCAAGAATGTGGGGCGGGCGGTGTTGCAGCACGTGCCGCCGGTGCTGGAACTGGCGCGCCGCTTCGAGGAACACGCCAAGGGCATGGTCACGCCGGCCACGCTGTTCGAGGAATTCGGCTTCAACTACGTCGGCCCGATAGACGGGCACGACCTGGACGCGCTGGTGCCCACCCTGCAGAACCTCAAGGCGCTGGAAGGCCTGCAGTTCCTGCATGTCGTGACCCGCAAGGGCCAGGGCTACAAGCTGGCCGAGGCTGACCCGGTGCTGTATCACGGGCCCGGCAAGTTCGATCCGGCGGTCGGTATCCAGCAATCGAAGGCGCCGGGCAAGCGCAGTTTTACGCAGGTGTTCGGCCAGTGGCTGTGCGACATGGCCGAACAGGATTCGCGCCTGGTCGCCATTACGCCCGCCATGCGTGAAGGCAGCGGGCTGGTGGAATTCGAAAAACGCTTTCCGCAACGCTATTTCGACGTGGGCATCGCCGAGCAGCACGCCGTGACCTTTGCCGCCGGCATCGCCTGCGAAGGCCAGAAACCGGTGGTCGCGATCTACTCCACCTTCATGCAGCGCGGTTACGACCAGTTCATCCATGACGTGGCCTTGCAGAACCTGGACGTGACTTTCGCGTTGGATCGTGCCGGTCTGGTAGGGGCGGACGGCGCCACCCATGCCGGCAACTACGACATCGCCTTCCTGCGCTGCGTACCCAACATGGTCGTGGCCACGCCCTCGGACGAAAACGAAACGCGGCTGCTCCTGTCGACCTGTTATCAGTTTCCCGGTCCGGCATCGGTGCGCTATCCGCGCGGTGCGGGTTGCGGCGCGGCCGAAGAGGCAGGCCTGGGCACGGTCGAACTCGGCCGCGGCGTGGTGCGCCGCGAAGGCCGCAAGATCGCTATCCTGGGCTTTGGCACCCTGGTCCAGGCCGCGCTTGGCGCCGCCTCCCAGCTCGACGCCACGGTGGCCGACATGCGCTTCGTGAAACCCATCGACCGGGAGCTGATCCTGGACCTTGCCAGCCGCCACGACGCGCTGGTTACGCTGGAAGACGCCTCCATCATGGGCGGGGCGGGCAGTGCCGTGCTGGAAACGCTGAGCGCGGCCGGCGTCGCGATCCCGGTGCTGCAGTTGGGCCTGCCCGACGAATTCATCGATCATGGCGAGCAGTCCGCCCTGTGGGCGGGTATCGGCCTGGATGCGGCCGGCATCGAGCGTTCGATCCGCGCCCGCTACGCCGACCTGCTGGGCTGATTCCGGTCCCATCCCGCGGTGCCGGGCCTGGCCCGGCACCGCGGGAATGAAACACACTGTTCCGGCCCCGCTAACCTACGAATAGAAGGGTTTTCCCTGGCGGTTGGCGGACTATGGGCGATAATGGCCCCCTCTCATCAGATTCCTAGGCCGTGCGTATTCGCGACTGACCGCCTAGACAGGTAAGCCGAAATGAATTCTCCGATCGACCCCGCCATCGTGATGCCCGACGTCCAGAGCTCGGCGGACACGCGGCACATCCCGATCCAGCGCGTGGGCATCCGTGGCGTGCGCCACCCCATGTTGATTGAAAGCGGCGACGGCTCGCCCCAGGGCACCGTGGCCAATTGGACGCTGACCGTGGCGCTGCCGCCCGAAGAAAAGGGGACGCACATGTCCCGCTTCGTGGCCTTGCTGGAAAAGTACCGCAGCATTCCCATGACGCCGACCCTGTTCCGCGCCATGGCTGCCGACATGCTGCCGCTGCTTCACGCCGAGCGCGGTGACATCACCGCCGCCTTCCCGTACTTCATCAACAAGTCTGCCCCGATTTCCGGCGTGCAAAGCCTGCTGGACTACGAAGTGCAGTGGATCGCCCGCGCCCACGGCGACGAGGTCGAGTTCGAACTCATTGTGCAGGTGCCCGTCACCAGCCTCTGTCCCTGCTCCAAGGCCATCTCCGAGTACGGTGCGCACAACCAGCGCTCACACGTTACGGTGTCCGCCATCCTGAACGCCGACATCGGCATGGACGGCGTCATCCGCCTGATCGAAGAAGAGGGTTCCTGCGAGCTGTGGGGCCTGCTCAAGCGCCCGGACGAAAAGTACGTCACCGAGCGCGCCTACGACAACCCCAAGTTTGTCGAGGACCTGGTCCGCGACGTGGCTGCCCGCCTGAACGCGCATCCTGGCATCGCCCGCTATCGCGTGGAAGCCGAGAACTTTGAATCCATCCACAACCACTCGGCCTACGCCGTCGTCGAAGGTTGAGCTTGCCGTGAGCCATCCGGCGGCCAATGACTGGCCGCTCATCGCGGGGCTGCAGGATTGGGAATCGCGGCTGGCCAGCAATCTGGCCAGCCGCGGCCGTTTTGGCGTCGCGCTCTACGAGTTCTTTCGTTTCGGCGTGAAGCAGGCCTGGGCTTGCCTGTTCGGCGGCCTGATGTGCGCGCTGCTGCTGGGCACCCACTGGTGGTATCCCAAGGACGCCTGGCTGGCCCGCTATGACTTCCTGACGCTGGCGGCGCTGGGCATACAGGCCTTGCTCCTGGCGCTGCGCATGGAAACCTGGAGCGAAGCCCGCGTGATCCTGCTGTTTCATGTGGTGGGCACCGGCATGGAAGTGTTCAAGACGGCCGCCGGCTCGTGGCTCTATCCCGAGGCCAGCATGCTGCGCATCGGCGGCGTGCCCCTGTTTACGGGCTTCATGTATGCGGCGGTGGGCAGCTACCTGGCGCGGGTCTGGCGCCTGTTCGACTTCCGCTTCCGCGCCCACCCTCGCGTGGCGGCCACGGTGGTGCTTTCCGTGCTGATCTACGTGAATTTCTTCGCGCATCACTACGTCATGGATTTCCGGTGGGTCCTGTTCGCGCTGACCGCCGTCCTGTTCGCGCGCACCTGGGTGTACTTTCGGATCTGGCGCGTCTACCGCCGCATGCCTCTGCTGTTGGGCTTCGTGCTGGTGGCCCTGTTCATCTGGTTCGCCGAGAACATCGGCACCTTCGCCAATGCGTGGCGCTATCCCAACCAGTCGCAGGGCTGGGAGCTGGTGTCCATTGCCAAGCTGGGCTCTTGGTTCTTGCTGATGATCATCAGCTATGTCATGGTCAGCGTGGTCAACCGTCCGCAGGAAATCGATGTTGCCGATTTGCCGCGGCCGGCAGGCCGGGACGGTGGAAACGGCCTGTCCCTTATTCCTTGAAGCCCTTTTCGGCTTGCACCTGGCCGCTCAATCGGTGATAATCGAGAGCTTTCTTGCTCGACCGCCCATGGTTTTTGGGTAGCGGGCTGCCCCTTGCGGGCCACGTCTACGATGCATTAGTGATGCAAATCAATGATGCAAATCCACCCCTGATGGAAAGCGCGGGTGCAAGACGGTCGGCCGGCGAGACATCCTCAAGGAGTTTTACTCATGCGTCACTACGAAGTGGTGTTTATCGTTCACCCCGACCAAAGCGAGCAAGTGCCCGCCATGGTCGAGCGTTACCAAGCGCTGGTCACGGGCCAAGGCGGCTCGGTTCACCGCCTGGAAGACTGGGGTCGCCGTCAACTGGCCTACCCGATCCAGAAGCTCGTCAAGGCTCACTACGTCTGCCTGAACATCGAGTGCGGCCAAGCCACGCTGGATGAGCTGGAACACTCGTTCCGCTACAACGACGCCGTTCTGCGCCACCTGGTCATCAAGACCAAGAAAGCCCAGACCACGCCCTCGATCATGATGAAGTCGGTCGAGCGCGAAGAAGCCCGCAAGGCTTCGGCGGAAGCGGTCGCGGCTCAGGCCGAGTAAGCAGGGCTCACGCAGAGCCCATCCCATGAAGTCCCCTTGGTGCCTGGCAGGATGAACAAGCTGGAACTCAGCGCCCGCGTTCTCGAATGCGAGCCTCTGCGCCACACTCCCGCCGGATTGCCCGCACTGGAAATGGTGCTGGCGCACGAGTCGGAAGTCATCGAAGCTGGCCACCCGCGCCGCGTCGAACTGACTATCGCGGCCGTGGCACTGGGCGACCTGGCGTTGCTGCTGAAGGACACGGCCTTGGGGTCCGAATTGCTGGTGCAGGGGTTTTTGGCTCCCACCCGCAAGGATTCCGTAAAGGTCAAGCTGCATTTGCAGCAGGCACGCAAGGTCAGCGGCAGCGCAGGACGCGATCCGCTGGTGGCTTGAAGGGAATTGGGCAAAGGGCGCGATGAGCGCCTTCTGAATACGGATAGGTTATGGGGGTCAGGGCCCATCAAGGGTAAAACCAGCCCCCTCAAACAAAGAGGCACATATCATGGCTTTCTTCGGAAAACGCAAGGAAAAACGCAAATTCACGCAGCAGAACCCGCTCTTCAAGCGTCGTAAGTTCTGCCGCTTCACCGCTGCCGGCGTGGAAGAGATCGACTACAAGGATCTGGACACCCTGCGCGACTTCGTGCAAGAAAACGGCAAGATCATCCCGGCTCGTCTGACCGGCACCAAGGCAATCTATCAGCGCCAGCTGGACACCGCCATCAAGCGCGCGCGCTTCCTGGCCCTGTTGCCTTACACCGACAACCACAACTAATCCGGGGCACTGAAATGCAAGTTATTCTGCTCGAAAAAGTCGTCAACCTGGGTAACCTCGGTGAAGTCGTTCGCGTGCGTGATGGCTACGCCCGCAACTTCCTGATCCCCCAGCGCAAGGCCCGTCGTGCAACCGACGCCGCCCTGAAGGAATTCGAAGCGCGCCGCGCCGAACTGGAAAAGGCTCAGGCTGAAAAGCTGGCCGCCGCCCAAGCTCTGGGCGAGCGCGTTGCCGGCTTCCAGCTGAAGATCGTTCAGAAGGCTGGTGTCGATGGCCGTCTGTTCGGTTCGGTCACCAACGCCGACATCGCTGAAGGCCTGCGCAAGGCTGGCTTCGAAGCCGTCGAAAAGGCGCAAGTCCGCCTGCCCAACGGCCAACTGAAGTCGATCGGCGAGTTCCCGATCCAGGTTGCCCTGCACGCCGACGTTCTGGTCGACGTGACGGTCCTGGTCGAAGGCGAACTGTCCTAAGCCGGTACCCGCAGTAAAAAGAAGCCGGCCCGCGCGCCGGCTTTTTTTCTTTTTGCCCTTCGCGTATTGCGTGTAGTCTTCGGACTCCGCGACTCAGGCCCTGCGCCGCATTTCCCAGAGGACGTCTTGACTCAGCCCCCCGTTCACCATAACGCGCCACCCGGTCTGAGAGCCTGGCTGGACAGCGTGGATGCGTCGCGTGAACCTTCAGTGCGGGATGTGACGATCGATGGCGTGCGCTGCATCATCAAGCGGCGGCGGCCCAGCATCGCTCGGGGAGTGAGCTATGCGCTGCGCTATGTGCGCGCCCTGTTCCTGGGGGTGGGGTGCAAGATTTTCCTGGGCGAGTTTCCGCGACCGGGCGTGTTGTTGCGCAATGGGTTGGCGCACGAGTCGCAACGCCTCGCGCAACTGCTGAAGGCGGGCTGCCGTGTGCCCGAAGTCTGGTGGCAGGAGCAAGGGCTGCTGGTGCTGGAGTACGTGGGCGAGGACCTGGCGGACCTGATCCGCAACGAGGACGCGACGTCCCGTCTGTGGCTGGCGCGCGCGGCCGCGGCCGATCTTGCTGCCTTCCATGCCCGCGGCCTGTGGCACGGCGGCGCGCAAATTCGCAACATCACGCTGCAGGATGGCGAACTCTGGCGCATCGATTTCGAAGAGAACATCGGTTCGACCCTGTCGCGCCCGCTGGCCCAGGCGTATGACCTGTTCCAGATGCTGGCCTCTCTGGTGTCTTTGCGTAAATTGCCCGACGACGTAGCCCGTACGCTGGGTAAACTGGCGCTCGAAGTCTATTTCGAAAGCAATCCCGATGCCGAGGTCCGAGCCCGCCTGACGCGCCTGGCGCGCGTGCTCTGCGGCATCGCGGCGCCCCTGCGCGTGGTGCTGGGCCGTCTGCCCTCGCGCGATATCCAGGGATTCTTCCGCGTCGCGGATATCCTGCAGCCGTTACTATTGAAGTCATGAACACACCTGCCGACTCCCAGCTCGAATACTTGCGCGTTCCCCCCCATTCCATCGAGGCGGAGCAATCGGTGCTGGGCGGCCTGCTGCTGGACAACGCAGCCTGGGACCGCATTGCCGACGTGCTGGTCGAAGAGGACTTCTACCGGCATGATCACCGGCTGATTTGGCACCATATCGCCCGGCTGATCGGGCTGGCGCGCCCAGCCGACGTCATCACCGTACACGAATCGCTGGTCAGCGCCGGCAAGGCCGAGGATGCCGGCGGCCTGGCCTATCTGAACGCGCTGGCCCACAACACCCCGTCGGCCGCCAACATCCGCCGGTATGGTGAAATCGTGCGCGAGCGCGCCATGCTGCGCAAGCTGGTCGCGATTGCCGACGAGATATCCTCGGCCGCCATGAGCCCGCAGGGCAAGGAAGCCCGCCAGCTATTGGACGAGGCCGAGTCCAAGGTTTTCCAGATTGCCCAGGAAGGCGCGCGCGGCGCCGCGGGCTTCCAGGAAATCCAGCCGCTGCTGACGCAGGTGGTGGAGCGCATCGACGAGCTCTATCACCGTGAAAGCACCTCCGACGTGACCGGCGTGCCCACCGGTTTCACGGACCTGGACAAGATGACCTCGGGCATGCAGGGCGGCGACTTGATCATCGTGGCCGGCCGCCCGTCGATGGGCAAGACCTCGTTCTCGATGAACATCGGCGAGCACGTCGCCATCGAGGAGGGGCTGCCGGTGGCGGTGTTCTCCATGGAAATGGGCGCCGTCCAGCTGGCCATGCGTATGCTGGGTTCGGTCGGCCTGCTGGATCAGCATCGCATGCGTACCGGCAAGCTGATCGCCGAGGACTGGCCGCGCGTGACCCACGCGGTGCAGTTGATGCAGGATGCGCAGGTTTATATTGACGAATCGCCGGCGCTCAGTCCGATGGAAGTGCGGGCCCGTGCCCGCCGCCTGGCGCGCCAGTGCGGTCAGCTCGGCCTGATCATCATCGACTACCTGCAGCTCATGTCCGGCAATGGTTCCGGCGAAAACCGGGCAACCGAAGTGTCGGAAATCAGCCGCTCGCTCAAGGGCCTGGCCAAAGAGCTCAATTGCCCCTTGATTGCGCTGTCGCAGCTGAATCGAAGCCTGGAACAGCGGCCCAACAAGCGTCCCGTGATGAGCGACCTGCGCGAATCCGGCGCTATTGAACAGGACGCGGACGTGATCCTGTTCATCTATCGCGACGAGGTCTACAACCCGGATTCGCCGGACAAGGGCACCGCCGAGATCATCATCGGCAAGCAGCGTAACGGTCCCATCGGCACCGTGCGCCTGACCTTCCAGGGCTCCAGCACTCGCTTCTTGAATTTCTCGGGCGCGCAGCCGCGCGATATGTACTGAGCCGTTCCCGCCTCAAGAAAAAAACCGCGCCCAGGCGCGGTTTTTTCTTGGCCAGGAAGGAGCTTCAGGCCTGTGCTTCGGGACGTTTGCCGAAGCGCGCCGCCAACACCCCGCACACCATCAGCTGGATCTGGTGGAACAGCATCAGGGGCAGGACGATTGCGCCGACCGCATGGCCGGCAAACAGCACCTGGGCCATTGGAATGCCGCTGGCCAGGCTCTTCTTCGATCCGCAGAACAGCAGCGTGATGCGGTCTTCGCCATTGAACCCCAGCATTCTGCCGGCCAATGCCGACAGGCCCAGCGCCAGCGCCAGGATGACGGCGCAAGCTACCACCAGGCCGGCCAGCGCGGGAATCGGGGTCGAGCTCCACAGGCCTTCGTTGATGGCTTCCGAAAAAGCGGTGTAGACGACCAGCAGGATGGAACCCTGGTCGACGAACTTCAGCATGGCCTTGCGCTTGTGTACCCAGGCGCCGATCCAGCGGCGGGCGAACTGGCCCAGCACAAAGGGCAGCAGCAGTTGCAGCATGATCTTGCCGACGGCGTCGAACGAAATCGGCGCGCTGCCGGCATTGGCGACCACGGTGCCCACCAGGAGCGGCGTGATGAAGATGCCCAGCAGGCTGGAGGCGGAGGCGCTGCACACGGCGGCAGGCACGTTGCCGCGCGCCATCGAGGTAAAGGCAATGGCCGACTGCACCGTGGCGGGCAGGCAGCACAGGAACAGGATCCCCAGATAAAGCTCCGGCGTGACCAGTGGCTCCAGCACCGGCTTGAGCGCCAGGCCCAGCAGCGGGAACATCAGGAAGGTCGCGGAAAAGATCGTGAGATGCAGCTTCCAGTGCGTCAGGCCGGCGATGATGGCCTCGCGCGACAGGCGCGCGCCGTGCAGGAAGAAAAGCAGGCCGACCGCGATGTTGGTGATCCAGCCGAATACGACCACGCCTTGGCCGTGGGCAGGCACGATGCTGGCAATGATGACGGTGCAGATCAGGTAGAGGGTGAAGCGGTCGGGAAGAAGACGGGCAAGGCGTGACATGGGGGACGGGGAGGGAGGGCGAACGAAAAGCGCCGTGGGCGCCGTAAACGGGGCGTATTGTAGTCCCCGGGGACGCCCTGTTTCCTGACGGGCAGTTGTCAGCGAGACAGTCCCTGGGTGGCGCTCAGGGCGTCATGGCCAGCGCGAGGTCGAAGGCGGCGACGAGCGAGGCATGGTCGGCCACACCCTTGCCCGCGATGTCGAAGGCGGTGCCATGGTCGACGCTGGTGCGCACGAAAGGCAGGCCCACCGTCACGTTCACGCCATGGTCCAGGCCCAGGTACTTGACCGGAATGAGGCCCTGGTCGTGGTATTGCGCCACGACGATGTCGAATTCGCCGCGCCGAGCGCGCATGAAGATGGTGTCGCCGGGCCAGGGACCGCTGGCGTCTATGCCTTGGGCGCGGGCGGCGGCGATCGCGGGTTCGATAATGTCGATGTCTTCGCGGCCGAACTTACCGCCTTCGCCGGCATGCGGGTTCAGGCCTGCGACGGCGACGCGTGGCTGGGCGATGCCCATCTGCCGGCAGGCCCGGTCGGCCAGTTGCATGGCGGTCAGCTCGGCCTCCGGGGTAATGCGCGCGATTACCTCGGCCAGCGCCACGTGGATGGTCACCAGCAATACGCGCAGTTCGTCGTTGGCGAGCATCATCGCGAAGTCCCGCGTGGCGGACCGTTCGGCCAGGATCTCGGTGTGGCCGGGATAGTCGATGCCGGCCGCGTGCATGGACTTTTTGTTCAGCGGTGCGGTGACAATCGCGCGGATGAGACCAGCCTGCGCGTCGTCGATGGCTGCGCAGACGTAATCGTAGGCTCCGCGGCCGGCGGCCGCGCTGATCTGCCCCAGGGGTAGATCGGAGGGCAGGGCGGGGCTGCAGCCGATGACGTTGATGTGATCCGCGCCGGCCGAGGCCTGGCCGACATCCGTGATTTCGACGATCTCGAGCCTGGCGCCCAATTGCGCGGCGGCGCGGCGCAGTTGGACCGCGTCGCCGTAAACCACGCAAGGGGCATTCAAGCCTTGCGCACAAGCCTTGACGACGATTTCGGGGCCGATGCCGGCGGCATCGCCCATGGTGATACCCACGGGCAGGGAGGTCTTCACGGTGCTGGATACGGAGGTTGCGTTGCGGATCATGCTACACCCGATCGCGGGCGGATCGTTGCGTCAGCTTGCAGGCTTCTTGGGCGGCTCGATGACGTCGCATTCGAAGGTGACCGTGGCGCGCTTGGAGCCCAGGCCGGTCGCATGATTGGACGTGATCTTAGGCTTGACCAGCTTGCGGTCGATGGATTGGCAATATTGGTCGGCGCGCTGCAGCGCCTGGTTCTTGATTTCCACCCAGGTCAGCAACTGGGAGCCGGAGCTGTAGCTGACGCTGTAGGTATCCTTGCCGACGGACGTGACCTCGCTCATGCTGGAACAGGCGGCAAGCAGGGCAAGCAATGCGGCGGCGGGGACTAGGCGTGCAAACATGGGGCGTCCTGAAATAGCGATGATCTCCATTACACCATCATTTCAGGGCGCGCCCACCGCGCTGCGGCGGTCGAGCTTGCGGCTGAGAACGATGGAAGTCTGGGTCTGCTTGACCCCGTCGATCAGGCCAATGCGATCCAGTAGTTCGTCCAGTTGCTCGTGGGTCTCGCAGCGCAGGAAAATCAGATAGTCGTAGGGGCCGCTGACCGAGGATACCTCCTCGACTTCGGGCATTTTCTCGAGCTCGCGGATGACCGCGGCCGGGGTCTTGGGCAGCACGCTGATGAAGCAATAGGCCCGCACCGCGGCTTCTTCCAGCAGCCGTCCCAGGCGCACGCCATAGCCCGCCACGATGTGCTCGCGCTCAAGCCGGGCGATGCGCGCCACCACCGTGGTGCGGGCCAGGCCCAGCTTGCGCGCCAGGATGGCTGCGGGTTCGCGCGCATTGGCTTGCAGCAGGCTGAGCAGTTGCCGGTCGATGGCGTCGAGTCGTTCGTTCATACGGTGGTGGGCGACAGGGAGCGCATGGGCGCGAGTGCCGACGGTACAGGCCCCGGCCTGCCCGCGTCAATGCGGGCGGCCTGCGGACTTGTCACGGGGCTGGCGCTAGCCGTCGGATTCGGGGGGGATGCCGCCCTGATAGATTCGTCCGTCGAATTCAAAGCGCGTGATGGTCTTGCGCGCGGCATCGAAGATGCGGTCGCGGCTTGCATCGTCTAGTCCATCATGGTCGGCGAAGCTGAAACGGCACAGATCGATGTCGCTGTCATAGAAGGCCGAATGCACATAGCGGCTGACGTCGGCTTCGTGCGCAAAGTGCGCGAACTCTCGCAGTTGTTCCATTTCGTGGAAGGAGCCGTTGCGGCTGACCAGCAGCATGCCGAACTTGCGCTCTTCGTCCGCGACGGGCTCGGGGGTGGGCAAGGCATCGGGATGCTGAGTGTTCTGGTAATTGAAGCGGGCGCCCAATTCGTGCATGGCATCCAGCACGCGTTGCCACTGCGCTTCGTCCAGCGTGAGGCGGGCGGCAACGTAAAAGAGGCGCTGGCGGCCCAGCGAGCGCGGTTCGGGACCGCCGATATAGCTGTGCCACGGTATGGCAGCGTCCAGTCCGGCCAGTTCAGCCATGCGCGCGTCGCTGTATCCCAGCCGGTCCTGCAGGCGCCGCATGGATTGGGCATCCGGCGGGACGTAGTTCTGGATCGTCTTCATGAGCGGCCTCCGGTTGCACCGGGTCCGCCGGGGCGGGGAGCCGGTGACGTGCGCCGCCGTGCCTCTGCGGCTACGCTTCATGCTAGCGCGGTGCGCAAGGCTTGCCTAGCACGCGCTGGCAAGGCGCCGGGCCCGGGACGCCGTGCTAGGATTTGCGCCGACTTCAATGCCAGGAGGCTTTCACATGGACATCCAGGAACAAATCGCCGTCATCGTGCATACCATTTCGCATCAGGGCGGCCGTATCGATGCGCTGAATTCGACCTTGCTGTCGATGCTGCATCTGGCCAAGGCCTCGCCCGGCCTGCGCGAAGCCATAGAGGCCCAGCTGGAACAGAACTATTCCAGCCTGCTGGCCCGCTCGGAAAATCCGCAGTATGTGGCCGGCTTCGAGAGTGTGCGCGACATGATTCTCGGTGCCCTGAAGTAATCCGCCGTACGGCCTGTCGTTGGCGAGAGTTACCCACAACTTCTGTGGACAAGCCTTGGGATAGCGCGGGCATAGATGTTCAATTTCCTTTAATTACAAAGACTTGCATGGGGCGGTCAAAGCTGGCTCCAACTGTTCGCGCCGGCATCGGTTTTCGCGGGCCGACACAGCGTCTTCAAGCCGGGTAATATGCGGCCCCATGCGGAATCAGTATTCATTGGAATGCCGGGGCGGATCGATCGCGGTTCGCGTCTCGGAAGCGGCAAAGCTGGCGGCGTTCGACCCCGGCAAACTCTCCCCCGAGGCACGCCAGAGCTGGGAGCGAATGGGTCATGGCTTCAAGGCCTGGCACGACTTCGATCAGCGCCATCCCATCCTGCGCCGCCTGGCGCGCTTGCCTCTGCTGGGCCGCTGGTACCGCAATGCCCGCCGCCGCTACGTGCTTCGGGCCAGCGGCAAACTGGTGGTCTGAGGCCGCGACTATTTCCGGCGCCGGCCCAGCAGGTGATAGGCAACCCAGATTGCCGCGCCGATCGCAATCGCCATCGCCAGTTTGGTCTCCACGCCGTGCAAGCGTCCCAGCATGGATTCGATCGTTTGTCCGAATAGATAGCCCAGGGCGCTGAAGCATATGGCCCAGATGGCGGCAGCGATGGCGTTGAGCACGAGGAAGCGCAGGGGCGGCACGTTCGACACGCCCAACGCCACCGGGCCGACGGTACGCAAGCCATAAAGGAAGCGCAGGCTCAGGATGAAGCCATGCGGATAGCGGTCGATGGCAGCCAGGGCTTTTTCGAATGCGGGTTTCTCGCGGATCCGCCGGACAAAGCGATGGTCGCGATAACGGCGTCCCAGGAAGAACAAAGCCTGGTCCGCGAAGAACGAACCGGCGAAGGCACACAGCATCACATAGGGCAAGTGCAACAAGTGCTGGTGCGCCAGGAATCCCGCGAACACCACCACGCTCTCGCCTTCGAGCAACGTGCCGGCCAGCACCGCCCACAGCCCGTAGTCGACGATGAAATGATGCAGGGTGGGATTCATCGGGGCCGTTCACCCACGATGCGTGCCAGCGTCAGCAGGGCGCCGGTAATCTCGGGCGTGGTGCGTTGTCCGCAACTGATGCGCAGGAAATGGTTGTAGCGCGTGCCATTGGAAAACATGGCGCCCGGCGCAACCCGGATGCCCTGGCGCAGGGCGGCTTCGAACACATCCATGCCGGAACGTCCGTCGGGCATTTCCACCCATAGCAGCATGCCGCCCCGCGGCATGCTCAGGCGGGTGCCGGAAGGAAAGTGCGCGGCGATGGTCTCGGCGGTCTGGTCCCGCTGCATCTTCAGATATCGGCGTAGGCGCGATAGGTGACGATCATAGGCGCGCGAGCCCATGTACTCCGCCACGGCGATCTGCGCGAGCGGTTCATTGGGGCGGCTTTGCGCGAACTTCAGCATGGCAATGCGGGCCTTCCAGCGGCCGCCCAGCAGCCAGCCCAGCCGCATGCCAGGGGCCAGGGTCTTGTGCATGGACGAGCAATAGATGACGTTGCCGGTCGCGTCCCAGGATTTGGCCGCAGCCAGCGGCAAGTCGTCATCGGTCAGCGCGCCGTAGGTGTCGTCTTCGATCAGCGGCACTTGCTGGCGTTCACACAGGGCGACGAGCCTGGCCTTTTCCGCGTCGGGCATGACGCAGCCCAGGGGATTCTGGAAATTGGGCACCACCACCACGGCGCGGATGTTGCCGTGAGTCTGGAACGCCAGGTCCAGCGCTTCGATCGACAGCCCGTGTTGCGGGCTGGTGGGGATCTCCAGCGCCCGCATGCCCAGGCTTTCGAGGATCTGCAGCAGGCCGAAGTAGGCGGGCGACTCAACCGCGATCGTGTCGCCGGGCCGCGCCACCGCGCGCAGGGCCAGGTTCAGCGCCTCGATGCAGCCGTGCGTGACGATGACGTCGTCGGGCGTGGCGTTGATGCCGTTGGCCAAGGCCCGGCGAGCGAGCACGGCGCGCAGGTCCGGATGTCCTTGCGGCGGGACCGGGTTGACCAGCACCTGCGGTGACTGGCGCAGCGCGCGCGTCATGGCCTGCTTCAGTTCTTCTAGTGGGTAGGCTTCTGGCACCGCGGCGGCCAGCGCGAAATTGGCGCTGACCGGGTGCGCTTCGCACTTGGCCACGAAGTCCGAGACCCGGTCGTGGATGCCGACGTACTGCGCGGCGCCGAGTGTCTGGCGGATGTCCGGTTCGTCTACGGGGGGGATGCTGTTGCGCCGGGGCTTGAGCACGAAGTAGCCCGAGCGGGGACGCGCTTCGATCAAGCCGTCGTCTTCCAACTGACGGCAGGCCTGCAGCGCCGTCGACAAGCTGACGTGGTGGGTACGTACCAGGTTGCGGACCGATGGCATGCGTTGCGCGGGCGCGAGCACGCCCGTCTGGATGGCGCGCCGGTAGTGGTTGGCCAAGCGTAGATAGAGCGGTTGCGGATCCATGCGCCGATCATGCTCCCTGAGGTTGGAATGAGGCTAGGCACAGATTCAAGCAAAGTACACCATAACAGCATGAAAATCGAGGATCTGCATCGGTACAGAAACCTGAATAGTGTGACTGTTGCGCATAGCAGCGCGGGCGTAGCCTGTAGTTGTCCGACAGGAGATGACGATGATGGCGACTTACGCTCCCGATACCCAGGCCCGCCGCCTGGAACTTGCCGCCGGCGCCAGCCGGAAATTGGTCTTGAGCGCCGGCGCGACGCTAGTGTGCGTGAGCGGAAGCGTGCGGATAGAGGAGCCGGCAACTGGTCCGGAAGCCGCGGGCGGACTGCCTGGCGCGGTATCGGTGCGCATCAATGCGGGTGAAGGGCACGGGCTGGGTTACGGCGCCGTGGCGCAGGTTACGGCCCTAGGGCCCGCGGAAGTCATCTGCCTGGAACGAACTGGCGCGTTCGCCCGGTTCTTGCGCGGAGCCGCCGCATTTTTTCAGTTGAATTCAGCCAAAAGCAGGAAAAACTCGCTGGGTGCGCTGCACAAGATTTCAAAATGATGTATGATTCACACATCAGACGCGGGGTGGAGCAGTCTGGCAGCTCGTCGGGCTCATAACCCGAAGGTCGTAGGTTCAAATCCTGCCCCCGCAACCAGTTTCAAGCAGGACCCGGATAGTCCGCAGCATGATGAAAATGCTGTCCTGGATAATCCCTTGCAGAAAAAAGCCGCGATTCCTATCGCGGCTTTTTTTTCGGCCATGACCCGTCCTGGCTGTGGGATTGCCTGCGCCGCTTGCTCTGCGTCAAACCTTTGTTCCAGTCCGGACTTTCCCGGGTGTTCGCGGCCGCACAGGCCTGCGGCCCTGCGCTACCATGGGGCACGCGCGCTAGGTTGCCGCACTCGAGGAGGGGCCATGGGAACTGCAAAATACGATCATCCCGGCTATGTTGCCGATACTGGCGCTGACGGCAAATACCACGTGGGCATCTGGTGCCCCCATGGCTATCCTGCCCATATCCACATCGGCCGGCCAGCGGAACGCGGCGATCCCCAGGCGCTGCTGCGCCTGCGGATACCGGACGGGGTGTTCCAGTCCCTGCCCGATGACCCTGAAACCCTATGCCGCCGCGCGCTCGGCCAAGCGCTCGGGGCCGGCCTGTTGCCTTCCGTCTCGGTGGATGGCGAATACCAGGAGCTGCGCTTCCAGATGGACGCCGAACCCTGGTCTGGCCCGATGCAGTCCGCGGTAAACGCCTGACGTTGCGCAGCCGCCTGGCCGACTGCACGCTAATTCGGGCCAAATTACCCACAGCTACTGTGGACAAGCCTTGGGATAGCCTTTGCGCATGTCGGGTTTTCCCTGGTAGAACAAGGACTTGGAACTGTCGGTCAATAAACGCCCCATCGGGGCGTTTATTGCGTTCGGGGTGCGCAGCCGGCTATGCGACAATCTTTTCCCTCCTGGGCGCGCTCGCGCCTTGTCCGCCATCCCCGCCCGATCTGTTTTCCATGTCTAGTGCTTCGCCTATCCCCTCCCTCGGCCTGAAGGCGCCGGCGCCATGAGTCGGCTTCCGCTGCGCGTTGCCGTCATCGGCGGAGGCCCTGCCGGCTTGATGGCCGCCGAACGCCTGAGCGCGCAAGGCGTGCAGGTGGACGTGTTTGACGCAATGCCCTCGGTAGGGCGCAAGTTCCTGATGGCGGGACGGGGCGGCTTGAACCTGACCCACAGCGAACCGGCCCAGCCGTTCCTGGCGCGTTATGGCGACCGCTCGCTTCATGTCGCCCCGTGGCTACAACTGCTGGATGCGGCCCGCCTGCGTGAATGGACGCATGGCCTGGGTATCCAGACCTTCGTGGGATCCTCCGGGCGGGTGTTTCCCCAGGAGATGAAGGCGGCGCCCTTGCTGCGGGCGTGGTTGGCCAGGCTGCGTGCGGGCGGTGTGCGCCTGCATATGCGGCATCGCTGGTTGGGGTGGTCTGTGGATTCGCGACCCAGCGCCGAGGTGCTGCGTTTTGAGACACCCGAGGGCGAACGCGTCTATGCGGCTGACGCCGTGGTGCTGGCCTTGGGTGGCGGCAGCTGGGCCAAGCTGGGGTCGGATGGCGCCTGGGTGGGCGGCCTGCAAGCGCACGGCGTTGCCGTAGCGCCGCTGCGTCCTGCCAATTGCGGGTTTGACGTGGCGTGGTCGGACCATTTCCGGGAGCGTTATGCAGGGCAGCCCGTAAAGTCCGTGGCCATGGTTTGCAAGACCGCTGCGGGAGAGGCGCTGGCCAGGCAGGGAGAATTCGTCGTTTCGGAAAGTGGCATAGAAGGCAGCCTGGTCTACGCCTTGTCGGCGCCCCTGCGCGACCGGATCGAGGCCGATGGGCATGCCATCGCACTGCTGGATCTGGCCCCGGATTGGCCGCAGGAAAAGGTGATGGCGGCGGTGACGCATCCGCGCGGGTCGCGTTCGATGTCCAGCCATCTGCAAAGCCGGTTGGGACTGACCGGAGTCAAGGCGGGGCTGCTGCGTGAATGCGCCACGGCGGAAGACTTCCGGGACGCCGAGCGCCTCGGTGTTCGCATCAAGGCCCTGCCGCTGCGCCTGTCGCGCGCGCGTCCCATCGACGAGGCGATCAGCACCGCGGGCGGCGTGTCGTTCGATGCGCTGGATTCCCGCCTGATGTTGCGCGGGATTCCCGGCGTATTCTGCGCGGGGGAAATGCTGGATTGGGAAGCGCCGACAGGCGGCTACCTGCTGACGGCCTGCATGGCCAGCGGCGTGGCCGCGGCTTCGGGAGTAATGGCGTTCCTGCGGTCGGCCGGGCGCTTATCGCCCGAAGCCTGAGCCCGCACGGGCTCAGGAGCCCGAAGAATAGGGCGCCAGCCCCAGCGGGGCGCGCGGCGCGAGGTCGCCGACGACATGGCCCACTACGGGTGCGCCGCCATCGGGCTGCGTGATGATGCCAATGACGCGGGTAATTGCGCTGGCGGGGATATCGGTGCCGTGCGCAGGGTCTTGCACCAACTGCCAGATGGTGGCCTCCGCGGGAACGGTGTCCGGATCGATCTGCTCGGAACTGTCCAGGCAGCTGCGGGCAAAGGCAGACCAGTCAGACGCATTGCAGGGCAACCCATGCGCGGTGGCCAGCCGGGCCAGCGCCAGGGGAGCGTCCGCCTGGCTTGCGGCATGCTGGGCGGCGGCGCCCAGGGAGACATCCAGCGACAGCAATCGCAGAAACTCTACGACATTGTCGGTATTCGTCATGGTGCGGTCTCCTGCTGTCTGTTCTGGTTATGGCCCTGGGGCGTGATGCCAAGCCGGTCGATATTCAGGCTGGGCCTTGGCCCAACATTGATACCAAGGATTGTTTCAGACGGGCTGAAAAAATAGGTACCGTATGGGATACCCCGTCGCGGTCGACGCCCTCTTTGAGTTCGACCGATTGTCCGAGGAAAATATCCGGCGCCGCGCCAATTTCGTTGTAGCGAGCCAGCAATTCGTTGACGTTGCGCTGGGCGTCGGCCAGCGTGCTGCTTTCAGCCAGCTTGCCGGCAGCATGCGCCTGCAAAATCCGATGGAGATCGTCGATAAAGAGCGCCAAAGCCGCCTGCCCGCGGCATTGCGGCTGTTCCCAGCCCCAGCCCTGAGGGGCGGAACCAGTGTTTTGCGATGCGTGTTTCTTGGTCATTTGCGAATCCTAATCGATTAGCGGCAATTGCGCGACAGGCGGACGCAAGCCTTTTCAACGCTGTTTGATCGCTGCCGGACTCGCGCGCAGCGCTTGCGGTTGCTGGGGTGCGGCTATGCCCAAATATGGGTCTTTGCGGTATGCTGGCTTTACTTTCCAAGCCCAGACAGGAGATGTCTATGAAGAACAAAGTCTTTCTCGTCATGTTGCTTTCGATCGCCGCCCTCTCGGCGGGTTGCAACACCGTCGCGGGGGCAGGCAAGGACATCCAGAGGGGCGGCGAGAAGATAGAGGGCGCTGCCACCAAGTAGGCCCTTATTCCATGCGCCGCCACGCCGGCCAAGGCCGCGAGATCTGCCCAGCAGCTCCCGCGGCTTTTTTTTGCCATTCAAGAGACGGCGGGGCGGCAGGTACCCCGTTTTGCCGCCGGGCCGCCCCAAGGCAAAACGCGCCCCCCCGGGGGCAGCAAGCGCGCGTCGCGCGCGCAGCGTGGGGGCCCCTCCACTGGCATAATTCCGGAGTTGAATTCGATCGTGGGAAGTGTCATGCGCAAGTCTTTGTGGGTGGGAATGGCGTTTGCGGCTCTGCTGGCCGGTTGCGCGAGCAAAGGGGTCTACGAGTCCGATGCCGTGGTGACGGAGACATTCACCGTCAACACCAACTACGAAGCCGCTTTCCGCCGTGCAGGCGAGTACGTGCGCACCTGCCACGTGCAGGTGCAGCATGCCTACAACGTCGCCTATGCCTGGCGCCACGTAAAGGGCGAAAAGGGCGCGCCTGACGAGGTGCAGCTTTATAAAGTGTCGGAACCCGCCAAAGTGCTGGAACTGATATCCGCCGAAAGCGCCAGCCCCTCGACCTCCAAGGTAACCGTCACGGTGTTGGGCGAAGGCCGCTGGGACGCGGCCGAAATCGCCGCTGCCAAGACCTCCATTCAGAGTGCCACGCCGGTCTGCCGCAAGGGCAGCGAAGGCTGATCGATGGACGCTCGCTCCCAGCAGATCCGAGCCAGCGGCCTGTCGTTCTCGCTGCTGGCGGGGGCGTTCCGCTTTCTGGGATGGCTCAATGGGGGAGCGGCGCTGCTCCTGACGGGCTTTTCCCTGGGCGTGGTGGGAGGCGATATCGCGGCGCCGGACCTGCAATTGCCGCTGGCCTTGCTGTTGGGCGGCCTCCTTGTCGGCTGCCTGGGATTACTGTTTGCCTACCTGGCGCAGGTCAGCCTGTTGCGCCAGGGCTACAACGGACATCTGACGCGCGGCCATTGGCCCGCCCAGCTTTTGGCCATGTTCTGCTACCTGGTAAGCGCGCTGGCCTTCTGCGCCGCCTGCTGGCTCGCGGCCGGGCAGGCCGTCACGGACACCCCGCAGACGACTACGGCCTACGCCAGGCGGTAATTCGGGGTAAACCCGTGTGCGCAAAATTGTTGGACTTGAACTTGTGTTGAGAATAATATGCGCAGTGCGTATATAAATCTCCTGTTCGGGGCCCGTCATGACCATTTCCCAGCAAGCCTTCCTGCGCGACGCCATGCGGCGCCTGAATCTCACCCGCGATGTGTTCGCGACCCGCATCGGCGTCAAACGCCGCGCGCTGGATACCTGGTTGTTGCCCGAGGGGTCCCAGGAATTCCGCGCCATGCCGGAAGTGGTGCAGCGTTTCGTCAGCGAAATCGTTCAGAACGGCGTCTTGCTGGAAAAATATACGCAAAGCGTACAAGAAGGCCCGCTGCGTGACCGTATCGCGGTCGAGGGCAAGCACCAGCTGCTGTCGGTGGACCAATTCACGCGAGAATCCGTCGAGGATCTGTTCCGCGTGGCCGACATGATGCAGCCCATCGCCCGCCGGCAGAAGGTGTCCCGCGTGCTGGAAGGTGCGGTGCTGGGCAACCTGTTCTTCGAAGCCAGTACCCGCACGCGCGTCAGTTTCGGTTCCGCGTTCTGCCGCCTGGGGGGATCGGTCTGCGACACCACCGGCTTCACGTTCTCGTCCATGGCCAAGGGCGAGTCGATCTATGACACTAGTCGCGTCATGAGCGGCTACGTCGACGCCATGGTCATCCGCCATCCAGACCAGGGGTCGGTCGCCGAGTTCGCGCGCGCCACCAATATCCCCGTGGTCAACGGCGGCGATGGCCCGGGCGAGCACCCCAGCCAGGCCTTGCTGGACCTGTACACGATCCTGACGGAGTTCTCGCGCCTGGGCAAACTGCTGGATGGCGCCCATATCGCCATGGTCGGCGACCTGAAGTACGGCCGCACCGTCCATTCCCTCATCAAGTTGATGGCGCTGTACAAGAACGTGAAGTTCTCGCTGGTGTCGCCCAAGGGACTGGAAATGCCGTCCTACATCATCGAGCAGGCCAGCCGCAACGGCAACATCATTGAACAGAAGAGCTCGTTGGCCGAAGGCCTGGCCGGCGCCGACGTGATCTACGCGACGCGCGTGCAGAAAGAGCGTTTCGCCAATGAAGAAAACGAAGGCTATACGCCTGACTTCCAGATCAACCGCGCCATCATCGATGCCTACTGCGGTCCGGACACGATCGTGATGCATCCGCTGCCGCGCGACAGCCGCCCCGGCGCCAATGACTTGAGCGTGGACTTGAACCACGATCCGCGCCTGGCCATCTTCCGCCAGACCGATAACGGCATCCCCATCCGCATGGCGATCTTCGCGGTATTGCTGGGTGTCGAGGGGCTGGTCCAGCATTCCCTGCGTGACGTTACCTGGCAGCATCCGTCGCACGTCGGACCGGACGATTCCACTTTCCACGGCCTGGACTAAGGGCGGCGGCGTCGGGCCGAATACCCCTATGGCGCCGGCCGTGGGGCGGTTCCGGCCCGGTATTTTCAAGCATAATCCGCGCTGGCTTTTCCTGTCGCGTGTCGTTTCCGGACACTCCATGGAGCCTTTGGGCGGATTTCTTATGTCTTCAAGCAGTATCGACGTCCCGTTACTTTCCGGGCAGCGGCCGGGCGCATCCAGCCAGGCGTGCTACCTGAGCGCCTCCAACGAGCAGGCCTGGGTAGCGGTGTACCAGTCAGTCGACGCCTATACGCGCGGGCAGGTTGCCGCGGTGGTTGGCGACAGTCTTTCCGAACTGGTCGACGCTTTTTATTCCACGCTGCTGGCCGATGCCGAGGCAGGCCCGCGCCTGTCGCATGAAATCGTGTCTAGCCGCCTGCATGCAGGCATGACGCGCTGGCTCAAGGGACTGCTGTGCGTGCGCGACCAGGGCGACATTGGCGTCCTGATGGCGACGCAGAAGAAGGTCGGCGAAGTGCATGCCCGCGTCCATATCCCCATCCACCTGGTGATGGCCGGGGCCCGCATCCTGAAGAACGAAATCGCGCTGCGGCTGCGCGCCAGCGATCTGGACGGCATGGCCGCATCGATCGCGACCCAATACGTATGCAATCTGTTCGACCTGGCGGTCGAGCAGATGAGCCGCGCCTTCATGCGCGACATCAATCGCGGCGCCCGCAACGACGAGGCCTACCGTCTTTTCGCCTTGGGCCAGAACATTTCCACGGAACGCGAGCGGCAACGCGCCGCTTTGCTGGAATGGAGCCAGGCCGTGTTGATCGGCCTGCATTACCGAGCGCCTGGGCAAAGCCTGCCGCGGCTGGCAGCTTCGGAATTCGGATTATGGCTGCAGCACAAAGGCGGTGCGATGTTCGAAAGCGCGCCGGGCCTGCAGCAAATCACCGACGCGGTTGCGCAACTGGATAGCGTGGTGCTGCCCCAGCTCATGCGGGGCGAGGAGCAGGGGCAGGCCGCGGTGATGCCAGATCTCGTGCGCGAATTGCAGGAGCTCGTGGCGCGTATCAAGCATCTGCTCAATGGCCTGTTCGACATGGTGGCCGAGATCGAGAGCGGTAGCGACCCGCTCACCAACGTGCTGAACAGGCGTTTCTTGCCCTCCGTCGTGGGCCGTGAGATTTCGATTGCGCGGCGCCAGCGCAGCGAGTTCTCCGTTTTGTTGCTGGACATCGACCATTTCAAGGCCATCAATGACCAGCATGGCCACTCTGGCGGCGACCAGGTGCTGCGTCAGTTTGCCGAGGTTCTGCACCAGTCGTGCCGGTCCAGCGACTTTGTCTTCCGTTACGGGGGCGAAGAATTCCTGGTGGTGCTGGTGGACGCCGCGCAGGAAGCCGCGTTGGCCGCGGCCGAGAAGCTGGGCGCGGAGATCCGCCGCCATGTCTTCAACATCCCTGAGGCTGGGCCGCTGCACATTACTGCCAGCATCGGCGTGGCGACGTTCGACGGCCATCCGGACTATGCCTACCTGATCGATCGGGCCGACAAGGCGCTCTACCAGGCCAAGCAGGCCGGCCGGGACCGCGCCGTGGCGGCCTGAGAAAACCGCCGCTTCAAAAAGAAAGGCCGCCCGGTGGGGGCGGCCTGCATGCCGGGCGCGCTGGCGCCGGCTGTCTTACACTTTCTTTTCGCCGCCCAGGGCTTCGACGAGCTCGGCCATCATCTTGGCCAGTTCGCCCGTCATCAGCATCATGTCGGAGTCGAACTTTTCGTCGTCGTTGGCAGCCACGCCTTCGTTGCCTTCCTTCAGCACGTCCAGGGGCGCGACGCGCTTGACGTCCAGGCCTTCGGTCAGCACGAAGGAGATGCGGTCTGCCCAGGTCATGGCCAGGCGGGTGCACTGCTTGCCCGACTGGATGTGGCGGCGCACATCATCGGCGTCGATCGAATGCTTGACGTAGCGGATGGCCGCGCCGCTTTCACCAGAGGAGCGTAGCTCCGTGTCCTGGTCAATGGAGAAGTTGGCCGGAGCTTCGTCCTCGGCCAACCAGCCGGTCATGGCGGAGGCCGGCGATTGCGCGACGTACAGGTTTTCGAGCGGGAAGGGATCCACGCACTTGGCCAGCAGGCCGATGACTTCGTCGGCCTTGGCCGAGGCGGCGGCATCGATGACCAGCCAGTGGTTTTGCGGGTCGATCCAGACGCGGGTATCGCGGTACACGCTGAAAGCGCGCGGCAGGAGCTCGTCGGTGACGCGTTCCTTGATTTCCTTCATCTGCTTGCGGCCCGGCTTGTAGCCTTGCTGCTCTTCGATTTCCTGGGCGCGGGCCTTGGCGACCTGGTTCACCACGGTACCGGGCAGCAGCTTCTTTTCGGCCCGCAGGCTCAGCAGGATCTGGCCGTTGACCACATGGGCCAGACCCCCGTTCTCGCGCGGAGGAACCCAGCCCAGGCTTTGCATTTCGAGGTTGTTGCCAGTTTGGTAGGCATGCCGCGCGAGCGTTTCTTCAAGCTGGTCGCCGACCAGCGTCCACGGCGAGGAGAGGCGATAAATCTTGAGATTCTTGAACCACATGAGCGTCGGCCAAAAGGGTTGATTCTATACGACGCGGGCGCTTTGCCGAAGTGCGGCAATACCGCAGCGCGACGCGACACCTTCTGTCACTGACAGCGGCAGGGCTATGCGCTAATGTCCGCGGCAGCAATGTCGAACTGGAGATAAAAAATGAAGATCATCGGCGCCATCCTGATTGTCCTGGGCGTTGCCGCCCTGGCTTACAAGGGCTTCAATTACAAGTCCGAGGAGACCGTGCTGCAGATCGGCTCGGTAAAGGCCACGGCCGAGACCGAAAAGTCGGTGGCGATTCCCGCGTGGGCGGGGATTGCGGCCATCGTGGCCGGCGTGGTGGCCATCGGCGTAGGCATGCGCCGCTAAGCGCCAACGGCCCCCGAAGGGCCGCTTGCGCGATCTGACGATGGCGGCCGCTATGCGGCCGCCATTTGCTTGTGCCTGGACAAAAAAAGCGGCCCGGCTCAATGAGGGCCGGGCCGGTACGGGAGCACGCAATACCGCGTCATAAAAGGCTCGCGGGGAACGCGGTATCGGTGTCAGAACACTGGCCCTGCAATCGTCCGACAGGGGGATCAATCGTCGGTCGATCTGGCGCAAGGCCGTAATCTGAGCGCTCAGTCTAATGGCGCGGGTCTGACATGGTCCTGAAAGTCCGGACTTCTTTGTTGCCCTGGGAAGCCAGGGGCTGCAACTGCCTTGATCCGGCGCAAAAAAAAAAGCTCCATGCGGAGCTTTTGAAAGGCCGGGCGGGCGCAGCAGTCCCGTCCGGCGGGGGATGGTCGATTAGGCGTTGATGTCGTTGTCCTTGGATTCGCGCACGAACAGCGTGCCGATGACCAGGGTCATGACTGCAATGATGATCGGATACCACAGGCCGTCGTAGATGTTGCCGGTTGCGGCAACCACGGCGAAAGCGACCGGGGGCAGGAAGCCGCCGAACCAGCCGTTGCCGATGTGGTAGGGCAGGCTCATCGACGTGTAGCGGATGCGCGTCGGGAACATTTCCACCAGCATGGCGGCGATCGGGCCGTACACCATGGTCACGTAGATCACCAGGATGGTCAGCAGCACCACGACCATGACGTTGTTGCTTTGGGCCGGATCAGCCTTGGCGGGATAACCGTGGCTGCGGATGGCGGAGGTCAGCGACTTGTCCAGTTCGGCGGCCTTGGCCTTGAAGTCAGCGGGGGCCAGGGCCTTGCCGTCGAACGAGGCGAACTCGTCGTTGCCGATCTTGACCTTGGCGACCGAGCCGGCAGGCGCCGCTTCGTTCTTGTAGTTCACCGAGTTGCGCGCCATGAACGACTTGACCACGTCGCAAGAGCTGGTGAACGAGGCGGTGCCTACGGGGTTGAACTGGAACGAGCAGGTGGCAGGATCCGCGATCACGGTGACCGGAGCCGAAGCCTGGGCCTTTTCCAGCGCCGGATTGGCGAAGTGCGTGATGCCCTGGAAGATCGGGAAGTAGGTCACCGCGGCGATCAGGCAGCCTGCCATGATGATGGGCTTGCGGCCGATCTTGTCCGACAGGGCGCCAAAGACCACGAAGAACGGAGTGCCGATCAGGAGCGCGATGGCGATCATGATGTTGGCGGTATTGGCGTCGACCTTCAGCGTCTGCGTCAGGAAGAACAGGGCATAGAACTGGCCCGTGTACCAGACCACGGCCTGGCCGGCGGTCAGGCCCAGCAGCGCCAGGATCACGACCTTCAGGTTTTTCCATTGGCCGAACGATTCGGCGATGGGCGCTTTCGAACCCTTGCCTTCATCCTTCATGCGCTGGAAGGTCGGCGATTCGTTCAGTTGCAGGCGGATCCACACCGAGATGCCCAGCAGGACGACCGAGATCAGGAACGGAATGCGCCAGCCCCAGGCCTTGAAGTCGTCTTCGCCCATGAACGTGCGGATGCCGAGGATGACCAGCAGCGACAGGAACAGGCCCAGGGTCGCGGTGGTCTGGATCCAGGACGTGTAGAAGCCGCGGCGGCCATGGGGCGCGTGTTCCGCGACGTAGGTCGCGGCGCCGCCGTACTCGCCGCCCAGCGCCAGGCCTTGCAACAGGCGCAGGACGATCAGGATGGCGGGAGCCGCGAGGCCGATGCTGGCATAGCTGGGGAGCACGCCCACAAGGAACGTGGAGAGGCCCATGATCACGATCGTGACCAGGAAGGTGTACTTACGTCCGACCAGGTCGCCGAGGCGGCCGAACACCAGCGCGCCGAACGGACGCACGGCGAAACCGGCGGCGAACGCCAACAGGGCGAAGATGAAGCCCGCGGTGGGATTCACGCCCGAGAAGAAGTGTTGCGCGATGATGGCTGCGAGCGAGCCGTAGAGGTAAAAGTCGTACCACTCGAAAACCGTGCCTAGCGACGACGCAAAGATGACGCGGCGCTCATCCTTGGTCATCGGGCGCGGATCCGCGGATGGACCGCGGCCTGCCATGGTTGTTGTGCTCATGATGTCTCCTCGGTTTTTGTGGCCGGCGGTGGTCCGCCGTGCTCCGCCCGCCGCCGGTGAGCCGACATTGAGCTATACGCAACATTGGGGGGCGAGGCTGACGAGGTTCTGACGAGATCCTTACTTGAATCTTAAAATTGAAACAACGAGTAACTTTAGCCCGGGACGCTAGGGATAGTCCTAGGGGGCGGTCGGGGAGTCCGGGGCCTCGGCATACAGCGGAAAAACCACGCGCACCCGCATGCCGGGCAGGTCTGAGTGCGCCGTGGGGTGATCGCTGATTTCGACGCTGGCCTGATGCTTCTGGGCGATTTCCCGCACGATTGCCAGGCCCAGGCCACTGCCGTCGGACGCGGTACCCAGCACACGGTAGAAACGGTCGAATACGCGTTCCCGTTCTTCGGGCGGGATCCCGGGGCCGGAATCCTCGACCTCCAGCACCGCATGCCCGCCGAGGCTTTGCACGCGCACCGTGATGTGGCCGCCGCGCGGCGTGTAGCGCAGCGCGTTGTCGACCAGGTTGTTGAGCAGCTCGGCCAGCAGCAGCGGATTGCCGTTGATCTCCACCGGGTGGTCCGAACCCTCGAAGCCCAGGTCGGTATTCAGCGATAGCGCCTGCGGCACCCAGTGCATGGCCTGTTCATAGGCAATGGTGTTGAGGTCCGTGCGGGTCAGGCCGATGGCGCTTGGGTTTTCAGCCCGCGCGAGCAACAGCAGCTGGTTTACCAGGCGCGTGGCGCGTTCCGAGCCGGTCACGAGCTGGCGCAGGCTGGATTGCATTTCCTCGGGGCTGGCGTCGCGCAGCGCCAGCTCGGCTTGGGTGCGTAGGCCGGCCAGCGGCGTTTTAAGCTGGTGCGCGGCGTCCGCGACGAAGCGGCGTTGCGCCTGCACGTTGGACGAGAGCCGGTCCAGCAAATCGTTCATCGCGGCCACCAGGGGCGCGATTTCCGTGGGCGCGGCGCGTTCGTCGATCGGCGAGAGATCGTCCGGACGGCGTGCCCGCAGGCGCTGCTGCAGCGCGTTCAGCGGTGCGACGCCCCGCGACAGCCCGAACCACACCAGGAGCACGGCGACGGGCAGCACCACGAACTGCGGGATGATCACGCCTTTGATGATGTCGTTGGCCAGTTGCGTGCGTTTTTCGACAGTCTCCGCAGCAATCAGCAGGGCCGGTTGCGTATCGGGCAGGTGCAGATCCACCCAGGTGAACGCGAGCCGGATCCCGAACCCGCGCAAGGTCGCGTCTTCGTACTGCACTTCGCCGGGGCGGGGCTGGCCCACGGTGGAAGGCAGGGGCAGGGCGCGGTCGCCGCCCAGGTATTCGCCCCGGCTGCCCAGCGCCAGCCAGAACACGCTGTCGGTCTCGTCGGCGTGCAGCACCTCGCGCGCGGTGTCGGTCATCTTCAGCACCGCCCGGCCGTCCTGCGCGTGGACCTGCAGGGTCAGCACGTGGAGATTGTTGGCCAGCGCCCGGTCATAAGGCACGTTGGCAATGTTCTGCGCCACCACATAGGTAATGGCGACGCTCATGGGCCACAACAGGAATAGCGGCGCCAGCATCCAGTCCAGGATTTCGCCCAGCAGGGAACGTTGCGGCGGTGCGAAGCTCGGGCCCTTGGCCCCGGCCCGCATCACATCCAGTGCTTCCTGGTTCAGCGCTTCCGGCGGCGCCGCTTCAGCTTGCGAGGTACGCCGCACCCTGGTCCCGCTCAAGACAGTAGCCCAGGCCGCGCACGGTCACGATCTTCACGCCGCTGGGCTCCAGCTTCTTGCGCAGGCGGTGGACGTAGACCTCGATGGCGTTGGTGCTGACTTCCTCGCCCCATTCGCACAGGTGGTCGACGAGCTGGGTCTTGCTGACCATGCGGCCGCTGCGGGTCAGGAGGATTTCGAGCAGGCTGACTTCGCGCGCCGACAGGTCCAGGGTCTGGTCGTCGACCATGGCCACGCGGCCCGTCTGGTCGAACAACAGGCGGCCGTGCTTGATCATGGTGGCGCCGCCGCCCGCGCCGCGCCGGGTCAGGGCCCGCACGCGGGCCTCGAGCTCGGATAGCGCAAAGGGCTTGGCCATGTAGTCGTCGGCGCCGAGGTCCAGGCCCTTGACGCGCTGTTCGATGCTGTCGGCGGCGGTCAGAATGAGCACGGGCAGGGCGGAATTGCGCGCGCGCAGGCGGCGCAGCACCTCCAGCCCGGCCAGTTGCGGCAGGCCGAGGTCCAGGATGAGCAGGTCGAAGGCCTGGGCCGCCAGTGCGGAATCGGCCGCCAGGCCGTCGCGCACCGCATCCACGGCGTAACCGTTATGGCGCAACGAACGGGACAGGCCGTCGGCCAGGATGCTGTCGTCTTCGGCGATCAGGATACGCATGGGCTACAGTGAAATAAGACCCCGCGGCGCAAAGGGGACGAAACGCCGGGTTCGTCGGGCATTCTGGCATATGGCGCCAAGCTTGCCACTCAGGGTATACGTGCAAAATACTGGCACACTGTATTTTTGTACAGTACAATCCGATGCCATAATCTGATCCGTAGCTCAAAGCACCGCCAGACCCGCAATCCCCCTCGACACCAGATACGTTACAGACAGGACTCTACATGGACGACAAAACCACCAAGGCCGCCGCATCGGAAAAGGCCAAGGCGCTTGCCGCCGCGCTTTCGCAGATCGAAAAGCAGTTCGGCAAGGGCTCGATCATGCGCTACGGCGACAACGAGGTTTCGCACGACATCCAGGTGGTTTCCACGGGCTCTTTGGGCCTGGACATCGCGCTGGGCGTTGGCGGCCTGCCGCGTGGCCGCGTGGTCGAAATCTACGGTCCGGAATCCTCGGGGAAGACCACGCTGACGCTGCAAGTGGTCGCTGAAATGCAAAAACTGGGCGGCACCTGCGCCTTCGTCGACGCCGAACACGCGCTGGACGTGCAGTACGCTTCCAAGCTGGGTGTCAACCTGTCCGACCTGCTGATCTCCCAACCGGACACGGGCGAGCAAGCCCTGGAAATCACCGACGCTCTGGTGCGCTCCGGTTCGGTTGACCTGATCGTCGTCGACTCGGTAGCCGCGCTGGTGCCCAAGGCTGAAATCGAAGGCGAAATGGGCGACTCGCTGCCCGGCCTGCAGGCCCGTCTGATGAGCCAGGCGCTGCGCAAGCTCACCGCCACCATCAAGAAGACCAATTGCATGGTCATCTTCATCAACCAGATCCGCATGAAGATCGGCGTGATGTTCGGCAACCCCGAAACCACCACCGGCGGCAACGCGCTCAAGTTCTACGCCTCCGTGCGCCTGGATATCCGCCGCATTGGTTCGATCAAGAAGGGTGACGAGGTCGTCGGCAACGAAACCCGCGTCAAGGTCGTGAAGAACAAGGTTGCGCCGCCGTTCAAGCAGGCTGAGTTCGACATCATGTACGGCGCCGGTATTTCGCGCGAAGGCGAAATCATCGACCTGGGCGTGGCCGCAAACGTCGTGGACAAGTCCGGTGCCTGGTACAGCTACAACGGCAACCGCATCGGGCAGGGCAAGGACAATGTCCGCGAATACCTGAAAGAGCACAAAGACCTGGCCATCGAAATCGAAAACCGCGTCCGCGAAAACCAGGGCATCGTCAGCCGCGCGGCCGAATTCGTGCCCACCGCGGAAGATACTGCCGAAGAGTAATCGGATCGGTGGCGGGCCTGGCGCGGCGGATTCAGATCCGCCGCTACCGGCCCGCATATCTTGTCGGGGCAGCCCGAACATGTGCGGCAGGCGCCAGGACGGGCCTGCCGTTATGCATAGCAAGCAGGATACGCATGAGCTGGAAACCGCCGCCCGCTTCAGCCGAACGCCTACGCGCCAAGCTGGACGATGAATTCGAAACCGTGGCCAAGCCCCAGGGCTTGCGCCGCACGTCGGATGTGCGCCGCGAGCAGGAAGCGGAATCCGGCGATGCGCCGGATTCATGGAGCCGCAGCTCGGAAGCGGGCAGTGCGCGGCGCGTGCGCCGCGCCGCTGCGGCCGAGGACGGTCCGGATGCCGATGGACAAGCCCGCAAGGGGCCTTCGTTGAAGATGCGGGCCGTGGGCTATCTGTCGCGGCGCGAACATGCCCGCGAGGAATTGGCGCGCAAGCTTGCCGCCCACGCCGAGGATCCGGCCGAGGTCGAGGCCGTGCTCGACGCCCTGGAAAAAGAAGGCTGGTTGTCCACCGAGCGCTTTGCGCAAAGCCTGGTCCATCGGCGCGCCTCGCGCCAGGGGGCGGCCCGTATCGTGCAGGAGCTACGCCAGCACGGCGTGGACGACAACCAGGTCGCGGAATTGCGCGAACAGTTGCGGGCCACTGAATACGATCGCGCGCTCGAAGTATGGAAAAAGCGCTTCAGCGCCAAGCCGGAAGACCGCGCGGCCTACGCAAAGCAGGCACGCTTTCTGGCCAGTCGCGGTTTTGCGCACGACGTGATCCGCCGCATCCTGGGCGAAAGCGACGACGACTGAACGCCTCCGCAGCGGAGGCCTCGTGTCTTACTTTGCCGACTTGATCCCGGAAAGCGTCTTGAAGCAGACGTCGCGGGTGATGGTCAGGAATTCGTCGATATACGAGGCATCCGTGTCCTCGCTGCGCACCGTCGCGTACAGCGTGCGCCATACGCCTTGTGGCCCCAGCCGGCACTGGCGCAGCCATCCCTGGTTCATATATTCCGTCAGTGCCCAATTAGGCAGCGCGGCTACGCCGCGGTTGCTGGCGACCAGCTGCGCAATGATGGGCGTGAGCTCCGCGCGACGGATCGCGGCCGGTTCCACGTCGGCCGGATCGAGAAACGCCGTGAAAACGTCCAGGCGCTGATTGTCCACCGGGTAGGTGATGAGCGTCTGGTCGGCCAATTGGTCCGGCATGATGAATTTGTTGCCCGCAAGCGGGTTGGATTCCGAGACGGCCAACACCAGCTCGTACTTGAACAGCGGCAGGTACTCCACTGCGTCCAGGGGCTGCGGGTCGGACGTGATGACCAGGTCCAGGTCGCCACGCACCAGAGCGGGCAGCGGAGCAAAAGAAAAAGCGGCGGACAGGTCCAGCGCCACGTCCGGCCACTGGGCGCGGAAGGCATCCAGTGCCGGCATCAGCCACTGAAAGCAGGAGTGGCAGTCGATGGCCAGATGCAGCCGGCCCGTGCGGCCCGCGGCCAGTCTTTGTAGATCTCGTTCGGTAGCGCGGATGCGCGGCAGCACCTCATCCGCCAGCGCCAGCACCCGTAGGCCCGCCGTGGTCAACCGCGCAGGCCGCGTGCGCCGGTTCAGTAAAGGAGTGCCCAGCCGGGTTTCCAGGTCGCGCAATTGGTGTGAAAGGGCCGACTGCGTAAGGTGCAGGCGTTCCGCCGCTTCCTGCAGGCTGCCGCCGTCGCGGATGGCGGTAAGCGTTTCAAGGTGACGGATTTCAAGCATGGAGGACGCGGCCGATTGGGAATAAGCTCATATTGTATGAGATTTACTCATTTTATGAATGTAGACATTGATTTTGATTCATTTTGATTTGGCCTCAGAATAGCTTTCACTTGAACAAATTTCGTCTAATGGTGGTAAATCATGACTGCTATTCATAATTTGGGTTTTCCCCGCATAGGCGCCCAGCGCGAACTGAAGCGCGCAGTCGAAGCCTATTGGGCCGGCCAGCGGACCGCTGAAGAACTCGAACGGACCGGGCGCGAGCTGCGCGCCAAGCACTGGAAGCTTCAGGCTGCCGCAGGTTTGAAGTTCGTGCCGGTGGGCGACTTTGCCTGGTATGACCAGATCCTCGAATGGACCGCGCTGCTGGGTGCTGTTCCGGCCCGCTTCGGCCAGAAGGATAGTGAGCCCGTCACGTTGGACACGCTGTTTCGCATGGGCCGTGGCCGCGCCCCGTCCGGCAAGCCGGCCGCCGCCTGCGAAATGACCAAGTGGTTCGACACCAACTACCACTACATCGTGCCCGAACTGGTGCCGGGCCAGACTTTCCGCATTGCGCGCGAATCGCTGTTCGAACAGGTCCAGGAAGCGCAGGAACAAGGCTACGCCGTCAAGCCTGTGGTGCCGGGCCCGCTGACCTGGCTGTATCTGGGCAAAGGCGACGCCTTTGCCGCTGGCGCCGCCGACGCGGGCAAGCTGCAACTGCTGGCGGCGCTGCTGCCGGTATACGAAGAAGTGCTGGCGCGCTTTGCCAAACTCGGCGTGCAGTGGGTGCAGATCGACGAACCCATCCTGGCGCTGGATTTGCCGCAAGCCTGGCGCGACGCATTCAAACAGGTTTATGAGCAACTGTCCGCCAGCCCGGTCAAATTGCTGGTGGCGACCTATTTCGACGGTCTGAAGGACAACCTGCCCACTGCGCTGGGCCTGCCCGTGGCGGGGCTGCACGTAGACCTGGTGCGCGCGCCCGAGCAGTTGGCCGAAGTGGTTTCCGGCCTGGGCGCCGAACAGGTGCTGTCGGCCGGCGTCATCAACGGCCGCAACATCTGGCGCACCGATCTGGACGCCGCCATCGCCACGCTGACCCCGATCAAGCAGCAACTGGGCGATCGCCTGTGGCTGGCGCCCTCGTGCTCGCTGCTGCATGTGCCGGTGGACCTGGCCTATGAAACCGATCTGGACGCCGAACTCAAGAGCTGGCTGTCGTTCGCTGCACAAAAGCTGGAAGAACTGAGTCTGTTGGGCCGTGCCCTGGATGGCGCGACGCAAGCGGGGGCGCAGGAAGGGCTGAGCAGGCAGCGCGCGGCGCTGGCCGCCCGCCGTTCGTCCGCCCGCATCCATAATCCTGCCGTCGCCCAGCGCATGGCTGCCGCCGCCGATGTATCGCGTGACCGCGCGCCGTTCGCCGGCCGTATCGCGCGTCAGCAGGAACAACTGGGGCTGCCCGCCTATCCGACCACCACGATCGGGTCGTTCCCCCAGACCGCCGAGATACGGGCCTTGCGTCGCGACTGGAAATCAGGCGCGTTGACGGACTCCGCCTACGAGACCGCCATCCGCAAGGAAATCGAGGAAGTCATCCGCTTCCAGGAAAAGGTTGGGCTGGACGTACTGGTGCACGGCGAACCCGAACGCAACGACATGGTGGAATACTTTGGCGAATTGCTGGCCGGCTTTGCCTTTACCAAGAATGGTTGGGTGCAGAGCTACGGTTCGCGTTGCGTCAAGCCGCCCATCATTTTTGGCGACGTTGCCCGCCCCGCGCCGATGACCGTCGGTTGGTCGTCCTATGCGCAGTCTCTGACCGACAAGCCGGTCAAGGGCATGCTGACTGGCCCGGTCACCATCCTGCAATGGTCGTTCGTGCGCGATGATCAGCCGCGCGAGCAGACCTGCCGCCAGTTGGCGCTGGCGCTGCGTGACGAAGTGGTGGACCTGGAGGCTGCGGGCATCAGCGTCATCCAGATCGATGAGCCTGCCATCCGCGAAGGCTTGCCGCTGCGTCGCGCTGAATGGCAGGCGTACCTGGACTGGGCCGTGGATTGCTTCCGCCTGTCGACCGCCGGCGTGCGCGACGAGACGCAGATCCACACGCATATGTGCTATTCGGAGTTCAATGACATCATCGAATCCATCGCCGCCATGGACGCCGACGTGATTACGATCGAGACGTCGCGTTCCAACATGGATCTGCTCAAGGCGTTCGAGGACTTCCGTTACCCGAACGATATCGGCCCTGGCGTGTACGACATCCATTCGCCCAACGTGCCTGAAGTGGAGTGGATGGTTGGCCTGATGGAAAAGGCCGCTGCCCGGCTGCCCAAGGAGCGTTTGTGGGTCAATCCTGACTGCGGCCTGAAGACGCGGGCCTGGCCTGAAACCGAAGCCGCGCTGATCGGCATGGTGCAGGCTGCCCGGGCTTTGCGCCAGTCGGCCTGAGCCGGCCTGATGACTGCAAGCCACAACATGGGAGGCGGAACGGGCTTTTTTTTCAATCCTGCTTGAACGAAATCTTGCGGCATGGGTCAATACGCAAAAATCCCATTGCTGGATCCTTGCCGTTCCTATGATTCTCCAAGGCCTCTATCGGCCGGACCTGCTGCGTGCAGAGACGTTGCCCGATATTCTGGAAGCCACGATCCGCCGGCGTCCCGCCGCCGTCGCCATTCATTGGCTGGATCACACCCTCACTTATGACATGCTCGGACACCGCGCCGACCTGGCCGCGCATCACCTGATCGCGGCCGGTGTGCGGCCCGGGCATATTGTGGGCCTGTGCCTGCCGCGCGGAGCCGACCTGCTCGTGATGCAGGCGGCCATCGCCAAGGCTGGGGCGGCGTGGCTGCCGTTCGAATCCGACACTCCACCAGACCGCATGCTGGCCTGCCTGCAGGACGCAGGCGCGAGCGGCCTCATCGCGGGCGCGGAGGTCAGGCTGGACGGCATGCAAACCTGGACGACCTGGGCGTTGTCGGAACGCGTGGAAGGTGTGTTGCGCAGGCGCGAAGGGCTGTTGCCCGAGCATCCCGCCTATGTCATCTATACCTCCGGCTCCACCGGCAAGCCCAAGGGCGTGCCCATCAGCCACGCCAGCATTTGCCATTTCCTGCGCAGCGAGAACGAAGTGCTGGGCGTGCGCCAGGAAGACAAGGTCTACCAGGGCTTTTCGGTGGCCTTCGACATGTCGTTCGAAGAGATCTGGATCAGCTATCTGGTCGGCGCGTCGTTGTGGGTCGCGCCCAAGATGCTGACCACGGATCCGGAAGGCTTGCCGGACGCCCTGGTGCGCGAAGGAGTCACCGTGCTGCACGCGGTGCCAACCTTGCTTGCGTTGTTTGCGCATGATGTGCCCGGGCTGCGCATCGTGAACCTGGGCGGCGAGGTCTGTCCGGATTTCCTGGTGCCGCGCTGGGCCACGCCCGGCCGGCGCTTGTTCAACACCTACGGTCCCACAGAAACGACGGTGTCCGCGAGCCTGGCCGAACTGTTGCCCGGCCAGCCTGTGACCATAGGCACGCCGCTGCCCAACTACGGCATGCTGGTGCGCGGCGAAGACGGCGCGGTGCTGCCGCAGGGGCAGGTCGGAGAGCTGTGCATCACCGGTCCCGGTGTGGCTGGCGGTTATCTGGGCAGGCCCGAACTGACTGCCGAGAAGTTCCTGGCCAATCCGCGGCCTTCGGGGGATCACGACACCCGCATGTATCGCAGCGGAGACTTGGCCCGCATTGATGAGCATGGGCAGATCCATTGCCTGGGCCGCAGCGACGATCAGGTGAAGGTGCGTGGATTCCGCGTCGAGCTCGGGGAAATCGAGGCTGCCTTGTATCGCTTGCCCGGCGTGGGCGCCGCGGCGGTAGTCCTGCGCGATCTGGCGGGAATCGAGCAGTTGGTGGCTTTCCTCAAGCCCGAGGGCGAGGCGAGGCTGGACTCGCACGCCCTGCGCGCCGCGTTGAGCGCGGACTTGCCCGCCTACATGATCCCGGCCCGCTTCGAGCTGGTGGCCGATGTTCCCCGGCTGACCTCCGGCAAGATCGACCGCAAGGCGCTGAAGGCACGCGAGCTCGATGCCGTGTCCGAACCTTGCGTAGAGGATGACGAACCCGCTACGCCGGGCGAGCACGCCTTGTTCGAAGCGTTGAGGCCGTTGTTCCCGGGGCAGCCGCTGCGGCTGGCCAGCGACTTTTTCCGCGACCTGGGCGGCCATTCGCTGTTGGCCGCGCGCCTGGTGTCGTCGCTGCGCAAGCATCCGCAGTTCTCCGCCCTGACCATGCACGAGCTTTATCAGCATCCCGGGCTGGGCGCGCTGGCGGCCCGGCTGGACGCGCTGGCGATGGCGGCGGAGTCTGTGGGCGTCCCCGGCACCGACCGCGATCCGGCGGCGGCGCCCGAATGGCGCCGCTGGAGCTGCGGGCTCGCGCAGCTGGCGGCCTTGCCGCTGCTGATCGGCGTGCGAATGCTGATCTGGCTGACGCCGTTCTTCACTTATCACTATTGGACCGGCGATGAGGGCGATTCGGTCTGGCGCGCGGTGGTCCTGTCCATCGCCAGCTACCTGGCCTGCAATCTGCTGAGCTTCGGAGTGGCCGTCGCCTGCAAATGGGGCATCCTGGGCAGGCTCAAGCCCGGGCGTTACCCCCTTTACGGCTGGTTGTTTTATCGCTGGTGGCTGGTTGACAGGGTGATGGACATTCCGCCTGCGCATTTGCTGGCCGGATCGCCTTTGCAGGTCTGGTACTTGCGGGCGCTGGGGGCGCGCATAGGCCGCGACGCTTCCATCAGCCGCGTCTCCGTGCGCGCGCCAGACCTGCTGTCGGTGGGGAACGGCGTCAGCATTGGCGCCGCGGTGAACCTGGAGAACTTTTCGGTGCGTGGCGGAGAGTGGTCCGTTGCGCCGATCACGCTGGCGGACAACGCCTACATCGGCTCGTATTCGGTACTGCAGGGCGATGTGGCAATGGGCGAGGGCGCTCGCCTGGACGGACTGTCTTCGCTGCCGCAGGGCGCCCGGGTTCCCGCAGGCCAGATCTGGAGCGGGGCCCCGGCGCGGCATGATCCGCAGGCCCGTGCGCCCGAGTTGCCGCCGCGGCCCCGGCGCCAGGGAATCTGGAGCCGGCTGGACTGCGTGGCCTACGCGGGCGGGGGCACGCTCATCGCCGCCTTGTTCTTCATGCCCGTGTTCCCGAGCTTTGTGCTGATCGACTGGATCGATGCGCGTTGGCTGGATCTGATGGGCGCGCGAGTGCCCTGGCCTGAAGCGTTCCTGAGCTACTTGCTGCTGGCCTTGCCCGCCAGCGCCTTGCTGCTGCTCCTGACCGTGCTCGTGTCCGCGCTGCTGCGCTGGACGCTCTTGCCCCGGCTGGCCAGCGGGCGGTGGCCGGTCTATGGGCAGATCTATCTGCGGCGCTGGCTCACCAACCAGATCCAGGAGTCCAGCCTCAGCGTGCTGCATGGCCTGTACGCGTCGATCTACGCCGGCAACTGGTACCGGCTGCTGGGCGCGAAAGTGGGGCGCGGGACGGAAATCTCCACCGCCATGGGCGTGGTGCCGGACATGTTGACCCTGGGGCGCGACAGCTTCATCGCCGACGGCGTGATGCTGGGCGACGAGGAAATCGACGGCGGCTGGATGACGATGCGTCCCACTGTCATCGGCAACCGCAGTTTCGTCGGCAACGGCGCCTACGTGCCCGACGGATCGGTGTTGCCCGATGACGTGCTGATCGGCGTGCAGAGCCGCGCGCCTGCCAATGCCCGCATGGCCAGCGGGCAGACCTGGCTAGGCAATCCACCGCTGGCGCTGCCCGCGCGTGAGCAGACGGCTGGTTTTCCGGCGCATCTGACGTTCCGGCCCAGCCTGGGCCGCAAGGTCCTGCGGGGCAGTGTCGAAGGCCTGCGGATGATCCTGCCCCTGGCCGTGGTGATCGCCGTGGGTTACCTGACCGTGATGAGGGTCATCCCCATGGCCGCGCGCGAAGGGTTTATCTCCGCCTTTGACGAGCTGATGCTGGCCGGCGTGCTGTACGGCGTGGGGGCCTTTCTGTTCCTGGTGGCGTTGAAATGGGCGCTGATCGGACGCTACAAGCCTCGTGCCGAGCCCATGTGGACGCCGTTCGTGTGGAAGAGCGAAGCGGTCACCAGCCTGTACGAATCCATCGCAGTTCCCAACTTCTTCAACTTCCTGCGGGCGACGCCGTGGCTGCCGCTGGCCCTGCGCTGCATGGGCGCGCGTATCGGCAAGCGCGTCTTCATGGACACCACCGACATCACCGAATACGACTGCGTGTCGGTCGGCGACGACGCGGTGCTGCACGCCTGGTCCGGGCCGCAAACCCACCTGTTCGAAGACCGGGTCATGAAGATCGGCATGGTCCGCATCGGCGCAGCCGTCAATGTGGGGCCGCGCAGCACCATTCTCTACGACACCCGGGTCGAGCCGGGCGCGCGTCTCGGTCCGTTGACGCTGGTGCTCAAGGGCGAGGCCATCCCGGCGGGCCAGGCCTGGATAGGCAGTCCGGCCACTCCCTGGACGCAGCGGTAGTTCCGGCGTGGCGGCGGGGCCAGACTGGGCGGGGGCGGGATCATGGGGTTTTCCAGCTATGGCCCCATATTTTCCCGCGTGCGGGCCGGGCCCTGCGGCGATGCGTCAGGCGGCGGACAAGGCGCTTGATCGAGAGCTGCCTGCGCTATACTTTGAAGGTTTTGTTGCCGCGCACCATGCGCAGGCATCTTCGCCCCGCAGGCCCCCAGCATGCCCTTGCCACCGCCGGACTATCCTCGCCAACCATTGCACACGCGTTCCATACGCGTGCAGTCGTATGCGCGCGAAGACGGGCTCTGGGACCTGGAAGCCGAGCTGATCGACGTCAAGGCGTACGATTTTCCCAAGCGCGACGGCGAGATGTTCAAGGCCGGACAACCTATCCATCACATGCATCTGCGCATCACCATCGACGAGAATTTCTCGATCGTGGCGGCGCAGGCCGTCTATGACGCCGCTCCTTATGGCGAGCATTGCATGGCCATCGAACCGGCTTACACTGATCTGATCGGAATGAACCTGCTCAAAGGGTTCCGCCGGCAGGTCAAAGAGCGGTTCGGGCACGTGGAGGGCTGTACGCACATGACCGAGCTGTCGCAGGTGCTTCCCACCGCGGCGGTCCAGACCATGGCCAATCGCCGGCGGCAGGAAAACAACCCGAACCGGCGTCCATTCCAATTGGACGGCTGCCATGCGCTGAGCACCCGCGGCCCGGTGGTGGCTGAGCACTATCCCAAGTGGTACACCGGGGGTAGCGCTGAGGCATCGGCCGATTCGTCCTCCGATTCACCTTCTTTTTCTCATACGTCCTGACAGGTAACACATGAAAATCCACGAGTATCAAGGCAAGGAACTGCTGAAGCAATTTGGCGTCCCCGTGCCGCGCGGGATTCCCGCTCTTTCCGTCGACGAGGCCGTGGCTGCCGCTGAAAAGCTGGGTGGACCGGTTTGGGTCGTCAAGGCACAAATCCACGCGGGCGGCCGCGGCAAGGGCGGCGGCGTGAAGCTGGCCCGCTCGCTGGACGACGTGCGCAAGCTGGCCTCGGAAATCCTGGGCATGCAGCTGGTCACGCACCAGACCGGCCCGGAAGGCCAGAAGGTCCGCCGCCTGTACATTGAAGACGGCGCCGACATCCAGAAGGAATACTACGTGTCGCTGGTCACCGACCGCGCCACCCAGAAGGTCGCTTTCATCGCTTCCAGCGAAGGCGGCATGGACATCGAGGAAGTGGCGCACTCCGCTCCCGAGAAGATCATCACCGAGTACATCGATCCGCTGACCGGCCTGTCGGCCGAGCAAGCCACCAAGATCGCCAACGCGATCGGCCTGCCCGCCGACTCCACCGCCCAGGCCGTGGACGTGTTCCAGAAGCTGTATCGCTGCTACATGGAAACCGATGCCTCGCTGGTCGAAATCAACCCGCTGAACCGCGACAGCAAGGGCAACATCATCGCCCTGGACGCCAAGTTCAACTTCGACTCCAACGCGCTCTTCCGTCATCCGGAAATCGTCGCCTATCGTGACCTGGACGAAGAAGATCCCGCCGAAATCGAAGCCAGCAAGTTCGACCTGGCCTATATCCAGCTCGACGGCAACATCGGCTGCCTGGTGAACGGCGCCGGCCTGGCCATGGCCACCATGGACACCATCAAGCTGTTCGGCGGCGAGCCGGCCAACTTCCTGGACGTCGGCGGCGGCGCCACGGCCGAGAAGGTCACGGAAGCCTTCAAGATCATGCTCGCGAACAAGAGCGTGAAGGCCATCCTGGTCAACATCTTCGGCGGCATCATGCGCTGCGACGTCATCGCCGAAGGCGTGATCGCCGCTTGCAAGGCCGTCAACCTGAACGTGCCGCTGGTCGTCCGCATGAAGGGCACCAACGAAGAACTCGGCAAGAAGATGCTGGCTGACTCCGGTCTGCCGATCATCAGCGCCGACACGATGGCTGAAGCCGCCACCCGCGTCGTAGCCGCCGTCAAGTAAATATGCCCCCACGCCGCGCCCTTCGGCTTGCCGTCCCCCACGGGGGCGCTTTCCACCTCGGGGCGGCCTGGCGGTACAAAGAAAATCCAAGGATTCACAAATGTCGATTCTGATCAACAAGGACACCAAGGTCATCACCCAGGGCATCACGGGTAAGACGGGCCAGTTCCACACCCGCATGTGCCGTGAGTACGCGAACGGCAAAGCCGCCTTCGTGGCCGGCGTGAACCCCAAGAAGGCCGGTGAAGACTTCGAAGGCGTGCCGATTTTCGCCTCCGTGAAAGACGCCAAGGCTGACACCGGCGCGACCGTTTCCGTCATTTACGTGCCGCCGGCCGGCGCCGCCGCCGCCATCTGGGAAGCCGTCGAGGCCGAACTGGATCTGGTGATCTGCATTACCGAAGGCATCCCGGTCCGTGACATGCTGGAAGTCAAGAACCGCATGAAGGCCAAGGGCAGCAAGACCCTGCTGCTGGGCCCGAACTGCCCGGGTCTGATCACCCCCGACGAAATCAAGATCGGCATCATGCCCGGTCACATCCATCGCAAGGGCCGCATCGGCATCGTCAGCCGTTCGGGCACCCTGACGTACGAAGCCGTGGCGCAGGTCACCGAGCTGGGCCTGGGTCAATCCAGCGCCGTCGGCATCGGTGGCGACCCCATCAACGGCCTGAAGCACGTCGACGTCCTGAAGATGTTCAATGACGATCCCGACACCGACGCCGTCATCATGATCGGCGAAATCGGCGGTCCGGACGAAGTCAACGCCGCGCAGTGGGCCAAGGACAACATGAAGAAGCCCGTGGTCGGCTTCATCGCTGGTGTTACCGCCCCTCCCGGAAAGCGCATGGGTCACGCCGGTGCCCTGATCTCCGGCGGCGCCGACACTGCCGACGCCAAGCTGGAAGTCATGGAAGCTTGCGGCATCCGCACCACGCGCAACCCGTCCGAAATGGGCAAGCTGCTCAAGTCGGTGCTGTAAAAAGCATCAGGTCGTGGTGTCCGAACGCCTCTGGCGTCCGGCGCCCGGCCTGCTGGCGGACGCCCTGGCGTTGGTGCCAAACCCCTGGTTTCCAGCGCACGTATCCGCCTGCTCCAAGCCCGCCACGGCGGGCTTTTTTTCGTCTTTTTTTCGGCAATCCTAGGGAAATCCCGTGTCCATGCCGCGGCCTGGCAAACATACGGAAAGCTGAACGAAACTATAATGAAAGAAATTCCACGCGTACCAAGCAAGAATGCCGCCGGGCTCGCACCAAGGCGGTCAGTACGTTTTTTTCGTCTTATTTCACCCATTCATTTGGTTCGTCCTAGGGGGATCACACCTAGGAAAGAGAGGCATGGAACTTAGTTCAGCGGCATTCTGGATAGCGTTGCTCCAGATCATTTGGGTCAACATTCTGCTATCGGGCGACAACGCCGTGGTTATTGCGCTGGCGGCGCGTTCGCTGCCTCCGGCCCAACAGAAAAAAGCGATCGTCGTCGGCTCCGCCGCAGCGATCATCATGCGTATCGTGCTGACGCTGGTGGCTGCCAAGCTGCTGTTGCTGCCGTGGCTCAAGCTGATCGGCGCGCTGCTCCTGGTCTACATCGGCGTGACGCTGCTGTTGCCCGAGGGCGAGGAAGACGGCGGGGGCAAGACGCAGGGCAATCTGCTGACTGCAATCCGCACTATCATGATTGCCGACTTGGTCATGAGCCTGGACAACGTGGTGGCCGTCGCTGCCGCTGCCATGGGCGATACGACCTTGCTGGTGTTGGGCCTGGCCATCAGTATTCCGCTGGTCATCTTCGGCAGCACGCTGCTTCTGAAGGTCATCGAACGCTTTCCGGTCATCGTCTGGGTGGGCGCGGCGCTGCTGGGTTTCATCGCAGGCGAACTGCTGGTGGGCGATCCGGCCCTGCAGGAACCCGTGGCGCGCATCGACGCCGCCCTGGGTGTGACGCAGCACAGTTTTGCGCTGATGTCGGGCGCGCTGGGCGCGGTGCTGGTGCTGGCAATCGGCAAAGTTTTGCTGATGCGCCAGAAAGCTGACTGAAAGCTGAATTATACTAATAAGTTGTACTGAATAAGCTCGCCGCGCCATGCGCGGCGAGCCTCGCCGGACCGGGACCGGCCACTCTTTTCATAAATGCCTTCGGGGGTTCATAGTGCTTGAGTTTTTCCAGACGCTGAGTTGGGCAGCGGTATTCCAGATCATCCTCATCGACATCCTGCTCGGCGGCGATAACGCCGTCGTGATCGCGCTGGCTTGCCGCAATCTGGCGCCCAAGCAGCGCATGCAAGGCATTCTGTGGGGTACCGCCGGTGCGATTCTGCTGCGTGTGGTCCTGATTGCCTTCGCTCTGACGCTGCTGTCGATTCCCTTCCTGAAGGTCGTGGGCGGCCTGTTGCTGGTCTGGATCGGCGTCAAGCTCTTGATTCCCGAGGATGATGCCCATGGCAACATCAAGGGCGGAACATCCATCGCCGCGGCGATCAAGACCATCATCATCGCCGACTTCGTGATGAGCCTGGATAACGTGATCGCCATCGCCGGCGCGGCCCAGAACGCCCACGCCGACCACCAGATCGGCCTGGTCGCCTTCGGCCTGATCGTCAGCGTGCCCATCATCATCTGGGGCAGCACCCTGGTTCTCAAGCTCATCGACCGCTATCCGCTGGTCGTCACCTTCGGCGCTGCCTTGCTGGGCTGGATCGCCGGCGGCATGTTGATTACCGACGTGGTTGTCGAACGTCAATTCGGCGTGCAGCCCACTGCGGTTAAAATCGGCGCAGAAATCATTGGCGCCTTGCTGGTTGTTGTCCTTGGACGGTGGCTGGCAAGCCGCAAAACCGCTTCCAAGGAATCAGCACATGAGTCTGCGTAGATCCACCGATCCCCAGCAATCCGAATCGGGCCTGAGCCTTCTTCAGGGCCTGTTCGTGCTGGCCATCCTCGGGGTGGTCGCGACGGTCATCGTTTCCAATTTCGTTTGATGCCGTCTCGTGTCTCTACCGCAACGCCTGGTCATCGCGACCCGCGCCAGCCGGCTTGCCCTGTGGCAAGCCGAGCATGTGCGCGACCGGCTGCGCACGCTGTACCCGGCGTGCGCGGTTGAGCTTCTCACCCTGACGACCCGAGGCGATCAGATCCTCGACCGCACGCTCTCCAAGGTGGGCGGCAAGGGGCTCTTCGTCAAGGAACTCGAAAACGCGCTGCTCGACGGCCGGGCCGATCTGGCCGTGCACTCCTTGAAGGACGTGCCGGTCGATCTGCAGGCGCCGTTCGAGCTTTGCGCCGTCCTCGATCGCGCGGATCCGCGCGATGCCTTCGTTTCCAATACCCATGACTCGCTGGCCGATCTGCCGGCAGGCGCCATTGTCGGCACGTCCAGCCTGCGCCGCGAGTCCCAGATCCGCGCGCGCTACCCCAAGCTGGTGGTGAAGCCATTGCGCGGCAATCTCGACACCCGCCTGGGCAAGCTGGACAAGGGCGAATACGACGCCATCGTTCTGGCGGCCGCAGGACTGGAGCGCCTGGACTTGAGCGCGCGCATCCGCAGCCTGCTCGAACCCGCCGACAGCCTGCCGGCGGCCGGGCAGGGGGCCCTGGGCATCGAGATCCGGGACGACCGCGACGACATGCGCGCGTGGCTGGCTCCCCTGGTCAGCGCGGACACCACTTCCTGTGTGGTGGCCGAGCGCGCCGTCTCCCGCAAGCTGGGCGGGTCCTGCCAGGTGCCCCTGGCGGCGTATGCCGAGATCGCCGGGGGCACTTTGTCGCTGCGCGCCCTGGTGGCGTCGCCCGATGGTGTGCGCGTGGTCCGTACGGCGCACAGCGGCCCGGTGGCCGATGCCCAGTCCATCGGCGAAGCCGCGGCCCAGGCGCTGCTGGATGCAGGCGCGCAGGACATCCTGCGCGAACTGCTGCAAGACGAACCCAGGTCCGACTGATGGCCGGGGCGTCCGCTGCCGCCGAACTGCCGCGGGTCGCCATTCTGACGCGGCCCGAGGGCCGTAACGAGGCATTGGCCGGCCGCCTGCTTGGCGCCGGCTGGACGCCCTGCATGCTGCCGGCCCTGGAAATCCAGGCGCTGCCCGTCGCGGCTGGCGGCCCGCCGCGGCCCGCCGACTACGACCTGGTCGTCTTCGTCAGCGGCAACGCGGCCAGACTGTATCTGGATCAGTGGGCGCAGTCGGACGGGACGGTTTCCTGGCCCACGGGCGTCATGGCTGCCACCGTCGGGCCAGCCAGTGCCCAGGCCTTGCGCGAGTCCGCCTGTTTTGGCGCGAATACAACAGTTTTGCATCCCCCGGAAAGCGCGCCCAGCCACGATTCCGAGGCCCTCTGGGCGGTCTTGCTCGGCTTGCCGCAACTGCCTGGCCGCGTGTTGCTGGTGCGCGGCACCCAGGGCAGGGACTGGCTGGGCGACAAGCTCGAGGCGCACGGCGTGGCTGTGACCCGCCATGCGGCTTACCTGCGCCGTCCCGCCCGCTGGGACGCCGATCAAGTCGCCAGCCTGCGGCGCTGGGCCGACGCGGGAATTCCGGCCACCTGGCTCATCACCAGCGGGGAGGGCGCCGATGCGGTGCGGGCCGGTCTGCAGGAGGCGGGGCTGGCGGCCTGGTGGGCGCAATGCAACTTTGTGCTGACGCATCCCGCCCTGGAGCGCCGGATCCCGCAGGGCTGTCATCAAGGCAGGGCGCGGCCGATGGTAAAAATCTGCTTGCCCAACGACGAGTCGATATTCCAGGCTTTTGTTGCTGCTTGATTCGTTGCATCGGACTGACACCGAATACAATCGCGTCATGACAGACAAGACTCCCGCTACCGATCCGGTCGTTCCGACGGCCGCCCCGGGTGCAACTGCGCCCGCATCGGCCCCGGCCGATTCCGTCAAGGCCCGCCCGGCCAAGCGCGGCAGTGGACCGCTGGTTCCCGCGCTCATCATTCTCATCCTGCTGGCTGGCGGTCTGGGTTATGCCCTCTGGATGCAGCGCACCCAGTTCGTATCCGCCGGCCGCGAGGTCGCCACGCGCATCGATACCCTCACCACCGACCTCGCGCAGGCCCGCAAGGACACCCGCGAAGCCCTGGCCTTGGCGCAAGCCCAGGCTGGCCGCGTCGGTGAGCTCGAAGACACCGTGCGCGAGACCCAAAGCCAGTACAACGCCCTGCAACTGGCTTGGCAGAACTTCAACGACAGCGCCAGCGACGAATTGCTGGCGAACGACGTCGAGCGCCTGCTGACCATCGCAAACCAGCAACTGCGGCTGGCCGGCAACGTCTCCAACGCGATCGTGGCGCTCGAAACGGCGCAATCGCGCCTGGCGCGCGCCGACCGTCCGCGTTTCTCCAGCCTGCAGCAAGCCATCAATGGCGACCTGGATCGCCTGCGCGCGGTCTCCACCGTGGATATCCCTGCCCAGTCGGCCCGCATCGACCGCCTGGTGGCGCTCATCGGCAAGGCGCCTCTGCTGGTTCCGGATGCTGCCGCGCCTGGCGTGGCGCCGGCTGGCGAAAGCGCTCCTGCGGCCGCGCCGGCCCCCACGGTCGATCCGCTGGCCGGCCTGCCGGCCGACGCGCCCTGGTGGCAGCGTTGGCGCGCCGAGATGGCCTCCTGGCCCGGCCGTGCAGGCGCCGCACTGGCCCACGAGCTGGGCGGCCTGATCACCATCCAGCGCGTGGACGAACCCGCGGCCTTGCTGTTGTCGCCTGAACAGGCCGATCAAGTGCGCGGCACGCTGCGCCAGCGTCTGCTGACGGCGCAACTGGCCATGTTGATGCGCCAGCCCGCCGTCTGGAAGAGCGAGCTCGACAACGTCGGCGTCACGCTCGCCAAGTATTTCGACAACCGTTCCCCCGATACCGTCGCCGCACAGACGCTGGCGCGCGAACTGGCGCAAACCGACATCGCCGTGCGCATGCCGGAAGTGGCCGACAGCCTGAATGCCGTGGCTGCGCTGCGCGCAGCGGGCTTCAAGACCAGCGGACAGGACTGAGGCTTATGCGTACCTGGTTCTGGACACTGCTGCTCGCCGTTGTCGCCGTCGCCCTGGCGGTGGTCCTGCGTTCGCATTCGGGCAACGTGCTGTTGCTGGTCTGGCCGTGGCGCATCAGCATGTCGCTGACGCTGGCGGTCTTGCTGATCGTCGCGGCCTTCATCGTGCTCTATGTGGGCCTGCGCTTGCTGGCATGGCTGCTCGCCATTCCGGACCGCGTGCGGGCCTGGCGCGGCAAGCGCGCCCAGGCGCGCGATCACGAACTCCTGGAGCGGGGCTGGATCGGCCTGCTGGAAGGGCGCTACACCACCGCTGAAAAGGATCTGACCAAGCTGCTGGACCAGACCAAGGTCCAGACGCGCCGCGTCCTGGCGGCCCTGTCCGCGGCCCGTGCCGCGCATGGCCTGGGCGAATTCGATCGCCGCGACCGCCTGCTGGCGACGGCGCAGGAACAAGCCGGCACGGACGCCGGCCTGATCGAGGCAACCGCCACGGTGTCGGCCGACATGCTGCTGGACCAGGGCCGTGCCGAGCGCGCGCTGGCGGTGCTGGAGCCGCTGGCCGACGGTGGCGCGCGTCACCTGCACACCATGCGCTTGCTGCTGCGCGCCCACACGGCCCTGCATCACGACGAGCAGGTCTTCACGCTGGCGCGCGGCCTGGTGCGCCGCAATGCGTTGGCCCGCGCGGAAGCCGACCATCTGATCGACGCCTCGGGCGCCGCGCGCCTGCGCGCCGCCGCGGCGGGCGGCAACGATGCCTGGCGCGCCATCTGGAAAGACCTGAAGGCCGAAGAGCGCCTCTTGCCGGAAATCGCGCTGGCGGGCGCCGCCGCGTTCGAAGCGGCCGGCGAAGCCAGCGAAGCGGCCCGCGTGCTGGAAGCCGCGGTTGCCGTGAAGTTCAATCCGGCCTTGGTGGCGGCCTACGCCCGCTGCGAAGCCGAGCAGGTTTCGCGCCGGCTGGCCCGTGCCGAGACCTGGCTGCAGCAGCGTCCCACCGATCCGGACCTGCTTACCGCGCTGGGCATGCTGTGCCTGAATGGCCAGCTCTGGGGCCAGGCTGAACGCTATCTGCTGCGCAGCCTCAGCCGCCGCAGCGATGCGCAGACGCACGCGCTGCTGGGCAGCCTGTATGACCGTCTGGACCGTCCCGCGGACGCTGTGCGCCACTGGCGGCTGGCGACGGCGGCCAGCATGGCGCTGCCCGTGCTGGCGGCGGATGCCGCCTTGCCCGCGGCGGACACCGGTTCGGATCCGTATCGCGTGGACGCCGAAGGCGGCTATGCGGTGGGCTTGTCCGATACCGATAGCGATGCCGATCTGGGCGGGGACTACCCCGCGCTGCCGCCGGCGGTGGCGGCTTCGGCCTCCGACTACGTGCTGGATCCCGACGCGCGCGTGAATAAAGAGCAACGCGAACGGGCGCTGGCTCCCGAAGATGCCCCGCTGGCCGGCGGCACCTCGGACATCGACGAGTACTTCGACAGCGCGCCGATTCCCGCGGCGGCTTTCGATGATCCCGTGCCCACGTATGCGCCGGCACAGCCCGCCGCGGCCAAGCCCGCGCCGGCCGCCGCGCCCGTGCCGGCGACCAAGCCGCCGTTCAAGGACGACGGCTCGATTTGAACAATCCTTCAGACACACAACAAGGTTGAATCATGAGTCTTGATCGCGTCTCCCCTGGCAAGAAGCTGCCGGAAGACTTCAACGTCATCATCGAAATCCCCATGAACGCCGACCCGGTCAAGTACGAGGTCGACAAGGACACGGGCGCGATTTTCGTTGACCGCTTCATGCTGACGGCCATGCACTACCCGTGCAACTACGGCTACATCCCGCAAACCCTGTCCGAAGATGGCGACCCCGCCGACGTGCTGGTGCTGACCCCGTTCCCGATCCAGATCGGCGCGGTCGTGCGCTGCCGCGCCATTGGCGTGCTGGAAATGGACGACGAGTCGGGCGGCGACGCCAAGCTGCTGGCCGTGCCTATCGAAAAGCTGTACCCCCCGTACCGCAACATCAAGACCTACGAAGACCTGCCGGCGGAAGACATCTCCCGCATCCAGCATTTCTTCGAGCACTACAAAGACCTGGAAAAGGGCAAGTGGGTCAAGGTCAAGGGCTGGAAGGGCCTGGAAGCCGCGCACGAAGAAATCGTGCGCAGCGCCGAGCGCTACAACAAGGCCTGATTTCAGGTCGGGACCGGGCCGGCGGGTCCGGCGGGTTTTTGCCGCCGGGCCGCCCCAAGGCAAAAGCGCCCCCTCGGGGGGCAGCAAGCCAAAGGCGCGGCGTAGGGGCTACTTCGACTTGGCCGATGTCTTGATGCGGCGCGGCCGCGACGGCATGATGCCGATCGCCGCCGCGCCGTTGCTTTGCGGGGCCTGCAGGTTATGTGACACCTGCGCTGCCGCGATCTGGATGCGCGCCTGCAAGATCTCCAGCCGCTCGGGGGTAGTGCGCGCCTCCGCGGCGATGAACACCAGGCTGCCCACCACCTTTTGCTCGGGACTGAAGATGGCGGATCCTATGCCTATTAGTCCGGGGTCGACTTCGCCGTGCGACACATACACGCCGGCGGCGCGCAGGCGCTTGAGGTTGGCGCGGAACTCGTCCCAGTCCTCGCCCAGTCCGGCTTCGCGGATTTCGGCGGCATGCCACAGCATCAGGTTGCGCAGCTGGTAGGGCGGCAGGTTCGCCAGGATGGGCTTGGCCGTGGCGCCATGGAACATGGTGTAGGGCCGGCCGCGCGCATAGCTGGATTCGATGGAATCGTCGGTCCAGTAGCGATCCACGCACATGACCTTGTCGCCGTAGTAGTTGCACAGCATCAGGTTGGCGTGCAACTCGTCGCCCGTGGCGCGCATGACCTCGCGCGCCGCGCGCATCAGCGGATCGTGTTGGCGCAGATGGCGGTCCAGTTCGATGATGCGCGATCCCAGCACATAGGCGCCGCCCGAGGTAGGCGCGAGCAGTCCGCTTTCGGTCAGCGACTTCAGATAGCGGTACGCCGTGGCGCGCGAGCAGTCCAGATGCGCCATGACGTCTTCCTGGAACGCGGCGGTGGTGTCGTCGCGAAATAGGTCGAGGATGGACAACATGCGGTCTGGAGTGCTCATTGCGGGAGGGCGTGCCTAGTGAATGTGGAAGCCGCCATTGACGTCGACCACGATGCCGGTTGAATAGGAGGACAGGTCCGAAGCCAGGAAGAGTATGGCTTGGGCGACTTCGGCGGGCGAGCCGAAGCGCTGCAGCGGAATGCCCTGTTTGAGTTCTTGTTCCCAATTTTCGCCGAATTTGCCCACCGTCATGTCCGTTTCGATGATGCCGGGCGCCACGCAATTGGCGCGCACGCCGCGTGGCCCCAGTTCACGGGCCAGCGCCTTGGTGAAGCTGATGACACCCCCTTTGGACGCGGCGTAATGCGAACCTCCCAGCAGGCCGCCGCCGCGCAGGGCGGCGGTGGATCCCAGGTTGACGATGGCCGGACGCCGCGGGCTATCCAGCAGTGCGGGCAGGGCCGCATGCGTGACGTTGTAGGTGCCGGTCAGGTTCACCTCCACCATGCGCCGGAATTCATCCTCGGGCAGGTCCCAGATGCGGGTGGCGGCGACGATGCCGGCATTGTTGACCAGCACATCGATGCCGTCGAGCGCTTGCTTGGCGCGGGCAACAGCGGCTTCGCAAGAGGCCGCGCGCGACACGTCGCAATGCAGGTCGATGCGGCCTGCGGCCAGCATTGCGTCGGCGCCATCCGGGTAGGTCTGGTCCAGCACGGCGACCGTGGCGCCCTGCGCGATGAAGAGGTCGACGATTGCCGCGCCAATGCCGCGGGGGTTGGCTCCCCCCGTGACAATGGCGCGCTTGCCGGCCAGCAGTCCAAGCGCGCCGTCCATCACGATTTCACCAGCGGGCACGCACCGTCCTTCAGCGGACGGAAGGCCTGTTCGGCGGGAATCTTGCGCACCAGGTTGTAGTAGTCCCAATCGCGCTTGGATTCCGACGGCTTCTTGACCTGGAACAGGTAAAGGTCGCGCATGATGCGACCGTCTTCGCGAATGCGGCCGTTCTCGGTCATGAAGTCATTGATGGGCGTTTCATGCATCTTCTTGAGCACCGGTTCGGAGGCGTCGGTACCCGCAGCCTTGACGGCATTCAGGTAGTGCATGGCGGCGCTGTAGTTGCTGGCCTGGACCATGGACGGCATGCGGCCCGTCCGCTTGAAATAGCGTTCGGACCATTGCCGCGCCTTGTCGTCCTGGTCCCAATAGAAAGGTTCGACCAGGTTCAACCCTTGTGCGTATTCCAGCCCCACGCTGCGCACGTCCACGATGCTCATGAAGAGGGCGGCCACCCGTTGCTTGCTGCCCATGATGCCGAATTCGAACGCCTGCTTGATGCTGTTGATGGTGTCGCCGCTGCCGTTGGCCAGGCCGATCACCTGGGCCTTGGAAGCTTGCGCCTGCAGCAGGAACGAGGAAAAGTCCGCGCTTGCGATCGGGTGGCGCACGCTGCCGACCACCTGTCCGCCCTTGGACTTGACCACCGCCATGGCATCGCGTTCCAGCGAATGGCCGAAAGCGTAGTCGGAGGTGATGAAGTACCAGCTCTTGCCGCCGTCTTCCATGACGCCATTGGCCACGCCGGTAGCGTAGGCGTAGGTGTCGTAGGTCCAGTGCATGCCGTTGGGCGAGCAGGCTTTGCCGGTCAGGTCGGCCGATCCCGCGCTGGTGAAGATCACCACGCGCTTCATCTGGCGGGTCAAGTCCTGCACGGCCAGCGCGATCGCGGAGTTGGGCACGTCCAGGATCAGGTCGACCTTGTCGTTCTCGTACCAGCGGCGCGCGGTCGCCACGCCGATGTCCACCTTGTTCTGGTGGTCGGCCGAGATCACCTCGATGGGCTTGCCCAGCACCGTGCCGCCAAAATCCTCGACGGCCATTTTCACGGCTTCCACGCCGAACTTGCCGGACAGGTCGGCCATCATGCCGGACTGGTCGCCCAGCACGCCGATCTTCACGACGTCATCCGACACTTGCGCCTGGGCGGACACGGACAGGGCGCCCAGCACGCAGGCGGCCAGGCTGTTTTTGAAACGGGTCTTCATGGGTATGTCTCCTCGGGGGCTTCGTTCTTGTGCGCCGCCCTGTGCCGGACGGTCGCATCGGGGTGGGCTATTCCAGCGTCTGGCCGGCGTAGGCGTCGATGAACATATTGGGTTTCAGGAAAAAGCTGAGCACCAGGGCGCCGTTGGGTGCCCGCGCCACGTGCCGGTTGCCGCGCGGGCGCCACACGTAGTCGCCGGCGCAGACTTCGCCCTCGGCGTCGACGATCGAACCTTCCAGCACAAAGGTCTGTTCGACCTCTACGTGCTCATGCAAGGGCAGTTCGGTGCCGGGCTGCCAGCGGAACAGGGCGGTCAAGAGTCCGGTCTCCTTGTCCTGCATCAGCACCTTCATCTCGATGCCTTCCACTTGCGTGGGCTTCCACGGCAGATCGGCAACCTTGAGGAAGCGCGATGCCAGGGGCGGCAATGCGTTGGCTGCGGGGCAGCCGGGGGTTTCTAGGGCCATGGTGTCTCCTACCAGAACTCTTTATGAGAGATAAAGAAAAAATCTTGTTATTGAGTGTTTAAAAATAGTCGCGTATATTGAGATTTATGTCAATCACGTTTTCGCGAGTCGGAAGCGTGCAGCGACACAGGCCGGGCCAAGAAATCCGGCACATAAAAAACAAGGAGACAAGCTTGAAACACGACTATCTGGACCGCACGTTCGGTCTGGCGGGGCGCGTCGCGCTGGTGACTGGCGCTGCAAGGGGGCTGGGCTATGCGATCGCGCGGGCACTGGGCCAGGCGGGCGCCCAGGTGGTAATCAATGACCTGTCGGCCGAGGCTTGCGTCGCGGCATGCGAACGCTTGGCGGCCGAAGGCATCAAGGCCCATGGGGCGCCATTCGACGTCGCCGACGAGAAGGCCGTGTCTGAGGCCGTTGCGCAATTGGAGGGCGCGGGGCTGGCGATCGACGTGCTGGTCAGCAACGCGGGCAACCAGAACCGCAAGCCTGTGGTGGAGATGAGTTCCGCCGAATGGCAGATGCTGCAGAACGTGCACGTCAACGGAGCCTTCCATTGCGCGCGGGCCGTGCTGCCCGGCATGGGCAAGCGCGGGTTCGGCCGCATCGTGCTGATGTCTTCGGTGGCGGGGCAGGCCACCATGCCGAATATCGCGGCCTACGCTACCGCCAAGGGCGCGATTGCGGCGTTCACCCGCGCGCTGGCGGTCGAGTACGGCGCCAGCGGCATCACCTGCAACGCATTGGCACCTGGTTTCGTGCGCACCGATTTCACGCAGGGACTGCAGGACAATCCGCAGTTCCAGTCTTTCCTGGCCACAGCGGTGCCCGCCGGGCGCTGGGCCGCACCGGAAGATATCGCGCCCGCGGTGGTCTATCTGGTCTCGCCGGGCGCGTCGTTCGTCAACGGACTTGTCCTGGCGATCGATGGCGGCCTGTTGGCCCGCATGTAGGAGCGCGCCCATGAACTCCCCAGCGGTCCTGTCCGCGCAGGGCCTGATCAAGCGGTTCGGCGGCTTCAACGCCGTCGACGGCGTGTCCCTGTCTCTGCGCGAAGGTTCCATCCATGCCTTGATCGGCCCCAATGGCGCAGGCAAAACCACCTGCTTCAATCTGCTGACCAAGTTCCTCACGCCCGATGCAGGCGTCATCCACTATCGCGGCCGAGACATCACGGCGCTCGCGCCGGAGCAGATCGCGCGCCTGGGCATCGTCCGTTCGTTCCAGATATCCGCCGTGTTCCTGGGATTGACGGCGTTGCAGAACATGCGTGTGGCGCTGATGCGCCAACACGGCGATGGATGGCGTTTCTGGCGCAGCCGCAGCAGCATCGACCGCCTGAACGGGCGCGCCATGGAACTGCTGGATGCAGTCGGCCTGACCGGCCTGGCGCACACCACCGCGGCACTCTTGCCCTATGGGCGCAAGCGCGCGCTGGAGATCGCGATGACCCTGGCGCTGGAGCCAGAGATCATGCTGCTGGACGAGCCCATGGCGGGACTGGGCCAGGAAGACGTGACCCGCATTGCCGCGCTGATCCGGCGCGCATCGGCCAACCGCAGCATCCTGATGGTCGAGCACAACCTGTCGGTGGTGGCGGACCTGTCCGACACCATCACGGTGCTCGCGCGCGGGGCGGTGCTGGCCCAGGGCGACTATGCCACGGTGTCGAGCGATGAGCGCGTCATCACCGCATACATGGGTTCGGACGAGGAGGCGCACTGAGATGCTGTCGATCAAGGACCTCAACGCCTGGTACGGCGAATCCCATGTGCTGCATGGCGTGGACATGGAAGTGAAGCGCGGTGAGCTGGTCACCATCCTGGGCCGCAACGGGGCGGGCAAGACGACCACGCTGCGCGCCATCATGGGCATCATGGACAAGCGGCGCGGCTCCATCCGCCTGAACGGCCAGGAAACCGTGGGCATGGCCCCGCACCGCATTCCGCGGCTGGGCGTCGTGTATTGCCCGGAAGAACGGGCCGTGTTCCGCAGCCTGAACGTGACCGAAAACCTGATGCTGCCGCCGCGTCTGGCCGACGGCGGCATGTCGCTCGACGAGATCTATACGCTGTTTCCCAACCTGCGCGAACGCAGTGCCAGTTCGGGCGGCAATCTCTCGGGGGGAGAACAGCAGATGCTGGCGATCGCGCGCATTTTGCGCACCGGCGCGCAGCTCATCCTGCTGGACGAACCTACCGAGGGCCTGGCGCCCGTCATCGTGCAGCAGATCGGGCATGCCATCCGCACCTTGAAGGAACGGGGCTTCACCATCGTGCTGGTCGAGCAGAACTTCCGCTTCGCGACCAAGGTGGCCGACCGCCACTACGTCATGGAACACGGCTGCGTGGTTGACCAGCTGTCGGCGGAAGAAGCGCGCAACGATCCCGAGCGGATCAAGCGCCGCCTGGGTGTCTGAGGGAGAATCCACGTGTTCGAAATTTTCGGTGTGCCGTCGACGGCACTATTCGGCCAGCTGCTGCTGGGCCTGATCAACGGATCGTTCTATGCGCTGCTGTCGATCGGGCTGGCGGTGATCTTCGGCCTGTTGAACATCATCAACTTCGCCCATGGCGCGCAATACACCGCGGGCGCGTTCCTTGCCTGGATGCTGCTGAACTATCTGGGCGTGAATTACTGGGCTGCGCTGGTGTTGGTGCCGCTCATCATGGCCGTGTTCGCCATCGTGGTCGAGCGCGTGCTGATCTCGCGCACCTACCGCATGGATCACCTGTACGGGCTGCTGCTCACCTTCGGCATCGCGTTGCTGATCGAAGGCGGCCTGCGGCAGGCTTACGGCGTGTCGGGCTTGCCTTACACGATACCCAAGGCGCTGGCCGGTGGCGTCAACCTGGGTTTCATGTTCCTGCCCTGGTATCGCGGCTGGGCGGTGGCCGTGTCGCTGGTGCTGTGCCTGGCGGTCTGGGTGTTGATCGAGAAGACCCGTGTGGGCGCCATGCTGCGCGCGGCCACCGAAAATCCGACGGTGGTGCGCTCCTTCGGCATCAACGTGCCGCTGCTCATCACGCTGACCTATGCGCTGGGCGTGGCGCTGGCTTCGGTGGCGGGCGTAATCGCCGCGCCCATCTACCAGGTCAGTCCGATGATGGGATCCAACCTGGTGGTGGTCGTGTTCGCGGTAGTGGTGATCGGCGGCATGGGCTCCATCATGGGAGCGATCGTCAGCGGCTTCGGACTGGGCATCATCGAAGGCCTGACCAAAGTGTTCTACCCCGAAGCCGCCAATCTGGCGATCTTCATCATCATGGTGCTGGTGCTGCTGTGCAAGCCCGCCGGCTTGTTCGGCAAGCCCTTGCAGGTGCAGAACGTGCTGGCTGCCGAGGCAACCCGCGAGCCGGTGCAACTCAGCCGCCGCGGCATGCGCGTCGCGATGGCGGTGCTGGCGGTGGCTGCGCTGGTTGCGCCCTGGTTCATCTACCCGACCTTCCTGATGAAGGTGCTGTGCTTCGCGCTGTTTGCGGCGGCCTTCAATCTGCTGGTGGGCTATGTGGGCCTGCTGTCGTTCGGGCATGCCGCGTTCTTCGGTGCAGCGGCCTACGCGACGGGTATCGTGATGAAGCTTCTGAGCGCGACTCCCGAACTTGGCCTGCTGGCTGGCGTGCTGACAGGCGGTCTGCTCGGCCTGGCCTTCGGTGCGGTCGCGATCCGCCGCCAAGGCATCTACTTCGCGATGATCACGTTGGCGCTATCGCAGCTGGTCTACTTCATTGCGGTCCAGGCCGGCTTTACAGGCGGAGAGGATGGCCTGCAGAGCGTGCCGCGCGGCAAGCTGTTCGGCATCTTCGACCTGGAAGGCGTGATGCCCATGTATTACTTCACCTTGGCGGTGTTCGCGCTGGGCTACGCCTTTGTGCTGCGCGTGCTGAATTCGCCTTTCGGCGAAGTGATCCGCTCGGTGCGCGACAACGAACAACGCGCGCGCTCGCTCGGTTATTCCACCTCGCGCTACAAGCTCATGGCGTTCACGCTGTCGGCCTCGGTGGCGGGGCTGGCCGGCGGCCTCAAGGTATTGGTGTTTGGCGTCGCTTCGCTGACGGACGTGCATTGGCATGCCAACGGCGAAGTGGTGCTGATGGCGCTCCTGGGCGGCATCGGGACGGTGTTCGGTCCCCTGGCCGGCGCCTTTACCTTTGTCTCGTTGCAGAACTATCTGGCGCCGCTGGGCTCCTGGGTGCTTATCGTCCAAGGCGCGATTTTCATACTTTGCGTCCTCTTGTTCCGCGACGGCATCATGGGACTGGTCTCGCGGGCCTGGCTGGCGCTTACCCGCACGAAAAAGGAATCCTGATGTTCTTGCATGTCGTAATGCTGCAACTGTCCGGCGCCGCCGATGCGCGCTTCCATGACCGCGTGCAGGGCTATTGCCAGCGCATCCTGGCCGAATGCGATGGGGTGGTGGGATATGCCTTCCGGCCCAACGTCGCCAGCCGCTCGGACGGTCTGACGCATGCGGTGGTGGCGGCGTTCGCGGACGGTCCCGCGCACGACCGCTACCAGGTGTCGCCGGCGCATCAGGAAATGAAGACGTATATGGCTGGCTTCATCGAGCGCCTGGTGGTGTACGACGGGGAAATTCCTACTTTCAGCTGAACGTTCCCGGCCGCGCCTGCGCGCGCGGAAAGGGATAAACTCGCGGATGACTTTTCACCGTCTGGTCCGCCTCCCACGGAGGCCGCCTCCTGCCTCTTCCGGTAGCGGGCGCCTCGCGGGGCTGGCTATTTTCTTTTGCCGGATTCCGGCCACGTATTCTTCATAGGTCGATTGAACATGGACTACGTATTGCCCCCCCAGCCGCCCGTCGCGGTTCCCGTTGCCGGCAGCGCCGCGCTGTTTCCGGTGCGCCGCGTCTACTGCGTCGGCCGCAACTACGCCGAACACGCCAAGGAAATGGGCTTCACCGGCCGCGAGGATCCGTTCTTCTTCTGCAAGCCCGCCGATGCCGTCCTGAGCGTGGCCGACGGCGAAACCGGCAAGATGCCGTATCCGCCCAAGACGTCCAATCTGCACTACGAGATGGAATTGGTCGTGGTACTCGGCAAGGGCGGCCGCGACATTCCGGTGGAACAGGCCAATGATTGCGTGTGGGGCTATGCGCTGGGCCTGGACATGACGCGCCGCGACCTGCAAGGCGAAATGAAGAAGCAGGGCCGTCCCTGGGAAATCGGCAAGGCGTTCGACCTGTCCGCGCCGCTGGGCCCGATCCATCCGCGCAGCGTGGTCGGCACCCTGGAAAAGGGCGCCATCTGGCTGGACGTCAATGGTCAGCGCAAGCAGTCCAGCGACATCTCCCAGATGCTGTGGAACATACCCGAGAGCATTTCCTACCTGTCCGGCCTGTTCGAGCTGCAACCCGGCGACATCATCTTCACTGGCACGCCGGAAGGCGTCGGCGCCGTGCTGCAAGGGGATGTGATCACCGGCGGCGTCGAAGGCCTGGGTGAACTTCGCGTCCAGATCGTCTAAAGTACGCCCCGGATTCGTTTCACCACCTCAGGAGCGCCAGCATGCGCAGCAAGATCGTGCTGACCGCCTTTGTCGTGTTCGGCTTCGTCCTCGCCGGTTGCAATACCGTCGCGGGCATGGGCAAGGACATGTCCAAGGCTGGCAACGCCATTACCAACGCCGCTGACAAATAGTCGTCACGCCGGCAAAAAAAAAGCCCCTTGAGCGATCAAGGGGCTTTTCTCTTTGGTGGCAAGGGGTTACAGAACATCGCCGGCGTAGTCGGCCAGGCGCGAACGTTCGCCGCGTTGCAAGGTGACGTGCCCCGAGTGCGGCCAGCCCTTGAAACGGTCGACGACGAAGGTCAGGCCGGAACTGCCTTCCGTCAGGTAGGGCGTATCGATCTGGGCGATATTGCCCAGGCAGATCACCTTGGTGCCGGGGCCCGCGCGGGTGACCAGCGTTTTCATCTGCTTGGGCGTCAGGTTCTGCGCTTCGTCGATGATCAGGTACTTGTTCAGGAAGGTGCGGCCACGCATGAAGTTCAGGGACTTCACCTTGATCCGTGAACGGATCAGATCCATGGTGGCGGCGCGCCCCCAGTCGCCGTTGCCTTCGCCTTCGCCCATGTTCAGGACGTCCAGGTTGTCTTCCAGGGCGCCCATCCACGGCAGCATCTTCTCTTCTTCGGTACCCGGCAGGAAACCGATGTCTTCGCCGACCGGCACCGTGACGCGGGTCATGATGATTTCGGTGTAGCGCTTGGTCTCCAGCACCTGCGTGATGCCTGCGGCCAGCGCCAGCAGCGTCTTGCCCGTGCCCGCCTGGCCCAGCAGCGAAACGAAATCGCATTCCGGGTTCATCAGCAGGTTCATGGCGAAGTTCTGCTCGCGGTTGCGCGCGGTGATGCCCCAGACGTTGTTCTTGCCGTGCGTGTAGTCGCGCAGGGTCGCCAGGACCGCCATCTTGCCGCTGACTTCGCGCACCTGGGCGTACAGCGGCATCTGGCCTTCGAAGTAGACGAACTGGTTGACCACGAACTGCGAGCAGAGCGGGCCATGGATGCGGTAGAAGGTGGTGCCGCCCTGTTGCCAGGATTCGACGTCCTTGCCGTGCTTGTTCCAGAAGTCCTCGGGCAGTTGCATCACGCCCGAATACATCAGGTCCGAGTCTTCCAGCACATGGTCGTTGAAGTAATCTTCCGCGGCCATGCCCAGCGCGCGCGCCTTCAGGCGCATGTTGATGTCCTTGGACACCAGCACGACTTCCCGTTGGGGGTACTTTTCCTGCAACGCCCGGACAACGCCCAGGATCTGGTTGTCGGCCTTGCCCATGGGCAGGTCGGAGGGCAGGGTGCTGTGGATGGCGGTCGTCTGGAACATCAGGCGGCCGGTGGCGTCCTTGTTACCCAGCTTGGCCAGTTCCAGCCCTTCATCGAGCTGGGTCGCGTCCTGCACCAGCGCGTCCAGGGAACGGCTGACCTGGCGCGCGTTGCGCGCCACTTCCGACATGCCTTTTTTCTGGTGATCCAGCTCTTCGAGCGTCATCATCGGCAGGAAGATGTCGTGCTCTTCGAAGCGGAACAGCGAGCTGGGGTCGTGCAGCAATACGTTGGTGTCCAGAACGAACAGCTTGCGCGGTTCGTTCTGGGCGCGGGCCTTGGCGCGCTTGGCTGGAGCGGGCGCGGGCTTGGCGCGGCGCGTTTCGGCGCGTGCGGCAGGGGCTGCGGGCGCCGGTGGCGGCACCTGGCGAGCAGGCGCGGGAATCTGCGCCTTGCGGGCCGGCGCTGCCAGGCCTTCGAGTTCGGGCTGGACGAGAAGCTCGTCCTCGTCATCTTCGGCCAGGACTGCCTGGGTATTGGACCGCGCAGCGGCGGTCTTGGGGCTGCGGGCCTGCGCCCGGGCGGATTCGCCCGAGGGGAAGGTCAGGATGGCTGCGGGACGGGTGGGCAACTTCGGAAGCGGCATATTTGTCACTCTCCAGTGTGGGCCGGCTATAGCGCCTGACGGGTAAACCTGTGCTGACGGCTAACCGATGCTTTTTGCTGCCTGCAGGACTTCCTTGGCGTGGCCCGGGACCTTCACCCCGCGCCACTCCTGCACCAGCACACCATAGGCATCGATCAGGAAAGTGCTGCGTTCGATGCCTCGCACCTGCTTGCCGTACATGTTCTTTTGCTTGATGACGCCGAACAGATTGCAGACGGTTTCGTCGGCGTCGGAAATGAGAGGGAAGGGAAGTTCGTACTTGGCCTTGAAGTTCTCGTGCGATTTCAGGGAGTCGCGCGAGATGCCGATGACCACGGCGCTGGCCGCCAGGAAATCGGCGTGCAGGTCGCGGAAGTCCTGGCTTTCGGTGGTGCAGCCAGGCGTATTGTCCTTGGGGTAGAAATACAGGATCACGGCGCGGCCCTGGCATTGCTCCAGGCTGATCGGACCTATGGTGCTTTCGGCGGTGAACAGCGGCGCGGGTTTGCCTATGGTCGGCGTCATTTCTGGGATTCTCCGTTGGGGGGGATGAGGGCCACGACCACGCGCCGGCCCTCCGCCATCAGGATGTTGTAGGTACGCGAGGCGGCGTGGGTGTCCATGATCTCGACCCCGATGCCGGCCGCCAGCAGGGGGCGCAGCACGTCGGGGCGCAGGAACTGCTGACGCGCGCCCGTGCCCACCAGCAGCACTTCCGGCGCGTTCGCGGGACGGGTAGGGCTGGCTTCTGGTTCGTCCAGAAATGCCATGGGGTCGCGGACGGGCTCGGACAATCCGGCCGCCTGGCGCAAGAGGGTGGGGGTGATGTCGGCCGGCGACTCAACGGGCCAGTGGGTAACTTCGCCTTCGGGGCCGAATGCGACCGAGGAGGAAAAACGTACCTGGTTGACCTCGATGTAGCCATCGCCATAGGCGGTGACGGTATTCAGAGCGGCCGTCGCAGGATCGGTATGCAGCTTCAATAAAAACTCCGGCTTTATGTTCCCGATAATAGCGCATCAGGATGACGCCATGTTGCAGGGTATCCACGCCCCCCGAAGGCGCCGGTTTCGCGGGTTTGGGCAACGAGCAAAATGGAGAGCGAGGCAGCACCCCCCGAAATGCGGACTTTTACGGGAGGCGGACGCGGAAAGCGGCCCCGTTTTTTTCCCATTTGCCGCACGGGCGTCCTTGCGCTAGATTACAGGGTTTTGCTGCGCTGCAATCTTGTGCTCCCGCGGCGTTTCGAACCCATTTCCCCTTCGCGCATTCGCGCCCTGGTTTTTTTGCCCTTTTATCGCCCCTAAGGATTCCCATCATGAGGAAGTTCTCCCGCATCGAGCGTTTGCCCCCGTACGTTTTCAACATTACCGGCGAGCTCAAGATGGCGGCGCGTAGGCGCGGCGAAGACATCATCGACATGTCCATGGGCAATCCGGACGGCGCAACTCCCAAGCACATCGTCGACAAGATGGTGGAAGCCACAATCCGCCCGACGACGCACGGCTATTCGGTGTCCAAGGGCATTCCGCGCCTGCGCAAGGCGATCTGTGACTGGTACCAGCGCCGCTATGCGGTCGAGTTCGATCCGGACTCCGAAGCCATCGTCACCATCGGGTCCAAGGAAGGCCTGGCCCACCTGATGCTGGCCACCCTGGACCGCGGCGACACGGTCCTGGTGCCTAACCCCAGCTATCCGATCCACATCTACGGCGCGGTCATCGCCGGCGCCAACATCCGTTCGGTGCGCATGACGCCGGGCGTGGATTTCTTCGAGGAACTGGAGCGCGCCGTGCGCGAATCCATTCCCAAGCCCAAGATGATGGTGCTGGGCTTTCCCAGCAATCCGACCGCACAGTGCGTGGACCTGTCGTTCTTCGAACGCGTGGTCGCGCTGGCCAAGGAACACGATATCCTGGTCGTGCACGATCTGGCCTACGCCGACATCACCTTCGACGGCTACGTGGCTCCGTCCATCATGCAGGTGCCTGGCGCGCGCGATGTCGCGGTCGAGTTCTTCACGATGAGCAAGAGCTACAACATGGCGGGCTGGCGCATCGGCTACATGGTCGGCAACCGCGAGCTGGTCAATGCGCTCGCGCGCATCAAGAGTTATCACGACTACGGCACGTTCACGCCGATCCAGGTGGCGTCCATCGCCGCCCTCGACGGTCCGCAGGACTGCGTGAACGAAATCGTGGCACAGTATCAAAGCCGCCGCGACGTGCTCGTGCGCGGCTTGCATGAAGCAGGTTGGAATGTGGAAATTCCCAAGGCGTCCATGTACATCTGGGCGCAGATTCCCGAACCCTACAGGGCGATGGGCTCTTTGGAATTTGCCAAGCGTGTCCTGTCGGATGCGAAAGTGGCCGTGTCCCCCGGGATCGGCTTCGGCGAGTACGGCGACGAATACGTGCGCTTCGCCCTGATCGAAAACGAGCAGCGCACGCGGCAAGCGGTGCGAGGCATCAAAGACATGTTCCGCAAGGACGGATTGCTGAAGTAGGGCTCCCCCCGCAGCGCTGCGCGCTTCCCCCTGGGGGCGCCGCAGCGGACCGGCGAAGCCGGCTCCGCGCGGCCGCGCTTGGTGCTGCCAGGTATGGTGTCCCTTGCATAGCAGCTATGGAGAACTGAAATGAATTCCCCTCAACGCCCGCCCGCAGAAGGCGCCGCGATGAAACCCATGAAAGTCGGCCTGCTCGGCCTGGGCGTGGTTGGCGGAGGCACCTGGGCGGTGCTGTCGCGTAATGCAGAAGAAATCGCTCGCCGTGCCGGCCGCCGCATCGAGGTGACCCGCGCCGCCGTGCGCGACGTGGCCAAGGCGCGCGCCCGTGTCGGCGACGCCATTCTGGTCGATACCGATGTACGCGCGCTGGTGCGCGATCCTGAAATCGACATCGTCGTCGAGCTCATCGGCGGCGATACGCTGGCGCGTGAACTGGTGCTGGAAGCCATCGCCAACGGCAAGCATGTCGTGACCGCCAACAAGGCCTTGCTGGCCAAGCATGGCAACGAAATTTTCGCGGCGGCCCACGAGCGCGGCGTGATGGTGACCTTCGAGGCCGCCGTCGCCGGTGGTATTCCCATCATCAAGGCAATCCGCGAGGGCCTTACCGCCAACCGCATCCAGTGGGTGGCCGGCATCATCAACGGCACCACCAACTTCATCCTGTCCGAGATGCGTTCGCGCGGCCTGCCATTCGCCGACGTGTTGGCCGAGGCGCAGCGCCTGGGCTATGCCGAAGCCGATCCCACGTTCGACGTGGAAGGCGTGGATGCGGCTCACAAACTGACCCTGCTGGCTTCGCTCGCTTTCGGCGTACCGGTCCAATTCGACCGCGCCTACATCGAGGGTATTTCGCAGCTGGCTGCCGAAGACATCGAACACGCGGAACGCCTGGGCTATCGCATCAAGCTGCTGGGTGTCACCAAGCGCCGCCCCGATGGCATCGAACTGCGCGTGCATCCCGCGCTGGTGCCCGCAGAGCGCCTGCTGGCCAACGTCGAAGGTGCCATGAACGCCGTGCTGGTCAAGGGCGATGCCGTGGGCCCCACGCTGTACTATGGCCAGGGCGCGGGCGAAGAGCCCACCGCCTCGGCCGTGGTGGCAGACCTGGTCGACGTGACCCGCCTGCACACCGCCGATCCGGGCAACCGCGTGCCGCATCTGGCTTTCCAGCCGGACGCCATGTCCGATACGCCGATCCTGCCGATCGAAGAGGTCAGCACCTCGTACTACCTGCGCCTGCGCGTGGACGATCAGCCGGGCGTGCTGGCCGATATCGCGCGCATTCTGGCCGACCGTTCCATTTCCATCGGATCGATGATCCAGCAGCCGTCCCACATCGGCGGCGCCGACATCATCTTCCTGACGCATGAAGCAGTCGAAGGCAATGTCAATCGGGCGATCGAGCGTATCGAGGCCCTGCCGTTCGTCCGTTCCAAAGTCACGCGCCTGCGCGTGGAAAACCTGACGTGAGCAAGCCCCACCCCCGAAGCGCCTGCGCTTCCTCCTCCAGGGGGCGCCGCTGGCGGACCGGCAAAGCCGGTTCCGCGGCGGCCGGGGTCCGGGAGCAACGGCGTAGCGCATAGCGGAACCATCGACATGAAATACATATCTACTCGTGGCGGCATGACACCGCTGCAATTCTCGGACATCCTGCTGGAAGGCCTGGCGCCGGACGGCGGCCTGGCCGTTCCGGAGCAACTGCCCCAGGTCGCGGCCGACACGCTGGAGTCCTGGCGCGGCCTGCCGTATGCCGACCTGGCGTTCGAAGTGCTGTCGCTGTTCGCCACCGACATCCCGGCCGACGATCTGCGCCGCCTCACCCGCGCGGCCTACACGCAGCAAATCTTCAATAGCGAGGACATCGTCCCGCTGCGCCCGCTGGACGGCGGCCTGTCGCTGCTGGGGCTGTCTGAAGGTCCGACGCTGGCCTTCAAGGACATGGCCATGCAGTTCCTGGGCCAGGTCTTCGAGTATGTGCTGTCCAAGCGTGGCACGACCCTGAATATCGTGGGCGCAACGTCCGGCGACACGGGTTCGGCGGCCGAGTATGCCTTGCGCGGCAAAAAGGGGGTGGCGGTATTCATGCTGTCGCCCCACGGCCGCATGAGCGCGTTCCAGCGCGCCCAGATGTACTCGCTGCAGGACGAGAACATCCACAACATCGCCGTGCGCGGCGTCTTCGACGAGGCCCAGGACATCGTCAAGGCCTTGGCGGGCGACCTGGAATTCAAGACCAAGTATCGCCTCGGCGCGGTCAATTCCATCAACTGGGCGCGCATCGCCGCCCAGGTGGTGTACTACTTCCATGGCTGGCTGCGCGCCACCAGCAAGGCTGGCGAGCAGGTTTCGTTCGCGGTTCCCTCGGGCAACTTCGGCAATATCCTGTCCGGACATATCGCGCGCAGCATGGGCCTGCCCATCCGCCGCCTGGTGCTGGCCACCAACGAGAACAATGTGCTGGAAGAGTTCTTCCGTACCGGTGTCTATCGTCCGCGTCCCGCCGAGCAGACCTATGCCACCTCCAGCCCCTCGATGGACATTTCGCGGGCCTCGAACTTCGAGCGCTTCGTGTTCGATCTGGTGGGCCGCGATGCCGCCCGCGTCAAAGCGTTGTGGGCCAGCATGGCGCGCGATGGATCGTTCGATCTGTCCTCGCTGAAACCGCAATTCGAGGAGCGCTATGGCTTCGTGTCGGGCGCGAGCTCGCATGACGACCGTCTGGCTACCATCCGCTCGGTCTACGACGCAACCGGCGTGTTGATCGATCCGCATACCGCCGATGGCGTCAAGGTGGCGCGCGACTTCGTTGAACCCGGCGTGCCGATGCTGGTGCTGGAAACCGCCTTGCCGGCGAAGTTTTCGGAAACCATCGAACAGGCGCTGGGCCGTCCGGCCACGCCGCCGGGCAACCTGGCCGATCTGGAATCCCTGCCGCAGCGTGTTGAAACCATGGATTGCGACGTGACCGCAGTGCGCCGTTACATTGAGGCCCACGCCAAGGTGTAAAGGCCGCTTGCGTCTTGTGTGCGTGTGCAACCCCTCGCAGGCCCGGCTTGCGAGGGGTTTTGTGCCTTTTGGGGGGCGACCTCATTACCTTCGCATGCATTTTGACCACAACCCGTCACGAATGCGGGGACAGGGTCAGATACAGTGAATTTACGATTCACTTTCGGAGAACACGCCCATGAAACTGAAGACCATGACGCTCGCCCTGGCCGTGACCGGATTCGGGGTGCTGGCCGGATGCTCGTCTCCGTCGGTCATTCAGCAGCGGGACGGCAGCTCGACCGTGACGCCCGATACGCCCAAGTACGATGAGGAATCAGGCATGTACGAGTATGACAAGGACGGCAAAAAGGTCCAGATCAACAAGGACGACGTGAAGTCCATTGAGCAGGTCAAGTGACCGTCGCCCTGATCATTCGTCCATGAAAAAAGCCCCGGCGCGTAAGGCGCCGGGGCTTTTTTCATGGATGCAGCGTCGCAGTTTTACTGCTTGGCGGCTTCTTCCGCGTGGTAGCGGCCGACGCGGTCGACTTCGTTCTTCGAGCCCAGGATCACGCTGACACGCTGGTGCAGCTTGTCCGGCTGGATCTCCATGATGCGCTGGGTGCCATTGATTGCGGCGCCGCCAGCCTGTTCGACCAGGAAGCTCATGGGGTTGGCTTCGTACATCAGCCGCAGCTTGCCGGCCTTGCCGGGTTCGCGGGCGTCCCAGGGGTACATGAAGATGCCGCCGCGGGTCAGGATGCGATGCACGTCGGCCACCATGGAGGCGATCCAGCGCATGTTGTAGTCCTTGCCCAGCGGACCGGTCGTGCCGGCCAGGCAGTCGTCGACATAGCGCTTGACCGGGGCGGCCCAGTGACGCATGTTCGACATGTTGATGGCGAATTCCTTGGTGTCTTCCGGCACGCGGATGTTTTCGTGGGTCAGCACCCAAGAGCCCATTTCGCGGTCCAGCGTGAAGCCAACCACGCCATTGCCTATGGTCAGCACCAACATGGTCTGCGGGCCATAGACGGCATAGCCGGCGACGACCTGTTTGTCGCCCGGTTGCAGGAAGTCCTGTTCGCAAACGGGGGCGCCGGACACATTGTGCGGCGCGTGCAGCACCGAGAAGATGGTGCCGATGGAAACGTTCACGTCGATGTTCGACGAGCCGTCCAGGGGGTCGAACAGCAACAGGTATTCGCCCTTGGGGTAGCGGTTCGGGATCAGATGGATGGTTTCCATCTCTTCCGAGGCCATGGCGGCGAGGTGACCGCCCCATTCATTGGCTTCGAGCAGAATCTCGTTGGACAGGACGTCCAGCTTCTTCTGCACTTCGCCCTGGACATTTTCGCTTTCGAGGCTGCCGAGGACGCCGCCAAGCGCACCCTTGCTCACTGCGTGGCTGATGGCCTTGCAGGCCCGCGCCACGACTTCGATGAGGAGCCGTACTTCCGGCGCCAGGGCTTGGGCGGAGCGTTGCTGCTCCACCAGGTATTGGGTCAATGTTTTGCGTTTCAAAGGGATCTCCTATGCTGCGAATTCTAAAGCCTTGGATACGATTTCCTGCACATTGCGCGACAGGCCTTCATGTGCGCGCACCCGCTGCAGGGCAGCCTGCATGGGCGTGCGCAGCGCGGGCACGAAGCGCGACCAGTTGTCCAGCGCACGCGCCAGCCGAGCGGCGATTTCAGGATTGAGGGCATCCAGCGACAGTACCTGTTCGGCCCAGAAGGCATAGCCCGTGCCGTCGGGATGATGCATGCCGCGCGCGTTGTTCAGGCAGAACTGGAAGATCAGCGCGCGTGCGCGGTTCGGGTTGCGCAAGGTGAACGCAGGATGCTGCATCAGCTCGCGCGCGGTCTGCACAGTGGTCGAGCGAGCCGCGGCCTGCAAGGCGAACCACTTGTCCACCACCAGGGCGTTGTCGCGCCATTTGTCGTAGAACGCGGCCAGTGCCGTCTGGGGAAAATCGCCTTGGCCGAAATTGATCAGGGCGGACAGCGCCGCCATGCTGTCGGTCATGTTGCCGGCCTTGTCGTACTGCTGCTCGGCCAGGCGCTGGGCGTCGAGCTCTCCCGCCGCCATCAGATGGCTGAGCGCCAGGTTCTTCAAGGCGCGCTTGCCGGCCGGGACTGGCGCCGGGCTGTATTCACCGGGGGTCTGGTTGGCGTCGAACGCCTGGCGGAACTCGGCGGCCAATTGGCGTCCCAGTTCGGCGCGCAGGAAATCGCGCGCCACCGCCAGCGCGGGCGGGTCCACTTGCTGCATGCGCTCGGCCAGGGTCTTTTCGGACGGCAGGGCCAGGGCGCGGGCGCGATAGGCGGCGTCGAGCGCGGGATCGGTCAGCAATGCGCGCCAGGTTTCGATGAAGGCGGCATCCGCATGCAGGGTCTTGCCCGCCTGGCGGGCTTCGGCCAGGGCCAGGATCTGGCGGGTGGCAAACTCCTGGCCAGCTTCCCAGCGCGCGAAGGGGTTGCTGTCATGCGCCGACAGCAGGGCCAGTTCTTCGTTGGTCCAGCCGTAATCGACGATGACGGGAGCGGAGAAATCCCGCAGCAACGATGGCACGGGGCGCTCGGCGATATCCTCGAACACCCATTGCTGGCTTTGCTGGGTCAGTTCCAGCAGCGCGGTTTCCTTGGTCTCGCCGGCGTGGCGCAACGGCAGCGCCTGGCCGCGCTGGTCCAGCAGGCCGATGGAGAACGGGATGTGATAGGGAGCCTTTACGTAGTCGGCTCCAGCTTTCTTTTCCACGCCGACCAGCGGGCATTCCTGCGTAAGCGTCACGGTGCAGCGGCGCGTGGCGGCGTCGTGGTCCAGTTTCACGGTCACGCGAGGCGTGCCGGCCTGGCGGTACCAGCGGCGGAACACGGACAGGTCGCGGTCTGGATGCTGGCGCACATAAACCGATTCCATGGCGGCGACGAAGTCGTCGCAGGTCACGGCCTGCCCATCGTGGCGGCGGAAGTATTCATCCATGCCCGCGCGGAAGCCTTCCTCGCCCAGCAGCGTGTGCTGCATGCGGATGACCTCGGCGCCTTTCTCGTACACGGTGGCGGTGTAGAAGTTGCCGATTTCCTGGTAGCTTTCCGGCCGGATCGGGTGGGCCATGGGCCCGGCATCTTCCGGGAATTGGGCGGCGCGCAGCGCCACCACATCGTCGATCCGCTTGACGGCGCGGGCGCTAGCGGCTTCGGCCGCATCCATGCCTTGGGCCATCATGTCGGCGCTGAATTCCTGATCGCGGAAGACGGTCAGGCCTTCTTTCAGGCTGAGCTGGAACCAGTCGCGGCAAGTGACGCGGTTGCCGGTCCAGTTGTGAAAGTACTCGTGTCCGATGACGGACTCGATGCCTTCGTAATTGGCGTCCGTGGCGGTATCCGCATCCGCCAGCACATAGGCGGCGTTGAAGATGTTCAAGCCTTTGTTTTCCATGGCGCCCATGTTGAAGTCATGGACGGCCACGACCATGAAGCGGTCCAGGTCCAGCTCCAGGCCGAAGCGGCTTTCGTCCCAGCGCAGCGCGCGCACCAGCGAATCCAAGGCCCATTCGGTCTTGGATTCCGAGCCCGGATCGCTGTAGACCTGCAGCAGGACGTCGCGGCCGCTGGCGGTCTTCACGGTGGTTTCGCGGTGCGTGAGGTTGCCGGCCACCAGCGCGAACAGGTAGCAGGGCTTGGGGAAGGGATCTTCCCATTCGACTTCATTGCGGCCATCCGGCAACTGGCGGCTAGCGAGCAGGTTGCCATTGGACAGCAGCACGGGGTATTCCGGCTGGGCGCGCAAAGTCACGCGGTAGCGCGACATGACGTCGGGCCGGTCCGCAAACCAGGTGATGCGGCGAAAGCCCTCGGCTTCGCACTGCGTAAAGAAATTGCCGCCCGAGACGTACAGGCCCATCAGCGTGGAGTTGGCCGAAGGCTTGCAGCGGCTGACGATTTCCACGGTGGCGCTGGCCGGCAGACCATACAACGCAAGGCTATGTTCGGACAGACGGTAGCTGTCCGCGGGCAGGGGAGCGCCATTCACGCCTACCGAGACGAGTTCCAGGTCTTCTCCATCCAGGACCAGGGCGGCGTCGGCGCTGGCTCCGGGCTTGCGCTGCACTTGCATCGTGCAACGTACTTCGGTCGCGTCCGGCGCGAGGTCGAAGGCGAGGGCGACTTCGGGAATGTCGTAGGGGTAGGGCTGGTAATCCTTGCGATATACGGTTATGGGCGTGTCGGTGCGCATGGGATTGCAGTCCTGTATGAACGAGGAGTCTATTGTAGTGGCTGGGCATGACGTGCTGCCCTGGGCCTTATGGCGTACCGTAAACTTTTTGTAGCGGTACGGGTCAAAGTCAGTATCATGGCGCCGTCGCGCGCGGGAAGGGTCGCAAAATGTCGAGATTGTCCATGTTCAATGTACGCCGCTGGGCAGGCCTGCTGGCCGTGGCGGGGGCGCTTGCCTTGACGGGGTGTGCGGCTCCCACGGTTTCCGCGCGGGTGACCTCCTTTCAGCAATGGCCCTCGGGCGTTGAAGGGCAGACATATCAATTCGTGGCTGCGGACGCTTCCCAAAACAACAACCTCGAATATCAGTCTTATCAGGACATGGTGCGGGCAGGGATAGGCGCCACCGGCCTGGTAGAGGCCAGGCCGGGAGCCAAAGGCCGTTTCGACGTGTCGTTCAACTACGGCACGACGCAAACCCAGATAATGGTGCAGCGTCCCTACGATCCATATTTTTACGGCGGCTACGGTTACGGGTATGGCGGTTTCTATGGCCCGCGCCCGTGGGGAGCCGGATACGGCTATTGGGGACCGGATTGGGTGGACGTACCCATGGTCGTTCAGCGCAATACGCTCACTCTGCATATCTACGACACGCAACGCGGCGGCGCGGAGGTATACCGTTCCAGCGCTTTCATATTGAGCGAGCGTGATGATTTCCTGCGGACGATGCCGTACCTGGTGCGCGCAATATTTGATAATTTTCCCGGAAATAATGGCGCGGAGCGCGAAATACGTTTCCCGGTGCAGTGAGCCGCCACGCTCTTTCTGAACCAGCTTCTAAATAAAAATCGGCGCACCATTCTGGTGCGCCGATTTTATTTCTTACTGGCGGATAGGTTTTATTCTTTGATGAGAAAACTCTCGCGGGTTGCGCCCGCGGCTTCTTCCGCGGCGAGCCAGCGGGGAGCCTTGCCACGGCCGCTCCACGTTTCCCCTGTTTGGGGATGGCGGTACTTGGGCGCAACGGCGCGTTTGGCGGCGTTGGCCGGACGGGCGGCGGCGCCGGCCTTGCGGCGGCCACCGGTGGCGGCGCGGGCGGGTTTGCCGGCGCCATAGGCTGCGATGATCTCTTCAGGCGTGATGTCGTACTCGCGCATCGACGTGATGATCTGCGTGATCACCGGCTTGCGGCGCTTGGTTTGCAGGACTTCAGCCTTCTTTTGTAGCTTGTTGATTTCCTTTTCGATCTTTGCTTGCAGTGCTGCGTAGGATTCTCGGGCCATGGTTTATTCCTGATTATGGAACTGCTGTAATCGCCGGCGAAGTTATGTGTAATTGTTGTGCTTCGCATAATACAGAAATTGCGGCTTGACTTCCCGGTTTTCAGACTAATTACTTTGTATCAAAAGGGTTGGGCGCCAATTTCAGTTAGCGGCGGGCCGGCGCTGACCAAGTTTTGGGAAGGATATTCTCGAATTTGGGACAACTTGAAACAATTGGGTTATTGGTTCACGAGGCGGACAAATAGCCCCGTAAAGCCTTGCAAACACGCGATTTGTTTCGCATCCCACGCAAATCCGCGGTTCTTGAGCTCGTTCGGCCGCAGCCCAGCCTCCATTCCAGAGCACGTTAAGAGGTCTGATGACATGATGGGTAGGAACGAATCAATTGCCTTGTGGTCTGATTTTTAACCGCGCATGCTGCATAAGATCCAATAGGAGCCTGCTCGCTCCTCTATTCCGTATATTTCATTTTCATGTCAGGTTGTATGACGAGTTTTGCGTTTGCATCCGTGCTATCGGTCGGCGGTATGGCGGCGCGCTCGTAATGTCCGGGCGAGGTTCGGAAAAAGGGGCATATCCAGCACGGTCTGTGCTGCTTTGCTTAACTTGATATGTAATATTTCGCCCCCACCCATTCGCTATAGATAATGCCCACGGCATTTTTCGCCACCGTGCCTTTGCGGCTTTCGAGCAGCCAGCCGCCGAGGCGACGCCGGGCCGCGTCGGCGTTACGATATGATCTTGAGCATCACCGCGAGCGCGCGCCTGCGCGCCGCCTCCTGAATAGAGTCCCATGAAAATCATCGATCCTGCCATTGCTTCCCTTGCCACCGCCAAATCCCTGCTGCTCGACCCCTGGGGCCTGACCGAGGCGGATATGGCGCGTGCCTTGGGAGAGATTTTCACGCACAAGGTCGACTATGCCGATCTGTACTTCCAGTACACGCGCAGCGAGGGCTGGAGCCTGGAAGAGGGGATCGTCAAGACGGGCAGTTTTTCGATCAGCCAGGGCGTCGGAGTGCGCGCCGTCAGCGGCGAGAAAACGGCTTTCGCCTATTCGGATTCGCTGTCGCCGGAGGCGCTGTTGTCGTCCGCGCACGCCGTGCGTGGCATTGCGCGCCGCGGCGCCGGAAAGGTAAAGGTGGCGGCGCAGGTCGAAGCTGAAATCGGCCGTAGCCTCTATGCCGATATTGATCCTGTGGCCACGCTGAGCGCACCCGAAAAGGTCGCGCTGCTGGAACGCGTGGAACGCATGGCGCGCGCGCGCGACCCGCATGTGATCCAGGTCATGGCGGGCCTCGGTGCCGAGTACGACGTGGTGCTGGTGGCGGGCAGCGACGGCCGCCTGGCCGCTGATGTGCGCCCCTTGGTGCGCCTGTCGCTGACCGTCATTGCCGAGCGCAACGGCCGCCGCGAGATGGGCCATGCCGGTGGCGGCGGACGTCTGGGCCTGGCTTATTTCACGGACGAAATGCTGCAGGGCTACGTCGAGCGCGCGGTCCACGAAGCCATGGTGAACCTGGAAGCTCGCCCGGCGCCGGCGGGCGAGATGACTGTCGTCCTCGGCTCCGGCTGGCCCGGCATCCTGTTGCACGAGGCCGTTGGCCACGGGCTGGAAGGCGACTTCAACCGCAAGGGTTCCAGCGTGTTCTCCGGCCGCATCGGCGAGCGCGTCGCTTCCAAGGGCGTGACGGTAGTGGACGACGGCACCATTCCGGACCGTCGCGGCTCGCTCAACATCGATGACGAAGGCAACGCCACCCAGCGCAATGTGCTGATCGAGGACGGTATCCTGCGCGGATATATGCAGGACACCCTGAACGCGCGCCTCATGAAGACCGCGGCCACGGGCAACGGCCGGCGTGAATCGTTCGCTCACCTGCCCATGCCGCGCATGACCAACACCTATATGCTGGCTGGCGACAAGCCGGCCGAGGAAATCGTGTCGTCCGTCAAGCGCGGGCTGTATGCGGTCAACTTCGGCGGCGGCCAGGTCGATATCACGAATGGCAAGTTCGTGTTTTCGGCGTCCGAGGCCTACATGATCGAAAACGGCAAGGTGACCTATCCGGTCAAGGGCGCGACCCTGATCGGCAACGGTCCGGACGCCATGAACCGCGTCACCATGATCGGCAACGACCTGCAGCTGGATTCCGGCGTCGGCACTTGCGGCAAGGACGGCCAGAGCGTGCCGGTGGGCGTAGGCATGCCGACGGTGCGCATGGAAGGCCTCACGGTCGGTGGCACGGCGTAACAGCCCCGCATCGAGCCCCCGCTCGATGCCCCACATCGCATCGCTGCGCGGGCCCGCTGCCCCCAATAAAAATTCTGACGGCCGGAAAAATCTGTGCTAGAGTCATTCCCCATGAAATTCGCGTCCCCCGCTTTTTATTTTTATTTTTATGGTTTTCTGAAGCCGCTGGCGGAGGAAGGGACGCGCTCAATCTGAAGTTTGGAAAGAATCCCCCCAAAAAAGCCGCCAGCGAACTGGCGGCTTTTTTTGCGCCGCCAGTTGAGGAAACTACCGAGGAAACCGCCTCGGGCCTCTCTCCGTGGCGGGCAACCCAGGAGCAGTACCGTGTCACACAATACCGACGACCTTCGCATTCGAGAAATCAAAGAGCTGAACCCGCCCGCGCACGTCATGCGCGAGTTCGCCTGCACCAAGGAGGCGTCCGACACCGTGTTCGCCGCCCGCCAGGGGATGCACCGCATCCTCCATGGCATGGATGACCGGATGATCGTCGTGATCGGTCCTTGCTCCATCCATGACACCCGGGCGGCCATCGAATATGCGAAGCGCCTGAAGCCCGTGCGCGACCGGCTGAGCGCCGACCTGGAAATCGTGATGCGCGTTTACTTCGAGAAGCCGCGCACCACGGTAGGCTGGAAGGGCCTGATCAACGATCCGGACCTGGACGGCAGCTTCGATATCAACAAGGGCGTGCGCGTCGCCCGCGAATTGCTGCTGGACATCAACAGCCTGGGACTGCCGGCGGGTTGCGAGTTCCTGGACATGATTACGCCGCAGTACATCGCGGATCTGGTCTCCTGGGGGGCGATCGGGGCTCGGACGACGGAAAGCCAGGTGCATCGCGAGCTGGCTTCCGGACTGTCGTGTCCGGTGGGGTTCAAGAACGGCACCGACGGCAATGTGAAGATCGCGGTGGATGCGATCAAGGCTGCATCGCAGCCGCACCATTTCCTGTCGGTGACCAAGGGCGGGCATTCGGCCATCGTGTCGACCGCCGGCAATGAGGACTGCCACGTTATCCTGCGCGGCGGCAAGACGCCGAATTACGATGCGGCCAGCGTCGAGGCGGCCTGCCAGGACATGTCCAAGGCCGGCCTGGCGCAGCGCATCATGATCGACGCCAGCCACGCCAACAGCAGCAAGAAACCCGAAAACCAGCCCTTGGTCATCGAAGACGTGGCGCGCCAGATGGAAGCGGGCGACAGCCGCCTGGTGGGCGTCATGGTCGAAAGCCACCTCCTGGGCGGTCGCCAGGACATGGTGCCCGGCACGCCGCTGGTATACGGTCAGAGCATCACGGACGGCTGCATCGACTGGGACGCGTCCGTCGCCGTGCTCGAACGCCTGGCCCACGCCGTGCGCGAACGCCGCCGGGTCGCCCTGACCTCCGGCAAGTAAGTCCCGGCAGCGCCGCGGATCGCCTGCGTTGGCGGTTTGCGGCGCAGGGCGCGCGGCGGCGTAGAATATTCAGGTTAACGAACCCGAGAACACGCTGACCATGAACGCTCCCTTGCACGCTGAAACGTTGCGCCGCCCGGTGCCGGCCGCCTGTCTGGATGCCTTGCGCGCGCGCTTTGGCGACCGCTTGTCCGAAGCCGCCGCCATGCGCGAACACCATGGCCGCGATGAATCCCCTTATCCGGCCATGCCGCCGGATGCCGTGGTCTTCGCGCACACGACCGAGGAAGTGGCCGAGATCGCCAAGGTGTGCAACGAGCATCGCGTTCCGCTGATCCCCTATGGCGCCGGGTCTTCCCTGGAAGGCCATATCCTTGCCATCCAGGGCGGCATCAGCCTGGATCTGTCGCAGATGAACAAGGTGCTGGCGGTCAACGCCGAGGATCTGACCGCCACCGTGCAGGCGGGCGTGCTGCGCAAACAGCTCAACGAGGAAATCCGCGACACCGGGCTGTTCTTCCCGATCGATCCCGGCGCTGACGCCAGCCTGGGCGGCATGGCTGCCACGCGCGCTTCGGGCACCAACGCGGTGCGCTATGGAACGATGCGCGAGAACGTCATGTCGCTGACGGTGGTGACGGCGGACGGCCGCATCATCCGCACCGCGGGCCGCGCCCGCAAGTCCTCGGCGGGCTACGACCTGACGCGCATCTTCGTGGGCAGCGAGGGGACGCTGGGCATCATCACTGAAGTGACGGTGCGCCTGTATCCCCAGCCGGAAGCCGTGTCGGCCGCGGTCTGCAATTTCCCCACGCTGGATTCCGCGGTGCAGAGCGTGATCGAAATCATCCAGATGGGGGTGCCGGTCGCTCGCGTCGAATTCATGGACGCGGCCAGCGTGCGCGCCGTGAACCTGCACAGCAAGCTGACCCTGCGCGAAACGCCGCTGCTGGTGTTCGAGTTCCATGGCAGCCCCGCCGGCGTGCAGGAGCAGGCCGAAACCGTGCAGGCGATCACGGCGGATCATGGCGGCATGGACTTCGAATGGGCCGAGCGTCCTGAAGACCGCAGCCGTCTGTGGACCGCCCGCCACAACGCCTATTTCGCGGGCCTGCAATTGCGCCCGGGTTGCCGCGCCAGCACCACCGACGTATGCGTGCCGATCTCGCGCCTGGCCGATTGCGTGCGCGATACGGTCGAGGAACTCGACCGCGCCAGTTTTCCCTACACGATCGTGGGCCACGTCGGTGATGGCAACTTCCACGTGCTGATGCTGCTGGATGCGGACAGCGCCAAGGAATGGGAGGAGTCCGAGACCATCAACCATAATCTCGTGCGCCGCGCGATCGCTGCCGATGGCACCTGCACGGGCGAACACGGTGTGGGCCTGCACAAGATGCAGTTCATGGCCGAGGAACATGGCGAAGACGCCCTGGATCTGATGCGCAGCCTGAAGCATGCGTTCGATCCGAACAACATCCTCAATCCAGGCAAGATCGTGTCCTGGTAAGTCTGGCGGCTTAGCGCCGCCGACATCCGAAGCCGACGGCATGCCGTCGGCTTTTTCGTTGGCTGCGGCGAGAGCTGGAGAGCAGAGCGTCGTCCCGGCGCGCCTGGCGTCACTGGCGATTACGGCTGGTTACTTATCTGGTGTCCCCAGAGTGCACGGATGCGGGTAAATCCCGGTCTGCTTAGGATGGGCGCTCGCGCTATTGTTGCGCTCATGAATTCATTGGTCGAAACCGGCCTGGCACAAGTGCAGGCGCCTTATTCCTTGCAGCAGCTCATCGAGGCGTTGTCGGCCGCCTTGCCCACGCACTGCGTGTTGTTCCGCGAAGAGGATACGCGCCCCTACGAGTGCGATGGCCTCTCTCTTTATCGCGCGTTGCCCGCGGTTGTTGCGCTACCCGAAACCGAAGAACAGGTGCAAGCCGTCATGCGCATCTGCAAGCGGCTGAACGCACCCGTGGTTGCGCGAGGCGCCGGGACCGGTTTGTCCGGAGGCGCCATGCCGCACAGCCGGGGCGTCTTGCTCGGCTTGTCGAAATTCAACCGCATCAAGCACATCGACCTGGCCAGCGCGACGGCCGTCGTGCAGCCGGGGGTGCGCAATCTTGCGATCTCGGAGGCGGCCGCGCCTTACGGGCTGTACTACGCGCCTGATCCTTCCAGCCAGATCGCCTGTTCCATCGGCGGCAACGTGGCGGAGAATTCCGGCGGCGTGCATTGCCTGAAGTACGGCTTGACCGTGCACAACGTGCTGCGCGTGCGGGTCGTAACCATCGATGGCGACGTGGTCGAACTGGGTTCGGAGGCGCCTGATGCGCCGGGCCTGGATCTACTGTCCGTCTTCATCGGTTCGGAAGGCATGTTGGGGGTGGTGACCGAGGTGACGGTCAAGCTGATCCCGAAGCCCGCCTGCGCACAGGTGGTCATGGCCAGCTTTTCCAGCGTTGAGGCGGCGGGCAATGCGGTGACGCAGGTGATCGCAGCCGGCATGATACCGGCGGGCCTGGAAATGATGGACCGCCGCGCGACGCACATGGTCGAGCCTTTTGTGCGTGCCGGCTACGACATGGACGCGCAAGCCATCCTGCTGTGCGAATCGGACGGCACGCCCGAAGAGGTGGAGCATGAGATCGCGCGCATGGAGGCCGTGTTCCGCGAGGCGGGCGCCACGCGCTGCCAGGTATCTTCGTCGGAGAGCGAACGCCTGAAGTTCTGGGCCGGTCGCAAGAATGCCTTTCCGGCTGCCGGGCGGGTGTCGCCCGATTACTATTGCATGGACGGCACGATACCGCGCCGTCATCTGGCGCGCGTGCTGGGCGCCATCGAGCAGATGGAAGACGAGTTCAGCCTGCGCTGCGCGAACGTCTTTCACGCGGGCGACGGCAACCTGCATCCGTTGATCCTGTTTGATTCGAACAAGCCGGACGAGGTGGAGCGTGCCGAAAAATTCGGCGCCGCCATTCTCGAGCTGTGCGTGCAGGTTGGAGGGACCGTGACTGGAGAGCACGGGGTGGGAATGGAGAAGATAAATCAAATGTGCGTGCAATTCTCTCGCGAAGAACTCGACGCGTTCCTGGCGGTAAAGCGGGCCTTCGATCCGCCCTGCCTGCTCAATCCTGAAAAAGTCATCCCCACGCTGGCTCGTTGCGCCGAATACGGCAAGATGCATGTCCATGCGGGAGAACTGCGCTTCCCCGATCTCGCCCGTTTCTAGGACCTGTCCCTTATGGATTTTGTCCTGTCGGAATTGTGCGACCAGGTCATGACGGCCCGTGCCGGCCACAAACCCCTGTTCGTGATGGGGGGCGGCAGCAAGGCGTTCTATGGCAATTACCGGCCGGTGACGCCGCAGGATGGCCATTGCCTGCTCGACATGACGCCGTATCGCGGCATTGTCAGCTACCACCCATCCGAACTCGTGGTGACCGTGCGTGCGGGCACGCCGCTGGCCGAACTCGAGGCGGCGTTGGCGGAGCACGGACAGATGCTGGCCTTCGAACCGCCGCATTTCTCGGCATCGGCCACAGTGGGCGGATGCGTGGCGGCGGGACTGTCGGGCCCGCGCCGCATGAGCGCCGGCGCGCTCAAGGACTTTGTCCTGGGCGCGCAATTGCTGGACTCCGAAGGCCGCATTCTCTCGTTTGGCGGAGAGGTCATGAAGAACGTGGCGGGCTACGACGTGTCGCGCCTGCTGGCCGGTTCGCATGGCATCTTCGGCGCCATACTCGAAGTGTCCCTGAAGGTCGTGCCCAGGCCGATGGAAGAGCTCACGCTGACGCTGCCCGCCACGCAGGCGCAGGCGCTGGCAAGCTTCGCCCTGTGGCGCGGCAAGCCTCTGCCGATATCGGCCACCAGCTGGAGCGGCGACGATGATGGCGCTGAAGGCGAGATGGCCGTGCGCCTGTCGGGCGCGCCGCCCGCGATCTCCAGTGCTCGCCAGTTGATCGGCGGAACGCCGATGGCGCCTGAGGCTGCGCAGGCGTGGTGGCGGTCGCTGCGGGAACAGACCCATGCCTTTTTCGCGCCAGGCCGGCCTCTTTGGCGTCTGGCGCTGCCTCCCACGGCCGCCGCGCTCGGCATGGGGCCAACGCTGCTGGAATGGGGCGGGGGGCAGCGTTGGCTGCCAGGCGACCATGACGCCGCCGCGCTGCGCGAGACCGCGGAACGGCTGGGAGGGCACGCCACGTTGTTCCGCACGGGGCAGGCCAGGCCGCCCACAGACGGTGTATTCCATCCGCTGGCGCCCGGGATCGCTTCGATCACGCGCCGCCTCAAACAAGAGCTCGATCCGGCCGGTCTGTTCAACCCCGGCCGCCTGGTCCTGGATCTATAGGGCATCATGCAAACCAATCTGGCATCCTGGGCACGCGACACCGATCTGGGCAAGGAGGCCGACGCCATCCTGCGGCGTTGCGTGCACTGCGGCTTCTGCACCGCCACCTGTCCGACCTACCAGGTGCTCGGCGATGAACTGGACAGCCCGCGCGGACGCATCTACCTGATCAAGCAGGTGCTGGAAGGCGCCGAACCCACGCAGTCCACGCAGCAGCACCTGGATCGCTGCCTGACGTGCCGCAATTGCGAGACCACGTGCCCGTCCGGCGTGCAGTATGGTCATCTCGTGGATATCGGCCGCAAGATCGTCGAAGAACGCGTGCCGCGCAGTTGGGCCGACAAGACCAAGCGGACCCTGCTGCGCAAGACCATGCTGTCGCCGCTGTTCGCACCCGCGATGCGGCTGGGGCAGGCGGTGCGTGGCATGTTGCCGGAGGCCCTCAAGCGCAAGGTGCCGGAACGCCGCGCGGCCGGGCCGCTGCCTCAAGTGGCAGGGCATGCGCGGCAGGTGCTGATGCTGGCCGGCTGCGTGCAGCCTGCCATGATGCCGACCATCGACGCCGCTACGATCCGCGTATTGGATGCGGTGGGCATCGGGGCCCGCATCGCGCCCGGCGCGGGCTGCTGCGGGGCCGTCAGCTTCCACCTGGACGCGCAGGACGATGCGTTGGCACAGATGCGTGCCAATGTGGACGCATGGTGGCCGCTGCTGCAGGACGGGAAAGTCGAGGCCATCGTAATGAACGCGTCCGGTTGCGGGGCGATGGTCAAGGAGTACGCGCATCACCTGCGGCATGATCCTGCCTATGCGCAAAAGGCCGCGGAGATCGTGGCGTTGGTGAAAGATGTGGCCGAAATCGTAGCGCCGCATGCGGCCCAGCTACGCGAGCGCCTGCCTGCGACGGGTACAAGGGCAGCCTTCCATCCGCCATGCACGTTGCAGCATTGGCAGGGGCTGCGGCCGTTGTCCGAGCAGTTGCTGGCGGACCTGGGTTTTGCCCTGCAGCCTTTTGCCGACAAGCACCTGTGCTGCGGTTCGGCGGGTGCTTATTCCGTGCTGAATCCGGAGATCGCGCTGGAACTGCGCGACCGCAAACTGGGCGCCATTGCTGCGGGGGGGGCGGACGTGATCCTGTCCGCCAACATTGGCTGCATCGGCCACCTGCAAAGCGGTACCGATACGCCTGTGCGGCATTGGATCGAGGTCGTTGACGAGCAGTTGCGCCAGCCTGCCGGCCAGCGCGGCGCATAAGCGCCGGACGCCTGCGGGGCATCCGGCGCCAGCTTCTTATTCCACGGCCTTGACCATGTCTTCCAACACCTTCTTGGCGTCGCCGAAAACCATCATCGTGCGGTCCATGTAGAAGAGTTCATTGTCCAGGCCTGCATAGCCCGAGGCCATGGACCGCTTGTTCACGATCACGGTGCGGGCCTTGTAGGCTTCGAGAATGGGCATGCCGGCGATGGGCGACTTCGGGTCGTTCTTCGCGGCCGGGTTGACCACGTCGTTCGCTCCCAGCACCAGCACCACGTCGGTCTGGCCGAACTCGCTGTTGATGTCCTCCATTTCGAAGACCTGGTCGTAAGGGACCTCTGCTTCGGCCAGGAGTACGTTCATGTGACCGGGCATGCGGCCCGCGACCGGATGAATTGCATACTTGACGGTCACGCCCCGCTCGGTGAGCTTCTCGGCCAGCTCTTTCAGTGCGTGCTGAGCCCGCGCCACCGCCAAGCCGTAGCCCGGAACGATGGTCACGCTTTCGGCGTTGGTCATCAGGAATGCGGCATCGTCGGGACTGCCCGACTTGACGCTGCGCTGTTGCGCTTCGCCGGCCGCGGCTGCGCCTCCAGCTTGTCCGCCGAAACCGCCCAGGATCACGTTGAAGAACGACCGGTTCATCGCCTTGCACATGATGTAGGACAGGATCGCGCCCGATGAGCCCACCAGCGAGCCCGCGATGATCAGCATCGGGTTGTTCAGCGAAAAGCCGATGCCGGCCGCGGCCCAGCCCGAGTAGCTGTTCAGCATGGAGACGACCACGGGCATGTCGGCGCCGCCGATCGGGATGATGATCAGCACGCCCAGCACAAAGGCGATGATCGTCATGATGACGAAGGGCGTCCATTCCTGCGTGAGCATGAACCAGATGCCGCAAGCCAGCATCAGCAGCGCCAGCGCCAGGTTCAACATGTGCTGGCCCGAGAACACCACGGGCGCGCCCTGGAACAGCCGGAACTTGTACTTGCCCGACAGCTTGCCGAACGCGATCACCGAACCCGAGAACGTGATGGCGCCCACGAATGTGCCGATGAACAGCTCGAAGCGGTTGCCGGTGGGGATCGGCATGCCGGCCGGCACGATGCCGAAAGCATGCGGTTCGGCCACCACGGCCACGGCAATGGCGACCGCCGCCAGGCCGATCATGCTGTGCATGAAGGCCACCAGCTCGGGCATCTTGGTCATTTCGACGCGCTTGGCCATCAGCGTGCCGATGGATCCGCCGACAAGCAGGCCCAGCACAACCCAGCCCAGACCGATGGTGGCGGCGCCGTCGCGGGCCAGTCCGACGATGAGCGCGGCCGTGGTCAGCACGGCGATCGCCATGCCGGCCATGCCGAAAACATTGCCCAGGCGCGACGTGGTCGGATGGGACAAGCCCTTGAGCGCCTGGATGAAGCAGACCGAGGCGATCAGGTAGAGCAGGGTCACGAGGTTCAGCGAGATCATTGCGCTTCCTCCTTGCCCGGCTTCCTGTCCTTCTTCTTGAACATCTCCAGCATGCGCCGCGTCACGAGAAAGCCGCCAAACACATTGACCGCGGCCAGCGCCACGGCGAAGACGCCCATGCCACGGGCCAGTCCGCCTTCGGTCAGCGCGGCGGCCAGCATGGCGCCCACGATGATGATGGCGGAAATGGCGTTGGTGACGGCCATAAGGGGCGTATGCAATGCGGGGGTGACGTTCCACACGACGTGGTAGCCGACATAGATGGCCAGCACGAAAATGATGAGGTTCATCAGGGTGGGGTTGATCGCTTCCATGCTGTTAGTTCCTCCGCGCCACGTTGCCGCCTTCGCACACCAGGCAGGCCGCGACGATTTCATCGTCGCGCTGGATTGCCAGCGCGCCGTCCGCATTGATGATGAGCTTCAGGAAATCCTGGATGTTGCGCGCATACAGCGCCGACGCGTCGGTCGCGACCAGGCCTGGCAGGTTGGTCAGGCCGATGATCGTCACGCCATGCTTTTCCACGACCAGGCCTTTCTCTGACAGCGGGCAATTGCCGCCGCGCTCGACCGCCAGGTCCACCAGTACCGAACCGGGTTTCATGGCCGCAACGGTTTCCGCAGACACCAGGGTGGGGGCGGGGCGGCCGGGAATCAGCGCCGTGGTAATGACGATGTCGGCCTGCTTGCAGCGCTCGGACACGAGCGCCGCTTGCCGCGCCATCCATGCGGGTGGCATGGGCCGGGCATAGCCGCCCGTGCCTTGCGCGATTTCGCGTTCCTCGTCGGTCTCGAAGGGCACGTCGATGAACTTGGCGCCCAGCGATTCGACCTGTTCGCGCGCGGCAGGGCGCACGTCGGATGCCTCGACGACCGCGCCCAGGCGCTTGGCGGTGGCAATGGCCTGCAACCCGGCGACGCCGGTGCCCAGCACGACGGCGCGGGCCGCTTTCAGCGTGCCCGCGGCGGTCATCATCATGGGAATCAGTCGGCCGTAGTGATGGGCCGCCAGCAGCACGGCCTTGTAGCCGGCCAGGTTGGCTTGCGAGGACAGCACGTCCAGGCTCTGGGCCCGCGTGATGCGGGGCGCGGCCTCCAGCGCGAAGCCGGTGAGCCCGGCGGCGGCCATCTGCTGTATGCCTTCGGCGTCGAAGGGATCCAGCATGCCGATCACCACAGAGCCGGATTTCATCTGGGGCAGTTCGGCCGCCGAAGGCGCGCGCACCTTCATGACGAGTTCTGCCCCCAGCGCATCCTGGGCGGTGCCGAGCGTGGCGCCCGCTGCCTCATAAGCCTCATCGAGATAGCGGGCGGCTGTGCCGGCCCCGCGCTCCACGACAACGGTGTGTTTGCCGCCTACGTACTTCTTGACGGTCTCCGGTGTTGCTGCGACACGAGTTTCCCCGTCTCGGGTTTCTTTTGGTATCCCGATGTGCATCTACGCCTCTCCTCAGAAGGTTCGCAGTAGTTATACACGGAATGTGGGCCCCAAGCCGCACTCGCTACGCTCGCTTGCTGCCCCCCGAGGGGGCTGGCCCGCGTTGGGGCGGCCCGGCAGCGGGCCGGCACTGGAGTCGCATTGACTGCGCGCAATGGCTGCGGGTTCCTCCGATCGCAGACCGTTTTCCGTTTCGGCTTGCTCGTCGCTTCGGATCTTCTTGAGATCGGGCCGAAAAAAAGCCCCATGGCGAACCATGGGGCTGGGGTTTTGCAACCCAATTGCTCCGGCCGGTCTTGGCTTTGCGCCGGCCGGCACTTGCGCGCAAACGTCCGGCGTCAAGCCGTTTGCGCGCGAGTCCAGGTGATCAGCGCGGCGGTGAGTTCGCGCAGATCGGCTTTCAGGCGGCCGTAGTTCTCGGACGGACGCAGCGAGACCTCGTCCATGTAGAGTTTGCGGTTGATTTCGATCTGCAGGCTGTGACGGCCTTCTTCGGGGCGCCCGAAGGCGCGGACCAGTTCCACGCCCTTGTAGGGGTCGTTCACGGTCACGTCGTAGCCGCGTTCGCGCAGCCAGGCGGCGATGAACTCGCGGAATGCCGGGTCGCTGGTGCTGCCGTCGCGGTCACCCAACACGAAATCAGGATGCACCAGGCCCGGGCGGTCGGTGGCGTAGGCGCCGGCGACGCTGGGCATGGAATGGCAATTGATGTGCCAGACCTTGCCGAATTTCTTGTGGGCGGCGTCCAGCACCTGACCCAGCGCGGCGTGATAGGGCTTCCAGCAGGCATCGATGCGGTGGCGGACTTCGTCCACCGTCAGCTTGCGGTTGTAGAGCGGCGTGCCATCGTCCAGCATGCGCCAGATCAGGCCCTTGCCCAGCTTGACCTTGGGTGAGGCATTGATGGCATCGGGCCACGCCTGGTCCAGCAGCAGTTCGTCGATTTCGTCGGGCGAGCGATTGGCGTCGATGTAAGCGCGCGGAAACGCGGCGGCAATCATCGGCACGCCCATTTCGATGGCGTCGCCCCACAGGTCGTCAACCCAGGTGTCCTCGGCGGTGCGCAGTGCGCCAAAGTCCACCGCAGCCGCGAAATCGGGGGGGTAGGCGGTGCCGCTGTGCGGGGAGTCCAGCACGAGAGGAGCCGAGGGTTCCGAATCAGGATATTGCTGCGGGAGGTCGAGCCGGTAAGACAGGGGGTTGGTAATTCGCATATGGGGGTATTGCGTTCGTGAATTGGAGGTCCTCGCGCCCCGCGGGGGCGACGAGGACCGAAGACCGCTTAGTCGATCTTCACGTTGGCTTCTTTCGCGATGCGCTTGTTCTTGGCGATTTCAGCCGAGATCTGGGCGGCGAATTCGGCCGGAGTGTTGGCGGCAGGCGCGGCGCCCAGGGCTTCCAGGCGGCTCTTGACGTCGGCTTCGGCACTGACCTTCTGCACGGCGGCGTTCAGCTTGTCCAGCACGGGCTGGGGCAGCTTGGCGGGGGCCACCAGGCCGAACCAGGACGCGTCGTTCACGGCCGGCAGGCCGGCTTCCGCGAAGGTGGGCACGTCGGGCAGGCTGGCCACGCGCTTGGGCGAGGCGACGGCCATGGCGATCAGGCGGCCGGATTGCACGTGCGGCAGCGAAGAGGGCAGGTTGTCATACATGACGTCGACTTGGCCGGCCAGGGCGTCGTTGAGCGCCGGACCCACGCCGCGGTACGGCACGTGCATCAAGTTGGTGCCCGAAGCCATCTTGAACAGTTCGCCCATCATGTGCGAGACCGAGCCGTTGCCTGCGGACGCGTAGGTCAGCTTGCCCGGCTCGCTCTTGGCCAGCTTGATGAAGTCGGCGATGTTCTTGGCCTGGACCTTCGGGTTGATGGTCATGATGTTGGGCACGGCGGCCAGGTTCGAGATGGGCGTGAAGTCCTTCTCGCCATCGAACGGCAGGTTCGGGTAGATGGCCGGGTTGATGCCGTGCGTGCTGACGGTGGCGATGCCCAGCGTGTAGCCGTCCGGCGCGCTGCTGGCGACGAAGGCGCTGCCGATCGAGCCGCCGGCGCCGCCGCGGTTTTCCACCACGACGGTCTGGCCCAGTTCCTTGCCCAGCTTGTCCGCGAACAGCCGGCCGACGATGTCGGTGGTGCCGCCGGGCGGGAAGGGAACGATCAGGCGGATGGGCTTGGTCGGATACGCGTCTTCGGCGTGCGCGATGCCCGAGGTCAGTGGCGTGGCCAGGGTCGCGGCGGCGACACACAGGCCCAGTACTACGTTACGGCGTTGCATGAATTCCCCTAATGAATTGGAAAGCGGATGCGCAAAGGCAGACGCAAACGCAACGATTCTTTCCTGGCGGTCCCGTTTGCGCAAACGAAAGTTTCTCCGTAAGCTATGACTTTTTTTCATGCCTCTTTTCGCGGCGGCCCCGGAACAGCCCTGTTTTGCCGCGTGGCCTGAAACAATTTGCGTGCCCAACGCAAGCCTTTCCGGGAACGCGGAGCGTCTTTCCGCGGGGTCGCTCCCGGATCTATGCCCCTTTGCCAGGGGGAAGGAGCCTGCGGCTACCGCGGGACGACATCATTTATGCGGCGTTTTTGTCCCTCTTTAACGGATCTCCAGGCGTTCGAAGTCGCCGCGAGACATAGCAGTTTCACGCGCGCGGCGCAGGAATTGTGTGTCACGCAGGGCGCGGTCAGTAAGCAGGTGAAACATTTGGAGGAGTTCGTCGGCATCGAACTATTCCTGCGGATCAGGCAAGGCCTGGTCTTGACCGAGGCCGGGCGGAGCTATCTCACCAAAATCCAGGCGGGCTTGGGGCAGATCGAGGCCGCCACCGTGGAGCTGATCGCGCACCAGGGCCAGGGCGGCACGCTCAATCTGACCTGTATGCCGACCTTCGGCGCGCGCTGGCTGATCCCGCGCCTGACGGCCTTCATGCGCCTGCGGCCGGACATCCACGTCGAATTCCTGCCCCACCGCCAGGGCTATGACTTTTCCACGCCCGAGCTGGACGCCGCCGTGCGCTTTGGCGAGGGCATCTGGCCGGGCAGCGGGGCGGATTACATCGTCGGGCGCGAAATCCTGCCGGTCTGCAGCCCACGCCTGATTCCGGGCGGTTGCACCTCGCCGGCGGACCTGCTGGCTTATCCGCTTCTGCACCACACCTCGGCTCTGGAGGGCTGGCGCGACTGGTTCGAGCAGGCGGGCTGCGATACCCGGCGCAGCCTGGAGGGCGCGCGCTTCGATCAGTACGCGCTGTTGTCGCAGGCGGCCGCCGCAGGCTTTGGCGTGGCGCTGATTCCGCGCTGCCTGATCGAAGACGAGCTGCGTGACGGCAAGCTTGCCGTCGCCATCCAACTGCCGATCCGGGCGCGCATGGGCTATTACCTGTGCTACCCGGAGCAGAAGGCGAATCTGCCCACGTTGCAGGCATTCCGCACCTGGTTGATGGAAGTGTCCCGGGCCGCCGAGCCGCAGCCCCAGGAAGACGCCCTGCCGTCCGATCTAAAATAGTCCGATCATGATTCAAACATCCACCCAGAACGGCCCTCACGCCGCGGCTTTGGCTTGCTCTCCCCCCGAGGGAGCTTCTGCCTCGCAGCGGTCCGAAGGCAAAAAAGGCCGCGTTGTCGTCGGCATGTCCGGCGGGGTCGATTCGTCGGTCACTGCCTGGCTGCTCAAGCAGCAAGGTTATGAGGTCGTCGGCCTGTTCATGAAGAACTGGGAAGACGACGATGATTCCGAATATTGCTCCACCCGGCAGGACCTGCTGGATGCCGCCAGCGTCGCGGACCTGGTCGGGGTCGAGTTCGAATTCGTCAATTTCGCCGCCGAATACAAAGACCGCGTATTTGCGGAGTTCCTGCGCGAGTATTCCGCGGGCCGCACGCCCAATCCTGACGTGCTGTGCAATGCGGAGATCAAGTTCAAGGCCTTCCTGGACCACGCCATGGCGCTGGGCGCGGAGCACATCGCCACGGGGCATTATGCGCGGGTGCGCGAAGTGCCGGCCGAGGGGGGCGGCACGCAATTCCAGCTGCTCAAGGCTTTGGACGGCTCCAAGGACCAAAGCTACTTCCTGCATCGCCTGAATCAGGCGCAGTTGTCGCGCACGATGTTCCCGCTGGGCGAGATCCACAAGACCGAGGTGCGGCGCATCGCGCACGAGATCGGCCTGCATAACGCCGCCAAGAAGGATTCCACCGGGATCTGCTTCATCGGCGAGCGGCCGTTCCGGGAGTTCCTGAATCGTTACCTGCCCACGGAGCCGGGTCCGATCATGACGCCGGAAGGGCAAAAGGTCGGCCGCCACGAAGGGCTGTCGTTCTACACGCTGGGCCAGCGCAAGGGCCTGGGCGTGGGTGGCGTGAAAGGACGGCAGCGCGAGGACGGCACGGCCGAGGCCTGGTACGTGGCGCGCAAGGACCTGGAGCGCAATATCCTTTATGTGGTGCAGGGGCATGATCACCCCTGGCTGCTGTCGGGCGAATTGCGGGCGCAGGATGCCAGCTGGGTCGCGGGCCATGCGCCGGCGCCGGGCGCTTATGGCGCCAAGACGCGCTACCGGCAAGCCGATGCGGCCTGCCGACTGGACGGCGCCGGGGACGGCACCTTCCGCCTGGACTTCACCGAGCCGCAGTGGGCGGTGACGCCCGGGCAGTCCGCCGTGCTTTACGATGGCGAGGTTTGCCTGGGCGGAGGCATCATCCTGTAGCCGCCGCGTCGGCATCTGCCGCGCGGCAGGCGTGGATTTTATTCAAAGCCCCTCGGGCGCAGCCCCTGGGGCTTTGTTCATTAGCAAGAAGAAAGAGGAGACAGTTGTGGATGTAACGATGGTGATTTGCCTGCTGGTGCTAGGCGGCGTGGTGGGTTTCGCCGCGGGCCTGCTGGGCATAGGCGGCGGGATGTTGCTGGTACCTTTCCTGACGATGCTGTTCGCCTGGAAGGGCATGCCTTCCGATCTGGTGGTGCATGCCGCCATCGCCACGTCGATGACCTCGATCCTGTTCACCTCCATTTCCAGCGTCCGGGCGCACCAGCAACGCAAAACCATCAAGTGGGGCATCGTCTGGGCGATGGCCCCGGGCATCATCATCGGCGGCCTGCTATCTGGCGGCGCGGTCTTTGCCGCGCTCAGCACGTTGTGGTTGTCGCTGTTCTTTGCGCTCTTTGTCGGTTATTCCGGCTGGAGCATGCTGCAGAACAAGAAGCCCAAGCCCAGTCGCCAGATGCCGGGTGTGGTCGGCACCAGCGCGGCGGGGGCGGGCATTGGCTTTCTGTCCGGACTGGTGGGCGCGGGCGGCGGCTTTCTGTCGGTGCCGTTCATGGTCTGGTGCAATGTGGCGTTGCATAACGCCGTCTCAACCTCGGCGGCGCTGGGCTTTCCCATTGCGCTGGCCAATAGCGTGGGCTACGTGGTGTCGGGGCTGAATTCCGGCGAAACGCGCCCGGGCATGCTGGGCTATATCTACTGGCCGGCCCTGATTGCCCTGGTATGCACCAGTGTGCTGACGGCTCCCCTGGGCGCGCGGATGGCGCATCGCCTGCCGGTGCAGACCCTCAAACGCGTATTTGCCTGCCTGCTGTTCGCGCTGGCCGCCTACATGCTGTTCAAGGCCTGGCAGACGTTCAACGGCTGAGCCGGATATGGGGCTGCGCCGGCGAGCAAGTGCCGCCGGGGCAGAAGCGGGGCCGCACGGATCCGGCTCCGCCGGTCCGTAGCGGCGCCCCCTGGGGGAGGCGCGCAGCGCCTCGGGGGGGGCGACTTACACCACCGGAACGGTGTCGATGAACGACTGGCGCTGCGACAGCTTGTCGTACAGGCGGGCCAGGTTCTGGTGGTTGGCGCGCCAGTCGAGCGCAGCGAAACGCAGGTCCAGGTAGCCCAGCGCGCAGCCGACGGCGATATCGGCCAGGCTGTAGTTGATGCCCATGCAATGGGCGTTGTCGCCCAGGCTCTTGTTCATTGCGTCCAGGCTGGCGTGGATCTTGGAGTACTGGCGTTCGATCCATTCGGGGCTGCGCTGAGCCTCGGGACGCTGGTTTTCCTTGACGATGGTCACACAGGCGTCCAGGAGGCCATCGGCGATGGCTTCCCAGCATTTGACGGCCGCGCGGTCACGCCCCGGCTGGGGGATCAGGCGAGCGACGGGAGACAGCGTGTCGACGTACTCGACGATGACGCGAGAATCGAAGAGGGCGCCGCCGTCTTCCATGACCAGGCAAGGCACCTTGCCCAGCGGGTTGTACGTTTGGATCTGCGTGTCGGCGGACCAGACGTTTTCGAGTTCAAGCCGGTAGTCCAGCTTTTTCTCGGCCATAACGATACGCACTTTGCGCACGTAAGGACTGGTAAGCGAGCCGATCAGTTTCATGGAGTCACAAGCGGAGTCGGAAAGCGGCCGAAGTATAGCAGGCCGTATGACGGCAAGACGGTCAAGAGGCCGGAATCTTCGTCAGTTTGCCACAATGTTGCGTGCTTCCGGATGATAAAATCGGCCGATTCGCTCATTCCCCGCTTTTTCTTTCCCAGACCATGCAAATCGCCGATCAGCTCAGCCAACTCAACGCCCTTTCGCCATTGGATGGCCGTTACGCTTCCCGGGGCGACGCGCTGCGCGGCCTGCTTTCCGAAGCCGGTTTCATGGCGCACCGCGTCGAAGTCGAGGTGGCTTGGCTGATCGCATTGTCCGATGCCGGTCTGCCGGAACTGCCCACCTTCTCCGAAGCCGCCCGCGCCCGTCTGCAACAATTGGTGCGCGACTTCTCGGAGGCGGATGCCGCCCGTATCAAGGACATCGAACGCGTCACCAACCACGACGTCAAGGCCGTTGAGTACTGGCTCAAGGAAAAGGTGGCCGATGACGCCGAATTGGCCCGCGCCGCCGAGTTCATCCATTTCGCCTGCACCTCCGAAGACATCAACAACACCTCGCATGCATTGATGCTGACGCGCGCCCGCAATGAGGTCGTGGTGCCGCGCCTGCGCGAAGTCGCTGCCAAGCTCAACGACATGGCGGTTGCCCAGGCTGATCAGCCCATGCTTTCGCGCACGCACGGCCAGCCTGCCAGCCCGACGACCCTGGGCAAGGAATTCGCCAATGTGGCCGCGCGCCTGAATCGCGCCATCGCCGCCATCGAGGCCGTCGAGCCCCTGGCCAAGCTGAACGGCGCCACCGGCAATTACAACGCCCATCTGTCGGCCTATCCCGAGATCGACTGGCCCGCGTTCAGCCAGCGCGTGTTGGCAGGCCTGGGCCTGACCCAGAACCGCCACACCATCCAGATCGAGCCGCATGACTGGATGTCGGCCCTGTTCGACGCCATCACGCGCGCCAACATCATTGTGCTGGACCTGGACCGCGACGTCTGGGGCTATGTGGCGCTGGGCTACTTCAAGCAGCGCCTGAAGGAAGGCGAAGTCGGTTCGTCCACCATGCCCCACAAGGTCAACCCGATCGACTTCGAAAACTCGGAAGGCAATCTGGGCTTGGCCAATGCCGTGCTGCGCCACCTGTCGGACAAGCTGCCGATCTCCCGTTGGCAGCGCGACCTGACGGACTCCACCGTGCTGCGCAACCTGGGCGTGGGCCTGGGCTACAGCGTGGTGGCCTGGGATGCCTGCATGCGCGGCCTGGGCAAGCTGGAGGTCAACACCGTCGCGATCGACGCCGATATCGATGCTTGCTGGGAAGTGCTGGCAGAGCCGGTGCAGACCGTCATGCGCCGCTATGGCCTGCCGCAGCCGTACGAACAACTCAAGGCATTGACCCGGGGCAAGGGCATTACCGAGGAAGGCCTGCGAGAATTCATCCAGGGCCTGGCCCTGCCCGAAGAACCCAAGGCTCGCCTGCTGGCGATGACCCCGCGTTCCTACATCGGGCTGGCGGCTGACTTGGCCCGGGCGGTATAGTCGCCTAGCCGCGCGCCTGGCGCGCGCGGCCTCTGTTGAACCTACGGGAGATTGCAATGAAGAAGTTGTCCACGCTCGCCGCGTTGGCCTGTATGACGGTTGGGCCCCTGCTGGCGACGAGCGCGTCCGCGCAGTTCGCCAAACCCGAAGACGCGGTCAAGTACCGCCAGTCGGCGCTGACGCTGATGGCTTCCCACTTTGGCCGCATGGCGCCGGTGGTCAAGGGCCAGCAGCCCTACGACGCCGCGCAGATCAAGGCCAATGTGGAAGTGCTGAAGACGCTGTCCGGCTTGCCCTGGGCGGGTTTCGGGCCAGGCACCGAGGGTGGCGACGCCCGTCCCGAAGTCTGGAGCGACGCCGCGGGCTTCAAGCAGAAGCAGCAGGCCTTCCAGGACAACATCGTCAAGCTGTCGGCCGCCGCCGATGCGGGCGACCTCGACAAGCTGCGTGCCGCATTCGGTGATGTCGGCGCAAGCTGCAAGGCTTGCCACGACGCATACCGCAAAAAGAAATAAAGCGCCTGCCGTCCGCGGGCGGCTGGGGGCAAAGAGGCGTCAGCGCAAGCGTTGGCGCCTTTTTTTTTCGTCATTGCATGGGCGTCGCGGTTTCCGGAACCCCAGGCATCCTTCGTAGGGGAGAACCGATGAGACCCTTTGATGATCTAGTGGCGGAGGCCGAGGCCGCGGATGTCAGCGGCTGGGGCTTTGATTGGCTGGCCGGCAGGGCTACCGAGGAACGTCCGCCATGGGGCTATGCCAAACTCCTCGCGCAGCATCTGGCTGGCGTGCAGGCGGCGCTGGATCTGGACACGGGAGGCGGCGAGGTGCTTGGCGAAGCATCCCGGTTCCCGCCGGTGATGTATGCGACCGAAGCTTGGCCGCCCAATGCCAGAAAGGCGCACGACCTTCTGGTCGGACGCGGTGTACAGGTCATCCAGACCGCGCCAGGCGCCGCCTTGCCATTCGCCGACGCTTCATTCGAGTTGGTGACGTCCAGGCATCCCGTGAATCCGGACTGGGCAGAGATACGCCGCGTCCTTAAGCCTGGGGGGCGCTACTTGGCGCAGCATGTGGGCGCTGCGTCGGCCTTTGAGTTGATCGAGCATTTTCTTGGGCCATTGCCGCAGCAGCGGCGCCTGCGCGACCCGCAGGAAGAAGCGGCGGCCGCCGCGGCTGCCGGGCTTACCGTGATGGATTTGCGTTCTGCACGCTGCCGGATGATCTTCCATGACGTGGGCGCCGTGGTCTGGATACTGCGCAAGTGCGTGTGGTGGGTGCCGGATTTTTCTGCCGACAAGTACCGCGCGGCCTTGCTGGCGCTGGATGACCGGATGCGCGCCGGGGAGCCGTTCGTCGCCCATTCGACCCGGCACCTGATTGAAGCACGGCGTTGAGCGGACCCTGGCCGGCAGGCAGCGCAGCGAGCGAACGCAGGGTCCGGAGGCGCATCAATCGTGTTTGCCGGTGAACGACAGGCAAAGCACCGCGGTGGCCAAGCCCAGGCAATAACCCGTGATGGGCCAACTGGTCTCGTTTGGGAGCAGGGTGATGGCGAGAGTGCCAAGTCCACCCAGTATCAGCCCGCCCAGGCAGAAGTACAGTGCGGTGGCGGTGCCTGCCATGTGGTCGTGGCCCTGCAGCGCGCCGTCGGGGGCCACGGAGACAGTCGTGGCGATGCCGGCGCCCACCAGCCACATCGGAACGATGAGGCCCAACACTGAATGCGGCGCAAGCAATTCGGTAATGGCGAGGCAGGTAGCTCCGGCTATCATGCCGCCCATCCCGAACCGCAAGGTCTTCAGTTTGCCCCACCGGGGAATCATGCGTCCGATAAGGCGCGCCGTTCCCATCATCGCGAGCGCCACCGTCGCGAACAGCAGGCTGAAATTCAGCTGCGACAGCCCTTGGCGCCCCATCATGAGCCAGGGCGCGGTCGAGAAAAAGACGAAGAAGCTGCCCATGGCCGCGCTGTAGCCTAGCGTATAGAGCCAAAAGCTACGGCTTGCGGCGGGCTCGAGGAGCCGGGGCCGTTGAGTGGGCTTCGCTTTCCGAGGCCTGGTCTCGGGCCAAAGCAGCCAAGCGGCAATGACGGCCCCTGTCATCCCGGTTCCCAGCAGACCGAAGATGGCGCGCCATCCCAGCCAGGCATCGACCAGGGCGCCCAGCAACGGGCCTGCAGCCGGTACCATCGCGAGCAGTGAGCCCAGCAGGCCGTAGATGACGTGGCTTTCGTTGCTGCCCGCGTAGGCGTCGCGCACGGTTGCGAAGGTGGCAACGAGGCAGGCCGAGGCGCCGCAGGCCTGAAGCATGCGCAGGCCCAGAAACGCATCAGGCGAGGAGGCTGCTGCGAGACCGAACGACGCCGCGCAGTAGGCGAGGCCGCCTCCCAGCAGGACTGGCCGACGGCCCAGCCGGTCGGACAGTGGGCCGAACACAAGCTGTCCGGTCCCAAGCAGAACCAAATAGGCCGTCAATGTCCATTGGATCGTTGCGGGGCCGGTGCCTAGCGCATCGGCCATGAAAGGCACCACGGGCAGGTACATGTCCATGCCCAGCGAGGCCAGCAGATCGAACGGTGACAACAGGAAGAGTGTGGCGACAAGCGAGTGCCGCCAGGGAAAACCATTTGAGCGCACGAAACCATCTCCTTCAAAAAGGATCAGGCGGCGCTCTCCTTGAGCGACTGCAATCGTGAGAACGCCGCAACAACCAAAAAAAGCGAGTTGTTGCGGCTTACTTGTCTGCTTGCTTGGCGGTGTTCATGGCATCAGGAAAAGGACATGTCGGCCGCCACTTCCAGCGACCGGATCCACAGCACCAGGCCGGTTACGCAGGCGCCCAGCACCAGGGCTCGCAGCCAGACGGCTAAACCGTCCTGGGTGGGCGGCGTGCCCGTGGGTACGTCCTTGGCGTCGACCTTGCCCGTGATGATCGCGCGCACGAGCCGTTTGCGGCGCACCAGTGCGTACCAGAGCACTGCGGCAAGATGCAGGGCGACCAGGGTCAGGATGACCCATTCATTGAGCTTGTGCCAGGAAGTCATTGCGGCCGACACGGCTTCGTTGACGTGGCCGAACAGCGGGCCCTGCGTCATGATGTCGTCAGTGGTGAAGAGGCCGCTGACGGCCTGCAAGCCGATGACGAGCAGCAGCGCCAGCACCGACAGCGCGCCGAGCGGATTATGGCCAGCGGGCGCTGCGGCGCCCTTGAGGTAGCGGGCCACGGCGGCCGGGCCGCGCACGAACTGCGAGAAGCGTGCGTAGCGGGGGCCGAAGAATCCCCACAGCAATCGAAACAGGATCAGGCCCAGCGCGGTGCAGCCGAAGCGCACGTGCCAGTCCATGTACAGGCCACCGAGTTTGACGCTGACGAATGCGCCGATGATGCAAACGACCAGCGCCCAATGGAAAAGGCGGGTGGGAAGGTCCCAGATGTGGACCGCGAGACGATTGTTCTGCATGGGGGGATCGCCAGGGCTGTATTGCCGGGGACTTTATCACGCATAAATTGCCCCGTTGCAAGCGCAACGGGGCGGGGCACTGCTTCAGTGGGTGCTGTGGCGCACCGATTCAATGCGATGCACGTGCTCGTGGCGGAACCGGATGCGCTGGCCGGGGGCCTTTTGCGCGGCAGCTCCGCAGGGCACGATTTCGGTCGTGTAGGTCGTCGTGCCGTCAATGGGCGCGTTGTAGATGACCGTGGCGCGGATTTCCGGGCCGTTTGCAGGTTTCAGGTAAACGATGTCGCCGACATGGATCGGCGTGTTGTCCAGCGTGGTGTGAGCCGGGCGTCGGATCAGATCCGAGGTAGTGAAACGAGTATTCATGGTGTTTGTTCTCTTGGTTTCTAGTTATGGGAAAAGCCGCGTCTGGCCACGTGGCGCGCGGTATTGCCGCCGCGTGCCGCTGCCAGCCGTATCGAACCGGGCAGGCTTGTCGTGACACTAACGCATAAGTGCCGCCATTCCTTTGCGCATTCTCATGTTCTGCGCGTATGGGCGGACGGCGCGATGCTGCCCATCAGTCCGGGACGGCATCAATTGGGTTGCGGCACGCGAGTATGGGCAAGGCAGGCTTGCCGGGCGCCGCTGATGATGTGATTGCTTCGTGCCAAGCCGGACTGGCGGTTTGGTGAAGGCGTTTTGTTCCTGGCCGCTATCCGGATTTATGTTCCGTCGACCGTGGAAGAGTGTTGGCAGGGATTTGCCCTGGAGGAGCGCTATGGCTCACCCTATTCGGCCCACCCTGATTTCGCCGCTTTATTTTCGTTATTTTCGAGTAAAAGCTGGCGTGGGGTGTGGACCCAACCATTGATATTAATGCTTGTCGCTTGATTTTGCAAGCGTTTTTTCGCGAGGGGGGCGAGTCCCCCTCTTTTATTGACCGTTAATGTGCGGCAGGACGGGCCTGGCGTTGGGCTTCGATGATCAGGCCTTCCAGGCGCGCCGACATGCGCAGCGCCACTTGCGCGCTCGTCTGGCCGTCTGGCTGGCGCTCGGTTTCCAGGGCAAGTTCGATGCGTTCATTGTCGAATGCCTCGGGCGCGGCCTGGATTTCGACGTAGCGGGCCAGCAGGGCATCGACCGCCTTCTGCGCATCCGCCAGCGCTTCGTCAGACAGCTGGCCGGGGCTCAGGTACTGGTTGACCACCCGTGCCAGGTCGTTCATGAAGAACAGCAGGGCGGCCGCGCCGCGGCAATCGGGATGGGCAAAGCCCCAGGTGTCGGAGGTGGCGTGTTGAGTCATGTCTTGGGGCTAGCCTGTGGTGCGAGGCCATTGTGGCCGAAGGCGCTATTTTATGGGATCGGGCTGCTGGCCCGCATGAGGCATACTGCCATGCCTATGATCAGACTCGCACGACCCTCAGACTTGGCCAGCCTGGCCGATATCGAACGTTCCGCCGCAGAGCGGTTTCTGGACACGCACATGGCGTGGGCCGCTGGCGACGGCACCGTGCCGGCGGCCGACTTGGCGCAGGCGCAAGCCGCCGGCCTGCTCTGGGTCGCCGAGACCGCCGACGGCGCAGCCGCGGGCTTCGCACTGACCCGGCCCATGGACGGCGATCTCTACCTGGCCGAGATGGCGGTGGCTTTGCCGTGGCAGGGGCGTGGCCTGGGGCGTGCGCTGCTGCGTGCCGTATGCGCGCATGCTCGCGCTGCGGGCTGCTATCGGTCGGTGGTGTTGACCACCGACCGCGACTTGCCCTGGAACAAACCTTTTTACCAGCGACAAGGTTTTACCGAGGTGCCGGCAGCCGCGCTCTCGCCAGGCTTGCGGGCGCGCTTGCATTTCGAGCATGCCGCGGGTTTCGATGCCGCGCGCCGCTGCGCCATGATGTACTCCCTGGAACCTTGATGCGCGCGGCCGACCCTGTGTCAACACGCTTCGATGGCAACAAAATCCGCCCACTAGGGATGGTGGGAAGCGCCTTCGGGATAATCTGCCGGAAGGCGGCCTCCCTGGTTGGGGGCGGCGCCGATTTCGCGAACCCCCGTGCAAGGAGGATGGGCATGGCACTGCTGCGAGCTTGCCTGCTGGGCCTGACGATGGCCTCGATGCTGTTTCTGGCGGCTTGCGTCAATAAGGAGCCCCAGGAGCGGGCCGCGTTTATCCAGTTGCTGCAAAGCCGGATGAGCAGCGCGTCCTTGCTGCCGATAGGCTCGCTCGGAGAGCCGGAAAAAGAAGCCATCGGCGACTACGCCGATGCCTACGAAGTGATTACCGATTTCCAGCAGACCATGGCGCAGTCGGCCGCTTCCCTGCTCGACGTGCTGGAAGTCGAGAGCATCCATTCGGTGGCCGAGATCGTGGAGCGGCGGACCCGCTTCGAGGCAGCGCGCAAGACACTGGCCGAGCAGGCCGCCGAGGTCCAGCAGGCCCAGGCGAAGGCAGACAAGGCGCGGGCTGCCCTGGCCTTGCCGGCCGATCTTGCGCCCGTCTATGACGGTGTCTATGACGAAGCCGTGACAGCGCCGGCAGCCGAATTGCTGGATGCCGCTGCCGGCATGGACGCCGTGGCGCGCGATGCGCTGGGCGTTGCGGATTTCGTGGCGGCGAATGCCCAGGATATCCTGCTGGCCGACGGGCAGGCGCGCGTCGCGACTCCCACGCTGCAACAGGAGCTGAACCTGCGTCTGCAGGGGCTGAACGCGCGGTCGGACGTCCTGGAGCATGCGCGCGCCGCCTTGCTGCAGGTCACCGGGCAGCCGCCGGACGCCCGCTGAGCGGCGCTTTGTACAATGCGGGTCTCGCGGCGTCAGCCGAGCCTGGGACGGAACATGAGCCAATCTTCCAGCGTGCACTACAGAACCTTTCTGCTCCTGCTGGTGGTGGTCACCATCGCATTCGGCTGGTTGTTGTGGCCTTTTTATGGCGCTGTTTTCTGGGGCGCCGTCCTCGCCATCATTTTTGCGCCTCTGCAGCGCCGGCTCGTGCCGCGCATAGGCGGACGGCGCAACCTGGCCGCGCTGATCACTTTGCTGCTGGTGCTGCTGCTTGTGATCCTGCCGCTCATCGTCATCAGCGGATCGCTGGTGCGCGAAGGGGCGAACCTCTATCAAAGCATCAAGTCCGGGCAGATCAACTTCGGCGCTTATTTCCAGCAGGCCATGGAGGCTTTGCCGCCGTCGGTGCACGACCTGCTGGCGCGCTTCGACCTGGCGGACATCCCGAGCTTGCAGGAGAAGCTCAGCGCGGGCGCGATGCAGGCAAGCCAGTTCCTGGCGACCCAGGCCCTGAGCATCGGACAGGACACGTTCCAGTTCGTGATCAGCTTCGGCATCATGTTGTACCTGTTGTTCTTCCTGCTGCGCGATGGTCCGCAGCTGTCGGCGCGACTCAAGCGCGCCATGCCGCTGAGCGACATGCATAAGCAGCATCTGCTGCGCAAGTTCACCACCGTCGTGCGCGCCACCGTCAAGGGCAACGTCGCGGTGGCGGCGGCGCAGGGCGCGCTGGGCGGCATCATCTTCTCCATCCTGTCCATCCAGGGCGCGCTGCTGTGGGGCGTGATCATGGGGTTCCTGTCCTTGCTGCCCGCGGTGGGCGCCGGGCTGATCTGGGCGCCGGTCGCAATCTACTTCCTGTTGACTGGCGCCACCATCAAGGGCGTCGCGCTGATTCTGTTCGGCGTGCTGGTCATTGGCATGGTGGACAACGTGCTGCGCCCCATTCTGGTGGGCAAGGACACCAAAATGCCGGACTACGTGGTGCTGATCTCTACGCTGGGCGGGATGGCTTTGTTCGGGCTGAATGGCTTCGTGATCGGCCCGCTGATCGCCGCGCTGTTCATGGCGAGCTGGGATTTGTTCGCGCCGCCGGTGGACGGGTTGCCCGGCAGCGTCGAAGATAAGCCGCGCGCAGAAAAGTAGGCGGGGCTTGCGCAGTGGCAATCCGCCCGTGTCAAGACGGGTGTATGGTGTAGCAGCGCCGGCTTCCATCGGGGCCGGTCTTTCGTATCAACCTCGTTTATTCGGGAGCGCGTGGGATATGGAATGGAAACTGCACCGATCCGGCTGGATCGAAGAACGCAACTTCGACATCGAATTCGCCGAGACCCCGGAGGGGTATCACACCCGCGTGCGGGTCTTCGGCTTTCCGGTGCTGGAAGACACCAAGCATGTGTTCCCCAACGAGGCGCTGGCCGAGAAGGGGGCGCTGACTCTGCTCAAGACGCAGTTCACCGGCACCCCGGACCTGGAAGACCGATAGCGCAGGCATGCGCCTAGCGTTCGGGATAAATCGGGGACGCAACATTTTCACCACATCTGTATCGACGCGGCGAGGGGATTCCCATGGCGCGGATTGTGCGTTTGCGAACTTCTGCAATAATTTCTGACGTTCGTTCGTCCTCTGGAAATGGGCCGGACGGAGCGTTTCGGGAGGCGCATGGGTCCAGAGGTGTGGTTTCGATCGGCAGGCCGACGCTTGCGCACGTCGCAGGGCGAGGTTCCCGTGGGTGACGGCGAAAGCCTGGTGGGCGCGCGCATTCGCCGGCCGCGCCGCTATTCCATGCGCGCGGGCCTGCTGACCCTGGTCTTCGCCTGTATCACGCCGGCGCTGGTCATGGCGTCCGTGGCGGTATACGAAAGCTATGTCATCCAGAAAGAGCGGATTTTCCGCGATACGATTTTCCTGGCGCGCAACCTTACCGCCATCCTCGACCGCGAACTGACCGGCGTCGAGGCCGGCTTGCAGATGCTGGCGTCGTCGCCGGACCTGGTGGCGGGCGATCTGGCCGGTTTTCATCGGCGGGCACGTGAATCCGTGCGCTTCCAGATCATAGACAGCTACGTCCTGACCGATAAGGCTGGCCGCCAGCTCATCAACACGTCCGTGCCTTTTGGCAATCCGCTGCCGACCACCGGCGCCTCCATTGAGCTTGCCCAGGTGTTCCAGACCCGCGCGGCGGTGTTGACGGGTCTCTTCACGAGCAAGGTCAATCAAGGTCCCCTGATTGCGCTTGGCGTGCCGGTGTTGCGCAACGGCGAGGTTGCCTACAGCCTTAATGTCGGCATCCTGCCCGAGCGCATCGGCAACCTGCTGGGCAGGCGGGCTTTGCCGGACGGTTGGGTGGCCGCCGTGCTGGACGATAGCGGCACGATTCTCGCGCGCACGCGCGACACGGCTAAGTTCGTGGGCCAGAAGGCCGTTCCCGAACTGGCGCGCGCCGTGCAGCAGGAAAGCGAAGGCTCGCTGGAAACCGTCACCAAGGAAGGCACGCCCGTCTATACCGCGTTCAGCCGTTCGTCGCTGTCGGGTTGGACCGTCGCGGCCGGCGCGCCGATGAGTCTGCTGACCACGGACCTCTACCGCTCCATCGCGTGGATCGCCCTGGGCACTTTGGTGGCATTCGGCTTGGGCTTGCTGTTGGCTCTGCGGCTCGCCAGCCGCTTGACCTCATCGGTGCAGAGCCTGGTCGAGCCCGCGCTGGCGCTAGGCAAGGGGCATGCGGTCACGGTGCCGGGCACGCGCATCAAGGAAGTCGCGGAAGTGGGCGGAGCCTTGGTGCAGGCGTCCCGCATGCTGACGCATGCCCAACACCTGGCGCATTACGATCCGCTGACCGGCCTGTGCAATCGGGTGCTGTTCAACGAACTGGTATTGCGCGAACTGGCGGTGGCGCAGCGCAGCGGGGAATCCTTCGCGATTCTGGCCATCGATCTGGATGGTTTCAAGGCGGTCAATGACTTGCATGGCCATGCGGCCGGCGATGCGGTGCTACAGGAGGCGGCAGAGCGCATGGCCGATGCGATCCGCGTATCGGACGCGGCGGCGCGGCTGGGCGGCGATGAATTCGCCGTGCTGCTGCTGGGCGCGGACAAGGAGAATGCGCGGCGTGTGGCCCAGGCATTGGTCGAGAGTCTGTCCATGCCGTATCCCGACATTAGCGTCGCCGTATCCGCCAGCGTGGGGATCGCCGTCTATCCGCAATCCGGCGTGGCCGTGCGCGAATTGCTGGAGCGCGCCGACATGGCGCTGTACAAGGCGAAAGGGCAGGGCAAGCGGCGGGTGGAGGTGGACCAGTGATCGCGTCCGGCCGCCGGCGACGCGTCATCAGATATCGTGGCGCGGCGGTGTCAGGGCGGTAAGGACCTCGCCCGATTTCAATCGATACCGGTTCCGATCCAGCGGCAACACCCGCTCCCCCTCCGTCGTCCGGAGTATGTAGCGCGCCGCGTCAGGCCGGGCCGCGTCAGGCCGGGCCGCGTCAGGCCGCGCCGCGTCAGGCCGGGCCGTGTCAGGCCGCGCCGCGGTCCCGCCCGGCTCCCCCGCTCGCAGAAACACTTCAATCCGGTAAAGCCGGCCCGATTCCGTGCTGGCAAGCACGTCGCTCAATCTGCGTATGGATATGGTCATACGGCGCTTGCTCCTTCTTTTGTCCTGTTCGGGCGGGCATGTCGGTTTGAGGCGCTGGTTTTCCGCCAGCCGGAGACCGGCCGCGGGGCACGCGGGTTTTCGCTACACTGCCCGGCTTGGCGCCCTACAGCGGGCAATCGGAATCGGTAATGCAACTCTCCCTGAGCCGGAACACGGCGACTTCACTGGGCTTGCTGGCGGTGCTGTTATGGGGCACCGTGGTCGGCCTGATCCGCAGCGTCAGCGAAAGCTTCGGTCCCATTGGCGGCGCCGCGCTCATTTACACGACCGGCTCCGCATTCCTGGTGCTGCTGCTGGGCTTTCCAAAGCTGCGGACCTTTCCACGCTCGTATCTCATCGTTGGCAGCCTGCTCTTCGTCGCGTACGAGATCTGCCTGTCGCTCTCGCTGGGATTCGCGGCCAACCGCGGGCAGGCGATCGAACTGGGTATCGTCAACTATCTCTGGCCCTGTTTTACAGTGATCCTCGCCATGCTCATCAATGGCCAGCGGGCCAGCGCATGGGTGGTGCCCGGCATCTTGCTGTCCTTGGCCGGCATCGTCTGGGTCCTGGGTGGCTCCGGCGGGCTTTCCTGGGATCGCACCATTGCCAACGTCTCCAGCAATCCCCTCAGTTATGGGTTGGCCTTCAGCGGCGCCATCATCTGGGCCGTGTATTGCAACGTGACCACGCGATTCGCCGACGGCAAGAACGGCGTCGCCCTGTTCTTCATGCTGACGGCAGCGGCCCTCTGGATCAAGTACTTGGTGGGTGCCGAGCCTGCCTTGACCTTCACCTGGCCGGCCACGCTGGAATTGGCGGTGACGGGTGGCGCCATGGCGGCAGGCTATGCGCTATGGAATCTGGGGATACTCAAAGGCAACCTGACCTTGCTGGCCACGGCCTCCTACTTCACTCCCGTGTTCTCGACGTTCTTCGCGGCCGTGTGGCTCTCCACCCGGTTGACTGCCTCGTTCTGGCAGGGCGTGGCCATGGTGACCGCCGGGTCGCTGCTGTGCTGGGCGGCGACCCGCGGCAAGGCCGCCCGGGGCGCGTAGCCCCAGGCGCGAGTGTCGCGACTATGGAATTATTCGATCAACACGGTCTGCGCAACCGCGTATCCGAGCGGAATCAACAAGAGTGAAGCGAACAGGGAACTGACTATCGCCGCCGAGATTTTCAGCCAGGGTTCGGACCCTGCGCTTTGAACCGTTTGAATCACCAACGCGACGATACCCACAACCATCAAACAGCTCATAACCACTGCTACATAAGTCATGTTGTCTCCGTCCTCGCCTGATTAAAGGGATGCGGCTGCCGCTGAGCGGTCTAGATGTTTGTATTGATTGTGCGCCTGTATTCGGGCAATAGGCCCTAGGGTTTTCCTGACGCGATGCGCGGTTTGTGGCGTATTTGCCTCGGGGCGTGCAGCATGAATTCATGTGCGGGCGCAGCATTTCCGCCCATGTCCGTGGCGGCGTGTCCGCGCCGGGCATCTTGCGCTACGATGGCGGCGTCGAATCACGATAAAGGCCGCCACATGCCGCAACTGCGCCCAGGCACGCGCGCCACGTTGCAAGTCAGGCAGTTGATGCCGGGGGAGTTCGCCTGGATCATCACCCTGTTTGACCCCGAAACCGGCAATGTGCGCAGCACCAATTATTCGGCCAGGCGTTACGCCAGCCAGGACGAAGCGTCCGCGGCGGGAAAGGCCGCCGTCGTCGAATTCCTGGGAGCCGACAGTCAAAAATCCGGCGAACAGCTCAAGGACGCCAAGAGCAAATCCTGATCAAGGCCTGTGCGATCTTGCTCGCCGCCCGCACGAAAGCCCTCGCAAGAGGGCTTTTTTGTTGCTGCCGGCATGGCCCGGGAATGCGGTTTGCTGAGAGGGCTGGCGGCGCGCTAGGCGCCGCTTGAGGAGACCACACTATGTCCCAGTCCATGCATCGGGAACCTGGCGGGGGCGACGAGCCTGCGCCCGATGATCCCGCCTTTCCCAATAATCCGCCCCCGGACGATCCGCCGCTGGATCCGAAGCGCCCGCGTAACGATCCCGATGTCATCGATCCCGTGGCGCCGCCGCCGCCGGACCCTCGGGCGCCCGGCACGATTGATCTGGCCTGAATGCTGCGCCCAGCGCGCAGGACATTATTCAAGGAGGTTTTATGCGTTCCATTTTGTTGTGGCTGCTTGGCGTGCCCATTCCCATCATCATTTTGCTGGCGCTTTTCTGGCATTGATCCGCGAGGCTTTCCTGCCGCGGCGGCGCGTTTGCGCGGCTGCGTTGAATCATGAACAAGGAACAAATCCATGGAAAACCCATCTTCATTGAGTCAGCCATATATGGGCGGAGTGCCTCCCCGGGAGTCCGCCATTTCTGCCGTGTCCTGGGCCGCCGTCATCGCCGGCGCTGTCATCGCCGCAGCGCTTTCCCTGGCGTTGTTCGCTGGCGGGACGGGCTTGGGCTTTCTTTCGATCTCGCCGTGGAGCGGCGAGGGAGCTACGGCGCCAGCGATAGGCATCGGTCTCATCGTCTGGATGTTGGCAACGCAGATCGTCGCCTACGGTATCGGAGGCTATGTCGCGGGGCGGCTGCGCACCAAATGGGTCGACGTGCATTCGGACGAGGTCTATTTCCGCGACACGGCGCACGGGTTCCTCGTATGGGCATTGAGCGCGGTTGTCAGCGCCGTGTTGCTGGGGGCGTCCATTGCTACCGTGGCATCCGGTGTGGCCCGGGCGGGAGCCTCCATGGCGGCAGGGGCCGGCACGGCCGCCACGGCAGCGGCTGCTGCGGGCGGAGGCGACGCAATGGCGCAGGTCCAAGGCTATTTCTCCGATGCGCTGCTGCGTTCGGAACGGCCTGATGCAGTGTCCGACCGCAACGGCGCGAGGGAAGAAGTGGGCCGCATCGTGGCGATGAGCGTGGCGCGCGGCTCCATGACGGGCGAGGATCGCGACTACGTCGTGAAAGTCGTGGCGGCACAGACCGGCATGGATCCCGCGGCGGCGCAACGCCGAGTCGAGCAGGCGGTGCAGAACGTGAAGCAGGCCGCGGACGATGCCAAGCAAAAGGCCAAGGAAGCGGCGGACCAGGCGCGCAAGGCCGCGGCTGCATTCGCGCTGTGGGGTTTTGCTTCGATGCTGATAGGCGCCTTTGTGGCCAGCCTGGCGGCAACTTGGGGCGGCAGGCGCCGCGACGCGGTACGCCTGCCCTGAGGCGCCCCCCCTGAGCGCAACCCAAGCTGCAATGCAAAAGGCCCTCGCCGAAGCGAGGGCCTTTCTTGATTCTGGTGGCGCATCCCTGATTCGAACAGGGGACCTGCGGATTATGATTCCGTCGCTCTAACCGGCTGAGCTAATGCGCCATTTCGTTTGATCCCTGCGGCCGGTCTTGCGCGGTACTTTTTACGCAGAGCCGTTTGTTCAGCAGAAGGTGATCAACGAAGAACGAAATTCTAGCACGGTTTTTTTGGCGTTTGCAAGCGGTCTGCCATCAAATATTCAAAGAATTCTTCAGGCGTCCCGCGCCAGCCGAATGCCCGAGAACTGCCAGCGGGCCTCGGGCGGGAAAAAGTTGCGGTAGCTGGGCCGGATATGGTCCCGGGGCGTAACGCAGGATCCGCCTCGCAGCACGTACTGACCGCACATGAACTTGCCGTTGTATTCCCCAACGGCGCCACTGTCGGGCTTGAAGCCGGGATAGGCGTCGTAGGCGCTGCTGGTCCATTCCCACGCGTCTCCAAACAGTTGCACGGGGCCCCCGGAGCCGTTGCGCGTAGGGGCGGGGCGTGTGTCCAGGTGGCCGTTTTCCAGCATGTTGGCGCGCCCCGTCAGCGCGCCTTCGGGCAATTGGCGGGCGGCATGCTCCCATTCGGCTTCGCGCGGCAACCGCACGCGGGCCCAGCGCGCGTAGGCATCGGCCTCGAAGTAGCTCACGTGCGTCACCGGCGCCTGCAGTTCCAGTTCCTGCATGCCGCGCAGCGTGAAGATGCGCCAATCGTCGCGCTGCCCTTCCCAGTAGAGAGGCGCGCGCCAACCTTCGGCGCAGACTCGGTCCCAGCCCAGCGACAACCAAAGCTCGGGCCGCTTGTAGCCGCCATCGCGGATGAAGGCCAGGTACTCGTGCTGGGTCACCAGGCGGTCGGCCAGATGAAAGGGGGCCAGCAGCACATCATGGGCGGGGCCTTCATTATCGAAACCGAAGCCGTGACCGTCATGGCCGATGCGGGTGATGCCGCCTGCGTAGCGAGTCCAGCCCACCGGGGTGGAAGGCGGCAGCGCGGGCGGCCCGGGCGCCACATAGGCAGGCTTGAGCGGATTGGCGGACAGCATGTGCTTCAGGTCGGTGAGGATCAGCTCCTGATGCTGCTGTTCATGGTTCAACCCCAGTTCCAGCAATGCGTCGAACGCGGGGTCGTTGCCGCCCAGGCGCGAGATCAGCTCGTGCATGGCGCTGTCCACGTGCCGGCGATAGTGCTGCACCTCCGCAAGCGCGGGGCGCGACAGCAGGCCGCGACGCGGACGCGGGTGCTTGGCGCCGACGGCGTTGTAGTAGGAGTTGAACAGCATGCGGTACTGCGGATGGAAGACGGAATAGGACGGATGAAAACGCGTCAGCAGGAAGGTCTCGAAGAACCAGGTCGTATGGGCAAGATGCCATTTGACGGGGCTGCAGTCCGGCATGGACTGCACCTGGCAATCTTCGGGACTCAGTGGGGCGGCCAGGGCCGTGCTGGTCGAACGCACGGCATCGTAGCGGTCGTGCTGGCCCGCCTGGCCGGCAGCATAGGGTCCGGTGGCAGGGTGAGTCAGCAGGCACGCAGGTTCCATGGCGATCCTCCAGTGGCGTTAAGGGCGGGTCCGCGTCATGCGCGGGCGCTGAAAATTGAGAACCAGCCGCGGGAATCCGACCAGTGCGCGACGTCGCGGTAGCCAGCGCTTTGCAGCAGGTCGGCAAAGGCTTGCGGAGTGAACTTGTAGGAATTTTCGGTGTGGATGCGTTCGCCAGCGCTGAATGCGCGCGCGCCACCGGGCCACGCCACACGCACCGCGCGTTGCGCTTCCAGATGCATCTCGATGCGCGAGCTGGCGCTGTTGAAGAGCGCAATGTGGCGCCAGTCGTCCACGTCGAAGTCGGCGTCCAGCACGCTGTTTACGTGCCGCAACAGGTTCAGGTTGAAGGCGGCGGTCAGATGCAGCGCGTCGTCGTAGGCGGGTTCCAGGACGTGCTTGGGCTTGACGCGGTCCACGCCCACCAACAGTCCGCCGCCGGCGCATTGTTCACGGATCCGCCGCAGCATGGCGTGCGCGTCCTCGGGACTGAGATTGCCGATGCTGGACCCCGGATAGAAAAACAATCGCTGTTCTGCCGGGATCCCGGCGGGCAGGGCCAGTTCGTGGGTGAAATCCTGTCCGATGGCGGTGATCTGCAAGTCGGGATACGAAAGCTGCAGGCGGCGCACCGCAGCCTGCAGGTAGTCCGCGGAGATGTCGATCGGCACATAGTGGCGAGGCCGCAGGCTGGGAAAGAGGCGTTCGGCCTTGACGCAGTCGCCCGCGCCCAGATCTATCATCGATAGCACCGGTCCGATATGGCGCGCGATGTCGGCGCCGTGGTGCTGGAAGATCTCGGATTCGCAGCGCGTCGGGTAGTACTCCGGCAGCTGGGTGATCGCGGTAAAGAGCGCCGAGCCCAAGGCGTCGTAGAGGAACTTCGGATCGATGTGTGCAGGACGCGCCATCAAGCCTTCGCGCAGTTCGACTTGTTCGGCGCTGGGGGGCTGCGGGTTTTGCGCGATGAACTTCGGCGCGGCGGGGGCAAACAGTGCGGAAGGCGAAACCATGCGTCTGTTCCTTTTTTGCCGGTTGGCGATCCCGCTTGGGAGCATCCCCGGAAGGGAGGGCCTGGCGGGGTGCGCACGGCGTTGGGAGGCTCAGTCCAGGCGGGGTTCTGGCGCATTGCAAAAGCTTATTGTGGCCGCCAGGGCGGGGCCGGTGTCAAGCGCCAAGCTGCTGAATGCAATGGACTTTTACGAATTTGGAACCGGCGGTTGCCATATGGGCGCCAGCGTGGGAGAACAGCCGCCGACACGTTTGCTTGCGCTGAAATATCGGTTTACGGCTGGTTGCCAAAGCTCTGGCGGGGGCGGCCGATGATCGTCACAATGGGGCCTGCAACGCGCAGCCCTGTCTGGGAACACGGCATGCTGCGTTGCGTCAGGCGGCCCGACTCCGCGAGGCCCAACAACGACAAGGAGCGACCATGAACCGAAAGCACCAACGCGCCGAAATGGCCCTGCATCGTGAACGGGTGAGCGACAGTCTCCATGAATTGCTGGCGGGAACCGAAGACCTGCTGCGCTCCACGGCTTCGTACACGGGCTCCGAAATCGAGGCGGCGCGCGCGCGCCTGAAGCGCCAATTGGCCGACGCGCGCGAATCCGCGGGCGATTGGGAGGGCGCGGCGCGCGAACGCGCGCGTCGTGCGACGGCCTATGCCGACGAGTACGTGCATGAGCATGCCTGGAAGTCGGTGGGTGTGGCAGCGCTGGTGGGCGCCGTGCTCGGTTGCCTGCTGGCGTCGGGTGGCCGGCGCTAAGCCGTAATGCCATGAAGCCGCCAGCGGCCGCATGCCGGCTGGAACTGCGGCGGTGGCGGAACGTGCGCGCGCGGCTGGCCAGCGCGCATCGGTGGCTGTTGCCGCTGATGTGCGCGGTCTTGCTGGCGGCGTGCGCCAGCGTTCCCGATGCCGCGGAGCGCCGCGCTCGCGAATCGCAGGCCAGCTTGTCGGCCGATGCGGCGCTCCAGAGCTATCGCCGCGGGCAGGGCATTGCCGCGGATCCGCGGACTCCGAAGGATGACTTTCTTGCACGCCACCTGGCTGTGGAGCAAGCGGTCAGCGGCGCGCCATTGGTGGCGGGCAATCGCGTCAAGCTGCTGGCCGACGGACCCAGCACCTATCGCGCGATGCTGCAGTCCATCGCCCAGGCACGCCGATACGTGCACATGGAAACCTATATCTTCGATGACGATGCAGAGGGGGCGCGCTTTGCCGAAGCGTTGATCGCGGCGCGAAATCGCGGGGTCGAGGTGTCATTGATGGTTGACGCGGTCGGCACGATCAAGACGCCGGATGCCTTGTTCCAGCGCCTGCGCGATGCGGGTGTGCAGGTGGCGATATTCAACCCGGTCAATCCGGCGGGCGCGCGAGCAGGTTGGTCGCCGAACCAGCGCAATCATCGCAAGGTGCTGGTGGTGGACGGCAAGGTGGGATACCTGGGCGGCATCAACGTCAGCAGCGTCTACGAGTCTTCACCAGGGTCAGGGTCAGGGTCGGGCTCCGGCTCCGGTGCGGGAGCGGGAAGCAGCGCCGGCAAGGCCGACGCGCCGGCAGCGGGGGATGCCAAGGCCGCGCCGTGGCGCGATACGCATTTGCGCATCGAAGGGCCTGCGGTCGCGCAGCTGGAGCAGGTCATCCGCTCGGGCTGGGAATCGCAGTCCAAAGAGCCCATCAAGGGAGGAGATTCGCGCGTGTCGCCGTCGGTGGGTGCAACGAGCGTGCGGATCCTCGCAAACCAGCCCGACCGTAGCGACGGCTACACCGTCTACCTGACGCTGATGTCGGCATTTGAAAGCGCGCAGGAGTACATACACATCACCATGGCGTACTTTGTGCCGGATCCGGCCTTCATCGAAGTGCTGACGGATGCGGCGCGGCGCGGGGTCGACGTGGCGCTGGTGTTGCCCGGTTTCAGCGATTCGTCGCTGGTATTCCATGCGGGGCGTTCACATTACACGGACCTTCTGCGCGCGGGCGTGAAAATCTACGAGCGGCGCGATGCGCTGCTGCATGCGAAGACAGCCGTGGTCGATGGTGTGTGGTCCACGGTGGGATCCAGCAATATGGATTGGCGCAGCTTTGCGCTGAACTACGAAATCAATGCCGTGGTGCTGGGGCCAGACTTCGCGGCGGAAATGGAAGCGCTGTTCCAGCGCGACGTTGCCGATTCGGTCGCGATCACGCCCGAAGCCTGGCAGGCCCGGGGCGTGGGAGACCGTTCGATGGAATTCTTCTCGCGCATGTTCGAGCGCTGGTTGTAGCGCCCGGCGTCCATCGGCTCAGACTTGGGCGGCCGCGGGCGTTGCGTGGGCGGCGTGTTCTTGTGCCAAGGCCGTGGTGATGTCGTGGGTCGGTTGGAACGAACTCGCCTGCGCCATCGCCCAGCCCGCACGGAATACCTGGTGGCGGAACTCTCCGCGCAGCAATTCGCCGGGCGCAAGTTCCGGGAACAACGCCGAGAGCAGCCGGATTTCGCTGGGCGAGATACGGCGCGCGATATGGTGCGGGCGCAACTGGCCGGGATGGGTCAAACCGGCTGCCGCCAGCAGTTCCGCCAGCGCATGCAAGGTGTTGTGATGGAAATTGGCCACGCGCTGCGCTTTGTCCGGCACCACCAGCGCGCGCTGCCGCAGCGGATCTTGCGTGGTCACGCCCGTGGGGCACTTGCCGGTGTGGCAGGCCTGGGCCTGGATGCAGCCGATGGCGAACATGAAGCCGCGCGCGGCATTGCACCAGTCCGCGCCCATGGCCATGACGCGCGCCATGTCGAAGGCCGTGATGATCTTGCCGGACGCGCCCAGCTTGATGCGATCACGCAGGTTCACGCCGATCAGGGTGTTGTGGACCAGGCGCAGCGCTTCGCGCAGGGGCGTGCCGACATGGTCCACGAATTCCACGGGCGCGGCGCCCGTGCCGCCTTCTGCTCCGTCTACCACGATGAAGTCCGGAGTGATGCCGGTTTCGAGCATGGCCTTGACGATGGCGAACCACTCCCAGGGATGGCCCACGCAGAACTTGAAGCCCACCGGTTTGCCGCCGGAGAGCTCGCGCAGGCGTGCCACGAACTTCATCAGCCCGATGGGGGAATCGAAGGCGGAGTGAGTGGCCGGCGAGTTGCAGTCTTGCCATGCCACGACGCCCCGCGCTTCGGCGATCTCGGGCGTGACCTTGCCGGCGGGCAGGATGCCGCCGTGGCCGGGCTTGGCGCCTTGGGATAGCTTGATCTCGATCATCTTGACCTGCGGCGTACAGGCATTCTTGATGAAGGCCTCTTCGGAGAATGCGCCTTGTTCGTCACGGCAGCCGAAGTAGCCCGAACCGATGTTCCAGACCAGGCTGCCGCCCGGCTGGCGGTGGTAGCGGCTGATGCCGCCTTCACCGGTGTCATGCGCGAAATTCCCTTGGCGTGCGCCTTCGTTCAGGGCCAGGACGGCATTGGCCGACAGCGCGCCAAAGCTCATCGCCGACACGTTGAAAACCGACATGGAATAAGGCTGCTTGCAATCGGGGCCACCCACCGTGACGCGGAAGTCGGTGTCGGCAATCTGCGATGGCGACATGGAATGGTTGATCCATTCGTAGCGGTCGCCGTAGACGTCTTCCTGGGTGCCGAAGGGGCGTTTATCGATTTCGCGCTTGGCGCGCTGATAGACGATGGAGCGCTGCGCGCGCGAGAACGGCGCGGCCTGCGTGTCGTCTTCAAGGAAGTACTGGCGGATCTCGGGCCGGATGAATTCGAACAGGAAGCGCAGGTTGCCCAGGACCGGATAGTTGCGCCGGATGGCGTGCCGGGTCTGGATCAGGTCATAGAGGCCGAGCGCCGCCAGCATCGTCAGCGGCACGGCCAGCCAAAGCCACCAGGGCGAGCTGGACGCTGCCAGGGCGGCGGTGACCGCGGCGCCGATCAGGGTCAATAAAAAGGCCGTGTAGCGGCCGAAAATCCAGCTCATGTCCATCTCCGTATTTCGGGATGGAGCAACCATACACCAGGAGTAGTCCCGCCGCGCCGCGGGACGGTCCTGGAATTCTGTTTCTCAGCAGCTGGACGCCGTCGGGGTTTTTTCGACCGCCAGGCCGAACGCGGGACGCAGGCGCACGCCCAAGGCGCTGCCGGCAAAGGCGGCGGGCAGCCACAGCCAGGCGTGCAGGCTGCCGGACAGGATGCCGCTGAAGTAGGCGCCGATGTTGCAGCCGAAAGCCAGGCGCGAACCGTAGCCCAGCAGCAGCCCGCCGATGATCGCACCGGCCAGCGAACGGGCAGGCACCTTCCATACCGGCGCAAATTTGCCGGCCGCGCTGGCGGCGGCAAGCGCGCCCAGCATCAGGCCGATGTCCATGACGGTGGTGACGTCCTGGCGCAAGGGCGCGGCCAGCGACGGTTGCTTGGCCCAGTAGGCCCAGGTAGCCACGTCGCCGCCCATGGCGTCCAGGGTCTTGGCGCCCCACAACGCGAAGGCCGACGTGATGCCCCAGGGGCGGCCGGCCAGGGCTAGCGTGGCGAAGTTCAGCACCACCAGCGCCACGCCGCCCCAGATCAGCGGCCAGGGGCCTTGCAGCAGGGAAACTGGCCGCGCGGTGCGCGAGGCGAACGAAATCACGTGGCCGTGGCGGCGCTTTTCCAGAGCGGTGGCCGCCCAGGCGATCAGGGCGAACACCGCCAGGTTTGCGATCAGCGCGGGAGCCAGGCCCCAGGTCTTGATCAACGAGGTCGGAGCCAGCGCCGGCAGGTTCGACCACCAGCCGAAGTTAGCGGTTGCGATGACCGACCCAACGATGAAGAACAGCAGCGTGACCACCATGCGGGTGTTGCCGCCGCCGACCGCAAACAGCGTGCCCGAGGCGCAGCCGCCGCCCAGCTGCATGCCGATGCCGAACAGGAAGGCGCCCAGCAAGACCGAGATGCCCGGGGGCGACACGAAGCCGCTGACCGGCTGGCCGAACAGGGTGCCTGCCGCAAGGAAGGGGAAAAACAGCAGCACGCCCGCGGCCAGCATCAGCATCTGTGCGCGCAGCCCGGCGCCGCGGCGGTCGGACACGAAGACGCGCCAGGCCTGCGTGAAGCCGAAAGAGGCGTGATAGAGGGTCACGCCCAGCAGGGCGCCCACCACCCACAGCGCGCCCTGGCGCCAGCCGACGGTCTGGTGCAGATACAGCGTGCCGGCCAATACCAGCAGCAAGGCGATCCAGAGCGGCTTGCGGTTGATCTGGATGGGCGGCAGGGCGGAAGACGGCAGGGGGAAAGTCGTGGCGTTGGTGCTCATGGGCGAGTCCCGGGATCTGATGCGTAAGAAAGCAAAACGGGCGCGCGCAGGCACCCGTGGGATGTTGAAAGTCTAAAGTGGCGGATGCCTGACTCAAACCATCAATTAATGTCTTTTAAATAACTAAAAGTAATATTGAGCTGGCCCGACGGGCTACTGGAGTCGCCACGCCAGTGCGGCCAATGTCAGCAATAGCACCGGCAGCGTCAGTACGATACCGACTTTGAAGTAGTAGCCCCAGGTGATGCGCAGACCCTTGCGCGCCAGCACGTGCAGCCACAGCAACGTCGCCAGGCTGCCGATCGGCGTGATCTTGGGGCCAAGATCGCTGCCGATGATGTTGGCGTAGATCATCGCGTCTTTCACCGCTCCGGTGGCACTGGTGTCCGCGATCGACAGCGCGCCCACCAGCACTGTTGGCAGGTTGTTCATGATGGATGAAAGGAAGGCGGTGATGATGCCCGTGCCCATCGCCGCGCCCCAGACGCCATATTCCGCGCACCGGTCCAGCACTTGCGCCAGATGCGCAGTCAGGCCGGCATTGCGCAGGCCATACACCACCAGGTACATACCCAGCGAAAAGACCACGATGTGCCACGGCGCCTCGCGCATGATGCGCCGCGTGCCCACGATGTGCTGCCTGCCGGCGATCAGCAGCAGGCCCAGCGCGCCGACGGCGGCAATGGCGCTGACGGGGATGCCCATCGGTTCCAGGATGAAAAAGCCCGCCAGCAACAGCCCCAGGACGACCCAACCCGCACGAAAGGTGGTCAGGTCGCGGATGGCGGAGGAGGGCGCGGGCAGTTGGTTCACGTCGTAGCGCGGCGGAATGCTACGGTGGAAAAACAGCAGCAGCACGGCCAGCGTGGATGCAACGGCCATCAGGTTCACCGGCAGCATGATCGACGCGTACTCGCCGAAACCGATGTTGAAAAAGTCGGCCGAGACGATGTTGACAAGGTTGGACACGATCAGCGCGATGCTGCCTGTGTCGGCAATAAAGCCCGCGGCCATCACGAAAGCCAGTGAGGCACCTGGGCCGAAACCCAGCGCCACCAGCATTTCCATGACGATGGGCGTAAGGATCAGCGCCGCGCCGTCGTTGGCGAACAGTGCGGAAACCGCTGCGCCCAGCAGCACGATGAGGACGAACAGCAGGCGGCCCCGACCTCCGCCCCAGCGCGCCACGTGCAAGGCCGACCATTCGAAGAAACCGGCTTCATCCAGGATGAGGCTGGTGACGATGATGGCAATGAAGGTGGCGGTGGCGTTCCAGACTATGCGCCAGACATCCGCGATGTCGGCAAGGTGCACCACGCCCGTGGCCAGCGCCAGGGCTGCGCCCAGCACGGCGCTCCAGCCTATCGACAACCCCCTGGGTTGCCAGATGACCAGCGTAATGGTGATAACGAAAATGGCGGTGGCGAGCAGCATGGCGGGTTGTTTCAGGAAATCGGGTGGGCGCTGATCCAGGCGACCAGCAGGCTGACGGTCAGTACCGATGCTACGGTGGAGACGAGAATGGCGCGCGAGGTCACTCGGGCGTCGCGGCCGTACATTTGCGCCAGCATGAAGGGGCCGGTGCCTATGGGCAGCGCGCTCATCAGCACGGCGGTCCAGGCCCAGACCGGCGGCATGGCGAAGACATAGAACGCTAGCAACGCGGTGACGGCGGGCTGCAGCAGCAGCTTGCCGCTGACCAGGCGCATGACGCCCGGGCCCGAACTGGAGGTTTCCGTCTGCGCCAGGAACAGGCCTATCGTGACCAGCGCGCACGGACTGGCGGAGGCCCCCAGCAAGGCCACGTAGCGGTCCACCCCTTCAGGCAGCGCGAGACCGGTGAAAGCCCAGGCCAGGCCCAGCAGCGGCGCCGCCAAGAGGGGATTGCGCAGCAGCGCGCGTCCGACCTTGTATAGGGTGGAGGGCAGGTTGGGTGTTTGTTGGCGGTCGAATTCGATCAAGGCGATGGCGAAACCGAACAGCACGCTTGCAGTCAGCAGTGTGGTGAACGTGGCGGGCGCCATGCTGTCGGGCCCCAGCAGCGCCAGGCACAGCGGAATGCCCATATAGCCCGCATTGGCGTAGGATGCCGCCAGTCCCTGGATGCTGCGGTCGGTCAGTGCGCCTTGCGTGCGTCGCGCGCCGATGAACGATGCCAGGAACGTGACGGCGATGCCGCCCGCGAAGGCGCCCACGAAGCCCCAGTGCGCCATATGCGCCAGGTCCACCTGCGTCATGGCGCGGAACAGTAGCGCCGGCAGGGACAGGTAGACGACGTAGCGGTTCAACGCATCGGTGGCGCCGGGACCAAGGACGCGCCAGCGGGCGGCGAGCCAACCGGTCAGGATCAGTGCGAAGACCGGCAGGGCGGAGGTAAAGACGGCATTCATGGACGAGGACCTGGAAGGGCGCTCATTCTACTTGGCGGCCGCGCGTCCCGTGCGCGTCACCAGCAAAATCCCGAGCGCGGCCAGGGCCATGCCCGGCCAGGCCAGCGCCGGGATGGCTTCGTCCAGGATGAGCAGGGCAATGATGGCCGTACAGGGCGGAACCAGGAAGAACAGCGCGGACACGCGCGAGGCCTCGCCGTATCGGATCATGGTCAGCAGCAATGTGATGGCCACCAGCGAATTGCCCACTACCAGGTAGGCCAGCGACGCCAGCAGGGGAGCGGTCCATTCGATGTGCATCGGCTCCAGCCAGAATGCCAATGGCGCCGTGGCGATCAGGCCGACCGCGTACTGAACCATATTCGACGTGACGGGGTGCGCCTGCACGCCAAAGCGCTTTTCATACAGTGTGCCGCCGGTGATGCAGAGCAGGGCGCTGATGGCGAACGCCAGGCCCAGCGGAGAAAGCACGTCGATCGAGGCCTTGGCGATGATCACCAGTGCGGCGCCCGACACGCCCAGGCCCAGGCCCGCCCAGCGGCGGGCGTCGACCTTCTCATGCGCGATCGCCGGAGCAAGCAGGCCGATCAGGATGGGCTGCAGCGACGTGATCAACGCCAGGGCGCCGGCCGACATGCCCTGCTTGAGCGACAGATAGGTAAAGCAGAAGTAGCCTGCCTGCAACAGCAGCCCGACCATCGCCAGATGGCCCCACGCGCTGGCGCCGCGCGGCAGCGGCGGGCGCAGGACCAGCAGGAAAGGCATAAGAATCAGCACCACGCAGGCGTAGCGCAATGCCAGGAACGTCATGGGATCGGCATAGGCCAGACCCACTTTGAGCACGACGAAACCGCTGGACCAGAGAAGCAGGAAGAGCGCGGGCGCGGCTTTCAGCCAGGCGGGGGGAGCGGCAGGCGGCATGTGGCGGAACCTGGACGACGTGGGCAAGCCGCGATCGTACCCCCTTTTGGCCATGGTTCATCCCTGCCAAAATGCGGCGTAGGATTCTTTTATTCATTTGCTGCACGCGAGGGATGGACATGTCGACCAACAAACAAGCTACGGTGCGTATCGCCCTGGGAACCTGGGACCGCTTGCGCGACGACGCGTATTCGGTGCGCCACGAGGTGTTCGTCGTCGAACAGAAAGTGCCGCCGGAGGTGGAGCTGGACGACGATGACGCCGTGTCCGTGCATGCCGTGGCCTATGGCCCGGATGGCACGCCAATGGGTACCGGCCGGCTCTTGCCCGACGGCCACATCGGTCGCATGGCAGTCCATAAGAGGGCGCGCGGAATGGGAGTGGGCGGGCAGTTGCTGGACGCCCTGATCGAGCAAGGCCATGGCGACGGCCATCGCATGCTGGTGCTGCATGCGCAGACGCACGCGGCGGGCTTCTACCAGGCGCACGGTTTTAGCGTGGAAGGCGAGGAATTCATCGAAGCCGGCATTCCGCACGTCGTCATGACGCGCGTGCTGAAGTAGGGAGGGGCTTGCCCCGGCTCAGCGATATGCGGGCCGGGCACCACAAATCGGCTGCGCAGTACACCCTTGCGAGGTTGATCGCGCCGCAGTTGGCCGAACGTGCATCTGGCCGAACGTGCATCTGGTCGCACATGCGTTTGTGCCGCGCAAAGAAAAAACCCCGGACGCTTACACGTTCGGGGTTTTTTTGGCGCATCACGCAGGTACCTCGTGATGTAATAATTGGTGCCCAGGAGAGGACTCGAACCTCCACACCTTGCGGCACATGGACCTGAACCATGCGCGTCTACCAATTCCGCCACCTGGGCGCTGTTGCTTCACTTGTCGCTTCGCTTTCGCGTTGTTTCTTGTTCAGCAGCAGAGGAATGAGATTATGCACACTTTTTTAGAAGTGTGCAAGTCGTGCGGCTTTTTTTTCATATTTTTTGCAGTCGGGCCGCTTGCGAACTTTCGATATAGTGTCGCCCCATGTCCCGCGCCCTCTGCACGCATTGCCTGCGTCCCCGATCGCACTGCTTGTGCGCCCTGATTCCTTCGCTTTCCTGCCGCACTCAAGTGGTCGTCTTGCAGCATCCGAGCGAGGCGCGCCACGCCTTGAACACGGCGCGATTGGCCGTCCTGGGCCTGGAGGGCGCGCGACGCGTGGTGGGCGAGTATTTTTCGCAAGAGGATTGGGCCTTGCCAGGTCACCTGCCTCGCTTGTTGTTTCCCGGCGAGGGCGCAGAGGTTCTGATGCCTGGTTACGGGCGGGATCTGGACGAGCCCATCCGATTGATCGTGCCTGACGGCACCTGGGGGCATGCGCGCAAGCTGCTGCATATAAACCCCGGGCTGGCCGCGTTGCCGCGCGTGATGTTGCCGGCGGGATTGTCCACGCGTTACCGGGTTCGTCATGCCGATGTGCCCGGAGCGCTGTCCACGATAGAGGCCGTGACGCATGCCTTGAACGCCATCGAGGCGCCGATGAATTTCGATGCCCTGTTGCGGCCTTTCGAGGCATTGATCGATGGGCAGATCGAAGGCATGGGCGCCGATCTTTACGCGCGGCACCATTTGAATCGGAAGGTGCCGTGGCGCTAAAGGGTAGGGCGGGCGCGGGCAAGGCGTGCGGATGCAAGAGGAGTCCGCGGATCCGCAAAGCAAAAGCCCCGGAAATCTTGCGATTTCCAGGGCTTTTTAGCCTTTGTCATCAAGACTGGCTTGCCTGGTCTTGATCGAAAATTCCGTGGTGCCCAGGAGAGGACTCGAACCTCCACACCTTGCGGCACATGGACCTGAACCATGCGCGTCTACCAATTCCGCCACCTGGGCACTGAGAGATACTGTCAGAACTATGTGATACGCTGCGGCTCTAGTTGCATCGCTTCAGTTAAAACACATTAACTAAAACATGCGTCTAAAGTGCAGTTGGTTCTACAATAAGGTTTTAAGCAACTTTGATTTCAACTTTGCTTTCAAACCCCGGCCAAGTTTTTAAGTTCCAAGTTTTTTAACTTTAAACTTAACAACCGAGCCTTTCTGACCATTTTCTGCTTCAGTGTTCAGCCTTGGGCGAACCACAGAAGCTGCGCATTATATACGGAAATTTTAGCTTTGGCAAAACGATCGAATAACGAATCGAATAACAACAGATCAACACCCTTGCCCGAAGCGCCGCCGGACTTCGATCCCGATGTCCCGTCTCGTGAAGCCATCCTGAAAGCGCTGCGCGCCGCCGGCTCGCCGCTGTCTCCGGTGGAACTGGCCGAACGCATGGGCGTCGAGCGCGCCGCGACGATGGTGGGGTTTGAACGCCGCCTGGGCGCCATGGAGCGCGACGGGCAATTGATGCCCAATCGCAAGGGCGTGCTGCTGCTGGCCACCAAACTGGACTTCATCGCCGGCAAGGTGCTGGGGCACCGCGACGGCTTCGGCTTTCTGCTGCGCGATGACGGCGGGCCCGATCTGTTCCTGTCGCCTCGCGAAATGCTCAAGGTGCTGCATGGCGACCGCGTGCTGGTCAAACCCTCCGGCGAATACCGCGGCAAGCCTGAAGGCACTATCGTCGAGGTCATTGAACGCCGCACCAACAAGCTGGTGGGACGCTTTCTGCACGAGCATGGCCTGTCCATCGTCGTCCCCGAAGACCAGCGCATCAAGCATGACATCCTGATTCCGCCCAGCGACACCAACGGAGCCCAGCATGGGCAGGTGGTCGCTGTTGAAATCATGGAGCAGCCCACGCGCCACACGCAGCCGCTGGGCCGCGTGGCCGAAGTGCTGGGCGAGATCGACGATCCCGGCATGGAAATCGAGATCGCGGTGCGCAAGTTCGACGTGCCGGTCGAGTTTTCGGAAGCTGCGCTCAAGCAGGCCGCGCGCCTGCCGGACGTGGTCCGCAAGGCCGATCTCAAGGATCGCGTGGACCTGCGCGACGTGCCGCTCATCACGATCGACGGCGAAGACGCGCGCGACTTCGACGACGCTGTGTACTGCGAACCCGTCGAGCTGGGCACGGGCCAGCGCAAGCGTCCGGGCTGGCGCCTGCTGGTGGCCATCGCCGACGTTAGCCATTATGTGCGTCCGGGCGATGCGCTGGATGATGACGCGATCGAACGCGGCACCAGCGTCTACTTTCCGCGCCGCGTCATTCCGATGCTGCCGGAATCGTTGTCCAACGGGCTGTGTTCGCTCAACCCGGACGTCGACCGCCTGGTGCTGGTCTGCGACATGGTCATCCCGGCCAGCGGCGCCAAGGCGGGAACGGTCACGGCTTACCAGTTCTACAACGCGGTCATGCACTCGCATGCGCGCACCACCTACACCAACATCTGGGCCGCGCTGCAGCAGCCCGGCGGTCCAGCCGCGCACGCCATGCGCAGCGTCATGCCGCAGGTCCAGCATCTGTATGAGCTCTACCAATTGCTGGCGCAAGGGCGCAAGAAGCGTGGCGCCATCGACTTCGACACCGTCGAGACCAAGATCGTCTGCAACGAACTCGGCCGTATCGAGCAAATCGTGCCATCGGTTCGCAACGATGCGCATAAGCTGATCGAGGAATGCATGCTGGCCGCCAATACCTGCGCGGCCGACTTCATGACCCGCAGCAAGCATCCTGGCCTGTTCCGCATCCACGAAGGGCCGACGCCCGAACGCCTGCAGTCGCTGCGTGAATTCCTGCGCACCATGGGCCTGTCGCTGGGCGGGGGCGAGACGCCCACGGCCAAGGACTACGGAGACTTCCTGGATTCGGTGCGCGGTCGCCCTGACTACCAGCTGCTGCAGACCATGTGCCTGCGCTCCATGCAGCAGGCAGTCTATAGTCCCGACAACATGGGGCACTTCGGCCTCTCGTATCCCGGCTACAGCCATTTCACGTCGCCCATCCGCCGCTATCCCGACCTGCTGACTCACCGTGTCATCAAGGCATTGCTGGCCGCAGAGCGGTATGTGCCCAGTCTGGAAGACCAGCCGGTGGTCATTGGCCGGACCCAGCGCGAACATGAACACGCCATCTGGGAAAAGCTGGGACTGGTCCTGTCCGCGAGCGAGCGCCGCGCCGACGAGGCCTCGCGCGATGTCGAGGCCTGGCTCAAGTGCTGGTTCGTCAAGGAGCGTGTGGGCGAGGACTTCAGTGGCACGGTGACCGGCGTCGCCAGTTTCGGCATCTTTGTCACGCTGGATACCCTGCACGTCGAAGGGCTGGTGCATGTTTCCGAGCTGGGCGGCGAGTACTTCCAGTTCAACGACGCCTTGCACGAGCTGCGTGGCGAGCGCACCGGCATGCGTTACCGCCTGACCGACAAGGTCCAGGTACAGGTGTCGCGCGTGGATCTGGAGGCGCGCCGCATCGAGTTCCGCCTGGTGCAGGGCACGAGCTTTGACGCCTTGCGCAAGGCGTCGGCCCGGGGGCCCGACGAACCCTCGCGCCGCGTGAAGAAGGCGGCGTCGCCCAAGCCCGCGGCGCTGAAGGGCCAGACGGCCAAGGAACGGCGTGCCGAGGCCAAGAAAGCCAGCAAGCCGCCCAGGGCTCCCAAGAAGGCCCCCAAGCGCGCCGCGCCGGCCAAGAAAGCCACGCACAAGCGCCATTGATACTTCTTTATGGCCACGCCGTCGTTTGGCGGCCTGGCCATAAGGGGTAACATTGCGTCTATGCCCGGCTCGATCCGGTGGCCCGCCCCGCTCTGGGGCGGGTATTCGTTTATCTAAAGGTATTGCATTTATGGCGTCGACCCAAGTCCTGGCCGGGTTTCACGCGGTAGTCGCGCGGCTGCGCCACGCGCCCGACTCAATCAAGGAAATCTATGTAGAGGCGTCGCGCCGCGACAAGCGGATGCAGGCGTTTATCGAGCAGGCCGAGAAAGCGGGCTGCCGCCTGCATCCGGTTCCGATGGAACGCCTGGACGGCCTGTCCCGCGGCACCCGCCATCAGGGAGTGGTGGCGCTGGCCGAAGAGCGCCAGCTGGCGGTGGACGTGGACGAGGTGCTCGACGTCATTGAAGGGCCGCCGTTGCTCTTGATCCTGGACGGCGTGACCGACCCGCACAACCTGGGCGCTTGCCTGCGCACCGCGGACGCCGCGGGCGTGCATGCCGTCATCGCCCCGCGGGATCGGGCCGTCGGCCTGAATGCGACCGTGCAACGCGTCGCCTGCGGCGCGGCCGATACGGTTCCCTATCTGATGGTGACCAACCTGGCTCGCACCATGCGCAGCCTGAAGGACCGCGGCGTCTGGCTGGTGGGCACCGATGACCAGGCGGCGGACAGCATGCACCAGATCGATGCCCGCCAGCCCATGGCCTGGGTCATGGGGGCGGAAGGCGAGGGCATGCGTCGCCTGACACGGGAAACCTGCGATCAGTTGGTGAACATTCCCATGCTGGGTTCGGTGGAAAGCCTGAACGTCAGCGTGGCCAGCGCCGTCTGCCTGTACGAAACCGTGCGCCAACGCCGCGCCTGATATCTCCGCCTTGCCTATTTTGTAGACCCCATCTTTTTCGCGTCAGCTCATCATGCACCAGAACGGCTTTACCACGACGATCCTCCATTCCGACCGCAAGCAATCCGTCGAGCACGGAGCGGTGCACAAGCCCATGCATCCGTCGTCGGAGTTCGCCTACGACGACGCGCGCGAGCTGGCCGCGGTGTTCCAGGGCAAGGCGGGCTTCACCTATGCCCGTCAAGGCACGCCCACTACCACCGCGCTGGAGGCCAAGGTCAACCAGATGGAAGGCGGCAAAGGCACGGTCAGTTTCGCGACCGGCATGGCAGCGCTGGCGGCTATCTTCACCACGTTGCTGCGCCGGGGCGACCATCTGGTGTCCAGCCAGTTCGTCTTTGGCAACACGAACAGCCTTTTGGGAACGCTGCTGGAGCTGGGCGTGGAAATCACCTTCGTGGATTCCACGGATTCGTCGCAAGTGCGCGCGGCGATCCAGCCCAACACCCGCATGGTCTTTACCGAAACCATCGCCAATCCGGGTACGCAAGTCGCCGACCTGGCGGTTATCGGCGAGATCTGCCGCGAGAAAGGGCTGGTCTATGTTGTCGATAACACGCTGACGTCGCCCTGGATGTTCCGTCCTGCCTCGGTCGGCGCGTCGCTGGTCATGAATTCGCTGTCCAAGTACATCGGCGGCCACGGCAATGCGCTGGGCGGAGCGGTGACGGACACCGGCCTGTATGACTGGTCCGCGTACTCCAACATCTACGATGCCTATCGCAAGGGGCCGTCCACCAGCTGGGGTCTTACGCAGATCAAGAAAAAGGGCCTGCGCGACATGGGCGGCACGTTGGCGGCCGAGCCCGCGCACCGTATCGCCGTGGGGGCCGAGACCCTGGCCTTGCGCATGGCCAAGCATTGCGCCAACGCGCTGGCGCTGGCGCGCTTCCTGGAAGAGCACCCGGGCGTGGCCAAGGTGCATTACCCCGGTCTGGCAAGCCATCCGCAGCATGCGCGCGCCGCAGCGCTGTTCGGATCGCGCTTCGGCGGCTTGCTGGGCGTTGAGCTGGCCGATGGCGTGGACTGCTTCGACTTCCTGAACCGCCTGCGCATCGTGCTGATGGCGACCCATCTTGGCGATACCCGCAGCCTGGCGCTGCCCGCCGCCCACACCATCTATTACGAGATGGGCGCCGAGCGGCGCAAGCAGATGGGCATTGCCGACAGCCTCATCCGCGTCTCGGTGGGCATCGAAGATGAGGCCGATTTGCTGTTTGATTTCGATCAGGCGCTCAACGGCTGTCTGCAGGGATAATGCTGCGGCACGCGCGCGACCATCGGGCGTGCGCGCTTGCAACACAATCGGGATAGCGCCCATGCTTATACAGATCGCAGAAGTTTTTACGCCGGAAGAGGCTGCCGAAATCCGGCGACGGCTGGACGCCGCTGATTGGGTCGACGGCAAGGTCACGGCGGGCTATCAATCGGCCGAAGTCAAACGCAATCGCCAATTGCCCGAGCAGCATCCGCTGGCGCAGGAGCTGGGCAACCTGATCCTGCAACGCCTGGCGGGCAACAATCTGTTCATGTCGGCCGCGTTGCCGCGCAAGATCTTCCCGCCTTTGTTCAACCGCTACGAGGGTGGCGAGGCCTTCGGCTATCACGTGGATAACGCCGTGCGCGGCATTACTGGCACCGCCGAACGCGTGCGCACCGACCTGTCGGCCACGCTGTTTTTCTCGGAGCCTGATTCCTACGATGGCGGCGAGCTGGTCATCGACGACACCTATGGTCCGCGCGCGGTGAAGCTGCCGGCTGGGCACATGGTGCTGTATCCGGGCACCAGCCTGCACAAGGTCAATCCGGTGACGCGCGGCGCGCGCGTATCGTCCTTTTTCTGGATGCAGAGCCTGGTGCGCGAAGACAGCCAGCGCGCGCTGCTGCTAGAGATGGATGTGGCCATACAGCGCTTGAATCAGGACGCCGCAGGGCATGCTTCCATCGTGCAGCTCACGGGCGTTTATCACAATTTGCTGCGCCGATGGGCCGATGTCTGACGCAAGTTAAATATCGTGTTCGGGGGTGTCGCACAAACCCCAAAATGCGTGTTTCTGTTTATTGCGAAACGGTCTAAAAGCTAGTATTGACGCGGGTTGTGGTGAGGTTTTCGCTTGACAGCCGCGCTACGCCAAGGCCTAATACACGTCTGCGTCGCTGACGATTTGAAGGCAATTTGCCATTGAATCTAAGCGGCGCAGCAGTTTAAAAGTTGTGCTTCGCAGCGCAAGAAAAAAGTTTATCCACTGTCTGTTCGTCGTTTGTCGGGTCTTGCGTCTTCAGCGGCGTCCAATCATGACGGCCATGAACTGCACTACCGACAGACTCCATACCTTGTGAGGGGTACACCTGAATGAACAAAACCGAACTCATCGATCACATCGCCAGCAAGGCCGACATCTCCAAGGCTGCCGCTGGTCGTTCGCTCGACGCCCTGATCGGTGCCGTGAAGACCACCCTGAAGAAGGGCGGTACGGTTACGTTGGTTGGCTTTGGCACGTTCGCTGTGTCGGCTCGCGCCGCACGCACCGGCCGTAATCCGCGCACCGGCGAAACCATCAAGATCAAGAAGGCCAAGGTGCCGAAGTTCCGTCCGGGCAAGGCCCTGAAGGATGCCGTCAACTAATGGACGGCAGGCAGATCGCAGGCATTCAGACCTGCTGATTTGCCGACAATTGCGCGGTCCGGTATACTCCGGCCCGCGTATTGCTTTTGAGTGCCCCGGTTGGCAGTTGCTTGTACGGATTTTTCGCGAATTTCGTCTTGAGGCTGCATCAGAATGGGTGCTTAGCTCAGTTGGTAGAGCGGCGCCCTTACAAGGCGTAGGTCACAGGTTCGACCCCTGTAGCACCCACCAAAAGCCCAGGCTGTATCCGATACGCGCTCCGCACAAAACCCGCACACGTCATGGTGGCGGGTTTTTTGTTTTTGGCGTTGATCTGTTGCCGTGCTGCTCCATGCGCGTGGGTCGCTGCCTGTAGTGTCCGCCTCGAGACGCATCGCTTGAATCCATTGATCCAGGTCAGAAATGTAGGACCGGATCAGATGAAATAGGACGTGCGAATCATTCGCATTTAAGATATTATTGTGGGCTTGTACCGGTCAGCCGGCGTCGCCATCGCGTGTGCGTCTTTCCCTGGCTGGCCGGATAAGTCAATGCACCCTGGCTGATTCATGCCTAGTTTTCAACGCGGTTGGAATTCATCTTCGCGCTCTTCATTCGGTATACGCGCAGGCGCTGGCCTGACGGTCCTGGCGCTTCATGCGGCAGTGATCGGCGCCATCTTCATGGCCCCCGAGAATCGCCCTGAACTCGAGGAACCGGAAGCCATCATGGTGAGCGTGGTGGATGCGCCCATTCCCCAGATCGCCAAGGCCGAGCCGACTCCCGAGGAACAGCAGCCGGTGACGGAAACACCGCCGGAGCCGCAGCCCGAGGTTGAACCCGAACCCGAGCCCGAGCCTGAACTCAAGCCCGAGCCGGAGCCTGAACCCGAACCGGAACCGGTGGTTGAAAAGCCGCCGATGCCGGCGCCCAAACCCAAGCCCAAGCCGCAGCCCAAGCCTAAACCCAAGCCCGAGCCCAAGCAGGACGTCAAGCCCGAGCCCAAGCCCGAACCGCCCAAGGCGCCGCCCAGCGGCGCGCCCGAGGGCACGCAGGCGCCGCAAGGGCCGCAGCAGGGGCCGCCGCCGGACCAGCCGGTGCTGGTGTCCAGCATCGAGTTCCAGGGCGCGCGTCCGATGCCCAATTACCCGATGGCTTCGCGGCGCATGCGGGAGGAGGGCCGAGTGGTCGTGTTGGTCGAGATCAATACCCAGGGGCTGGTCGAGCGGGCAACCATCGACGCATCCTCGGGCTTTCCGCGCTTGGACGAATCGGCGCTGGCAGCCGCCCGCAAGGGCCGTTTCAAACCGTATACCCGTAACGGCGTGGCCTATCCCGCCAAAGCCAAAATTCCGTTCGATTTCGTAATGAGGAACTGAGATGTCCAACGCACTGCATAGCGCCACCCTGGTGGCGCAGGCGACCACCAGCCCGGCGGCGCCGGCTGCCGCCGCCGCTGCGCCCTCCGCGGCTGGGGCCGCGCCCGCAGCCCAACAAGCCGCCGAGACGGTCGGTGCCGCGGCTCAGCAAGCCGCTGGCGCCGTTCAGCAATCGGCGGACGCGCTGCACGGCGCCGCTGCCGCGCTGCCCTCGGCGTTGCCGGCCGCTCCGGCTCCCGCCGCGGTTCCCGACATGGGCTTTCTGCACTTTGTGGCGCAGAGCGACTTCGTCGGCAAGAGCCTGTTCATCATCCTGATCCTGATGTCGCTGGTGACCTGGTATCTGATCCTGGTCAAGGTCGCCAGCAACGTCAGCATGCGCAAGCGCTCGGCGGATTTCCTCAACAAGTTCTGGAATGCCAGTTCGCTTGAACAGGTCGAAAACGAGATCGTCACGCATGGCGCCCGCGATCCGTTCTCGCACCTGGCCAGCCACGCCATGCATGCGCAGGCGCATCACAACAAGTTCGGCGCGACCAAGCTGGAAGAGTCGGGCAGCAATTCGGATTTCGTCACGCGCACCATGCGCAAGGTGATCGACGAAGAAACCGCCAAGCTGGAAAACGGCCTGACCGTGCTGGCTTCGGTGGGTTCGACGGCGCCCTTCGTAGGTCTGTTCGGCACGGTTTGGGGCGTGTACCATGCCCTGGTCGGCATCGGCCTGTCCGATGGCGTGACCATCAACCGTATCGCCGGTCCGGTGGGCGAAGCGCTGATCATGACGGGCCTGGGTCTGGCGGTCGCCATTCCCGCGGTGCTGGCTTACAACACCTTCGTGCGCAACAACCGCGTGTTCCTCTCGCGCCTGGACGCGTTCGCGCATGATTTGTTCGCGTTCCTGACCACCGGCCAGCAAGTCGCGCTGTCCGACGGCAAGGTGCGCGCCCTGCGCCGCCAGGGCGGCAATGGCGCAGTGGCTCAACGCGGGAGCGAATAATGGCCTTTGGCAGCTTCGAGGGCAAAGGATCCGGAAGCCATACGGTTTCCGAGATCAACATGGTGCCCCTGATCGACGTCATGCTGGTGCTGCTGGTGATCTTCATCATCACCGCGCCGCTGCTGGCGCACTCGATCAAGATCAACATGCCCCAGGTGGCCGCCGAGCAGATCGAGGAAGAGCCCAAGACCGTCGACCTGGCCATCGACGCCAGCGGCGCGTTGTTCTGGGACGAGAAGCCGGTCAATATCGACGACCTGCCCAACCGCTTCAAATCGATCGCCGGCACCAAGCCGCAACCCGAGATCCGCATCCGCGCGGACCAGAACACCCGCTACGAGACACTGGCCAAGGTCATGGCCTCGGCGCGCCGTTCGGGCATGACGCGCATCGGGTTCGTCACCACGCCGCCCTCGGGCGGCGCCGCGGGCGCGGCAGCTCCTGCCGCTGGCGGGGCCGCCCCCGCTCCGTCCGCACCTTGAACGCTTCCCGGCCCCGGGGCGCATTTCGCGCCCCGCTCCGGCCGGGATCGCGCTAGAATCGCCGCATGCGAGTTCTGGTAATCGAAGACGACACCACCCTGGGCCACGCGCTCCAGGAATTTCTGGCCGACCAAGGCTATGCGGTCGACTGGCTGACCGAGGGCGACCGGGTTCTGGGTGCCTTGGCAGGCCAGCCCTATGACCTGATGCTGCTCGACCTCAACCTCCCGGGCATGAGCGGCCTGGACGTGCTGCGGCAATTGCGCCAGGACGGCAATCAGGTCCCCGTGCTGATCCTCACCGCCCGCGATGGCATCGAGGATCGCGTCGCCGGCCTGGACGCCGGCGCCGACGATTACGTCACTAAACCTTTCGAACTTCCCGAGCTGGCGGCGCGTGTGCGCGCTTTCGGCCGGCGTCGCGCCGGCCAGGCGCAGCCGCTGATCGAAGTCGGTCCGCTGGTGTTCGATACCGTCGGCCGCGAGGTCCGCGCCAATGGCCAGCGCCTGTCCTTGTCGGTGCGCGAGCTCTCCGTCCTGGAAATGCTGATGGCCCGCGTCGGCCGTGTCGTGACCAAGCGCCAGATCGTGAACTCGCTTTCGGCCTGGGATGCCGACTTCAGCGAAAACGCCGTCGAAGTCTATGTGTACCGCCTGCGCAAACGCCTTGAGGGCACGGGCGCCAGCATCCAGACGGTGCGCGGCTTTGGCTACATGCTGGATGTGGAAACGGCCTGACGGCCCGGCTACGGCCGGATTGCGCCGGCCGAGCGCATCCATCCGCCTAGGCGAGGGCATTGCGTCATGATGCAGGAACGCACTCCTACCGCTACCCCGGTTGCCCGTCCTTTGCTCCCCTCCCGTTCGCTTGCGCGGCATCTGGTCATCCGCCTGATGCCGCCGATCCTGCTGCTGGTCCTGCTGGACCTGGCGGCTACCTGGGTCATCACGCACAAGATCGACATGTCGCTCTGGATGCTGGAAGATTTCTTCTGGCTGATGGTGGTGGGGCAGGTGGCGCTGATCGCGCTGTTCACATGGGTCGTGGTGCAGGGCGTGCGTTCCGGGCTGCGTTCGGTAAACCACCTTTCCGAAGAGATCAGGCAACGTTCCATCGACGACATGCAGCCGCTCGAAGTGGCCGGCGTGCCGGTCGAGATCGAGCCGCTGGTCACGCACACCAATGACTTGCTGCTGCGCCTGGATGCCTCGCTGGCGGCGCAGCGCCGTTTTATTGGCCATGCCGCGCATCAGTTGCGCACGCCCTTGTCCGGGCTGCGCCTGGAGTCCGAATTAATGCTGGCGCGTCCCTTGCCCGACGACGTGCGAGCTCGGGCTGAACGAATCAAGGCCGTGAGCGACCGCATGATACGCCTGGGCCAGCAGCTGCTGGTCCTGGCGCGCGCCGACCCCAACGCCCGCCCGCAAGACAGTTTCGTGCGCATCGACCTGTGTGAATGGGTGCGGGCGCACGGCGCGGAATGGTTTCCGCGGGTGCGCGAGGCGCATTACGAACTGGACCTGGTGGCTCCCGACGCGCCCATCTGGATCGACGCCGATCCCTTATTGCTGGCCGAGCTGCTGGGCAATCTCATCGACAATGCGCTGCGCTACGGCAACAAGACCGGCCGCATCACGCTGATCGTCGGTGCGAATCCGCCGTCGCTGACCGTGGAGGACGACGGGCCTGGGATTTCGCCGGACGAGCGCGAACGCGTATTCGAGGCTTTCTATCGTTCGCCGACGGCCACCGCGGGCGGGTCCGGCCTGGGCCTGGCCATTGTGCGGGAAATCGCCCACGCGCATGGCGCCTGGTGGAAGCTCACCAGCCGCCCGGACTTTGCAGGAACACGGCTGTCCGTCGTGTTTCCCGGCCCTCGCAAGGGGGCCCAACTTACTCGTCAAGAACCGACATCATGAGCCAAGGTTCGGTCAGCGTACCTACGTCGTCCAATGCGCAAGCCCTGGGCGGCCACGCCCCCTCGTCGCGGGCCGCACTCATCCTGGGGGCGCTGGGCGTGGTGTATGGCGATATCGGCACCAGTCCTCTTTATACGTTGCGGGCCTGTTTGACGGGCTTGAGCGTGCACACCGACTTGGAGCCTGCGCACCTGCTGGGCGTGCTGTCCATCCTGTTCTGGATGCTGATGGTCGTGGTGTCGTTCAAGTACGTGACCCTGGTGCTGCGCGCCGACAACCGCGGCGAGGGCGGCACGCTGGCCCTGCTGGAACTGGCGGTGCGCGGGCGCGAAGGCAAGCTGCGCTGGGTACTGATCGTGCTGGGAATCTTCGGGGCGGCGCTGTTCTATGGCGACAGCATGATCACGCCCGCGATTTCGGTGCTCTCGGCGCTGGAAGGGATAGGCATCGTGTCGCATCAGCTGGACGCCTGGGTCGTGCCGCTGTCGCTGGTGGTGCTGATCGCGCTGTTCGCGATCCAGTCGCACGGCACGGGCGCCATGGGCAAGCTGTTCGGCCCGGTGATGTTGCTGTGGTTCGGCACGCTGGCCGCGTTGGGCGGCTGGCAGATCTGGCAGACGCCGGAAGTGCTGCGGGCGCTGAATCCGATGTGGGGATTGCGCTTCATCGTCGAGTTTCCCTGGATCAGCTTCGTTCTGCTGGGCGCGGTGGTGCTGGCTCTGACCGGCGCCGAGGCGCTGTATGCAGACATGGGCCACTTTGGCCGTCCGGCGATCCGCCGGGCCTGGTTCAGCATGGTGCTGCCGGCCTTGACGCTGTGCTATTTCGGGCAGGGCGCACTGCTGCTGCGCGACCCGACCGCGATACGCAATCCGTTCTTCATGATGGCCCCGGAATGGGGGCTGGCTCCGCTGGTGGCGTTGGCCACCATCGCGACTATCGTGGCTTCCCAGGCCGTGATCTCGGGCGCCTATTCGGTTACCCGCCAGGCGGTGCAACTGGGTTTCTGGCCGCGCATGCAGATCCTGCATACCTCGGCCATCGAGAAGGGCCAGATCTATCTGCCGCAGGTCAATGCGCTGCTGCTGTGCGCGGTGCTGATCCTGGTCCTGCTGTTCCGCAATTCGGACAACCTGGCTGCCGCTTATGGTTTCGCGGTGACGGGCACGATGTTCACGACGTCGGTGCTGGCTTTCGCCGTGTTGCCGCGCGGTTCGACCGGCCTCAAGCGTGTGCTGTGGATGGTGGCGCTGGGCCTGTTGCTGTTATTCGACGTGCTGCTGTTTTCGGCCAACGTATTCAAGATCCACGAGGGCGGCTGGCTGCCGCTGCTGGTGGCGATCGTGGTGTTCACGCTGATGATGACGTGGCGTCGTGGCCGCCGGCTGCTGTCCGAGATGCAGCAGCGGGACCGCCAGCCGCTCAAGGAATTCATGTCGCAGCTCGAAGAGTATCCGCCGTCGCGGGTGCCGGGCACCGCGATCTTCATGACGATGAATTCCGGCAATGTGCCGCCGGCGTTGCTGCACAACCTGAAGCACAACAAGGTGCTGCACGACCATGTGCTGTTCCTGACCATCCTGGTGGCGGATGTGCCCTATGTATCGGCCGAGGAGCGCTTCTCCGTGACCAAGCTGTCGGCATCGAGCTGGCAGGCGACGATCAACTACGGCTTCAAGGAAGACCCGGATGTGCCGGAGGCGTTGCGGCTGGTGGCCGAGGCGTATCCGGAGATCGATCTGGAGCCGATGCGTACGTCGTATTTCCTGTCGCGGCAGACCGTGGTGGCGGCGAAGAAGCCGGCCTTGTGGCGGTGGCGGCGTGCCGTGTTTTCCTTCATGGCGCGCAATTCGACGCGGAGCACCAAGTTTTTCAAGATTCCGGCCAATCGGGTGGTGGAGATGGGGATGCAGGTGGAGCTTTAGGCTACTGCTTGCTGCTTGACGGCGCGTTGCATTCTTTTGACGCCTGGGGCGGGTTTGGTGGAGGATATTGCGGGGCTTGCCCCCTGCCGGCCGCGCGGGCGGCCTCTGGGGGCTTGGGTGTGTCTTGCGATTGGTGTTTGTAAAGCAAAAAGCCCTTCGGCATGCCGAAGGGCTTTCTGGTTTTTGGCGTTGAAGAATTACTTCTTCTTGCCTTCGTCGCTCAGCTGGGGCAGCGAGGTGCCGGAGGAGGCGAGCAGGCCGGTCTTTACGTAGGTGAAGAGCTTGCCGCGGGTGTCGACGATGTCGAGGTTGCGCATGGTGAGCTGACCGATGCGGTCCGCGGGAGTGAACGGAGCGTTTTCGACCTTTTCCATGGACAGACGCTCGGGAGCGTAGGTCAGGTTGGGCGATTCGGTGTTCAACAGCGAGTAGTCGTTACCGCGGCGCAGTTCGATCGTGACTTCGCCGGTGACGGCGCGCGCGACCCAGCGCTGGGCGGCTTCGCGCAGCATGATGGCTTGCGGGTCGAACCAGCGGCCTTGGTACAGCAGGCGGCCCAGCTTGCGGCCGCTTTCGCGGTACTGCTCGATGGTGTCTTCGTTGTGGATGCCGGTGACCAGGCGTTCGTAGGCGATGAATAGCAGGGCCAGGCCCGGGGCTTCGTAGATGCCGCGGCTCTTGGCCTCGATGATGCGGTTTTCGATCTGGTCGCTCATGCCCAGGCCGTGGCGGCCGCCGATGCGGTTGGCTTCGAGCATCAGTTCGACCGGGTCGCTGTATTCCACGCCGTTCAGGGCGACCGGATGGCCTTCCTCGAAGCGGACGGTGACTTCCTCGGCCTTGACGGCGACGTCGTCGCGCCAGAAGGCGACGCCCATGATGGGCTTGACGATGCGGATGCCGGAGTTCAGGTGCTCCAGGTCCTTGGCTTCGTGGGTGGCGCCCAGCAGGTTGGAGTCGGTGGAATAGGCCTTCTCAGCCGACATCTTGTAGTCGAAGCCGGCTTGGCGCATGTATTCCGACATTTCGGAACGGCCGCCGAGCTCGTCGATGAAGCGCTGGTCCAGCCAGGGCTTGTAGATCTTCAGGTCCGGGTTGGTCAGCAGGCCGTAGCGGTAGAAGCGCTCGATGTCGTTGCCCTTGAAGGTGCTGCCGTCGCCCCAGATGTTGACGTCGTCTTCCTTCATGGCGGCCACCAGCATCGTGCCGGTGACTGCGCGGCCGATCGGGGTGGTGTTGAAGTAGGTGATGCCGGCGGTCGAGATGTGGAACGCGCCCGATTGCAGGGCGGCGATGCCTTCGGCCACCATCTGCGCGCGGCAGTCGATCAGGCGGGCCTTCTCGGCGCCGTAGGCCATGGCCTTGCGCGGGATCTCGTCATAGTCGGACTCGTCGGGCTGGCCCAGGTTCGCGGTGTAGGCGTAGGGGATGGCGCCGTTGTTGCGCATCCACAGGAGCGCCGCGCTGGTGTCCAGGCCGCCGGAGAAGGCGATGCCGACCTTCTGGCCGGTGGGAAGGTTCGGGAGGATAGTGGTCATTGTTTGAAGTGAGACGCCAACAGGACTTTGACAGCAGACTTTGACAGCAGCTAGCCGCCAAACAAGAAAAACAGACTCTATTTTAACTCTTTTGGTGGGAGCGGCCCGGCGGGGCGAACAGCGCCGGCAGCTCCAGCCGCCGGATCAGGAGCGCGGTGGCGGTAGCGAGCCGCGTGGCCGGCCGGTGGCGGGCGCTGGCCAGCACCAGGTTGTTGGTGATGGTGGGGGCCACGATGTCGCACAGCGACAGTTCGTGCTCCGCAGCGGGACCGCGCGCTGCCGAGCGCGGCAGGATGGCGTAGGCGTCGCCCTGGGCGGCCAGCTCGACGATGGTCTGGACCGCGTCGACCTCGACGGCGATGGTCAGGCGCACCCCTTGGGCGCGGCACACGCTCTCGACCAGGGTGCGGATGGCGTTGGGCAGGCTGGGCACGACCAGCGGGTAGCTGCCCAGTTCTGCCACCGCGATGCTTGGGGGCAGGGCGGGCCGGTGTCCGGCCGCGGCCACCAGCACCAGGTCTTCGCGGAACAGGGATTCATAGGCGAGCTGGGGCGAGGGCGCCGGGTCGTAGAGCAGCGCCAGGTCGACCCGCCCGGCCAGCAGCCATTCGCGCACCTGGGCGCTCAGGCCTTCGGCCACGGCAATGGAGGCCTCCGGGAAGCTGCGGCGGAAGGCCTGGACCAGCGGTGGCGTCAGCACCCGCGCGATCCGGGGCGGCAGGCCCACGACGACCTTGCCGGTGGGCGTTTCGCGCAGGGTTTGCAGGTCTTCCTTGGCACGCTCGGCCAAGGTGAGCAGGGCGCGCGCGTGTTCCAGAAAGCGCAGCCCGGCCTCGGTGGGCTCGGCGCCGCGTCCGTTGCGGTAGAGCAGGTGCTGGCCGAGCTCCAGTTCCAGTAGGCGCACCTGGCGGCTGAGCGTGGGCTGGGCCACATCCAGCATTTCGGCCGCGCGGGAGAAGCTGCGCCTCTCGGCCACGCGCAGGAAGTACTCGATTTGCTTGAGGTCCATAAGATATTTGGAAAATCTATATCTGAAATCAAAGATATAGCATTGTTGGGAGGCGAGCAATCCGGGACCATGGCGTTTTCAACGTAGGAACCCGCCCGTGTCCGATTGCCGTCCTCCGCTCGCGTCGCCGTCCCGCCCCCGTCACGCTTTGCCGCCGGGCGCGTGCGATGCGCATTGCCACGTATTCGGGCCGGCGGACGTATTCCCGTATGCCGAAGGCCGTTCGTACACCCCGCCGGACGCGCCCTACCAGGCCATGGCGGCGCTGCATGAGCGCCTGGGCGTGGAGCGCGCGGTGGTGGTGCAAGCCAATTGCCATGGATCGGATCATCGTGCCTTGCTGGACGCGCTTGCCCGCAGCGCGGGGCGTTATCGCGGCGTGGCGCTGCTGGGGGCGGATGCCACCGAGGCCGCCGTCAGCCAACTGCATGATGGCGGCGTGCGCGCGGCCCGCTTCAACTTCGTGCCGCATCTGGGCGGCGCGCCGGATCCGGCGGTCTTTGACCGGGTGGTGGCGCTGATTGCGCCCCTGGGCTGGCATCTGTGCCTGCATCTCGACGGCGCGATGTTGCCTGAGTTGCTGCCGCGCCTGACGGCGCTGCCGCTGCCTTTCGTGGTCGATCACATGGGGCGCCTGAAGGCGGGCGACGGGCTGGAGTCGCCGGCGATGAGGGCGTTGCTGGACCTGTCGAGCGTGCCGCAAGCCTGGGTCAAGGTGTCGGGCATCGACCGCATCTCGTCCGGCAAGCGGCCGTTCGCGGAGGGCCTGCCCTTCGTGCGAGCGCTGGCCGAGGCTTTGCCCGACCGTTGCCTGTGGGGCACGGATTGGCCGCATCCGAACGTGGCGGGCGACATGCCCGACGACGGCGAGCTGGTCGACCTGCTTTTTGATGCCTGTCCCGACGCGGCCTTGCGCCAGCGCATCCTGGTGGACAACCCGGCGCGGCTGTACGGATTCGAGTAGGCGTGGCAAACGCGGCCGCCATCAGACGGTGCGTGCAAGACAAGAAAATTCCATTCAATCAGGAGACATCATGTTCAAGAAAATACTGTCCGCCGGCTTGCTGAGCCTGGCCGCCCTGGGCGCAGCCCGGGCCGAGGGGCCCGTGCGCCTCATCATTGCCTTTCCCCCTGGCGGGCCGGTGGACCTGGTCGGCCGGGTACTGGCCGAGCAGCTGGGCAAAGAGCTCAAGCAGCAGGTCATCGTGGAGAACAAGGCCGGCGCCAATGGCAACATTGCCGCGGCCTACGTGGCCAAGGCGCCCGCCGATGGCTCGGTGCTGTTCCTGACCAGCGTGGGGGCGGTCGCAATAAGCCCGGCGCTGTACAAGGACTTGCCGTACGATCCGGCGCGCGATTTCGCACCCGTGTCCAAGGTGGTGAACAACGCCACGGTGTTCGTGGTGAACCCCTCCAATCCGGCGGTCGACGCGGCGGACTTCGTCAAGAAGTCGCAGGCCGCGACGCAATCCGTCGCGATTGGCTCGTCCGGCATAGGCAGCATTCCCCACCTGACCCTGGAAATGTTCGCCGACGCCAGCAAGGCGAACGTGATGCACGTGCCCTACAAGGGCGCCGCTCCGGTCATTAACGACGTGATGGGCAACCAGGTGTCGGGATTCTTTGGAGATGTGCCCGGTCTGATCGGCCATATCCAGGGCGGCAAGCTCAAGCCGCTGGGTATCGCCGCGCCGACCCGCCACCCTCTGCTACCCGAGGTCAAGACCCTGGCCGAGCAGGGCATCGCCGGAGTGGAATCCAACAACTGGTATGGCATCGTCGCTCCTGCCGCTACCCCGCCGGCCACCATCGACAAGCTCAACCAGGCCGTGCGCGCCGCGCTGGGGGCGGAGAGCGTGCGTGCCCGCCTGGAGAAGTTTGGCGCCCAGGCCGCGCCTGGCAGCCCGCAGGAACTGGCGGACCTGATCGCGTCCGATCGCGAGAAATGGACCGCGCTGATCCAGCGCAAGAATATCCGTCCGGAGTGAAGATGAATGCATGCAGAGTAGGGTTGGTGACGCCGGGCACGCGCCCGGAACTGGCTGACGTCGAGGCGCGGATTGCGGCGGCGCGCGGGCGCATTTCGCCCCTGTACCAGGTGCTGCTGAACAGTCCGGCCGTGGTGCAGGGGTGGGAAGCCATGCTGACCGCGATCCGCCTGAATACGGCCGTGCCGCCGCGGCTGCGCGAGCTGATCATCCTGCGGGTGGCGACGTTGAACAACGCGCCCTATGAGTTCGAGGCGCATGTGCCGCACGCGCTGGCTGCGGGAATGCCGCAGACGCTGGTCGACGCGTTGCGGGGCGGTCCGGCTGCGTCGGCGCTGCCGGGCCTGGAGCCGGGCGAGGCCGAGGTGCTGGCGCTGACGGACGCCATGACGCGCGACATCGAGGTACCCGACGCGGTGTTCGCGCCGCTCAGGGCGCGCTACGATGACACGCTGCTGGTGGAGCTGGCCGCCACCGTCGGCGCGTACAACATGGTGTCGCGCTTCCTGGTGGCCTTGCGCGTCGGGCATTGAAAAGGAGATGACTGTGCCGGAAACCGTATTGCTGGTGTCGCTGGGAGAACGATTCGACGAGCCGCGCGGCCGCGATCTTGCGCAGACGCTGACCCAGGGACTGGAGGGCGTGCGCGCCGCCGCGTATGCCGCCGTGGACGAGGACGAGACCTACGTCTATCTGCATGGACCCGCAGCGTCCTTGCCGGAGGTTCTCGCGCGTCTGGCCGAGAGTTTTCCGGGCGCGCGGGCGCGCGTACTGCATCCCACGCTGGAGCTCGCTGGCGCCTCGGCGGGACAGGACGCGCCTTGGCACTACATCGTGGAAACCGACGTGCTACCCGAGGCAGAGGCCGACTTGAACGCCTGGTACGACCAGGAACACCTGCCGGGCCTGGCTTCGGTGCCGGGCACCGTGCGCGCCATGCGCTTTGAATGCCGCGACGAATCGCCGCGCTATCTGGCGTGCTACGACCTGCATACGCGCGAGACTTTCGGCAGCCCGCCCTGGCTGGCCGTGCGCGCCAGCGACTGGAGCAGCCGCGTGCGACCGTCGTTCCGCAACACCCGCCGGACCATGTTCAAGCGGATCGCCTAGGCGTTGCCCGCGCAAGAAAAAAGGCCTGCGCATCGAAAGATGCGCAGGCCTTTATTTTGCTGCGGGGGCCTTACTTGATCTGGCCCAGCAGCAGGAACTCCATCAGCGCCTTTTGCACGTGCAGGCGGTTTTCGGCTTCGTCCCAGACCACGCTTTGCGGGCCGTCGATGACTTCGCCCGTGACTTCCTCGCCGCGGTGGGCGGGCAGGCAATGCATGAACACGGCTGCGGGATCGGCGGCGGCCATCATTTCGGCGTCCACGCACCAGTCGGCGAAGGCAGCGCGGCGCTCTTCGTTTTCGGCTTCATAGCCCATGCTGGTCCATACGTCGGTGGTGACCAGGTGCGCGCCCTTGCAGGCTTCCATGGGGTCCTTGAACTGGCGCAGCACCTTGGCTGGCGGAGTGCCGATGCGCGAGGCTTCGAGCTCGTACCCGGCCGGGGTGGACACATGCAGCGTGAAGCCCAGCATTTCGGCGGCCTGCAGCCAGGTGTATGCCATGTTGTTGGCGTCGCCCACCCAGGCTACCGTCTTGCCGGCGATGGGGCCGCGGTGCTCGATGTAGGTGAAGATGTCCGCCAGGATCTGGCAGGGGTGGAATTCGTTGGTCAGGCCGTTTATCACGGGCACGCGCGAATGCGAGGCGAAGCGCTCGATGCGCGTTTGCTCGAACGTGCGGATCATGACGATATCGACCATGCGCGAAATGACGCGCGCGGTGTCTTCGATGGGCTCGGAGCGGCCCAGCTGCGAATCGTTGGAGGTCAGGTTGATGACCGAACCGCCCATCTGGTACATGCCGGCCTCGAACGACACGCGAGTGCGCGTGCTGGCCTTTTCGAACACCATCGCCAGCGTGCGGTCGTGCAGCGGCATGTGGGGTTCATAGCGCTTGAACTTGTCCTTGATCAGGCGTGCGCGGTCCAGCACATAGGCGATCTCGGCGGACGAGAAGTCCTTGAACTGCAGGAAGTGCCGCAACGGGCCGTTTTGAGTCGTGGGAGGAGTCATGGTGATGTCGCAGGTCATAGGGCCCGGCCAGGCTCATGGCCCGGGCGGGACGTTGATTTTATGGTGTTTCGGCCAGGAATTCCTGGATGAGCGGAACCAGGATGGCGACGATGCGGTCGGCTTCGTCACGGCTGAGGATCAGCGGCGGCAACATGCGGATGACGCGGTCGCGCGTGACGTTGATGAGCAGCCCTGCCTCCATGGCGCGCATGGCGAGCACGCCGCAGGGGCGGGCGAGCTCGATGCCCAGCATCAGGCCTCGGCCTCGGATTTCGGTGACGCCCCGCGTGCCGGCCAAGGCATTGGCCAGGGCGGCTTGCAGGTGCTGGCCCACGGTGTGGGCGTTGTCCAGCAGTCTTTCGGATTCCAGCGCGTCCAGTACGGCCAGCCCGGCCGCGCACACCAGCGGGCCGCCGCCGAACGTGGTGCCATGGCTGCCGGGCGTGAGGACGCCGGCGGCGGGGCCGGCGGCAAGCATGGCGCCGATGGGCACGCCGCCCGCCAGGCCCTTGGCCAGGGTCATGACGTCGGGCACGATGTCGGCCCACTGGTGGGCGAACCATTTGCCGGTGCGGCCAATGCCGGACTGGACTTCGTCGATCATCAGCAGCCAGCCGCGCTCGGTGCAGAGCCGGCGCACTTCCTGGAGATAGGCGATATCGGAGGGGCGGATGCCGCCTTCGCCTTGCAGCACTTCAAGCAGAACGGCGGCCACGCGCGGTTCAGCGTCGCCGGCGGAGCGCACCGCGTCCACGCTGTTGTAGGGCACCTGGATGAAGCCCGAGGGCAGCGGTTCGAAGCCTTTGCGCGCCTTTTCGCTTCCCGTGGCCGCCAGCGTGGCCAGGGTACGGCCATGCCAGGACGAATCCATGGTGATGATGTGGGCGTGCTTGTTGCCACGCTGGTAGGCGTAGTAGCGCGCCAGCTTGATCGCGGCTTCGTTGGCTTCGGAGCCGCTATTGTTGAACGCGACTTCCTGCATGCCGGACAGTTCGGTCAGGCGGGCGGCCAGCGCGGTCTGCTGCGGCACTTCGTAGATGTTCGAGGTGTGGATGACGCGGGCGGCCTGCTCGCTGATGGCGGCCACCAACTTCGGATGGGCGTGCCCCAGGCAGGACACGCCGATGCCGGCCAGCGCGTCCAGGTACTTGCGGCCCTGGTCATCCCACAGCCAGACTCCCTGGCCGTGCGTGAACGCTACGGGCAGCCGTGAGTAGATGTTGGCCAGAGGCGAGGTCATTGCGGATCCTCCTGGGGATGAAGCGGACTTCGCCGGGACTGGCCGGAGTTCCTGTCGGAAGCTGCCGGTCTGGAGCTGCGGGCCGGAAGTTGCCTGCCTGGCAGCCGGTTTCCCAGGGCGAATCGCTTTTTGAAAGAGGGCAAAGGATCAATCATATACAATTCGCGGCGCAGGGCGCATGTTTGATCACGCCGAAGATCCGGCTTTCGTGAAGGGCGCGCTGTAGTGAAGAACTCATGGCAACTCGCGTCAGACAATTCGTAATTCATGGCGTTACCGAAAGCGGTAGCCGCTTTCGCCCCAGCGACTGGGCGGAACGGCTCGCCGGCGTAATGGCACAATTCCGGCCCGCCGGCTGTGCCGGTAACCACCTCACCTATTCGCCCTATGTGCTGCCCGTCGTGATCGACGGCGTGCGCGGGATCGTGGTCGATTTGCGTTTGCGCGATCTGGAACCGCTGGCGTACAAGTTTGTGGTGGATTTCGCTCGCGACAACAACCTCAAGACGGAAGAACGCGAAATCTAGCCTTCCTGAACCAAAAAGCGCCCGAACCGGGCGCTTTTTCGTTGGGGGCTGCGGCACGCCCATCGGGCGGGGCCGCCCCTACGTGCCGTAACGGTCCAGGATCTTGCGGATATCGCGCACGCCCGGGCCGTCCGCGGTCAGCAGGGCGCGCGCGGTCACCGACTCCAGGTGATGCTCCAGCAGGTGCAGCACGTGCTTTTCGTCGCGCGCGCGCAAGCCCGTCACGATCTCCATATGTTCGCTGACCGCGCATTCGCTCGAATGCGGACGGCCGTAAAGGGCCAGGATCAGCGAGCAGCGCGACACGATTTCATTGACATAGCGCGCATACACGGCGTTGCCCGAGAGCTCCGCCATCAGGATGTGGAATTCTCCGGACAGCCGGATGGACTCGTTGGTGCTGTTGCGCTTGCGGGCTTCCTCTTCCTGGGCAACGTGCTGCTCCAGCCGGGCCAAACCGGCTTCTGTGATGTGCTGCAGCAGCCGGCGCGCGACGTCGCGTTCCAGGCAGCGGCGCGCCTCGAAGATGTCATGCGCCTCTTCCAGGCTGGGCCGGGCCACCGCGGCACCGCGATTCGGCCGCAAATCCACCAGCCCTTCGCTGAACAGGCGCGTCAGCACGCCCCGCACGATGGTTCGACTGACGCCGAAACGCTCGCCGATGATGTCCTCGGGCAGCTTGTCGCCGGGTAGCAGGGCCTGCTCGATGATGGCGCGGCGCAAGTTTTTGTATACGATTTCGTTGCGACTGACGTCTTTCTTGGCGGGCTCGTTGGCCGGTGGCGCGAGGGACTTCATCTTCTTCTTTGGCTCCTATGCCTGCGCGCTTTCAGAGTATTGGAATAGTCCGGCAGACGCTGCCGGCGCGCATTTTTCTCAGTGCGGAAAGCATACTACACCCTGGGCTAAGGGTTAGCGATAGCTTGTCGCCGCAATTGTGCGGAGTACATTGGCGACATAAATCGTATACAAATTTTTATACAAACCAATCTGGATTGTCTTAAAAGAACCTTATTGTTTGTATACAAATCAAAAGGCTGATCCATGTCCGCAGTACGCCAGGCCGCCGCCACCGCGCAGTCCGTTTCTTCGCCATACCGCCTGTTGGTGGTCAATGGCAACACGACGTCCGAACTGACCTCCAGCCTGGCCAGCCAGGCCGAGGCGTTTTACGGCGGTTCGGTCCATATCCATGCCGTCACGGCCGGGTTCGGCCCTGCCTATATCGCCAGCCGGGCGGAGGCGGCGATCGCTGCCCACGCCGTGCTGGACGTCGTGGAGAAGGCGGTGGAAACGCCGGCCGGGTTCGACGCCTGCCTGCTGGCGTGTTTCGGCGAGCCCGGCATCGGCGCGGTGCGCGAACGCCTGGATGTGCCCGTGGTGGGCATGGCCGAGGCCTCGATCATGAGCGCCATGCAGCGGGGCGACCGCTACGCCATCGTGACAGTAGGGCAGCGCTGGCCCGGCATGCTGCGTGAACAGATCCGCCAACTGGGGCTGGAGTCCCGGTGCGCCGCCATTCTGGCCCTGCCGGGCAATGCCCTGGACTATGTCTCGCGTTCGGGGGAGTCCGCGCTGCACGTCAGCCGGGCGCTGGACGCCGCAGTGGCGCAGGGAGCGGACGTCGTCATCGTGGCCGGCGCCGCGCTGGCCGGCTACCTGCCCAGCCTGCCGCGCCTGCCTGCCGTTCCCATCATCGATTCCTACCGCGCCGCCCTGGCCCAGGTGCTCGCGCTTGCGTCCCTGGAGCGCGCGCAGCGTTTGTCTCCCATCCGCGCGGACGCGCATTCCTAGCTTTTTGCCGTACCCACCGCGCCGGGCACGACCCCGGCGAGATCAGACCGATACACAAGGGAGAGTTGCAGCCATGAAGACTTTGCTCAAGTGGACCGCGGGCGCCGTGATCGCGCTGTCGGCCATGACCGGGGCCAGCGCCGCCAACACGTTGAAGTGGGGCGCCGCCCGGGACCTGGATTCGCTGGATCCGTATTCCTACGGCAGCACGTTCAACCTCGCGTTCCTGAATCATGTGTACGAAGCGCTGATCCGCTATGACGACAAGTTCAACATCACGCCCGCCTTGGCGGAATCCTGGGAGAGCACCTCGCCCACGGTACTGCGTTTTCACTTGCGCAAAGGGGTGAAGTTCCACAATGGCGCGCCGTTTTCGGCGGACGACGTGGTGGCTTCGATGACCCGTGTTTCGGACGACGCCTCGCCATTGAAGGGCAACCTGCCGGCATTCAAGGCGGTGCGCAAGGTGGACGATCACACAGTGGATATTGAAATGACGCATCCGTATCCGCTGATGCTCAATGATCTGACCAACATCTTCATCTTCAACCGCCAGTGGCTGGTGGACAACAACAGCCTGAAGCCCACCGACGCCGCCAAGAAGATCGAAGGCTACGCCACGCACAACGCCAACGGCACCGGCCCCTTCAAGGTGGAGTCCTACCGTCCCGACACGCGCACCGTGCTGGTCGTCAACCCGGGGTGGTGGGACAAGCCGCGCCACAATCTGGACCGCATCGAATTCACGCCCATCGCCTCCGCGCCCACGCGGGTGGCGGCCTTGCTGTCGGGCGACATCAACTTTACCGAGAATGCGCCGCTGCAAGACCTGGACCGGCTGCGCGCGGCAACCAACGTCAAGGTGCTGGCCTCCACGGAGCTGCGCACGCTGTACTTTGGCTTCAACCTGGGCGACAAGCTGGTCGGCTCCAACATCACCGACAAGAACCCGTTGAAGGATCTGCGGGTGCGCCAGGCGCTGTACATGGCTTTGTCGCCGGAGCTGATCCAGAAGCGCGTGATGCGCGGCCTGTCGCGTACGACGGGCGCGCTGGTGGCGCCATCCATTCCGGGCTACGAGCCCAAGCAGGAAGAGCGCCTGCCGTTTGACACCGCCCGCGCCAAGAAGTTGTTGGCCGAGGCCGGCTACCCGGACGGATTCACGGTGTCGCTGCTGTGCTCGAACGATATGTTCGTCAACGAGGAGGAAATCTGCCAGGCGGCTGCGTCCATGTGGGCGCGTATTGGCGTCAAGGCCTCGCTGGCCAGCGGCCCGCGCTCTCTGCAGAACCCCAAACGTTCGCGCGGCGAGTTCGACATCACCATCCATGGCTGGGCCAACGAGCCGCAGATCGACGCGCTTTCCATCCTGCTGCAGGTGATGCACAGCCGCAGCGGCCCCGCTGGAGTCTTCAACTGGGGGCAATGGGGCGATCCGGCGCTGGATGCCAGGATCGACGCGGCCGCGGCCGAAATGGACCGTCCCAAGCGCGTGCAGATGATGGCCGGCGTGCTGCAGACGCTGCACGACGACGTGCGCTTCGTGCCGTTGCATCAACAGCCCATGGCCTGGGCCGTGGGCCAGAACGTGGGTGAAGTCCTCCAGATGCCGGACAACAAGGCGCGCCTGTGGACTGTGCGCATGCAATGACGCCGCAAGCCGCCGCCCGCCGGCGGTCCTGGGAACGACAACGGTCTGAAGGGAGCCGCAGATGTTGGCATTCATAGTGAGAAGGGTCTTTAACGCAGTCGGCGTCATGCTGGCGGTAGCGTTGCTGGCCTTTGTGATCTTCCGGTTCGTCGGCGACCCCGTCGACATGATGCTCAATGAGCAGGCCTCGCAGACGCAGCGCGATGAACTGCGCGAACGGCTGGGCCTGAACGCTTCCGTGGGCATGCAGTTCGTGCATTTCGTGACCAACGCGGCGCAGGGGGAATTCGGTATTTCCTACCGTAACCAGCAAGACGTGTTCGCGCTGGTGGCCGAGCGCTTTCCTGCGACGTTCGAACTGGTCCTGATGGCGACGCTGCTGTCGCTGATCATCGGCGTGCCGCTAGGCGTGCTGACCGCCATCTACCGCAAGTCGCGGCTGGCGCAGGCGCTGCAGTTCGTCTCCATCCTGGGCATATCGCTGCCCAGCTTCGTGGTGGGGATCATGCTGATCCTGATCTTTTCGGTGCAACTGGGCTGGCTGCCGGGCTTCGGGCGCGGCGACACGGTGAAGATAGGCTGGTGGACCACTGGGCTGCTTACGCCGTCGGGGCGCGCCGCGTTGGTACTGCCGTCTATCACGCTGGCGCTGTTCCAGATCACCTTGATCATGCGCCTGGTGCGGGCCGAGATGCTGGAGACGCTGCGCACCGAATTCATCAAATTCGCGCGGGCGCGCGGTCTGCCGGACCGGGTGGTGCATTTCCGGCTGGCCCTGCGCAATTGCCTGATGCCGGTGATCACCGTGACCGGCATGCAGATCGGCAACCTGATCGCCTTCGCGCTGATTACGGAAACGGTGTTCCAGTGGCCGGGAATGGGGTTGCTGTTCATCCAATCGGTCATGTTCGTGGACATTCCTGTCATGGCCGCCTACCTGGTGATCGTGTCCTTCATCTTCGTGGCGTTGAACACGCTGGTGGACATGATGTATGGCGTGGTCGATCCGCGCCTGCGCAGCCAGCACGTCAAGGGGGGAGCCAATGCTCACTAAACCATTTGCCGGAGCGGGCGAGGGCCGGCTTGCACGCTTCCTTCGAAGCGATCTGTGGTGGAGCCTGCGCCAGGACTACGTGGCCATGGGGGCGGGCATCGTGTTGCTGGCCGTGGTGTTGCTGGCGGTGTTCGCGCCCTGGATCGCGCCGCAGAATCCGTATGACCTGGCGCAGTTGGACCTGCTGAACGCGGAGTTGCCGCCCGTCTGGGAGGCCGGCTCGGATCCCCAGTTCCTGCTGGGCACGGACACGCAGGGCCGCGATGTCTGGTCCGCCATCCTGTACGGTTCCCGCATGTCGCTGGTGATCGGACTGGCGACCGTGGTGCTGTCGTTGGCGATCGGTCTGCTGGTGGGGCTGGCGGCCGGCTATTTCGGCGGCTGGATCGACAACGCGCTGATGCGCCTGGGCGACACGCTGCTCAGCATCCCGACCATTCTGGTCGCGATCCTGGTCACGGCGGTGTTCCGCCAGCTGCTGCCGCCCGGGATGCGCGAAACGCTGTCCGCGGTGATCCTGATCCTGGCGATCTCGATGACCAACTGGGTGCAATACGCGCGGACGGTGCGGGCCTCGGCACTGGTGGAGCGGGGCAAGGAGTACGTGCAGGCCGCGCGCCTGATCCGGGTGAGTTCGCTGCGCATCATGCTGACGCACATCCTGCCCAACACGTTGACGCCGGTCATGGTGACGGCCACGCTGAACCTGGGCCTGGCGATCCTGATCGAGGCCACGCTCAGTTTCCTGGGCGTGGGCATGCCGCCTACCGAGCCTTCGCTGGGCACGCTGATCCGCCTGGGCAACCAGTTCCTGTTTTCGGGGCAGTGGTGGGTGGTGGTGTTTCCCGCGCTGTACCTGAGCCTGATCGTGCTGGTCGTGAACTTACTGGGCGATTGGCTGCGCGATGCCCTGAACCCCCGTTTGCGCTGAACGCAAACCGACAAGAGTAGAACCATGGAAAACGCAACGCTGTATACCCAAGTCCGCCCCGCAGGCGGCGAGATTACCTCGGTGCTGGTGCGCGAGGGCCGCATCCAGGCGCTGGGCGGACCGGTCCCCGCCGGGGTGGAAGTCGTGGACGGAGGGGGCGCCCTGATGTTGCCGGGCCTGATCGATGCCCACGCGCACCTGGACAAGACCATGTACGGCATGCCCTGGTACCGCAACGAGGTCGGCCCGCGCCTGATCGACAAGATCGAGAACGAGCGCGCCGAAAAAAAGCGCCTGGGCATCGATCCGTACCGCCAATCGGCCCGACAGCTGGTAATGTCGATCGGCGACGGCACCAGCCATATCCGCAGCCATGTGGACGTGGACACGGACATCGGGCTGGGCGCGATCGAAGGCGTGATGCGCGCGCGTGAACAGTATCGCGACCAGATCGACGTGGAAATCGTGGCGTTCCCGCAGAGCGGGCTGCTGATCCGTCCGGGCACGCTGGAACTGATGGACGAGGCCCTGCGCATGGGCGCGGAAGTCGTGGGCGGGTTGGATCCGGCCGGCATGGACCGTGATCCCAAGGGGCATCTGGACGCCATTTTCGGCCTGGCCGAAAAGCATGGCAAACCCATCGACATCCATTTGCACGAGGCCGGCGAGCTGGGTGCGTTTTCGATGCAGATGACCATAGACCGCGTGCTGGCGCTGGGCATGCAGGGCAAGGTGACACTGTCGCATTCCTTCTGTCTGGGCATGCCGGACACGCAGGCGGTACAGGCCCTCACGGAAGGCTTGCTGAAGGCCGGCGTGCACATCATGACCACGGGCTCGGCCTCGCGGCCAGTGCCGAACGTGGCGCGGCTGCACGCGGCCGGTGTGACGGTCTGCACGGGCAATGACGGCATGCGCGATACCTGGGGGCCGTACGGCAAGCCGGACATGCTGGAACGCACCATGCTGGTGGGCTTGCGCAATAACTTCCGCCGCGATGACGAACTGGAACTGGCACTGCACGTGGCCACCTACGGCAATGCGCAGGTGATGGGCCTGTCCGATTACGGCCTCGCGCCGGGCTGCCGCGCCGATTTCGTGCTGGTGGATGCCGAGACGGTGGCGCAAGCCATCGTCTCGCGTCCCGTGCGCAAGCTGGTCGTCAAGAGCGGGCGCGTGGTCGCGCGTGGCGGACGCGCCCTGGCGGAGGCGCCGTAATGAGCGCGCTACAGGGTCCCATCCTGCTCACCGCCCGCTGGGTGGTAGGCCACGAGAACGGCCGCCATTGCCTGTACGAGAACGGCGAGGTGGTTTTCGAAGGCGACCGCATCCTGTACGTGGGCCACCGCTATCCCGGCCAGGTCGCCCAGCGCCGCGACTATGGGCGGGCGCTGATCGGCCCGGGGTTCGTGGACCTGGATGCGCTGTCGGATCTGGATACGACCATCCTGGGTTTCGACAACTCGCCCGCCTGGAAGAAGGGCCGCATCTGGCCCGAGACCTATATGAAGCAGGGGCCGTACGAGATGTACTCCGCGGCCGAGCTGGCATTCCAGAAGCGCTACGCTTTTGCCCAGTTGATCAGGAACGGCATTACCACGGCGCTGCCGATTGCTTCGCTGTTCTACCGGGTATGGGGCGAGACCCGCGATGAGTTCCTGTCAGCGGCCCAGGCAGCCGGCGAACTGGGTCTGCGCGTCTATCTGGGTCCGGCCTACCGTAGCGGCCATACCTATGTGGACGCCGATGGCAAGATCCGTTGCCACTACGATGAAGCCCGTGGCATGGCGGGGCTGGCCGACGCCCTGGCTTTCTGCGAAGAAGTGGAGGGGCGGCACAATGGCCGCGTGCGCGGCATGCTGTCGCCGGACCGCATCGAAACCTGCACGCCGGCGCTGCTGCGCGCTTCCGCGACGGCGGCGCGCGAACGGAACCTGCCGATCCGGCTGCACTGCTGTCAGTCGCGCCTGGAGTACGACCTGGTGCTGGAGCAGCACGGCATGAGCCCGCCGGAGTGGCTGCAAAGCCTGGATTTCCTGTCCGAGCGCGCCTTGCTGCCGCACGGCACTTATGTGTCGGGCACACGCCATATCGACCGGCCGGGGCGCGACGTGGAGATCATCCGCGATTCGGGTGCGAGCATCGTGCATTGCCCCCTGGTGTCGGGGCGGCACGGCGCCACGCTGGAATCGTTTGCGCGCTACCGCAGGATGGGCGTGAATATCGGCATGGGCACGGACACCTGGCCGCCCGACATGGTGCTGAACATGCAGGTGGGAATGATGCTGTGCCGTGTGACCGAAGGCTCGACCGAGGCGGTGCGCTCAGAGGACTACTACGACGCGGCCACGGTGGGAGGCGCCGATGCGCTGGGGCGGCCGGACCTGGGGCGGCTGGCCGTGGGCGCCAAGGCCGACATCGTGGTCTTCGATTTTTCGCATGACCGCAACGGCCAACTGGTAGACCCGATACAGACGCTGATGGTGAGCGGCAGCGGGCGCGACGTGTCGCAGGTGGTCATCGACGGCCGTTTCGTCATGGTGGATGGCCGTATCCCCGGTTTTGACGCACGCCTGGCGCAAGAGCAGGCGCAGATGCAGTTCGACGGACTGGTGGGCCGCTACCCGGATCGCACCTGGGGCCATCCTCCGGTCGAACAGATTTTTTCCTCCAGCTATCCGCGTCCCGCAAGGAGTCCGTCATGATGGCAATCGTGCCAAGCACCGCGCAGCCGCCAGCCGCGGCCAATACCTGCGCCGAGCCGACCTTGTCGGTGCGTGGCCTGTCGGTCGAGTTTCCTACTCGTCACGGCGTTCTGGTCGCGACGCGCGACATCAGTTTCGACATTCACCCGGGAGAGATCCTGGGCATGGTCGGTGAGTCCGGCGCGGGAAAATCGCTGACCGGCATGGCGGTGATCGGCCTGCTGGAACCGCCAGGCCGGCTAGGGGGCGGCGAGATCCGCCTGGCGGGCAGGCGGATCGACGATCTGCCGCCCAAGGCGCGCCAGCGCTTGCGCGGCAAGGAGATCGGCGCGATCTTCCAGGATCCGCTGACCAGCCTGCACCCGCTATTCACGGTGGGAGACCAACTGGTCGAGACGATCCGCCACCATGACAAGGTCACGGCGCAGGCCGCGCGCCAGCGGGCGCTGGAGCTGCTGCTTGCGGTGGGCATCCCCGCGGCCGACAAGCGCATCGATCACTATCCGCACCAGTTTTCCGGCGGCATGCGCCAGCGCGTGGTGATCGCGCTGGCCCTGGCGGCCCGGCCTGCGCTCATCATCGCGGACGAACCGACCACGGCGCTGGACGTGTCTGTGCAGGCGCAGATCACGGCGCTCTTGCGCCGTCTGTGCCGAGAGCAGGGCACGTCGGTGCTGCTGGTGACGCACGACATGGGGGTAATCGCCGAAACCGCCGACCGCGTGGCGGTGATGTACGCGGGTCGCATCGTCGAGATCGGGCCGGTGCTGGACGTTTTGCGTCGCCCGGGCCATCCCTACACGCAGGGCCTGATGAATGCGATTCCCGGCCTGCGCCAGCGTGCTGCCCGGCTGAACCAGATCGACGGCGCCATGCCGCGCCTGCACGCCATGCCCGACGGCTGTGCTTTCCACCCGCGTTGCGCCATGGCGGGTCCGCGCTGCGGCCAGCAGCGCCCGCCGCTGGCGGCGTCCCCGACCGGGGCTACTGTCAGCGCCTGCTGGCTGCATCAAGGAGGAGTCGCCCATGCCGCATAACGATGATGTGTTGTTGCGGGCCGAAGACCTGGCCTGCTGGTTCGACGTGTCGCCGCCCTGGTTGGAACGCACCTTGTCGCGTCAGCCCGAGCAGACGCTGAAGGCGGTGGACGGGGTGTCGCTATCCGTGCCGCGAGGCACGACGCTGAGCATCGTGGGCGAATCGGGCTGCGGCAAGTCGACGCTGGCGAAGTTGCTGGTGGGACTGGTGGCGCCGACGCGCGGAACGTTGCGGTACGGGCGCAACCGCAAGGGCGGAGTGCTGCATCCGCAGATGATCTTCCAGGATCCGTATGCCAGCCTGAATCCGCGCTGGCGGGTGGGCAATATCGTGGCCGAACCGATCACGACGCTGGGCTTGCGGGCCACGCCAACCGAGACGCGGCGTCGCGTCGACGAGCTGCTGGAGCTGGTGGGCCTGTCCGCCAGCGACGCCGGTCGCTTTCCGCACGAGTTCTCTGGCGGCCAGCGCCAGCGGATTTCGATTGCGCGGGCGCTGGCCACCGAGGCGGAATTCCTGGTGTGCGACGAACCGACCTCGGCGCTGGACGTGTCGGTGCAGGCGCAGATCCTGAACTTGATGGGGGATCTGCAAAAGGAGTTCGGGCTGACTTACATGTTCATCAGCCACAACCTGTCGGTGGTGCGGCACGTGTCGGACAGCGTGGCGGTGATGTACCTGGGGCGGATCGTGGAACAGGCGCCTGCCGATCAGTTGTTCGATTCGCCACAGCATCCGTATACGCGGATGCTGCTGGATACGATTCCGGATCTGGACGATCCGCGGCGGGATCGGGAGCCGATGGGGGGTGAGGTGCCTAATCCTATTTCGCCGCCGTCGGGGTGTACGTTTCATCCTCGGTGTGGGATGGCGCGGGAGCAGTGCAAGGTGGAGGCGCCGGCGGTTGCCAGCGTTGGCGGGCGTCAGCTGCGGTGTCATGCGGTGACTTGGGATGTGGTTCAGGCCGCATGAGTCTATGGCTGGGCGGCGTTGGTTCTTAAGACGCCAGCCGCGCCGTGGGCCTGGGGCGAGCGGGGCAACGATTGCGGTCCGGAGCCTTCGCTCCGGACTGCCCCGTCGTCATCGTCGTCCTCGCCTTTGGCGACTCCTTCCGATTCCCTCGGGCTTATCGACGCCCCGCTCGCCCCAGGCCCAAGGCGCGGCTGGCTCCGGCGTTTGAAACCTGACCTCAGCTGGGGCGGGCGGTGTTCTTGGCATTTTTTTCACGATCGGCGTAGTGGAGACGGGTCTTGCGGGGCCCGCCCCATGCCGGCCGCGCGGGCGGCCTCTTGGGGCTTACGCGGTGTCTTGCGATTTGCGATGACGCTGCGCGCTGTTGGTGGCTGATTTCAAGCGCCAAGACACAGTCAGCGAACATCGTCATTTCAACTCCGCCGCCGGATGGGTGGCGCGCGCGAACGGATCTTGATGCGTAAATGGCTGCTCGCCGCGCGCCACCCATCACCGCTCACACCCCAGATGCCGGTGCCATTAGCAAACAGTTCCTCGCATTCGCGCAAGCGCGGATAGCAACGACGACCACCACCACGTATGCTGCTTGCGGCCGCCCGCGCGGCCGCAAGCAGCGGGCGACGCAAGAATCGCCACTAACCACGGGTCCAGCAGCGCAACAGGCCAAGAATTCGGTAGTTCGCCGGCGCGGGCGCCTGAGGGGCGAGCAACCTCGATGCGCCCGAGGGAATCGGAAGGAACCGCCGTAGGCGGTGACGACGATGACGAGGGGGAAGTCCGGAGCGAACGCTCCGGACCGCAATCGTGGGCGCCCGCCCCTCAGGCGCCCGCGCAGGCGAGCGGCCTACGAAGAAGCCAAGCCCGCCAAGCCAAACCGCAGAACCTACTTCGCGTAGACCAGATCCCGCAACCCCAGCGACAACCCCGGCCAGTAAGTAATGATCATCAGGCAGACAATCACCACGCCTACAAACGGAATCAACGGCTTGATCAACCTCTCCAACGGCAGCTTCGCCACCGCGCAAGCCGCGAAAAGATTGACCCCGAACGGCGGCGTAATCATCCCGAGCGCCAGGTTCACCACCATGATGATTCCGAAGTGCACCGGCTCCACACCGAACTTCAGCGCCACCGGCAGCAGCAAGGGGGCCAGCACGACGATGGACGCCGAGGTCTCGATGAACATGCCGATGATGAACAGCGCCGCGTTCACGCCCATCAGGAAGGTGAACTTGGTGTCGAAGATCTGTGCCAGCCACACGCCCAGCGCGTCGGGAATGCCCGCGCGGTTGAGCAGGAAGCTGAAGATGCCGGCGTTGGCGATCACGAACATGATCACCGCCGTCGACACCACCGACTTGTGCAGCGTGTCGGAGAGCTGCTTGAAGCTCAGTCGGCGGTAGATGAATTTGCCCACCACCACGGCATACATGACGGCCACCACCGAGGCTTCCGTCGGGGTGAAGACGCCGCCGTAGATGCCGCCCAGGATGATCACCGGCATCAGCAGCGCCAGCCACGCATTCTTGAAGGCAGGCCAGAGCGGCAGGCGGCCTTCGCCGTCGCGCTTGCCCAGGTTGTTGCGCTTGGCGTAGAGCCAGACATAGAACATCAGCGCCACGCCGATCAGGATGCCCGGCATGACCCCGGCGATGAAGAGTTCGCCGGTCGAGGTGTCGGTGGATACCGCGAACAGAATCATGGGGATGGACGGCGGAATGATCACGCCCAATTCCGCCGCGCTGGCCTGCAGCGACGCCGCGAAGGGCGCTGGGTAGCCGTGCCGGATCATGGCGGGAATCAGGATCGCGCCGACCGCGAACGTGGTGGCGACGCTGGAGCCGGCCACGGCGGCGAAGATCATGCAGGTCAGGACGCAGGTGCAGGCCAGGCCGCCCTGGATGCCGCCCACCACGCTCTTGGCGAACTCCACCATGCGTTCGGAGATGCCGCCGGCTTCCATCAGGTTGCCGGCCAGGATGAAGAAGGGAATTGCGACCAGCGGGTACTTGTCCAGCGCCGCGAACAGCTGCTGGGCCACCACCAGCCAGGGCAGGCCGGCGGCGCCGACTCCCGCCAGGCTGGCCAGGCCGATCGACACGGCGACCGGCACGGACAGCCCGAAGAAAATCAGCATCGAGACAATCATTAATTGGGACATGGCGATATCTGCTGCTTATGTTCGATAGGGGCGGCTCAGCCTTGCGCGTCGTTGCGCACGGGCACGTCGTCTTCTTCGCCGGCGCACCAGCGGGCCAGCACGGCGATGGCGGCCAGGGTGGCGCCCACGGGGATGGCCAGGTAGATCCAGGAAATCGAGATGTCCAGGCTCGGCACGTTCTGGAAACGCACGCGATAGGTCATGTTGCCGCCGATCCAGGCCAGAAAGCCCAGGAATCCGGCGCAGATCAGGCCGATGATGGCTTCGAGCACTCGGCGGCGCGTGCCGCCCAGCATGTTGCGCAGCAGTTCCACGCTGATCATGGCGCCGTGGCGGAAGGCCAGGGCCACGCCCAGCAGCACGGTCCAGATCAGGAGGGCGCGGGTCAGCACCTCACTCCAGTCGGCGGGTGAGTGCAGCACGAAACGCGCGATGACTTGGTAGAAGGCGGCGGCCGCGGCGGCGACCAGCAGCAATTGGGCAAAGACCGAGACCACTTTGAACAGGCAGCGGTCGAAGGCGCAGAGCAAACGCATGATGAATCCCGTTGGCGTTGTACGCAAAGGATGGGAACGAAAGCGGCGGGACCGGAATCCCGCCGCCAGGAGCGATCCGCCCCGGGTTGGGGCGAGCCCTGCTTACTTGGTGTCGCGGATCGCGTCGATCAGCTTCTTGTCGAACTTTTTGTAGTACTCGGGGTAGGCCGGCTCGACCGCGGCGGCAAAGGCGGCACGGTCCACCTCGGTCACCTGCATGCCTTCCTTCTTGAGCTGCTCGACGCCGGTCTTTTCGATGTTGTCGACGTAGGCGCGCATGGCCTGGGCGGATTCCTTGCCGGCCTTGTCGAAATTGGCCTTGTCGGCGGCCGACAGGCCGTCATACACGTTGGCCGACATCAGCACCAGGGCCGGGCCATAGACGTGGCCGGTCAGCGACAGGTACTTCTGCATTTGCGACAGCTTGGCCGAAGTGATCACCGACAGCGGGTTTTCCTGGCCGTCGATGGTGCCTTGTTGCAGGGCGGTGGCCACTTCAGGCCATGCCATGGGCGTGGGCAGGATACCGATCTGGCGGAAGGCCGTGATGTGGATCGGGTTTTCCGTCGTGCGGATTTTCAGACCCTTGGCGTCGGCCGGCGTCTTGACCGGGCGGACGTTGTTGGTCAGGTGGCGGAAGCCCTGCTCGCCCCAGGCCAGGGCGATGATGCCGCGGCTGGGGAACTTTGCCAGCATATCTTGTCCGATCTTGCTGTCCAGCACATTGCGGGCGTGGGGCAGGTCGCGCAGCAGGAAGGGAATGTCGAAGACCCCGGTCTCGGGCACGAAGTTCAGGGTGGCGCCGGTCGACACGATGGCCAGATCGATGGTGCCGATCTGCAGGCCTTCGATCACTTCGCGCTCGCCGCCCAGGGCGCTGTTGGCAAATTGCTGTACCTTGTACTTGCCGCCGGTGGAGGCTTCAATGGATTTGGCCAGCGCGTCGGCGCCCGCGCCGTAGTGCGACGACGTGGACAGCGCATAGGCCATCTTCAAGGTGTTCTGTGCCACGGCGGGCAGGGCGGTTGTGGCCGTGCAGGCGGCCAGAATCGTGGCGGCAAGCCAGGATTTACGCATTGTCTTCTCCAGGTTTTGAGTATCTTTATGGGTGGCTTTGCCTCCCGCCCCGGGATGATATCGGGATTCGGCCCCGATCTAGGCCGTTGGTTAACATTGTGGAATGATGGATTTCCCTGATACGTCAAGGGCCAGGCGCCCAGGTTTTTGGTCCACCCTGCGCCAGGGCGCCAGGATGATGATGCGCGACGCCCGTGCCGGGGAACTGCGGCTGCTGGTGCTGGCGCTGGTCGTCGCAGTGGCCGCGGTGACCAGCGTCGGCTTCCTGGCGGACCGGGTTGGCCGGGCGCTGGAGCGCGACGCCGGCCAGATGCTGGGCGCCGACCTGGTGCTGGATGCCGATGAACCGGTGCCCGCGGCCTTCATGGATCAGGCCCGCGAACGCGGCCTGACCGTCTCCAGCACATGGCAATTTCCGTCCATGGTGGGGGCTGGCGACGGCGCCCAATTGGCCGCGCTGAAGGCCGTGGAGCCAGGTTATCCGCTGCGCGGCGCCCTGCGCGTGGCCAGCGCGCCCTTCGAGCCCGATGCCGCGACACGCGACATCCCGCCCGAGGGCGCGGTCTGGGTAGACGGCCAATTGCTGTCCCTGTTGAACCTCAAGGTGGGCGACACGCTGAACGTGGGGGACGCCCATCTGCGGGTGGATCGCGTCATCACCTATGAGCCTGACCGCGGCATGCAGTTCGTCAACGTGGCCCCGAGGGTGCTGTTGCGTGCCAGCGACCTGCCCGCGACCGGCCTGATCGCGCCGGGCAGCCGCATTGGCTATGCCATGCTGGTTGCCGGCCAACCCGATGCCGTGGCCGGTTACTCGACTTGGCTCAAACAGAACCTGAAACGAGGCCAGAAGGTCGCCACCCTGGAATCCGGCCGCCCGGAAGTGCGCCGCACGCTGGACCGGGCGCAGCGCTTCCTGTCGCTGGTCGCGCTGTTGGCGGTGCTGATATCCGCCGTGGCGGTGGCCCTGGCGGCCGGCCGTTACATGACGCGCCATCGCGATGGCATTGCCGTCATGCGCTGCCTGGGCGCGGTGCAGTCGCAGGTTTCGCGCATGCTGACCCTGGAATTCACCCTGGTCGGGCTGTTTTCATCGGCGGCCGGCTGCCTGCTGGGCTATGCGGTGCATCAGGTGCTGGTGATATTGCTGGGTTCGTTGATTGACACCAGCTTGCCCGCGCCGTCGGCCATTCCGGCCCTGCAGGGGCTGCTGACCGGCCTGCTGCTCTTGCTGGGCTTTGCCTTGCCGGCGCTGGCTCAACTGCGTCACGTGCCGCCTGCCCGCGTGCTGCGGCGGGACGCCGACACGCTGAGCGCGCGTAGCGCCCTGGGCTATACCTTGGGCGCCGCGGGGTTCGCCCTGTTGATCTGGTGGTTTGCCGGTGACGCGAAGTTGGGCGGAGTGGTGGCGGGGGGCTTTCTCGGGGCCTTTGCCGTGTTCGCGTTGGTGGCGTGGCTCTGCATCCTGGGTCTGGCGCGCGTGCGCCGGCTGGCTGCCGGCCTGCCGGCGCTGCGCTTTGCCTTGGCCGGCGTGGTGCGTCGGCGTGCCGCCACCATCACCCAGGTCTGCGCGCTGGCGGTAGGCTTGATGGCGCTGCTGTTGCTGACCATGACGCGTACCGACCTGATCCAGGGCTGGCAGCGGACCCTGCCGCCGGATGCGCCCAACCGATTCCTGATCAACGTGCAGCCCGACCAGCGTCAGGCTGTGACGGACGCGCTCACCCGCGAAGGCCTGGGGCGTATCACGCTGGCGCCGATGGTGCGGGGCCGGCTTATCGCCATCAACGGCAAGCCCGTCGGGCCGGATGATTACGAGGAGCCCCGCGCCAAGCGGCTGGTGGACCGCGAGTTCAACCTGTCCTATGGCGACGAATTGCCTTCCTCCAACCGGATCGAGCAGGGCCGCTGGCTGGAGCCGGGTTCGGCCGAAGTGTCGCTGGAATCCGGCCTGGCCAAGACGCTGGGCATCTCGCTGGGCGACAAGATGACTTTCGACGTGGCGGGCCAGCAGGTCGAAGTGGCCGTTTCAGGTACGCGGCGGGTCGATTGGGATACGATGCGCGTCAATTTTTTCGCCATCCTGACCCCCGCCTCGCTGGCTGACATGCCCCAAAGCTGGATCACTTCCTTCTATCTGCCGCCCGACAAGGCCGCGGTGCTGCCCGCGCTGGTTCGCGAGTTCCCGAATCTGACGGTATTCGACGTAGGCGCCATCCTGCAGCAATTGCAGTCCGTGCTGAACGAGGTGGGCCGCGCGGTGCAATTGCTGTTCCTGTTCACGCTGGCGGCGGGCGTGCTGGTGCTGTCCGCGGCGCTGACCGCCACACGCGACGAACGCATGCGCGAAGCCGCCGTGCTGCGGGCGCTGGGCGCGACCCGTAGCCAGTTGGCGCGCTCCCAGCGTATCGAATTGTGGGCCGTGGGCGGCCTGGCTGGCCTGCTGGCGGCGGCCGGCGCCACCGCGATCGCTTGGGCTTTGTCAACCCAGGTATTTGATTTCACTATTACTCTTAGCCTTTGGCCGTGGCTGGCGGGTATCGGCGCGGGCATGCTGGGCGCCTGGGCCGGAGGCGCTCTGGCCCTGCGGGGCGTGTTGCGCACGCCGCCCCTGGTCACCCTACGAGAAACCTGATGCCGACGCGCGTCCATACGATTACCGAACCCGTGGAAAATTCCAGCAGCATTTTTGACCTACTTGGGGGCGAGCCTGGCGTGCGCGCCCTGGTGGACCGCTTCTATGACCTGATGGACATGGAGCCCGACCTGAAAGCGTTGCGCGCCGCCCATGGCCCCAGCCTGGACCAGGCACGCGACAAGCTGTTCTGGTTCCTGTGCGGTTATTTCGGCGGCCCGGACCACTATATAGAACGCTTCGGCCACCCGCGGCTGCGCGCCAGGCACCTGCCGTTCTCGATAGGCGAGGTCGAACGGGATCAATGGGTCACCTGCATTGGACGAGCCATGGAGGACCAGGGCATAGAACCTGCCCTGGTCGAACGCCTGCTGCAATCTTTCTACGGCGTGGCCGACTGGATGCGCAACCGTGAAGGCTGAAGGCGATTCCCAATCCGGCGAGCGGCGCCAGGCGTGGTCCGGCCCCTTGGGCGGAGCCATGCTCAGCGATCCCTCGCGGCTGGCCGAGGCCGGTCCGGAGCTATTCAACCCCGCGCATTACGGCGATCGGGCCCGGCCCGTGGACGCCGGCGGGCGCCAGGCGGCCTGGTTCGTGCAGGGCGCGGGCTGGCAGGGCGTGCTGCGGCGCTACCGCCGGGGCGGGATGATCGCGCGCATCAGCCGCGATGCCTATCTCTGGAACGGCGAGGCCCGCACCCGCAGTTTCCGCGAGTACCGCCTGCTGGCCGCCATGCGTGCCCAGGGCCTGGCAGTGCCCGCTCCGCTGGCCGCCGCCTATTGGCGGCAGGGCCCGATCTATCGCGCCGCTATCGTGGTCGAGCGCATTCCCGGCGTGCGGCCCCTGGCCCAGACGCTGGCCGAACCGGTCTGGCAGGCGGCTGCCGAGGCCATCGTGCGCATGCACAGGGCCGGCGTATGGCATGCCGATCTCAACGCCTTCAACATCCTGGTGGGTAGCGACGGCCGCGTCTGGCTGATCGATTTCGACCGCGGCACGCAGGGCTCCCTGTCCGAGCGGCAGCGGCTATCCAACCTGGAGCGCCTGCGCCGGTCGTTGCGCAAGGTGGCCGGGGAAGAGGGCGAGCGCTTCTGGCTGCGGCTGCGCGACAGCTACTGGACGGCCTGGGGCGTCGGAATCCAGCCCTGATTCGCGCGAGGGCGGCAGTTTGCCGCCCTCGGGCCCAATTCGCGCCAATTACCCCGCAAAGTTGGGCAGGTCATCGCTAAAAAGCTTTATCATTTCGCCTTTTGGTACTCCTGTCACATACGGCATAACGCAAAGGGGGCTGGTGATGAAATTACGGGCGGGTATGCGCTGGGCGCTTGGAGCGATGCTGGTCACGGCGGCCTCCTCGGCGGCAATGGCGCAGAACAAAGTCGTCAACGTCTACAACTGGGCCGAATACACGGCCCCGGACACGATTCCCGGTTTTGAAAAGGAAACCGGCATCAAGGTCCGCTATGACGTTTACGACAGCAACGACACCCTCCAAGCCAAGCTGCTGGCCGGCAAGTCGGGTTATGACGTCGTTGTCCCGTCCACGCATTACGCCTCGCGCCAGATCGAAGCCGGCCTGTTCCAGAAGCTGGACAAGTCCAAGATCCCGAACTGGAAGTACCTGGATCCTGAAATCATGGCGCTGGTCGCCTCCGTCGATCCGGGCAACGAGCACGCCATTCCCTGGGGCTACGGCACCAACGGCCTGGGCTACAACGTCACCAAGGTCAAGCAGATCATGGGCGACGGCGTGGACCTGGCCAGCTGGGACATGATCTTCAAGCCCGAGAACGCCGCCAAGCTGAAGGAATGCGGCATTTCCATGCTGGACGAAGCCGCGCAGGTGTTCCCGGCCGTGCTGAAGTACCTGGGCAAGGATCCCAACAGCACCAACGCGGACGACTACAAAGCCGCGCTGGACGTGCTGATGAAGATCCGCCCGTATATCCGCCAGTTCAGCTCGTCGGGCTATATCGACGAGTTGGCCGTGGGCGACCTGTGCATGGTCTACGGCTTTTCCGGCGACGTCATGATCGCCCGCAAGCGCGCCCAGGACGCCAAGAAGTCCTATGAAGTGAACTACTTCATTCCGAAGGGCGGCGCGCCTGCGTGGTTCGACCTGATGGTCATCCCCAAGGATGCTCCGCATCCCGAAGAGGCGCTGGCCTTCATCAATTACATCGAAACGCCCAAGGTGCACGCGGCCATCACCAACACCATGTTCTACCCCAACGCCAACAAAGAGGCGCGGCAGTATGTGGTGAAGGACGTGGCCGACAATCCCATGATCTACCCGCCGGCGGAGGTCTCCAAGACCTTGTACGTGATCAAGGCGCTGCCCTTGAACATCCAACGCCTGCAAAACCGGATGTGGTCCGAGCTGAAGTCTGGAAGATAAGTCATCATGAGCGATAGCCGTTACTCGGCGCAGCATTCGGCCGATCCGGACGAGTTCGTCCGGATTTCCGATGTCGTAAAGATCTTCGGCGATGTGGTCGCCGTCCGTTCCGTCAATCTCGCGGTCAAGCGCAACGAGATCTTCGCCCTGCTCGGCAGTTCCGGCAGCGGCAAGTCCACGCTGCTGCGCATGCTGGCGGGCTTCGAGGAAGCCACGTCGGGCCAGATTTTCCTGGACGGCGAGGACATCACCCATGTGCCGCCGTACCGGCGACCCGTGAACATGATGTTCCAGTCCTACGCGTTATTCCCGCACATGACGGTGGAGGCCAATGTGGCTTTCGGCCTGAAGCAGGAAGGCGTGGACCGGGCCGAAATCCATGATCGCGTGTTCGAGGCCCTGGATCTTGTCCAGATGGCCGGCTATTCGCGCCGCAAGCCCAACCAGCTGTCGGGCGGGCAGCAGCAGCGCGTGGCGCTGGCGCGCAGCCTGGTCAAGCGGCCCAAGCTGCTGCTGCTGGACGAACCCATGTCCGCGCTGGACAAGCAGATTCGCCAGAAGACCCAGATCGAGCTCGTGAAGATCCTCGAGCAGGTCGGCGTGACCTGCATCATGGTCACGCACGATCAGGAAGAAGCCATGACCATGGCGCACCGCCTGGCCGTCATGACCGAAGGCCAGATCGTCCAATGCGGCACGCCGCAGGACGTCTATGCCTTCCCGAATTCCCGTTTCGTGGCCAGTTTCATCGGGTCGACCAATATGTTCACCGGGACCATTGTGGTCGATGAGCCCGACCACGTCGCCATCGAATGCGGCGAACTGACCCGTCCGCTCTTCGTCAACCACGGTGTGAGCGAACCGCTGGGCATGGAGGTGCACGTCTCCATCCGTCCGGAACGGCTGGTCGTGTCGCGCGAGCAGCCTGACGCCGAATACAACTGGGCCCACGGCATGGTCAGCCACATGGCGTGGATGGGCAGCTATGCGCTCTATCAGATCCGCCTGGATTCCGGCAAGACGGTGGAGGCCAGCGTGCCCAGCCAATTGCTCGTCCAGATGGATGCGCCTGGCATTGACGAAGAAATCTTCGTCAGCTGGGACGCCGACAGCGCGACGGTGCTGGCGTCATGATCCGCATTTCGCCCCGCGACTGGTTGCCGTCGGGCCGGGCGCTGGCGGTGGTGCCGCCATTCGCCTGGCTGGTGTTGTTCCTGCTGGTGCCGTTCCTGCTGGTCCTGAAGATCAGCTTTGCCGAGCTTAAATTCGGCATTCCGCCGTACACGTCGCTGGCGGAGTTCAAGGACGAGGCGGTGCAGTTCAGCCTGCATCTGCGCGGCTACATCCTGCTGTTTACGGACAGCCTGTACTTCGCCACCTATCTGAACTCGGTGAAGATTGCCGCCGTCACCACGCTGTGCTGCGTGCTGATCGGCTACCCAATTGCCTACTACATTGCGCGCTCCTCGCCTTCGGTGCGCAACCTGTTGCTGCTGGGCGTGATCCTGCCGTTCTGGACTTCGCTGCTGCTGCGCGTGTACGCCTGGGTCGGTATCCTGCGCAACGATGGGTTGCTCAACAACCTGCTGCAGGGCCTGGGCATTATCTCCAGTCCGCTGGAAATCTACCGCACGGACATCGCGGTCTACATCGGCATGGTGTATGCCTACCTGCCGTTCTTCATCCTGCCGCTGTACGCCACGCTGGTGAAGATGGACCTGCGCCTGCTCGAAGCCGCCTACGACCTGGGCGCCAAGCCCTGGCAGGCGTTCTGGCAGATCACCGTGCCGTTGTCGCGCCAGGGCGTGATCGCGGGCGCCATGCTGGTGTTCATCCCGGCCGTGGGCGAATACGTGATCCCGGAAATGCTGGGCGGCGCCAATACGCTCATGATGGGCCGCGTCATGTGGAATGAATTCTTCAACAACGCCGACTGGCCCATGGCGTCGGCCGTGACCTGCGTGATGGTGCTGTTGTTGCTGGTGCCGCTGGTGGTCTTCCAGTACAACCAGGTCAAGCAGCAGGAGCAGGCGAACGGAGGCCGCAAATGAACGGTCCCAACAAGACTTTGCGCGCCGTGGTGCTGGGGCTGGGGTACTTCTTCCTGTACGTGCCCATCATCAGCCTGATGGTGTTCTCATTCAACGAATCGCCCACCGTCACGTCCTGGACCGGTTTTTCGTTCCGTTGGTATCACTCGCTGTTCAACGACGACGCGCTGTTGCGCGCGGCCTGGCTCTCGTTCCGCATCGCCGCCATGACCGCCACCGCAGCGGTCATCATTGGCACCTGGGCCGGCTACGTGCTGGGCCGCATGGGACGCTTTCGCGGTTTTGCGCTGTACGTGGGCATGCTCAGCGCGCCCCTGGTCATTCCCGAAGTGGTGCTGGGCATTTCCTTGCTGCTGATGTTCGTGGAACTGCGCGGCAGCCTCGGGTGGCCCGCGGAAAACGGCATCTTCACGATCTGGGTGGGCCACGTAACCCTGTGCATGGCCTTTGTGGCGGTCGTCATCCAGACTCGCATCCGCGACCTGGACCGTTCGCTGGAAGAGGCCGCCCTGGATCTGGGCGCCACGCCCATGACCGTTTTTTTCAAGATCACGCTGCCGCTGATCGCGCCGGCGCTGGCTTCGGCCTGGCTGTTGTCCTTCACTTTGTCGCTGGACGATGTGGTGCTGGCGTCATTCCTATCCGGCCCCAGCTCCAGCACGCTCCCGATGGAAGTCTTTTCGCGGGTGCGCCTGGGCCTCAAGCCCGAGATCAACGCATTGGCGACCCTCTTCATTCTGGCGGTTGGAACCTGCGTGATCCTGGCCAATCGCATGCAATGGCGCAAGGAGTCTGAACCCAAATGAAGCAAACCACCCTGTACGGCCTGACGAAGTGCAGCACCTGCGTCAAGGCGCGCGATTGGCTGACCGCGCATGGCGTCGATCACGCGTTCGTGGACTACCGTGATAATCCAGTGCCCGCCGCCACCCTGAAATCCTGGGCGGACCAGGTTGGCGGATGGGAAAAGCTGGTCAACCGTACGTCCATGACCTGGCGCAACCTGCCCGAAGAGCGCAAGACCGCGCACACCGATGCCCAATGGAGCCAGCTGATTGCCGAATACCCGGCGCTGGTGCGCCGTCCGGTCACGGTGACGCCCGATGGCGAGGTGAGCGTTGGCTTCAGCGAAAAACGCTACGGCGAACGCTTCGCCTGAGGCCCGGCCTCGGCGGGACCGCGCGCAAGGCCCCACCGGCCGGGCCTTGCCGGACGCCTTCTTCGACCGCGACGCCGCGCAGCTGGCGCGCGAATTGCCGGGAAAGGTCATACGCCATCGCGTCGGCGACCTGTGGCTGTCCGCCCGCATCATCGAGACCGAGGCGTATTACCTGGAAGAGAAGGGCAGCCATGCGTCATTGGGCTACACCCACAAGCGGCGCGCCCTGTTCATGGACGGCGGCACGGTCTACATGTATTACGCCCGCGGCGGGGATTCGCTGAACTTCAGCGCCGCAGGGCCCGGCAACGCCGTACTGATCAAATCCGCCTATCCCTGGACCGACGGGGTCTCCGGCCCGCAGGCGCTGGCCCGCATGCTGGAATTGAACCCCGATGCGCAGGGGCGGCCCAGGCCCGTTTCAGGCCTGTGCGCCGGCCAGACCCTGCTGTGCCGGGCGCTGGGCTTGAAAGTGCCGGATTGGGACGCGCGCCGTTTCGATCCGCAAGCGCTGTATGTGGAAGATGTGGGCCAATCGCCCGAGGCACTTATCTGCACCACGCGGCTTGGCATCCCCCCGGGACGGGACGAACACCTGCACTACCGCTATGTGGATCCGGCCTACGCTGCCTTCTGCACGCGCAATCCCTTGCGCCGCGGGCAGCGGGCCGGCCATGACTATGTGTGGGTGGACCGCCAGGGCGTCGTGCTGCCGGAAGCGCCGGGGCTATAGGCGCCTTGGTGGCGCCCACGCTTCGAAGGAGCGTTTCAGAAGCCGCCCGTGGCGATGCGCTCGGCCAGGGCGGCGCGCATGCGCGTGTACTTGCGATGAATGCGGCGGCTGTTCAGGCGCTTGCTCCAGGCATATAGCGGTATCAGAGGCAGCCCGCCGAAACCGTCGATCAGGTACAGGCCCTGTTTGCCATCGGCGTTCAGGCCGCAGGCGATATTGCTGGCGGAGACGTCATGCAGCACCACGTGGGCATCGGCCAGATCCAGGAAGAATTCGTCCAGCTGGGCGCTGAGGGCGTCGTCCAGCTTGCCCTGCTTGGCCAGGTCCGTGACCGTGGGCGCGAGGTTGCCGTCCGCGTCGCAGATTTTCTCGACCACCAGGCCCAGGCCGAGGGTGGTCTGCGCGACCCCGAGGATGCGCGCCATCGGCACTTGCCACACGCCTGACGGGCGGGTCGTCGTGGTGACGTATTCCGAAATCTCCGTCAGGTAGACGCGGTAGGCGCTTTCACGCTGGTACTGCTTATACCAGCGCTTGAACGGCCGTGCTTCCAGATAGATCGCGCGGGCGCGCATATCCATGACCTTGACGAGCAAGGATGGCATGTTGGGGTGTTGGAAGATATGCCTGTCGTGGCCAGAGGCGAGCGGCGTGGCGGCGTTCAGGTCCAGCGGGCCAAATATGGACTGGAATGACGCCGCGGGGATACAGGGGAAGGGGTCTGCAGGATTCAAGGGCGGAGGAACCTGTTTGGATATATCAGAGTTTAATCCCTTGTTCCAGGTAACTAGTCTGACAATGCAGGCTTCTGAAGGGATGCGCTGCGGCTGACGTGGCCCGGGTCCTACAATCCTGGCTTTGGAGACGTATCTTTTGAACGACATTCATCTGCTTTGGATCGCCGCGGGCGGCGCTGTGCTGGCATTTTTGGCTGCCTTGCTGGCCTGGTTGCGCCGGCCGGCGCCGGATGCGCGGCTCGACGCGCTGCTGGAGAGCCTGGAACGCACCGAACGCGCGTTGCGGTCCGACATCGCGGAAGGGCAACGCGGCCTGCGCAGTGAATTCGCGGACTCGACACGCGCCTTGCGGGTGGAGCTGTCGCAGTCGCACGGGGACCTGCGCGCCGGGTTGTCGCGCGACGCGCAAGCCGCGCGAGCGGAATCGGCGGAATCCCTGGCGCGATTTGCCGCGGGTTTTTCCGAGCAGTTGCAGGGGCTGATACAGATCAACGAGCGGCGTCTGATGGAAGTGCGCTCCACGGTGGATCAGCGCCTGCAATCGTTGCAAACCGACAACAGCGCCAAGCTCGACGAAATGCGCCGTACCGTGGACGAAAAGCTCCACGCCACGCTGGAACAACGTCTGGGGGAATCCTTCAAGCTGGTGTCGGATCGCCTGGAGGCGGTGCACAAGGGGCTGGGGGAAATGCAGGCGCTGGCAGCCGGCGTGGGCGACCTGAAACGGGTGCTGACCAACGTGAAATCGCGCGGCACCTGGGGCGAAGTGCAACTGGCCAGGCTGATAGAAGACAACATGACGCCCGACCAGTACGCCAGCAATATCAAGCCCGTTCCCGGCAGCGACGCGGTGGTGGAATTCGCCATCCGGCTGCCGGGCCGTGGCGACGGCGGCGAGCCGGTCTGGCTGCCCATCGACGCCAAGTTCCCCAAGGAAGAATACGAACGCCTCATGGACGCGCAGGAAGCGGCCGACGCCGAGGGCGTGAGGAGCGCCGGCGCCGCATTGGGCCGTGCCGTGGAATTGCAGGCGCGCCTGATTGCCGGTAAGTACGTCGCTCCGCCGCACACCACGGACTTCGCCATCATGTTCCTGCCCACCGAAAGCCTGTATGCCGAAGTCCTGCGCCGGCCGGGCCTGCTGGACAAGCTGCACGACCTGCGCGTCAACGTGGCGGGCCCCAGCAACCTGGCTGCCTTGCTGAACAGCTTGCAGATGGGCTTTCGCACGCTGGCGATCGAGCAGCGCTCTTCCGAAGTCTGGCAGGTGCTGCGCGCGGTCAAGACGGAATTCGGCAAGTTCGGCGAATCCCTGGCCAGCGTCAAGAAGACGCTGGACACCGCCAGCAACAAGATCGGGCAGACGGAAGTCCGAACCCGCGCCATGCTCAAGAATCTCAAGGCCGTCGAGGCGCTGCCCGACGCCGATGCCCGGCTCCTGCTGGGCGGCGCTGACGAGGCCGACGCGGAGGACGACGAGGAACAGGACGCCCCAGCCACCGGAGCGAACTGATACGGCTGCCGGGGCGTGGCAGTGCGCGGCACGAACCGTCTGAGCTTGTTGCCCGGTGCCGCACCCGATATCCTGGCGCATAGCGGCAATCCGCCGTCGACTCCTGGAGCATTGCAAGCATGAGCACCGCTGAACGCCATGATTCCTCTACCCTCGACGCGACGGCGCTGGGCGCCGACATCGCGCGCGGGGCCACCACTGCGCTTGCTGCGATGCAGCAGGCAGTGGACCGGGTGGCGGCCCGCAATCCCTCGATCAACGCGGCCTGCGGCCTGCAGCCGGAAATCGGACTGCGCCTGGCGCAGTCGCTGGACGAAGAACTTGCCGGCTTGTCGCAGGAACAGCGTTTGGCGCGGTTGCAGGACCGCCCGTTCCTGGGCGTGCCCACCTTGCTCAAGGACCTGGGCACCGCCGCGTTGGGCTTGCCCAGCGGCATGGGCTCGGTACTGTATGGCCAGGTCGAATGGAATGTCGATTCCGAAATCGTCAAGCGCTATCGCCGTGCCGGCCTGATTCCGTTCGGCCGCAGCACCAGCGCCGAACTGGGCCTGAGCCCCACTACCGAATCCCCGGCCTACGGGCCGGCGACCCAGAATCCCTGGAAGGCAGGCCATAGCGCGGGCGGTTCCAGCGGCGGCGCGGGCGCGGCGCTGGCCAGCGGCATGGTGCGCATCGCGCACGGCAGCGACGGCGGTGGATCGATTCGCATCCCCTCGTCCTGCTGCGGGGTGCTCGGCCTGAAGCCCTCGCGCGGGCTGATGCCACTGGGCCCGCTGAAGGGCGAGGGCTGGGGCGGCCTCGCAACCGAGCACATGATGACCCTGTCGGTGCGCGACTGCGCCGCATCGCTGGATATCAGTGCCGGGGCCGATGTGGGCGCGCCCTATGCGGCGCCCGCCCAGCCCGTGGACTCCTACCGCGCCGTGGTCGCGCGCGTTGCCGCCGATCCGCAGTCCGCGGCGCGACGCCGCATCGCTTTCGTCAACACGACGTACGAAGGCGAGTCCATCCATCCTGAAGTCGCGGCCACGGTGGACGAAGCCGCGCGCTTTTTCGCCTCGCTGGGCCATGAGCTTGTGCCGGCCGCGCCGCCGGTCGGCTCCGAGGAGGTGCTGTCGCCCATGCTGCCGCTTATCGCTAGCGCAGCGGCCAATGCCATCGACGCCTTCGTGGCGGCCCGGGGCCGGCGTCTGGCGGCCGATGAATTGCAGCCGACCACGCTGGGCGCGCGCGAGTACGCCCGTGCCATTTCCGGGGCGCAGTACGTGGCTTGCGTCGATACCTGCCATGAGATCACGCGCCGGGTCGGCCGCTTTCTGCATCGCGACGGCGCACAGGGTTACGACCTGTTCCTAAGCCCCGTGCTGGCGCTGCCGCCGGCTCCCATAGGCCGCTACGCCATGGACAACGCCGATTACCTGGCCTACCGTCTGGGCAAGAAGGGCGTCATTGGCTATTCGCCTTTTGCGCCTTTGGCCAACTTGACCGGCATGCCCGCCATTTCCATCCCCTTCGGCATGTCGTCCGACGGCCTGCCCATCGGCATACAAATCATGGGGCCGTTGGGTACCGAGGCGCTGTTGTTGGAACTGGCGGCGCAGGTCGAAGCGCTGCGGCCCTGGGCCCTGGTGGCGCCGATGGCCAGGTAGGGAAGGGGCTGACTGCGCCGCGGGCAGGCGGCGCGACTACGGATCGATCCAGGGGGGACCATGTCATCGTTCGTGACGCACACCGTATCCAACCAGGTGCCGCCCCTGGAAGACTATTCCCTGTACGAAACCGATCCTGCCTTGCGCGAGGCGGTGGCGCGCGAAGGCGCGCAAGCCTGGGCGGCGGACCTAGCGGCGCACGGCGCCTGGCTGGGCCGGGCGCAGACGCTGGAGGCCGGCGCGCAGGCCAACCGCTGCCCGCCGCGCCTGATCAGCTACGACCGCAGCGGCCATCGCGTCGACCGCGTCGAGTTCCACCCTTCATGGAATGCACTGATGGGCGGCATCATGGCGCGTGGCCTGCACAGCCGCGCCTGGGCGCAGTCCGAGCCGGGCGCGCAGGTGGCGCGGGCCGCCGCGTATGTCATGCAGGGCCAGGTGGAGGCGGGCACCTTGTGCCCGACCACCATGACTTTTGCCGCCGTGCCGCTGCTGCAACGCGAGCCGGCGGGTGCGGTGGACTTTGGCGGACAGTGGCTGAATGCCTTGTATTCGCGAGAGTTCGATGGCGCTGACGCGCCATTGGGCGCCAAGCGCTCGGCCCTGATCGGCATGGGGCTCACCGAAAAGCAGGGAGGCTCGGATCTGCGCGCGGTCACCACGCGCGCCACGCCGATGGATGCTCCGGGCCGGGGGCGCGCCTATCTGCTGGTGGGGCATAAATGGTTTTTCTCGGTACCGCAGGCGGACGCGCATCTGGTGCTGGCGCAGACCGATGAGGGGCTCAGCTGCTTTTTCGTGCCGCGCTGGATACCGGGCGGCCCGCGCAATGCCGTGCGCGTGCGCCGGCTTAAGGACAAACTCGGCAATTGCAGCAATGCCAGCGCCGAGGTCGAGTTCGAGGATGCCTGGGGCGTGATGGTGGGCGAGCCGGGCCGCGGCCTGACAGTGTTGCTGGAAATGGCCGCCACCACGCGGCTCGATTGCGTGCTGGGCAGCGCGGCGTTGTTGCGACAGGCGCTGGTGCAGTCCGCGCATCACGCCCGGCATCGGCATGCCTTCGGCAAGCCCTTGATCGAACAGCCGCTCATGCGCAACGTGTTGGCGGATCTGGCGCTCGAGAGCGAGGCCGCCATGGCCTTGGGTTTGCGGCTGGCGCGCGCCGTGGACGAACGCGCCGATGACCGGGCGCGCGCCCTGGTTCGCGTGGGCACCCCGGCGGCCAAGCTGTGGGTCTGCAAGCGTGCCATCGCCGCGGTGGCCGAGTGCATGGAAGTCTGGGGCGGCAATGGTTACGTAGAGGAAGGCCCCATGCCCAGGCTGTACCGCGAAACACCGGTTAATTCCATATGGGAAGGATCGGGCAACGTGATGGCGCTGGATGTGCTGCGGGCCTTGCAGCGTGAAGCGGGGGCCTTGCCCGCCCTGGAACGCGAACTTGCGCGGGCGACGGGTCAGTACCGGGACTTCGACGACGCGCTGGCGCGCTGGCGGACGCTGCTGGCCGACGGCGCCCAGGCCGAGTTCCAGGCGCGCCGCATCGCTGGCGGCCTGGCCCGACTTTGGCAGGCCGCCTTGCTGATCGAGCATGCGCCCGGGGCGGTGGCGCAGGCATTCGTCGCCAGTCGCCTGGGCGCCTGCGGCGGCGTGTTCGGCGAATTGGCGGGCGGCACGGACGCGCAGGCCATCCTTGCGCGGGCGTGGCCTGCCGCCGCATGCTAAATTTCCCCGCTGGACAAACCTTCCCGCATTTTTCGCCATGCTTTCCCAGCAAGAACTCAAGCAGCAAGCCGCCGACGCGGCCCTGGAATTCGTTGAACAAGTCGCCGGTCCGGACGCCATCATTGGCGTGGGCACGGGATCCACGGCGGATCTTTTCATCGATGGCCTGGCCCGTTTCAAGGGCCGGATCGGCGGCACGGTGGCCAGTTCCGAGCGCAGCGCCGCCCGGCTCGCCGCGCATGGGCTGAAGGTGCTGGACCTGAACGACATCACGACCATGCCCATCTACGTGGATGGCGCGGACGAGATCGACGGCAACCTGCACATGATCAAGGGCGGCGGCGGCGCGCTGACGCGCGAGAAGATCGTGGCCTCGGTGGCCGAACGTTTCATTTGCATCGCCGACGAGTCCAAGCTGGTGCAGACCATGGGCAAGTTCCCTTTGCCCGTGGAAGTCATCCCCATGGCTCGCGAGTCCGTGGCGCGCGCCCTGGCGGCGCTGGGCGGGCAGCCGCGGTTGCGCGAGGGATTCGTCACCGATAACGGCAACGTCATCCTGGACGTTTCCGGCCTGTCCATCACGGATGCGCCGGGCCTGGAAGCCCGAGTCAACAACCTGGCTGGCGTGGTGACCTGCGGCCTGTTCGCTATCGCCGGCGCCGACGTGGCCCTGCTCGCCACGCAGAACGGCATCCGCCGCCTGGATCGCCGCGCCTGAGTCCCGCTCCGCCTCCGGCATGACCCCGGCCGCCTCGTCTTGTAGGGGGCGGGGTCCGCATTCATAATCCTGTCACACTTGGGTCATAACCTTGCGGGTTGTGCAGGCCCATCTCGTAATATCCTTTTTTCAGGGCAATGCAATGAGATCAACCACGCAGGGAGCCCGGATGTCGGAGCATACAAACAAGCAGTTCGATGCGGATCTGGAAAGTGTCCGTTCGCAGTTCCTGCAAATGGGCGGCTTGGTGGAAGCCATGATCCAGGAAGCCATCGACGCGCTCGCCAGCGGAGACATTTCCCTGGTCGAGAAGGTCCGTGAGCGGGAAAAGGAAGTCAACCGCCACGAAGTCGAAATCGACGAGAGCATCAGCCGCATCCTGGCCCGCCACCAGCCCACCGCCATCGACCTGCGCATGCTGATGGCCGTGTCCAAGATGCTGACCGACATGGAACGTTCCGGCGATGAGGCTGAAAAAGTCGCCACCGTCGCTCGCCGCATCCACGAGGCCGAACTGCGCCATATTCCTGTGATCGAACTGCGCCACATGGCCGCCAATGTGCGCACCATGCTGCATCAGGCGCTGGACGCGTTCGCCCGGCTGGACCCCATCCTGGCCGCCGCCGTTGTGCGTAGCGACAAGGAAGTGGACAAGGAATGGAAGGGGGCGCTGCGCCACCTGATCACCTACATGATCGAAGATCCGCGCACCATTTCGCGCGCCATCGACATGATCTTCATTGCGCGCGCGCTGGAGCGCATCGGCGACCATGCCAAGAACATGTCCGAGCGCGTAATCTACATGGTCAAGGGTGCCGACGTACGTCACACTGGCGTGAAGAACACCGAGCGCCTGGCGCGCGGCGAAGAAGAGTCGGAAGAGTAAACGCCTGTAGCCGGAAGGCCGGCAGCTTTGCCGGCCGGGCTTGCGGCGTCAGTCCAGGGGTAGCGCGGCGCCGGCCTCCAGGCGCGGGTCCGGTAAACCGGGCTTGCTTGCGTCGATGCGGCCCGCCAGCCTGCGGCCGAACGCTGGCATCGCGGGCGCGCTGATTTCCACGTCATACCATCCTTGGCAACCACCATAGGCAAGGTCCAGCGTGCCGTCCGCCTGCACGTGCGCCATGGCGCACCAACCGTCGCCCATGCGCGACTCCAATTTCACCGGCTGCGGTTCCTCGCCGCGATTGATCAGGCGCACAAGCACGCCCGCAGCGGCCGGTACGAGCTGGGCTTCCAGCATCCCGGCATCGCGAGCATCGCCGCGAAACTGCCGGTGCAGGCCGTCCGGGCCCAGCAGCCATAAATCATAGGCGCCGCCGCCGTGCAGGCGCCAGCCGTCGTCCAGCCGCGACCCGACGCCCACGGTGTAGCGGCGCGGGGCATGCTCCAGCGCGTGACGGTCATAGACATGCAACACCGCGCCGGCAGCGCCCTGGTTGCGCAGGGTCAGCCGGTAATGGCCGCCATCCGCCGCCATTCTGCCCTGGACATCCAAGGCATACGGCAAGGCGCAGGCCCGGCGCTGCTTGCCGTCGCCCGGGTTGCGCGCCAAGGCAAAATCGAAGGCCGAGGTGAGGTCGCCGGCGACTTCGCGCCGCCAAGCGCTGATGTTGGGTTCGAGCACGCCGAAGCGTGCTTCCAGGAAACGGATTACCGACGTATGGTCGAACACCTGCGAATTAACCCAGCCGCCGCGGCTCCAGGGCGATACCACCAGCATGGGCACGCGGGGTCCCAGGCCGAACCCACGGCCATGCAGGCTCGCCGGGTCGTCCGGCGTGTTGGCGCTGGGGCCGCGACGGGCGTCGTGGTATTCACCGTCCAGTTCGACCGTGGACAGGCCGCCGGATTGGCCGTCCGCCGTCCGGGCGGGCGGCGCTGGGGGCGGCATGTGATCGAAGAAGCAGTCGTTCTCGTCATAGGTCACGAAGAACACGCAGCGGCTCCAGACCTCGGGATTGCGCGTCAGGATGTCCAGCACGCGTTCGGTATAAGCGCCGCCCCGTGCAGGGGAAGAGACCTCGGGATGCTCGGAGTCGGCCGTGGGCGCGATGATCCACGAGACTTGCGGCAGCGTGCCACTGGCGACGTCGCGGGCCAGATCGTCGAGCGTATGCGTGGACAGCGCGCGGTCGCGCAAGGGCGCGTCGGCATTGCCGCCCACGTGCTGCCGGCGGTACTGCCGAAATCCGGCCAGCGGGTTGTCGTGGTAGTTATCCGCCATGTCCTGATAGATGCGCCAGTCCACGCCCGCGCCATGCAGGCGTTCAGGGTAGGTGGTCCAGGCGTAGCCCTCGCCGGCGGGCCCCAGGCGGTCAAACGTGTTGACCAAGGCCGGGCCGCCGGCCAGGCCTTGCGGGTCATTGGTGCCGGTCCACAGGAACAGGCGGTTGGGATTGGTGCCGGCGTGGATCGAGCAGTGATAGGCGTCGCACAAGGTAAACGCATTTGCCAGCGCGGTCTGGAACGGTATTTCCGCACCCCGGTAGGCGCCCATGCCGAGCCGGCTCTTGGCGGGCAGCCATTGGTCCATGCGGCCGTCGTTCCAGGCTCGCTGCGCGTCGTCCCAGGTGTGCGGCGTGATGTAGCCGACCTGCGCATCGCTGGCGTACTCGGCCTGCAAGGCATAGGGACGGGTCCGTGCCGCGCCATCCACCTGCGTCAACACATCGCCCGCCAGCGTGGGCGCGGGATGCGGATCCGCGAAGCCGCGCACGCCGGGCAATGTACCGAAATAATGATCGAAAGACCGGTTTTCCTGCATCAGGATCACCACGTGCTGCACGTCCTGCAGCGTGCCTGTGCGGCGGTCGGGCGCGATGCCAAGCGCGCGTTCGATGGGGGAGGAGGCGGCGGTGGAGGGCGGGCGCGATTCTTGTTTCATGACAGCGATGATACGACCAGCAATGCTCGAATCTTAATGCCGCGCCGGCGGGGCGCTGGAGGCGGAAACGAACAGCCCCTCGCAAGCGAGGGGCCCGATCAGGCCGGCAGCCGTTCGCGGCTCCAGCCAGGACGAGAACCGCAGCGGGTTCAGGCCGAGGGCGGGACGTAGCCCTGTGCTTCGACGGTGCCGTCTTCGAACAGGAAGCGCTCCATCTGTTGTTGCAGGTACTTGCGGGCGCGCGCGTCCGCCAGATTCAGGCGGTTTTCGTTGACGAGGCGGGTCTGGATCCCTTTCCATTCTTCCCAAGCTTCCTTGGAAATACTCTGCCAGATCTTGGTGCCGAGTTCGCCGGGGTAAGGCGGAAAATCCAGCCCTTCGGCTTCACGCTTCAATTTCACACAGTTGACGATACGGGCCATGGTTCGCTGCCGGAAGAAATGAGTAATTCTGCATTTTAACGGGCTTGGCGCGTTGGCGGCGCCAAGCCCCTGCGGACTCTGCGGGTAGCCCCCGTGCTACAGCTTCTTGATAAAGACGAGGCTGTTGCGCGAACGGTTGTAGTTGTTCTGCTTTTCGCGGGGCAGGTCGGCGATGCCGCCCTGTACGAAACCGCGCTTCATGAACCAGTGCGAGGTGCGCGTGGTCAGCACGAACAAGCGCTTGGCGCCAACGGCGCGCGCGCGCGATTCCATGTGGCGCAGCAGGATCTCGCCTTCGCCGGAGCCCTGCCATTCCGGATGCACGATCAGGCAGGCCATCTCGGCCATCTGCTCTTCGGGGAAGTTGTGCAGGGCCGCGCAGCCGTAGATGACGCCATCGTGTTCCAGCACGGTGAAGTTTTCCACGTCGCGCTCGACCACGCTGCGCGGGCGCGGCACCAGGGTGCCGTCCGCTTCCAGGGGTTCGATCAGGCTGAGGATGGCGCCCACGTCGTCAATGGTGGCGGCGCGCAGGTCATCCAGCGTGTCTTCCACCACCATGGTGCCCACGCCGTCGTGGGTGAAGATTTCCAGGAGCACACTGCCGTCCAGGGCGAACGGCAACAGGTGGGCGCGTGCCACGCCGCGCTTGACCGCCAGCGAGGCGTATTGCAGGAACGAGTGGGTTTCCTCGTCGAGTTCGCCGCCGGCCAGCAGCGCGTCGGCGTCAACGCGGGCCAGTTCGGTGTCCAGCGTGCCGTCGTCATTCAGCACGCCCTGGGAATTGGACAGGAAAATCAGTTTCTCGGCGCGTAGCGCCACGGCGACGCTGGTGGCAAGGTCTTCCATGGCCAGGTTGAAGGCATCGCCAGTGGGCGAGAAGCCCAGGGGCGACAACAGCACCACGGAAGAGCCCTTTTCGATGGCGAACTTCAGCGCCTCGACGTCGATCTTGCGCACCTGGCCGGTGTGCTTGTAGTCCACGCCGTCCAGCACGCCCGTGGGGCGGGCAGTGACGAAGTTGCCGGAAATCACGCGGATATGGGCGTGGGACATCGGCGTGTTGGGCAGCCCCTGGCTGAAGGCGGCTTCGATGTCCAGGCGGATCTCGCCGGCGGCTTCCTTGGCGCATTCCAGGGCGGCGGCGTCCGTGGGCGACAGGCCACGGTCGAATTGCTGGGTAAAGCCCTTCAGGCGCAGCTGTTCATTGACCTGCGGACGGGAGCCGTGCACCAGCACCAGGCGGATGCCCAGCGAGGACAGCAGCGACAGATCCTGCACCAGCGCGTTCAGCGCGCCGGCCTGCACCAGTTCACCGCCAAATGCCACCACGAATGTCTTGCCTCGGAACGCATGCACATAGGGCGCCACTTCTCGGAACCATCGGACGAACTGGGCGGGTGCGAATTCTGGGGCTTCGAGGGCGGAGACGGTGTCTGGTTCCAGGTCGGGCATGATGGGTGGAAGGATTCCTGAGAGTCGGTAAAAGCGCGGCGAGGGCCGCGCCGTAGCGCCGCCAGGCGACGGCGTGGCGAAATTATATGACCGTCGCACGCCGCGACAGGAGGAAAAGAGTGCCAATTTGGTGCCGGATTTTCCGGTTTGCGCTCGCCGCGCCAGCAGGAGGCCCGTGGAAATTTATAATGCCGGGCTAACCGGACAAATCGTACATGCCTGAATCCTCCCGCCCGCGTGCGCCCAAGGCCGCGGACCCGGCGGCTCCGGCGGCAGCCGCGGATGCGCAGAATGCGCGCCGCGCGCCGCGTCCCGAGCGGCCCATACCCGTGGTGACCTATCCCGAAGACCTGCCCGTCAGTGCGCGGCGCCAGGAGATCGCGCGCGCGATCGCCGGCCACCAGGTGGTGATCGTCAGCGGGGAAACCGGCTCGGGCAAGACCACCCAGCTGCCCAAGATCTGCCTGGAACTTGGGCGCGGCCGCCAGAAGATGATCGGCCACACCCAGCCGCGCCGCCTGGCCGCGACCTCGGTGGCCAAGCGCATCGCCGAAGAGCTGAACACGCCCATGGGCGAGGTCGTGGGCTACCAGGTGCGCTTTAACGACCGCACCGGCCCCAACGCGTCCATCAAGCTGATGACCGACGGCATCCTGCTGGCCGAGTCGCAGCGCGACCCGCTCTTGCGCCGCTACGACACCATCATCATCGACGAGGCGCACGAGCGCAGCCTGAACATCGATTTCCTGCTGGGCTACCTGAAGCAGCTGCTGCCGCGCCGCCCGGACCTGAAGATCATCATCACCTCGGCCACGATCGACGCCGAGCGCTTTGCCCGGCACTTCGGCGTCTCCGAGGACCGGCCGGCGCCTGTCATCGAAGTGTCCGGCCGCCTGTATCCGGTCGAAGTCCGCTACCGCCCCGTACGCGAAGAACTGGACGAAGACGAAGCCGCGCCGGCCAAGTCCGGCCGCGACCGCGAACGCATGTCGGGGGACGAAGAGCGCGACCTGATCGATGCCATCGTGGACGCCGTGGACGAATGCGCGCGTCATGGACCGGGCGACGTACTGGTGTTCCTGCCTGGCGAGCGCGAGATCCGCGAATCCGCCGAGGCGCTGCGCAAACGCCATCCCGCCGGCACCGAGGTGCTGCCGCTGTACGCGCGCCTGTCGCAGGCCGAACAGGAGCAGATTTTCCATCCACGTACCAACGCCCGGCGCATCGTGCTGGCCACCAACGTGGCGGAAACATCGCTGACCGTGCCCGGCATCCGCTTCGTGGTCGATAGCGGCCTGGCTCGTATCAAGCGCTATTCCTGGCGCAACAAGGTCGAGCAGCTGCGCATCGAGCCTATCAGCCGGGCCTCTGCCAACCAGCGCGCCGGCCGTTGCGGCCGGGTCGGCCCGGGCGTCTGCATCCGCCTCTACGACGAACTGGATTTCAACAACCGGGCGCCGTTCACGGATCCGGAAGTGCTGCGCTCGTCCCTGGCTTCGGTCATCCTGCGGATGAAGTCGCTCAAGCTCGACGACATCGAGCAGTTCCCCTTCGTCGAAGCCCCTCCGGGCCGCGCGGTGGCCGACGGCTACCACCTGCTGCAGGAGCTGGGCGCGATCGAGCTGGCGTCGGCTTCGGACGACGACGCCGATGCTTCCCGCACGGGCTCGTCCTTTGTCTTGACGCGCACGGGCCACGAATTGGCCAAGCTGCCGGTGGACCCGCGCATCGGCCGCATGATCCTGGCGGCGCGCGAACACCAGTGTCTGGCGGAAATGCTGATCATCGCGTCGGCCCTGTCGGTGCAGGACGCGCGCGATCGCCCCATGCAGGAGCGCGAGGCCGCCGAGGCGGCCCATGCCAAGTTTGCCGACGACAAGTCCGAATTCATTTCCTTCCTGAAATTGTGGCGTTGGTACGGCGAACAGGTGCAGCACAAGGCCTCGCAGCGCAAGCTGGTGGCCTTGCTGCGCCAGAATTTCCTGTCGCCGATCCGGCTGCGCGAATGGCACGACGTGCATACCCAGCTGGCGGCGCTGGTGGGCGAACAGGGCTGGCGCCTCAACCAGACCGAGGCCACCTACGAACAGTTGCACATGGCGCTGCTGTCGGGCCTGCTGGGCAATATCGGCTTCAAGAGCGACGAGGGCGGCCACTACCAGGGCGCGCGCGAAATTCGCTTCCACATTCATCCGGGCTCGCGCCTGGTGAAGAAGGCGGGGCGCTGGATCGTCGCGGCCGAACTGGTCGAGACCACGCGGCTTTATGCGCGCTGCGTGGCGCGAATCGACCCTGTATGGCTGGAAAAGGTGGGCGCGCATCTGATTCGCAAGAACTGGTCCGACCCCCGTTGGGAAAAGAAGGCCGGCCAGGTCGTGGCCAACGAGCGGGCCACGCTCTACGGCCTGACCATCTATACCGGCAGACGCATCCATTACGGCCGGGTCAATCCCACGCACGCGCGTGAATTGTTCATACGCCAGGCCCTGGTGCCCGGCGAGATCGACACGCGGCTGGCTTTCGTGGCGCACAACCGCAAGTTGATCGCCGGCATCGAAAAGCTGGAACATCAGACCCGACGTCCCGACATCCTGGTCGACGACGAGCTGATCTACGCCTTCTACGACCGCCAACTGCCGGCCGACATCTCGCAGACGGCCACGCTGGAGAAGTGGGTATCAGGGCTGGACAAGGCCACGGCCGCCAAGCTCATGCTGACGCGTGACGAACTGATGCGGCATGAAGCCGCGGGCGTCACGACCGATGTCTTCCCCAAGAAGGTGGAATGGCAGGGCGTGTCGATGGCGCTGGACTACCATTTCGAGCCCGGTTCGCCGCGTGACGGCGTGACCCTGTCGGTGCCCTTGTTCGCGCTCAACCAGATCGACCCGGCGCGCTGTGAATGGCTGGTGCCCGGCATGCTCAAGGAAAAGGTGCACTTGCTCCTGAAGTCGCTGCCGCAGAAGCTGCGTCGCCATTGCGTGCCGCTGCCGGACTACGCCGCGGGCTTCTACGACCGCTGGTTCGAGCGCCTGGCCGATCCGCAGCAGGGGCTGGTGGACGCGATCATCGCCGATATGTGGGACCAGGTGCAGGTGCGGCCAGCGCCGGGCGATTTCAAGCTGGAGACCCTGCCGGCCCACCTATTCATGAATTTCCGCGTGGTGGACGAGCATGGCCGCATGCTGGCGGCCGGGCGCAACCTGGCGCAGCTGCGCGCCGAATTCGGCAAGCAGGCGCAGGCCACGTTCCAGCAACTGGCGGCCAGCGACACCCAGGTCGCCCAGGCGCTGGCGCACGAGAACCTGACTTCCTGGTCTTTCGGACCTTTGCCGGAAATCATGGAAATCAAGCGGCGTGGACAGTCGGTGATCGGTTATCCCGCGCTGGTGGACCGGGGCGCGCATTGCGACCTGGACGTGTTCGATGATCCGGACGAAGCGCGCAAGCACCATCGCGCCGGCCTGCTCAGGCTGTTCCGCCTGGGCTTGCGCGAGCAGGTCAAGTTCCTGGAAAAGAACCTGGCCGACCTGACCAAGATCAGCATGCTCTACATGACGCTGGGCACGCAGGAAGAGCTGCGCGACCAGATCATCGATTGCGCGCTGGGGCAGGCCTGCCTGGCCGACCCCTGGCCAGTCAACGAGCAGCAGTTCGAGGCCCGGCGGGCCGAAGGCAAGGGCCGGCTGGGCTTGCTGGCGCAGGAAGTGGCGCGCCTGGCGGGCGCGGTGCTGACGGAGTACGCGGCGGTACAGCGCAAGCTGCCCCAGGCCAAGCCGCATGCGGCGGCCTACGCGGACTTGCAAGCGCAACTGGGCGCCTTGATGCCCAAGTGGTTCATCCGCGACACGCCCTATGCGCAGCTTTCGCATTTCCCGCGCTATCTGAAGGCGGTACAGGCGCGCATCGACAAGCTGCGCGCGGATCCCGCGCGGGATGCGAAGCTGGTGGCCGAAATGGCGCCGTTGCTGACCCAGTACCAGCGCGCGCGCTCGGCATTGAAGGGGGCGCCGGATCCGCGTTTGGATGAATTCCGCTGGTTGCTCGAGGAGCTGCGGGTGGCGCTGTTCGCGCAGGAGTTGCGCACGCCCATGCCGGTTTCGGTCAAGCGCCTGATGAAGAGCTGGGAATCCTTGCAGCGCTAGGGCCCAATGCACTAAAGGCCGCATTGCTTGCGGCCTTTAGTGTTTTACAGAGTTGTTTTACAGAGCCAGGAACCCTGCGATGACCAGGACGATCAGGCCATACTTGGTAGCCTTGTAGACCGTGCGGTTCCAGGCCTTGAAGGCCTTGCGCTTCTGGTCGATGACCCAGTGGGCGTGGGTCAGCTTGTTGATGGCGCCGGTCTGGTCGCCGCCATCGTTGGGCGAGCTGGCAGCCGACATGACGACGCGGCCGAACCACCGGTTGAAGGCTTCGGCCCAGCGCCATTTGAGCGGGCGCTCCACGTCGCAGAACAGGATGATCCGGTTCTGGTCGGTGTGGTTGTAGGCCTCGTGCACGTAGGTTTCGTCAAACACCACGCTTTCGCCGTCGCGCCAACTGTAGTGCTCGCCGTCCACGATGATGTGGCAACCGTCATCGTTCGGGGTGACCAGGCCCAGGTGGTAGCGCAGGGATCCCGCGAACGGGTCGCGGTGCGGGTTCAACTGGCCGCCCGGAGGCAGTTCGGCGAACATCGCGGCCTTGACCTTGGGCAAGGTCTTCAGGATGGCGACGGTCTTGGGGCAAAGTTCCTCGGCGGACGGGTGGCGGGCGTCGTACCACTTCAGGTAGAAACGCTTCCAGCCGTACTTGAAGAACGAGTTGAAACCGATGTCGTTATGGGTATCGGCGGCCTTGATACGGCGCAGCTCGGCCATCTGTTCGGCTTCTTCGCGGATCGTTTCCCAGTTGTCGTCCAGCACCTTGAGTTCGGCAATTTCGCTCGTGGTGAGGTAGGGCGTGGTCGGTACCCGCGAGGTCAGCACCATGAAGGCATTGATGGGGGCGAGCAGCACGGAATGGTCCAGCAATTGCCGGCCCAGCGGAAGCTTGACGCGGCCTCGGAAGTGCGCGAACAGGATGGCGCTCAGCCAGATCCCGGGAATTAGCCATTTCATAGGTGAATCTCGTGCGTAAATCTCATGTCAGCAGTGGGCGATGACGTGCAACGTGTATTGTTACACAGGCGCCCGCATAGTCCTTTGCGCAACCGCAGGGGCCTCGGCTTGGACCGCGTTGACTAGGTACAATTCCCCTTATGTCCGAAGAAGCCGTAACAACCCCGTCCCCATTTGTTCACCTGCGCGTACACTCCGAATTTTCGGTCGTGGACGGCATCGTGCGCATCCCCGACCTCATCAAGCGCGTGGCCAAGCTGGGCCAGCCTGCCGTCGCGCTGACGGATCTGTCGAACCTGTTCGGCCTGATCAAGTTCTACAAGGGCGCGCGCGGCGCCGGCATCAAGCCCATCGCTGGCTGCGATGTCTGGCTGTCCAACGATGACGACCCTGCCAAGCCTTTCCGCCTGCTGCTGCTGGTGCGCAACCACCAGGGCTATCTCAATCTCTGTGAATTGCTGACCAAGGCCTTCCTGACGAACCAGGGCAGGGGCCGCGCGGAAATCCGCCGCGAATGGTTGCAGGGGCAGGAGGGGCTGATCGCACTGTCGGGCGGACGCGGCGGCGACGTGGGGCAGGCGCTGGACGCGGGCAACGCCGTGTCGGCGCTGGCGCTGGCTCGCCAATGGGCGCACCTGTTCCCGGGCAGCTACTACATCGAATTGCAGCGCGCGGGCATGGACGGCGACGAAGCCTATACCCAGGCCGCCATGCGCCTGGCCAGCGAGGCCGGCCTGCCGGTGGTGGCGACGCATCCGGTGCAGTTTCTGGACGAATTCGAATTCCAGGCGCATGAGGCCCGCGTCTGCATCGCCGAAGGCGAAATCCTGGCCAACCCGCGCCGCGTGCGCCGGTTCAGCAAGGAGCAGTACCTGCTCAGTTCCGAGGAAATGGCGCGGCGCTTCGCCGATGTGCCCTCGGCGCTGGCCAACACCGTGGAAATCGCCAAACGCTGCAACCTCAGCCTGGTGCTGGGCAAGCCGCGCCTGCCCAACTTCCCCACGCCGGACGGCGTGAGCCTGGACGACTATCTGGTCCAGCTATCGGAAGAGGGGCTGGAAAAGCGCATGGCGTTCCTGTTCCCCGACGAGGCCGAACGCGAGTCCAAGCGCGAACAGTACTACGAACGCCTGCGCTGGGAATGCAAGACCATCATCCAGATGGGCTTCCCGGGCTACTTCCTGATCGTGCAGGACTTCATTAACTGGGGCAAGAACAACGGCGTGCCGGTGGGACCGGGACGGGGTTCCGGCGCCGGCTCGCTGGTGGCCTATGCCCTGGGCATTACCGACCTGGATCCGATCCGCTACGACTTGCTGTTCGAGCGCTTCCTGAATCCCGAGCGGGTCTCCATGCCCGACTTCGATATCGATTTCTGCCAGGACAACCGCGAACGGGTTATTGACTACGTCAAGGAAAAATACGGCCGAGCCGCCGTGAGCCAGATCGCCACTTTCGGCACGCTGGGCGCCAAGGCCGTGGTCCGAGACGCTGGCCGCGTGCTGGACATGCCCTATATGTTCTGCGACGGCCTGTCCAAGCTGATCCCGTTCAATCCGATGGATCCCTGGTCCCTTGAACGGACCCTGAAGGAGGAGCCCGCCTTCAAGGACCGCTACGAGCAGGAAGAGGAAGTGCGCGCGCTGGTGGACCTGGCGAAGCCGCTGGAAGGCCTGACCCGCAACATCGGCATGCACGCCGGCGGCGTGCTGATCGCCCCGGGCAAGCTGACCGACTTCTGCCCGCTGTATTGCCAGCCGGGCCAGGAGAACAGCGCAGTCTCGCAGTTCGACAAGGACGACGTCGAAGCCGCCGGCCTCGTGAAGTTCGACTTCCTCGGCCTGCGCAACCTGACTATCCTGGATTGGGCCGTGCGCTACGTGCGCCAGTTCAACGAGGACAAACGCGACTTCGACGTCATGGCCCTGGCGCTGGACGATCCGGCTGCCTACAAGATCCTGTGCGACGCCAACACGACGGCGGTGTTCCAGCTGGAATCGCGCGGCATGAAGGAGCTGCTGAAGAAGCTGCGGCCCAACACCTTCGAAGACATCATCGCCATGCTGGCCCTGTATCGACCGGGGCCGCTGGAATCGGGCATGGTGGACGACTTCGTCAACCGCAAGCACGGCCGTGCCGCGGTGGACTACTTCCACGACGACCTGGAGAACACCCTCAAGAGCACTTACGGGGTCATCGTCTACCAGGAACAGGTGATGCTGATCTCGCAGATCATCGGCGGCTATTCACTGGGCGGCGCCGACCTGCTGCGGCGCGCCATGGGCAAGAAAAAGCCCGAAGAAATGGCCAAGCACCGCGAGTTGTTCGAGAAAGGCGCCAAGGAAAAGGGCCACGATCCGGACCTGGCCGTCAAACTGTTCGACCTGATGGAGAAGTTCGCGGGCTACGGTTTCAACAAGTCGCACTCGGCCGCGTATGCGCTGATCTCCTACCAGACCGCCTGGCTCAAGGCTTACCATCCCACGGAATTCCTGGCCGCGACCATGTCCTCGGACATGGACGACACCGACAAGGTCCAGATCTTCTGCCGCGATGCCCAGGACAACGGCGTCGAGGTGCTGCCGCCGGACGTGAACTTCTCGGGCTACCGCTTCGAGCCGGTCGCCGACAAGCACACCAAGAATGGCAAGCCGCCGCGCACCATGCGGTATGGCCTGGGCGCGGTCAAAGGCACGGGGCAGGGCGCGGTCGAGGAAATCCTGCGCGCGCGCAAGGAAGGCGGCCCCTTCCAGAATCTGTTCGACTTCTGCCGCCGCGTCAACAAGCACGCGGTCAACCGCCGCACCATCGAAGCCCTGATCAAGGCCGGCGCCTTCGACACCATCGAACCAAACCGCGCGGCGATGCTGGCTTCGGTGCCCACCGCCATGGAAGCCGCCGAACAGGCGGCCCGCAGCGCCAACCAGGCTTCGCTCTTCGGCGACGACAGCGGCGACGTGGTGGCCGGCGAACTGGCCAAGGTCGCGCCCTGGGATCTGCACAAGAAGCTGACCGAAGAAAAGTCCGCGCTGGGCTATTACTACAGCGGCCACCTGTTTGACGCGTGGCGCGACGAAGTGCGCCGCATCGTGCCGATGCAGTTGGTGCGCGTGGAACCGCAACGCGACCTGCAATGGATGTGCGGCGTGCTGGCCAGCGTGCGCGTCATGATGACCCGCCGCGGCAAGATGGTCTTTGCCGTGCTGGACGACGGCACGGCGCAGGTGGAAATCTCGGTCTTCAACGAGCTCTACGAAAAGCACCGCAACCGCCTGCGCGAGGACCAACTCGTCATCGTCCAGGGCAAGGTCAGCAACGACGACTACTCGGGCGGCATGCGCATCGTGGCCGAGCAGCTCTACGACCTGCAGCTGGCGCGCGAAGCCCGCGCCAAGTCCCTGCGCGTCAAGCTCAATGGCAGCGCCGACGCGGCGCGCCTGCGGCAGATGCTGAATCCCTTCCGGGCCGAGCCCGAGAACGGCATTCCCGGCGTGCCGGTCGATATCGTCTATACCAAGAATAATTTCCTGTGCACGGTCCGTCTGGGCGAGGAGTGGCGCGTTCGCATGGCCGACACGCTGCTCGCCAACCTGAATGAATGGACCAAGCCGGATGGCGTGGAGGTCACTTATTGATGCCTAACCTGCGTATCGTTCACTCGGAAGCCGCTACCAGTTTCGGCGGCCAGGAAGGCCGGATCTTCAAGGAGATGACCGCCATGCGCGCGCGCGGCCATCACATGGAGGCGATCTGCCAGCCCAAGGCGCAGTTGGCCGAACGTCTGTCGGATGCTGGCTTTCCCGTGCACACCCTGGAAATGGATGGCGCGGTGAATTACCTGAAAGGCATTGCGACCATCCGCGGCATTCTGCGCGAAGGCCGCTTCGACGTGCTCAATACCCACAGCCGGCGCGACACGGTCATCGCGGCTGCCGCCGGCCGGCTGGCAGGAACGCCGCTTATCGTGCGGACCCGCCACTTGTCCAACAAAGTGGGATCGCTGTGGTCCTACACCTGTCTGCCGCACAGGGTCACGACGGTCAGTGACCATGTGCGCCAACATCTCATCGACCGCGGCGTTCCCGCCAGCAAGGTCGCGACCGTCTACTCGCCCATCGTGCTGCCACCGCCCGTGGAACGCTCCACGCTGCGCGAGGAACTGGGCCTGGCCGACGACGACATCGTCGTGGGCTGCGTGGCCGTCATGCGCGCGACCAAAGGGCACAAGGACCTGATCGACGCGGTTGCGCCCCTGATGGCCAGTCGCCCCAAACTGCATCTGGTATTTGTCGGCGGCGGTTCGCCGGTGTTCGAACAGACGCAGGCCTATGTGGCCGAACTGGGGTTGCAGGACCGCATCCATCTGATGGGTATGCGGCGCGACGTGCCCAACCTGTTGGCGGGCTTCGACCTCTTCGCCCTGGCGACGCAGCAGGAAGCGTCCGGTACCGTCTACGTGGAGGCGCAGGCCAGCGGCCTGCCGGTCATCGGCACGGACGTGGGCGGCGTGTCCGAAATGTTCCGCGACGGCGAAACCGGCATCCTGGTCCCGCCCAAGGATCCCGAGGCGCTGAGCGCCGCCCTGGTGCGCTTGATCGACGACGCCGGCTTGCGGCAGCGCATGGGCGAAGCGGGCCGCAAAATGGTCTGGGATGAAGGCGTGTTCTCGCCCGCCCGCCTGGCGGAAACCACCGAAGCCGTCTATGCCAAGTGGCTGGCGGAGCGCGCGGGATGAATGCGCCCAACGTCCCGGTGCTGATGTATCACCACGTCACGCCGGCGGGCGGCATGATCGCGGCCACGCCCGACGTGTTCGAGGCGCAGATTTCGCGCCTCGCCCGCGCCGGTTACCAGTCTTTGTCCGCTGGGGAGTTCGCGGCCTATCTGGCCGGTGGCGCGGTGCCCGAGCGTTCGGTGCTGATCACGTTCGACGACGGCTACCTGAACAATTGGGTGCATGCGCATCCGGTGCTGGCGCGCCATGGCATGCGCGCGGTGTTGTTTACCATCACCGGCTGGATTGGCGACGGGCCGGTGCGACCGCATGCGGGCCAGGGCGGCGCCTTGCCGGCCACCCCCGACCACGACGCTTGCAAGCGGCTGGTGGCGGAGGGCCGGGCCGACGAGGCCATGCTGCGCTGGAGCGAGATCGAAGCCATGCAGGCGGCGGGCACCTTCGAATTCCATTCCCACACGCATACGCATACCCGCTGGGACAAGGTTTGCGGCGCCGATGTCGACGCCAAGCGCGCCCATATCGCCCAGGAATTGCAGGAGTCGCGCGACACCCTGACCCGCCGCCTCGGAGCCGCCAGCGACCACCTCTGCTGGCCGCAAGGGTACTTCGATGCGGACTACGTCGCCGCGGCGCGCGAGGCCGGGTTCCGGCACTTGTACACTACCGACCCTTTTGGCCAGAACACCCCCGGCGCCGATCCCGAACATATTTATCGTTTCGCGGCGCGCAACCAGGCGGGCTCCTGGCTGAACCGGCGCATCTGGCTGTCGCGCGACCCCTTCTGGGGGCCGCGCTTTCATGCCTGGAAGGCCTGGAAAAAGCGTCTCAGGAATCGCGGATGAAGCTATCTGTCATCATCATTACCAAGAACGAGGCGGCCAACATCGCCGCCTGCCTCAAGTCCGTGGCGTTCGCCGACGAATTCATCGTCGTGGACTCGGGCAGCACCGACGGCACGGTTGAAGTTGCCCGCGCCTTGGGTGCGCGGGTGGAAGTCACTGCGGACTGGCCCGGTTTCGGTCCCCAGAAGAACCGCGCGCTGGATCTCGCCACGGGCGATTGGGTCCTGTCCATCGACGCTGACGAACGCGTCACCCCGGAACTGGCCCGGGAAATCCAGGAAGTGCTGCGCGCGCCGCAGTCGGACACGTATGAAATCGCGCGCCTGTCTAATTTCTGCGGCCGCGATATCCGTCACAGCGGCTGGTGGCCAGATTACGTGCTGCGCCTGTTCAAGCGCGGCACGGCGCGCTTCTCGGACGCCGCCGTGCACGAACGGGTGGTGCCGGCCAACGGCAAGCCCTTGCAGATGCGTGGCTATTTCCACCACTATCCCTACGACAATCTGGATGCGCTGATCACCAAGGTCAACCGCTATTCGTCCGATGCCGCCGCCATGATGTACGCCAAGGGCCGGCGCACGTCCGTTTTTGGCGCGCTGGGCCACGGCTTCTGGACCTTCGTGCGCATCTACCTGATCCGGCGCGGATTCCTGGATGGCAGGCACGGCTTGGTGTTGGCCGTTACTGCCGCGGCCGGCAGTTTCTTCCGTTATTCGAAGCTGATGTTCCTGGCCGAGAAGAAGAAGTGAAAATCCTCTACACCAACTTCCACGCCGGCAATGGCGGGGGGCACGTCACCTACATCATCAACCTGGCCAAGGCTTTGTCCAAGGACCACCAGATCACCGTCGCCGCGCCGGCCACCAGCCGCCTGCACCGCTATGCCAAGGCGATTCCGGGCGTGAGGGTGGAGGACATGCAGTACACGACACGGCCGTCGTCCTGGTTCAAGGACCGCGCGCAGCTGCGCCGCCTGATCAAGTCCGGCGGCTTCGACATCATCCACGCCAATGGGTCTGCGGACCATAAGCAGGTCATGCTGGCCACGCTGGGCATGCGCAAGCGGCCGCGCATCGTTTTCACCAAGCACAACGATCATCCGCTGACCAGCTTCGGCCACAAGTTGCGGGTGGCGCTGGCCACCGACCATGCCATCGCGGTCAGCGATTACGTCCACCGCCTGATGCAGCAGTCGCCTTACGGCAAGCGTCCCATCACCACCATCCGCCACGGCATCGACACCAATTTCTTCGCGCCGCCGCCGCCGGAAAGCCTGGACAAGCTGCGCGCCATCTTCTTCGGGCCCGATTGGCAGGGCAAGCTGTTGCTGGGCAGCGCTGGCGGCACCGACTACGACAAGGGCTGGCTGGACCTGGTGGCGGCGGCTGCCGCCTTGCCGCCCGAGGATCGCGCGCGCGTGCTGCTGATGGTGGCCGGCGATCCGCCCAACGAGGCCAAGCTTGCGCGGGTGCGCGAACTGGGCATGACCGACCAAGTCCGGTTTCCCGGCCTGCTCGACGACGTGCGGGCGGCGCTGGCATCCTGCCACGCAGGCTTCGTGCTGTCCTATCGCGAAGCGCTGTCGTTTGCCTGCCGCGAAATCATGGGGCTGGGTCTGCCCGCCCTGGTCAGCGACGCAGGCGGCCTGCCCGAGAACGTGACCGACGGCGTCGACGGCTGGATCGTGCCGGCGCGCGACGTGCCCGCCATTACCGCCAAGCTGCGTTTCATGCTGGACCATCCCGACGCCGTGCGCGCCATGGGGGCCAAGGCCCGGGAGACCAGCCTGCGGGACTTCAATCTGGAACGTTTCGCCGCCGCCACACTGGACGTATACCGACGCACGCTGGGGCAAGACCGGGCTTTATAATCTGTCCCTATGTCTATCCCCATACTCATGTACCACCAGATCGGCGAGCCCAACCCCAAAGGCACGCCGTTTCGCGGGCTGACGGTGCACCCCGACAGCTTTGCCCGGCAGATGCGCTGGATGCGCAGGCTGGGCTATCGCGGTCTGTCCATGCGCGACGTCATGCCGTACGTGCGCGGGGAACGCCAAGGCAAGGTTTTCGGCATTACGTTCGACGACGGTTACCGCAATGTGCACCACAATGCCATGCCGGTACTGAGCGAACTGGGCTTCACCGCCACCAACTATTTTGTTGCGCACCAGTTCGATGGCGGCAACGTATGGGACCTGGAAAAGGGAATTCCTTTTTCGGCGCTGATGACCGTAAACGAAATGCGGGAATGGGCGCAGGCCGGCAACGAAGTCGGTTCGCACACGCTGGATCACGTGCATTTGCCCCAGATGTCGCCCGACGAGGCCCGCCGCCAGATCGTCCAGTCCAAGGACGAGCTTGAGCAGGCCCTGGGCGCGTCCGTCACCGCTTTTTGCTATCCCTACGGCGATCACGGCCCGGAACACCGGGCGATGGCGCGCGAGGCCGGCTACGACAATGCCACGCTTACCCAGCGCGGGCTGGCGGCCGCTACCGACGATCCTTTCGGGCTGCCGAGAGTGACGGTGTCGCGTTCCACCAATATCATCCGTTTCCTGCAGAAGTGCCTGACCCGGTATGAAGACTCCCGCCGGCGCGGTTGAGCGGCGGCTGCGCATCGCGCTGCTGGTCGATCGCTTCGGCAACCGGTTTGGCGGCGCCGAAGCCTACGGCGTGGAACTGATGCGGGTGCTTGGCCAGCGCCATGACGTATCCGTCGTGGCGCGCGATTTCGACAGCGATCTGCCTTTTCCATTTTTGCCCGTGCGCTTTCCAGGCTGGCTGCCCAGCTGGATGCGGGTGCTGTACTTCGCCTGGCGGGCCGACCGCCTTACCCGCGGCCGTTACGACATCGTGCATTCGCACATGAACGGTTGGGCTGGCGAAATCCAGGTCATGCATGTGACGCCCGTGCGCTACAACCGGCTGACTCGCGTCAAGCCCTTGCAGCGCCTGACCGCCTGGCTTAGTCCGCGCCTGGCCACCTACCTTCTCCTGGAGAAGCTGCGCGTGCGTCAGGCGCCTGCGCGGCGGGTAGTGGCCGTATCCGGTCTTATCATGGACCAGCTGCACCGCAGCTATGGCCCCCAGTTGCCGGTCGACATCATCGCGCCCGGAGTCAAGCTGCCGACTGCCGCGCAAAGGGAAGGGCGCGAGGCGACTCGCGCCAGCCTGGGCTGGGACGCCGGCACCATAGGCTGTCTGCTGGTCGCCCGCAATCCCTTGCGCAAGGGATTGCCCGCGTTATTGGACGCGCTGGCGCAATTGCCGCCGCAGTACCGGTTGCTGGTGGTCGGTGCGGACGATGCCACCCGTGAACGCGTGCGCGCGTCCGGCGCCATCGCCAGCCGCGTCACCCTGATCGACCCCACGCCTGATGTCGCCCGCTACTTCAGCGCGGCCGACATTTACGCGCATCCGACGCTCAACGACAGCTACGGCATGGCGCCCTTGGAAGCCATGTCGCACGGGCTGCCCGTGGTGGTGAGTTCTCCGGCGTATTGCGGTTTTGCGCAGTATCTGTCGGCTGGCAAGGACGCGTTGATCCTGCAGGATCCGCGTGACGGTGCTCAGTTGGCGCAGGCCTTGGAGCGCCTGGGCTCCGAACCCGAACTGCGGGCGGCCTTGACCGAACGCGGCCTGGCGATCGCCCGCGAGCAGAGCTGGGAGACGGTGGCGGCGCGCTACGAAGCGCTATACGACAAGGTGCTGCAAGAGCGGGGCTGAATCGGGGGCCGGCTCGGTTGCGCCGCCGGTTTCAATGGCCTGGCGCCGTCGCCTGCTCAAGCTCGCCCAGCCAACGGATCGCATGCTCGCGGCCGGTGCCGCACATCTCGGCCTGCGGTTGCAACCCGCCACAGAAATCCGGCCGCGACGGCTGGCCGAAAATCGCGCAGCGCATGTCCGGCAAGAGCTGGATGCAGGGCACGCCCGCCGGCTTGCCCTGCGGCATGCCGGGAATCGGTTGGGTGATCGACGGCGCGATACAGCAGGCGCCGCAGCCGGGCCTGCAAGCCAGTGCGGCCGCCGGCTGCTGGTTCAGACCCATCCACGCAGCCAGTAGACGAACAGGCCGGCGTATTCCTTGATGATGGAGCGGCTGGCGTCGAAGGTGCGCTGGTCAGGGAGCCACAGGGGCAGCGAACCATCCGTGGGTGCCACGATTTGCGGGGGCGCCGGGGCGGCGATGGCCTCCACGCCTTGCTTGGAGAAGGCCGCCATGGCGCGCGGCATATGCAGCGCCGAGGTCACCAGCAGGACCTTGCCGATTCCGCGGGACTTGAGCTGGTCCTCGGTCAGGGCCGCGTTTTCATAGGTGGTTCGGCTGGCGTTTTCGAGGATCAGCGCGGTTTCCGGCACGCCCTGCTGGCGGATGGCATGTGCCATGCCGCGGGCTTCGCTGACGTCGCCTTCCAGCGCTCCGCCCGACAGCACGACCTTGGGCGCGCGCCCGGCCAGATAGAGCTGCGCGGCAGTATCCACGCGCACCACTGCCGTGTCCTTGTCGTAGGGCAGGAACCAGTTGGCGCGGCCATTGGCGGTATTGCCGCCCAGCACCACGATGGCATCCGCCGTTGGGGATTCCGACGGGGCAAGGTGCGGATAGCGGGATTCCAGCGCGCCGCCCAGCCACAGCGAGGTGACGGGTAGCGACCAGGCCAGCGCCCAGAGCAAGCCGGCGGCAATAAGGGCGCCGCCGGTCTTGCGCAGGCGGAACAGTCCCAACACCAGTCCGATAACGACCAGGGTCAGGCATAAGTTGTAAGGAATGATCAGATTCGCGAGATAGCTGGACAAAGGCATCTTAAAAAAATCCTGATTACTGCGTCTCGTCCAGCAGGAGGTTGGCTTGCTGCTCAACTTCCTCGGCGGACGGCCATGCATGCTCCGAGCCGACGCATACCGCACGCGGCGACCACGGGCCGGTTCGTCCTGGACGCGTGACGCCGAACAGGGTCAATTCGCGGGCATTGGCTGCCGCAGCCACGTGCGAGACGCCGGAGTCGTTACAAATCACCAGCGCCGCCCGCGCCGTCAGCGCCGCGAATGCGCCCAGGGACAGGGGAGGCAGCAGCAGCGCCGTGGGAGCATTGCGCAGCGCCTCCTCGGTTTCGGCCGGAGGGGGGCACATTACCACGGTATGGCCGCGAGCCTGCAGGGCGCGGGTAAGTGTATCGAATCCAGGCCAGACTTTGATCTTGCCTTTGTGCAGCCCCGTGGCGGTGGGCGCGATCAGCACAAAACGCTGCCCCGCCAGCCCGGCGGCTTCGATCGCCAGGTCGGCGGCGCCCTGATGGGCGGACGTCAGGGGGAGATCCAGGGTCGGGCCAGGTTCGGCCGGGCCGCTGGGCAAGCCCCAGCGGGCCAGGGCCTCGCGGGTCAGGTGATGCCAGGACTGGACCGCGTGCAGCGCGTCGCTGGGCTTGGCAAACGGCCAGCGCAAGAGAAAGCTGCGACCGTCGTCGCGATAGCCGGCCGAAGGCAGTCCCGCCAGCCGGAACACCAGCGCGCTGGACAAGGAGTCCGGCAGCAGCAGTCCCCGGGCGCGGCGTCCCTGGACGCCCAGGCCGCGGCGGTGCGCGCTGACGGCCGCCCGGTCGGGACCGACCTTGCCGCGCATGGGTATGAAGTCTTGCTTGGCCACGCCGTCGAGCAGGTCGCGGGCCCAGGGGCGGGCGCAGATCACCAGGGGCAGGCCGCTGGCGTGCAAGGCGCGCAGGCTGGGCAGGCTCATGCAAACATCGCCCACCCAATTGGGTAACCGGACGTACAGGCAGCTGATATCGGACATGGAAGGGCGCTAGGCGCGTTAGGGCTGAAGGGGCATGACTCGGAGGGCGACTTGTCGCGCAGCCGGTACAATTCTCGCCACGATTGTATAAAAGCGAGTGATCCCTTTGAATTCTGCCGCACGCAACGCGCCCGCGAGTTCCCAACCCGTCAAAGCTGAACTCTGGAGTCGGATATACAGCCGCGTGGGCTCCTACTGGAAGGGATTGTTGCTTGCCGTCCTGCTGATGGCCGGTGCGGCGGCTACCCAGCCGGTGCTGGCCGTCATCATGAAGCCTCTGCTGGACGGGGGCTTTTCGGGCGCCAAACCGTACTACGTCTGGGCTTTGCCGTTGGCGGTGGTGGGGCTGATCCTGCTGCGTGGCATCTGCAACTTCTTCAGCGATTATCTGCTGGCCTGGGTGGCCAACAACGTGCTGCTGGGCATGCGCAAGGACATGTTCGAGCGACTGCTCGGGCTGCCCGACGCCGACTTCAAACAGGGCGACACCGGCCGCTTGCTCAACCGCTTTACCATCGACGCGGGCAACGTCACCGGTTACGCCACCGACGTGATCACGGTGCTGGTGCGTGAAACCCTGGTGGTGGTCGCCCTGATCTGCGTGCTGTTGTACATGTCCTGGGTGCTGACGCTGATCATCCTGATCATGCTGCCGGTGTCGGTGCTGATCTCGCGCTTTTTCATCAAGCGTCTGCGCCGCATCAACCGCGAAACCGTGAACATGAACGCCGAGTTGACCCGCGTCGTCGGCGAAGGCATCGACGGCCAACGCGTCATCAAGCTGTTTGACGGCTATGAAGTCGAACGCGGCCGTTTTGATTTCGTCAGCCGCCGCCTGCGCCGTTTCGCCATGCGCACCGCCACGGCGGATGCTGCCCTGACGCCGCTTACCCAGGTCTGCATTTCGATCTCGGTCGGCGCGGTCATTGCCGTGGCGCTCAGCCAGGCTAACCATGGGGCGCTGACCGTGGGCAGTTTCGCTTCCTTCATGGCGGCCCTGGCCCAGATCTTCGACCCCATCAAGCGTCTGACCAACGTGGCCGCCCGCATGCAGAAGATGCTGGTATCGGCGGAAAGCGTGTTCACCTTGATCGACCAGAAGCCCGAAAACGATACTGGCACCAAGGAACTGGCCGAGCCCGTGCGAGGCAAAGTGGAATTTCGCGGCGTCACGCACCGCTTCCCGGACGCCGACCGCGATACCGTCAATAACATTTCCTTCACCGTGGAACCTGGGCAGACCGTGGCCCTGGTGGGGCGGTCCGGCAGCGGCAAGACCACCTTGGTCAATATGTTGCCGCGCTTCGTGCTGGCCGACAGCGGTTCCATCCTGGTGGACGACACGCCGATCGACGAGCTGACGCTGCGCAGCCTGCGCTCGCATCTATCGCTGGTCAGCCAGGATGTGGTGCTGTTCGACGACACCATCGCCGCCAACGTCGGCTATGGCGCGCTGGGCAAGTCCAGCGAACAGAAGGTGCGCGATGCCTTGGCCGCAGCCAACCTGCTGGAATTCGTCGAAGGGTTGCCGCAGGGCCTCAATACCCCGGTGGGCGAAAATGCCGCTCGCCTTTCCGGGGGCCAGCGCCAGCGCCTGGCGATTGCCCGCGCATTGATCAAGAACGCACCCATCCTGATCCTGGACGAAGCCACGTCCGCGCTCGACAACGAATCCGAGCGCCAGGTCCAGGCTTCGCTGGAGCGCCTGATGAAGGGCCGTACGACGCTGGTCATCGCCCACCGCCTGTCGACCGTGCAGAACGCCGACCGCATCATCGTGCTGGACGCCGGCAAAATCGTCGAGCAAGGCCCTCATGCCGAGCTGCTGGCCGCCAACGGCTTGTACGCATCGCTCTACAAGATGCAATTCCGCGAGGATTGATCTGCTGCCGCTGGGCGCCCGGAGCGGGTCGCCTGCCGGTTGTCTCTTCCTGTCGCATTTCCGGATTGCCAAGTGTCCGGATTGCCGGAAAATGGAGCCGGGCCTGACGGCAGGCCCGGCCCCGCCTGTTGCGCGGGGGGCGCCTCGAGGCGCTTTGTTCCGCCGTGCTCAGGAGCGCCCCATGTCCCTGCCTTCCGAAGGCAATCAGCTAGTCAATGTCGTCGTCCTGCTGGGGGCTGCGGTTGTCGCGGTTCCGCTGTTCAAGCGCCTGGGCTTGGGATCCGTCCTGGGATATCTGGCCGCAGGCCTGGTAATCGGCCCATTCGGCATCGGCCTGTTTTCCGATCCCAAATCCATCCTGCATGTGGCCGAACTGGGCGTGGTGATGTTCCTGTTCATCATCGGCCTGGAAATGCAGCCGTCCCGCTTGTGGAAGCTGCGCGGCGAGATCTTCGGGCTGGGGGTGGCGCAAGTGCTGGCCTGCGGCGCGCTGCTGACGGTGGTCGGCCTGCTGGCCGGGCTCTCGGGTCCTGCGGCCTTCATGGCGGCAATGGGTTTTGTGCTGTCGTCCACCGCAATCGTCATGCAGATCCTGGCCGAGCGGGGGGAAACAGCCAGTGCTCAGGGCCAACGCATCGTTTCCATCCTGCTGCTGGAAGATCTTGCCATCGTGCCCTTGTTGGCCCTGGCGACCCTGCTCGCGCCGGTGGACGCTTCCAGTCATGGCGACCCATGGACGCAGTCGGCCATCGCGGTGGCCTGCATCCTGGCCCTCCTGGCCGCCGGTCGCTGGCTGCTCAACCCGCTATTTCGGCTACTGGCGGCCGCCCATGCGCGCGAGGTTATGACCGCTGCCGCCTTACTGGTGGTGCTGGGGGCGGCCCTGCTGATGGAACTGGGCGGCCTGTCCATGGCCATGGGCGCCTTCCTGGCAGGCGTGCTGTTGTCGGAATCTACCTTCCGCCACCAGTTGGAGGCGGAAGTCGAGCCTTTTCGCGGCATCTTGCTGGGCCTGTTTTTCCTGGGCGTCGGCATGTCGCTGGACCTGTCGGCAGTGGTACGCGAGTGGCCGCTGATCCTGGCGGCGGTGGTGGTGTTCATGCTGGTGAAGTCGGTGGGCGTATATGTGGTGGCCCGGGTGCTGCGAGCCTCGCACGCCGAGGCCATGACGCGCGCGGCCTTGCTGGCGCAGGGCGGCGAATTTGCCTTCGTGCTGTATGGGGCGGCCGCCGCCGCAGGTATCTTCGACGCCCATACCGGCGCAGTGCTGACCGCGGTCGTCATAATTTCCATGGCGCTTACGCCGTTGTGCGTGCTGGCGCTGCGCTGGCTGCTGCCCAAGGAAGCGCCCTCGATGGAAGGCGTGGACGTGGCCAAGGACCTCGAGGGCTGTGCGCTCATCGTGGGCTTTGGACGCTTCGGCCAGATCGTGACCCAGGCGATGCTTGCCCGCGACCTGACGGTCTCCATCCTGGATACCGACACCGATGCAATCCGGGCGGCCGCCAAGTGGGGTGTCAAGGTCTATTACGGCGACGGCACCCGCATCGACATGCTGCGCACCGCCGGCGCCGAGAATGCCTGCGCCATCCTGATCTGTATAGACGACCCGAAAGCGGTCAACCATATGGTCAAGCTGATCAAGGCGGAGTTTCCGCTGGTGCGGGTCGTGGTGCGCGCCTACGACCGCATTCATTCGCTGGCGCTGGCCAAGGAAGGGGTGGACTACCAGGTGCGTGAAACGCTGGAATCGGCGCTGGCTTTTGGCGAAGCTGCGCTGCGCGTGATCGGTGTTCCCCCCGACGAGGCCGCGGAAGTCGTGCAGGACGTCCGCAGGCGCGACACGGAACGGTTTGATCTGGAGGTCGCAGGCGGCTTGTTCGCTGGCCGTTCGCTCCTGTACGGCAACATGACCAGCGCACCGGACGGCAAGAACGACAAACCCGACCGGGAAACCGAGAGCGCCGCCGCCAGCCCAACTGCGTAACCAAGTATTTCGTCATTTTTGCATTACTTTTCGCATCATTTCATGCTCAAGCCCCGATGGCTAAGGTAGATTTATCCGCACAGACTTTTCTTTTTTGACGCGCATATGCCAGGGGGCTGCCATGCTGCAATCGGATCGGATTTCCACGACGCCGCAAGCTGTTTGCGTAGAACTGGCCCGGCGGCAGGCCTCGGCCTTGCGCTGCGGGTTCTCGGCGGGCTCCATGCGCCAGCTGGTATCGCACACGGGCGGATCGGGCCCCGCTTGGTCGATCAGCGCGCACCGCGAGACCGACAAAGTGCGGGGCGCGAAGGCCTTTCCGTTCCGCATCGCCACGGCAGCGGTAACCTGAGCGCAGCCACTCCCGATATTTCTTGTGCAGGAGCGCCGTATTGAAGTCTCGCGGGCTTATGCATCGCGCGCTGTATGCATTGGCGGTGCTCGTCGCACTCGGTATCTGCGCGGCGGCGGTCGCGCTGCTCTGGATCGACCGGCGCGCCACCTGGGACGCCGCGCAAGCCTCGGCACGCAACATTACCGGGGTGCTGTCCGCGGATATCAGTCGTACCCTGCATGTCTATGATTTGTCGCTGCAAGGCATGGCCGAGCGTCTGCGTGAACCCGGCCTGGACCGGCTTGCGCCCGAAACGCTGTACCGCTTCCTGTTCGACCGGCCCTCGGCGGCCGAGTACCTCGGCGCTGTCGTGGTGCTGGATAAGGAGGGCAATATCCGCTATCACTCGGGCTCCGTGGATGCGCCAGCAGGAAGTTTCGCCGACCGGGATTTCTTCCAGGTGCATCGCGATGCGGACGACGTCGGCATGTACGTCAGCAAGCCTTATCGCAGCCGCCTGCGCGACGGCGATGAAAGCATCGCCATCAGCCGGCGGCTGTCCAACCCGGACGGCAGTTTCGCTGGCGTGGTCGCGGGTTCGCTGCGCCTGGCCTATTTCCGTGACCGCTTCGCCGCGTTGTCGATCGGCGAGCGCGACGAGATCAGCGTCTTTCGCAATGACGGCCTGGTCCTGCTGCGAGCGCCATACTCCTTGAATGACCTGGGTAGCGACATCGGCATGGCGCTGGAATTCCAACAATTCCTGATCCGTCGTGAGGGCTCGTTCGTGGGCGCGTTGTCTCCGGACGGCGTGAACCGCTATTACACGTTCGCAAGCATCGAGGACACGCCGCTCATCATCGACGTGGCCATGGACGTGGATGAACTGCTTGAACCCTGGAATCGCCGCGCGTGGTTCATCATCCCGGTGACCACGGCATTGTTGCTGTCGGTCGTCGCGCTGATCGTACTGTTCAGACGGGAAATGACTCTGCGAAAGGCGGTCGAGACGCAATTGGCGATACAGGCCCATACGGACGGCTTGACCGGGCTGGCCAACCGTCGCGCGTTCGACGAAGCGCTGCAGCGCGAGTGGCAGAATGCGCGCCGCGAACGCTCGCCGTTATCGCTGCTGTTCCTGGATGCAGACCATTTCAAGCGCTACAACGACCGCTACGGCCATCAAGAAGGGGACCAGTTGCTCAAGCGGCTGGCGCTCTCGCTCAAGAAAAAGGTGCGGCGCCCGCGCGATCTGGTCGCGCGTTACGGAGGCGAGGAGTTCGTCGTGCTGCTGCCCAACACCAGCCGCCAGCGCGCCGCGGAGATCGCCGAGAACATCCGGCGGACGGTTGCCGCCCTGAAAATGCCGCACGAAGGCGCCGACGGCGGAGTCGTCACGATAAGCGTTGGTGTCGCAACTGCAGTTCCTCAGGCCGACGGCACCGCTGAGAGCCTCGTCGAGGCGGCCGATGCCGCCGTGTATCGGGCCAAGAAGGCCGGGCGCAACCGTGTGGCGGTGGCCGAGGCCTGATTCATCGCTGAAAAGAACGGCCCCCACGCTGCGCCTTCGGCTTGCTGCCCCCCGAGGGGGCGTTTTTTGCCTTGGGGCGGCCCGGCGGCAAAAAAAGCCCCGCCGCGCGATGAGCACGGCGGGGCTTTTTTGCCAGGCTTCGGTTAGCGGCCGACCATGACGGCTTGCATGCGGGTCTGCGCCTGCTGCACGTTCTTGGCCTGCGCATTCAGATCCTGCAGCAGCTTGTTCAATTCGGCCTGCACGGCGGGATCCTGCACCTTGACGATGGGGCCGGAAATGTCGATCTGCGCGGCGTGCGCGGCGACGTAATCGGCGATCTTCAGGCTGCTGTCGAAGGTTGCGTTCAATTGCGGCAGCACATCGCGGAAGGTGTCGGCCGGGAGGCTGACCGTCTTCTCATAAGCTTTGTCGTACACCGCCTTCAGGTCTTCCGGTTGCTTGAGCTGAGCGCGCGCGGCATCAGCCTTGGCCTGTTGTTCCTTCAGCGCTGCTCCCATGTCATTGAGCGAGGCCTGGACGGCCTTCAGGTCATCGCGGCGGGCCACAATATCGTTCAGCGAGCGCATGGAGCCTTTCTGCATGATGCCGGACAAGGGTTTGACCGATGCGTCCATGCCGGCGTTGAAGTCGGTGATCACTGCATATTGCGCCGCATAGTCGCCAAAGGATTTCTTTTCTTCCTCCGTCAACTGCGGGACACGCACGCCGGGCTTGTCGACGATGCGGGTCTGCAGGAACTGCGTGAACGCGGCACGCTGTTCAGGTTCCTTGTTGCCGCAAGCGGCCAGCACCAGGGGCAGGGCTGCGGCCAGTATCAGGAACGGACGGAATAGGGACTTCATTGCATCAATCTCCGAGAAACGAAAGAAATGGTCAGGGTATACCCTGAAGGCGCCCGCAGCTTATCGGGTCATCCTCTCTGCCGCCATCGCTTTCAGAAATGATTGCAATCGAATTATTAAGTCACATTATTCGCACATAATGAAGTGAAATTCCATTTGCCACCTGCTAGGGGCATAGGTCATTCCTGGGTCGCGATTTCCCGCAATGCTGCTGTCAGCAATTCAGCGGAACGCGACAGTGACCGGCCGGCCCGCCGCAAGATGCCAATATGGCGGTATAGCGGCGGCGTATTGATCGAAACGCAACGCAGGCGGTTGGTGTCGCCTTCCCGGGCCGCCAGCTCAGAGAGAATGGCCACGCCGAGGCCCTGCGCCGCCATCGCCAAAACAGTCGAGTTGTAGACGACTTCATACGCTGCAGGCAGCGAAATCTTCAATTTGTCTGCCGCTGCTTCGATGTGGGTGCGGATGCTGCTTTCCCGCACCGGCAATATGAGCGGATGTTCGGCCAAATCCTTGAGCGTCACCGAGTCCGGCGCGGCCCAGGGATAGTCATGGGCCATGTAGGCGCAAAAGCGGTCAGTCACCAGTTGCTCCCACACCAGCTCCTGATCGCGCTTGATCGGACTGCCTATTCCGAAATCGACCTCTCCGCTGCGGGTCATGTCGTTGACACGCGAGGCAACTGTGTCCCGCACACAGACGGTGATGCCGGGGTAGTCGCGGTTCAGCCGGTGAATGGCCTGGGGAAGCAGGCCAGCTGCCAGGGAGGGTAGGACGGCGACCGTGACGGTGCCGCGTTCGCGATCGCTGGTGTCCCGGGCGTAGGTGACCAAATCCTCGATTTCGGCCACCAGTTTTTCGATCCGAGGGTAGAGCTCCTGGCCCCGCGGTGTCAGGCTGACGCTCCGGTGGTTCCGGTCGAACAACCGCGTGCGCAGATGGGACTCGAGTTGCTGGATCTGGATGGTCAATGCCGACTGCGAAATGTTCAGTTCATGCGCGGTCCTGGTGAAGTTGCCCAGCCGGGCGATCGTGAGAAAAGCGCGCAACTGCTTGAGATCACTCAACATTATTGAAACCCCGCTCCCTGGCGTGAAGGCTTAGCCATCGATTTTTTTGAAAAGAATGTTCCGTTATTTGAATTTTACGAATCGCATGCCGCTGAGTATATTTCTTATCCAACGCCTGGCTCAAAAAGGCGTGAATAAATAAATGAGACAAGAAGGGAGGGCTCCGCATGGCCGGGTATTGTGCCTCACACGAGAGGTTTCAAACGCTGCAGCGAATAATGAATTCGATAAACGGTGCGGCGGAAAAATGCGCCGGACTGTTTCTTATAGGAATGGTTCTGGCGATTTCAATTTCTGTTTTTGTACGGCTGCTTTACACCTATTCCGGTATTCCGCTTTCCACGCCCTGGGCGGAAGAACTGGGCCGTTTCATGATGGTCGGCAGCGTCTTTCTTGGCGGTGCTGTCGCTACCTATCGCCTGCGCCTGATTGGCGTGGACGCTTTCATCGGAATGGTGCCCGAGTCGGTCGCTCGCTGGCTGCGCGTGGTGGCGCATGTGCTGACTTTGATGCTTGCGCTCCTTCTGGCCTGGAAATCGATCAGGCTCTTAGAGCTCGGCCTGCGGCAAACCTCGCCCGCGATGGAAATGCCCATGGCATATATCTACGTATTCATGTTTATCGGCTGCGTGCTGATGAGCCTGAATACCCTCACGCATGTCGTCAAGGAACTCGCGAATGTAGAGGTGTCTCGCGAGGGTAGCGAGACGGAGCGCGCCGCGGCGGCGATGCAGAATAGCGAAGGAGGGGCACTGTGATCCCGGTCCTGTTTTTATCGTTTACGGCGATCTTGATTATCGGCGCACCCATTGTCACGGCCCTGGGCATGTCCGCTGCATTCGCCTTGCAGGCGGGCGACCGTTCGCTTCTGATCGTGGCGCAAATGGCGTTCCAGTCGCTGGATTCGTTCAGCCTGATGGCGGTGCCGTTCTTTATCCTGGCCGGGCATCTGATGTCCTCGGGCGGGGTGGCCACCCGCCTGGTTCAGCTGGCGAATGCTTTCGTTGGCTGGATCCGGGGCGGGCTGGGGGCGGTTGCGGTATTGACGTCGTTGTTGTTCGCAACAGTCTCCGGCTCCTCCTCCGCGACGACCGCCGCGATCGGCTCCGTGCTCATCCCGGAAATGGAGAAAAAGGGCTATCCGAGATCATTTGCGGCGTCCATTGCCGCTTCTTCCGGAGAGCTGGGGGCAATCATTCCGCCATCGATTCCGATGATTGTGTATGCGCTGACGGCGAACGTGTCGGTCGGCTCGCTATTTCTTGCGGGCATCCTGCCGGGACTGCTGATTACCGTCTCGCTGATCCTCACGGTTTGCCTGGTTGCTCGCATCCAGGGCTTCGATGAGGTCAGCGCTGTCAGCTTCACGGGATGGCTGAAGGGCGTCCTGATCGCCCTGAAGGATGCGACGCTCGCGTTGATGATGCCAGTGATCATTCTGGGCGGCATTTACGGTGGATTATTCACTGCAACGGAGGCTTCCTGCATCGCGGTGCTTTATGGCTTGGCGCTCGGGCTCTTTGTCTACAAGGAAATAACGGTCAAGGATCTGCTTGGCATTTTCGCGCGGTCCGCAGTGATGTCTTCCATCATCTTGCTGATCGTAGCGTTCGCCGCCGTGTTCGCGTACCTGCTGACGATCAACCAGGTGCCGCAGCAAGTCGCCGCCATGCTTGGCTCGGTGACCACCAATCCGATCGTGTTCCTGCTGTTGGTGAACGTCATGCTGTTCCTGGTCGGCATGTTCATCGAGGCATTGGCGGCAATCCTGATCATCGTGCCGATCCTGGCGCCCATCAGCGTGGCTTTCGGCATCGATCCCATCCATTTCGGAATGATCGTCATCACCAATCTGGCGGTCGGCATGGTGACCCCGCCGGTCGGTGTAAACCTGTTCGTCGTGTGCGAAGTCGCCCAACTGAAAATGCATCACTTGGCGAAGTACCTGGTGATATTCCTCGCCGTGCTCGTGCTCGATGTGCTGATTATTTCTTATGTGCCTGCCATAAGTACCTTTTTCTTATAAAGAATAAATCGGCTGCCCGATGGGGACGTATGCCCCGGGGCGGCTAGAAAATCGAGGAGACGGAAAATGAAAATATTCAAGAAGATCCTGGGTGCCAGCATCATGGCCGCCTTCGTGTGCGCCGCCCCGGCGCATGCGGTGAACATGGACGTCGGGCATACGCTCACGACGGACAGTCCCTTTCACGTCGGTGCGCAGAAGTTCGCCGATGTGCTGAAGACCAAGTCAAACGGGAAAATCACGGTGTCCGTGTTCCCGCACTCGCAGCTGGGTGGTGAACTGACCATGATCCAGGGCGCCGTGGCCGGCGCCACCGATCTGGTCATCACGGGCCAGCCGACCTTGAACGGCATCGTCAAGGAATTCCTGGTGTTTGACTCGCCGTTCCTGTTCGATAGCGTCGAGCAGGCCAACCAGATCCTCAATGGTCCTGCCGGCGACAAATTCATGGAAGTCCTTCCCAAGTACGGCCTGGTCGGCCTGGGCTGGTTTTCGGCAATCGAGCGCAACGTCTTCGGCAATAGACCCGTCAATTCGGCCGAAGACCTGAAGGGCATGAAAATCCGCGTCATTCAATCGCCGGGATATGTCGAAAGCTATAAGGCTCTGGGGGCCCAAGCCACGCCCATGGCCTATTCGGAACTCTACCTGGCTCTGCAGCAGAAGGTTCTGGATGGCGGGGAAACGACCCCGGACCAGTTTGTTTCGGACAAATTCATTGAGGTCTCCAAGTACTTCAACATGACGCACGTCAATATCCATCCGGCGTTGCTGCTCATGTCCAAGGACCGCTGGGACCGGTTTTCGCCTGAAGAGCAGAAAATCATCAAGGAGTCCGCGAACGAAGCCATGGCCTACGCGCGTGACTATTACAAGAAGGTCTACGACGAAGGCATGAAAACGATGGAAACGAAAGGCGTCTCCATCGTCTATCCCAGCAATCTTGATTCGCTGGTGCAAGCCACGCGGCCTGTCGTGAAAAAACTCGTCGGCGAAGCTCCCAATGGCCAGGCGCTGTATGACGCGCTGATCGCCGCCAAGCAGAAGCCGTAATGGACGCGCGCGGCTTTGCTCGCCGCCGCGTCTTCACTCTAAATAGAGACTGGACTGATTGATGACACCCTTTAACAAACCCGAGAATCTGCGCGTGCTGATTACCGGAGCGGCCGGCAACATCGGTCTTTGCCTGCGCTCGCAGCTGCGCGGGCGCTACGCCTTGCTGCGTTTGGCAGACATCGCTGCGCAGGAGCCCGCAGCGGAGAACGAGGAAGTCTGCACGATGGATGTCAGGGACATCGCGTCCCTGGAGCGCTGCATGGAGGGCATCGACTGCGTCATCCATCTGGCCGGCATTCCCGGGGCCGATGTCTGGGAAAAGATCCTGCCCATGAATATCGAGGGTTGCTACAACGTGTTCGAGGCCGCCCGGCGCCAGAACGTGCGGCGAGTGGTTTTCGCGAGCTCGAACCACGCCATCGGCTATCACCGGCGGGAAAGATTCCTCGACGACACGGTCCAGCCCAGGCCCGACTCGCTGTATGGCGTGTCGAAAGTGTTTGGCGAGGCCCTGGGCCGCATGTACGCAGACAAGTTCGGCTTGTCAGTCGCCTGCCTGCGGATCGGGACCTTCCGCACACCGGACCGCCCCAGTGAAGCCCGGCAACTCCTGACCTGGATCAGCCACCGCGACATGGCGCAGTTGGCGGCCCGTTGCGTGGAGCACGAGTCCTATCATTTCACGGTGGTCTATGGGGTGTCGAACAACCTGCGCAACCGCTGGGACAATTCCAACGCGAAGTTCCTGGGCTATGCGCCGCAAGATGACTCCGAGGTGTTTGCCCCCGAAATCCTGGCGCAGAACATTCCGGAGGATCCTGTCGCGGCTCAGTTCCACGGCGGTTTTTACTGCCCGTTGGAATTTGTCGGCACCACGGACAGGATCTCCTGAAATCAGACGAGGATGATGTCGTACTGCTCTTGCGAGTACGCGCCTTCCACTTCCAACGATATACGTTTGCCCACGAAGTCGCCCAGCATCGCCAGATGCTGGCTTTCTTCTTCCAGGAATAGATCGACCACCTCTTGCGAGGCCAGGATGCGGAATTCCTTGGGATTGAATTGCCGCGCCTCGCGCAGGATCTCGCGCAGGATTTCATAGCAGACGGTGCGCGGCGTACGCACGTTGCCGCGCGCCTCGCACATGGGGCAAGGTTCGCATAGCTGATGTGCCAGCGAATCGCGGGTCCGCTTGCGGGTCATCTCGACCAGGCCGAGCTGCGTGAAGCCGTTGACCGTCATGCGGGTGCGGTCGCGCGACAATGCCTTCTTCAGCTCGGCCAAGACCGTTTCGCGGTGCTCCTGCTCCTCCATGTCGATGAAGTCCAGGATGACGATGCCCCCAAGATTGCGCAGCCGCAGCTGGCGTGCAATGGCCTGGGCCGCTTCCAGATTGGTCTTGAAAATGGTGTCGTCGAAATTGCGGCCGCCCACGAAGCCGCCGGTATTGACGTCCACCGTGGTCAACGCTTCGGTCTGGTCGATGATGAGGTAACCGCCGGATTTGAGGTCGACCCGGCGTGAGAGCGCCCGCGCAATCTCATCGTCGACATTGGCGGTGTCGAACAGGGGGCGCTCCCCGCTGTAATGCTGGATCCGGTCCACTACCGAAGGGGTGTAGACCCGTGCCCATTCGAGCATCGCCGCGCTGGTTGTGCGGGAATCCACCAGAATGGCGCCGGTGTTCGGACCGACCATGTCCCGCAGCACGCGCTGCGCGAGCGTCAGGTCCTGATGCAGCAGGGCAGGGGCAGGCTGGCTGCGGGCAGCCGCCTGGACGCTGCTCCACAACTTGCGCAGGTACTCCAGATCCGCCGTCAGTTCGTCATCGTTGGCGCCTTCTGCCTGCGTGCGAACGATAAATCCGCCTTTTTCCTCGGCGGGCATCAAGGCCTGCAGGCGTTCGCGCAACTGGATACGCTCGGATTCGTCATCGATTTTCTGCGAGATGCCGATATGCGGGTCATGCGGCAAGTAGACAAGCATCCGGCCCGCCATGCTGATCTGGGTCGACAGCCGCGCGCCCTTGGTGCCTAGCGGGTCTTTGACCACCTGCACCATGATGGTCTGTCCCTCGAACAGCAGCTTTTCGATGGGCGTGGGAGTGAGTCCCTGGCTTCTTTCGCCGCGGTTCTCGCGCAGGTCGGCGATGTGGATGAAGGCGGCGCGCTCCAGTCCGATATCGATGAACGCGCTCTGCATGCCCGGCAGCACCCGCACCACGCGCCCCAGGTAGATGTTGCCGACATGGCCCCGCTGAATGCTGCGTTCGACGTGCAGTTCCTGTACCGATCCTTGTTCCACCAGCGCAACGCGGGTTTCAAAGGGGGTGACATTGATCAGGATATCTTCGCTCAGGGCGATGGCTGGGGGCATAGCGTGTTCGTCTCCAGTTGGGTACGTCGTACAGGCGAATAGTAAACGTAGGGCAGGCGGGGCGAGACAACTATCTATATATAGAGATCGCATGGCGAGCACTATAGGTACGCGGGGGCACGAGACGAAGGGCGAAGACGGAAGTCCGGATACTGGCCCCCCACGGTCCAAAACTTGTGCTATAGTCTCGCTCCTTCGCAGTTCGGGCAGTTCTGAGCCGCGAAGCCAAGCAAGCACAACGGGCCGGGCACGAGAAATCAGCCGGGTCTGCCGCCAGGCGGCCAGTAATGAAAGCCAAGCGGTTATTGCAAGGACTGCAGCAAGTTAGGCAAAAGCCAGTTGCGCAATCTGCAAAAATCGTGTTATAGTCTTGGGCTTGGCAGTTGCCGAAAACTTAGGGTTAACCCTGATATTTCGATAGCTGCTAAGAGAGGCGGACCTGAAGAGGTTGCAAGCCAAGTGAGCGAAACGAAGGTTGTGACGCTAACTTGACAAGCTAAAAAAACTTCTTCATAATCTCGTTTCTCTGCTGCTGACAACGCAGCGCTAGCGAAAGCAGGCGCCGCTGCCAGTGGGCAGTAAGTAGTACCGAATTTAGCAGTACCGCTCTTTAACAATTAAACAACCGATAAGTGTGG